>JAQSYI010000001.1 GCA_029256185.1 Paenibacillaceae bacterium
CCCCGAAGGAATGAATCCGCTCGACTTGCATGTATTAGGCACGCCGCCAGCGTTCGTCCTGAGCCAGGATCAAACTCTCCATAAAAGTGGCTCCGAAGAACCTCTATTGTAGAGCGATTAGCTCATTTGTTCAAACAAACTTTGGCTGTGTTTTTGTTACTACTCGTTGTTCAGTTTTCAAGGAGCTAATTACTGTCGTCTCTCAGAGGCGACTTTATTAATATACCACACTTGCCCACATGATTGCAAGAGAAATTTCAAAAATCTTTTCTCAGCTTGTCCGAAGACCTTGAACACGCTTCCTTCTCAAGGGGCGAGAAATAATATACCACGTACTATTGACGAAAGTCAATCTTTTATCTCAAATTATTTCAATTTTTTTGGATCGATCTTTTTTGCCTCAAAAACCAAAGACGCCCTAACCACTTCCTCGGTTAAGGGCGTCCCGTTTTTAAAAATGAAGAGGATCAGGGTTCAAAATAATGAATCACTTCTTGAATATATAAACCGCGTTCTAATGTTAAGTTAACAATCCCGCCATCTACATTCACCCACGGCCGGGTGGGCTGGCTGCGGTCTGAAAAAACGATGGCGCCAATCTGGCCATTACTTAGCCGAACCAAGGTACCATTGCTGAATTCCGTCATTTTCTGAATAAAGGTCTGCACAAATGAGGGGTTCAGCTTGCCAAAGGATTGTGCCTGCAATTGCTCCAAGCCAAGATAGGGAGAAATAGGCTTTCTGTAGGGACGGGCCCTTGTCATGGCATGATAAATATCAGCAACTGCAATTATTTTGGCATAAGTATGAACCTTTTCTCCCTTAACCGCCATGGGATAGCCGGAACCATCCTCCCGCTCATGATGCTGGAGGGCCGACAGCTTAATGCCTTCATTTAGTCCCGCCACATTTTTTAGCAACTGATAGCCATGAATGGGGTGGGTACGGATTTCCTCTTGCTCCGCTTGGGTCAGAGTGCCTTTTTTCTCGAGAATATTCTCATCCACTTTGGCATTGCCGATATCATGCAGCAGTCCACCCAGTGCCACTGGAATCCAATCTTTCGGAGGGAGGCCGCACCACTTGGCCAATTGGTAGGAGGTCAAAGCGACCAAGATGCTATGGTGAAGAAGATACTCCCGCAGATTCATAGACCGGGGAGAAAATTTCAAAGCATGATAGTGATCAATGTGCTGCAGAAGAACTTCCAGCCGGGTTCTTAGCTCCAGCAAGGGGAGGGAACCGCCGGAACGAAGAGAGAACATAACTTTTCTGTAAAAGGCAAGCAAATTCTCATATTCCATTGCAAGAGGAGATACGGGCAAAACCGCTGCCTCGGTTTCTTCACTTTTTTGGGCGGGAGTCTCAACTCCTTCTCCCTTTCCATCAATGGATACAGAAGGGATGAAGAAAGCACGAAGAATATCCAGTTCCCGCTGGCTAATCACCAAGCCCTTATCAAAAAGAAGGTTCCCGCGCTTGGTAAATACCGGCTCATTAATTCTGTCATTAATTTTCAATTGAGAAACGGGAACTACAGACATATGGAACCTCCATCTGTGACATCGAGTATTATCCATATTCATTGTAGAAGAAAAGGGACATTTCGTAAAGATTAATTCCTTGTAATGCTTCACCTTTACGCCATAACACGACACAAAAAAGCAGGGGATAGAATCCCCTGCTGCTATAAGCGGCATCCGCTTTATTCTGATTCCTGTTCTTCCAGCTCGCCTGCTTCCGACTCCGGTTCACTCTTTTGTACTCTGGTAACAGTAGACACCTCGTCGTCTTCCTTGATATTGATCAGACGGACCCCTTGCGTATTGCGTCCCATCAGGGAAACTCCATCCATGCTCATCCGGATGATGGTCCCTTGAGTGGTGATGATCATCAGGTCTTCTTCTTCTTTCACTACCTTTAGCCCTACGATTGGACCATTCTTGCCGGTAATATTCAGGGTTTTGATTCCCTTGCCTCCCCGGGTCTGAGTCCGGTAGTCATCCACTGGTGTACGTTTGCCGTAGCCCTTGGAGGTAACGATCAACACGCTGCTTTCGGGATCGATAACGTCCATATCGATAACAGCATCCTCATCCGACAGCTGGATGCCCTTCACGCCTGTTGCGGAACGGCCCATCGGCCGGACATCCTGCTCGGGGAAACGAATGGACATGCCATCCTTGGTACCCATTACAATCTCTTGTTTGCCGTCAGTCAGTTTAACGCCGATCAGACGGTCGTCCTCACGCAGACCAATGGCAATCAGCCCAACTTTGCGAATATTGGAATACTCCTCGAGCGCTGTTTTTTTGACAATCCCCAATTCCGTGGCAAAAAATAGATTAAGATTAGCCGCGGCAAAATTCTCGACCGGTATAACCGCACTGATCTTCTCACCCTGCTCAATCTGGATCAGGTTGATAATGGGCGTCCCCCGGGCCGTCCGGCTCAGATCAGGGATTTCGTAAGCCTTCAGACGGTAGGCTTTTCCCTTGTCGGTAAAGAACATCAGGTAATCATGGGTATTGGTGACAAACAGATGCTCTACAAAATCCGATTCCTTGGTTTCCATTCCGATTACGCCTTTACCGCCACGCTTCTGAGCGCGATAGGTATGCACAGGCAGGCGCTTGATATAACCTGTATGGGAGATGGTGATGATCACATCCTCCTGAGGAATCAGGTCCTCATCCAGAATGCTCTCCTCACCGATGGTAATTTCGGAACGGCGCTCATCATTGAATTTGTCACGGATTTCTTGCAGTTCCTCGCTGATAATAGCAAGAATTAACTGCTCGTCGGCCAGAATCGCCTTTAATTCGGCAATTCTCTTCATGAGCTCCTGGTACTCCTCTTCGATCTTCTCCCGCTCCAAGCCGGTCAGACGCTGCAGACGCATATCCAGAATGGCCTGGGCCTGATCATGGCTTAGCCCGAAGGTCTCGATCAGCCCTTGCCGTGCCTCCTCTGTCGTGCGGGAAGCACGAATCAGGGCAATCACCTGATCAAGATGATCCAAGGCAATCCGCAGGCCTTCCAGAATATGGGCCCGGGCTTCCGCCTTGCGCAGCTCATATTCGGTCCTGCGGCGGATCACTACTTTCTGATGCTCCAGATAGTGGAAGAGCGCATCCTTCAGATTGAGCACCTGAGGCTGATTATTGACCAACGCCAGCATATTGATGCCAAAATTGGACTGCATGGCTGTATGCTTGTACAGATTGTTGAGGACCACATTAGGATTGACATCACGGCGCAGCTCAATCACAATCCGCATGCCGGTACGGTCGGATTCATCACGAAGATCGGTAATGCCATCGATCCGCTTCTCCCGCACCAGTTCTGCAATGTTCTGAATGAGCCGGGCCTTGTTTACTTGGTAGGGAAGCTCGTAAACAATGATCCGCGCCTTATTGTTGACTTCTTCTATATTCACCTTAGCCCGCATGGTTACCGAGCCGCGCCCCGTGTTGTATGCAGAACGAATACCCTCGCGTCCCATAATAAACGCACCTGTGGGGAAGTCCGGTCCTTTGATGAAGCTCATCAAGTCCATAGGAGTCGCGTCCGGGAATTTGATCAAATGCTGAAGCCCGTCAATGACCTCTCCCAGGTTATGGGGCGGAATATTGGTCGCCATGCCAACAGCGATTCCGGATACCCCGTTAACCAGCAAATGGGGAAAGCGGGAGGGCAGCACGGCGGGTTCCTGTTCCTCGCCGTCATAGTTCGGGACAAAATCAATGGTCTCTTTATTGATATCGCGAAGCAGCTCCATGGCGATTTTGGACAGACGGGCTTCCGTATACCGCATAGCCGCAGCAAAATCTCCGTCGATGGAGCCGAAATTTCCGTGTCCGTCCACGAGCATATAACGCAGAGAAAAATCCTGGGCCATCCGCACCATGGTTTCGTATACGGCAGAATCTCCGTGGGGATGATACTTGCCGATAACCTCGCCTACAATCCGTGCCGATTTTTTGTGGGGCTTATCAGGAGACATCCCTAGCTCAGACATCGCATACAGAATTCTCCGATGCACCGGCTTCAGGCCATCCCGGACATCGGGAAGGGCCCGGCTAACGATGATGCTCATGGCATAATCCATGAACGATTCACGCATCTCTGAGCCAATATCCCGTTCTTTTATTTGCGAACTTAATTCTTCAGCCATTGTAAACCCCCTAAGCTTTATGAGAACGACATGCGCGGCAGACATTGGTTTGTTAACTTTTGTAAGAGGAAAAACCTATAATTCCTGCAGATGGTACGTTTTTTGCATCAAATTCTATTATATTACTTTCACAACTATTGCACAATTTAAACCTTAAAAATCAACCGGCTTCCTCAATCCTCGTCCTCCAGATCTTCTTCCAGCTGCTTCAGTATGGCATATTCCTGCTCCATCATCCCCCGGGTATACGTATACAGTTGGGAGGAAAAGGGCATGAAGCTTTCGTTCTTCAAGGTAACCGACATCTGGTTGTTATAATCCAGATCTTCCGCTACAACCTTCATTCTGCTCTCAAGAATGTGCCGCTTGGAAGCCGTATCCAGAAGGTCAAAAAAGGCCAGCCGGTTATAGATTTCATTGGGAATACGGGCATATTCCTCGGGAAATTCCCGCAGCAATTCGAAGAATACCTCTTTGCCCAACTCCGTAATGGAATAGATATGCCGGTTCGGCTTGCCTTCTTGAAGCTCCAGCCGCTTCTCCACGACGCCCATTTCTTCAAACCGCTTCAAGGCAGGGTACAGATAGTTATTGTTGATCGTATTGCTCTTGCCCAGCACATAAGCGACGTTTTTCTTAATTTCATAACCATGCTTCGGTCCATGTATGACTTGGGATAATATCAATATATCGATATACATTTTATTTAAACCTCCAGTCGAGCTGGCGTTATCCATGGTGATCGCTTATGGTGCAAGAAAAGAGACAGGAGTCCCCGTCTCTTCAAAAATTCTGGTTTGTGGATTGCTGGGATATGGCTTATAAAAAACTAAATATCCAGATTTTTCACATACTTGGCATGTTCCTGGATAAAGTCGCGGCGGGGCTCTACGTTATCTCCCATCAGGGTATCAAAGATAGCGTCCGCCTCAATGGCATCCTGGATGCTGACTTGAAGAAGCGTCCGGGTTTGCGGGTCCATCGTGGTTTCCCACAGCTGGGTGGGGTTCATCTCTCCCAAACCTTTGTACCGCTGGGTATTTACCTTGGAGCCGTCGCCGAATTCCTGCAAAATCAGATTCCGCTGCTCATCGTTATAGGCGTACCGGATCACCTTGTTGCGCTCCAACTTATAGAGAGGCGGCTGGGCAATATAGACGTAACCATGCTCAACCAGTTGACGCATGTAACGGTAGAAAAAGGTCAGCAGAAGGGTCCGGATATGAGCACCGTCCACATCGGCATCGGTCATGATGATGATTTTGTGGTAACGGGCTTTAACAATATCGAAATCCTCGCTGATTCCTGTTCCCAGGGCAGTGATGATCGCGCGGATTTCCGCATTGGAGAGGATCTTGTCCAGCCGGGCTTTCTCTACATTCAGGATCTTGCCGCGCAGGGGGAGAATGGCTTGAAAATGCCGGTCCCGTCCTTGCTTGGCCGACCCGCCTGCCGAGTCGCCTTCCACGATATAGACTTCGCTGATAGCCGCGTCGCGGGACGAGCAGTCTGCCAGCTTGCCAGGCAAAGAGCTTACTTCCAGAGCACTCTTGCGGCGGGTCAATTCCCTGGCCTTGCGGGCGGCTTCCCGCGCCCGTGAGGCTTGAATCCCCTTCTCCACGATCTTCCTGGCAATGGAGGGATGCTCTTCCATAAATTCCTGAAGCTTCTCGGCAAACAGGGATTCCACAATGCCGCGGACTTCGCTGTTGCCGAGCTTAGTCTTGGTCTGCCCTTCGAATTGGGGCTCCGGTATCTTCACGGAGATAATCGCGGACAGACCTTCCCGGACATCGTCCCCGGAGAAGTTCTGGTCACTATCCTTAATGGCCCCGGATTTTCTCGCATAATCGTTCAATACTCTGGTCAAGGCCGATTTAAACCCGGATTCGTGGGTTCCGCCTTCGTGGGTATTGATGTTATTGGCGAAGGAGTAGATATTCTCGGTATAGCTGTCGTTGTATTGAAGAGCGATCTCCGCCTGAATATTGTCCTTCATTCCCTCTACATAGATCGGTGGTTCATGCAGAGCTTCCCGGTTGCGGTTCAAATATTCGACAAATTGAACGATACCCCCGTCATATTTGTACGTGTTATGGGTACCTGTACGTTCATCGATCAGATTGATCTCAATGCCTTTATTCAGGAAGGCCAGCTCCCGGATCCGGGATTGGAGAATATCGAATTCATATTCCAGGGTCTCGGTGAAGATTTCTGCGTCCGGCTTGAAGTGAATCGTGGTTCCGGACTCCTCCAAATCCTCAAGCTCCCCGATTACCGTTACGTCATATTGGGGAGTGCCGCGTTTGTATTCCTGACGGTATATCTTTCCCTTAAGCTTGACGGTTGCAGTCAGATGCTCGGATAGGGCATTGACGACGGAAACACCCACACCGTGAAGCCCGCCGGAAACCTTATATCCTTCTCCGCCGAACTTTCCGCCGGCATGAAGTACCGTCAATACGACCTCAAGAGCCGGCCGCTTCGTTTTCTTCTCTTCGCCGACTGGGATTCCGCGGCCATTATCAATGACCGAAACGCTGTTATCCGGATGAATGGTAACATCAATCCGGTCGCAATAACCGGCCAGCGCCTCGTCAATACTGTTGTCAACGACTTCCCATACCAGGTGGTGAAGGCCTCTTGAGCTGGTGGAGCCGATATACATCCCGGGGCGCTTGCGCACCGCTTCTAAGCCCTCCAGCACCTGAATCTGGGTTTCGTCGTACGAGTTGTGATTCACTGACATGGACCTTTCACCTACTTTTCATAGTTCAAATGTTATCCGTTCACGTATAAGTGATGAGCTCGTTTTTTAAGAGTGGTGGATGAGATGGGGGAATAATACACCTTATCCAGCGTGACGACCAGAGACTTGCATTCTTCCTCGCCGATCACCTCGACGATCTTGTCCTTTTCGGCCCGGGAGGTGAATTGTTTGGTCACTTTGGATGTCTTCTCGATGGATAAATCAAAGATTCCCACAAGCTCCGAGGTCCGGATAATCTTCTCGCCGCCCAGATGAATGAACACTCTTGCCCGCCTCCTGTGCTTATATCCATATACGGCCTTCTTGCACCTGAAACACATTCAGATTCTTGATTCTGGCCAGATCCACGCTCTCCATCCCGGTGGTGGTAATAAATACTTGCACCTTGTCCTGGATAGTCTCGATCAATTGGGTCTGCCTGCTGCGGTCCAGCTCCGACAGGACATCGTCCAGAAGCAGAAGGGGGTATTCGCCTACCTCATCATTCATGAGCTCCAGTTCGGCCAGCTTCACCGACAGCGCTGTTGTCCGCTGCTGCCCTTGCGAACCGTAAGTCTGGGCTTCCTTGCCGTTTATATAAAAAAGCATATCGTCCCGGTGAGGGCCGGCCAATGTAGTCCCCCGGCGGAGCTCCTGATCGCGCATCTCAGATAACTTTATCATAAATTGCTGGAATAGGATAGGTTCATCTTGCTCTGCAAGCCCTCCAAAGCTGGGCTTATAGACAATTTGAAGCGTTTCCTGTCCCCCGGTAATACCCGAATGAATCGTTTTAGCCCACCGTTCCAGCTTCTCTATAAAGCTTTGACGTTTTTTCATAATTTTAACACCAAAGCCCGCTAATTGTTCGTTCCATACATCAAGCATACCCGAATGCCTGGCGGCACCGGGACCGCCGTTTTGTTTTAAGTAATTATTGCGCTGGATCAGCACCTTCTGGTATTGGGTAATATCATGCAGATAGCCGGGATGAACCTGCCCGATCTCCATGTCAAGAAATCGTCTCCGGACGCCAGGGGCGCCTTTGACGATTTCAAGATCTTCCGGTGCAAACATCACCACGTTTATGGCTCCGATAAAACCGCTGAGCTTCTTCTGCTCCAGCCCATTGATCCGGGCCTTCTTGCCCTGCGGGGATATCTGCAGCTGCAGCTTGCAAGGGCCGTATTTTTTATCCACCTCGCCATAGATAACCGCCTGCTCCTGATCCCAGCCGATCAGTTCCCTATCTTGATGGGTCCGGTGGGATTTGGTCAGTGCGAGCACGAAGATGGATTCCAGCAGATTGGTTTTTCCCTGGGCGTTAGGACCTACGAACACATTGACCGTTCCCGCAGTGGCCAGTTCGACATGCTGGTAATTGCGGTAATGCGCTAGAGACAGCTTCTGCAGAAACATTAGCCCGGCTCCGCTTCAATCAGAAATTCCCCCGCATGAAGAACCCGTACTTTGTCTCCGGGGTACAGCTTGCGTCCGCGCCGGTTGTCGGGCTCACCGTTCACATGGATAACCGCATCGGCAAGATAGCTCTTGGCTTGTCCGCCGGAGGAGATGATATCGGTAATTTTCAAGAATTGACCAAGGGTTATGTACTCCCCATGAATTGGAACAATTGTCATTAAATTCTCTCCTTAGGAGCTGCAAGGAAATTAGCGGTATTTTATTTCATCGCAGTCTCTTAACTCTCATACACACAGGCGCCGGCTGGCTTGCCCCTGCTTAATTGGTGGTGCGGTAGGGGAGAATCAGCTGCAGAATCGGCGTACCATCCTCCGGCCGGATAATGATGGGGCTCATGGAGCCGGTGAAGCCGATGCGGATCTGCTCGCTGTCCACAACCTTCAGAGCATCAAGCATGTACTTGGAATTAAACGATATTTTAAGCAGCTCGCCTGTCAGGCTGTTGACCGGAATCAGTTCCGTCACTTTGCCAAGCTCGGAAGAGCTGGAGCTGATCTCGACGGTGCTTTGGTCAATCATGACCATTTTGACAATATTGGTTTTCTCTTCTCTGGACAAGAGATACGCCCGGTCGATAGCCTCTACAAGCTCTCTGGTGTTGACCACCATCTCGGTCTGGAAAGAACGGGGAATCAGTTTGCTGGTATCTGGATAAGTTCCGTCCAGGATCCGGGAGTAGAACAGAATCCGGTCCATTTTGAACAGCACTTGATTGTCGGAAACGACGATATTTACCAAGGAATTGCCGTCAGGCAATATTTTATTCAATTCATAGAGGGTTTTACCGGAAATAACGATGTTGCTGAATTGGGCATCCGGTTCCGTCTCCATTCTGGTTTCCCGCTGGGCTAGACGGTGACGGTCACAGCCGATCAGCTTCAGGAACTGGTCACCCAGTACCCATAATACGCCCGTCAACACGGGGGTAGCCTCATTGGCGGAAACGGCAAAGGCGGTTTGTCTGATCATGGTCTTAAGCAGGTCGCTGGCCAAGGTTATGGTTTTGCGTTCTTCAATATCCGGAAGGAGGGGGTATTCCTCCGGATCCAGCCCCACCATCTGGATTTCTGAGCTGCCGGAACGGATGATCGTTTGGAAATGCGGGCTTACTTCAATCTCAATGATGTCCGACGGAAGTTTCTTGATGATTTCCGCCAGAAATTTGGCAGGAAGCACGACGCTTCCTTTCTGTTCCAGATTGATGATCTGCTTCTGGTTGTGCTCAGCCGGAATGAAAGATTTAATCGAAATATCCGTATCACTTGCAGTCAGCGTAACACCGGAGAAGCTGGCATCGATCTTGATCCCGCTAAGAATGGGGAGGGTGGTGCGGCTGGAAATGGCTTTGGATACATGCTGAATGGATTCGTTGAAATAATCTTTGGCTACCGTCAGCTTCATAACGTCACTCCTGTAGTTCTGAAATATGACTTGCGTGAATAGAATGGATTGGGATAACAGTGAACAGCGTCTATCGGCTGCCCCGTTCAGGCAGGATCAGGCAAGGCCACAGATCCGAATTGGCGACAGGTTTCATATCTATATTTATTATATCTTTAAAGTCGTATAAGTAGTAGGGACCGTGGATATGTGGATATGTGAATAAAAGCCAGAAAACAAAAGCCTATCCACATGTGAATAGTTTGTGTATAGGCGTATCGGTTATTAACCGGGATTTTTTATTTTTTCGGTCAGATTGCGGATAACCTTGCTCAACTCCTGGTCGGTTTTAAGCGACGAGGAGATTTTCTCATGGGCATGGATGACTGTCGTATGGTCACGGCCTCCGAATGCTTCACCGATCTTCGGAAGGGAGTATTCGGTCAGCTCACGGGACAGGTACATGGCCACCTGCCGCGGGAATGCAACAGCCTTGGTTCGCTTGCGCGCCTTGAAATCCTCCACCTTCATCCCGTAGAACTCGCCCACCCGCTGTTGGATATCATGGATAGTAATGACCTTGGGGCGGCTGCTCGGGATAATATCCTTGAGCGCCTCTGCCGCCAAGTGGGCGGATACATCCTCATTGATCAGGGAGGAATAGGCTACAACCCGGATCAGTGCACCTTCCAGCTCACGGATGTTCGTATCGATCTGATTGGCTATATACACCATGGCTTCATTGGGGATATCCAGGTTTTCGGCTCTGGCTTTTTTGCGCAAAATCGCGATTCGGGTCTCCAGATCAGGCGGCTGGATATCGGTGATCAATCCCCATTCAAAACGGGAGCGAAGGCGGTCTTCCAACGTAGGGATTTCCTTGGGCGGACGGTCGGATGAAATAATAATCTGCTTGCTTTCTTCGTGCAAGGCGTTGAAGGTGTGGAAGAATTCCTCCTGGGTGCCTTCCTTGCCGGCAAGAAACTGGATATCATCGATGAGAAGAACGTCGATTTTGCGGTACTTATTGCGGAAGCTCTCGCCTACATTATCACGCACCGCATTGATAAATTCATTGGTGAATTTCTCGGAAGAAATATACAGCACTTTAGCGGACGGATTGTGCTCCAATACATAATGGCCAATGGCATGCATCAGGTGGGTTTTGCCCAATCCCACACCGCCGTACAGAAAAAGCGGATTGTAGGCTTTGGCGGGGGCTTCGGCTACTGCGAGTGATGCGGCATGGGCAAACCGGTTGCCGCTGCCGATGACGAAGGTGTCAAAGGTATATTTGGGATTTAGGGAAAAGGAATCCTCGTGCAAATTGACGGCAGCCTTGGCCGGCGCAGCCGCGGGGACTGCCTGAACGGCTGCCGGGGGAGGAAGATCGTCTATGGTAAATTGAACCAGGACTTGCCTGCCCAGCGTCTCGGCAACTGTGGAACTGATCATCCTAGCGTAACGCGATTCCAGCCACTCTTTGGCAAAGTTGTTTGGTGCGCAGATCATGAGCGAGGATTCGCTGAATACAGTAGCTTTGGTGGATTTGAGCCATGTATCGAAGCTGGGCTTGCTCACCTTGGTTTGAATGACGGACAGAATCTGGTGCCACAATTCGTTGGCATGGCTATCCACAAGCGGTTCACTCCTTAATCAATGAAAAGCTGAAGCTGCTTATACAGCCGGCTGAATGTCGTTTCAAAGAGCATGGTGTCGAATATCCACATCATTAAGAGAATGAATCGGACAGTTATCCCGAAAAAGGAATGTTGTGCACATTATTATCCACAGGCTGTGTATAAACTAACAGGAAATTCGAAATATCCACAACCGAAAACAATATTAATATATCAAAACAGCCCTGGGTTTTCAATGAAAACCTGAGATTTATCCACAATCTCTACCCCTTGTGCAAAAAAATTATCCACCATACTACATATTGTTAATAAATTGTTTACGAATCGACAGCATCTCACTTTTCCGCCGGCGAACTATACACAGGCTATTTTTACCTCAGATTTCATGCGTGTTTTGGTTGACTTTCCGCGTCAGAAGTGATTTAATATTGAAAGGTATTTTTGGAAGTCCTCAAGGAGGTGCAAGAGATGAAACCATCGTTCAATCCGAACGTTAGCAAGCGCAGCAAGGTGCATGGCTTTCGCAAGCGTATGAGCACGAAGAATGGCCGCAAGGTATTGGCAGCCCGCCGCCAAAAAGGCAGAAAAGTATTGTCTGCTTAAGAATAAAGACCACAACTGTGTGGTCTTTTTTTGAAATCTCGGAAGTTCATGTGCGGATGATTGTATCGATTTCTCGGCAAGCGCACGATTGCAAGACGCCGTCAGGCATTTCTCTTGCTTGTGCATGATTTCAGGTTTTTGGAACCTCTGTGGCATAATTCGGGAAGTTTCGAAGGCAGGGCTTCACTAGCAGTGGGGCTTTTTTTGTCATTTTGCTTAGGATCAGGGTTGATCAGAGGGACATGTGGAAAGACTATTTTATTATTGAGCGATAAGGGCGGTTGTTGTTTGTGCAGAGAGAGAACCGGTTGACCCGGCGCGAGGACTTCAATAAAGTGTACCGGCATGGGAAATCGTCCGCCAATCACCAGCTTGTCGTATATGTGTTAAACCGTCCCCAATCTGCTGAGGGCGCCGGCTTCCGGCTGGGTATATCCGTCAGCAAGAAGGTAGGCAATGCGGTAGTCCGCAACCGGATGCGCCGAATGATCAAGGAAATTGTCCGGTTGAATGCAGACAAGCTGCTCCCAAGAAAAGATATGATTCTGATTGTGCGCAAGCCCGCGGTGGAAATGGAATATGCCGAATTGGAAAAAAGCGTGCTCCATGTTCTGAAACGGGCTGATATTCTCGTAAAGAAATAACATCTTATCCGTCATGTTTTCTTTCGTGGATGAGATATGATATATTTAATTTGGGCATGACTGGATACCGGCTGCTTTTGTTGCAACCATAAGGAGGAACTGTGTGTTGATTCGTCGTTTGCAAAAGCTGTGGCCCTTGGGGCTGATTGTTTTTCTCTTGGCTGCGTGTGGTAAACCTAGTGACTTGACGCAGGAACGCACCGGAATTTGGACCAAGTTTTTTGTAGGTCCGCTGTCGGATACGCTGGATTGGTTCGCTAACCTTCTGTGGGGAGAATACGGACTTTCAATCCTGATTGTAACCATCATTATCCGATTTATTGTGTTGCCGCTTACTCTTCGCCAGTATAAGAGCTCCAAGGCGATGCAAGCGATTCAGCCGGAAATGGAGAAGCTGAAGAAGAAGTATAAGGATGACCCGAAGAAGCAACAGGAAGAAACGATGCTGCTGTTCCAGAAGCATGGTGTTAATCCTCTTGCCGGGTGCTTCCCGATCCTGATTCAGATGCCGATTCTGATTGCGCTTTATAATGCCATTATGTACAACCCTTACATCAAGGATCATTCGTTCCTATGGCTGCAGCTGTCGGAGAAGGACCCTTATTATATTTTGCCGATTCTTGCTGCGATTACAACGTTTGTTCAACAAAAGGTTACCATGGCCATGCAGCCTAACCCGCAACAAAATTCCGCAATGGCGATGCTGTTGTACGTGATGCCGGTTATGATTTTCGTGATGTCCATGTCTTTTGCATCTGCATTGCCGCTATATTGGGTATACAGCAACACATTCTCCATCGCTCAGACCTATTTCATTTATCGTCCATCTAAAAAGTAGAGGTGGCCATTGATGACGACGAAGACGCTTATAGTCACGGGTAAAACGGTAGAAGAGGCAGTAAAGCTTGGACTGTCGCAATGGAACGTTCCCGAAAGTCGTGTGAAGGTTGAAGTGCTTGTGCAAGCCGCCAAGGGGTTATTTGGTCTGTTCGGTGCGAAGGATGCTCAGGTTCGGCTGGAGCTGATTCCCGATGCTGTTGAAGAAGCGGTGGCTTTCCTGGATGAGGTTTTCTCCACAATGAAGGTGAATGCCTCTATTGAACGCAAGGATGACCGGGATGGAATTTTGCTTAATGTGACTGGAGGAGAGCTGGGAATCCTAATTGGCCGCCGCGGCCAGACCTTGGACTCCTTGCAGTATCTGGTCAATATTGTTGCCAACCGTTATTCGGACAAACATATCCGTATTATTCTGGATGCAGAGCAGTTCCGGGAACGCCGCAGAAAGACACTGGAGGAGCTGTCGGCCAGATTGGCTACCCGGGTGGTTCGGACCAAGAAGGATGTGGTGCTGGAGCCTATGTCTCCTGCAGACCGCAAGGTTATTCATTTCCAGCTGCAGGATCATCCATCTGTCCGTACTTACAGCAAGGGAGACGAGCCGAACCGGCGTGTTGTTATTTCCCTCCGTTAATCAATCCGCGCAATGACTTCCGGCAGTTGGCGAAGTCATTGCGTTTTTTGCTAATGAACAATGATAAGTGGAGGAGCTCAAGAGGATGATAAAGGATACCATTGCGGCTATTTCCACACCTTTGGGAGAAGGGGGAATCGCGGTGATCCGCATAAGCGGGGAACAGGCGGTTCAGACGGCTGAGGCCATCCTTCATTCCAAAATAAAGCTGTCTCAGGTTTCCACCCATACGGTACAATACGGCCATATTGTCGATCGGGCATCAGGTGAGAGAGTGGAAGAGGTGCTGGTTACAGTTATGCTTGCGCCCCGCTCCTTTACGATGGAGGATGTAGTGGAGATCAGCTGCCATGGCGGGTTGGTTGCTGTCCGCAGAGTGCTGGAGCTGGTGTTGGCATCCGGCGCCCGCTTGGCTGAGCCTGGCGAATTCACCAAACGCGCCTTCTTGAACGGGCGGATTGATCTGACGCAGGCTGAAGCGGTCATGGATCTGATCCGTTCCAAGTCGGATCGTGCCTCCAGGATTGCCCTGAAGCAGATGGAAGGCTCCTTATCCAAGCGGATTAGGGGACTTAGGTCCCGTTTATTAGAGTTAATGGCTCATATTGAGGTTAATATTGATTATCCCGAGCATGATGTTGAGGAATTGACCAGTGCCCATATTCAGACGGAGACAAAGGCAGCATTGACGGAGATAGAGGCCTTGCTTCGTTCGGCGGAGCAGGGGAAGATACTGCGGGAGGGACTGGTTACGGCGATTGTGGGACGTCCCAATGTGGGGAAGTCCAGTCTGCTTAATGCCCTCGCACGGGAAAACAAGGCGATTGTTACGGAAATACCGGGAACGACGCGGGATGTGATTGAGGAATATGTGACGGTTAACGGCATCCCTCTGAAGCTGCTTGATACGGCGGGCATCCGGGAAACCACGGATATTGTGGAACAGATCGGCGTTTCCCGTTCCCGCGAGGCTTTGGAGGACGCCGATTTGGTGCTGCTCGTTGTTAACGGCGCCGAACAACTGCAGGAGGATGACCGGAAGCTGCTCAGCCAACTGCGGGACAAGCAGACATTGGTGCTGGTTAATAAGACGGATCTGCCGCTCCAATTGGAGCTGGCTGCCATTAAGGAGATGTACCAGGAACAACGGATTATATTGCTTTCTGTACAAGAGGAGCAGGGACTCGACCGGCTGGAACAGGCGATTTCAGCGTTGTTCTTTTCCGGATCGGTGGAAGCCGGCGATATGACTTATGTCAGTAATGTCCGGCATATTCACTTGTTGAAGCGTACTTTGCTTTCCTTGGAGGAAGCCCTCAATGCGGCCCAAGCGATGGTGCCCATTGATTTGGTGCAGATTGATATCCGCAATGCCTGGGAGCAGTTGGGAGAGATTATCGGCGATTCTGCCGGTGAGTCGCTGATCGACCAGATTTTTTCACAGTTTTGTCTGGGGAAATAAAGCTGGTTCGAGCTCAGAGAGTGATTATAAAGTCAGCTTTGCTAAAGCAAAGCCTAGATAATGCAAAAGCCAGCAATGTCCGCATTGCTTAGATTATGCTTACGAAGTTAGCTTTGCTTTAGCAAAGCTTAGTTAATGCTTACGAAGTCAGCAATGCGGAGCATTGCTTTTAGGAGGTGCAACCACTATGGGATATGTAGCAGGTGTTTATGAAGTAATTGTGGTTGGAGCAGGCCATGCAGGCTGTGAGGCGGCACTGGCTGCTGCCCGGATGGGCTGCAAAACCCTGCTGCTGACCATTAATTTGGATATGGTAGCCTTTATGCCCTGCAATCCGTCGATTGGCGGACCGGCCAAGGGGCATGTGGTGCGGGAAATCGACGCGTTGGGCGGGGAGATGGGACGCAACATCGATAAGACATATATTCAGCTTAGAACGCTGAATACAGGCAAGGGTCCTGCTGTGCACGCACTGCGGGCTCAAGCGGACAAGGCTTTGTACCAGCGGACGATGAAGGAGACCATTGAGAAAACAGAGAATCTGACTCTGATTCAGGGCATGGTAGAGGAGTTGTTGGTAGAAGAAGGCGTCTGCAAGGGGGTAGTAACCAAGACGGGAGCCCAATATTTCGCTCAGGCTGTTGTGGTGACAACAGGCACGTATCTGCGGGGCAGGGTCATTATTGGTGAGCTTATGTATGAGAGCGGGCCAAACAACCAGCAGCCGTCTGTCCGGTTATCTGCCTGTTTGAAGGAATTGGGGCTTCAGCTGGTGAGGTTTAAGACCGGCACTCCGCCGCGGGTGCACGGAGATACCATTGATTTTTCCAAGACGGAAATTCAGCCGGGTGATGAACATCCCAAATTTTTCTCCTTCGAGACAGTAGAGGAGATTCCCAATCAACTGCCCTGTTGGCTTACTTATACATCACCGGAAACCCATCAGGTGATTAACGACAATCTTCATCGGGCACCTATGTTCTCCGGAGCCATTGAGGGGACAGGCCCCCGTTATTGTCCATCGATTGAGGACAAGATTGTCCGGTTTGCCGACAAGCCTAAGCACCAGATTTTTTTGGAGCCAGAGGGGAGAAGCACATCGGAATATTATGTTCAAGGTCTGTCCACCAGCATGCCGGAAGACGTCCAGTTGAGGATTCTTCGTTCCATTCCCGGTCTAGAGCAGGTGCAGATGATGCGCACCGGCTATGCCATTGAATATGATGCGGTAATCCCGACCCAGCTGCGGCCGTCTCTGGAGACGAAACTTATTGCGGGGTTGTTCACTGCCGGACAGATCAATGGCACTTCAGGCTATGAAGAGGCCGCCGGTCAAGGAATTATGGCGGGCATTAATGCCGCCAGGAAGATTCAAGGTAAAGAAGCAGTTGTATTAGACCGGTCTGAAGCCTATATTGGAGTGCTGATTGATGATCTGGTGACCAAGGGAACGAATGATCCCTATCGGTTGCTTACCTCACGGGCGGAATACCGTCTGCTTTTGCGCAATGACAATGCGGATTTGCGTCTGACTCCCATCGGGTACGAAATCGGATTAATTACCGGGGAACGGTATCAGCGTTTTACCAACAAGCGGGAGATGATAGCCCTTGAATTAGATCGTCTCAAAAAAACAAGGGTGCGTCCGGAAGAGCATGTTCAGGAAATTTTGCGCGAAGCGGGAACGGTGGAGCTGAATAATTCCAGCGATCTTTTGTCCCTTCTGCGTCGTCCGGAAGTGAATATGGATCACATCGAACGTATGATCCCGTCTCCGTATCCGCTGACTCCTGAAGTTAAGGAGCAGGTGGAGATTGAGGTTAAATACGAAGGATACATTGAGAAGCAGCTTCAACAAGTGGAGCGGCTAAAGAAGATGGAGAAAAAGCGGATACCTGAGGATATCGATTACAGCCATATCCATGGGATTGCCAATGAAGCGAAGCAAAAGCTGGAGCAGATCAGGCCCATATCGATTGGACAAGCCTCGCGGATTGCCGGTGTAACACCTGCGGATATTTCGATTCTGCTGGTTTATCTGGAGCACTATAACCGGGTCACGGCGGCGAAATCATGATGATGGATGCTGTACAGGAGCAGTTCGTCAAGATGTTGGCTAAGCAGAGTTTGGAGCTTGCGGCTTCACAACTGGAGCAGTTCGAGCTTTATTACCGGTTATTGGTGGAATGGAATGAGAAGATCAATCTCACGGCTATTACAGACCGGGAACAGGTTTATCTCAAACATTTCTATGATTCAATCACCTTATCCTTTTTTGTCAGAATGGATAGGGTGAAGACGATGGCTGATATAGGCGCCGGGGCCGGGTTTCCTTCCTTGCCCGTGAAGATCGCCTACCCTCATCTTAACCTGACTATTGTGGATTCCCTAAACAAGCGTATTGTCTTCCTCGAACAATTGGTCCGGCAGTTGGGGCTCGCCCAGATTGTTTGTGTTCATGCCCGGGCAGAAGAAGCCGGCAGAATGCCGCAGTTTCGTGACCGGTTTGATTTGGTCAGCGCTCGTGCTGTTGCCAGATTGAATGTGCTTAATGAGCTTTGCCTGCCGTTTGTTAAAGTGGGAGGGAGCTTTGCGGCAATGAAGGGAGCCCATTCGGCTGAAGAGTTAAACGAAGCCAAGACTTCAATCAAGCTGCTCCAAGCCAGGCTGGAGGGAGTCCACACATTCCAGTTGCCTATTGAGCATGCAGAGCGGAATATTATTGTGCTCAACAAGTTGGAACCCACTCCCGCCAAGTTTCCCCGCAAGCCGGGAACACCCGCCAAGGAGCCTATCTGTTAACGGGGAATGGTATTATTGATGGTTAGCATGATTACAATTGATTTGTTTCACGTGGAACATTATTCTTTCTCCTCCAGGCTGGGATAAGCAGGAATTCGCCTTAGGATGGAGAATCTATTATATTATACCTTTCAAGTATCCGAAAATGAAGTTGGGTGAATGAAAAGCCTATGAAGGAGCAATTGTCCAAATTATTCGGGTTAACGGAAAAACCTTCGGGTGATGAGGTGAAGCTGCTGCCGTTGGAGCAGATTGTGCCCAGTCCGTTTCAACCAAGAACGGTTTTTGATGAAGATCGTATTGATGAACTGTGCCAGACCATTAAAACTCACGGTGTGATTCAACCCATTGTTGTCCGTATTCGTGAGGGGCAGTTTGAGATTATTGCCGGGGAAAGACGCTTCAGAGCGGTCAGGAAGCTTGGTTTGGAGACTATTCCTGCAATTATCCGGGAATTTAACGATTCCCAGGCTGCATCAATTGCTCTGATCGAGAATTTGCAGCGGGAGGGTTTGACCTCTATTGAAGAAGCAATGGCGTATCAACAGCTCATCGAGCTTCATCAGTTGACACAAGAAAGCTTGGCTCAGCGGTTGGGGAAGAGCCAATCAACCATTGCCAACAAGATCCGGTTGCTCCAGTTGTGTGGTCCTGTTAAACAGGCTTTGCTCAACCGGCAAATTACAGAGCGTCATGCCCGGGCATTGTTAGCTTTGGAGACAGAAGAGCTGCAGGTAAAGGTATTGGAAGATATTATTGCCAAAGAATTAAATGTAAAGCAAACGGAAGCTCGGGTTGAATTTTATAAGGAATCGAACAAAATAAAGAAATCAAAGCGGGTATTTTTTGCGAAAAATGTCAGGCTTGCTTTAAATACTATTCGACAGTCTGTCGATATGGTGGCCAATACGGGGATGCAAATCAAAACGGATGAAAAAGATTATGAAGATCACTATGAGATTATTATTCGTATTCCCAAACAGTAAAATTATATATAAGCAGACTTATGGATAAGCTCCTAAGGGAGCTTTTTCTTGACGGCTTCATAGTGGTCATGAATTTTGTTCACATAATTGTGTTTAAGAAGAGGATTATTGTTGCTGGAAATGAGATTTCACTTAAGCTCTCTATGTGATTGTGATATACTTAAACTTAGCTGTTTTTGAATAGAAGGACTACCCCAAACAAAGTTGTTATTCACTACAATGGACTCTGATAACCTTAACTACTCTGCCACTTCATCGGAAATGCGGATTGAAGTGGATTTTTTCTCGCCAAATCCGGCGGTTAGTGATCACGTAACATGGAATTTTAATTTGTTCTGAGGTGAATGTGTTGGCAAAAATTATAGCGATAACCAACCAGAAGGGCGGAGTAGGCAAGACTACGACATCCGTCAATCTAGGCGCTTCTTTGGCTACTTTAGGCAAACGAGTGCTTCTGGTAGATATTGACCCGCAGGGCAATACCACCAGTGGAGTTGGTATTAATAAGGCTGATGTAAGCAATTGTATTTATGATGTCATTATCAATGATGTGAATCCCAAAGACGCTATTATGCCAACCAATATTGATAATCTAAAGATTATACCTGCAACCATTCAACTGGCAGGGGCCGAGATCGAATTGGTTCCTACCATCTCCAGAGAGGTTCGGCTGAAGAAATCGCTGCATCTGGTTAAGCATATGTTTGATTACATCCTAATTGATTGTCCTCCATCATTGGGGATCTTGACGATTAATTCTCTTACTGCCGCTGATTCCGTCATTATTCCGATTCAATGCGAGTTTTATGCATTGGAGGGGTTGAGTCAGTTGTTGAATACAGTTCGTTTGGTCCAGAAACATCTGAATACAACGCTTCAAATTGAAGGTGTACTTTTGACCATGTTTGATGCCCGGACTAATCTGGGGATACAGGTGATTGAAGAGGTAAAAAAATATTTTCAGCAAAAAGTATATCAAACGATTATTCCCAGAAATGTCCGTCTAAGTGAAGCGCCCAGCCATGGGCAATCAATCGTTACATATGATCCCAGATCCAAGGGTGCTGAGGTATATATGGAGTTAGCGAAGGAAGTGGTTAGCTGTGAATAAACGATTGGGAAAGGGGCTGGATGCGCTTATCCCATCCCTTAGTGTGAATGATGATGACAAGGTGATTGAGATTCCCGTCACCCAGCTAAGGGCCAATCCTTACCAGCCGCGCAAAACTTTTAATGAAGAGAGCATTCAGGAATTGGCTGCTTCGATTAAGGAGCATGGGGTTATACAGCCCATTATAGTCAGGACGGTCTTGAAGGGTTACGAGATCATCGCCGGCGAGCGCAGATTCCGGGCTTCCCAATTATGCGGGTTGACCACAATCCCTGCTGTTGTCCGCAAGTTCTCCGATCAACAGGTGATGGAGATCGCTTTAATCGAGAATGTGCAGCGTGAAGACTTGAACGCTATGGAACAGGCGCTGGCCTATCAGGCGCTGATTGACCAATTCAAGCTGACACAAGAAGAACTATCTATGAAGGTGGGCAAGAGCCGTTCTCATATTGCCAACTTCTTGCGGTTGATTCAGTTGCCGGAGGAAATCAAGCAATATGTTTCACGTGGAACAATTTCCATGGGACATGCCAGAGCAATCGCTGGTGTGAAGGATGACGCCAAGAAAAAAGAACTCGCTTCGATTACGATAAAGCAACAATGGAGCGTCCGTGAATTGGAGGAAGCCATCCAGAAGTTGGACGAGCAGAAGGAGAAAGAAACACCTAAGCAGAAGAACCGTAAGAAGGACCCGTACATGGACGAAGTGGAAGAAAATCTCCGCAGCATATTCCGTACTACGGTAAAGATCAAGGCTCAGCAGCAGAACAAAGGCAAGATTGAGCTTTCCTATTATTCCAAGGATGATTTGGAAAGAATATTAGAGCTTCTACAAGGCAAAATAAGCTAATAGTTGAAAAACAAGAAGCATACCTAGCCGGCTTGGAGCTTTCAGGCTGCCGGGGTATGCTTTACTACTAAGTTAACCGTATCTTTTGCTGACAGGGGGGATAAGGACATGATACGTTACTTGGATAATGCGGCTACGTCTTGGCCGAAGCCGGCCCAGGTGGCTGAAGCAATGGCGACATGCGTCAGGGAGTATGCAGCCAATCCGGGAAGAGGGGGCCATCAACTGGCTGTACAGGCAAGCCGAACCCTGTTTCAGACCAGAGTGCAGTTGGCAAAGTTGTTCAACATTCGGAATGCCAATGATATTGTCTATACTTCGAATACAACAGAAGGTCTGAATCTGGCGATCAAAGGTTTTTTCAAGCCGGGTATGCATATGATAAGCACGGGGATCGAGCACAACTCAGTCCGCAGGCCGCTGGAGTATCTGGCGCGGCGACAAGGGGCTCAGATAAGCTACCTGAAGACTGAGCAAAGGGGATATATTGATCTCAAGCAGCTGGAGCAAGAAATACGGGCCAATACCGGCTTGGTTGTGGTTAATCACAGTTCTAATCTCTTGGGAAACATTCAGCCGATGGCGGAGGTTGGGCAGATTTGTGCGCAAAAAGGCATTAGATTACTGGTGGATGCTGCACAATCTGCCGGCGTAATTCCGGTGGATGTAGAGGCTATGGGAATTCATATGTTGGCCTTTCCCGGCCACAAAGGATTGATGGGACCTCAAGGTACAGGGGGGTTATACATTCATCCTGACATTGATTTGGAGCCTCTGCTCCATGGGGGGACAGGCAGCCAATCGGAGGCAGTGGACCAGCCCAATGTCCGTCCGGACCGTTATGAAGCGGGCACATTGAACACCCCGGGCATTGCCGGGTTGGGAGAAGGGGTCCGATTTGTGCTGCAAACTGGTGTTGAAATTATTCATGCCAAGGAATATATGCTGTGCCAGGAGCTAATGGAAGGGTTGTTGGGAATTGATGGGGTGCAGGTGCTGGGGCCGGATTTGGGGGAAAATAGAACTGGAATTGTCTCCTTCCGTCTGGCAAATGCCGATGCTTCCGAGGTAGCCTTTATTCTGGATCAATCGTTTCAGATTGCAGTGCGGGCAGGGTATCATTGCACTCCCTTGGCGCATGAGTCGGCAGGGACGTTGGAGACGGGAGCGGTTCGCTCAAGCGTAGGCTGGTTTACCACAAAAGAAGATATTGCTGCATTAATTGAGGCCGTTAAGGAAATCAGAAAAAGCTTATAAGTAACCAGGATAATGGCAAACTCAAGGATATGGTGATGGGAACATGGACCTCAACACGGAAATAATACTAATCGGCTTGTTGGCTGCAGTAGTGCTTTTGTTGGTTTTTTGCATCATCTTGACAGTGCGGATCAACCGGATTAACAGGCGCTACCGTAAAATTGTGGGCAATACCAGTATTGAGCATGTGGACGATTTGTTGATCTCCCTTCAGGAAAAAGTGGGAGGATTGTTGACAGACAGCAAGCAACAAGCGGATACTATAGCCAGTATCCGCGAGGTTATGAAGAAGATGAAAGCCAATGTTGCGGTGAAACGGTACAATGCCTTTTCCCAGCAAGGAAGCGATCTGAGCTTCTCGGTGGCAATACTGGACGAGGAGCAAGAGGGCTTGGTCATAACGGCGATTCATAATAGAGAAGACTCTTATCTGTACGCCAAGCCGGTTCATATGGGGGAATCTACCTATACCCTGTCACCTGAGGAGAAAGAGGTTATTGTTCAAGCCGCTGAAAAGAAACAGTCTTCTCCTCACCGGACATAATAAGGCTCAGCCGTTTGGTTTGCAGCAGGGATATATATATGCCTTTGGCAATGACCTCTGCCATATTCATCACAAGCGACAGGCGGGTGTTTTGCAGGACGAAATATTCCATAAATCCGCCAACATTAACAATGCCGGTAATATGGATATCGCCGATGCTGGGCAATTCTTTTTTGACACCCGCGCCAGGCTTCAAAGGTCCGTTGCAGATTTGGATAATTCCAACGCTGTTGGTTTGGCCCAGGCAGGCATCGATCCCTACCACATAGGGGTTGTAATGGGTGTCGCGGATTTCCTTGATCGTTTCTTCGAGATTCATCGCATGTACAGGCTGATCCAGTGAGCCATACAGACGGATATCGGACAAATTATACTTATGCAACTGGCTGCCGATAAGCGGACCTAAGGAATCGCCTGTAGAACGGTCCGTACCTATGCAGACAAAGACAATCTCTTGGTAAATGGGAACAAGACGAAAAATAGCAGTAAGATGACTGGCAATAGAAGTTGCACAATGGTGTTCGTTATGCTGCATTCTGAAGGTGGGGGAGTTATCCGCTGCTTGGGAATTGCCGCTATATTTCATCTGGTTCCTCCTAAAATAGGTGTGAAGTGATGGGTTCCCCTTTAGCGGGATTTTTTACTAGTATACGGATGAAGCTTTCTATTTATACACGAAAGAAAGAAATCATCCGGGGAAATCTATGAATCCGTCCCTCATATAGAGAAGGAGGATAGAGCGTATGGCAGAAGGGCTGATTATGGCGTTTGATTCCACGCAACAGGCGTTGCGGGCCGAGATGCTGCTGGAATACGGCGAGGTGGATATTGATACCCGTCCAACGCCCAAGGAAATTACTGCAGGCTGCGCGTTATCCATAGAGTTTCCGAAGGAACAGTTGGAGCAGGTGCAACGGATCATCCATGATGAAAAAGTGGAGATCAAAGGGATCTATTATAAAACAGACGATAGATATGTTGCCATCAACTAGTAAACAGAGAGGAAAGGATGCTTCATGAGCGCAATTGACTCCGTGGATATTGAACCGGCGCTGAACGCCTATGAGAAGATGACGGATTATCTGTCCGATCCGCAGGTGTGGAGCAATTGGTTGGTTACGATTATTCAAGTCGTTATTGCTATTATCATCGGGCGTGTATTGATTAAAATCTCCCAAAAAGCGCTGACTCATATGATGGTTGAGCGGGAGCGCTCTCCTATCAAAATCGATCACCGGCGTACGAAGACGATTGGCAAGCTGTTAAATAACATAGTGACTTATACGGTGAATTTCATACTTATCCTGATAGTGCTTGGACAATTCGGAATTAATCTGGGCCCGGTATTGGCAGGCGCCGGGGTGTTGGGGCTGGCCATTGGATTTGGCGCCCAAAGTTTGGTTAAGGATGTTATAACCGGATTCTTCATTATATTTGAAGACCAATTTGCAGTGGGTGATGTAATCCAGACTGGGTCGTTCAAGGGAACAGTGGAAGAGGTTGGGTTGCGGGTAACGCGGCTAAGAAGTCCCTCGGGCGAGGTTCATGTCATTCCCAACGGGACGATTCAGCAAATAACCAACTTCTCCATCTACAATTCTATTGCAATCGTGGATATCACCATTCCCAATACCGAGAATGCCGCCCTTGCGATTGAAGCTTTGAAAAGAGTGATTGCAGAATCATATGCAGAGATGGAACAAGTTATTACAATCCCTGAAGTGCTGGGCATTCAATCTTATGGAACTGCCGAAAGCGTGATCCGCATTACGGCCGAGTGCAAGCCCAATATGCAAGCTGTAGTGGAACGGGATTTAAAAGGAATGTTCAAAGAAGCGCTGGAGCAGATGAGACGTCAGGAGTCAGAAACCAGCGAAGCGGGATTCGAATAAGAACGGAGGGGTAACGGATGGAGAGGAAGCAGTTCCAGCTGGGAGATGTGGTCCAGATGAAGAAGGCGCATCCCTGCGGAACCAACGAAATGGAGATCATCCGGATGGGGATGGATATTCGGGTGCGGTGCCTGGGGTGCCAGCATAGCGTGATGATTCCCCGCGCTAAATTTGAGAGCAAGCTGAAAAAGGTACTGCGCTCTGCTCCCCAGGGCGGAGAACAAGAAGGGTAAAGGATTGACATTGCCACGCGTAAGATAATAAGCGACGGAGAACGTTTGTTCTATGAAAAGGGGCTGAGAGAACCGTAAAATCGCCCTTGCAATTCCCCTCAACCTTGTGATACTATTGTCATTGTCCCGCTTTTTATGCGGGGGGGCCAACACGGAAAGGTACCCAAGAGGCCCAAGGGGGCTGACTCGAAATCAGCTAGGGTGTCACAGCCGCGTGGGTTCGAATCCCACCCTTTCCGCCATTGCTGCAATCCCTTGATTTTGTTGGGGGAACTCGAGCTTTATGATCTGTGATCGTCAGGAGCCTATTCCAGATGATTCCGCATACCTAACTGATTAGACCCTCTACATTTCGATGTGGGAGGTTTTTTGTTATGGATAAACTTATTGGATATCTTCTAACGATCGCCAAATATGTTATAATCATTTTGAGGTGATGAACATGCTAAAGGATGATGTAAAGCAAATCATCGACAATTTGCCTGATGATTGTTCGCTCGAAGATATCCAATATACGCTTTATGTACGAAAGAAGATCCAACAGGGGCAAAATGACTTGAATGAAGGTCGGATAGTGACTCGCGAAGAAATGGAGAAACGCATGTCTAAATGGCTAAACCAATAATATGGACTGAAACGGCAAGCAATGATCTTGAGCGGGCTGTAGATTACATTTATCTGGATTCACCAAGCTACGCCCTTTCATTTCTTTCCGATGTGATGGAACGGGTTAAAACGCTTGATGTTTTTCCTTATAGAGGCCGGCTTGTTCCTGAAGTGAATGATGATCATGTTAGAGAGATTTTCATCCACCGCTACCGTCTCATTTATCAAGTGGAAGAGGACCAAATTGTCATTTTAACCCTTGTTCATGGCGCGATGAATTGGAATGGACAAATCATTCCCCATATCTGACTGATTAGACCTTCTACACTTCGTTGTAGAAGGTTTTTGGCTTTGGAAAAGGGAAAGGGCCACCAGCTTGGGGTACACCAGATATGTTATAATTATTTGAGGGGAGGTATTCCTAAAGATGATGTGAAACAAATCATCGATAATCTGCCAGATGAATGTTCGCTTGGAGATATCCAATATAACGCTGTATGTACGAAAGAAGATACGCAAGGTCAAAATGATTGGAATGAATGCCTGATAACACAAATCAGGCAAGCAGGATTTTGTGGAGGAGAACATTTTATAATGATTGAAGCGATATATGGAAAGATGCAAGGAAGGACTGTGCTGCTGACCGGTGCCGGCGGTGGTATCGGCTATGAAGCCGCGCGGTCTTTTGCTTCCATGGGTGCACGCATTATTTTGGCGGAAATTCACCGGGAAAAGGGGAAGCATGCCGAAGAATCCATTAATGCTGAATTTTCTGATAAACCCGCTTTTTTCTATGCAATCGATTTGGCGGACGAAGTCCAAATCCATGCCATGGCAGGCTGGGTTCTTCAAAACTACGGGGTTCCGGATGTTATTTTTAATAATGCCACCATAACGAAGATGGGCGCGGTAGATCAGGTGGAAATCTCTTTTTGGGATCAGAGCTATGCGGTGAACCTCAAGGCCCCGTTGGTACTTACACAGCGCTTTCTTCCTCTCATGAAAGAACGAAAGACTGGTACCATCGCATTTGTATCCTCCTCAGGTGCAGCGCCTTATATGGGCGCATACGAGGTGTTCAAAACCGCGCAGGTTGAATTAAGCAATACTCTTGCAATGGAACTGGAGGACTCAGGAGTATTTGTCTATACAATAGGCCCGGGGTTGGTAAAAACGGAAACCGCAATGAAAGGCATTGAAATTGTTGCAGAAGGCATGGGCATGACGACTGAAGAATTCTATAAAATGAACGGCCAGCATATCCTTGAAGTCGAAAAAGCCGGTTTGGGATTTGCACTGTCCGCAGCCTTCCCAGAGCGGTATCACGGAAAGGAAATCGGCTGTATCCAAGTTCTGATGGACTTTGATGTATTTACCGACAGGGAACGGGACACTACTCCTTCTTCGCAAATATCCCATGATGCACAACAGCGGCGGGAAAATCAGTTGATTTCCATTCAAAACACGTTCCATCAACAATTCGGCGGCTGGAAGAAAATGAATATCTTTGAGCGTCAGTGGGTATTCCGTGATTTCAAAAAGATGATGGGACTCTCTGCTGAGCAGGCAATTGATTCACTCCGGCAGTTCCGCAGCAAACTGGAGAATGGAGGGGAGCTGGAGCAAGAGGATCGCATATTCTTTGAGAAGTTAAAGGGGTATTGGGAGCATCAGCTTCAGTTACTGCGCGGATATGAAAAAAATAAAGTCAAGCTGGAGGAGAATACGCAGATTATAATGGGATGGATCAATGATATCCATGAGTTTCTGGCGGATTAACAGACTATAAAGGAGCTGTGTATTCATTTGACGGTAAAAATGAAAAGATGCAGTCAAGAAGACTTATTTGTCCTGCAGGAAATAAGCGCAGAAACCTTCCATGAAACATTCGGCAATCAAAACTCCCCTGATAATATGAAAGCCTATGTGGAAAGAGCCTTCAACGCTGTACAGCTGGCCCAGGAATTGTCCGATCCCTTCTCCTGGTTTTTCTTCGTTTATTCGGATGAGGAGCTTGCCGGATATCTGAAGGTGAACAGGAGCGAGGCCCAATCGGAAGAAATGGGTGAAGATGCCCTTGAAGTGGAGAGAATTTATATACGGCGCCCCTTTCAAAGAAAAGGGCTTGGGGAATATCTCATCCGCCAAGCCATAGAAATAGCTGCAAGCCAAAATAAAAAGTGTGTGTGGTTAGGAGTTTGGGAAAAGAACGAAAAGGCGATTGAATTTTATAAAAAGAAAGGGTTTGTCCAAACGGGGGCCCACTCTTTCTTTATGGGTGATGAAGAGCAAACGGATTTCATCATGACCAAAACACTTCTCAAATCCTATCCATCGATGACTTCAGCCGGTACTCCATGGGAGTAACGCCGTATTGCTGCTTGAAGACCGTAGAGAAGTATTTCTTGTTCCCCCAACCGATCTCCTCCACAATTTCATCGATGGACAGATTCGTCTGACGCAAGAGCTCCTTGGCCTTCTCCAGCCGGAGATTCTTGATGTAGTCGGTCATAGGCAATCCTGTCGTCTCCCGGAATACCTTGCCCAGTGTGACCGGAGAGAGCTTGAGCACGTCCGCCACAGCGTTCTGGGAGAGGTTGTTGTCGGCCATATTTTTATTGATATACAGGATGGCATTCTCGACAATATGGACGTGGCGGTGGTCCTTGCTGCTCTGCAGCTGGTCGGATATATATTGAAACAAATTCTGAAATTCCAAACCGATCTCCTCAAGGGTTTCCAGCTTTGTGATGGTTCCGTGGAAGGACAGGAAGTCGATTCCAAATTTTACGATTCCATTCTGCTCCATAATGTTCAACGTATTGAATACGGATGAAGCAATATGGGATAGGGTAAACATGATGCTGTTATAATCACACTGGAGCAGCTTATCTGCAATGGGAGCAAAGCTGGCCCACATGCTGTCGGTTTTGCCTCCTTTAATAGCCTCCAACAAACCGGAGATCGGGCTGCCGAACAGATCAAACTTGCCCGTCTCCTTCGCTGCAGCATCCTCCATCACCAGTATGCAGCCATGCCCGAACCGGATCCGGTGCAGAGAAAGCTGCAAAGTGGCGGTGTAAGCCTCGTGAATCCGGCCCAATCCCTCCTCAGCCTCAGAAGTAAAGAAGGATATGGATACTTTGAAGTAATTCCGGTACGTATCTTGTATGAGCACGGCAAGACGCTTTATCTCCTGAAGCACAGCTTCCTCCTGCAATCTGGAATCCCTGGCCTGAAGGATACTGACCGTATGATCCGACTGCGGATTAAAGGATTCACAGAAGAAGCTTTCGGAGAATATTTCATCGGATATATTGGTCAAGGCAAAGCGAAGCAGGGCATTCTCCTCATCGGAGCGGCTATCGAGAAATTGTCGGTAGTGGTCAATTTTCAGCACAATTACATGGATGTTTCCTGTTTCCGAGAGGCGAATCCGGGCTTCGTTGAACTTGGCCTTGGAATCCGGCTTCCCCAGCAACAAATTCTGCATATACTCCTGCTTAAGCAGGTTGGTGGTATCCAGCTTATATTGCTGCAGGGTCTTTAATAGCTCGGCGGTTCTGGACAGGCTGGACTCGATATATTGAAACTCGTTTACCGGACCCCGATGGATATCCCCCTTGCCCAGCAGATGGTCGATTTTGTTCCGCAACAGGCCTACAGGCGAATACAACACCCGGGACAGCACATAAGCCATCACGATCCCTGCGGCCAGGATTAGGAAACTGATCAGGATGGTAATCAGTTTCACCTGATTAATCGCCTTGGCTACGTTCTGATAAGGGATAATACTTGCGATCTTCCATTCCGGACTGCGGATGGAGGAGTAAGTGACAATGCTTTTTTCCCCTTGAATGTGGTCCACGAAGTAGCCGGAGGAGCGGTTCTGTTGCAGAATGGAGCGAACATAAGTTTCGCTGGACAGACTGTCAAGAAACCGGCCGGAATTGGAATGGCCCAGCACCTGACCCTCAGCATTCAGGAGAAAGATCGAGCTGTCCTGCGCTTGGGCCTCCTGGCTGGGAGCGGCCGTGATGAGCGTGTTAAAAATCCAGTTGATATTAATATTGACCACGATACCGTTCTTGGTTGCATTATTGGCATAAGTATCACTGAGGATATAGGTATACACATCCGCGGGAGCGGCAGATGAGCTGCTGGCGGGTATCCGTCTGGCTATGGGTGAGGCCGAGCCCATCTGGGTGATATCCCGGAAGATGGACTGGATGTCCCGGTCGTAGAAATTCCCTTCTATAATATTGCTTTCGGAGCCCACAACGTAATAGCGGTTCAACGTACCGTTGTACACGTAAACGGAGTGCACGAAGGGTGTGCTCCGTACAAAGGTCTGGAGCGTGTTAACATTCTTGAGACTGTCATAGATGTCAATCTCATTATTATGCATCAGCATGGCTACATTCGGGTTGCTGTATAAGGCAGAGCTGTAATCTTTGGCATATTGATTGGTGTATTCCACATTGTAGGCAATTTGAGACAGCAATTTCTGATTGCTCTTATTAATGATATCGATGCCGAGAGAGTTAAAGTGTGTATATAAAAACAAGGAAAGAGAAAAGACCGCCACCGTAAAAAAGGTGCTGATGGTGATCAATAAATGGTAGAAGTAGTTCCTTCCTTTTAGCGTAGCCGTCCATTTCATAAGCGAACTCCTTCTATGCAAGCATGTGGAACATCATGTAACCGTTCACAACTAAATGATAGCATGTTTCCGTCTGAAAACAATCCGTTTTGGCTGCCCATCGGTGTAAATCGAACCCGATATGCGATTTCAAACCGCCGAACTGCCCGGTTTCAGTTTTTGGTCCCTTCAAAATAGGCATGCCCATCCCTATACTACAGGTATAGAAGGAGTCGTAAAAATTCCGCGCAGAAAATGGAGAGATCAAACATGGAAGCAATAAAGAGCCGGAGCGCCGGAAAGTGGATGAGGGATTTAAAGCGAAGTACCTCATTGTTAATTTTGGCGCTACCTATGATGATCTATATCTTCATCTTTAATTACCTGCCCATGATGGGGATTGTGGTTGCGTTCAAGAACTTCCGCTACGACCTGGGGATCTTTCGCAGTCCGTGGGTCGGGCTGGATAACTTCCGGTTCTTCTTCACATCACCGGATGCATGGCAGATTACCATGAATACCTTGGGTTATAATGCCGTATTCATTGTGCTGGGACTGATCATTCCCGTCGCGTTCTCGCTGCTCCTGTTTCAGATCAGCAGCCGTTCTATGCTCAAGGTGTATCAGACCACCATGTTCTTTCCCCACTTCTTATCGTGGGTAGTCGTAGCGTTTATGGTGTATGCGTTCCTGAATCCCCAATCGGGAATGATGAATCAGTTGTTGGAATGGCTTCATCTGGATAAAGTCGATTGGTACGTGCAAGCGAAGCCGTGGATCTTCGTCATTCCCATTGCCCATGTGTGGAAAACCATCGGGATGGCCACGCTGATTTATTATGCGGCCCTGATGGGGGTGGACCATGAGTACTTTGAAGCGGCAGCCATCGAAGGGGCCAACAAGTGGCAGATTATGATCAAGATTACGCTGCCCTTCCTGTATCCGCTCATGACGATGCTGACGATCCTGGAGATCGGCAAGATATGTTATTCGGATTTTGGCATGTTCTATCAGCTGACGATGAATTCGCCTATGCTCTATTCCACCACCGATGTTATAGACACCTATGTATTTCGGGCGTTGCGCGAAAGCGGCAACACGGGGATGGCCAGCGCAGCGGATTTCTATAAATCCTTCGTTGGTCTGGTTTTGGTGATTAGCACCAATTATATTGTACGCAAGCGCAGCGCCGAGAACGCATTATTCTAGGTATTTCATTCAGGAGGTTGACGATTATGCCGTTGAGGCTGCACAAGATATCCTTTTATAAGCTGTTTATTCATCTGTTCTTTATCATCATGTCCATCGCATTTGTGATCCCGTTATGGACGGTCATCGCCATTTCCATATCCAATGAAATCGATATCGTTAATTTTGGTTACCGGCTTATTCCCCAATCGATTGACTGGACCGCCTACCAGTACATTTTTAAGAACCCGGACAGCATTTTGAATGCTTATAAGGTAACGATTATTATATCCGCAATTGGCCTGCTGCTGTATTTGCTCATGGCTTCCATGATGGGTTATGCTATTTCAAGAACGGATTTCAAGTTCAGAAGTCCCATTACCTTTTACCTGTTTTTCACGATGCTGTTTAACGGTGGCTTGGTGCCCTACTATATATTGCTCAGCCAATATTTCCACCTGCGCAATACCTACGGCGCGTTAATTCTACCCCTTCTCGGCAATGTCTGGTACATCTTTATTATGCGCACTTCCTTTCAACAGATTCCAAAAGCGATAATTGAATCCGCTACCATCGATGGGGCCAAGGAGCTGCAAATCTTCTTCCGGGTCATCCTGCCCCTGTCAACGCCGGTTCTGGCCACCGTTGGTTTGCTCCAATTGCTGAGCAACTGGAATTCCTGGTTCAATGCGTTGCTGTTTATCGACAAGCAAGAGCTGTATCCCTTGCAATACTTGCTGCAAACCACCCTGCGCAATATTCAGGAGCTGACGCAGAATATGGAGAACAGGCCCATGCATCTGTCCTCCTCCCAGATGGTTCCGACCGAGTCCATGCGGATGGCGATGGCGGTTGTGGCCACCGGTCCCATGCTATTTGTGTTCCCCTTTTTCCAAAAATATTTTGTCACCGGTCTGACGGTGGGTTCTGTCAAGGGCTAGGATAACGGCTCCTTCACGAACGCTGCCACTGCAGGGCACCGTTCGGTTGGAATAGATGGTATTACTTTTTTTACAGAGAACTATTAATAGGGAGGTTCACAGCCATGATAAGAACAAAACGAGTGATAGGGCTCGCATTGGCGGCCGTAATGGCTACCGGGATGACTCTGGCCGGCTGCGGCAGTGACAGCGACAAGGAGGGAGCCAGCCCGGCTGCGGCTACTGGAGGAAAGGAAGCTCCTGTCAGCCTGATCTGGTACTTGAGAGGCAGTCCACCCAAAAATGTCGCATCCGTAACAGCCAAGGCAAATGAGATGATTCAAGCGAAGATTAATGCTACTGTAGATTTCAAATTTGTGGAGCCGGGGGATTATGACCAGAGAATGCAGCTGATTATGGCGGCAGCCGAACCCTTCGATATTGCCTGGACTTCCAACTGGTCCAATGATTATGTGAACAATGTGAACAAGGGCGCCTTCCTGGCCTTGGATGATTATCTGGCCAAATTCCCCAAGCTGAAGCAGTCCATGCCCGACAAGGTCTGGGAAGCAACCAAGGTGAACGGCAAAAACTACGGGGTGTTCAACTATCAAATTCTGACGCTGCCCCATGCATTCTCCTTCCGGAAGGATATGGTGGACAAATACAAGCTGGACTTAAGCAACATTAAATCCATGAAGGATCTAACCCCGGTTTTCGAAACGATTAAGGCCAAGGAGCCGGATATGGTTCCGCTGAAATTTGGCGTGCCTAATATGGGCGTAGCAATGGACGGCACCTGGCTTCCGGTGGTGGAAAATTTTGAGGTGGATCCGGCGACCTGGAAGGTGCAGTCGTATTTCTGGACCTCGGATAAGATCTTCCCCTATTATGAATTAATGAGAGAATGGTACACCAAGGGCTTCTTCCCGCAAAACGTGGCTACCGTCGCCGAAGGGGATCAGGCGTTGAGCAAGGCAGGCAAGCTGTTCGCCGAATACGCCAGCTACAAGCCAGGGGTGGATGCGGAGCTGGCGGCAAAGATGGGCTATGAGGTGAAGGTTGTCCAGATGGCTCCGGCTCCTCTGTTGGGCAAGCTGACCTCCACCTTGAACTCGATTAGCCGCACCTCCAAAAATCCGGAGAAGGCACTGGCTCTGCTTGAACTGGTCAATACGGATAAGGAACTGTACAATCTGCTGACCTTCGGCATCGAGAACCAGGACTATAAGAAGGTCGGGGATAACCGGATCGAAAAGATTCCCGACACTTACCAGTTTGATGCCTGGCAGTTAGGCAACCAATTTAATGCTTATCTGCTCCCCGGCCAGCCGGACGATGTCTGGGAGCAAACCATGAAGCTCAATGATACGGCCAAGGTGAATCCTCTTATCGATTTCTCCTTCAACCGCGCGCCGGTGGAGAATGAACTGGTGCAGATCAACGCCATATTCAAGGAATTCAATGTTATTCTGAAGAATGGCCTTGACGACCCGGCCAATTCTGTCCAGAAGTTCAAGGAGAAGCTGAAGCTGGCCGGAGAAGAAAAGGTCAAAGCGGAAATCCAAAAGCAAATTGACGAATGGCGGAAGACTCAAAAATAGCATAGAAATCCGAATGTTACTGGGCAAGGGAAGCGGGTTTACTGCCGGATTCCCTTGCCTAGATTTGGAGAGGAGCATGGGAGCGGAATGAAGACAGAACAGGAAGCCACAAATGCGGATTGGGTGGAGCAGACACTAGCCAGGCTGAGCCTGAAGGAAAAAATAGCGCAGACCACTGTTGAACATGTGGAGAAGGTGGTGGAATTCTCCCGTTGGCAAGATGAAGAGGCCATCAAGCAATTTTTGGCCCAGAATCCGTTGGGCGGTATTTTTATAGGGGGGAAATTATTAAGCAAGCCTGCGGCTCCATGGAGGAGTACAGGGAAATTACGGCTCTGCTGCAGAAGCATAGCCCGGTCCCGCTGCTGGTGGTGGGAGATCTGGAGAGCGGAGCAGGCAGTGCGGTGCAAGCCCTGACCCGCTTTCCGCCCATGATGGCTCTCGGCGCTGTGAATGACCCGGCTCTGGCCTAAGAGATGGGAAAGTACACCGCCTTGGAGGGAAGGTCCTCGGGATTCAACTGGTCCTTCTCCCCGGTGGCGGATCTGTCGTTGCCCCACGGGAACATGCCCGCTTACACGGATGATATCGGGCTGACGGTCTATGAAGAGAAGCTGCCGGCGGGCATCAAGAGCGGGGGATTGTTCAATCCCGGCTTGGAAACCGGGTATGCCTACCCCTGGTTATCCTTGGGTGCGGATCTGGAAGCCGGACCGGCCTGGGCCGCTGAGGGCAGTTAACAGAACGGCTGCGGATCAAGAACCGGTCCAATATGCCGAGGTCTACAATGACAAGGTGTACGATTTGGGAGCCCGCGTGAAGCCGGGAGCGGGAACGGATACGGTGAAGCTTATGCTATCCTTCCTTGTGAATGGAGAGGTGCGCGTCAGGGAGGTGGCTGCCGGGTCAGCCGCCGTTTCCGGCTGGACGGAGCTGTCGGGACAATATGAGGTTAATGAGGGCGGCGATATCGATTCGGCGGCAGACACCATTGTTCCCAGGCTGTCGAATCGTCTGTGACAGCACTTGATACAGCAGAGACAACTTTTCCAACCGCTTCGCCCCGCTGCTTTTGGCCTGCGCCTCCAGCCTTTGAAACAAGACGCTTAAGCCCGAATCGGTTGTAATCGGCAAAACAAGGATGTGCGGGCAGGCTTGCTCGGACGCGATATCAAAATTGACCACCGGGAAAAGACCGCCCTCTGTACATTGCAGGGAGTATGTCTGTCCCTTGGGCAGCAGCAGCAGATGGCGCGAATCCGAAATCCAGGTTCTTTTGTCCTGCCTGTATACGATCTCTCCGCTTAACGCATAGGTCAAACCATACATTTGCCTGCGCCGCATTTCCTTTCGCTCGTTGGTGGACAGCGCAACGGAAAACGCGGATATGACATCGGTCAGAATAATGTCCCTTACGTTCACATCCAGCCTCCTCTTCTTCCCTGAGGATAAGCTTTTTTCACAAACAAATTAACAAATTTCCGCGTTACGGCACCCGGGCTTCGGCTATGCTCAATTGCTCTTCGATGTATGTCGACGATCCGCAGCATGTTTTTCAACAGACGACCTGGACGGGCGCGACGACCGGGCAGCAAATCGAACGTTACGAGTGGGTCAAGGAGGACAATCACCTGAAGCAGCTCCGCCACTTCAGCCAAGCGATGCAAGGGCTGGCCGGCCCGAAGACGACTGGCGAGGACGGCAGAAAATCGCTGGAGGTGCTGCTTGCCGTCCGCCTCTCCGCGCTGACGGGGCAGGAAGTCCGGCTGCCCGGATAAATTCGTTCAAACCGCAAAGGTTGAACCGTGACTAATCAAGTTTTCTATTGATTATCCGCTTGCCCGGCGCCAAGGGGCCGCCCCCATCGTGCGCAACGCGTGTCGGAATGATTATAGACGCAATAATGTTCCGGTTCCTATCATCCAACTGAAAGCGCCACGATAACCAAGGAGAGGAGGAACCGTTCAAATTCGTAATGGGCCAAATGGACGAAGCCGGTTTTGCGAATGCGATAGCCGAATATAAGAAAACCGGCGGAGACCAGATTGCGAAGGAACTGGCCGAACCATACGGCGGATCGCAATAAGCCCGGCGGCTGTGGTATGATACCGCACCCGGGTGTCAGGCGAAATAAGTGTAAAATTTCCCGAATCGTGGGATTGGTCGGGTTGTGCGCCTATAGGGTCTTCGATTTTGCTTGCAGCGCCGGAAGGTATGTCTCTGTCCCAAACAACAATACAGCAATACGGCAAACGGCAGTACGGCTGGATGGTTCAACGCCTTAACCCATTCGATTGTTGGAGGCTAATGACGATGCTCAGAAAAATGCTGGTTCTGTTGTGTGCTTTTGTGTTGGCATATCCGTTGTCCGGTTTGACGCCGCCCCGGGCGGAGGCGGCGGGAAGAATCATCTCCGTGACCGACGAACTCAAGGATTTGACGAAAATTTTCAAAACGAGCAAACCCGTCGACTTCTATGTGCCCCCGGGCTCGGAGCTTCCCCGCTACGACGGCGATCCCCACCTGCTCAAGCGGACGGAAACCGGCCCGACCTACATCTACTACGGGGTCAGCGGCAAGATCAAGTCGGCGACGGTGGAGCTGTACGTGCTGAACGATTTTTACACGCAAAGCCTGATGGAATTTTACGTTTCCTCCGATGACGTCACCTATACGTGGACGGCCAAAACGTCGACTCCGCTCGTGACGACTTCGGGGAACTGGAAGAAGAAAACCTACAGCCTCGACACCGCCTATGTGAACAATCTGAACGCGCGATATTTGCGGATTCCGATCCCGCAGAACAATAACAATATCACCTCGGAGCCGCTGCTGGGTAAAGTCAGTTTCACCTATGAAGCGGACACGAATTATTTGCACGACGACGCAGCCCTGCAATCCCTCTCGGTGGGGGCGGTCGAGCTGGAGGACTTCGATCCGGACGTAACTTCGTACGACGTGGAGTTGCCCGCATCAGCAGCGATCGGTCCGGATACGCTCATTGCGGCAACGGCGGCCGACGACGGCTACGCGAACGTCACCCTTACGCAGGCGACCGCTTTGCCGGGCCAGGCGACCATAGGGGTTACGGCGGAAGACGGCATAACGACGCGTGTCTACACCTTGAACCTATCCCGGAAACCGGCCGGGACGAACGTTCGCTTAGGCGATCTGAGCGTCGGCGGCACCGCGATCGCCGAGTTCGACCCGGACGCGCACGCCTACAGCGTGATGATGCCGAACGGCACCCCGGTCGGCGCATCCACCTTGGTGGCCGCAACCGCCGAAGACCCCGGAGCCGACGTGCAGATTCAACAGATCGCTTCACTGCCCGGCACGGCCGTCGTGGAAGTGACGGCCGAAGACGGCGTGACGACGGGCGAGTATGTGGTCCATCTGGCCGCCCTGTCCGGCGTCCCCGGCATGAACAACACCTACTACGTGTCGACGACGGGCAGCGACACGACCGGCGACGGCTCGCAGGCGCATCCGTGGAGATCGATTCAGCAAGCGGCCGACTACATGACTGCCGGAGATACCGCGCTCATTCGGGAGGGCATCTACTACGAGACCGTAACTGTTCCCGAATCCGGCACCGCCGCGCAGCCGATTCGATTCGCCGCGTATCCCGGAGAAAGCGTCACGGTAAGCGGCGCCGATCCGATCTCCGGTTGGGAGCCGCATGAGGGCATCGTCTACAAGACCGAGGCGATGCTGGCCTATCCGGGCACCAATCAGCTGTTTCTGGACGGCGAGCTGCTGACGGAAGCCCGCTGGCCCAACCTGCCGGCGGGGCACGACCTGCTCCGTCCGGAGTGGGCGACGATGGACGCAGGCTCGCTCACGACGCTTAAGGACAGCGATCTGACGCACTCGGACGGCACGTGGACGGGAGCCAAGGTGATGATCAAGGGCGGAGAGGGCTGGGTGCTGCAATCGTCGACCGTCACCGCCCACACGCTCGCCGACGGGCTGGTGTTCAACGCGCTACCGCTCAGCGAGTCCACCTTCTACACGCCGCGGGCGGGCAACAACTACTACCTGTACGGCTCGCTTCAGGCGCTGGACGCGGACAAGGAATGGCATTACGACCAGGCGACGTCGACCTTGTATTTGGCTGCGGACAGCTTCGACCCGACCGAGGCTCAACTCGAGGCCAAAGCCCGGGACTACGCCTTCGTCTTGCGCGACCGCTCGCATATCGAGCTGTCCGGCATCCGCATGTACGCCGCCGGCGTGGATACGACGGACGGGCAAACGCTGGAGCTGGACGGCCTGCAGATCGAATACGTCTCGCAGCCGCTCGTGCTGTCCGGCAACGACAACGTCATCCGCAACAGCCGGCTGGCCTATTCGCCCAAGGCGATGATCGAAGCGACGGGCAGCGGCAACCGGATCTTCAACAACGAGATCCGCTCCACGAACTATTTGGGAGACGGGGCCAGCGTGGCCATGAATGGCAGCCAAAATCTGCTGGCGCACAACTCGCTGTTCGATTCGGGCAAAATGAACGTCAGCTTCAGCGGCAGAGCGAACCTCATCGAATACAACGACATTTACAACGCCGGGCTGCTCGTCAACGATATCGGCATGCTGTACAGCTTCAGTTTCGACGGGGACAACACGGAAGTCCGCTACAACTGGATCCACGACAACAAGGCGGAGAGGCTGGGCGAAGGGATCTACCCGGACAACAGCAGCACGAATTTTATTTTCCACCATAACGTCGTCTGGAATGTCGGCGCGGCGCTGCGGCTGAACACGCCGAACAACAACATGCTAGTCTACAATAACACGCTGGTCGGCAATACCGGCATTTTCGGCTACATCTACCGGTCCGATATGTACGGCGGGCAGTTCGTCAACAACATCTTGACCGGCGCCTACGTATTCAGCGACGATATGCTGCGGGAGAGCAACATCGAGGGCAGCAACGATCCGCTGTTCGCCGACCGCGCCGGCTACGATTTCTCCTTGACGGCGGCTTCGCCCGCCCGGGACAACGGGCAGGTCGTCGCCGGCATCACGGACGGCTACGCGGGAACGGCGCCGGATATCGGTGCGTACGAATACGGGCAGCCGCAATGGGTACCGGGGCACGATTTCCTGACCAACCCGGACGCGGAATACGAGCCTTCCGAGCCGGTGTACCGCAATCGGATTCTGAAGGGCGGCTTTGAATGGCTGACCGACATTGAAGAGCCATGGACGGCGACCGAAGGCGACAGCTCGATCGTGTACGAATACGCGCTGAATTCGCTCAAGAAGACGCGGGCCGGCAACAATGCCGCCCAGCTCGGCAACACGCCCGCCGTCGCTTATCCGGCCGTGCCCTTGGAGGCTCTGCAGGAAAGCATCGCGGACGCTGAACTGGCGCTTGCGGAACCGTCGCCTTCCGCGGCGCTGCTGTCTTCGGCCATGACGGCCATGAACGACGACTACGCCCAATTGAAGAAGGACACGGCCGACCTGCTGGACAATGGCGGCTTCGAGAGTGCGCTGACCGGCTGGATCGGACTGAGCGCCGTCAATTCGACCACGAACGCGCAGGCGTACGGCGGTGACAAGTCGCTGCGCAGCGCCAACCGCTCTGCTTACTGGGCCGGGCCGAGAATCCGGCTGCCGATGGAGAACGGCAGAACCTACAATTATTCGGTCAGGGCGCGGCTCGGCTCCGGCTCCGATCTGCTGCAGATCGCTTTTATGCCGAACGGAACCAATCCGGTGCGCACGCTCAAGCAGAAGACTATCAACGGCACTTCCTGGACGCAGGCGAACGGAGCCTATACGGTCAATGAAGGCAGCGGCTACCAGTACGGCCTGATCAGCTTCTACACGCAAACCTCGCTGGCCGATCTGTATTTGGACGAAGTCCGCGTGGTTGACGTGACGGAGTTGATGGATACGATCGACCGGGCAACCGATCTGGCGGTGGGCTTGACTGGTCAGACCCAGGCGGACGTGCAGCTGGCGATCGCGCAAGCGCAAGCGGTGCTTGCCGACCACGAGTCGACCGAGGAGGCGGTGGCCGAACAGGTTCGGCTGCTGGCCAATGCCATGGCGGTAGAGGAATTGGCCGGCCAGGCGGAGCTGGCAGACGTCATCGCGGCCATGCGGGCCGCCGTGGCCCGGGGAGCGAGTATGGAGTCGGAGCTGGAGCAGACCGTGACGGGCTTGTCACCTAATACGACTTATCGGTTGTCGGCATGGGGATTGCTGTTGTCGGACGGGGATTCCCTGGCGATGGGGGTGCGCAATCATGGCGGGGCGGCCGCCGAGCTGGCATTTGATTCGACGCTATGGACGCGCAAAAGCCTGGAGTTCACAACCGGTCCGACGGCGGAATCGGCGACCGTTTACTTCGGCAAGCCGCAAGGGAGCAAGCAGGTTTATGTTGACGACGTAAGCCTGGTCACGGCTGGCGCCTTGCCTGTCGCGGCGAATCAAACCGGTCTTCTCCGCAATCCGGACATGGAGTCCGGCAGCCCGGGGCCTTGGACCGCCTTCGGCGCAAACCTGCAGATTGTCTCGAACCCGGTCTTTGATGGCGACTATGCACTGAAGGTTGCCGACCGCGCGTCGCCGTCGGCCGGCGTGCTGCAATACGTCAAAGCGGCCAGAGGTAAAACCTACGACGTGAGCGCCCGCGTCAAGCTGGACGACGGTACGGACACGGCCAGGCTCGCGTTCCGCTACACGGTCGATGGCGGACCGGCGGGCACCGTGCAGGAGATGGTTGTCAACACCGCCTCCGCGGACGACAGCGGCTGGACCGAGCTGAGCGGAACGATCACGACGCCTGACGCCAATATCCTGTTGTCCGGGGCGCTCGTCATTGATACGGTGAACGGGGAGACTGACTTTTACGTGGACGATGTCGTTCTGATGGAGCAACTGCCGCCGACGGGACCAGGTACCGGGGACAGCGACACCGATCTGAACGCCGCCATCGCCGACGATACGGGATGGGTGCTCAGCGCGGGCGGCAATGCCGCAGTCTTCGACGCGGACAGCTTGACGCTGACCGACGGCAACGCCCGCTATGCCGGCCAAACGTACCGGGACGCGCTGCTCGAAGTCGATATGACCGTCAACGGCACCTCCGGCAGCTGGCCCATCCTGAATGTGCGCAACCAGGGCAAGGAGAGCTTCAGCAGCGGCTATGTCATTGTGATCAAGCAAGATGTCATCGAGCTGCAGAAGTACAAGGACGACGTTAGCACGATGCTGCTGATCGGCACGGTCAACGATCCGGGCGTCGGCGGACCGGCGGTTGCCAATCAGCACTTTGTCTACGGTCAGGCCAACCGGATTCAGGTCGGCTCGTCCAACACTGCCGAAGGCGTGCGGATTCAGTTGAACGTCAACGGACACAGCGTGATCGATTACGAGGACAAGACGGACTCCGTCCGCACCGCCGGCTACTTCGGCATCTATACCGGCACGGCGCAGAGCATCGTCCTCGGCGCCGTCGAAGCCGAGTAGAACTCAAGCGCGGAAGAGAGGCCCGGGCCCGACCGGCACAATCAGCATAAAGGTTTGCACGCTGGGGCTGTCCCAAAAGCAAATTTGCTCACAAATGAACAGCTCACTTTTTGAGAAACGCAGTTAATAAAACCGCAAAAGCGATGCAAGGGAAGTTACCCAGGCATCGCCTTTGCCTTGTTTTGTTCAATTGCCGCCTTCTTGAGCAAATTATGGGCAAGTGAAAGCCAACCGAACTCGAGACTTACCTTTGGCAAGCCTCGAAGCAGGAAACGGCGGAATCCCCGGTTGTTTTTCATTTGTCCAAACACGCTTTCCGGTTCAATCAAGCGTCGCACCGACAGGGCGTGACCTTCCTTGCTCCCGAGTTTCTCCCTTACTTTTTGTTTAAAGTTCAGGTAGCGCATACTGGCACTAATTTCCCGGTCTCCTTGTGCTTTCGTGCAAGCCTCTTTTAGCGGACATTCTCCACAGTTGGTACTCCGGTAGTGCCGCTTACGAATTTCAAATCCGTAAGAAACAGAGAGGTCGAGGTGGAGGATAATGAACCAAATGGACAGCGAATTGAAGCGGCGGATCGTGGAACGGTTAATGCCGCCAAACGAAGAATCGGTCAGCCGGATGAGAAAGCGGGATATCCGAAACGACGCTGTACAAGTGGAAGAAGGCAGCCTTGGCGCAGGGCGTGGTAATGCCCGGTGGCGAAAGATCGAACGAGCGTTGGAGCACCCAGGAGAAGTTCGCCATCGTGGTGGAGACCGCCGGTTTAGCGAGATCGAGTTGTCGGAATATTGCCGCGTTAAAGGGCTTTATGTCGAGCAGGTAGCTGCATGGCGCGATGCCTGTATGCAGGCGAACGGAGGCGTTGCCGAGCAGGCGAGCAAGCTGCAAAAGGTCGGCAGGCCGGTTACTTCAGCTTGTATTCGGGAACCGCCCAAGAGGTGACCATCAGCCGGGTGCTGGCCCGGCCGGTCATGGAGCTGCCTCCTGCGGTACAAGAAGAGGAAGTGTTCACCGTGGAGTACGGCTTGGATGCCTCCGGCAGCCAAGGAGGGTACGGCCATATCAAGGCTATGGATATTACCATGACCTATGATCAAGCACAGTTGGAGTTTGTTTCGGCAGCGGCTGTGGACGGGCACATTGTATTGGCCCAAACCGACAGTTCTGTTCCGGGGGAGATTCGCTTCATTGCCGCGTGTACGGACCCCGAGGAAGGATTTGCTGTGGATGGGACGGTACTGGCCGTTTCCATGAGGGCGAAGCAGGCAGGCGCGGCAGAACTGGGCTTCAGCAAATCGGTTGCTTCCAATAAAACCGGGCTGGAGAGTCATATTCCCTCTGTCTCAGGGGAGCTGCAGATCCAGCCATGAAGCACTAGGCTGGCAGCAAGATACGTAAATCTAATATCCAAGGCAAATGGCAGGATTAATATGATGGAGGTTTATACAAAATGACAGTTGTCCGTTCAACAAGAAATCCCATTATTGTACCGGAGGATGTGAAGCCGTCCCGGGAAGATTTCAAGGTGGTCTGTGTATTCAACGCCGGCGTCACCCGCTTTCAGGGTGAGGTGCTGCTGCTGCTCCGGGTAGCGGAGGTTCCGCTTAATGACAATCCCCAGGTGGAGCTGGTGCCGTTCTTTAATTCGGCAGAGGGGCAGCTGCAGATTCTGTCCTTCGATAAAACGGATGCGGCGATTGATTTCTCCGATTCGCGCTTTGTCCGGACGGGCAACGAGCAATTCTTAACATCCATCTCCCACCTGCGGGTTGCCCGCAGCAAGGACGGAATCGAGTTTGTTATTGACGAGACCCCTGCGATGTTTCCGGCCAATGTGTATGAGCGCTTCGGGATTGAGGATCCGCGCATTACCTTTATTAACGGAGTTTACTACATTAATTACAGCGCGATTTCCGAGGTGACGGGTGTTACCACTTGTCTGGCCTCAACTGCGGATTTTAAGACTTACACCAGGCATGGGGTGATTTTCACCCCCGATAATAAGGATATTGCGATTTTTCCGGAACCGATCAACGGGAAGTATTATGCGTTCAACCGTCCGGCGTCGGTCGAGTACAAGAGAAGGGATATGTGGATCTCCGAATCACCGGACCTGATTGCCTGGGGCAATCACCGGTTCATGATGGAGGCCCGGGAGGGCTTCTGGGATGACGGCAGAATCGGCTGCAGCGCCGTACCGGTGCGGATTCCGGAGGGCTGGCTGGAGATTTACCACGGTTCGTCCAAGGACCACCGCTATTGCCTGGGTGTCGTCCTGCTGGATGCGGAGGAGCCATGGAAGATCATTGCCCGGGGACGGCTGCCGTTGATGGAGCCGGAGGCGGATTATGAACGGTTCGGCTTCTTCGGGAATGTGATCTTCAATTGCGGAGTGTTGCTTGAAGACGGCATCCTCAAAATCTACTATGGCGCCGCGGATACCTGTATGGGCTATGCGGAGGCTGCGTTGAAGGATGTACTGGCGCTGCTCGAGGACCAGTAATTCATTACATTGACCCGATTTAGTGGGGGCTAAAAGTGTGAAACCTCCAGGCATCTGCCTGGAGGTTTTGTGGTTAATGGGTTATGGCATGTTCCTTTTTGACCCACACCCGGTCATCATTGGTGTTCTCCGGGAATCGTTCTCCCTTTTTTAAATGAACATGCTTGGGGTTGTTGATGCTCATATGAACCGCGTGATTGCCGATTTCCATGTATTCGCCGTCATTCGGGGCTTGTTGCCCCACTGTGAAACGGGATGCTTCGCCCATGATCATCACCTCCACCTGTAGTATGAACTGGCGGGGGGAGACTCATGAACGGAGCGGGACAAGCAAATTTTAGGGAGTTGAATCCATCCGTGCGCAGTTATTACTTTGACAGTGCGGAGATACTCCGGCGGGGAATTTGCTTGTAATCCAACGGTTGGTCTGCTATAGTATTATGGTGCGAGTTTTGATGAGTTGTTCGATTCATCCTTGCTCCTTGCTCTTCCGGCATGAGACATGCCTATAACCCATGGAAGAGCCGCATAGTCCATAAGGAGGTGAAACACATGCGCAAATATGAAGTGATGTACATTCTCCGTTCCGAGCTGGAACAAGAAGCGGTTCAATCCGCGGTTGAGAAGTTTGCAAACATCATTACATCCAACGGTGGCGAAATCACTAAGAGCGATCTTATGGGAAAACGTCGTCTTGCGTATGAGATCAACAAATTGCGTGACGGGATTTATGTCCTGGTTCACTTCAACGCCGAACCGGCTGTTGTTGCTGAGCTTGACCGCAATATGAAGATCTCCGATGAGGTTATCCGTTTCCTCATTGTTAACGACGTCGCTTAATTTATGCTGTGGATGATGTTTGGGAGGGATTCGATTGTTAAACCGTGTGATCTTGATTGGTCGCTTAACCCGTGACCCTGAGCTTCGTTACACCCCGCAGGGAGTGGCGGTTACCCAGTTTACGCTGGCAGTGGATCGGCCGTTCTCCAACAACCAGAATGAGCGAGAAGCTGATTTTATTCCGGTGGTAACATGGAGACAGTTGGCCGAGACCTGCGCGAACTACTTGCGCAAGGGACGTCTGACCGCAGTTGAAGGGCGTATTCAGGTCCGCAACTACGACAATAACGAAGGCAAGAAGGTTTATGTCACGGAGGTTATCGCAGACAACGTGCGTTTCCTGGAATCGGCGAACCGCGGCGAAGGCGGCGGCAACCGGGAGGACATGCAGGGTGGCGGCGGTGGCTACGGTGGCGGCGGAAACCGCAACAGCGGCGGCAACAGCAACTACGGCGGTGGCAACAGCTATGGCGGTGGCGGTGGTGGCAGCAGCAGTGGCGGTAATCGGGGCGGCGGCAACGCGGATCCGTTCTCAGATGACGGAAAGCCAATTGATATTTCCGATGATGATTTGCCATTCTAACCCGAAAGGATTGAACATTCATGAGCTTCAAGCGTAACGAAGGCGGCGAAGACCGCGGAGAGCGCAAGTTCTCCCGTGGCGGCAAGGGCCGCAACAAGCGTCGTAAGGTCTGCTACTTCACTGTGAATAAGATTACTCACATTGACTATAAAGACATCGATACTCTTCGCAAGTTTATCAGCGAGCGCGGCAAGATTCTGCCCCGCCGCGTAACCGGTACTTCCGCGAAGTACCAACGCGCGCTGACTACTGCAATCAAGCGTGCCCGTACGATAGCTTTGCTGCCGTACACCACGGAATAGTTTGCGGACAAACCAACACACCGGCTTCCTTATAGGGGAGTCCGGTGTGTTTTTTGCATGCCAAGACAATTCTACATACCGGTGATCCTCAGGAACCTGTGGACCGGTAGTGGCGCACCCCGATTGTCCACACCCATAAGCAGGGCAGGAGAAACAGCAGCCCCCAGAACGGGGCGAGGATATACACATGTGGATAACCGTCTCCTGTACGGTCCAGGATGTAGAGCAGGGGCAGGTAGTTGGCGCAGCCGAAGGGAATTACGAAGGTGAAGAAGCGGGCAATCGCCTTGTGGTAGATATTGATGGGATACTGGGCCATCTCCCGGCCGCCATCGGTAAAGATATTCGCGATCTCCAACCCCTGAATCGTCCAAAAGCACATGGTGGCCGCCAGCATATAAATGCCGCTGAAGATGCATACGCCGCTTAACACCATCAGGAGCAGAACCGCCGCCTTCAGGACGGTCCAGTCCACCTGCAGGTTCCACACTGCCCAACATAAGACAATCAGGCTCTGGAGCAGGCGGCCAACCCGGGAAAATTCAAACTTCGAACCCAGAACCTGGAGTACGGTTGTTCTGGGCCGCAGCAGCAGGCGGTCGAAATCTCCTGAGACAACAAGGCTGGAGAAGTTGTCGAACCCGCGGACGAAGCATTCACTGACGGAGAAGGCCATGTGAATCACCGAGAAGCATAATGCTGTCTCAAAGAAGCTCCAGCCCCGGATTTGGCCGAAACGCTCGAACAGGAAATACATGCCGGCAAAGACGAAGAACGGAATAAAAAACTGCCCGAAGGACAGCAGCAAAAAGGAGGCGCGGTATTGCAGCTGCGATTTGAACAGGATACTTATATATTTCATATAAAGCCGCATGATCTTATCAGCCTCCCTGAATAACGACACGTTTGAGCGCCAGCCTAAGCCATCCGTAGCCCCCCGCCAGCAGAACCGCCAGCCAGGCCAACTGAACTCCTATGCCCGATAATGCCTCATGGACGGGGATGTGTCCCGAATACACCCGGAAGGGAAGATCGGCGCTAAGGCGGAAGGGCAGGGCATAGGCAAGCTGCTGAAGCCAGGAAGGCATAAAGGGAATGGGAATGATCAGGCCTGCGAAGAATTCTCCGGCAACTGCAAAGATCAGCATGGAACCCGTAGGCGACATGGTATAGAAGACGGAAATATACAGGAGCATGGAAATCCCCACGAGCACGAGCAAGCCCAGAATCAGTGTGGTGAGAAACAACAGCATGGCTCTCCAGTCGGGCGGCAGGGACAGCCGGTACGGGTCAGGCAGCAGGAAGGCAATCACCAGGAGCGGAGAGCAGCGCAGGATGGCGCCGGACAGCCGCTGGGCAAGGAGCTTGGCATACCAGAAGCCATAGATGCCGCAGGGCCGGCACAGTTCATAGGCAATATTGCCGGTGGTGATCAGATTGAAGATTTCCGTATCCCGGTACCACAGCATCACGAAGGTCAGGAAGGCTTGCTGAAGCCACATATAAGTGACCAGCTGTTCGAAGGGAAGGGGAGGCTCGGACAAGGACTGGCTGTAGAAGGCTTCGAACACCATAATAATCATCAGCCCCCAGAACAGCTGGGTGCACATGCCGGCAATGGCCGCGGTGCGGTATTGCAGGCCCAACTGCAGGCGAAGCTTGAATATGGCCTTATAGGCTCTCATATCTGGTACTCCTTGTACAGCTTGATGATCATCTCTTCCACGGGCTGGGCTTCAATAGCCACATCGAGCAGCTCCAGCCGGGAGGAGAGCCGGGATATCACGTCGGAGATCAGAGCCTCCTCCGCATGAACGGCATATACGGCCCGTCCGGGAGACCAGGACAGCAATGACGCGCCTTCAACGGCTGCAGGTTCGCTTTGTTCCCGGAAGTCGACGGTAATGGTCTTGCTCATTCCGAAGCGGCTGCGCAGATCGGCCAGGCTTCCGTCGTAGAGCAGGCTTCCCTTCCCAATCAGCAGCAGCCGGTCTGCCAAAGCTTCAATATCGTTCATATCATGGGTGGTCAGGATAACGGTGAGGCCCTTTTCCTTATTGATGGTCTTGATGAATTGCCGGACGGCAAGCTTGGAGACGGCATCCAGGCCGATGGTGGGCTCATCTAAGAACAGCAGCTGGGGACTGTGGAGGAGAGAGGCGGCGATTTCACAGCGCATGCGCTGTCCCAGACTAAGCTGGCGTACCGGAGAGGACAACAGGTCTCCAAGCTCGAGGATTTCCGTCAGCAGGCGGAGATTGCTGCGGTATTCCGGAAGGGGGATCTTGTAAATTTCTTGGAGGAGCTCGAAGGAATCGATTACCGGGACGTCCCACCACAGCTGGGAGCGCTGGCCGAATACGACACCGATATGCTTCACATACCTCACCCTGTCCTTCCAGGGGACATAGCCCATAATGCTGCACTGTCCCTTGTCGGGGACCAGAATGCCGCTCATCACCTTGATTGTGGTGGACTTGCCTGCGCCGTTCGGTCCGATATAGCCTACAATCTCGCCGGCCGGGATGGTGAAGGAGATGTCCTTCAGGGCTTGTATCTCCCGGTGCTCCCGCTTAAACAGCGATTTCACGGATTGGCCCAGACCGGCTTGGCGCACGGGCACCTGGAATGTTTTGCATAAACCATCGACGGTAATCACATTTTCGCCTCCATTTCATATAGAAGAACAGGAGAAATATAATACCATTTTTGGATTTTTGATGTCAAGGAATATTTTGCGAATCCCACGGACCAACGGTTATAATAGGATGAGAGCGCAATCGCTCGGGCATTTGTGATATAATGAGCTTTATCGTTACTTTAGAATAAGCCCCGACTCCGGGCGGTTTGCCAAGCATGCCATTAACTTATTTCCTTATGAGGTGAATCCGATTGTCCAAGGGTCGTTCGTTTGCTTTGGTCTGGTGCATCATCAATATGCTGATGCTGCTGTCTTTTTTGACCCCGCTTATTATCATTACCATCAATTTCGTGATGGTCCCTACGCTGGTGCTGTTTGCGCGGCTGGAATTAAAGAAGGCCCTGCTGTTTTATGCGATTAGTATTGCGGCGGTCAGCGCCCTGACCGGATTTACCGGCATGTTCCTCGTGCTCATGTCCTTGTTCTTCCTGGTTCCGGGCATTGTCATGAGCAGGCTGTACAAGAAGGAGCTGGCGGCGAGATCGGTTATCGTCGCCGGTACGGTGACGCTGCTCGGCGAGTTTCTGCTCGGTCTGCTGGTGGGCTATGCTGTCGGGTTCCGTCCGATGGAACGGCTGAAGGAGTTTATCCAGAGCAGTGTGGACAGCTTGCCCGAGGTGCTGCGTAACTCTGTGAATCAGACGGCGCTTGATCTGGCCATCCATTATTTCATGCAAATAATCCCCTTGCTGCTGATAACCGCCGCATTGTTCTATACGATGATCGGACATGTGGTAGGCCGCTGGGTCCTGCGGAGAAACGGCATGCCGGTGAAGGGGCTTGCGCCGATCCGGGAATGGATGCTGCCCCGGTCCATGGTGCTGTATCTGGTCATCGTAACCATCTTCGATATGTTCATCAGCATAGAGTCGAATTCCTTCTTTTCTATGGTGGTCTGGAATTTGCTGCCGATTCTGACGATGGCCTTTACCGTCCAGGCGATCAGCTTCCTCTTCTTTGTTTCCCATGCCAAAAAATGGACCGTAGCCCTGCCCGTGGTGGCGATTGTGCTGGTTGCGGTGCTTCCGTTCCTGGTGTATATCTACTGCATTATGGGAATGCTGGATGTTCTGCTACCCATCCGCAAGCGAATTGCCGGTTAGGCGCCAGTGGGAAAGGAGGGTTCTGCGATGCCAAAACATCTGTTGAAGCGTTGGCATGGACGTCATACGGTCTGGTCGTTCGGGCTTATGCTCGGCTTAACGGCAGTATTGTTTGTTTTTGACTGGAAGATTGGACTCGTAGGGCTGCTGCTGATCGGGATATTGGTGTATTATACGCTGCTTGCCGAGAATGCCTTTGAGAAAGACTTGTTTGAATATGTGGGGACCCTGTCTCACCGGGTGAAGCGGGCCAGCCACGAGGTCATCCACGAACTGCCCATGGGCATTGTACTGTACAGTGAGGATAAGATCATTGAATGGCATAATCCCTTTGTAGCGGCCATGCTGGGCAAAGAGTCGGTGGTTGGCATGCCTCTGCTTGAGATATGGCCTCAACTGAAGAACAAGAAGGAAAAAGAGCAGAAGGTGGAGCTGCGGCTGGAGAAGGCGGTCTATTCCATTATGATCAAGACGGAAGAGCGCTTGCTGTACATCCACGACATTACCGCCCAATCGGAGTTGTCCCAGCGCTTTCAGGAGAGCAAGCCGGCCATCGGCCTGATTCTGCTGGATAATCTGGATGAAGCCACCGCAGGGATGGATGACCAGCTCCGCAGTATGACCATGGCCAAGATCACCGGGCAAATCAATGAATGGGCGCAAAAAAACGGCCTGTTCCTGCGGCGCACTTCCTCTGACCGGTATCTGCTGGTGATGGACCAAAAGGCGCTGCAGCGGCTGGAGCAGACCCGGTTCGACATATTGGATGACGTGCGGGACATGACGTTGGATATGAAGGTGCCGTTTACCCTGAGCATCGGGGTGGCCTCCGGAACCGACAGCCTGATTGAGCTGGGCACGCTTGCGGGCACCAGTCTGGATATTGCGCTGGGCCGGGGCGGGGACCAGGCGGCGGTGAAAACCGGCCAGCGGCTGTCCTTCTACGGCGGGCGCTCCAATGCCATTGAGAAGCGGACCCGGGTAAGGGCGCGGGTGATTTCCCATGCGCTGCGGGACCTGATCCGTGAAAGTGACCGGGTGCTGATCATGGGCCACAAGATTCCCGATATGGATGCCATCGGTGCTGCGATCGGTGTATGGAAGGCCGTTATGCTGGCCAATAAGGAAGGCTATGTGGTGCTGGAGGGAATGAATCCGTCGATTCACAAGCTGCTGGACCTGCTGGCGGAGGAAGAGAAATACAAGCGCTGCTTCATAACGCCGGATCAGGCGCTTCATATGAAAACCCCGCGGACGCTGATTGTGGTGGTGGACACCCATAAGGCGTCTTTGGTGGCGGAGCCCAGGCTGGTGCAGAATACCAACCGGATTGTGGTGGTGGACCATCACCGCCGCGGCGAGGAATTTATCAGCGATGCGGTGCTGATCTATATGGAGCCGTATGCCTCCTCCACTTGCGAGCTGGTGACGGAGCTGCTCCAGTATTTCCAGGACCGGGTATCCCTCGATGTGATGGAGGCCACGGCTCTGCTTGCCGGAATTGCGGTGGACACGAAGAACTTCGCCGTCCGCACGGGCGCGCGCACCTTCGAAGCGGCGTCATTCCTGCGGCGCAACGGAGCCGATACGGCGATCATCCACCGGATGCTGAAGGAAGATCTGGATTCGTACGTCAAGAAGGCGGAGGTCATCAAGCACGCCGAGATCATCTACGATCATATCGCCATTGCCGTCACAGAGCCGGGGCGGAAATATTCGCAGTTGCTCATCGCCCAGGTTGCTGATACATTGGTGAATATGACGGATATTATGGCCTCTTTTGTCGTTGCGGAGCGCCAGGATGGATTGATCGGCATCAGCGCCCGTTCCCACGGACAGATCAATGTGCAGGTGGTGATGGAGCGGCTGGGCGGGGGCGGCCATCTGACCAATGCGGCCGTGCAATTGGAGCATGCCACGGTACAGGAGGCATCCCGGCGGCTTAGGGCAGTACTAAACGAAATCGATGCGGAAGAGGGGCTGTTCGAATGAAGATTATATTCTTGAAGGATGTTAAGGGGCAAGGGAAGAAAGGCGAGGTAAAAGAGGTATCCGAGGGTTACGCCTCCAATTTCCTGTTCAAGCAGGGACTGGCGGCGCCGGCTTCCGACGGCAACATCAAGACACTGGCCAACCAGAAGGCTTCCGAGCAGAAGCGCAAGGATAAGGAGAAGCAGGATGCGGAAGCGCTGGGCGAGACCATCAAGGCAATTACGCTTGAGCTGAAGCATAAAGCGGGTGAGGGCGGACGTCTGTTCGGCTCCATCACCACCAAGCAGATTGCCGAGGAGCTGCAAAAGCAGCAGAAGATTACCATCGACAAGCGCAAGATGCAGATGGAGGATCCCATCAAGATGGTGGGCAGCTTCCTGGTGCCGATCAAGCTGCATACGGATGTCACGACGACCCTGAAGGTTCAGGTGTCCGAGGAATAGAGCAAGTCCATACCAATTGAACGAACAGGCAGAGAGGAAGATCCCCCGAATGAACGCGGATGTGCGCTTTGACCGGATTCCACCGCAAAACCTGGAAGCCGAAATGGCTGTATTGGGCGCAATCCTGCTGGATGGGGAGGCGCTGATCACGGCGATGGAACGGATCGCCAGTGAGGATTTCTACCGGACTACCCACCAGTATATCTACGAGGCCATGATCGAGATTGCCGAGGCCAATGAACCGGTGGATCTGGTTACATTAACCTCCCGGCTGCAGGACAAGAAGCAATTGGACGAGGTGGGCGGGGTCAGCTTCCTGTCGGACCTGGCCAATTCGGTTCCTACTGCAGCCAATGTGGATTATTACGCCCAGATTGTAGAAGAGAAATCCATGCTGCGGCGGCTGATCCGCACGGCTACCAACATTGTCACCGACGGCTACGCCAGTGAGGATGATGTGGGCGCGCTGTTGAGTGACGCGGAAGCCCGGATCATGGAAATCTCCAACCGGCGGACAGGCAACGGCTTCATCGCCATCAAGGATGTGCTGATGGAGGTGTTCGAGCGGGTGGAGTTCCTGTCCCAGCAGCGGGGCGGGGCTACAGGCATTCCCTCGGGCTTCATTGATCTGGACAAGATGACCTCCGGCTTCCAGCGCTCGGACCTGATTATCGTCGCCGCCCGTCCCTCTGTGGGAAAGACGGCGTTTGCTTTGAATGTGGCCCAGAACATCGGAGTGCGGGCGAGAGAGACCGTCGCCATCTTCTCGCTGGAAATGGGCGCGGCCCAGCTGGTGCAGCGGATGATCTGCGCCGAGGGCAACATTGAGGCCAACGCGCTGCGCAACGGGGAGATGAAGGGTGATGACTGGGAGAAGCTGACCATGGCCATCGGGGCCTTGTCCGAGGCCAATATCTATATCGATGATTCGGCTTCGGTTACTGTAGCCGATATCCGCGCCAAGTGCCGCCGTCTGAAGAAGGAGAAGGGTCTTGGCATGATCCTCATCGATTATCTCCAGCTGATAGCGGGGCGCGGCAAGGGAGATAACCGTCAGCAGGAGGTCTCGGAAATCTCCCGGACCCTCAAGCAGATTGCCAGAGAGCTGGATGTCCCCGTTATTGCCCTGTCCCAGTTGAGCCGGGGCGTGGAGCAGCGGCAGGACAAGCGGCCGATGATGTCGGATTTGCGGGAATCGGGCTCTATCGAGCAGGACGCGGATATCGTGGCGTTCTTGTACCGGGACGACTACTACGACAAAGAAACCGAGAAGAAGAATATCATCGAGATCATCATTGCCAAGCAGCGGAATGGTCCGGTAGGCACGGTGGAGCTGGCTTTCCTGAAGCATTATAACAAATTCGTCAGCCTGGACCGCTCTCACCAGGAGGCGGCGGGGGCAAGATAGGAAAAACGGCATATTCCATTTTTTCTTTAACGTGCAAACCAATGTGGATTATTATGGAAAAAAATTGACCAATATCCGAACGATTGAACAATACCATGTTTGATCGTTCGTTTTCATTGACTTTACTTTAATGGACTGCTACACTGTAGATGCTGCCCGGGAGGGCGGCTATTATACGGTGAATGACAATCACCGGAAGGGGTAGTGCGCATGTCGACAGTAGTTGTTGTCGGTACTCAGTGGGGAGACGAAGGGAAGGGCAAGATCACGGACTTCTTGGCGGAATCAGCGGAAGTGGTCGCCCGTTACCAAGGGGGGAACAATGCCGGACATACCATCTTGATTGATAACAAGAAATACAAGCTGCAGATGATTCCCTCTGGAGTTTTTTATAATGATAAGATCTGTGTAATCGGCAACGGGATGGTCTTGAATCCTGCGGCGCTGATTGACGAAATTAATTATATTCACGACAGCGGCTTCTCCACCAAGAATCTGCGGATCAGCGACCGGGCCCATGTAATTATGCCCTACCACCTGCTCATGGATGGGTTGGAAGAGGACCGCAAGGGGGCCAACAAGATCGGCACCACCCGCAAGGGCATCGGCCCCTGCTATATGGACAAGGCCGCCCGCAACGGCATCCGCATCGCCGATCTGATGGATGCAGAAGAGTTCGAAGCGAAGCTGCGCCAGCAGGTGGAGGAGAAGAACCGGATTATTGAGCAGGTTTACGGTGCAAAGGGTCTGAATGCGGATTCGATTCTGAAGGACTATCTGGAACATGCCGAGTTGCTGCGTCCTTATGTCACGGATACTTCTGTTGTTCTTAATGACAGCATCGATGCGGGCAAGCGCGTCCTGTTCGAAGGCGCGCAAGGCGTTATGCTGGATATTGATCATGGCACTTATCCGTACGTCACGTCCTCCAATCCGTCTGCAGGCGGCGTCTGCATCGGGGCAGGCGTGGGACCTACCAAGATTCACGAGATTGTGGGCGTGGCCAAGGCTTATACGACCCGTGTAGGAGACGGGCCTTTTCCCACCGAGCAGAATAACGCGATCGGCGATATGATCCGTGAAGCGGGCTTCGAGTATGGCACAGTAACGGGCCGTCCCCGCCGCGTAGGCTGGTTCGACAGTGTAGTGGTCCGCCATGCCCGCCGGGTAAGCGGCATTACCGGTCTGTCTCTGAACTCTCTTGATGTGCTCTCCGGGCTGGAAACGGTGAAGATCTGCACCAGCTACAAGTACCGCGGCGAGATCATTGAATACTACCCGGGCAGCCTGAAGATGCTGTCCGAATGCGAGCCCATCTACGAAGAGCTTCCCGGCTGGAGCGAGGATATTACCGGCGTCCGCCGTCTGGAGGATCTGCCCGCCACCACCCGCCGTTATGTGGAGCGCGTATCCGAGCTTACGGGTATCCCCATCACCATCTTCTCCGTAGGCCGCAACCGGGAACAGACCAATCTGGTACGCCCCGTGTATTGATTTTTTGCCCCACTCCCGTTCCACAAGCCGTTGGCTGCAGCATTCAAGCTGCAATCAACGGTTTTTTGTTGTTCTCCGCGCCGGGATTTTAAAAAAGGGATTTCTCGGCAATACTACCTGTAAGAAGAGGCACGTCTATTCTGTCTGTCGGTTGTCTGAATCTTGATCGTGTTATGCGGCCGTGACCAGAGTGTTCCTCATATAATAATAGGAGTAAGGCGGGATTAATTCGATGAAATGGCTCTCCGGATTGATGAAGATGACAGCAGCGGCAATTTTTCTTACTTTCGTTTCCCTGTATGCGACGTGGACCGTGGTCCAGACCTATCTGGACAAGGTGTTGGCTCATTATCAGATTGCCGGGGATATGAAAAAGATTGAATTCTCAGATTTCTTGGCAAGTGTGGGCGGTAATCTGAATATAATGAAACAACCCGTTTCCAAGCAACAGGGTGGTCCGGAAGCGGCGCAGGGCAATACCGGAGCATTGTCTGAAGCTACGAAGCCGGTAGGAGGCTCCATAAGCGGCGGCAGCACCATAGGAACAGGTGCCGCCGGGAGCAGTCCAACCAAGGGGCAGGAAACCGGGCAAGGCAGCAGCAGCCCCCATAACGAAGCTTCGACGGGTGCAACCGCCACAGATCCGTACCGGGAGATTGACGACGCTCTGCCGGTATGGAATCAAAGCTCGGGAGAAAGCTATCAGGCGCAGCAGCAGTCGGGTCAGCAAGCGTACGGGGAAGCCGACAAGCAGATCGTTTCGGCCGAGAGTCTGACCACCACCAAAGATAAGATATCCAACGACGATAAGATGAAGCTGTTCTCTCTGCTGATCTCCAAGCTGCCACCGACTGAGGTTCAGGCCATCTCCGTCATCATGGAAGACGGCATTACCCAGCAGGAACTGCTGGAGCTGGACACGATTATGCAGAAGTATTTGACCGACGAGGAATACCGGCAGGTGATTGAGATTCTGGAGAGGTATCAATAAGGCTGTCAGAGGAGCTGATGCGGGCAACAGTAGACTCTTATCCTTCCCCTCTGTCTGACGGCAGACGGGGCGCCTGGCCCCCCAAAAATGCTATGTCTGCAAGGGACGAAAGCAGCAAGGTTCGCCATACGGGCAGGGAAGTTGTCCTTCTGGCAGCCGTGGCGGTTCAGGCGCTTCCTGCCGATTTTTGACGGAGCCTTGTACTCTATGAAATTTGTAAGCGCAAACATAGGTTCTGTGACAAATGTGGTTGAAATCGCAAAACAAACTATGGTAAATTGAGAAAGTATTTGATTGTCCATGGTTTATTATGTCACATCTCCAATTGTTATTCGTAGAGGCGCATAGGAAAGAATGGTGGCCAAGACCGGGGTGCCGGATTGGACCGTCCGTCTTTTCTTAAAAAAGGCTGAAGAGGAGTCAATCATGACAGGTTTCAAGATGAAGGTCTGGTTCTTGGAACGGCTGTCACAGGTCAAGTCCTGGGGCAAGCCGCTCAAGATAAGCTTGAAGAGAATGACTGGCGCCATAATAAGGCTCATTGGAACGATACGCAATAACGAGCACTTGCATATATGGCTGCAGAAGATAAGGGAACGCTCTGCGGAGCTGATCAAACGGGCGGGGACGGTTGCTACAATAGCCGCAAGAAAGATGGCCGGCACAGGCGGGAAGTCGGCAACAGCGCTGGGCATGATCAGCGGGAAATCCGCCAGCATGCTGGGAGGCGTGTTCCGCAGGTACAGGATTCATATGCTGGGTACGCTGGGATTGGCCGCCGTAATCTGGACGGGTAGCCTGGGCTACCAGCAATATGTAGAAGCACATACATATGATATCTATCATGTCTATGTCAACGACCAGTACGCGGGCACAGTAAGCAATCCCCAGGTAGTAGATGAGTTTAAGATTGCCAAGTATAAGGAAGTGCAGGAGAGTAATCCTGAGGTCCATATGGTCCTGAATACAGATGAGATCATCCTGAAGGGTGAAAAGGCTTACAAGGGCCTTTCAGATGACGCGGCTGCTTTGGCGCAGTTGGATCAGCTGCTCACCTCTCATGCTGTAGGCGTGGAACTGATTGTGGACGGCAAGGTTGTCGGTATTGTGAAGGATAAGGATACCGCAGACCAACTGCTGAATCAGGTGAAGGCCAAGTACGGCGGCGCCGCGGTGGCTGAGAAGCAGGATGCCGAGAAGGGACGCGTAAGCATTCTGTCTGCTTCTGAGACCAAGGAGCTGAACCCTGGCGAGTCCGAAGTTCAGAAAGTGGACTTTGTGCAACAAGTGGATACGAAGCTCAAGGAGATTGATCCTGCCGAGCTGGTTGACCCGGACGTACTGCTGGCGAAGCTGGAGACTGGAGATGTGCAGCCCACCAAGTATACCGTCGTCAAGGGTGACAGCATTTCGCGGATCGCCCAGAACTTTAATATCTCCCGCCAGGTTATCTATGAGAACAATCCATGGATTGTGGATGATGCCATCAAGATTGGCCAAGTAATGGATTTGACCGTACTTCAGCCTACTCTGTCAGTCAAAACGGTGGAGAAGGTTGTAGAAAGCGAAGAGATTCAATATGAGACGGATTATGTCCTGGACGACAGCCTCCGGGCCGGTACGATTCAGACGATCAAGCCGGGGATCAACGGACTGAAGAATGTGACTTTCCTGGTCACCAAGATAAACGGCAAGTGGATGGAAGAAGAAATGCTGGATGAGGAGATTCTGCAGGACCCCGTTAAGGCCCAAGCCCGCAAGGGCACCAAGGTTGTTCTGGGTGAAGGCACGGGCAAATTCGCCTGGCCGGTAGTAAGCTCCAGTATCAGCAGCGGGTACGGCTACAGATGGGGCAAGCTGCACAAGGGCATTGACCTCACCGGCAACAAGGCAATCCGCGCTTCTGACAACGGCAAGGTGGAATATGTCGGCTACAAATCCGACTACGGGAATCATATAATCATTACCCATCTGAACGGATATAAAACACTTTACGGGCATTTAAGTGCGTCCAGTGTGAAGGTAGGCCAGATTGTGGAGAAGGGCGAGCGGATCGGGACCATGGGCAGTACAGGCGATTCCACCGGCACCCACCTTCACTTCGAGATCATCCGCAACGGCGCTGTGGAAAATCCGCTGAAGTATTTGAACCGCTAATTTTCTGCAGCTTGAAGCAATAGCAATCGGTTAATAGACACGGCCGGGACCCTGGGTTCCGGCCTTTTGCTGTTCTCTGTTTCGCATGGACAAGTTATCCGAATATTCATATAATAATGTCTATGAGGTGATAATATGTCTAATATAAAGGATAATATTAAAAGGACTTTGGCTTATGTGAACAACTACTCTGCCCGGAAGCAGCTGAAGAACAGGAACTTTACGATTATTTCCAATAATTGCTGGGGGGGATTCGTCAGCATGGATTTGGGCGTTCCGTATAACAGCCCGTTTGTGGGCTTGTTCCTGTTTGCGCCCGATTATATCAAGCTGTTGAAGGATTTGGAGGGGTATATGAACAGCGAGCTTGCCTTCACCAGGGATTCCCGCTACAAGGACAAGCTCATCGAGGACGGGCTGCTGGGTACCTATCCCATCGGCTTACTGAAGGATGTAGAGATTCATTTCCTGCACTATAAGAGCGAGGCGGAGGCCAAGGAGAAGTGGGAACGGCGCACCAAACGAATCAATTGGGATAATCTGTACGTGAAATTTTGCGACCGGGATTTGTTTACATATGATCTGCTGGAGGAATTCGACCGTCTGGGCTACAGGAAGAAGGTGGCCTTCACGGCCAAGCCTTATGACCATATCGCCGCCAGTGTGCAAATGAAGGAATTTGAACGGGAAACCTGTGTGGATAACGAAGGGAAAGTTTACAAGAAATATTTCAACGTTGTGGAATGGCTGAACACCTGAACAACCCGCTATAATATACGCCAATAAGATGCGGCAGCCTCCTCCTATCCGCCGTCCCACGGGTCAATTCTTCAACGCCGCTGCAGGCGTTTTTATTTTGGTCTGATACCGGCACAGATGTGCATATGACGCGGGGAATAACCGTAATACAAATGACTTTTTGTTCCGCCGGTTATTCTGGTAAAATGGAGGGGACAGATTATCCCCGGGAGTGCAGCGGAGGGTATGAAGCAAGCTAATTTTAAAGAGTCAGCGTAGATAGATCGTTCGATTTCTGGGTAACGCAGGGCGTAAAGACGCCGTCAGGCGTTTATCCGCGGGAGGATAAGCCAATGAACGGGAAGATTCTGGTGGTTGATGATGAGCAGCCCATTGCCGATATACTGAAATTCAATCTGGAAAAGGAAGGATACGCGGTTACCTGCGCTTATGACGGGGGCAAGGCGGTAGAACTGGCGCTGTCCGAGGACCATGATCTGATTTTGCTGGATCTGATGCTTCCTGTGAAGGATGGCCTGGATGTGTGCCGGGAGGTGCGGGCGAAGAAGAATACGCCGATTATTATGCTCACCGCCAAGGATTCCGAGGTGGATAAGGTGCTGGGGCTGGAAATGGGCGCAGACGACTATGTGACTAAGCCGTTCAGCACCAGGGAGCTGCTGGCCCGGGTCAAGGCCCATCTGCGCAGAACTGTCGCGGCGGCGGTGCAGGCCCAGGAGGCGGCAGGACCTCAGGGGCTGAAGATTCACAAGCTGCAGATCGATCCGGAGATGTTCGTGGTCTACAAGAACGGGGAAGTGCTGGACCTCACCCACCGGGAGTTCGAGCTGGTCTATTACATGGCGCGCAACTGCGGCAAGGTCATGACCCGGGAGCATCTGCTTCAGGCGGTGTGGGGCTATGATTATTATGGCGATGTGCGGACGGTGGACGTAACTATCCGGCGGCTGCGGGAGAAGCTGGAGGATGATCCCAGCAGGCCTGAATATATTACTACCCGGCGGGGCTTGGGCTATGTGATGCGCCATCCGGCTGCGCGGTAGGGAACGCGGGCAAGGTCAAGCGAGTAAGGGCATGGATGGACGGGCGGGCGGGCGCCTGAGGATCGGGGAAGGAGGACTTGCTTGAAGTGAAGGGCATTCAGTTTTTCAAGACAATTCAGCTTAAGCTGATTATTATATATGTGCTGTTGATTTTGTTTGCGATGCAGCTGATTGGAATTTATTTCGTGAATGCTCTTGAGAGCTCCTTCACGAAGAATTTCTCCGACTCCATGGACAGTGACGCGCGTCTGCTGGTCCAGTATGTATCCGAGAAGAATCTCTCCACCGATCCTGAGGCCCGGCCGGAGGATATCAAGAAATCCCGGGAGGATCTGGACCGGCTGGTGGAGGAATGGTACAAGGTCAACAACTCGGAGATGCAGATCTTGAATGCCAACGGCGAGGTTATCAGCATGTCCAATCCCAATCCGGCCATCCTGGGGCAGAAGAACACCCAGCAGGTGGTCAGCCGGGCGCTGCAGAGCATTAAGGACAAGGAGACGGAGCGGGATATTACGGATGTGGACGGTCTGCGCAAGAAGATGATGGCCCGGCCGGTGATGAAGGATGGCAAGGTGGTTGGCGCAGTCTATATCGTCAAGTCCATGGAGGATCTGTACGGGAATATCTCCCGGATCAACCAGATTTTTCTCACCGGCACGATCATTGCCCTGGCAATGACCGCCTTGCTGGGCGTAATGCTGTCCAGCACCATTACCAATCCGATCAAGGAGATTACGAAGCAGGCAACGGCGGTGGCTGAAGGAAACTTTGACCGGCGCCTGAAGGTATACGGGCAAGACGAGATTGGCCAATTAAGCAATGTATTCAATAATATGACGTCGCGGTTGAAGGAAGCGCTTGCGATTAATGAGGAGGAAAATGAAAAGCTGGCCTCGATTCTCACCAGTATGAATGACGGCGTGCTGGCCACCGATGAGCGGGGACGGGTGATTGTGTTAAACCGCAGAGCCAAGCAGATGCTGGGCGTTCAAGAGGAAGTGGCTCTGGGTATGGACCTGTTCGTCTTATTGGGGATTCCCCGGGAGCCCGGGCTGCTGGAAGCCCAGGAGGGGGCGCAGCAGAAGGTAATCACGCTCCCTGATCGGGGCGAGGATGATGAGGAGCTGCAGGTGAGGCTGTCGGTCACCTCGATTCACCGCCGGGAGAAGGGAATCTCGGGCAATATTGTGGTGCTGCAGGATGTTACGGAGCAGGAGAAGCTGGAGTGGTCCCGGCGGGAATTCGTCGCCAATGTCTCTCACGAGCTCAGGACCCCGCTGACGACGATCAAGAGCTATCTGGAGGCGTTGGAGGACGGCGCGCTGGAAGATCCGGAGCTGGCCAAGCGGTTTGTCGGCGTGACCCGCAATGAGTCGGAGCGGATGATCCGTCTGGTAACGGATCTGCTGCAGCTGTCACGGCTGGACTCCAAGCAGGCGGGGCTGAAGAAGCAGATGACGGAGGTTTCCGATATGCTGGAGGAGGTGGCTGACCGCTTCTCCTTCCAATTGCAGCAGCGCAATATCTCGATTGGCATCCGGGTGGATTCCACTGTAGGCCAGGTGATGCTGGACCGTGACCAGATCGATCAGGTGCTGGACAATCTGGTCTCCAACTCCATCAAGTATACAGGGGACGGCGGGAAGCTGGTGATTGGGGCGAAGTATTCATCCGACAAGCAGTTCGTGGAGATATCTGTGGAAGATAACGGCATTGGCATCCCCCGCAAGGATCTGGGGCGGATCTTCGAGCGCTTCTACCGGGTGGATAAGGCCCGTTCCAGGAATATGGGAGGAACGGGTTTGGGCTTGTCCATTGCCCGGGAAATTGTCAGGGCTCACGGGGGCGCGATCACACTGGAATCAGAGCTCAGTCAGGGGACGAAGGTTGTTTTTACACTGCCGGTCGGAACTTCGGATAGCGGGGTGGAGGACTAATGGAAAAGACCAAAACCATTCTGTTGACCGTGCTCGTGGTAGTGAGTCTTATACAGAGCTACATGCTGGGTTACAGTTCTCCCCGGCCTGAGCCGGTGGCGCAAGGCGAATATGTGGAATCGGTGCTGAACGGAACGGCTGCGGAGCTGAAGGATGTGGTTTTTCCCGATCAGATCATTCTCCATTACGGAAACAAGAGTCATACGGTGCTGTATCCCATGCCGTTTATCAACCATTACCGCAATATCTTCGATTTCCTGAAGCAGCGCAGCTTCGGCGGTCTGCGCAGGACAGATACACTGGCCGCGGATATTAACTGGGATGTAATCCGGGACAACTATCAGGGGATCGAGATCCGCTTCCGGGAGGGGCTGCCCTTCAGCGTGCTCCAGAGTCTGATGAAGATCTCCCGGGAGGATTCCACCGAGGATAGCAGCCTGATCACCCGGATCTGGATCTATACCAACGGGATTACGGATGATGTGAAGACCTTCTTCATCTCGGACGACAGTGTGGTGGTCTACGAAGCGGTGAAGGCCGACGTAACCACAAGCGACCTTGGGGTACGGCTGCGGCTGGGTGAATCTCTGCCCAAGTATCATACGGACAACGGGGATTATTATATCCCCGATGAGTCTCTTGCCGCCATCCGGATTGCCATGCCCTATACGGAATATACGGCGGAGCAGCTGAAACGGAGCCTGTTCGTTGATCCCAGCCTCACCCGGTCTCTTCAGGAGCGGGACGGGACCCAGATTATAACGGACAGCGTGAAGGGGCTGCAGCTCCGCAATGACAAGAATTGGTTTATCTTCTCCAATCCGGCGTCCGCTCCTGTGGACAGCAAGAACGAGGTGCGGGATAATCTGCTGTCTGCGGTGCAGTTCATTAACCAGCATGGGGGCTGGAACAATACCTATCTGTTCTCCCGGCTTACACCCAAGGAGAGCCTTGGGCCCCAGACCTTCATCTTCCGGCAGTATCTGGAGGGCTATCCTGTAATGAATGTGCAGAGTGACACCATCGGCTATATGAAGCTTGTGGTGGAGAAGGGGATTGTCTCCACCTATGAGCGTTCTATGATCATTCCCGATTCCAAGGAGATGGTCAAGGAGCAAGCGGTGCTTACCGGGGGCAAGGATTTGGATTTGCTGATTAATAATTACAGCAGGCGGTTGTCCATTGTGCGGATTTTCCCCGGTTATCAGCCTGAGGTGCGGGAGAAGGATGTGGTCTATCTGCCCAAATGGATTGTGGAACTGAGGGACGGGACCTATGATGTGCTAGGATAACACCCCCCTGATCACGGGAACTTGGAAGGAGGCGGGAAACGGATGGATTGGAGACGGGCCAAATCCATATTGATTTTTGCATTTCTGATCTTGAATCTGCTGCTCAGCTATCAGCTGTGGGCGGACCGGTTCAGCCAGACGGCGTTGAACCGGGGGTCTGCGGATCTGGAGGCGGAGACGAAGGAACTGCTCGAGAGCAAGAATATCCGCGTTATGCCGGACATTCCCAAGGAGACGCCGAAGCTGTCTACTATTAACGTCCGTTTTCCCGAAGAGTACCGTACGCCCAAGGAGGTGGAACTGGAGCAGCCGCTCCGCTTTATCAGCCTGCTGAGCCGCTCTACGTTGCGGGAGATTCAGAATAAGACGGCGCTCCAGCATTTTGACGCGTACCGCTTGGACACGGCTTCTGCAAAGGGAAACCGGTTCTTGTTCCATCAGGTGCACGGAGATTTGCCTATGTTTGATGTGACGCTGCAGCTTTTTGCCGAGAATGAAGAAATAACGGGTTACAAACAGACCTATGTTGAAGTAAAATCAGGAGGAGAGCCCGGCGGCAAGGCAGAGCAGAAGATTATATCGGCTTATGCTGCAGTGCGCAGTCTGGCGGAAAATTATTTAAGCGAGGGTGCCGTGATTACGGATATCCGCCTGGGCTACCATGGCCAGCTGTATGACTCCGAGGATCAGACCTTCGTGCCCAACTGGCGGATCTCCTTATCCGACCGGGAGCCGTATTATGTGCATGCTTTTACAGGCGCGGTTGAGACGCTTCAGCCTTCGGAGCAGGAGTAGGCGGCAGTGATGAGTATGGCCGGGTGACGGTGGCGGGGAAGTCCGTCCTGTCCGTCATACGGGCATTCCGGGTCCGGCAGCTTGACATACAGGATTTACGTAAGGAGCACGTTCGACGAAAGAAAGTATGTTATCCAATAAAAGAGCGCAGTTACAGCTAGAGCGGGCAACAGCGAGAGGGAGCAAGAGCGATGGCGTTGCGGTTTACGGTATTGTCCAGCGGTTCAACGGGAAATGCGATTCTGGTGGCCAACGACGAGGCAAGAGTGCTGATTGATGCGGGGCTGTCCGCTAAGCGGATCGAACAATTGCTCTCGGAGCGGGAGGTGGCGGCTAATGAGCTTAGCGCTGTCTTCGTGACTCATGAGCATACGGATCATATCAAGGGGCTGGGGGCGCTTGCCCGCAAGTACAGGCTGCCTGTATACGCCAATGAGGCTACCTGGGAGGAGCTGGACCGTCAGATCGGGGAGATTGCCGACGACAACCGCCGGGTGATTCCCACGGGCTCGGTGGTGGAAATCCACTCCATCTCCGTGGAGTCGTATGCCATCTCCCATGATGCTGCGGAGCCGGTAGGCTATTGCTTCTACGAGAAGGATGAGAAGCTGGGTCTGGCGACGGACCTGGGATATATGAGCGATAAGGTGAAGGAGCAGCTGAGGAACTGCGATGCGCTGATTCTGGAGTCCAATCATGACATTGAGCTGCTGCGGATGGGACGTTACCCCTGGAATATCAAGCGCCGGATTCTGAGCGATATCGGCCACTTGTCCAATGAAGCAGCGGCCGAGGGGCTGTATGAGATTCTCTCGAGCCGGATGAGGCGGGTCTATCTGGCCCATCTGAGCCGCGACCATAACATGCTGGATCTGGCCAGGATGACGGTGAGCGGGGTGCTGGAGCAATACGGGGTCCGCTGCGGCGAGAACGGGCCGGCGCTGATGGATACGTATTACGACCGGCCTACCAAGTGGGATTGGCTTCGGGAAGCGTAATTTCCGGAAGTGTAAGATCCTCTTGCTGCAGCTGCGCGGCTTTGGCGTGGATTTCCTGCTCGGTCAGCAGTCCTTTCTCGGTCAGCAGCGCAAGCACTGCGGTGAGCACCAGGGTGTTCTGGTAATGCTGGTCCTTCAGATCGGCCAGCTTGGCAATCAGATCAATCTGATCCATCAGATGGGTAGGTCGGTACATGAGTTACACTCCTGTTCGCGGGATAAGGTGAATTTGTGAGGCCCTAGCCTATGAATCTAGTTTGAAGCCTGTACTAATACATTCTAGTCAAAAAAGGCCTGAAACATGCGGGCCTGTAAAAATATTCGTTTGATCCGGTGAGGTTCTAAAGCGGTGGCTGCTATCCTGGTTGTAGTCAGGATATACTAGCGGGAAGGAGGGCTGTGAGATGAGTTTGTTCCAGGATGATTTCTATTCCACCAAGGTGTCCCGCTGGAAGCAGCGCGGGCTTCAGGCTCCTGCGGCAAGAGCCGGCAACCAGCTCTTCTGGATTATAGCCGGGGCCATGCTGGTTGGCATGTCGTTCATGCTGCTGCTGGTTTTGGTGGTGGGCGGGTTTTCCGGCGGAGCTGGGGAAGCGGCAGAGGACAGCCAGAGGACGGAACTGGAGTTGGTAGAAAGCGGGATAACGGGACGGGAGCCTTACAGCGAAGACCGCATAGTGGCCGCCGCGGCCAAGGTGCGTCCTGCGGTGGTGAGTGTGCTCAGCACCTTCAAGGATGGGGATAAGATTACGGCTACTTCAATGGGGTCGGGCATTATCTTTGAGAAAACCGGGGGAAAGGCACGGGTTGTTACCAATAATCACGTGGTGGATGGAGGCGCAAGCTACGAGGTGGTGATGTCCGGCGGACAGCGGAAAAGCGCCAAGGTGCTGGGCAAGGACCGGATTACGGATCTGGCGGTGCTGGAGATGGATGCCGGAGGAGTCCAGGAGGTAGCCGTCTTCGGAGATTCGGATAAGCTGCAATGGGGAGAGACGGCCATCTCTATCGGTAATCCGCTGGGGCTGAACTACGGGCAGACGGTTACGGTAGGGGTCATCAGCTCGCCCAAGGTGCTGCTGCCCTCTCTGGTGGATGAGATGGGCGGTGTGGAATGGGAGATGGATCTGATTCAGACCGATTCGGCTATCAACCAGGGCAACAGCGGCGGAGCGCTGGTCAGCCTCGAGGGCAAGGTGATCGGCATCAATAGCATGAAACTGGCCGATACGGGGCTGGAGGGATTGGGCTTCGCCATTCCGATTAATGATGCGAAGACGGTCATTGCGGCACTGATTCAGGATCAGCGGGTCAGGCGGCCTTATATAGGCGTTTCCACGCTGGAGCTGGCGGGTTTCGCAGAGGGCACGGAAGCGTTGAAGCTGCCCACGGATGTTAAGAACGGGGCAGTGGTGATGGAGGTACAGGGTCCGGCCCGGAATGCGGGGCTTAAGACCAACGATGTGATTGTGGAGATGGACGGCCGGTCTATTGACGGCACTCTGTCTCTGCGCAAGTATCTGTATAATGAGAAGAAGATTGGCGAGAAGCTGAAGATCACGTACTACCGCGCCGGCAAGAAGGATTCGGTTACGCTGGTGCTGGAGGAGCTGAAGGACAGCAAATAACCCGCCCGTGAGGGCCGGATGGACAACAGGAGATGCGAGATGCTTGTAGTGTGCAAAGAACACCTGGAGCTGGCGATTGACCGCTTCGTGGATGAATATGAGGATGCCCCCGATATCGTGGATGTGAACGAGACGCACTTCCGGAGCTGGAACCCTCCGCCAACCTGCGAGGAGAAGGGCTGCGAGTGCCCGGCGCAGTACCTGGTGGTTTAGGGTAGGCGATAGAAGGAGAGCGGGGCTTAGGATATACACAGGGGATAAAGGATGACGGAGAGGCACTGGCGGTTGGGGAACGCGGCAGCAGAAGAAGCTGTCCGCTGGCCGGCTGAGGGTGTCTCTTGGTGTTTGTGGTCTACAGGAAAAACTGCTGGAGGAATCTGAGATGCAAATTCAAATTGTGGGAGTCGGCAAGCTGAAGGAGAAATATCTCACCGACGGCATTGCGGAGTATGTGAAGCGGATGGGGCCGTATGCCAAGGTTGTGCTAAACGAGGTGCCGGACGAAAAAGCCCCGGACCACATGTCCGCGGCGGAAGAAGAGCAGGTCAAGGCGAAGGAAGGCGAGCGCATTCTGGCGCAGCTGAAGCCGGATACCTACGTGATCGCGCTGGCGCTGGACGGAGCCATGTGGTCCTCGGAGGAGCTAGCCGCGCAGTTGGACCATTTGGGCACCTACGGCCGCTCCAGCATCGCCTTCGTCATCGGCGGCTCCAACGGGCTGTCTCAAGCGGTGCTAAAGCGGGCGGACGCCAAGCTTTGCTTCGGCAAGATGACCTACCCCCATCAGCTAATGCGGCTTATTCTGGTGGAGCAGGTCTATAGGGCGTTTAAGATTAATAGGGGGGAACCGTATCACAAGTAGGGCGAAGTTTGAGATTAAAATGACCCCATGGAAAATATGCATGTTAAAATCGAAATCAGGATGAATACGTCGACTTCGTGGCGAGGTATCGTGCTCAGGCTCTTTGCAATCAAAAAGCAACTATGACCTAGAGCTTTAAGCCCCAAGTCGTAGTTGTTTTTTGATGCTCTTGTTTCTGTTTGCTTATCCAAAGTTTTGCTCATTATTTCTTATATAGAACACGGAACGTAATACCAAATTTGTCTGTGACATTGCCGTATGCGGGACTGAAGGGACTTGCTGAGATCGGTTGGTTCACTGTACCCCCTTCCTTTAAAGATTCAAAGTATTGATAAGCCTTCTCTTTGCCAGAAGTTTGAATAACGAGGGAAATTTGCGTTCCCTTGTGATAGTCGCTTCCAGTAACATGGTCAGAGAGCTGTAGTTCGGCATCCCCAATCTTCAACACGGCATAACCGATCATGTGTTTCTGCTCAGGCGTCAACTCAGCGTCCTTATTCCAAGAGTCGAATGGTAATGAAAAAACCAACTTGGCATCAAGCGCTTTTTCATAAAACTCGATCGCTTCCTTTGCTCTCCCGTTCATTTCAAGAAATGGAATAAAAATTGTACTCACAACAATCATCTCCTCGGATTTTTTCGGATACGTGAAGGCAACCTTAGATTGACTTGATTTCCGTTACATACACTTTGACGAAGATCAGATTTGAAACGTGACAAAATGAAATGGATTCTCATTTTTTTGAGGTATGAATGTCACATTCGCGGTGTTTTATTCGACATAGTTATTAGAAGGAAAAGAGGGCGGAGGGTTGAGGAATGAGTGATTACAATGGGTTGGTGGAAAAGTTTGAAGCACATCGGAATCATTTGCAAGCGGTGGCTTACCGGATGCTCGGATCTATAAACGAGTCTGAGGATGCTTTACAGGAGTCATGGATTCGCATTAGCAGTTCGGATACCAGCAGAGTGGAAAATATGGGGGGATGGCTAACCACGGTCGTCTCAAGGGTGTGTTTGGATATGCTGCGAGCACGCAAATCACGTCGCGAGGAGTTATCGATAGTAAATGTCCCTGAACCGATCACGAACCAACAAGTTGGCAGCGACCCTGAACACGAAGCATTGTTGGCGGATTCGGTTGGTCTGGCTATGCTCGTTGTGCTCGATAATTTAAATCCTGCGGAGCGTATTGCATTCGTGTTGCATGATATCTTTGCCCTTTCTTTCGCGGAAATCGCTCCTATCATAGGGCGAAATGAAGTCACATCTAGACAACTGGCAAGCCGGGCGCGCCGGCGCGTTCAGGGGACGGAAACCACAAAAGATTCGCCAGAATTCATACAAAAAGCTGAATTGGTCGATGCCTTTCTCGCGGCGTCGCGTACTGGCGATTTTGAAAAGCTAATTCATGTATTAGATCCAAACGTCGTGCTCCGCAATGACACTGCTTTTGCTCCTGTATCCCATATACCGTTCGTTCACGGTTCGCAAGCTGTGGCCAAACAATTCGCTGGTCGTGCCCAAGGCGCAAGGCAGATGCTCGTGAATGGTTCAGTAGGAATCGTAGTGGCCCCGCTTGGCAGACTTCTCTTCATACTCGAACTTAAGGTTGAGGATGGCAAGATTACCGAAATCGACATGATTGCCGATCCACAGCGTATTCGCAGGCTCGATTTAGCAGTTTTGGACAATAGAAGCTAAACCGACCACCAAGAACGTCATATATTCAGCTCATGTAGGCACCCGTCCGGGTGCCTTTCGATTGCAGCATGGGATAATGCGCGAACATCCCTTGAGATTGTTGAATGAAATCAAGTTTTCTAAACAAAGGAAACTTGATTCTGCATGTCGAAGTTGTGATAGGGCATCCCTACGTCTGTCCGTTCATCTTGTCCTACGTAATATCCACTAAATTAGAATTGAGGCGCATCGAATATGGCAACTCTTGAAGATGCATTGGTGGAACAATCCATAAGTAAATTAATGCTTGTACCTAAAAGTGATATCCACACTCATGGAGGTAAAGGCGGACGGATAAAGTATTACTCGAAATGGGCAAATACCGATATTAGAGCTTCCGAACGCCCTTTTGAAAATTTAGAAGACATGTCAAACTGGTTCAATTCAAACATTAAGATTCATGATAACGGTAAATCGGGATATCTAAAAAGAATAGAAGCTGCATTTGCACAGGCACACGAAGATCATATTGTTGTTTTGGCATTGAGCTTTGGCTTGGAGGTAATAGATTTTTTGGGTGGTATCGACAATTTTATCCATACATTAAATTATTATCATGACGTTTATGCACCTGAAACAACCTACTATCCAGAATTATCGCTTGGGCGGGAATGTGACGTAAATGAAGCTTATGATAGAATCGACGAGATATTGTGTAAGAATTGGTTTAGGTCAATTGATGTTTGCGGCAATGAACTCGCTCAACCAATCAAAAATTTTCAAAAAATTTACAGAAAGGCGCAGGATTATGGCATGCAATTGAAAGCTCACGTGGGGGAATTCGGTACAGCAGATGACGTAAGGGAGGCTGTTGAATTATTAGAGCTTTCCGAAGTGCATCATGGAATTGCTGCTGTAAAATCTAAAGATGTTATGAGATGGTTGAGAAACCATAAAATACAACTTAATGTCTGTCCTACGAGCAACATAATGCTTAAAAGAGCAATATCATACAGTCATCATCCGATAAAAGAACTTTATGAAAATGGCATACCCGTGACTATCAATACGGATGATTTGCTTATCTTTGATAGCTCAATATCAGAAGAATATTTGAAATTGTACAATAATAAAGTGTTCTCGGCTGCCGAGTTAGAAATTGTTCGGCAAACCGGATTGAAATCTTACGAAAGGGATTAGCCGATCTCGGCCTTTTTAGCCTTGTGATGACGCTCATGCACAAGGGTTTCTCGAAAAGATCTACGTGGAAAAGGACATACTATGAAATAGTGCTTTAATAAAGGAGTGGTTGAAATGAATGAGAATAAAAGCAGGGAAAGGAAGCGCTCTTCAAAAGCAGAAAACATTCTATCACAGATCAATAGTAAAACTAAGCTAGGCGACTTACGAAAAATCGCGAAGGACCTTAAAAAAGATCACGAACTAGCTATGGAACTTTGGTCAACCGAAGAGTTTTTGCCCAGACTATTGGCTATCTTAATTATGGACAAAAACCTTCTTTCACAAGATGTGCTAAATAAGCTTGATAAGGATATGCAAATTCACACATTTGATCAGCGAAATAACTTGATGGATTGGTTAATGGCTAATCAGCTCACCAAAGACAAGAAGACAATTGCCTTGATGGAGTTATGGGAAAATAGTCCTTCTGCTCTTCAAAGGCGAACCTATTGGTATTATAATGCGCGATTGAGATGGACTGGACAAACACCGCCCGATAACACCGAAGACTTACTATCTGCAATTGAAGCAAATATTACACAGGAAGAACCGGAAGTTCAATGGGCTATGAATTTCACCGCAGGCTGGATTGGCGTTTATGATCAAAAGAACCGAGCACGGTGTATTAAACTTGGTGAGCAAACAGGTCTTTATAAAGATGAAATGGTATCAAAGGGATGTACTCCTAATTATTTACCGGAGTTCATTGTGATTGAAGTTAACAAACGAAATAATAATTAGGTCGCCCCTGAAAAATTCATTAGGCTTATATGAGGTGCTACTTGAGCGAACTTTTTATTCCAATCGCATATGAAGATGTAATTGGTAATTTTCCCCCAGTAGTGCACTTGATCTTAAATTAATGCACATGAAGAAATGGTGGTCATGCGGCAGTTTGATTGGGAATCAAGAAGATAATTTGCTGTCTTATTGACAAAATCAATCTCATTTCTGATCCCTTTATGGGCGTCATTCCACAGGCCCTTTGTCAGGCGGATGCGCAGCAGGCATGCGTTAGGGTCTTGGTCGTTATTGGCTTCGTAATACCACGCGGCGAATATTCATCTTATATAGCTGGAGGATACAGGTTATGGAACAAAACAAAATTGGAGCAAGCGATTATCTTGCATTAGGTTTATATGCTTTTGCAGGATTCGGTCTTGAAGTTGTACTGTCAATGCTATTGCCTTTTATATTCGGTGTTGGAGGCTCCGAATATACCCTCATCCATCATTGTATACACTGGGTGCTTACATGCATATTGTGGGGGAGTATGGCACTATTTTTAATAAGGCTTTCAAGGAAGAAATACTCCTTTGATATCATGAAGTTAAATGAAGCGCCAGGCTCCAAGGGCTGGTTGCTTGCGGTTGTGATTTCCATTATAGCAATTACAGCTACCACTATTGCATGGGATGGCTTTAAGCCAGTTCAAGAATACAATGGTATCGTTACATTCATTTTTCAAAATATTTATTACTTGTTTGAAGCTGCCTTGATTCTGTTAACAATTGCTTTTGGACAAAAATTCGGTGAAACGCTCGTAAAAAGAGGCAGTCTGCCGTATGGAGGTTTTTTTCTTGCGCTCACATGGGGACTCATACATATTTTGCTCCAAGGAAGTCTAACAGGTGTTTATGCGTTCTTCATATCCATTCTATATGGTATTGTCTACATATTGTTAAATAAGAATATCCGATATTCATATATGATGATCGCAATTATATTTATTTTATAGAAAAGCTCTTCGATTCCCGCGTGCAAGCGGGCTTCGAAGAGCTTTTTATGTTATTGAAGCAACCTGTCCCCGATGCGGGTGAACACATTCCGTGCATTGTCATAGAATACCGCCTGATGGAATGACTCTGGAATAAGCTGCCGGATGAATTCGATGTACAGCTCCACCGAAGCCAGGGGCCAGTCCGTGCCAAACAGCATTTTGTCGTAACAATCGGCATAGATCAGCGCACGGCGAAAGTGGTCCATGAATAGCTGCTCGTGCATAAACCGGTTGAACTTCTCCCTGTCCCCAACAACCAGACCGGACAAGTCCGCATAAACGTTAGGGTTCTTGGATACCACCTCTGCGGCGTCCATCACCCAAGGGTCCCCCAAGTGGCAGAGCATAAAGGTCACGTCCCGATGCTGCAGTGCCAGCTCATCCACCGTCAGTGGATGGGAGTACTTGAGCAGCCCGTTCATGGAATACGTATCTCCTGTGTGAATCACCACAGGCAGCTTATAGTGCTGTGCCAGCTCATATACGGGACCATAGATGCTGTCATAGACGTAATGATGATAATAGCCGGCATATAGCTTGATTCCGGCCACCTCCGTCGCAGCCTGAAGCCTGCGCTCGATCCGGTCCAGTTCAGCGGTTGCCTGGCCGCCCTCCAGTCTGGTCGGGTTAATGCCGACACATTCCATTAGAAACGACGGTATCTCCGGCTCCAGATCAAGATTCATGGGATTCTCCGAGGTGCTGTCAGGGAATGCTCCAGCGGTTTGTTCGGTTACACCCATGCCCAAGCCAAGCACAACGCCGTTACGATCAAATTCCCTCTTCAGCCCAGCTGCTGAATAGTCCACAAGGGATACGTGGTTTGCAGTGTGCCGGAAGCTCTCGACATTGGACAGATGAACGTGGATATCAATGATGGACATGGGCTGCTTAGTCCTCCTTATTCACGTCATGGTCAAACCGGATATGATGTAACGCAGCCAGCTCATTGGGCTGGAAGGGCTGTTGGCCGAAGATATAGAAAACCGGCTTCGTCCACTCGCACGCTCCGTCAGGGAGCGGTATTCCTTGGGACATTCCTTGGGTGAACAAAAGATTGTTCGTATAGGCAAAGCCTCCTCCAACCGCCTCATCATAAGCGATATGGACGATATCGGGGTGGCTGTTGGACCCGAAGCGCAGGTGGCCTCTTACCGCTATCTCATCTTCATTGGTGGCCAGTCGGTAGCGTATTCCGCCGGGGACCTCCATCCAGCCGGTGGCCAGTGCTGCGCCGGGAAGGAAGAAGTTGCGATCCGTCAGTTTAAAAAGAGGGTGGCTGATACCGGTCCGGTTCGTAATCCGGTTAACCTTAGCCAACACAGGAGCTCCGGGAAGCAGCAGATAGTATTGATCCACGGTAAGACCCCGGTTCGCTTCATGCTGCTCCACTTTTACGGTAAGCCGGATGCCGGACCAGACATTGCTCTTGTTATCCGATAAGGATGCAAAGTCTCCGCTGCGGGTTTCCTGCTGCAGGCTAAAAGGAGACATACCCGGTATATCCAGCCCGAGGCCTCCAAGCCATGGATTCCACCAGGAACGGGGTCCGGGAGCCGGATAAGATGTATCCAGCCACTCCCGTCCGTTGTAAATCAGCGAATGGGCGGCGCTTCCAAATGCCGGTGATGCGGTCAGTGTCAGCATTCCATTGGCGATCCGCAGTGTGCTGCCTGATTCCCCCATTAACAGCTCCGTCCGGACAGATTGACGGGATAAGGCGAATACTGCAGTGGAACGGCCCAGCTTCACATCAGGTCCGTCATACTCAAGAGTAATCCGGTCGGTTGTCCCCGGTTCTGAAGCGGGCCGCTCTGCGCGCAGACTGATCATATGGTCATGTTCAGCCGGCTCGGCATCCGCCAATACACCATCTTGGGCAGACAGCGACAGCCGCGCGGCAACCGGATTGGTTTTCCTGTTCAGAACCTCTACGCAATAGCCGTCGGCGGTAAAAGGATTGCCGCCATTGGCCCGCAGCTCCAGGTGGTCAGACAATGCGGGAACACGTGCTTCGCGCTTCTTAAGGGCGTAGGAGCGGAAATCCCGCCAGTCTGCGAAGGTGCCTGCCGCCAGATAAGTGGATTTGGTGCGGATGCTCTGGCTTTCCGGCAGTCCCCCAAAAGGATGCTCCAGGCCCATTAGCCAGTCTGTTTTTACAAGGGTCTGACTGGCATCCCAAGTAAAGCCAAACGATAGCTTCTCACCTCTGGAGAAAAGCCAATTCTCGCTGACGCGGCGGGGTTCCCAATGTTCCATGTGGTTGGCATGGGCCTCATGCAGGTCCAGGAATTCCCCGTCATAGGGCAAAACCATCCGGTTCGGTTCAAACCGGAAGCACTCCAGCAGGTGCATAGCATCAGGCATATTCTCACCGGAGTGGTTCTCAATGACATAGTAGTGCTCGATTAAGCCGCTCCCATGAATCCGGGATACCGACTTGAAGGCCACACCGGGAAAATCCTCGGATTCGTACAGTGCTTCGATAATCTGGGCATCGGAATCCTGATCGAAGCGGATGCATTCCGCCTTTTTCTTGGCAAATTCCGAGGAGTACGGCTTGCCGAGACGAGGATAACTCCAGAAGAAGCCTCCTCCTAGATGAGTCCGCCTTAGACGCAATTCGTTATTTTGCTTGTTTAAGACCAGCATGTTGGGGCCGATGGCGGCATAGCCGAACTTGTGGTCTTCCCCGCTGAAACGGCCGGTCAACCCCCGGAAAACAAAGCTTATCTCTCGCTCAAACGCGATGCTCTCACCTGATTCTGTCCTGGCATGGACGGTAACGGTAGGGGAGTAAACGCCGAAGGCGCTCAGCCTATAAGATACCGCGACCGAGGCCTTGCCGGCTGCAGGGACCAAGACGGCTGCTTCAGGCTGTTCAAATTTGATGAAATCCGCCTCAGGCAGCTCCAGTCGAAACTCAGCCGCCTCCTGGAATTGATTCTCAATATTTAAATAGAGGGTTTCTTGTGTACCTACATATTGCTCCAGCTCCTGGGCAGCCATATTCACCCTGGCAGGGAATTTAGGAGCAATGCCGGTGCGCAGCTCCGCTCTTCTGCCGTTGATTCTCCATTGTGACAGCACAACCGGATGGGTCTTCCAGTCGCTTTGCTCCTCTTGCACAGGCTCTACCTTGAATTCCCCTTCCACGACTGCTGTGCCCGTAACCGTAATCGTCCGGCTTAGACTGAAGCAGATATTCTTATCATCGAGACCCGTAATCTCACAAACTACAGGCTGTCCTGTCTTGCTGCGGATATGATAACGGACCGGATAAGCCTTGCCGAATACAAGGTCATGGGCCGCTACCTCTGTGCGGATTTCATAATCCGGGGTGTCCAAGGTATGAATGCCACGGCCCGTTTTCTCGAATTCCACCCGCAACTCCTGTCCATCCTTCTTCCAGCTGTAGGCAAAGATATCGAACTTCCCGTTTTGCAGCTGGCCGTCCGGCTTGATCTCGATTGCCCTGGTGCTGTCCCCGTACCAATCCATGTGGTCAAAATAAGGCTGCAGAGCTTCGGTTTGCAACACGGTGGGGATATAATTCATAAGATGCACACCATCATCCTTCTTCTCCCAGAAGAAGCCGCATTTCTTATACATGGGCACAGCCTTCGTGTTGCCTGACCAGGTGAACAGATCGAGACGGGACCAGCCCATTTCTATCGTTTTGGCAACTGCATTCAGAATGAGGGCCTTGCCGATCTTCTTATTATGATAGTCTGGACGCACATTCAGGAGGGGGACATAAAGTGCTCCCTCGTCCATCATGTAATGGGAGAAGCTGCAGAAGCCCACGACCTGGTCACCATCTACAGCCAGGAAATTATGAAGATTGATGGAGTTGTTCATATCCTGGATAATACTCTCCGCTGTACGATTCTCGGCTCCTCCACCCCAGCTTGCACTGCTCTGGTTCCACATGTGTGCAATGGCTGTGGCGTATGAATGGTTGTATTCAACAATTTGAATTCCGTTACTGACAGAAACTGAATTCACCTTTGCATGCTCCCTTCTTTGTTGGGATTTAACTTTAAGCTATTTATTGGCTAAGCTTGGTCGGTTCATGGCAGCTACCTTCACTTTAGTCGCTTATGTATAAGGCGGCAAGTGAGAAAATTGTTATATAATGAAAAATACCACAAATGATCTGGCCTAATGTATGATAAGGTGGTACCTGTCATCTTGGGCGATTGCCATATAGCGGCGGGCAGACCAATATTGCTGATATACATGGGAGAGTGAGCGCTTTGGAATTCAATGATGTTATACACGGACACAAGTCCATTCGGACATATGCAGACCGGGAAGTGAGCCAAGAGGTTCTGGAGCAAATCTTGGAGGCGGGCATCCGTGCTTCTTCCAGCGGTAATATGCAGGCCTATTCCATTATCGTAACCACAGACAAAGAGCTTAAGAGCAAGCTGTACAACGCCCATATGGAGCAATCGATGGTGGTTGACGCTCCGGTTCTGTTAACCTTTTGTGCGGATTTCAACAGAATGAGAAAATGGCTTACGCTTCATGATGCCCCCGTGCATTTTGATAATTTCATAAGCTTTATGATCGGTGCCATTGACGCCACCTTGGCTTCGCAGAACTGTGCGCTGGCGGCAGAGAATGCAGGATTGGGCATTTGCTATATGGGTTCAACATTGGCCAACTGTGATCAAATCGGTGAGCTGCTCAATCTCCCGCCCAATGTTGTACCGGTTGTGGGCTATTCGTTAGGATATCCGGCAGAGGCTCCTGCGCGGCGGGACCGGTTGCCCCAACAAGGGCTTGTCCATTACCAGCAATACCATGATTACTCAGACGAGGACATTGAAGATATTTATAAAGAAAGAAATGATAAGGGCTGGCAACGGTACATGGACATTCCGGAGCTTAAAGAAATGACGGAGCGGCTGGGACTGAGGAACCTCGCCCAGATCTATACAATTGCGAAGTATACCAAGGAATCCCACCACGAATATTCGCAGACTGTGCTGAATTACTTGGAGAAGATGAACTTTATGAATAATGGGGACTCCCAGTGAATCTAAGAAGAAGATGCTATAAATCTCCGTCTCCAAATTCCCTCCAGAAGGAAAGGAAAAGACCCCTCGTGAAAGGGGTCTTTGGTCCGTACGCCATTATTGCAAGTGCCGCATTGCGGGTCAAAAGGGGATTCGTTCTGTACTAATAACGTAACCATGCTCGTCTGCCCATTTTACAAGGCCGTTCCAAAAATTTTCACAAGCTGAAATGATCTTTGAAGGTTCTGCTAACTCACCAGCCATAACCATCCGCACAACATTGTCAAATCCTTCCGGACGACCAGGCAGTTCTAATGCTTCTGGTAGAACCATTGAGCCAGTCGAGAACAGTATTCGGTTGTGTAATCCGACTAACATAGCTCCGTATTGGGCAAATTCCACAGCCAAGAGTGGCAAGTAGGTATGTGGGCCATTAAGGCCGACATTTCTTAGTTTCCCGATAAACTCATACATTTCCCCTACAAGGACTTCATGGATGGCATGTCTGAAATCTTCCTTTGTTGGTGATTCGGCAGCTTCTTTCAATCTCGGGAAGAAGCCTTTCGGATCATACAAGCTGAGTTGGGAAAAGAATGGACCATGCGTCAATGGCCAGCTTCCTTCAACAGTAGAGGCGGTATTGAGGAGAATGTCCGCACGAAGGACATTCACTTCTGCTTTCCACGGCCCTGCCGACCATTCATAGGAAAAATCTACGGATTCGCTTGATTCACTTAGTACGCAAAACAACTCAATGTCCGAGAAAGGGCCGTCTGCACCTCTGGAAACAGAGCCGTAGACGCCAATGGCAAGGATTTTTTCTCCGTACACTTCATGCAATCTTGAAGCAATTTCATGGCAGGTTTGCAGTCTTTCATTTCGAGAAATATGAACTGGTCCATTCATGTGCATTAGCGTGCATCTCCCTTTGTTTTATTGGGGTGAATAGCTGCTAACGCATGATGGAGGGCCACGGGCTTAACGGGGGACTTTTTTTGAATGCATTGAATTTCCTCCCACAAGGTCTTTCTATGGAAATTGTAACCAAAACAATCTGTTTTAACAAGGTGTGGAACAGCGTTATTAAAAAGTTTGCCGTTACAGCCAGCGCGGAGAACCGCAGCTCGGCAAATCCACAATCCGTCGCCGCGGGATACGGTCCAACATCCAATTACTGCGTTACTCACCTATAAATTTAGACCTATGACTCTACTCATCCTTATAACCCGAATTTGTGTCGATAACGATCATGTTGGCTTGTCCATCCCAAGTCATACCGAAGTTGAATGCTTTTCCAACGTCACGAAGTTTGAAGTAATTGTTGCCATCGATGTTATAAGCAGTAAGTTGAACTTCTTTGCCATCCAAATAAATTTTAGAGTCTGTAAGTTCAGCGGTATAGGTTCCCGGTTTCCCTGATATAACCAACTCACTGCCATCTGCTGTGTAAGATTGACCTGACTGTAAGGCAATCGCATTTTTTGAGCCATCCCAACTCACTTCAAACTTCTTCTTCGAACTGCTTAGCGCTTTAGCCAGATCACGCAATTTGAAGTAGTTATTATCCTTGATGTTGTACGATTGGAAGGTGACTTGGTTACCATCAATTATAACTTTTGAAGTTGCAGAGGTTGTTGATACTTCTGCTGGTTGGTCATGTGCAACAGTTGTATCTTTGGGATCAGGTAGAGTTGGAGTGTTATTGTGAATAATCGGTTCTCCGATTTTATGTGACATCGAAAAAAATTCAAGTGTCGGATCAAAATAAAGATTACTTCTGTGATCACCTTTGGTGAATACTCCATTCTCATAACCATTCGGAGAGTTCCATGTAGTGTCTAGTATCACCCATCTACCATCAACATACGCCTCGTTCCATGCGTGTTGTATCCCGACCGTACCATTACCTGCTTCCCACCCCTTGGCACCATCATATTGAATAATACCTAAAATGTACTTAGCCGGTATATCAACTGATCTTAATAGGGCTGCCGTTAATGTTGCATAGCCGTCACAAACAGCTTTCTTAGTTTCAAGAACTGTTAAGACATCTTGCGAAGCGCTGGTTTCCCCCAAGAAAGTTGGATAATCATAATAAATATTTTCACTGACCCAATTATTAACGGCTGCAACCTTATCATATTCTGTTTGACTATCTTTTGTGATTTCCTTGGCAAGACTACTTACTTGTGGATTATCGCTTATAATAATATTATCGGATTGTATGTATTTATCCAGGGTAGCTTTGTCCATTTTATTGCGATCAAAAATTACTTTATTATGGTTATAAACAAGCGCCCTTCGGAAATTTGCTTTTCCGTTTTCAATTGTAAACTCTAGAGTATGATGCATTATAATACCATAGTATGGTGTAAGCGTATTTCCAGTAATTTTACTACCAGTAATACTTAAAGAGTTGTCTGTTCCATTAGGCATGTAATCTAACGTAAACACCAATTGGCGGTTTCCATCAAGTTCCTGCTTACTATTAGACATATCATGTTTAAACTTAGCATGATCAGTTCCATCAGCAGACAGAATTCCGGCAGACATAATATCAGCATAAAAAGAATTATAATCATCTTCTGTATCCGAAATTGTGACAATGATGTTGTAGCCATCAATACGAATATTTTTTATGGTTGTATTCATATCACTATTGGTTATAGCTATGGAGTTGCCCAAATATTCTTTTGGTGCAGCTGCTACGGCTTCAGGCGCAACGTTTTGTGGTGTAGTGGGAGAACCAATTATGATGTGGAAATCAACAACGGTTGAACCAACATCCTCCTTGCCTGGCATAAGATCAACTTTTGCACCTTCAGATACTGTCATCGTGGGTTTATTTGATAGTAGCTCATAAGTTTGAGGATCCCGTGATACAAAATGAGCGCCGGAAGCAGTATTTAAAACTTCGAATACCGCTCCTTTGTCTACATAAAAGACGAATTCATCACGATCATCAAATATTGCGCTAGGGATATCTCTTAAATCATTAAAGCCTGTAACTTTAAAAGATTTAACAAACTGCCCTACTGCGAGATCAAATATATAAAAAATAATTGCATCTCCTGTTTGCTCATACTTCGTTCTCGCTTGATAGTCATAATTGGCTACTCCAACCTGACGATCATAGATGACGGTTTCATTGCCTTGTCTCACATATTCGTAATAATGACCAGTTTTTGTTTTAGCGTATATTGGCGTTGCAAGCACACTTATTGACATAACAAGCACCAGGAAGCTACTAATTATTTTCTTCATTGTACATTCTCCTTAGATATATTTTTAAATAGAATTTGGCACGGAATAATCAAAATTCATAGTCCATGTTAAATTTTCTATACCACCTTCATTAAACAAACTGCCCTTAAAACCATAATTATAAATTCAAGCTGTATAGGAAGCAATCAATAATTAATAAGTTAACATAGCCTGCATCAACCGCTGAATGGGATAACATGCTGTCCATAAGGGGAAAGGAACTATGGATATGTTGCAAGCATTTATCAATGAAGTAATAGAGTTGGAGTGAGATTGGATCCTCCACTTGTTGAATCTGTCGGGATTTAACGGAGTCAGTTATTATGAGCCCCTGCCCATCCGCGGGCTTCATATGACCTTGCGGGGAATCGGCGGCGGTGCTGCCGGAGGCTGTGAAGCGGTGGCGTTGACAGAGGAGACGGCGGTAACGGCCCGCTTGAGCGGGGATGGAGCTGATGTTGAAGTGGAGGTGGCGGAGCTCAGAGATTTTGCCGCCATCGTGATTAAAGTATAAGAGTGGCTGATTCGGAGGAGGAAGAGGGCATTGAGAACCGATTTGGATCAAGTGGAGCTATTGCAGCAAATGGACCGGAGCGGTTGGAGCTGACTTTTAGGTATCACGAATGGTTCGTGGAGGGCTATGCCTGCGCACAGCGGCTTGACCCGCCCAAGCTGCCGGAGCGGATCGACGAGATCGTGATGGTCAGCGTCGGCGGGGGGCCGGTATCGAGCCTGGAGCGGCAGATTGTGGAGGAAACAACCGGTCTGCTTAAGCAGTTAGCCGGACAGCCGATTGGCGCGAATCTATTCCCTGGTCATTCTGATCGATTTTGCGACCCTATACACGGCGCTGGTCCGCGGCCTCAATCCGGATCAGAGCGAAGCCTTGGGCCGGTTCCGCAAAGCCTACATCGGGTGACAGCAGCTTGTTAAGAGAATCCTCGATGTAATGACAGCTGTACCTTGTGTCACACAGTTAAGAGGGGTGGTCAAACGACCATCCCTTTTAACTTGTATTGCAAATTTGAATCCTTCCTTGATATATTGGTGGGGAAACGAGTTGTACGGATCGTTCAAGGAATGAATCCGGGGGAGGATTAGACATGATCGAGGAGATGCGTCCTGAATTGACGGGATACTGTTACCGGATGATGGGTTCGATTTTTGAGGCGGAGGATGCGGTGCAGGATACCATGCTCCGGGTCTGGCAGAACTGGGATCAGCTTCAGCAGGATTCTTCCCGGAGAGCTTGGGTGTATCGTGTTGCCACCAATGTTTGCTTGGATAAGCTAAGGCATGCCAAGCGACGTGCGCTTCCGATGGATCTCTCAGAGCCATCCGCTCGTATAACGGAGCCAAAGGACAGCTTGTCCCGGGCTTCTTGGATATGGCCGGCACCTGATACTGTTGGCGACCCGATGGATGTTGCAGTTAGAAGAGATACCGTTCGATTATCGTTTATTGCCATCCTGCAATTATTGCCGCCTCGGCAACGGGCTGTACTGATCCTGCATGATGTGTTCCGGTGGTCGTCGAGTGAGACAGCGAATGCCTTGGGGATGACCACGGCAGCCGCCAACAGTGCTTTGCAGCGGGCACGAAGGACGGTTTCCCAATCGAATCTCCGGTCCGATGAATTGCAGGATGGAGATTTCGAAGCGGACCAACAGCTGCTTACCCGTTATGTAGAAGCGTTCGAGCAGTATGACATTGACGCATTGGTTGCGCTATTCCACGAGAACGGCAGCCTGTCGATGCCTCCCTTTACGATGTGGGTTCGCGGCAGCTCGAAGCTGTCTGAGTTCTACAGCACAACACGCAGCCATTGTTTGGGTTCCCGCTTACTGCCGGTCCGGGCTATCGGGAACCGTCTCGCTTATGCCCAGTATGTACCAACTGGACAAGATGGGATAATGACCTCGTGGGCGATCCATATTATCGAGATAGGGCACGGGAAGATTGCCCATATCCATCATTTCATCGATTCCGAGTTATTTGTCCGATTCGGATTGCCGACAAGCTTGGATGCGAATACGAATTTTGCAGCATACCGATGAATTTCCGGCTGGAGGAACGTCTATACTTATGAATCATACATTCTGATTCAACCCAAATCCGAGGAGGAACAAGCCATGACGGTAAAATTAACCCCCTATATTACGTTGGAGGGACGTGCAAAGGAAGCCATTCAGTTCTATGAGCAAACCATTGGGGCAGAAATCCTCTCCATTTTCACTTACGGAGACATGCCCGAAATGCCCAGTACCTTTACTGATGAGATGAAGAGTCTTGTGGCGCATGCCAAATTAAAAGTCGGTGAATCGGAGATAATGCTTTCGGATGCCCCGGGCGGTTCGATTATTGGAACCGGGAACCGAGTAACGATTTGCATCACAACGGATGGCGTGGAAAAATCAAAAAAAATCTATGAAGCCTTGAGGCAAGACGGTCAAGTCAATATTCCGTTTCAAGAGGAATCCTTCAGCCCCGGATTTGGCGATGTAACGGACAAGTTCGGCGTGTCCTTTCAAATTTATACAGAGATTGAACAGTAACTTATGGATGAAGAGTTGCGCTAGTGATGGCGCAACTCTTGTTAATTGATGGACCGGTTCTCCTTATCCTTGCCTGGGGTATCATTTCAGCCACTGTTGTATATACGGGTATATACGTATTATTGGAGGTATGCCAAGATGAAAGAAAGGACTGGAAAAGAAGGAGGATTTTTTATGTCAACCACCATACAAAAGTGGGGAAACAGTCTGGGCATTCGTATTCCCAGCCAGATAGCCGAAAGGATAGCGGTCGGTCAAGGATCCGAAGTTGACTTGGTTGTGGGTGATGATCATACACTCATCATAATACCCAAAAAGAAAAAGCCGACATTAGAGGAATTGTTAACCCAATGCAAACCGGAAAACCGCCACGGCAAAATTGATTTCGGTATAGAAGGGAATGAACTGCTTTAGATGAGTGTAGACCGAGGAGATCTAATATGGATAAACTTTAATTCCCAAGCGGGTCACGAACAAGCCGGGAGAAGGTCTGCAATCGTGCTGTCGCCCAAAGCATTTAATGAGACCACAGGCTTTGTTTCTGTTTGCCCAATCACTCATACGGTCCGAGGGTGGGGCTATGAAGTGCTGCTCCCCGACGGGTTGGCGTTTAACGGGGTCATTCTCACGGATCGGATCAAAAATCTTGATTGGCGAGCTAGACGCATTGAGATCGTAGGACAAGCTCCGAAAGAAGTAGTCAATGAGTGCTTAGACAAAATACACACATTTTTGTAGCGAGTCTCATGTGAGGCTGGCTTTTTAATTTCAAGCATCGCAAGTAAAATCAAGCAAGGCAACTTCCATTACTCTATAGTGACTATAGAGTGGTTGAAACGAGGTGAACAGACGAATGTACGAGTGGCACAAGCAAATCCAAGTAATCGTTGATGAAATTGACGAGTGTATTAAAAATCGTAACAGTGAAGCAATAACGCTGCGATTTCTTTCTCGCAAGTTAGGTTATTCCGAATTTCATACTACGAGAAAATTTAAGGAAATATCGGGTATGTCATTCAGGGATTATCTGCGGCATAGAAAATTAGCCTTTGCACTCAAAGAGGTTCGGGATAGTGAAAAAAGCATTTTGGATATGGCTTTTGATTATGGTTTTTCATCACATGAGGCTTTTACCAGAGCTTTCAAGGGAACATATGGCGTAACTCCAAGTGAATACCGAAGAAAGCCTATGCCTGTCGCCCTCCGTACCAAAATAAACCCTTTCGACCGCTACTTTTTTGGATTGGGAGAGATTGGCATGGTGAAGTCTGCCGATGATGTCAAAATTTATTTTGTAACCATTCCCGCACACAAATTTTTGCACATTAAAAATGATGAAAGCAATGGGTATTGGGATTTTTGGCAAAAGCAAAGCCTTATTCCGGGACAGGACTGTGAAACCATTTGCGGCTTACTGGATAGTATCAAGGGCAAATTGGATGACGATGGGGGGAGCGAACCGAACAGCGGCGGCGGCCAGATTATGGCGTACATTAATGATCCCGACGGCAGGCTTTGCGACTGGGGGTTTCCGCGTATAGAGTGTTTTGGTGTCCGTCTTCCTCTTGATTACAAAGGTGACATACCACCACAAATGCTTATGATTGATGTGCCCGAGTCCGAGTATCTTGTCTTTGAACATGGGCCATTCGATTATGAGCAGGAAAATCGCAGTGTGGAGGAAAAGATAGAGAAGGCAATGGCAGCTTTTGATTTTTCAAGATCAGGTTACTGCTTTGATACCTCCCCCGGCAGAGTTATTTACATGTATCATGATCCGGAGCGGTTTTTTAAGTATATCCGGCCGGTGCGGAAGTCATAATCAGCAGAAAGCACCAGCCCAGTGCGGTTGGTGCTTTGCTATGGTGCACCGTAAAGTTCATGCTGGTTCGCGGCAGGAGCCCGAAGATTGATTTTTTTGAATAAACAGTCTACCGCCATACATGCTATTATGGAGAGAGAGTTTTGATATTCATTTTCTATAGTGGAGGCGCTTGCAGATGAATAACCAGGATTTGAACCGGGAAGGGTACTTTGGTGAGTTCGGGGGCAGCTTCGTGCCGCCGGAGCTGCAGGAGGTGCTGAGTTACTTAAACGATCAGTTTCAGACCTACAAGGACGATCCGGCCTTTAAGGAAGAACTCGCTTACTATTTACGAGATTATGTAGGCCGCCAAAGTCCGTTGACCTATGCAGAGCGGCTGTCCGAGGCTTGGGGAGGCCCCAAAATCTACCTGAAGCGGGAAGATCTCAATCACACCGGGGCGCACAAGATCAATAATGCGATTGGACAAATCCTCCTCGCCAAACGGATGGGCGCCAAGCGGATTATAGCCGAGACCGGCGCCGGGCAGCATGGTGTCGCCACTGCTACGGCCTGCGCGATGTTCAATATGGAATGCGTGATCTACATGGGAATCGAAGATACGCGCCGCCAGTCCCTGAATGTGTTTCGGATGGAGCTGCTGGGCGCCACCGTCGTGCCGGTTGATAAGGGCCAGGGACGGCTGAAGGACGCTGTAGATGAGGCGCTGGGCGATCTGGTGCGCAATTATAAGAACACCTTCTATCTGTTGGGCTCCGCAGTGGGGCCTCATCCCTTCCCGACAATGGTCAAGCACTTCCAGGCGATCATCAGCGAGGAGTCGAAGCGGCAGATCATCGAGAGAGAAGGACGGCTGCCCGATGCTGTGGTGGCTTGCATGGGAGGCGGCAGCAATGCCATCGGCTCATTCGCCCATTATATAGATGAACCAAGTGTTCGTCTGATCGGCGTTGAGCCCGATCAAGCGCCTACTCTGACACAGGGGGTGCCGGGAACCCTGCACGGGTTCAAGTGTCTGGTACTATTGGATGAAGAGGGCCAGCCGAGGAAAACATACTCTATTGCGGCAGGGCTCGACTATCCGGGAATCGGACCGGAGCATAGCTATCTGAAGGTGACGGGCCGTGCAGAATATGCGACAGTTACCAATGAGGAAGTGCTGGAGGCGTTCCAGGAGCTGTCTCGCACAGAGGGAATAATCCCTGCCTTGGAGAGTGCGCATGCCATTGCCTACGCGAAGAAGCTGGTGCCGACGATGGGACGGGAGCACATTATCATCGTGAATCTGTCCGGCCGCGGAGATAAGGACGTGGAACAAGTTTATCAGATGCTTCAGCAGTAGCCGGCACCGCATTACGCAGAACAATAGAAAACGCGGTACATGCAAAGGGTGTCCATGGATGCCCTTTGTTTGCAATGGAAAAATGAAATCGAAAAGGCATGCAGTTGTTCTCAAATTTCTTGGGGGATTATCTGAAGGGAGCGCTCTGTGCCATTATGACTTTCATCCTGGGAATATTATTCTTTCTCCGAAGGGACCCGTTATTATTGATTGGCTGAATGCTTTGGTTGGAAACCAACTGGCAGATGTTTCAAGAACATTCATGTTGATTAGTTCTACAGCCTTGCCGCCCAATGCTCCTGCCTTTTGATTGGCGAGCTGCACGCATTGGGATCGTAGGACAAGCTCCAAATGAAATAGTCAATGAGTGATTAGACAAAATACACACATTTTTGTAGCGAGTCTCATGTGAGGCTGATTTTTTCGTGCAGTAAATGCACGGCATTCATTTTTTATCTGCAATAAAATTTATCTCGAAGGGAGGGAATACGATGGATTGGTTGGAGAGGATGAACAACGCCATGGAATATATTGAAACAAATCTAGCCGATGATATCTCATATGAGAAAATAGCTCAGATTGCCTGTTGTTCTACTTATCATTTTCAACGAATGTTCCCGTATATTACAGGAATAACGTTATCGGAGTACATTCGACGCAGACGGCTGACGTTGGCAGCATTTGAGCTGCAGACAACGAATACGAAGGTTATTGATGCAGCTATGAAATATGGATATGACTCGCCGGAGGCGTTCGCACGGGCGTTCAAGAATCTTCATGGGATCACGCCGCTATCTGCGCGCGATAAAGGCGCTTCTCTAAAAGCTTATCCTCGAATGTCCTTTCATATCTCAATCAAAGGAGATGTCGAGATGAATTACCGAATTGAACAAAGAGGGTCTTTTGAGATGTTCGGAGTGTATGGTGTAATCCATTCAAACATGAAAACAGCGTTTTCGGAGGTTCCACAATTCCGCAAAAAATGTGATGATGATGGCAGTGTTGATCTTATGAATGAAATACTGGGGCGTTTTGGTGACACCGTATTGCACGCAGCCTTATATGATCACACAAAAGAATCCTTTAAATACATGATAGGCTATAATTTGCCAAAGGGGCTTGAAGTTCCGGAGAGATTCACAAAGCTTTCTGTCCCGGCATTAACGTGGGCTATCTTCCCGGAGCCGCAATGTGAATTGCAAAAATTGTGGGAACGAGTGTATTCCGAGTGGTTCCCGACATCAGAATACGAACAGATTGAAGGGCCTAGCTTCGAAATGTATTATGGGATGGCAGTGAATGTTACTGGGGAGATATGGATACCAGTAAAGAAAAAGTAACTCTGGGCAGATAATTTATCCTTCTGATGCTATGCTTGAACATACTCGTAGATTAAAGAAAGGACCATCCGGCAAAGGATGGTCCTAAAACTTTGCCATTACAGACGCCGCGGACAGCCGTATCATAAATAGCGGCAACCTTTAGATTTTTACAGGATAAAGACCACCGTAAGGAGAGAATTTACCCTTTCGGGTACTATGCTGTTGTGTATGGGAAGAAAGCTGCACCCGCGGCTATGGCCGTGCTGCAGCAAATAAACCGACTTCCTTCGTAATATGGATGGCTCCGTGCAGGTGTATCGATTCGTTCAGCAGGGCCTCAAGCTTGGTCAAGCGGCTGTCGGTAAAATTCTCCCGGCCTCCGGGAGTCGTTCGTATGTAGTCAAGAAGCGGCTTCGCATCGGTTACTCTCAGAGCATCCTCAAAGCGTTGCAAACGGATATCGCTAAAGCCTGCCGCGGCTAATTGATCTTCCCCGTTCTCCAAGCCGAATTCACATGCGAAATCCTGGCGTCCAAAATCATAATGGGGATTCAATTTGCTTAGAAAGCCTTTTACTTCGATCATATGGCGGTTGCCCATTGTGGAGGCGAACAGCTTGCCTCCCGGCTTAAGAACCCGTCTGATTTCCTTCAAGGCTTGGTGGCGCTCGCTTACGTGATAGAGCATATGGTTGGCCAGAATCACATCAAAGCTTGCATCTGGAAACGGGATAGAGCGTGCATCAGCGGACGAGAAGCGAAGCCTGTCAGGGGACAGCCAATGCTTCAGTCCTTCCTTGGCATCGTTCAGTATCCCCTCCGATATGTCGGTCAGTGTAACGTCCCAGCCCTCCGGAATCCGGGAAGCATTGCGCTGCCACAAGGTACCATCCCCGCAGCCCAACTCAAGAATGGTACTATGCTCCGGAATCGTCAGCTGATCGAATAGCCAATGATGCCATTTGTACGGATTGACACTGAAGGTATCATGCATTCGAATTCTCGTCTGCAAATTAAACGCGCTCTCGTACTCCTGATTCACAACCCGGATGATGGAAGCGAACAGCTCCCATGCCGGATTGTTGTCATCGAACCCTTCTGCCGGCCCCAATCGTTCGTACTCTTCATGCTCCAAGCTCTCCAAGAGGGCGAGCGTCTCCGTCACCGTCTTTTGAACGAGGCGGAGATGCTCCATTTTCTGGCCTATAATCGTGCTCTGGACTCTCAGGGATTCCTTCAAATCCTCTTCGTACCCGTCCCGGTGTATGATCCCGCTGATCTCGTCAATGGTCAGGCCGATATACTTCAACGTTAATATCCTCTGAAGTCTGGCCAAGTCCTGCTTCGTGTAAAACCGGTGTCCTGAAGAGGTTCGATGGCTCGGATTCAGCAGTCCCACCTTATCGTAAAATTGCACCGTGCGTTTCGTAACACCAGCTTTGGCCGCAAATTGTCCCGCGGTCATCCAATCCCCACGCAGCTGCATCATAAACCTCCGTTCCTATTTCCCCATTCGTGTTACTTGATTACTGAATTATTTATGAATTCCATGGTGAGCTTCGGACCCAACCCAAAATAGTAGGCGATAATTTGTACAATGCGTTTTGAAGCTAACCCGTCACCAAATGGATTCTGGACATGGGACATAGAATCATAGAATTTCTGATCCCTAAGCAGTCTGGTTGTTACCGCATGGATGGCTTCTTCTTCCGTACCGGCCAGGTAAGCGGAATTGGCAGCAACAGCTTCAGGCCGTTCCGTGGTATCCCGCATTAAGACCAACGGTATATGAAAGACAGACGTTTCTTCCTGAAGACCTCCGGAGTCACTTACCACGAGATAAGAGCGTGATATCAAATTAATCATATCAGGATAATCGATGGGATCAAGCAAGTGGATTCTTTCATGCCCGGACAAGATTTGGAAGGCTGTTTTGCGGACGACGGGACTGAAATGCACCGGAAAAATGACCGTTACCTCCGGATTCTCGTCGGCAATTCGCCGTATTCCGCGAAACATCCGGAGCATGGGCTTGCCATAGTTTTCTTTCCGGTGAGCGGTTACCGTGATGATCCGGCGGCCGTTTTGTTCTACGAGGCGGTTTAGCTTCTCTTCATGAAAGATGTAACTTGAGCGGTTGGTCATTATTGCTGCGTCAACAGCCGTTTGGCCTGTGATATAAATATCCTGTTCATCGCAGCCTTCCCGAAGCAGGTTGTCTTTGCTATTCGCTGTGGGTACGAACAACAAATCCGTAACGGTGTCAATAATTTTCCGATTCATCTCCTCCGGCCAAGGAGAGTATTTGTTGTGTTCTATGGAAGAAAGCAACGATTCCGCCACAGACTGCTGTCTGCGTATCTCCATGAATGAGGATAAGATCCGGGCGTTCCCCGGCGATGACCTTATCTAATCCGGTAATGGCCGAAGAGGTTATGTACGCAAGTGTCTGATTTTCCTTCATGAGACCCAAGTCGAGATCAGGAACGATGTCAAAATGGGCAAGAGCCTGATAAAGCTGCTCCTTCTGCTGCCCTGTCACGACAACCCTTGTTTCAAAACAATCCGCATGACGTTTTAATTCTTGAATGACCGGACCCAGCTTTGTTGCTTCCGGGCGGGTGCCGAAAATCACCATAATTTTTTTTCGCATAGGCATTAGTAACCCATCCTCCCTGTTCATGTTCTGCAGTATCAATGTAAGGGATGACGTTACGTAACATGCAAGGAGGTTTTTAAGTGATTGCGAAATTGATTTAAGGGAGTATATTTTCTTATCCGCTCCGGCAAGTAACGTGCTAGAGCATGTGGCTGGCCAGAATCACATCGTCTCTGGAAGGCAGTTATGAACTGGACACTTCCCGCAGCGAGGAATCCGCTTCACCGCGCAGATTCCGGCTAGTGAGGAGCGCGAACGGTTGGTCTGTCCTTCCACTGCCGCCGGAAATGCTGCACGGCCAAGGCCATAACAGGTGCAAAATAGACGCACCAGCCCATCAGAGCATAAATGCCTGCATTGCCGCCGCTCCCCTCCGGAAACACATCCAGCACAGGCATCACTACACAGATGGGGAAGAAGATTCCATGAAGCATCAGCATCCACTTTAACGCTTTGTCCCCGGATGCTCTAGGAGCCATGGATAAGCCGATCAACAGGGTGGACAAGGCCATGAGGCCGTATCCCAGCAGATCCAGGCCAAAAATCCAACTCCCCTGCCGGAAGCTGAACACCCGCAGCACCTCCTGGTCCGCCGCTCCGCTTGCCACTGTAGTCAGTTGGGTATAATAGACCAAGTTGGTCAACAGCGAATAAACGGAGCCGATGGCAACACCCGCTGCCGCCACCCCCTTCCTGTCCTCCCGGGCCTCCTGGGCGAGGGCGCAGGCCGTACCGATATAGGCCCAGCTCAGTGCCAGACAGGACCAGTAATTCAGGCTGTCGCTTCTGGTGAAGAGCCCCGCCAGAAACAAAAGTGTGCAAATGAGTGCCGAAAACGATGCAACCAAGCCGAACTTATTATTCATGAAGTTCCCCTCCGAACAGGCGGGCCGCAATCCAGCCAATGAAACGGTCCCGCTCCTCTTTATTTTCCATGTCATAGCCAAACAGCCCGCCGCTTACTTCCTTCCTCAAAAATGCCGCCTGCATCAAAGCAGTTAATGCAAACACGGCAGTTTTCACGTCATCCTCTCCCATAACGGCGCCATCCTTACCCCCCCGCCATGCGGCCGTGAAGCCAGTCATAGTAAGGGCGGTATTATCCCCTGGCCCAGGATGGCTCAGATCACCCAGAATGGAAATCCGCGAGATGGCCGGATTGGCTGCCAGAAAATCGGCTACCTGTCTGGCTACAGCCGTTACACGGGTTAGCGGCCGCTCCGCCGCGGCTATCGAAGGCCGGAAATCCGCTATCACCCCGGTTATAATCCGTTGTATACACAGTTCCACTAAATGTTCCTTGGTTTGAAAGTGATAGTGGATCAGTCCGATTCCGGTTCCGGCCTTTTCGGCGATTTTCCGGGTGGTGATTTCCCCGATATTGCCGTTTCCCTGTTCAATAAGCTCTATAGTGCTGCGGATAATGTTCTCTCTCATTTCCTCCGATTTCTTCATGTGTTTCCCCTTCCCGCATGTTTTCGGTTAAAACTGATCACTGATTAAATCATTAATCAGTTTTAAGGTAGCATGAAGAGCCTCCGAATTCAAGAGGGCTCTTCGTACTTTTTTCTACAGCATCTCAATAAACCGCTCAAGCTCGTTCGCCACGGTATACAGGCTCTCTATGGCCAAACCAACATTCTCCAACCCGGGTGTCTCCGGTGAGCGGTTACCGTGATGCTCCGCGGCCGTTCTGTTCTACGAGGCGGTTTAAGGCCTGTAATATAAATATCCTGTTCATCGCATCCTTCCCGAAGCAGATTGTCTTTGCTATTCGCTGTGGGTACGAACAACAAATCCGTAACGGTGTCAATAATTTTCCGATTCATCTCCTCCGGCCAAGGAGAGTATTTGTTGTGTTGCGGCAGGTATAATGAAAAACAGGAGACGTCCTGAATAGAGACGGAAGGATGAGAGAAATGAAAGCGGTTTTAGACAGCTCCCAAGAGTACCCCGCCACCAAAAGGAAGCCTACCTTTCTGCACAATATCAAAAGAGACAGTCTGTTATATCTCCTGCTCCTGCTGCCTGTAGCCTATATCCTGATATTCAGGTATGCCCCTATCTATGGCCTGGTGATGGCCTTCCAGGATTACAATATTTTTGAAGGAATCAGGGGGAGCGAATGGGTCGGGCTGGATGTGTTCCGGTTTATCTTCCAGCAGGACAGCTTCTACCGTGCACTGAAGAATACGCTGGTCCTGAATGTTCTGGACCTGATTGCGGGATTCCCCGCACCCATTCTGCTGGCTATTCTGCTCAATGAAGTAAGGCAGGCCAGATTTAAGAAAATGACCCAGACTGTGCTGTATCTGCCTCACTTCTTGTCCTGGGTTATTATTGGGGGCATGGTCTACCTGATGTTCTCCAACAGCGGCATGGTCAACAATTTCCTGGCGAACTTTGGCTTTGAGAAGATCGAGTTTCTGTCGCAAAAAACACCATGGTTGATCACTTATATTACCGTTGGCGTATGGCAAAACATCGGGTGGGGCACCATCATCTATCTGGCAGCCATTACCGGCATCAATAAGGAACTGTATGAGGCCTCCGATATTGACGGCTGCAGCAGGCTTCGCAAAATGTGGCATATTACCCTGCCGGGCATCAAGCCAACCATCAATATCTTGCTGATCCTCCAAATTGGCAGGATGGTTTCCATCGGGTTCGACCGTCCCTTTGTAATGGGAAACTCTCTGGTCAGTGAATACTCCGATGTCATTAGTACCTTCGTGTACAGGGTGGGGATCAGCTCGGGAGATTTCTCCCAGGCGACAGCGGTAGGCTTGTTCCAATCTGTGGTTGGCCTGATTCTGCTGGTATCTGCCAACTTTATTGCCGAAAGATTGGGGGAGAACGGGATATGGTGACGATGGCGAACAATATGGGCAAAAAGAAGAAAATGAGTATGGCGGATATGGCGATTATCGCATTCATTGTGGCATTGTCCTTCACATGCATCGTGCCGTTCCTGTACATGATTGCGCTTTCCTTCAGCTCCAACGAGGCGATTATTTCCCAGAAGGTGGGGTTGTGGCCGGTAGGCTTCACAGCGGAAACCTACAAAACCATCTTGACGGATGTGGATATGCTGTACACGCTGGGATACAGTATTGTGCTTACGGTTTTCTACACCGTGGTGTGTATGTTCCTGACCATCTGTGCAGCATATCCGTTAACGAAGAAGCGGCTGATGGGCAGAGGCTTTATTCTGACGGCGTTGGTTTTCACCATGTACTTCAGCGGCGGACTGATTCCCTCCTATATTCTGGTTAAGAACCTGGGCATGATGAACACGGTGTGGAGCCTGGTGCTGCCGGGGGCCATGAGCGTGTTTAATATGATCATCCTGAAGACCTTCTTCTCCAATCTTCCGGAGAGCCTGGAGGAATCCGCTGCCATTGACGGGTGCTCCGATCTGGGCATTCTCATCCGGATTGTGCTTCCCCTCTCGCTGCCCTCCATCGCTACCTTAAGCCTCTTTTATGCGGTGGACAGATGGAACGGCTTCCAGGATGCGCTGTTCTACATCACCAAGAAGAATCTGTATCCCATGCAGATGAAGCTGTACCAGATCATCTCGACCAATCAGCAGCTGGATAGCCAACAAGGGGGAGAGGGAAGCGTAGGCACCTATATTGTGCCGGAGTCTCTGAAGGCGGCCAGCGTGATGTTTACCACCATCCCGATCTTGTTGATCTATCCCAAGCTGCAGAAGTATTTCGTCGATGGGGTGATGACGGGAGCAATCAAGGGCTGATGGGGAGGCATGCCGGAATGATGGGTGACTCCCGGGTTGGATGGGCAAGTGTACCGGAATGATGGGTGACTCCCGGGTTGGATGGGCGAGCATACCTCAATGAAGGGGGGGATTTCCGGGCTGGTGAATGATGGTTCTGAGGATACAAGGGATTTACCGCGTGGATGATCTCGATAAATCGTACATGAGAGGGTGGTTTCAAGTGAATAAGGGTATGAAAAAGACAACAGCAATTCTGTTTAGTGCAACGCTCCTGGCCAGTGCTGCGGCAGGCTGTGGAAGTGATGACAAGAAGAGTGGAGAGGCATCACCGGCGGCGTCAACTGCTGCATCAACCGCTGCCACAGCAACACCTTCCGGTCCTCCGGTAACCTTGACTGTGGAGGTGTTCGACAGAGGTGTCCAGGGACAGCCGGACTTGAACAACAACACATGGACCAAATATGTCAATGAGAAATTCGGCAAGCCCAATAACGCCATTGTAAAATATGTTTCCGTACCCCGTTCCCAGGAGGTCGATAAGCTGAATGTGCTGATGGCTGCCAACGAAGCCCCGGATATCTCCTTCACCTACGACGGGAATACAGTTACCCGCTTCGCAAAAAGCAATGGCCTCTATCTACTGGATGAATTGTTGGAGAAGCATGGCAAGCAATTGAAGTCCTACCTGGGCGAGAAGGTGCTTTCCTACGGGAAATATGAGGGCAAGCAAGTCTCCATCCCCGGCAAGCGGACCCTCATTGCCTGGAACGGCATGTTCATCCGCAAGGATTGGCTGGATAAGCTGGGAATGCCGGTTCCGACGAACCGGGATGAATTGTATAATACGCTGGTCGCCTTCCGCGACAAGAACCCCGGCAATGTGAACGGTGTGATTCCGTGGGCAACGGCGGCGGCCGGGATGAACTACACCTTCGGCAACCTGGTTCAATCCTTCTGGGGGCCCATGTCGGAGGAGGAATTCGTTACCACCACCAACTGGCTGAAGCCCGGGCATAAGGAGGCATTCAAGTGGCTGAACAAGCTGTACGATGAAAAGCTGATCAGCCCCGACTTTGCTCTGGACAAAACCACCAAGCAGGCGGATGCCGATGTGACCAACGGCAAGGTAGGCTTCTACGCTGCCAACTGGGATTATCCGCTGACGCAAAAAATCCGTGATCCGCTGAAGCAAAATGCGCCGGATGCCAACTTTGTTCCTATCGATGCCTTCAAGAATTATGACGGGAAATACTTAAAAGAGATGTACAATGAGAACGGAATCTTCTCCTTCATCCCCAAAAGCAGCAAGAATGCGGAGCTGGCCATCAAATATCTGAATTGGATGGCTGACCCGGAGGTGCTGTTCTTCCTGCAGTTCGGCCAGGAAGGAGTCAACCACAAGCTGGTCAACGGCATCCCTCAAGGGATTACGCAAACCGGCGAAAATATGCAGATGAGCAACCTGAATCTGGATTATACGCTGGTTGTAAACGGCGCGGAGCTGGGTGACACCGAGAAGAACGTCAGAACGTATGCAGCAACCCTGGCAGCTGGAGACCAGAGCTATGAGAAGCTGGCTGTCGATGCTTACAAGGTCAATACGACGGACGGCTATACCGGCTTCTACTATGGCGTCCCGAACGAAGCGAATATCAAGTACGGCAAAACGTTGGGCGACATGAACAAGCAGATGATCGACCGGCTGATCGTTACCAAGCCGGCAGAGTTCGATGCCTTGTACGACAAGCTGGTCAAGGAATATATGGACGCCGGGGGCAAGGCTGTTCAAGATGAGAACGTGAAGAACTACAGGGAAGTCAAAGCCGGCAGCAAATAATCCAGTGGATACGGATAAGCCATCGATTGTTTTCTCACCGTGGTTTATCCGTATTCCGTTTGCTATTCCACAACTGTTTTGCTATTATTCGAAGGAATCCATATGTTCAGGAGGATACCCATGTACAAGGTCATGATTGTAGATGATGAGTCGTGGGCAATTAGAGGAATCCGCAACGCCTTTGACTGGAACAAGTATGGCTTTGAAATCATCGGGCAATTTACAAGCGCTTACAAAGCGTGGGATGCCATAGTAGCGAAGAAACCGGATTTGGTGTTTACCGACATCCGTATGCCGGAGATTTCCGGACTGGATCTGATGAAGATGTCAAGAAATCACGGTCTGGATATAGAATTTGTCATCGTAAGCGGCTATGCAGAATTTGAATACGCCCAGGAGGCGCTGCGCTACGGGGCGCTGGATTATTTCCTGAAACCGTTGGATGTTGAGCTGGCTGATCCGTTCCTTGCCAAGCTGGCCGTGCACTTCTCCCGGAGAGGCGCTGCACGCAATCACCTCCTGCTGGATGCGCTGACCTCGGCGGACCAGGAGGAGATCAAGCGCTTCCTGCCCTTATCCCATGGCGCGGCTATCTGCTATTACCAAGTGCTGGCCATCTATTTCGAGGGCGAAAGCAAGGATTTCGGAAGGCTGCTGTCCTTGGAGGAAAAGCCTGTTTACGTTGTGGAGGTGGAGGCCGGAACCCGAAAGAGGCTGGTTGTCCGGATGACGGAGGAACGGGCTTGCTTGGAAGGCGCTTGGGATGAACCGGTTCTGACAAACAATGGCGTTCATGCTGTGGGCGTCAGCAGCATCTCCAGCCAGCTTCAGCATATGAGCAAGCTGATTAAGGAAGCGGACCTGTCCGCCTCCCAGGTATTTCTGGAGGAGGCTGCAGGGGTCGTTCACTACGAGCCCAAGCTTCAGCTGGTGAAGCCATGTATCGACGAGATGTACCGGATCATTCAGGGGAATCAATTTGACCGCATGGAGGAGTATATAAAAGGGCTGCAGGAATACTTCAGGGTTCATCATCTGGGCATGCTTGAGGTGGTCTACCTGTGGAATCAGGCAGTGGGCATCCTTATTAACGCTTACTCTGAGGAATTGAGGGATATGGAGCTGGAATTCCTCAATTATTCCGAGATCAAGGAACGGTTTGAACACTTTGAGTCCCTGTGCAGCTTCTTGCATGAGGTGCTTGCCTCCATCCGGCAAGGGAACAGCCGCTCCCTGCAGGAAGGGGATATCCTGTCCTGCTTCAACAAGATGATCGCCTATATCGACGCTCACTTTGAACAGAAATTGTACTTGAAGGATCTGTCCGCCCAATTCTTCATCAATCAGGTGTATTGCTGTCAATTATTCAAGAAAAATCTGGGCAAAACCTTCTCCGAATATGTATCGGAGCTCAGAATCAACAAAGCCCGCGAGCTTCTGAAGCAAACCGATCTGTCCATTGAGGAAATCGCCATCAAGGCCGGATATGTGGACTATTATTATTTCAATAAGGTGTTCAAGAAGCATTGCGGGATGACGCCCGCCAAATTCAGAAAAAAGGGAATATGAACGGAGCGGCGGGCCATGAAGACCAGTAAACTGAAGTTGAAGCATCAAATATGGCTTATCTTTTTTTTCTCCGTCGTCCTGTTCACCGTCATGGAGCTTTATTTTTTCTATAGCTTTTCTAACTTAACCCAGAAGAGGGCCGCCAATTACGGCAACCAGATGATTGAGCAGACACGCCGCAAGATTGATACGGTGTTTAATGATATCCGGGTTAGCACCAGCATTGCCGTCAACAGCAAGCTGATCCAGGAATTTTCCGTAGTGGATGATGATTACAAGAGGGCGTTTGACAGCGGTCCCTATGCGTTGGATCTTATGGAATACATGAGATCCTTTAATTCGTATGTGAACGGCATTGTCATTAATGACATTCAGGGAAGGCGGCTTTACAGCCTGGCGTCCGCAAGCGGCGATATTTTCTTTCTTAACCGTTATGATACCTTTATCCGGAGGTATAAGGAGGATCCTTCGCTTCGGAATAACGGCATGTTCACCACGATTCTCAAGGATGACCGAACAGAAACGGAGCAATTCTTTTATATAGCGCCGATTGTGGAGGCCATCGGGGGCATCCATTTCTCGCAGATTACCGGTTACTGCACCGTGATGGTCAATATGGAGAAGATGCAGGGGCTTGTGGAGAATACGGAATTAACGCCCAACTCCACCTTGTATATCGTCAATAACCAAGATGAGGTGATTGCCTCCACCGATTCCAATGCCCGGGGCACCTTGCTCAGAGAGGTCCTGTCTATGGATAAGGATACCTTGCGTAACGGCGTACCCACAACCATCGACGGGGAAGATATCCTGGTCCAGGTCATGGGCTTGGAGCAGGCGGACGGGTGGCGGGTCGTTAGCATGATTCCGGTGCATGAACTGACGGCGGACATGAATCCCATGCGGAAGGTCAGCATTACTGTGGGAATTGGTATTATTCTAAGCATGATCCTGATGGGCAGTTTTTTCATGAACAATCTGATGCGTCCGGTGATGGGACTGGTTATGGATATGAAGAAGGTGGGGAGGCGGGACATGAGCTTCCGCCTGAAGGTCCGGTCTACCAATGAGGTAGGCTTGCTGGCCGGCGACATCAACCGGATGATGGATGAAATGGAGGATATGGCAAGGGATATGTTCAATACCCAGGCCCGATTATATGAATCCGAGCTGGGCCAGAAGCAGGCGGAGTTTTCGGCGCTGCAAAGCCAGATCAACCCCCACTTCCTCTATAATACGTTGAATTGCATCAGCAGCATCGGCTTGGAATACGGAAGCAGGGAGATCGCGCAAATTACCTCTTGCATGTCCAAAATATTCCGTTACAGCATAAAAAAGGACGATCTCGTTCGAATCAGGGAAGAATTGGACTGTATTCAGGCTTATATGAATATTGTCTCCATCCGGTACGATAATAAATTCCATATGGAAATGGATGTAGATGATGCACTGCTGGAGATGAGAACCCCCAAAATGATCCTCCAGCCCATTGTGGAAAATTCCGTCTATCATGGGCTGGAGCGGATGGACGCCGGAGGGCGGCTGCGGGTCAGCGGAAGTGTGGATATCAATGGGGATGTCTGCTTCGAAATCTCGGATACGGGAAGAGGAATGCAGCCGGAGGAGCTGGCAGACCTCCAGGCCAAGCTGAATATGGGGTACGCGGAGCGCACGCACGACGGCCAGCCGCGGGTAAGCATCGGACTGTCCAATATTCACAACAGGCTAAGGCTCTTGTTCGGGGACAATTATGGAATCGGCATAGAAAGCCGGTTCAATCAGGGAACAACCGTAACCGTGAGGCTTCCCGTGCTGTTAGACCGGCCCGGTTCTTCGGCGGACTAGCAGGGGATAGCATCCATCTGGCAGGGCAGCCAGCTATATAGCAGGAGATAGCTTCCTCCCTGCCGGGCGGACGGCTGATAGTTCGAGATAGCGTCTGCTCTGAGGGACGGAGCTACACGGCGATGGTGACCCGGATATCCTGGGGGTAATTGCCGAAGCCCTTCCCGAACAGGCTGACACCTCCACAGTGAGCAGCGGTTTCGGGGCAGGAAATGCGGAAGCGCAGCTCCTGCCCGGCCCGGATATTCAATTGGCTGATCCGGGTACCGGAAAACTGGACGCCGTCGATGAAGGTTCCATTGTCCGTAATGGACAAGGTTTTGTGCAGTCCGTACTGGGTATCCACCCACCAGGAGGGGGTGTACTGGCCCCGCCTGCTCCCGAAGTCCCCCGGGCAGGTCCAGGTGGCCAGGTCCGTGCCGTTAACGGAGAAGGTGATGTCCGAGGGCCAATTTTCGTTGTATTGGGGAGCCTCCGAGCAAATTTCCAGAGAGATGGAGAGGCCGGAGGCGGTCTCGCTTCCCACCAGATAGTTGGGAATCCGGTATTCCACATAGCCGCTGGCAAACCACAGGTGCTCTGCCCGAGTATGCTCGGGGTCATCGAAGTAGCGGGGATCGTCCATCATGCCGATCCGCTTCTCGTTGGAAGCCAGCCCGCAGGTGGGCCGGACTTCGTAGACCGTATATTGCCCCACAGGCAGGTCCACCGTAAAGCGCTTTTGGCCAATTTGTTCCTCCGCGGCGTTTGTCCGCAGCACCAGGGTCAGCTGGTCGAGCTTCAGCGTACAGCGCTTCTGGGTGCCCCGTTTGCCCACCAGGCTTTCCGTTGCCACGATGCCGCACTCCTCCAGCTTCTGAATATGCTTGGTTATAATCGCCGAGGACAGACCAAGGGCCTCCGCCATTTCCCCGATATTGTAGGGCTTCTCATTCAATAGCTCAATCATGCGCACCCGGGTCTCCGAAGAGAAGCACTCCAGGACCCGCATGTTTGCCGTTGTAACCTCCAGCTTCATGATTCACACTCCTTCTGATTGTTCCCATTATATAACTCGTAAGTTAAACAATCAACTTTATGTTGACATAAAAATGGTGCGTGCTTATCATATTAACTGTAAGGTAATGAAGTTAATCGTGAAATTACGTGTTCGAAAGGAATGTGAATCATGACTTCAACCATCCTGCGGACGGAATATCCCCGGCCCCAATTCGTTAGAACGCAATGGCAGCATTTGAACGGCACATGGGAATTCGAATTTGATGACGGACGTGTTGGTGACGCCGGACAATGGAGCAACGGACAGCAAGCCTTCAGCCGCCGGATTCAGGTCCCCTTTACTTATCAAAGCAAGCTGAGCGGCATCGGCGAAACGGGCTTCCACGATCTGGTGTGGTATAAGCGCAGCTTCACGATACCGGAGGCATGGAAGGGACAGCGGGTTATTCTGCATTTCGGTGCAGTGGATTATCAAGCGGCCGTCTGGGTCAACGGCAGGCATGTCGCAGACCACGAGGGCGGCCATACGCCGTTCCAGGCGGATATTACCCCGGCTCTGCTGGACGGAGAGAATACGGTGGTGGTGCGGGTTGAGGATTTCAGCAGGGATGTGACCCTGCCCAGGGGGAAGCAATATTGGAAGGAGGATTCGGCCTCTATCTTCTACACCCGGACGACCGGAATCTGGCAGACCGTATGGCTGGAGCCAGTCCCGGACCACTACATCCGGAAGCTGAAATTCAAGCCGGACATTGACCGCAATGAAATTCAAATCCGCACATTTCTTAATCAAGCACCGGTTGGCGGCAAGGCGGAGGCCCGCATCGACATCCGCTTCAAGGACGAATATCAGGCGGTTACCACCTTTTCCATTGACCATGCGGAGGAGGTCCGCACGATTGGCCTCCATGATTTTAACGATCACGGGCTGGGCCGCTGGTGGTCGCCGGAGCGTCCGAATCTGTATGAGGTAACGGTTACCCTCCTCGTGGACGGGGTCGAGATTGACCGGGCGGAAAGCTACTTCGGCATGCGCAAAATTGCAGTGGAGGCCGGCAGGCTGATGCTGAACAACCGGGCTTATTTTATGCGGCTGGTGCTGGATCAGGGCTACTTCCCGGACGGGATTCTCACGGCCCCCAGCGACGAAGCCTTGAAGCAGGACATTGAATTGTCCAAGCAAATGGGCTTCAACGGCGCGCGCAAGCACCAGAAGATTGAAGACCCGCGTTTCCTGTACTGGGCGGACCGGCTGGGGTATCTGGTATGGGGCGAGATGGCCAATGCCTATGCGTATTCGGAGGAATATGTGCGCAAGGTGACGGCGGAATGGCAGGAGGCGGTGGAGCGGGACTATAATCATCCTTCTCTGGTCGTCTGGGTTCCTCTGAACGAAAGCTGGGGTGTACCCAATATCCTCATCGACAAGCGGCAGCAGCACCATGCCATGGCCATGTATTATCTCACCAAGTCTCTGGATGAGACCCGCCTGGTCATCTCCAATGACGGGTGGGAGCAGATGACCACGGATCTGGTCACCATCCACGATTACGAATGGAAGCGGGAGGAACTGACGGAGCGCTACAGCACCCTGGAGCAGACTGTGGGAGTAAAGCCCAGCCGCCGGGAGCTGTTTGTAGGGGGAACCGCTTATGCCGGCCAACCGGTTCTGGTGACGGAATTCGGCGGCATTGCCTACAAGAAGAGCGATTGGGAGGGCTGGGGCTATTCCGGCGCGGACAACGATGAGGATTATCTGGCTAAGCTGGCCGATGTGATCGAGCCGCTGCTGCAATCGCCTCATGTCCAAGGCATTTGTTATACCCAACTGACCGACGTGGAGCAAGAGATCAACGGCTTGTTGACCTATGACCGGGTGCCCAAGGTTCCGCTGGAGGCCATAAAGAAGATCGTTGCCGGAGCGGTGAGATAGGTTACTTCATACCGCTGGCCCTTTTGGAAGAAGGGGTCAGCGGTATTTTTTTGTCGGCTAATAAAGCCGCGGCAAATACCTATCATCAGAAATTCCCTTTTCCACAAGGATCTTTTGTATTTTTGTCGAAATCATTACACGAAATGACACAGGTTTCTGCAAAATAAAAAAACCACACGGGGGCTTCTATGGACACCAGCATGGATAAGTTATATTCTTCTTTGACAGCACACTTGCCAAAGCCTGAATGGAAGGCACACGCTAATTATAAGTTGTTTTACCGCGAGAACTTTCCCAACCATTATGTTGAACAGATTGTGTTTCTAAAAGGGAATAGAATTCAGCATATATTCCATATGGATGCCGGCAAATATCCGTTTGAGGGCCTGAACAGTGCAGCTCAGGATGCCATTGATAAGACCTTTGTCAACACGTTTCAGAAGTGGCCCCAAGATATTGACGTTGAGTTGTTTTGGGACCAGGAGTCTCCTAACTACCTTCAAGTTCCGTGGCAGCACTCAACAACTTTTGGCTGGGACGTGGTTATTGACGATAAACAAACCCTTGTCCCTTTTGGGCCTCAGGTGTTGCTTTACGTGCGGTTGGCCCAACGCAACCTACAGCTCATCATGGAGTTAATGAATAGCGTTATGCAAACAAAAAAGGAACGGGCCGCGCAACAGACTGGCGTTGATGATTATAGAAAAATAGTAAGAGAATACATAAGGGAGAAAACATTCGGGTGGGTAGAGGTTGAAGGAGGAAATCTATATTTGGGTTACTCTTTTAGAGTGCACGATACCCGGCATAATATAGTGGAAGAGATTAATCTTAATGGTTTGTTGGGTACGTTCACTTATAGCTTCTACCTTCCCAAGGAACGCTATTATGGGACAAGTCTTGATTATAAGCTTGATGCAAATCCGGCTTACCAAGAGATTAATAAGTCTGCACATTCCGCTATGACATTCAGTTCTTCACGTGTACCGTATAACCCCTGGGGAAATGGTGAAGGCTCCATTAAGCTGGGCTGTTCAATAAATTTTAATGAGCTTAATTGCAGCGTTGCTTTCATAAATAATCTTCTCATTGTTTTAAGAAACCAATTATTACTGATCAAAGAAAAGGCCTGACGGGCGGGATCGGGATGCGGCTGTCAATGCTGTGGATGTTGAGATCCAAAAAGAAGCTTACCGCCGAACAGATTACGGACAGTCTGGAGATCAGTATCCGCACCGTCCCCGACAAACCATTTTTTGGGTTCTGTCTTGTGTGAATCTGTCTTATGCATTACTCTGATACATATGCCGGGGTAAGAGGTGAATCGGAGTGCCGTTGCTGTATTATGTGCAGACCTCTGTGATTGGTTTGGCTGTAACGATCGTTATCTGCTTTCACATGTTCAGGCGCAACAGGCCCAAGACAGAGCTTAGGAATATTTTTCTGTGCCTTCTGTTGTCCAACATGCTGTTGCTGCTGTTGGAAATGCTGTTGAATATTCTGACAGGATCAGATTGGGCAGCGGCCCACTGGCTGCTTCCTGCTATAGTTTGCGTATTCTATATCATGAATCCGGTGCCGGAGGCATTGTGGATCTTTTACCTGGATGCGGTCATCCGGCGGAATGAACAGCAGGGGATGAGCAGGAGAACGGCTGTCGTGATCTGCTTGCCCCTCTTGATGAATACAGCCTTGTCCCTGGCCAGCTTGTCCGGGGGCGGTCTCTTTTATGTGGATGATAGCAATGTCTACCAACGCGGCCCCTATTTTTTGCTGATGCCCGCCATGTGCTATATTTATTTGTTGTATTACCTCGCTCTCGTTGTATTGAAACGGAAATCCGTATCCTCCCAGGAATTCCGGGCGCTGCTCTTTGCTGCGCTTCCCCCTCTTGCGGCCGGGCTATTGCAAAGCATGTTCTTCGGGTTAAGCATCCTCTGGGTTGCTCTCTCCTTCTCCCTGCTGATTATCTATCTGAATCTGCAAAGCGAGCAAGTCTATATGGAAATGATCAAGCTGGACCGGCTGAAGGACCAGTTCCTCGCGAACACCTCCCACGAGCTGCGGACGCCGCTGAACGGAATCATTAACCTTACCAGTTCCGTGCTGGACAGCGGGGGGACTGCCATGGATACCCTTCAGCGGCACAACCTTCAGACTGTTGTATCGGAGGCGCGCAGACTGGACGGCCTTATTCATGATATTCTGGACATCTCCTGGATGAAGAATGGGGAGATGAGGCTGAAGCGCCGGGCAATCGATCTCCGGTCTATTGCTGATGCGTCGCTGTACGTGATCACTCAGCTCAATGACGGTAAGGATATTGCCTTTGTGAATGACATTCCGGCGTCCATGCCCCCGGTCTATGCGGATGAGGAGCGGCTGTACCAGATTTTCTACAATCTGATCGGGAATGCGCTGAAATTTACGCAGCATGGCCGCATTTCGGTCGGTGCTGTGCTCAAGCAGGGCTATGTTGAAGTTTGGGTGCAGGATACAGGGGCGGGAATAGCGGAGGACAAGCTGGAGGATATATTCAAGCCCTTCTACCAGATTGATTCCACGGAAACGCGGGAGGCGGGAGGAACGGGCTTGGGCCTGTCGATCACCAGAACGCTGATTGAGCTGCACGGGGGAAGGATTCGGGTTGCCTCGCAACAGGGGAAAGGTACCTGCTTTACGTTCACCTTGCCTGTCAGCACAGAGCGGAAGGAGAAAGTTTACAGCAAGCATCCGGATGCCCAGCCCGTAAGCTCCGCGGCGGTATCGGCACTGACGGCGGCCCGGGCAAAGACGGAGAAAGCCTACTCCATTCTGGCAGTGGACGATGACCCGGCCAGTCTTGCTGCATTGTTCCATATTCTGGATAATGAAGGGTATTATGTGAACGCACTGCCCGATGGAACGGCGGCGCTGGCGGAGCTTGACGGGCAGCATCGCTATGATCTGGTGATTCTGGATGTGATGATGCCGAAAATATCGGGTTATGAGGTGTTGAAAAAGCTTCGGATGAGGTTCCAGCCGCTGGACTTGCCGGTCCTTCTGCTGACTGCCAAGGCAAGGCCGGAGGAGCTGCTGGCAGGCTTCGAGGCGGGGGCCAATGATTATTTGGCCAAGCGCTTCCAGGCGCTGGAGCTGAAATCACGGGTAAAGACTCTGGTGCAGCTCAAAGAGTCGGTCAGCAACCGGATCAAAGCGGAACTTTCTTTTCTCCAGGCGCAGATCAAGCCGCAATTCCTGTTCAACTCCCTTAGTACCGTTGCAGCACTCAGTACCAGAAATCCGCAGCGGGTTAAGGAGCTGCTTCACGATATATCCGACTACCTGCGGGGCAGCCTTAACTTTGAGCAATATGAAGGGGTCACGCCGCTTTCAAGTGAACTCGCTACTGTACGGTCTTATGCGTCCATTGAAATGGAGCGCTATCGGGGAAGGCTGGAGGTGCAATACGAGATCGATGAGAGCATCGAGATCATGGTGCCGGTGCTGGTGATCCAGCCGCTTGTTGAGAATGCCATCCGTCATGGTCTTATGCGAAAATTAGGCGGGGGAACGGTACGGCTCCATATACAGCGGGAGGAAGAGGATGTTGTGATCGTCGTTTCGGATAACGGAATCGGCATTCCGCAGGAGGAATTAAAGGGATTGCTGCAGCAGAAAGGGAAGCATGCGGGTGTGGGATTGATCAATATCCAGAGGAGAATGATCCTCCATTACGGGCACGGACTGCTGATCCGGAGCATACCGGGGCAAGGCACGACGGTGACGCTTAGAATTCCCGGTAATAAACAGGCGAAGGCGGAAGCGGCGGGCTCTTTAATGCCGAGGCGATAACCGTATTGCAGCTCTGATTCCATACAAGCGGCGGAGAAAGCGGGGATTTATGAAGCGACTGACAATCGGGCTGTTTGCCCATGTGGATGCAGGGAAGACAACCTTTGCCGAGCAGCTGCTGTATCATACGAACAGCATCCGGTCGCGGGGGCGGGTGGACCATAAGGATGCTTTCCTGGACAGCCACGACATCGAGCGGACAAGGGGAATTACGGTGTTCGCCGATCAGGCGGTGATGGAATATAAGGGAGACACGTATTATTTGATCGATACGCCGGGACACGTGGATTTCTCCCCGGAGATGGAGCGGGCGATCCAGGTCATCGATTACGCCGTTGTGATTGTCAGCGCGGTTGAGGGTGTGCAGGGCCATACGGAAACCGTCTGGCAGCTGCTGCGCAAGCATCGGGTTCCGGTCTTCTTCTTTATCAACAAGACCGACCGGGTCGGCGCGGATGCAGGCAGAACCCAGGAGGAGATCCGCCAGCAGCTGACCGGAGATGGCTGCCCCATCACGCATGGCTTCGCCGACGGTTTGGTCGGTGAGCCGTTGCGGGAAATGATGGCGGAGCGGGATGAGTCGTCGCTTACGGCGTATCTGGAGGGATCAGATTGCCCCGACTTTTGGCTGCAAGCCATGCAGCGGATGATCCGGGAGGGGCTTCTTTATCCTTGCGCTTACGGCTCGGCGCTTCAGGATACGGGGGTTGCCGAATTTTTGGAGCAACTGCACCTGCTGACAACCGCTTCTTATGAGGAAAGGGCTCCCTTCAGTGGCCGGGTCTACAAAATCCGGCACGATGCCAACGGAGTGAGGCTGACGTTCATGAAAGCACTGAGCGGCAGACTGAAGGTCCGGGAGCAGCTGGGTTATGAGAGCGGCGGGATTTCATATGACGAGAAAGTGACACGAATCCTGCTGTTTAACGGATTGAAGTCCCAGCCGGTGGAGCAGGTGACGGCGGGGGATTTGTTTGCGGTTGCCGGTTTGTCTGCCGCCCGGGCGGGACAAGGCCTGGGGCTGTTGTCGGACAAGCTGGCTTACCAGTCGGAGCCGACACTTACGGCCAAGGTGCAATTCGACGATACCCTTCACGTGCAGAAGGTGCTCGGGGCGTTTCGGACCTTAGAGTCCGAGGAGCCCTCGCTTGATGTGGTCTGGGAGGAGAGCATGCAGGAGATCCACATTCGCGTCATGGGTGTGATTCAATTGGAGGTGCTGGAGCAGCTGGTGAAGGAGCGGTTCGGCTATGTGGTATCCTTCGGCCAGCCGGAAATTTTGTATAAGGAAACGATCCAATCGGCTGTAACGGGATACGGGCACTTTGAACCTCTCAGGCATTATGCGGAGGTGCATATTGGGATTGAACCGGGTGAACGGGGCAGCGGGATCATATTCGAGAGCAGGTGTCATCCCGATGCTCTGAATATGAACTACCAGCATTTGATCCGCACGCATCTCTATGAACGGGAGCATCACGGGCTGCTGACCGGGATGCCCGTCACCGACTTGAAGATAACACTGGTGACGGGAGCCGCGCATAAGGAGCATACCCACGGCGGAGATTTCCGCGAGGCCGCCTTTCGTGCGCTGCGCCAGGGACTGGAGAAGGCGGATAACGTGCTGCTGGAGCCGTATTACCATTTCACAATCAAGGTGGGAATGGAGGAGCTGGGAAGGGTGCTGTCCGATGTTCAGCGGGCTTCGGGTACATTTGACCCGCCTCAAGCCATGGGGACCTATATGGTTGTGGAAGGGAGAGCGCCTGTATCGACCTTCATGAACTACAGCGCCGAGTTCGCTTCCTTTACTCATGGGCGGGGCAGCATCCGCTGTGTGTTCGGCGGCTATGACCGGTGCCATAATGCGGAGGAAGTGATTGGGCGGATCGGCTACCGGAAGGAGGCGGACCCGCTGTATACCTCCTCCTCGATTTTCTGCGCCAAAGGGGCAGGCTACTCCGTGCCTTGGGATGAGGCGGAAGCCAAGATGCACTTGCTTTAACCACAATCAGGAGGGACTGCCGATTCCGCAAGGATTTGGACTTGACACGGAGTGGCCCATCGTCTATCATCGGTAACAATAAATGACAGCAACAGCGTAGACCAGGAGCATGTTCTTCAATCGGCGGCGCAGAGAGGGACCCCAGAGCTGCAAGGTCTCCCCCGAACCGAACATTCCCGCCTTGTGAGCTGCAGCGGCGAACAATCGTAGCCGTTGCCGGGACCGGCCGTTATCCGGATGGAGGATCGCTTAAGAACCGGCGATTAAAACTAGGGTGGTACCACGGCACATTCGTCCCTGACGAGTGTGTCTTTTTGTTTTGTTTTTGGGTGGCATGAAAAAGGGGGAATCGGTATGCGTCAATCTCATTTATTTGCAAACACATTGCGGGAGGCGCCGGCAGAGGCCGAAGTGGCGAGCCACCGGCTGCTGCTGCGGGCGGGCTTTATCCGTCAACTCGCCGCAGGCATCTATACCTACATGCCGTTGGGCTGGCGTGTTCTGCGCAATGTGGAGCGCATCCTGCGGGAAGAACTGGATCGCGCGGGTGCACAGGAGCTCCTCATGCCCGCGTTGCAGCCCATGGAGCTGTGGAAGGAGTCGGGCCGTTACACCACTTATGGCCCCGAGTTAATCCGGCTTACGGACCGACACCAGCGGGAATTCGCCTTGGGTCCCACGCACGAGGAGGTCATAACCACGCTGGTCAAGAACGAAATCAGCTCCTACCGCCGGCTGCCTGTCACCCTGTATCAAATCCAGACGAAATTCCGCGACGAACGCCGTCCGCGCTCCGGGTTGCTTCGCGGCCGCGAATTTCTGATGAAGGACGCCTATTCCTTCGATACCTCATGGGAGGGCTTGGACCGTTCTTACCGGGCCATGTACGATGCCTACCACCGGATCTTCGAGCGCTGCGGAGTAGCTTTCAGAGCGGTGGAAGCCGATGCGGGAGCAATCGGCGGCGAAGGGGGCACCCATGAATTTATGGCGCTGGCCGGTATTGGGGAGGACACCATCGCGGTTTGCACGCATTGCGGGTACGCGGCCAATGTGGAGAAAGCAACGTCCAGGGAGGACCGTCCTGAGAGCAGCGGGAAGGCGATTCCTGGGTACGAAAAGATATTTACCCCCGGCATACGCACTATCGAGCAGTTGGCACGGCACTTGCAGATCAAGCCTCTTGACATCATGAAGACACTTATCTACGTTGCCGATGGGAGCCCGGTGGCAGTCCTTGTCCGTGGGGACCATGAAGTCAATGAAATCAAGGTGAAGAATGCGTTGGGCGCAGCTGTGCTGGGGCTTGCGGATGCAGAGACGACCGCAGCGGCAACGGGAGCTGCAACCGGGTTCGCAGGACCGGTGGGATTATCCGTTCCTCTTCTTGCCGATGATGCTGTAATGCGAATGGAGGACGGTGTTGCCGGCGCCAACGAAAGTGAATTTCATCTAAAAAATGTGGTTCCGGGGCGGGACTTCCCGGTTACGCGCACCGGGGATTTCCGCAGCGTCAAGGAAGAGGAAGCCTGCTCCCGTTGCGAGGAAGGCAAGCTGCGCTTCGTGAAGGGAATAGAGGTGGGGCATGTCTTCAAGCTGGGGACGAAATACAGCGAGGTGCTGGGAGCCCGGTATCTGGATGCAACCGGAAGAGAGCTTCCCATGATGATGGGCTGCTACGGCATTGGCGTGTCGCGGATCATGTCGGCTGTTGTGGAGCAGCATCATGACGAGCGCGGAATCGTCTGGCCGGCTGCCATCGCCCCATACCGGGTGCACCTGATCCCCGTCTCGGTCAAGGATGAAACGCAGAGGAAAGTGGCGGAGGAGCTGTACGATGCCTTGCGGCAAAGGGGCATTGACACGCTGCTGGACGACAGGGACGAACGTGCGGGTGTAAAATTCAACGATGCCGATCTGATCGGTCTACCTATCCGCATCATCGTAGGCAAGGACGCGGTCCGTGGTAAGGTTGAATACGCCGAGCGGGGCAAGGACGGCAAACAGCTGCTTACGATTGAGGAAGCTCTGCTTGGCATCACCAGAGCAAGAGGATTTTCATGAAGATGAAGGAGGAGGAAGCAGGATGAGGGGAACCTGGTTTTATGGCGGGCGCAGTCCGCTCGGGGATCGGCAGGAGCAATCGGTATCGGTTTATTGCGAGAACGGGATCATCCGTGCGGTGGGAACAGATGAGGAGTTGGGGCTGCTGCTTGCGGGCAAAGCGCCGGAGCGGGTAAATCTGGACGGCGGTTATGTGCTCCCAGGGCTGGCCGACTGTCATATGCACCTGTCCATGCAGGGAATGAAGCTGGCGGCGCTGGATTTCAGCGGGGCAGCCTCCAAGGATGAGATGCTCCGGCTTCTCCGGGAGCGTGCAGAGCGGACTCCGCCGGGAGAATGGATTCTGGGGCTGAATTGGAATGAGAATGCCTTCTACCCGCCAGTTGCACCCACCCGGGATGAACTGGACGGGATCACGGATCGGCATCCGGTGCTGCTGACCCGGGTATGCTATCACTCCTGGCTGGCCAATACGGAGGCTTACCGCCGTGCGGGGGTGGAGGAGAACGCCGCTGATTTTCCCTCCGGCACATATGGGCGGGACAGGGAGGGAAGGCTGAACGGCCGCATTTATGAGGATGCGGGACTGCCCTTCCAGCAGGCTGTGCCCAAGCCGGATTACGGGGAGAAGAAGGCCTGTATCCGCCGGGCGGCGGAATATGCCCTGTCCCTGGGGCTGACGGCGGCGCATACGGATGATCTCCGTTATCTGGATGATCTGGATACTCTGCTTCGCATCCACCGGGAGCTGCGGGAGGAGGGGGTGCTGCTGCGGACCCATCAGCTGGTGTACCATCCCCATCTGCCGGAGGCGAGTGCTCTTGGGCTTCGCGGGGGCAGCGGCGATGAGTGGCTGCGCCTGGGCGGGGCCAAGGTGTTCGCCGATGGCGTGCTCGGCGGGCGAACCGCCTGGCTCAGCGAGCCGTATGGCGATGAGCCGGGCAATTGCGGCTTCCCCATTCATACGCGGGAAGCCTTCGCCGCCATTGTCCGGGAAGCGCGCCAGGCCGGCTTCCCGGTAGCCGTTCACGCCATCGGCGACGCGGCGGCGGATCTGGTGCTGGCGGAGCTGGAGCGCCAACCTCTGTCGGAGGTGGCCGGCCTCCCCGACCGCCTCATCCATGTTCCCGTGCTGCGTGAAGCGCAGCTCGCCCGCATGAGCCGCCTCCGGTTGGCGGCGGATATTCAACCCCCCTTCGTAGCGGCGGACTACCCTTGGGTGCGGGAGCGCCTGGGCCAGCGCGACGTACACCGCTACGCATGGCGGACGCTGCTCTCCGCGGGCATTCCCTGCGGCGGCAGCAGCGATGCGCCGATTGAGCCGCTGTCTCCCCTATACGGGCTGTATACCGCAGTCACCCGCCGCAAGCCGGGGGAGACTCACGGCGGATATGAGCCCGGGGAGAAGATCTCCCTGGCCGAGGCCGTCCGCCTGTATACCTATGGCAGCGCCCAGACTGCAGGAGAGGAGCGGGAACGGGGGCTACTGGCTCCGGGCTACGCGGCGGATCTCACTGTGGTGGACAGGCCCTTCGCAGAAGACCCGGAGGAATGGTTGCACATGAAGGTGCGGCGGACCATTGTCAACGGGCGCCTGGCGTATTCCGGCGAAGGATGAGAGAAGAAACGGAAGGTTTATCGGCCCTTGGGAAGGTACGTATAAGTTAGGGCATGGTGAATAAGCCTCACTGGACTGGAGCGGCGGCAGTGAGCAGTGGGGCTTCGGATTTCGGTATTTTTCGTGATCCCTTCGAAAAATGGTGATTTACAGATCGTCTCCGGCAGAAGTATAGTTAGGGCGTGCCTGACAACTCGCGTGCGGGCAGTTTTCAAACACGCCCTGGCTGGAATGTCATGGCACGTAACCGAAGTCGAGAGAGATGCAGCAGCAAGGAGGCAGACATGAAGAAACCATTTCTCCGTAAATTAGTGGCGGCTTATATCATGATTGCGCTCCTGTATACCTTTATTGCCGGAGGCGTACATCTGTACAATGGTTACCGTACGATGGAGATCCAACTGCAGGATCAGCGCGCAGCATTTGTAAAGCAGACCCAAACCAGATTGGATATGAAGCTAAGTGTGGCTTTCAATTACGTCAACCAATTGCGGGGGAAACAAGACGTGCTGGATTATGCCAGAGCGCCCACCAGCAACAACTATGCGTTGACGCAGGTGTTCAAAGAACTGAGCGGCAATATGAATGCGTTTACAAATTTGGAATATCAGATTGATCTGGTTGCACTCCATGATTCAACAGTCATTACGCCGTTCAGCACCATGAGTCGTCCCCACTACTATGAATATATGGGACTGGGGCCGGAGGTCGTTAACCGGCTGGAGGAATATGAGTCGAACGGACAGTGGTCCAAGCTTCATCTGGTCACTTCCGCTTCCGCGGCAAAGCTCGGGGACAGGATCATCTTCGCCAGGAAAGAAACGCTTAACGGCGGCGCTGAGGCGATGTTCTTCATTTCCTTCCATAAGGAAACGTTCCTGCCGTCGCTTAAGGGCTCGGGTGGGGAAGACTTCGGCATCTTGTTCTCCGATGAAATCTGGGTCGATGGTGCAAATGCGGAAGACCGCCCCGCCGCCGCAGCAATCTTATCCGCCGCCGGCGGGGATTCCGCTGGGGATTCCGCCGGGGACACAGGCTACAGCGTGTTCAAGCTGGATGGAAAGGTTGTCCATGTAGCCAACGCGGCTGTCCTCAATAATTTGAAGTATGTTTACTTTACGCCGGAGACTTCGTTTGGCGCAAGCCTGTGGACGCTTCTCCGGGATTCATCCTTGGTCTATACGGTTATGGCCCTTATGGGTATTGCTCTGGCGTTTTTTCTGGCCAACCGAATGTACCGGCCGGTGCGGAACATCATCGGTATTTTCAAGGATTATAACGATCTGAAGGAGACAGATGAATTTTCCTTTATACAGGAGACGGCCAGTACGATTCGGGAAATCAACCTTGGCCTGCGGGAAACCATCAGCAACAACAGGCTTTCGCTCAAAAGCAAGTTTCTGCGTGACCTGCTTCTCGGCATGCTGAACAACGAGCAGGCGATGCAGGGGGTGGACCGGTACGGGCTGGAATGGGTCCGCCGGGAAACGACCGTCATTCTCTTCGATTTCCCGGATGAACAGGGGTGGGAGGATGAATATTCCTCAGAGGCTATCCTGCATATCCGATCGCAGACCATGGGGATTATCCGGGAGCATATTATGGAGTTCGGACGATGTGAAAGTGTGGAGTTGGATTATTCCCGGTACGCTATCCTAATCCCGGAGGTCCGCGTGCACCGGATTAAGCAGATGACCGTGGGAGCCGTGGCCAGTGTGGAGGCTTCCTTCGGCATTCATATCACGGCGGCGGTGGGGCCTCCTGCTCTGCAGTTCCTCCAGCTGAAGGAAGCCTGCCAGCTTGCGGGAAGGCTCCTGGAGCAGCGCCTTACACTGCATAAGCAGTCTGTGCTAACCTACGAGGATCTGGCCCCCTTACAGAACCTGAACTACTACTATCCGCTGGACATGGAGCGGGAGCTCATTATTCGTGTGCTTCAGGGGAAGGGGGATCAGGCGGAGGAACTGCTGGATCATATCCTGGATGAAAATATGGGGAAGGGGAAGCTCGGTGAGGGGACGCTGCAGTTTTTCTTGTACGCCTGCATAACTACCATCAACCGGATCTTGCAGCATATGAGCAAAACGGAGGCGGATATCTTCCCTGAAGGGAGATCCGTCTATGACACCCTGTGGTCAAGCCGGTCGGAGGAGCAAATCCGGGAGCGGCTCCATCTGCTGCTCCGTCGTCTTATCCAGGTGACAGAGGAGAAGAACCAGGAGCTGGACCATTCCATTGTCCACCAGATGATCGATTATATGCATACCCATTACCACCAGGATATTGCGCTGGCAGACCTTGCGAAGCATTTCAACCTGTCCTCCAACTACATCAGCTACTTGATCAAGGAGCACATCGGCGACAACTTCAAGGACTACCTGAATGAATACAGAGTGAAGCAGGCCAAGCGGATCATCAATGATAATCCATCCGTCAAGGTGAATGATCTGGCCGGGATGGTAGGATGCAACAATGCCAATACCTTTATCCGCATCTTCAAGAAATACGAAGGCCTTTCACCGGGACAATATATGAAGCAGCAGACTAACGGACACGCTTAAGGCGTGTCTTTGCATATTCGCAGAAGTAAACGCTTTCAAAATCTGCGGGATATCGTTGTTTTTATGTATTTCCGGCAGATCGATAATTATGGGAAGGATTGTAGATAATGATGATTTACGTTCCGGTGGTACGCTGCTAGGATAAAGGCACAAGATAAAAAGCGCTTTCAAACCACCATAAAATCAAGCGCAACCTCGAAGGAAAGGGAGAGAGAGTATGGAGTTAAAGCTGAAGAGCCGGGGAGGCGGGGAACAGATCCGGTTGGAGCTGCAGGGGATCGCCGGCAGATTATCAAGGGATCGGTTCTTCTATTTATTGCTGATTCCCTTTATCGCCTGGTACATCGTATTCGCCTATAAACCCATGTACGGGCTGCAGATTGCCTTTAAGGATTTCAGTGTATTCAAAGGAATAGCTGACAGCCCTTGGATAGGATTCGACCATTTCGTCAAATTCTTTCAAGGCCCGTATTTTTGGCGCACAATCAAGAATACGCTGATGATCAGCCTGCTCAGTATTGTATGGGGGTTTCCGGCACCCATTATTCTGGCGCTGCTGTTGAATGAGGTCCGCAATGCTTTTTTCAAGAAGACGGTGCAAACCCTTACCTATTTGCCTCATTTCATCTCTGTAGTGGTCGTGGCGGGCATCGTCACCAACTTCCTTGCTCCGAGCAACGGGCTGGTGAATATTCTGCTGGAAAAGCTGCACATGGAGAAAATCTATTTCCTAACGGTGCCGGAGTATTTTCGGACCATATTTATTTCCATGAACATATGGAAGGAAACAGGATTTGGCGCAATACTGTATATTGCCGCCCTCTCCGGCATCAATCAAGAGTTGTACGAAGCCGCAGTCATCGACGGAGCCAGCAAATGGAAACAAATCTGGCATGTCACCCTACCGGGAATACTGCCGACGATTATGATTATGCTCATTCTGCGCATTGGTCATATTCTGGATGTAGGCTATGAGGCGATCATTCTGTTGTACCAGCCTGCCACTTATGAAACCGCCGATGTCATCAGCACCTATATGTACCGCAGCGGCATACGGGAAGGCAACTATGATCTGACAACGGCAGTGGGGCTGTTCAACTCCGCCATCGGATTGCTGATGGTCATCGTGGCCAACAAATTGAGCAAGAAGTACACGGAGAGCGGTCTGTGGTAAAGAGGCGGGATAGATGTGCAGCAGGAAACTGCCCAAGGAGTGATTATTGATGAAACAAACAAGAGGGGAGAAAGCTTTCTCCATATTGAACCATATCTGTTTGACCATGCTGTCCTTTGCCACGCTGTATCCTTTCCTGTACGTGCTGTCGGCTTCCATCAGCTCCGGCCATGCGGTAATTACCGGTACGGTGATATTGTGGCCCGTCGATTTTACTCTGGAGGCATATGTCCAGGTATTCAAGGAGGATGCCATCTGGCTGGCTTATGCCAATACCATTTTCTATACCGTGGCGGGGACGGTCATCAATGTGTTCTTTACCGTTATAGGCGCGTATCCCCTGTCCAAGAAACGTCTGATGGGCCGCGAGGCCATTGGTTTTTTCATTGCCTTCACCATGCTGTTCAATGCCGGGATGATCCCATTCTATCTTAACCTGCGGGAGATGGGTCTGCTGGATACCCGGATTGCGATTTTGTTCGCCTTCGCCATTACCACCTTCAATGTCATTATATTGCGAAGCTTCTTCCAGTCTATTCCCGAGGAGATAGAAGAAGCAGCCAAGGTGGATGGGGCCAGCGATTTTCGGGTATTGTGGAACATCGTCCTGCCCCTCTCCAAGCCTTCCCTTGCCGCCATCTCCCTGTTCTATGCAGTCGCCAGATGGAACGGTTATTTCTGGGCGATGATTATCCTTCAGGATGAGCGGAAGATTCCGCTGCAGGTGCTGCTGAACAAGCTGGTGGTAGAGATGAAGCCAACGGCAGAGATGATCGGCGCCATGGATGCGGGGGTTTATTCGCAGGAAACGGTCATTTACGCGACTATCGTTGTGTCGGTCATTCCTATTGTGGCGGTATATCCCTTTATTCAGAAGTATTTTGTCAAAGGGGTCATGATCGGCTCCGTCAAGGGGTAGACATTCATTCGTTTCATCAAGACCCTGTACGGTATTGACCGGAGCGTTCTGCCAATGCCAATACGGCAGGCTCACCTGCGGATTCCATACATGCTTGTGCAATTCATAATTCTAGGGAGGTTTACAGAAATGAAAGTAAACAACAAGATGAAGGCGGCATTATGCGGAACTGTGGCTCTCTCCATGGCGGGCTTCATGCTGTCAGGCTGCGGCGGCAAGGATAAGACAGAATCAGCCGGTTCCAGCTCAGCGCCAGGCGTCACGGCATCCGCCCAAGCAGCGGGGCAGGGGGGCAAAGCCAGCGAATCGCCGGTTACTCTTTCCTTTCACATGTTCAGCAATCAGCCGTTTGACGATACCTGGGCTGTATTCGGGGAGGCGGCCAAACAGACCAATGTATCCTTGAATAGTGCTATTGCCAAAACGGTGACGGATAAGGTTGAGGCCTTCAATCTGATGATGGCATCCGGCAATATCGCAGATATTGTGACCAGCACCAAGGCCAACATGGACAAGTTCGGTCAAGAGGGAGCCTTTGTTCCCCTGAATGATCTGATTGACAAGCATGCTCCCAATCTTAAGAAATTTCTGGATAGCCGTCCTGATGTCAAATCGGTGGCTACCGCCCCGGACGGCAAGATGTATTTCCTGCCCTTTGTTCCCGATGGAGAAGCGGCCACCGGCTGGTTTATCCGCCAGGATTGGCTGGACACGCTGGGACTGAAGGTGCCGACCACTGTGGATGAATACTACAGCGTACTGAAGGCGTTCAAGGAGAAGGACCCCAACAAGAATAACAAGGCGGACGAGATTCCGTACTTTAACCGGGATGCAGCTGTATCTGTCTATGGCCTGCTGGCATTGTGGGGGGCGGACCGGGATTTCTTCCTGAAGGACGGCAAGATTGCCTATGGCCCACTGGAGCCGGAGTACAAGAAAGGAATTTCCTCGGTTGCGCAATGGTATAAGGAAGGGCTGATCGACCGGGAGATTTTCACCCGCGGCGGCAAGGCCCGGGATATTCTGCTGGGCGACAACACCGGCGGTTCTACCCGCGACTGGTTCGCCAGCACAGCAGGCTATAACGTTTCCCTGAAGGATAAGGTGCCAGGCATCAACTTTGTGCCCATCAAGCCGCCCGCGGACATTAACGGCAAGGTGGTGGAATACACGGCAAGAGCGACTGTTTCCACCAACGGCTGGGGGATCTCCAAAAGCAACAAGCACCAGGTGGAAACCATCAAGTATTTCGATTTCTGGTTCACGGAAGCGGGGAGAAGGCTTGCCAACTTTGGCGTTGAAGGCTTAACCTATAACATGGTTGACGGAAAGCCCAAATTTACCGCTGAGATCCTGAACAGCGGAGCCGTTACACAAACCCTGTGGAAATATGGCGTCAATGTTGAATTCGGCAGCTATCACCAGGATTTCGAGTATGAACGCCAATACTTGAACCCGACTGCGGCTAAAGGAATGTCCGAATATATCGACAACAAGTATCCCCGTCCTCAGATTCCGGCATTGGCCTATACGAAGGAGGAAGAGGCAAGGATCAAGAGTCTGGAGACCAACATCCTGACTTACGTTAACGAAACCACCCAGAAATGGGTGCTGGGCGCAGAAGCGGTGGAGGGGAAATTCGATGCCTTCGTGGCTCAGCTGAAAACCATGGGCATAGAGGAGGTGCTGAAGATCAAAAATGATGCGTATGCCCGGTATTTGAAGCAATAGCTCAGGCATACGGAACCGGACAGACCGGGGATAAGATGATGTCCCCGGTTGGCCCGATACAGGTGCGGCTTCACGAAGAAGCTCAGGATGTTCAGATCTAACAGGGGGGATAAATAATGGGCAAGCTGAAAAAGCTGATTTCTATATGGACTTTACTTGCGCTCATGGCAGGCTTTCTGGTCATTTCCGCACACGCTGAAGAACAGATGCTTGTAAATGATGATTTCTCCAGCTACACGATTGACGCTCCGTTTGCCGTTGTGACCGGAAAGTGGAGAAAGGTCAATCGCAAAACCAACAGCGTCATCACAACCGTGAATGTTGCGGAAGAAGGACAGCCCCTTAACAAAGCTCTGCTGATATCGGCGGCATCGGGCGAAAATCCATATATAACAGGAGGTAAATACGAATATACCGGCAAGCGCGCCGTCATTCAATTCAAGGCAAAGATTGAGGGAGAAGGGGGCTTTTATTTAACGACGAGGCATGACGAAACACATATTCTGGCGCTGAAATTTAGGGCGATGGGAACCGGCAACAAGATTGGCGTCCATTTCTTCGACAACGCCACAGGCTCGCAAAACGTGGCGGCTTATAAAACCGGCTGGTATAACGTTGTTATGGTTGTGGACACAAGCGTAGCAGATGACCCGCGGGTTGATCTGACTCTGGACGGCGTTAAGATCAAAGAGAACGAGCCGGTTGCGGCGCTGAAGAATGTGAGCTTGCTCGAAGGCGTCAAAATCGATACTTATAACGGCGGCAAAGTTTATATGGATGACTTCAGCATCTCCGTTCCGGCAGAGGGTCAAACCATACCGGCTGATGATGAAGATGACGGGCGGACAATGCCCGTTGAAGTGGACTTGGACGATTATCCTCCCCATGCTATGGTTACTCCTCCCCTGGAGCACCCGAGGCTATTCATCACCCAAGCTGTTGCCGAGGAAATCAGGGGGAATTTGAGCCACCCTGAGATGCGTGACGTATGGCAAAGAATCGTAACTGTAAGCGGCCTCAATCACGATGGCATTATGGATCAAACGTTGTCGAGAAATTACAATGCAACCGTTAGAAAGGCCATTGAAGCTAATGCCATGCGCTATGCTTTGGAGGGCGACCAAGCAAGCGGCGGCAAAGCGGTGCAGATGATGAAGAATATGCTTAAGACCGTGACCTTCGGCAATGTATCCGACGTGACGAGGGACAAGGGGCAGGTGCTGCTGACAGCTGGTATTGTCTATGACTGGTGCTATGACTTGATCGCCCCCGCTGAAAAAACGGAATGGGTTGCTTTGATTGAGGCATTGGCCAGTGACATGGAGATCGGCTATCCGCCAAGGGAATTAAGCGTCCTGGTCGGCCATTCAAGCGAGGCTCAGCTTCTCCGTGACCAGCTTGGAGCGGGGGTTGCCATCTATGATGAGAAGCCTGATATGTACAACAGCGCAGCTGGACGAATTCTGTCCGAGTATGTGCCGGCAAGGAATTTCTGGTATCAATCCAACATGTATCATCAGGGCACATCTTACGGTACATACAGATTCCAATGGGATCTGTTCGCAACCTTCATTTTTGACAGGATGGGCTTTGGAAATGTATTTTCCGATGAGCAGGGGTTGACGCCTTACAGATGGTTGTATTCCAGAAGACCCGACGGACAACTGCTTCGCGACGGTGATGCATCTCTGCCTTCCAAGCATCTTGCAGGCAGCTACTTTAATTATACAACCACAAGCCTGCTGGCGGCGGGATACTACAAAGACCCGGTGCTAAAGGCGGAATTCCTGACTCAGTATTCAAACAATCCTTGGGATACAGAAGACATTTTCTATATCCTGTTTAACGATCCCACGGTCAGGCCTGCTTCACAAGAAACCTTGCCGCTGACCAAATATTTTCCTTCGCCCGGCGGGGCAATGGTTGCAAGGACAGGATGGGAGTTGGGGAAGGATTCCAACGACGTTGTAGTGGAGATGAAGGTTTCTGAATTTGCTTATAACAATCATCAGCACTTGGACGCCGGCAGCTTCCAGATCTATTATAAAGGGGCATTGGCCATCGATTCGGGCCTCTATCAGGGAACGAACGCCGGTTATGGCAAGCCTCATGATATTAATTATCAGAAGCGCACAATTGCGCATAATAGTATGCTTGTACAAGATCCCGGCGAAAAGTTTTATTACGGCAGCACAGAGGTCGCCAACGACGGCGGCCAGCGGTGGCCGTTAAATGCGAAAGAGCCGTTTGATTTGGAAGAGCTGATTACAAAAGGCGTGGAAACCAATACAGCTGCAGTGACGGCTTCTGATTACGGGCCTGATCCGGTAAAGCCTGTCTACAGCTATCTAAAGGGCAATCTAACCAATGCGTATTCCGATAAAATAAGCAAGTACAGCCGTTCCTTCGTGTTTTTGAATCTGGAGGATGAGAACATCCCGGCCGCATTGATTGTTTATGACGATATCACATCATCGGACAAGGAGTTCAAGAAAACCTGGCTGCTGCACAGCATGGAAATGCCGGAAACAGCAGGCTCCCGGATTGTTGTGTCAAGAACGGCAAACGGCTATAACGGTAAATTAGTGGATGATGTGCTGCTTCCTGAAGAAGCGAATATCCACAAGGTCGGCGGTCCAGGCGAGGAATTCCTGGTTAACGGAGTCAATTATCCCGTATCGCCCAATTCGGAGCATAACAGCGATGAGATCGGCTCGTGGCGTGTGGAGGTGTCACCGAAGGAAAAAGCGGCCAGCGATGTTTTTCTGAATGTCATGCAGGTGATGGACGGGGATTATTCGGGTCAGCCCTTGAACAGCGTAACGGTATCGACATACCAATTTAACGGCGTGAAGATAGGGGCAAAGGTCGTTCTTTTCGCCAAAGGGAGCAACAAAGTCAGCGATGCCTTCCAGTTAGGATTGGAGGGTTCGGAGGAGCAGTTGGCCTTCATCATAACGGATGTGGCCGCCGGAGTTTGGAGGGTGACGGGACAGGGCTTTTCACAGGATATCCCTGTTTCAAGCCAGGCGGGAGTGCTGTATGTTGAAGCTCCCCCCGGAGATTATTCATTCGTCAAAATCAGCGATGAAGCGCCAGGTGCCGGCGGCAATCCGCCTATACCGCAGAAACAACTGGGAATAAGGCTGAAGTATGGCGTTGAATTTATAAACGCTGATCCTGTTATGGTAGGCGGAGAAGTCCTGATTCCCCTGAGGGCTGTGGCGGAGAAGCTCGGCATGAATGTCACTTATAATGAGATTGACCAATCCGTAGCATTGCAAAAAGATGAAGTGACTATCTGGATGCAGGTCAATAATCCTGTGGCGGTTGTTAACGGGGAGCAGCATCAGATGGAGGTGCCGGCGCAGGTCGTATCGGAGACGGTGTATGCTCCCGTTCGATTGGTGTCGGAGGCATTGGGCGCCTACGTGGAATGGGACGAGAATGCGAGCATTATGCTAATCACACCGGATTTCACGGCGGAGGGAAAAACAAACGGCGTTGTCTCATGGAGTTTAGACGATGGCAATGAGGGAATTAATGCAGTTGACGGCCGGCTTGACACCAGGTGGTCTGCCGAAGGGGATGGACAATGGCTTCAATTTGATCTGGGTGAAAGGAAGCTGTTCGATCAGGTCGGCATAGCGTGGTATAAGGCAACAGAAAGGACGTCCAGATTCAGTCTGTATATCTCCGATGATGCCCTGACCTGGCATAAAATTCATACCGGAGAAAGCACAGGGCTGACATCCGGTGTGGAGAATGTAGACTTTGACCCCGTTCAAGCCCGGTACTTAAGGATTGTTGGTCATGGCAACAGCGCCAACTGGTGGAACAGTATCGCGGAGGTTGAACTGCCGTCCGATACTTAAAGGGCGGATTCCTCCCCGCTGCGCCATTGTATCCAATGACGGGCTGGCTTTGGGCCACGCCCAGATGATTGCCTGTGCCATCGGGCGGTTGCGCGGCAGGGTGGACCGCTCGGAGCTTGCCCTGCACTTTAATGCCCAAGCTGTCCGCATTAACCCAGCTGGTCGCGGAAGACCGATATAGCGGGAATGCCGGTCCATCCAGGCTGTACAGAAGCAGGCTGGAGGAGCGGGAGCAGGACGGAATCCATGCATGGAAAATATGTTCGGATGGGCTGCATGTTATGCAGTGGCAGGGCCTTTGCCTGTCACTGCATTTTGCATGGGAGGGATGGAGAGCGTATAGAATAATGTGATCATCCAGGCACTGCCCAAGAGGAGCCGGCTCAACTTTTGGCCATCGACAAAGCCGCTATTGCCCGGTCAGAGGCCTTCATACATACAATAGATCCTATAAGCGGACGCCCAAATCTTTTTACAAGTGATCGTATCCGTCGTACCTTGCACATGGCATAAAGGACATGATCGTGTATCTCTCCTTGATTTTGTTCACAAGTGATGAGTGTAGTGGCCAGCAAGCCGGAGTTCACAATTTGTTAATGAAATCGATGCTGAAAAGAAAAAAACAACCATTGATAATGATTATCATTATTAGTAAGATGGATATAACAGTGATAATCGATTTATGAATCAATGGGGAGGAATGGGTAGTGGCAAAAATCTTGATCGCATATGCCAGTATGTCTGGAAACACGGAGGGAATTGCCGATTTATTAAAAGCTAAGCTGGAGCAGCTGGGACATCATGTTGATTTGCGTGAAATGGAGCAACTGAACGCCAGTGAATTATTGGACTATCCCGCGTTTCTAATCGGCTCGTATACCTGGGGAGACGGGGAGCTTCCCTATGAGGCGGAGGATTTCTTCGAGGAGCTGTCCCAGGTCAGCCTGACCGGTAAAAAGGCGGCTGTGTTCGGTTCCGGTGATACCGCTTATCCTCAATTTTGTGCGGCCGTGGACCTGTTGGAGCAGCGGTTAAAGGAATGCGGGGCGGAGCTTGTCCAGGATGGTCTTCGGGTAGAATTCACCCCGGACACTCCGGATGAAAAGGAACGCTGTGAGAATTTCGCTGTGAATTTTGCCCAATGGGCCGGGAATGACTCCCATGAATGAGACGTTCATCAGTGCAACAGCCGTCGCTAGATCGAACAAGGGTGAGGTGGTGCTGGCCACAAAGGAAGGAGTGTACATCAAGGCCGGTGAAAGGTGGACATGCTCGTTGGAATATTTCGGCAAGCGGATCCGAGACTTCAGCTGTCAGGGAGAGGTGATCCTGGGAATCGGCGACGGGGGCTCCTTCATAAAAAGCCAGGACGGGGGCAAAAGCTGGGTTGTAAAGCGTTTTCCCACGCAAGCGACGGGTTGGAGCATCTGCAGCGATTCAAAAGGGACTGTGGTCACTCATGGGGATAAAGTGATCTATATTTCAACCGATTACGGAGATACGTGGAGGTTCGTCTATCCCTTTCAATTTGATGATGCGCCTTCGATCCGTTCCTTGTGTCTGTACAAAGACCGGGTCTATATCGGAACCAAAATTCACCGCTCCCATGGGGGAGTCTGGTGTTATGAATGCAATAGCGGCAACCTGACCAGGATAAAGGCGGAGGACAGTAAAATGATCGCCTCCATGCTGACCTATAGAGGTTTTTTGGTTACGGCCAGCGGCTCATGCAGCCATAACAACGGCAGCATCGAATTTTGCTCCTTGGATAAGGCTAAGGCCGGCGGTCACAAATGGGTGACTTGCTGCGGAGACATACAGCCGCAGAGCTATCTGGATTTAAGCGAGGACAACGGAGAAATCTATGCTACATCTACCCAGAATTCCGAAGGATATGGGATGGTAGCCCATGTTTGTCTGGAAATGAAGGAGATATCCCCCTGCAATTTCATTAAAGGACATGCCTGGAGAATTACGGGTGACGCCCAGAATTATTTTGTCGCCGGACTTTATGAGTCCTTGCAATATTCTAATACCGTACTGCATTGACCTTATTCCTCTCAAAAGAACGGAAAGAGCGCCCCTCCTTGGCCGGGGGAGCGCTCTTTTTTGTGGCATGCAGCATCATCCTTCATTCACATGATAGCGTCCCTTGGGGACTACCATCGGTGAACCTGAAATAGGGTCCTCGATCACCGTGCAATCCAGCCCGAAGATATCCTTCACCAAGGAGCTGGTGATTACCTCGGAAGGCTTCCCCTCCGACACCAGCTTCCCTTGGTAAAGCGCAAAGATATGGTCGGCATAACGCCCGGCCAGATTGATATCATGGAGCACCATAACAATGGTGGTCCCCTGCTTCCGGTTCAGGTCTGTCAGCAGATCCAGAATCTCCACCTGATAGGTGATATCCAGGAAGGTCGTTGGTTCATCCAGGAATAAAATATCGGTTTGCTGCGCCAGCGCCATGGCAATCCAGACGCGCTGCCTTTGACCGCCGGAGAGCTCATCGATATTATGATTGGCCAGCTCCGTGATATGCATGGTTTCCATCGCTTCGGCAACGGCCTCATAGTCCCTTTTGGTCCAGCCGCTGAGCAGGGATTGATGGGGAAACCGCCCGCGTCCCACCAGGTCCGCAACCGAGATTCCCTCGGGGACAATGGGAGACTGGGGCAGCAGTCCGACAACACGGGCCAGTTGCTTGGGCGGAATTTTGCCGATGGGCCTTCCGTCAAGCGTGACCTTGCCGGAGGAGGGCTTGATCAGCCTGGCCAGTGTTTTAAGAAGCGTGGATTTTCCGCAGGCATTGGCCCCGATAATGACGCTTATTTGATTGCTGGGGATAACCAGGCTTACCCCATGGATAACTGTCTTATGGTCATAGCCGGCCACGACTTGTTCGGCTTGAAACAGATGCGTCGGTTTCATTATAAATCTCCCTTTCGATTCATTTGGATGAGCAAGAAGATCAGATACGGCGCTCCGAGTATTCCTGTCATGATGCCCACAGGATATCTGACCTCGAAAGCGAATTGTCCGATGAGATCCGCCGCCAAAACCAAATTGACGCCAACAAGGCCGACCGGAATGACATTCGAGAAGGAAAAGCCGACTCCGGCCAGTCTTTTCGCGATCGGTCCCGAAAGGAAGGAGACAAAGGCGATTGGACCCGTGGTAGCGGTAGCAAGAGCAATCATGCAGACGGCGCTCAAAATAAGCGCAATCCGTGTCTTATCGGTGTCCACTCCCAGGGAAGTGGCCGATTGTTCGCCAAGCTCCAACAGGCTCAGGTGCTTGCCCAGCACAATAACGACAGGGGCAAAGATCAATACCGTTATGACAAGTGGCGGAAGCTCGTGCATTTGTGCGCCGTTGAGGCTGCCGGTAAGCCATCTGAGCGCCGCGGGAATATCCTGTTGCGCGCCTACCAGCAGCAGATAGGAAATGATGGCGTCAAGCATGGCCTGGATGCCTATCCCCACAAGGATCAGCCGGCCGACTGAAAATGGCTTTCGCTTGGATAACAGATAAATGACCGTTACTGTAACAAGACCGGCAATGACCGAGGCAAGGGAAACCACCGCTCTGCTGGTATGAAGGACGGTGATGCAGAATACAGCCGCCGCGCTTGAGCCGGAGGTAATCCCGATCACATTGGGATTGGCCAGAGGGTTGCGCAGCATGGTCTGGAAGGTGCTTCCGGCGAGCCCAAAAGCAAACCCGGCAAACACACCGGCCAGCATTCTTGGAAGACGGATGGTATTAACAGCGAACGATACCCCTTTGATCGGTTCTCCCGAAAGGGCCCGGATGACATCCTTCACCGGATAAACGGTGCTCCCCAATAACAGCATGGCGCCGCACAGCAGGCAGGCAAGCACCGCAAGAAGGGCGGTAACAAGGATCCAACGGCGGCCTCTCTGACGCCGGCCCGCCATAATAAATGCAACAGTTTGATTTCTCATAATGACCGCACTTTCGATCTGACAGCTAGCAGGATGAGCAAGGGGGCTCCGATAAACGCTGTAACCACACCGACCTCAAGCTCGCCGGGGCTGCCGATGAGCCTGCCCAGCACATCGGATACCGTCAAAATGACGGCTCCCGAAATGGCCGACATGGGGATGACATAACGCAGGTCAGGCCCAAGGAGAAGGCGTGTGGCGTGAGTGGAGATAAGACCGATAAAACCGATAGGCCCCGCCAGCGCAGTGGTTGCTCCGCACAGGAGAACCCCTCCGAATGCCGCGACAAGACGAAGAATGCCCGTTCTCACTCCCAATCCGGTGGCAACCTCGTCTCCCAATGCCAGAGCATTTAAGGCCGGGGCCGTAATAATCGCCACCAGCAGTCCGGTTAACAGAAACGGGGCGAAGGTGGCGATGCCGTTCCACGTTGCCGAGCCCACGCTCCCCACTTGCCAGAACCTGAATTGATCCATGACATAAGAGCGCGGAATCATGATGGCGGAGACCAGGGACGCAAGAGCGGCGCTTGTAGCGGCCCCCGCCAGGACAAGCTTAATGGGCGTGGCCCCTCCGCGCCCCATCGAGCCGATCCCGAATACGAAGACAGCCGTGATCGCAGCTCCGGCCAAAGCCAGCCATATATATTGATTGGCGGTGCTTATGTTCAAGAAGGCAATCCCGCACACGACAAACAAGGATGCTCCCGTATTAACTCCCAGTATGCTCGGGTCGGCAATCGGGTTGCGGGTGACCGCCTGCATGAGCGCTCCCGATACTCCCAATGCTCCCCCGCTGAACAAACTGAAGACCGTGCGGGAAATCCGCTTGCGGACCACGCTTGCCCCATAAGAGTCTATGTCCGGGTGGAATAAACCGTCAGTCAGCTCCTTCACTCCCACCAGCCGGGAGCCCAGAACAAGAGAGGCAAATACGCATACGCCGAGCAGGACAAAGCTGGACAGCAGAATCATTGTAAAATTCCTCGGCATATGCGGATTGGACCATTTGCTGTTTGAAGCCGGCGAGCTAGTCATTGATTTTGTTGATGGCTCCTTCGATTAATCCCAGATATTCATCAATGGTATAAGCGATGGACAGGGGATTGGGGTTGCCGGCGGCCGCCAACGGAGTGCCATTGCCGATAAATACAACCGAGCCTCTCTGGATCGCCGGAATTTTGCCCAGCAGGGAATCGGCCTTGACCGCTTGGTACAGGTCTTCGCCGCCGTATCCGATGATCAGATCCGCATCGTTAAGGATATCTGCATTTTCTGCGCTTAAGCTCAGAGAGTAGCTGGTAGGGTCGGTAATTTTGCTTGTAACACTTTCGGGATACACCATCCCCAGTTCGATCAAGAACGCACCGCGGGGGTCTGTCGGTGTATAAAGATGCAGCTTGGACATATCCTTGGCCGAGAAGTTAACCCAGACTACTTTTTTGCCCTTCATCTGAGGGTATTTGCTTGCCTTTTCCTTGACCAGATTCTCCGTGTCCTTAATGAGCTGTTCGCCCTCCGCTTTCATACCCATGCCTGTTGAGTTATAGATGACTTGATCGCGCCAGGAGGTCAGCCAGGGAGTCGTTTGATAAGGCACGACGGGAGCAATCTTGGTCAGGATATCATAGTCCTCCTTGGTAATCCCGGAGTAAGCGGCCAGAATCACATCGGGATTGCTATCGGAAATTGCCTCGAAATCCAGACCGTCTGTATCCTGGAAGATGTTGGGCTTGTCCACGCCAAGCTCCTTGAGCTTCTTGGCTGTCCAAGGCAGCAGGCCGCTGTTATCCTGAACGCCGTAATTGGCCGCTGAGAAACCTACCGGCACCACGCCGAGGGCAAGAGCCACATCATGATTCGCCCATTGAATGGTTGCCACCCGTTCGGGCTTCTCGGGAATCGTCGTTTCGCCAAAAGCATGCTTGATCACTATGGGATATTGGGATGGAGATGCTTCAGGGGAAGGGCTCTGGGCTTTGGGTGTTTCCGAGCTTGCAGCCGGTGTTGCTGTAGGTGTTGAGGCCGATTGCTGACTGGAGCAAGCAGCCAGCAGGATCATAACCATCACCGATAAGAGTAGTGCACGTACTGAAATGCCTCGCTTTGTATTCATCTGTATACCCGTCCTTTTCATGAATCGTATTTTTTACAGCACAATACTTGATAATGATTATCAATGTCAATAATAGAGTCTTCTTTTATGGATTGTCAATAGCATAAATATGCATGGATAATAAATAAGGGAGGAAATTTATATAGCCGCGGACCTAGGGCGTGTTTGAAAACTCCGAGGGGAGCAGCTAACACCCAAATTTTCGTTTCTGGCAAGGCGCTTTTGTGCAGGCGTACCGGGGACCCCGGGCCAAGCAAAAGTAACGCAGCCAGGGGCGAAAAGGCGGTGAAAGATGCCCTCAAGCGAGTTTTCAGACACGCCTTAAGAAGCGGATTCCTCGTACATACTATAGCCATCCAATTAATGAGAGACAGGAGCTGTTCCATGAAAACGGAAAAAGAAAAGATGCTAAGCGGCGAGCTTTATTATGCCGGCGATGCCCAACTGACGCAAGAAAGATTGAACGCCCGCAAGCTTACCCGGCTCTTCAACGAAACGCTTGAAACAGACCTGGAGCAGCGCACGGAATTGCTGAAATCCCTGTTCGGCTCAACGGGCGGCAGCCTGTATGTCGAGCCTGCGTTCCGCTGCGACTATGGGTATAACATCCATGTGGGCGAGAACTTTTATGCCAACTTCGATTGCGTCTTCCTGGACGTGTGCGAGATTCGGATCGGAGACAACTGCTTTATTGCGCCTGGTGTCCATATATACACTGCGACGCATCCGATAGATGCCCAGGCAAGGATCGCGGGGGCAGAATACGGCAAGCCGGTAGCCATTGGCCATAACGTATGGATTGGCGGGCGAAGCGTGATTAACCCGGGGGTGCATATTGGCAACAACGTTGTGATTGCATCAGGGGCGGTTGTCACGAAGGATGTACCGGACAATGTAGTCGCCGGAGGAAATCCGGCCAAGGTTATCAAGGCGATTCCGCAATAGATACCACGGTTGGTTATGCGGTTTGCTGAAACTCCATCTCCTCTTGAACATAGTAGTTTTCCAAACCTAACCAATATTCTGGGGGGAATAACTATGGTGCAATCTAAGGGATGGGAATGGGAAAAAGTCAACGTAAAGCAAATTCAATGGCAGACGCCAACAGAGGACGGGGTTTACTTTGCCCGGAAATGGTCGGACACGGGGCGGAAGAGCGTGCTGGACTTGGGCGCCGGATTGGGCAGGCATTCCATATGGTTTTCCAAGCAGGGCTTGCAGGTTTCCGCCCTGGATATTTCCGGTTACGCGATTGCGCATCTGAACGAATGGGCGGAGCGGGAGAAGCTGTCCATCCATACGGCCGTTGGTGATATGATGGAGCTGCCCTATGCGGATGAGTCCTTCGACTGTGTCTTTGTCTATCACGCCATCTCGCATGCCTATACACGGGGAGTAAAGCGGGCCATTGGGGAAATCAAGCGGGTGCTGAGGCCGGGGGGAGAGCTATATACCTCCGTCTGCTCCAAAGCATCTTGGGATTTTCTCAAATCCGGCTTCCCCCAAATTGACGAGAACACTCTGTTGTATACGGAGGATGGCCCGGATAAGGATGTTCCCCATTTCTATGCCGATGTGGACGATATTCTGACTCTGCTCGAGGATTTCAATGTGGAGAAAATCCGTCATACAGATTACTGCTACTTAAACGGCCAGAAGCAGGACGCCAAATACTATTATGTGAACGGTTATAAAAAATAAAGAAAAAAAACCGGAACAGCCTTAAGGGACTGTTCCGGTTTTTGATTGGGCTAACGAATCGCGGTGGGTGCCAGCCACTGAAAATCGGGCAAGTTGCGGAGCAAGCCAAACAGCAAGGTAGCCGTCATCATCACAGCCATCATAACGTTGCCGGTCCGCGGCATTCTTCTGCGCTTTGCGATTGCGTACACCAGATACAGAGGAGCCAGAGCAAAAATCAAAGCATTGTACCGGAAAGCCTGCTCCACATCCCCGCTCAGGAGGGAGAGGGCTGCTCTGGTAATCCCGCAGCCGGGACAATAGCATCCCGTCAGCTTATAGAACGGGCAGGGGACCGCGAGATGGGTTGCAGGCAGCCACAGCTTCAGGTAGGCCGCGCCTCCCGCCGCCAGTCCCAAGCCCCAGAGCAGCTGTCTCTTCCGCTTCGGATTAAGCCCGGTAGTAGCCAATTTTGTTGACATCCGATTGGACCAGGGCATAAACAACAATGCTCAAGCCAAAAAAGTTAAGAAGCAGATACACCAGGCCATTGTCACTGTATGGCAGTCCCCGTTGACGCTGAGCCTCGCTCATTTGCTGCGCGACCTGATAGGCCCAGACGAAGCTCCAGATGCCGCAGGTCACGATCGTAAGCAGCAGGTGCTTGCCTCCGGTAAAGTTGTAATCCCCGCTCAGCCTGCCCACATCATTGGTCAGAACAATAAACCAGTAAATCCCATAAATCCCGCATGTAATAAGAGTAAAAATAATAGCTAGAGCCACGCTTCTCTGTTCAGCCATTCCGCACCATCCCGACGCTTTTATTATTTCGAGGCGGAGCACCCGCCGTGAAATCACGATAAACGATCTGCTTTTTTTGGCAAAAATCGACAGGTTTATTATATGAAATCGAAGTCATTAATACAAGAAAAAAAACTGCTTGGAACAAGCTTATGCGTGAATATGGAAATTGACTTAAGATGACACAGCGTGTTACTATCGCCTTAGAACATAACCGAATAAAAAAAGGTTTTCTAGGGTTCCGCAGTCGGAAGACTGGTCTGGTCCGAGAGGAAACGCACAGCCCTTGGGCTGTGACACGGAGGGGTAAAAGCCTGGGAGATGAACCGCATCATGCGGTTTATTTGCCAGGCTTTATTTGTTTTGCCGCAATGGAATCAAAAAAAGCCAAGGGGAGGAAATGGAACATGAACAAAACATGGACAATGGTTGTTGCAGCCGCGCTGTTCGAGGTGGCGTGGGTAATCGGATTGAAGCATGCCGACAGCCTGCCGGAATGGAGCGGGACACTGGTGGCCATCTGCCTCAGCTTCTATTTCATGATGAATGCGGCCCGCCAATTGCCGGTGGGAACAGTATACGCGGTGTTTGTCGGCTTGGGAACCGCGGGCACCGTAATAGCCGAGAGCCTGCTGTTTGAGGCGGACATCAGTGCTGCCAAGGTGGCATTGCTTACAGTGCTGCTTGCCGGAGTAATGGGACTGAAGCTGCTTAGCGCGAAAAAGGAGGAGGCAGGAGGAGTATGAGCTGGGTATACTTGATTCTGGCGGGCCTATTTGAAATGATGGGCGTATCGCTTATCAACACCTTCAACCAATCCCGCAGCTGGAAATCGCTGTCCGCCTTGGTTGGGGGCTTCGGACTTAGCTTTCTGTTTTTGTCATTGGCCATGAAAGCTCTACCCATGGGGACGGCTTATGCGATATGGACGGGGATCGGCGCTTCCGGCGGAGCCATCCTCGGCATGGTCTTCTATCATGAGCCGCGGAGCGTCCTGCGCATCCTATGTATTGGGCTCGTGCTTGGTTCTGCGGTGGGGCTTAAGCTTGTCAGTTAATAAGCAGGTATGCCGGTAGAGCCGCTCAAGAGGCATGCTGTGCCGGGCAGGGGACAGGCGCATAGGAAAGCCCCGGGAAAATTGGGCTTATTATAATGGCGTCAAGCTGCAAAAAGGCCTTTACCTCCCCGCGGATATTTGATAATATAATCCCAATACGAAATGCGGTGACGAGAAGAGTAAATAAATGAATTCTTTTACAGAGAGCTCCGAATGGCTGGGAAGGAGCAAAGAATTGTTTATTGAAAAAAGCCTCCGAGCAGCGCACCGGAACCGCCAGAGGGATGGTGTGACAGGAGCTCCTGTTACAGAGCTAAAGTATAAGCATTGCGCTGCAATGCCGTACTTGAGGAGGCTGATATGGCGACATATGGGCGAATAAGGGTGGTACCACGAGCTTACAGATCTCGTCCCTAAGATACATTCTTGGGGGTGGGATTTTTCTGTTGTTGCCCAAGTTTGGTCTGAAGGAACTGCACATATAGCGGTACATTTGGAACGGAAGGGAATGACGATTGAATGACACAGAAGCTGAAGGTCGGGATTGTCGGAGGAACGGGAATGGTGGGCCAGCGCTTTGTTCAATTGCTGGATCAGCACCCTTGGTTTGAGGTGGCCGCCATTGCGGCGAGCCGCAATTCGGCAGGAAAAACATACGAAGAATCCGTGCAGGGCAGATGGAAGCTATCCGGGCCTATCCCGGAGCATGTGAAGCAGCTTGTGGTTCTGGACGCCTCCCGGGTGGAAGAGGTAGCGTCCCAGGTTGATTTTATCTTCTGTGCAGTGGACATGAAGAAGAACGAAATTCAGGCATTGGAGGAGGCATACGCCAAGGCGGGTACGCCGGTTATCTCCAATAACTCGGCGCACCGCTGGACGCCGGATGTTCCCATGATCATCCCCGAGATCAACGCGGGACACATGGAGGTAATCGCCGCGCAGCGCAAGCGCCTGGGCACCTCCACCGGCTTCATCGCCGTCAAGCCCAACTGCTCCATTCAGAGCTATGTGCCGGCGCTTCATGCGCTGCTGGATTACAAGCCGACCCAAGTGGTGGCGTCTACGTATCAGGCCATCTCCGGCGCGGGCAAGAACTTCACCGACTGGCCCGAAATGCTGGACAACGTGATCCCTTACATCGGCGGCGAGGAAGAGAAGAGCGAGCAGGAGCCGCTGCGCATCTGGGGCAGCGTGGAGAATGATGAGATTGTCAAGGCCAGCGCGCCCTTGATTACCACCCAATGCATCCGCGTCCCCGTTACCGATGGGCATCTGGCCACCGTGTTCGTCTCCTTCGAGAAGAAGCCGTCGAAGGAAGAGATTCTGGAGCGCTGGCGCCAGTTCCGGGGGCGTCCGCAGGAGCTGGGTCTGCCCAGCGCGCCCAAGCAGTTCATCACCTACTTCGAGGAAGAGAACAGGCCCCAGACCAAGCTGGACCGTGACCTTGAGGGCGGCATGGGGGTTTCCGCAGGCAGGCTGCGCGAGGATTCCCTCTACGATTACAAGTTTGTGGGGCTGTCCCACAATACCCTGCGCGGTGCGGCAGGCGGCGCGGTGCTGATCGCGGAGCTGCTGAAGGCAGAGGGCTACATTCAGGCGAAGTAGAATAACCGCCAAAGGTGGTACGGCGGCTGCGGTAATGGCAAGACGCGGTTTGCATAGAGGATCAGGCAGCTCTTTCGTGAACGGAGGCGGCCTGATCTTTTTTCTTTGAATTTCGTGGGAGCTATAGCTCGGGATGCCGGGTGAAGAGAATGCAGACCGCAATCACTCCGTCTGTAAGAGCAGCTTCTCCCCGTCAGCGCCAATAAGCAGAGGCAGCTGGCTGGCATAGAGCTGGCCGGATATGGCCATATGAGGCAAGAATATGTGCTCGACGGGGAATTGGCGGAGCTTGTCCTTGTCCTGCTCATGCTTGACGAGGAACCGGCTGAACAACGGGTCGCCGATTATCCGCTTGTACCCTCGTTCGTCCAACAGGTCCTCCAATGCGGCTTCTCCGTCCAATGCCCTGTCCCCCATCCTGGACAGGCTGGCCTCGAAGGTGAAGAAGGTGGCTACGTCGGCAGGCTCCCCTGTCTGTTGCTCCACCAAATCGCGCAGGGCATTGGCGCTCACCTGTTCACCGATGATCAGGGTAGAGGAAGATGCGGGGTGTTGGCGGAGGCTTGAGGCCTTGCTTCCGTTCGCTTCTGCGTGCACGGCGTCTGTATCCGGACTCTTCGTTCGCGTTGCCGGCTTAGTCGCGGCTTCCGCAACAAGCGCTGCCGCATCAGTTATATCCTCCGTACTCCCGCTTAGCTGCCAGTCAGTTTCCCGGGTGGACGCAAGGGCTGCGAGCTTGTCCTGCACCCGGGCCGAGCCGCATTGGCCAACGGGCAGATCGGCTAAGTAGGGCACGCCGAAGTGCTCCTGCAGATAGCGGGCTGCAGGCAGTCCGCTGACCGACACCACCAGACTAAGCGCCGCGTCCGCTGCACCCGCCAGTCCCTCCAGAGAAGAGCCCATGCCCAGTCTGGCCTGGACGTTCCAGCCCCAGCCATGAATCTCGCGCTCCAGAGCGGCATGTGTCTCCCTGCTCCCCAAGTCAAGCGAGGTGGTCCCGATGAGATTAAGATGCTTCGGTCTGAGCTCGTTTCGGCCATGGACAAAGCGCCGGCACAGCCCCAGATAAGCGAGCGCCGCCCCTGCATCATACAGCTTCTCACCGGTGGTATGAATGGCGATAGCCGGAATTCCGAATTCCCGCTCCATGTCCTTGGCGTACCGTTCCAGATCGCTGCTCAGCAGAGCCGTCACGGGGGTGCCGACCATGGCGATCAAGGAAGGGGAGGATGCCTGGATGAGCTGCCGGAATCCCCGGTACAAAGGAACCTCATTGCCGAGAATCATGTCCATCTGATTCTGGGCAATGCTGACATAATAAGGAGCCTTGGCATCTCGGCGGAATTCGTCATGGGCCATGTAATGGCTCAGGCAGCCGTTGGGGTCATGCACCATGCCCAGAGCGTTCAGATCGTACAGCGTGCCCAAGGCTCCCGACGTATCCGAGGTGAACGGCGTCAATCGTGTCCACAGCTTCTTCATCCGGCTTGTTCCTCCTTCCGGTTGGCTAGTGCCGCCGTCTGCTTGACCCAAGCCTGCTCCAGCCGCTCCATCAGGTGGGAGACTGCCGAATACCCGAACCAGGAGCCCTCCAGAGGTTTGGCCGCATCGGACAGATGGGAGGTCATACAGTGAAGCTCCCACTGTCCTGCGGGAGAAGCATTCGGGGGAAATTCCAGCAGTCGGGAGTCATGCTCCTGAAGCCAGGCCAGACCCTCGGGGTCTGTTTTGCCGCATTGCTTCAGATCGGGGAGATGCTGAACCCGGCTTATACGGAACCCTTCCTCCAGCAGGAATCTCGCTGCACTCAATGGCTTCAGAAAGCATGCTCCATCCAGCAAGACAGGCGCTCCCTCCAGCAGCTCCCGGACTCGGGCAGTCTTCTCCTCCGCTTCGCGGCGGGCTGCTCCCGCCTCTGCCTCCTTGCCGAAGAATGAAGCCAACTCCTCATACTGCTTATCGATCTCCTCCAGACGGTAGCTGGCCGGCAGGTACATCCAGGCCGTTCCCCACCGCTCCTCCATATCCTTGGCGGCAGGCAGCAGATCTGGATGGGTCACCACATTCAGTCTGGCTCCGGCCATCTGTTTGACCTCCTCCAGCGACGGCGCGCTGCCGAAGCCCCGCAGCTCTCCAAGCTCCCACCGGGCAAGCAGCTGCGGCAGATCGTTCCCCGTATGGAGCTTAAGGGACCGGCACAGAAGATTGACCGCATGGCCTTGTGCTTGTTGTTCCTCCCCGCAGGGCTTAGCATCGTCCAGCATTTGAAGCAGGCCTCGGAACAGAAGGGGATATACATTGCCGCTGCCCAAGCGGAGCATATGATTCATATTGCAATAGGTGAATAGCAGCCCATGCGTCTCACGGAGCTTCCGTACCAGCGCGTCAAAGTCCACCCCTGACAGGCTGTTCTGGCAGCCGGTGTAGAGAATCACCGCCTTGGCCTTCGGCGCAATCCGGGTTCGGATTTCTGCAACCGCTTCATGCACCAGCACCTCCGTCCGTCCCAGAATCACATCCAGCTCCTGGAGGCACAGATAGGAGATCCGGTCCGGGAACCCGTACATCCCGGACAAATAATCATGGCGTGCGCAGGCCACCGGCCCGATATACAGCAGATAGCTCTCCGGCAGCTGCGCCAGCGTGCGCACCACTCCCGGCTCCCGGCTGTACGGACTAAATGGGACGGCCTCTTTCATTGCGGGCGGTTCCCTCATGGGGTGCACCTGATTTCCCGGCTTATCCATCCTATATCCATCGTCATCTTCAGCCGCTCCTCTTCACTTTTCCGCTTTAATGCAATAATATCAGAAAATTCAGTGAAAAAATGCGGCATTATCATGACAGCCGGTTATCCATATGCTGCAGCCTGAACTCCTGGGCGGTTGCTCCGCTGCTTTGCTTGAATACCCGGCAGAAGTTGCCCACATCCCGGAATCCTGATCTTGCCGCGACCTCCTTGACCGGCAGCAGCGTAGAGGCCAGGAGAATCTTGGCCTCCTGCAATCTGCGGGCCTGTATGAATTGGTACGGTGTTTTATCCGCATACTGCTTGAACAGGGTGTGCAGGTGGGGAAGGCTGACGCCGGACAGGCCGGCTAATTGCTCCAGATGAATATCCTCTGCATAATGCTCCTCGATCCAATCCGTTACCCGTTTCATCTCCCGGTTACGCTTGCTGTTGGTATGGGAGGTATCTACAGGCGCTTGGCAATGCCAATACAGCTGGCCATAGATGTAGCAGGCGAGCTTCTTCAGATCGGGGCTCTCACTGTGGAACTCCGTCAAAATCCGGTCGATGAACGGGCGGAACGAGGTCCGGTCCGTCCATTGGCTGATCCGGGGCAGCGGTCTTGCGCTCTGGTCCAGCAGCGTCACCACGATGCAGGCATACGGCGATTCCGGGTCCCTCATATAAATCGTCGTATCTCCGGGAATATGCCATAGCACTGTACCTGTCGTCGCTTCAATCAGAGAGCCTTCATGCTCGAAGAAGCCTCTGCCGGATACGAAGATTTCAATATCCTGCTGTCCTTCCTCAATGACCCTGGGCACATGGCTGCCGCCTCTAGGTGCCTGGTAATGCCAAATCTGATACAGCTCGGGAACCACAATCATATAATCACCTAAGGTTTCATAGTTTCCGACAATTTATCTTTCGGTTTATCTGCTCTATTATAGGGGTATTCATATTTTTAGACAAGTTGGGTCCAAGAGGCCCGTCTTGGCATGCGGAGGGATTAAGGTGAGTGTACCGGTATTTGGAATTCCATTGGAGGGCTTTGCCCCGTTCAGCAGGAGGGTGGCGGCAGAGGGTGCAGTGCTGCTGAAGAATGAGGGACAGGTGCTTCCGGTTCTTGCGGGGGAGCGGGTATCCGTCTTCGGCAGAACCCAGATCAATTATTACCGCAGCGGAACAGGCTCAGGGGGCAGCGTGAACGTGGCTTACACCACCAATCTGCTGAATGGCCTGCGGGATAAAAAAAGCATTGCCGTTAATGAGGAGCTGGCGGCTGTCTATGAGAAGTGGCTAGTAGATAATCCGTTTGACAACGGCGGCGGCGGTTGGGCTGCCGAGCCATGGCACCAGAAGGAGATGCCCCTGTCCCCTGAACTGGTGGCAGCCGCCCGGCTGCAATCGGACAAGGCGATTGTGGTGATTGGCCGCACGGCCGGGGAGGATCAGGATAATGCCGATGAGCCGGGCAGCTATCAGCTGACCGCAGATGAGAAGGCGATGCTGAAGCTGGTGTCCGCGCATTTTGAACAGACGGCTGTTGTGCTGAATGTGTCCAATATTATCGATATGAGCTGGTTGAACGATGAGGGCTATGTCCACCCGATTCCCTGTGTCCTCTATGCCTGGCATGGGGGGATGGAAGGGGGCAATGCCATTGCCGACGTATTGGCGGGAGACGTTACGCCAAGCGGCAAGCTGACGGACACCATCGCTTATGCCATCGGCGATTATCCGTCCACGCGCAATCATGGCAATGAGTGGAAGAACCTTTATCAAGAGGATATCTACGTTGGCTATCGGTACTTCGAGACATTCTGTCCCGCTAGGGTGCAGTATGAGTTCGGCTATGGGTTGTCGTATACCCCATTCAGTCTTGAGGCTGGGGAAGCCAGCCTGACGGTGAAGAAGGAGAGGCCCTGTCTCCAGGCCGAGGTGACTGTAACCAATACGGGGACGGCTTACTCCGGTAAAGAGGTGGTGCAGGTCTACTATGAAGCCCCCCAAGGAAAGCTGGGCAAGCCCGCACGGGTATTGGCCGCATTCGGCAAGACCCGGCTGCTTCAGCCTGGTGAATCCCAGCGTCTGACCCTGACTGTCCCCGTGCACGCTATGGCCTCCTATGATGATGCTGGTGTGACGGGCCATGCTTCGGCTTATGTGCTTGAAGCGGGGGTATACCGCCTGTATGCGGGCAGCAGCGTGAAGAACCTGGTTCCCATCGCCATTGAGGGGCAGGACGGATACCGGGTGGAGGCTCTGCAGGTGGTGGAGCAGTTGGAGGAGGCGTTGGCTCCGGTCGAGGGCTTCAGCCGCATGAAGCCGGGGGCGCAGCTGCCGGATGGAACATACGAGCTGGCTTACGAGGAAGCGCCCATACGCAAGGTGTCCATGTCGGAGCGGATCGGGACCAATATGCCCGGAGGCTTGGAGCAAACGGGAGACCGGGGCTACAAGCTGAGGGATGTGCATGAGGGGACAGTCGGCATGGACGCCTTCATCGCCCAACTGTCCGATGAGGATCTGGCGGCTATCGTGCGGGGCGAGGGCATGTGCAGCCCGTTGGTTACCCCGGGGACGGCGTCCGCATTCGGCGGTGTAACGGATCGCCTGCTCCGGTTCGGTATACCCGTAGCCAGTACGGCGGACGGCCCCTCCGGCATTCGGATGGACAGCGGGCATCAGGCGACTCAGGTGGCGATTGGAACCCTGCTTGCCGCCACATGGAATCCGGAGCTGGTGGAGGAGCTGTATGTGATGGAGGGCCGGGAATTGCGGAGCAACCATATTGACGCTTTGCTGGGACCGGGGATGAATCTCCGCCGCAATCCCCTTAACGGGCGCAACTTCGAATATTTCTCGGAGGACCCTCTGGTCACGGGCCTGTTCGCCGCGGCATGCACCAGAGGCATCAAGAAGGGCGGCTCCAATTCCACGCTAAAGCACTTTGCCTGCAACAGCCAGGAGAAGTTCCGCAACAAGGTGGACGCTGTCGTTTCGGAGCGGGCGGTCCGGGAGCTGTATCTGAAGGGCTTCGAGATCGCAGTGAAGCAGGGGGGCGCGGATTGCATCATGACGTCCTACAATCCCATTAACGGACATTGGGCCGCCTCCAACTATGATCTGAATACAACGGTGCTGCGCAAGGAATGGGGCTTCGAGGGTATCGTGATGACAGACTGGTGGGCCAAGATGAACGATGTGGTTCAAGGCGGCCAGGCGGATGTCAAGTATACCAACTGGATGATCCGGGCCCAGAACGACCTGTATATGGTCATCAGCAACTACGGCGCGGCGATCAACTCCAATGATGACAATACCTTGGCGTCTCTGGAGAACGGAACGCTAACCCGCGGGGAGCTGCAGCGCAACGCCGCCAACATCTGCCGCTTCCTCATGAGGGCTCCGGTGTTCTCGAGAAAGCAGCCCCTTGTGGAGGAGACGATTCCCCTCTTTCGGGCGGATGCTGCTCTCGCCGCGGAGGCGGAGAAGGCCCAGGAATTGTCCGGGGATTCCCGGGTGCGTCCGGGAGCGGATGAGTTACCTGCAGATTGCCGCGTGCGTCCGGGAGCCGATGAGTCGGTGCTGTTCCGCATGGGACGGGACCGCACCTGCTGGGTGACGGTCCAGATGATGTCCCCGGATGACAGTCTGGCGCAGAGCGCCTGCAACCTGCTGCTCAACGGCCAGACCCTAACCACCATCCAGACCAACGGAACAGACGGGAAGCGGATCAGGCGGAGATTGGCCAAGATTCAGCTGGAGGCCGGTCTGTACGAGGTCAGGCTGGAGTTCATCAAGCCGGGCCTGCAGATCGATTGGATTGAGTTTCAAGAGGTGTGAATCAGAGGGATAGCAGCTGCTAAAACTTAGGCTCCTCCACACATGCTGTCGCTCATGTTCGATGAGATCAGGGTACCGTAACAGGTCCCTGATTTTTCTTTGTATTTGATCTTTCTTCTGTGTGTGTTGTAACTCTTCCATCACGCGTCCCAACGGGAAGTTTATTATGTTCCAGGATAAGAAGATTGCCATACCAAAAAGCATGAGAATTTCGGGGAAATCGTTAGCATAATGGAAAAGAAGGAACAATTGCTATATGTGAAGCCTGCGAGGCTGCGATTAAGTGAATCGAAAAGGTGCAACGGACACAGATGATGCTATCCCAGAGAAAAATCGGGGTTGAAAATTGTAACGGACCTGAAAGATCTTATTCTGCCTAAATTCCCTTGAGTGGGGTGCATGGGAGTCAAATAAGAGCGCATGAGTCCGTTAGGATTGAAATCCCCTTGTTTGGAGCCAAATAAGAGCGCTCATGTCCGTTAAGCTAGTACGCTGGGCATTCCCTCTCGAACCCATGCTGGTTCAAGTATTTCGAGCTGTTCTTCGCCTGGAGCATCACGAAGACATTATAGTTTTTTATTTTAATGCGACATCCGCATTAAAATAACATCTTTCTCTAATATAATTTGGTTATGAGAGGTGAGATGGATGAAGCATAGGGAAGGGTCGTCCGCTGCTACGAGTAAAAATCCTATTGGTTTTGTTGCGGGGAGGCGAAGTCATGGAATTTCCAGCGTGGTTTCGAAATCAGATTCAGCATCGTTTGGAGTACGTTTCAGCTCAAATCGAGCGTGATCCTGCTTTGAGCCCATACAGAGCCGAGGAGGAAGAGGCCTTCGAGGCGTTATTCTCAACTGCTGATAAGGCGCTTTGTCCTGAATTTATGGAATGGGAGGACAAGCATCATTACAGACGGGGCTTGGAGAACGAGCGCTTATATTTGCAGGGAGTGAGAGATGGGGCGCAGCTTATAATATCGCTTATCTTAGATCCGCATTCTTCTGATAGCGATGAGGCAACAGCAGAAGCCGGAATGAAGACCTCCGCAGAATCGGAAAAGGAAGCAGAATAATAGTTTCCTTTTGAAGCCCGTGCTGTTGTTCTTCTTTTCCGCGAACCCCAAGCTCACATAAAATCCCTGGGAGGTTCGCGATCCGCACCAGGACTGGATTTACAGGCTGTTTTGGGTTGTGGTAGACTGTTTCTGAGGGTTCAAAAAGATAGGTTCGCGAAAATGAGCCTGCAAAGCCTTGTGCCACAAGGCTTGTGGCTCATACTGTCGCTCCCCGAGCGGGAGCGTGGATTGAAACGCCCTTCCGCCCGGCTTTGTCGCAGCGGGCGATCTGTCGCTCCCCGAGCGGGAGCGTGGATTGAAACCCGGAAGATGTGGGCCAAGCGGACCGGGGTCAGGGTCGCTCCCCGAGCGGGAGCGTGGATTGAAACCGTAAAGTCTACGGCAGCAGTAGTAACAGTTCCAAGTCGCTCCCCGAGCGGGAGCGTGGATTGAAACCAGCTTCAGCGGCCCGGTGACTTCCCCGGTGCGAAGTCGCTCCCCGTGCGGGAGCGTGGATTGAAACATACATGCCGTCCCGCTTCACTTCATGGCATTTTGTCGCTCCCCGTGCGGGAGCGTGGATTGAAACCCGTATTCGGATGTATAATCTTTCATTTCGAATAGGTCGCTCCCCGAGCGGGAGTGTGAATTTAGCCCCCGTGATCGAAAAAATCAAGACACGAGATGAAGTGGACATCCATCCACACCGAATAATGGGCCGATGAACAATTCCTCGGCCTTTATTTGGTGTTTTCCTGCGCGGACTTTTTTAAATTAAATCAGCCAAAACGTATTGCGGAGCCTTGAAGATGGCTAGGCAAAACTCGGACGGATAAGCACTGGAAGGAAACGGAGTTGGATGCAGAGGAAATAAGGGAATCCGGGTTCTTGTTGGCCTGGAATCCCCTCCTTGGGGAGCAATAAGAGGCATTCTTCTGAAAACTGAAATAATAGAAGCCTGTTAAGTGTATAAAATCAATACATTTGCACATAATATTTTTACAAATTGTAAAAACAAATTTTACGGTGAGTGAATTTAACGTTATAATAATCTTATAATTGAAGCGAGGTGTAAAAAATTGGTAAACTATTATGAACACCAAAACCTAATTGCCCAAAACTTAATAACCTTCATACGCTTAAAAGGGTATTCCAAGCTTTCTTTTTCCAAGCTTACTGGGATTTCAAGACCTACTCTTGATCAAATTTTGAAGGGAGATAGTCCCAATCAAACGACTTATAATACTCAAATCTCAAGGATTAATGAAGCTCTGAATTTAAAGGAAGACTTTTTCTTGAAAACGCAACCTTTGACCGTAGCTTCACCAGTAGTTACTTATGCTTTCTCAGACCACGGAGTTGAGGCCAAACGATCCATGCAGGCCAAAGAATTATTGGATGGATTAGATAATATTCTGGACATTTATTCTATGTATATGAAATAAGGAGGTGCTCCTGTAAGGTGAGAATTACCAGTGAGAACTTAGATCAGACTATCGAACGAAATGAACAAATCGCCAGAGAAGTGGAGTTTCACATTCAATTTATAGAGAAGCGACTCATTAAATGGAAGTCCCTTCCTATCGAACAACAAGCATTAGAAATATTGAAGGAACACCATTTAATTGAAATTCCGATTCCAGATGAAAATTGGGGTGGAGCTATTCGGTTGTTTGGTCAGAGAAAGGTTATTCCGATCATTAATACGGCTCAACCGCGACTATACCAATACTTTATATACTGGCATGAAATATACCACCTGACTGAGCATGAGGAAATGAAAGATCATCAAGAAAATTACGAAATCTCAACGGAATTTGACTTTAATGAAAGAAAGGCCGATTACTTCTCAAGCCAGATGATTTTCGGACACTCTGACCTGTATGATTATTTTCTGAATTTAAAACAATCCGATTTTCTCGTTAAAATCGCCCACTGCATGAAATCGTTTAAGGCTCCATACAAAGCGGTGCTTATTCAATTGTATCAAATTGCAAAAAAAAATGGGAACGAACAGCTCCAACAAATCCTGAAAGCGAATTTTGACAGGCGATTGACCATTGGGGAATGGTCATCCATTTTCCAAGAGCATTCGTTAGACGACACAGTCATCAAGCCATCCTTTGTCGTAAATATATCCGTTGTAAAAGAAGCTATCAAAGAAGAGCTGAAGCATCATCCTGACGTAGAACTATACAAGGACAATTTGAGTGTCATTCTGGGATGGGAGGAAAAGTATAGAGCGGTTCAGCGAGAAATAAAGGAGCGTTCGAATGGGTAACTACAGTGAAGTTGAGGCACTGCTAAGAAGGGCTGAAAATGCAAGAATTCTCATATTAGACAGCAACAACTTACAATTCTATCATCAACACTGTGAGCTGTTGCCTCAAGCTCATATCTTTTCTCCATATGAGGTGGTTTTGATTCCTGGTTGGGTTCATGAGGAATATGCGCATCATCGGCGAAAATCCGAATATGTAGCCAGCATACACGCTCCTACTATTATCTTGGAAGAAACGGATGACTATTTGCCAATGTTGGGATATAGCGATAAAAAATTGCTGGAATTGTTTCGACTCGCCGCGCCATTCGGTGATGCCCAAAAGTTCTTCAATTATTATCGTAGACTTGAAGCTGATGAATTGCCAGATGATTGGATCCAGTTATTTTATAATCAGGGTTTTTCTCAAAAAGATACTGGGGGCAGGATAACCAGGAAGAATGCTGGGGAAGTTTCCATTTTAGCGCTATGCTTTTGTTTGTCGGCACATTATCCAACACAAATTGGGAATATCTCACTTGCCACAAGTGACTTGGGTAGTATAAAAATTAAAGAAAGAATATTAAAAGAATGCAGCAATCCCCCTCTGGATCTGCGTATAACGGAGCATCCTCCAATTTCGTTTTTGACTACGGATGTCTCCTTGTTTCGAGCAGTTCAAGCAGAAATCATTACCCCCAACCTCATTCCAAGACTTCGTCCGAATGCGAGATCCTCTCAATATATAGAGCATCATCCTGACAGCACTTCAAGTTTTCATCAACATGTCCTTAGCAACGATGATTTTGTCAGCATGTGCAGGAATACTAATCAGTATTCGATTATATTCTAAGCCCTTATACATACATGAAAGAAGCTCGCCGCATGATGGGCGAGCTCTTCGCAGTCTGGTTAGTACAAGAGCGTAATCACAAGCAGCGTGTACAGCACCAGGGGCAGAATAACCTCGCTTTGCGCGGAGGCATAGGGATTGAAGAAGGCGCGGGCGTTGGGATTGGAGACGCGCAAGTACAGATGGTTGTCATCTGCCTGGACCATAATGCCTTCATATACCTGCCCATTCATCAACTGGACGCGAACCGGGCGGTTGGAGGCTTGGCGGCAGACATCAAGCAGCTTTTCCCTCGCACATCGCACATGCTCCGCGAAGGCCGGATCGGCTTGATACAAGGTTTGTTGCGGTTGAAGCATTTGATTGTACATCACATATCCCTCCAGATTGTCATCGTTCCTCGTTTCCATCCTATGCATACGCCCATCCGCGGGTGTCTGCCATTTCCATTTACGAATCCCAAAATCCTATGTTAGGATATATTACATAGGGGGCGTGCGGCTATGGAGCTAAAGGAGATTCAACCTACCATTCAGCAGATTGTAGTGGCGATCTCGGCAGTGCTGCAGATTGAAGTGGAGATTGCCGATCATGAGCTTTTTCGCATTGCCGGAACGGGCGTGATCAAATATGACATTTGGAAGGATATGAGGAATGAGGATTTTGTGTACAGGCAATGCCTGAAAAGCGGCCAGCCGGTAATTGTGGAGCGCCCGGGCTTCGAGGAGCTGTGTGCGCCCTGTATGCATTATCAGAACTGCAAGGAATTCGGGGAGGTGTGCTACCCGATCCTGCTGCAGGGCAAGGTGCTGGGAGTAATCGGGCTGATTGCCTTAAACGGAGAGCAGCGGGACCGGTTGTTCTCCGATGTGGAGGCCAAGATCGATTTCTTGCACAAAATGTCCGAGATGATCGCGAGCAAAATCAAGGAATCCGAGCTGCTGCTGGAGCAGCAGGTGATTGAACGAAAGCTCTCTGCCCTGATCGGCTATATCGACAACGGGGTGCTTATGATTAACCACAGCGGCCAGTGCGAGTTCATCAACCGCGCGGCGCGGGAGCTGCTGCGGATACCGGAGGACCAGTTGCCCGGCAGGGAGATCATCGGACAGTTGGTGGAGCCCTTCTGCGGCCGCCGTTCCGTGGAAGAATCAGAGGCAGAGGGCAAGCTGATAGCCGTGAAGCTGGAGGACAAGTACACCCACCTGTTCGTGACCTACCATCCCTCCCGTTCGGATGAGTATGTGAAGGATGCTGTCATCATGATCGCCGACCCTGAGCATATGGCGGATGTGGCCATGAAATATACCGAGGGCAGCCATAAGGGCTTCGAGGTGATCATCGGCAATCATCCCCTGATTCAGACGCTGAAGGATACGCTGCGCAAAATCGCCAACAGCAGGTCGCCCGTGCTGATCCGCGGGGAGAGCGGAACGGGCAAGGAATTTATTGCCGAGTGCATCCACCGGTACAGCGAGCGCAAGAATCAGCCCTATACCGCGCTCAATTGCGCCGTTCTGCCGGAGCCGGTGCTGGACAAGCAGCTGTTCGGCGGCAGGGACAGGAAGGGCAAGCTGGTGGAAACCGACGGCGGCACTCTGTTTCTCGATGATATCGCCGACATGCCCATGTCCATTCAACTGAAGCTGCTGCGCGTATTGGAGGAGAAGAGCGTGTGGCTGGAGGAGGGGCGGGAGCAGGTGCCCATTGATGTGAGAATGATTTGCTCCACGGACAAGGATCTGGAGCGTTTGATCCAGAAGGGCTCATTCCGCCGCGATCTGTTCTACAAGCTGAGCATTTTCCCGCTGGAGGTTCCTTCTCTTAGTGAGAGGAGGCAGGATATTCTGCTGCTGGCCAATCACTTCCTGCAGGTGCACAGCCGCGCCAACCGCAAGTATATTACTTCAATCCGTGAAGACGTCAAGAAAATACTGGTATCGTACCATTGGCCGGGCAATATCCGGGAGCTGTCCAACATCATGGAGTACGCGGTCAACTTCTCCGACAGCACGTCGATTCATAAGGAGCATCTTCCGGAGCATATCCGCAATATTGAGGTTATCAGCGCCGGCGTAGAGGCGGGGATTGATCAGGAATCCTACAATCTGAAGCGGCTGGAACGGGAAATGATTCAGCGGGCTCTTGCAGCTGCAGCCCAAAACGGGGAGCCCAAGGAGCGAGCAGCCGTGATGCTGGGTATCGGCAGAGCCACCTTGTTCCGCAAGATGCAGCAGTATGAGCTAATTTAGAAAGCGGCCGTGAAAGCTGCGGACCCCAATATAAGCTGTCGAAAGTATCAAATTGAGACCAGTCTCAGTTTGATACTTTTGTTGTTTTATGACACTTTTCATGACATGTAATCGCTATTTTTGTAGACGAAAGTCTCATAAAGAGACTTGTTGGCTATTTTGTCAGTATATATAATTCGTTATGTAAGGTAAATTGACTTAATGATTCATAAGAACGTAAAACGATGGCAGAATCAAGGGGGTGAGCGGATGCGGATATCTTCCGAAGAATTAATTCACTTCTGCCGTCAGCTGATCGGGATTAAGAGCCTGCCGGGACAGGAAGGACAAGCGGCGGCCCTGCTCAGGGAGAAGATGCTGGAGCTGGGATTCGATGAGGTAAGGACGGACCGGCTGGGCAACGTAGTGGGGAGGCTGATGGGCAAGGCGGGAGGCCCGGTTCTCCTGTTGGACGGGCACCTGGATACGTCGCCGGTTACAGATGCTGAGGCGTGGCAGTTCGATCCCTTCGGAGGAGAGCTGGAGCAAGGTCGCATCTATGGACGGGGCGCGACGGATATGAAAGGGGCCTTGTCGGCCATGCTGTTTGCGGCAGCCCAGTTGAAGCGGGCGGGCATACAGCCGGAGGGAGACATCTATGTCTCCGGAACAGTCTGCGGGGGAATAACTGGAGGGGCGGCTCTAAAGGAAGTGATGGATGCGGTCCGGCCGGATTTTGTGGTGATCGGCAAGGCGACAGGATTGAATCTGCATGTGGGACAGCGCGGCCGTGCGGAGCTCAAGGCAGTTGCTTCAGGACAAGCGGCTTGTTTTGCCGGGCATGGTCAAGAAACGAATGCCATCTCGCTTATGCTCCCCTTTCTCGATAAGCTGTCGCTAACCATCCCTATGGAGCATGACCAATTGGGCAGGAATACTTGCACCGTTACCGGCATTATCTCCTCTCCTTATCCCGGATCCTCCCTCATCCCGGAGCGGTGCACAGTGACCCTGGACAGAAGGCTGCTTGCAGGCGAAGAGGAGGCGGAGGTGCTTCGGGCTTACAGGGAGCTGGACCGGCGGATTCAAGTGGATATAGCGGAGCAATCCCTTGCCTGTTACACCGGAGCCGTGATCTCAGAGAGAAGCTTCTATCCTGCCTGGCTGATGGAGGTAGACCATCCGCTGGTGGAGCTTTCCATGAGAGCCCTGCACCAGCAAGGCATTGCTGCAAGGATATCCGCCTACCTGGGCTGCACCAATGGAAGCTACAGCGCCGGAATCGCCCAAGTTCCCACAGTGGGGTTCGGACCTTCCTGGGAGCGGCTGACCCGTGCTCCCGATGAGTATATCGAGATTGAGCAATTAATCAAGGCCAACCAGGGCTATTACGCCATAGCCAGAGCCTGGGCGCTCCAGACCCCATCGGATCATAAGCGGAGTTCCGCTCTGATATAAGCAAGCTCACCATTCGCAAGAAAATCTGAGGAGGAATTCATGATGAAACAAATGGTCAGAACCAAATCACTGCTGCTTGCCTGTTCCATGGCCGCGCTGCTTGCAGCCGGCTGCTCCCAAACGGAAAAGGCTGATCCGGCGCCTGCTGCTGCCACGCCGGCCCCCAGCATAACAGCCTCTGCTCCCGCAGCCGTATCACCACAGATCGAGGAGATCAAGAAAAAAGGAAAGCTGGTTATCGCAACAGGGGACTATTATCCGTTCGAGTATCTCGATCCGGACACGAAGAAGCTGGTTGGCTACGATATTGATCTGGGGCAGAAGATTGCCGATAAGATCGGGGTTCCGGTGGAATGGAAGGAGATGCAATTCACCGCGCTGATTCCCTCGGTGCAGAACGGGCAGGCGGATATGGCGATTGCCGCCATGTACATCACCGATGAGCGCAAGCAGGCGGTGGATATGTCCGACAGCTATCTGGGCACAGGCATGTCCCTGGTCAAGCTCAGCGGCGACAGCTCGGTGAACAGCATCAATGATCTCGACGGCAAGACGGTCGGTGTTAAGGCGGGAGCAACCAGCGAGAAGGCGGCCAACGATCTGGTGGCCAAGGGCACGAAGCTGAAGGTGGTATCGTATAAGGACACCACGGATTATCTGTTGGACCTGCAGCTTGGACGCGTGGACGTGGCCTTTAACGATTATGTGAACCAGATGGGATACAACAAGCAGCACAGGGAGGCCAAGCTTGAGATTGTGGGCGATCCCTTCATTGAAGCGGATCTGGGTCTGGCCGTCAAGAAGGGCAATGCCGGGCTGCTCCAGCTGGCCAATGATGTCATCAAGGAGCTGCAGGCAAACGGCCAGGCGCAGGAGCTGTACGACAAGTGGCTGAAGTAGCTCTGCAGCAGCACGGGTAAATACAAGACGGATCAAGGGGGCTTGGGCTATGGAGCTGGACTATTCGGCGGTGCTTCCGTTTCTGCCGGTTTTCTTCAAGGGCGCATGGGTAACGATTCAGCTGTCCGCTGCATCACTGGTATTGGGGCTGCTGCTTGGCATTATAGGGGGGCTGTGCAAGACGACATCCATCACCCCGCTGGTGTACGTGGCCAATTTCTATACATGGATTTTCCGCGGGACGCCGCTCTTGGTGCAGCTGTTCATTCTCTACTTCGGTCTGCCCCAGTTCGGCATTCGGCTGGAGCCGTTCCAGGCGGGCATACTGGGGATGGCGCTGAATACGGGAGCCTATGCAACCGAGATTGTCCGCTCCGGGCTGCAGGCGGTGGATAAGGGACAGATGGAGGCGGCCGTGTCTCTGGGCATGTCCAAGCCCGTCGCCATGCTGCGGGTCATCGGCCCGCAAGCGACCCGGGTCATTATCCCGCCGCTGGTCAACCAGTTCATTATGACGATCAAGAATTCATCCATGGTGTCTCTGGTCACTATCACCGAGCTGTTCCGCACAGGGGAGACGGTCATTACCTCCACCTTCCGCAGCTTCGAGGTGTACTCGATTATTGCCGTGATGTATCTGGTGATGACCAGCATCCTGATGGTGGTGGCCAAGCGGCTGGAGAAGGGATTGAGCGCATATGATCGAGCTTAAGCAGGTGAACAAGAGCTTCGGCAAGCAGCAGGTGCTGTTCGGCATTGATCTGAAGATCGAGCCGCAGGAAAAGGTCGTGGTCATCGGTCCAAGCGGCTCGGGCAAGAGTACGGTTCTCCGGTGCATCAACGGATTGGAAACCGTCACCTCCGGGGATATCCGCTATCAGGGGGCTTCGATTCTGAACAGCAAGGCCATGCGGCAGGTGCGGACGGAGGTGGGGATGGTATTCCAACGGTTTCATCTGTTTCCCCACCGGACCGCGTTGGAGAACGTTATGGAAGGGCCACTGTGGGTGAAAAGGGCGGATAAGGAGGCGGCCCGTCGGCTGGCCCTGGAGCTGTTGGCGAAGGTGGGCTTGGAGGATAAGCGGGATGCTTATCCTGCCAAGCTGTCGGGGGGACAGCAGCAGCGGGTGGCTATAGCCAGGGCGTTGGCGATGCAGCCCAAGGTCATGCTGTTCGATGAGCCCACATCAGCGCTTGATCCCGAGCTGGTGGGCGAGGTGCTCCAGGTGATGAAGGATTTGGCGCGGGAGGGTATGGCCATGGTGGTCGTTACCCACGAGATCGGCTTCGCCCGCGAGGTGGCGGACCGGATCATCTTCATGGACCAGGGGAAGGTGATCGAGACGGGAACCCCGTCCCAGGTGCTGTCCAATCCCCGGGAGGCGCGTACGCAGACCTTCCTGAGCCGGATTCTTCATTAACCATGCATGATGAACATTCCAAGCTACACAGGAGGGACAGCAATGAACATATCCAATCTGGACGACGAGGCGCTGATTGCATTCACGCAGCAGGTTATCCGGGCGCAGAGCCTCTCCGGGCAAGAGCAGGAGGCGGCCGCTCTGATCAAGGCCAAGATGCAGGAGCTGCAATTCGATGAAGTATGGATTGACGCTTACGGCAGCGTCATCGGCAAGGTGAACGGAACGGGGGAGGGAACCTCCATTCTGTTCGACGGCCACATCGACACCGTTCCGGTGAACAGCCCGGAGAAGTGGAGCCATGATCCCTTCGGAGCGGAGCTGGCGGACGGGAGGATGTACGGGCGGGGAACCACGGACATGAAGGCTGCCTTGTGTGCCGCCATATTCGCCGTAGGGCGGCTTGTTCAGGAAGCCAAGCAAGCCGGAAGGAAGCCCATGGGGGATATCTATATCTCCGGGACAGTATTCGAGGAGGTATTCGAGGGAGTGGCGCTGGGCAAGGTGATGGAGGCCGTCCAGCCGGATTGCGTGGTAATCATGGAATCGACGGCGCTGCGTGTGAACATCGGGCAGCGGGGACGGGCTGAGATTAATATAACGGCCCATGGCAGGTCCGCCCATTCGGCCAATCCGGATGTAGGCATCAACGCCGTGTACGAAATCAATCCGGTCATCTCCGGGCTGATGGAGCTGGAGCCTACGAGCCATCCGCAGCTGGGCAAGGGCATCTCGGTGGTAACGGATATTATCTCCTCTCCTTATCCCGGCGCCTCGGTTGTGCCGGACTTGTGCCGGCTGACCATTGACCGCAGACTTCTGGTCTACGAGGATGAGGAGCTGGTGCTGGAGCAATACAGGCAGCTGCTCTACGGCAAGAAGAACTGCACCGTGGAGATTGCCGAAGCGGAGCTGGTCTGCTACACCGGCAGCCGCCTGGGGGGAAGACGCTTCTTCCCGGCCTGGCTCATGGAGGCGGACCATGCTCTGGTCAGGGCTGCACAGACCGCCTTGCAGGACTTGGGCCAGATCCCCGAGCTGTCCGTATACAGCTTCTGCACCAACGGGAGCTACTCGGCAGGTGTTGCCCGTGTGCCCACCATCGGCTACGGCCCCTCGTATGAGCATATCGCCCATATTGCAGATGAATATATCGAGCTGGATCAGCTGCTGCAGGCGGCGAAGGGCTACTGCGCCATTGCCGCCAGGGTTGCCGGACTTTGAAGTGTTTTTCATACAGGCTTTCCCCGGGCGGGAGGGCATCTGAGGGGGAATGGATATGTACGATGTGATTATCCGCAATGCCCGTGTCATTGACGGAACGGGAAGCCCATGGTACAAGGCCGATGTCGGCATCATTGGCGACCGGATCGGCGCCGTAGGCAAGCTTGACAACGTAAGCGCCAAAGTGGAAATCAACGCCGCAGGACGTGTGGTTTGTCCCGGTTTTATCGATATGCATACCCATTCGGATCTTTATGTGCTGGAGCGGCCGTTCCTTGCGGCCAAGATCCGTCAGGGCATTACTACGGACCTGCTGGGGCAGGACGGCATCGCCGCCGCTCCCTTGCCTCCCCAATATGTGGATGTCTGGCAGAAGAATCTGGCCGGACTTGACGGGACACCGGAGATAGAGTGGGACTGGCAGGATGTGGACGGCTACCTGAACAAAATTGCGGCCGCCAAGCCCAGCTATAACGTTTCCTTCCTGGTCCCCCACGGCAATATCCGCATGCAGGTAATGGGACTGGCGGGCAGAGCGGCCACCGCCGAAGAATTGGACAGGATGAAGGAAGTGCTGCGCGAGGCTCTGGGGCAGGGAGCAAGCGGATTGTCCAGCGGCCTGATCTATCCTCCGTGTGTATATGCCGAGCTGGAGGAAATCGAGGCGCTCTGCTCCGTTCTGGCTGAATATGGCGCTCCCTTCGTGGTGCATCAGCGCAGCGAGGGGGATGACATGATCGAGTCCATGAAGGATCTGATCGGGATTGCCCAGCGGACCGGGATGCATCTGCACTTCTCCCACTTCAAGATCTGCGGCAGGCTGAATTGGGGCAAGCTTGACGATGTGCTTCAGCTGCTGGATGACACCAGGGCCAAGGGGACGGAGGTGACCTTCGACCAATATCCCTACACCGCAGGCAGCACCATGCTAAGCGCGATTCTGCCTCCTTGGGCCCATGCGGGGGGCACCAACGCCATGCTGGACAGGCTTGCCGATCCGCAGCAGAGAAGCCGGATGCTGCAGGAGATGGCAGAAGGCATAGCGGGCTGGGACAGCATCTCCGCCTGGGCAGGCTGGGAGGGCATCTATGTCACATCCGTCGCCTCGGAGCGCAATAAGTGCTTCGTGGGCAATAATCTGCAGGAGATTGCCCGGGCCAGAGGGGATGCCGATCCCGGCGAAACCGCGTTGAATCTGATTGCCGAGGAGGCCAACGCCGTAGGCATGATTGACTTCGTCATGGACGATGGGGTGGTGAGCCGCATTATGGCCCATCCTGCCGGCTGCTTCGGCTCGGACGGTCTGCTGGGAGGAGAGCCTCATCCCCGGGCGTACGGGACCTTCCCCCGTATTCTCGGCAAGTATGTCCGCAATGAGGGAGCGCTGTCCCTTGAAGATGCCGTGCGCAAGGCTACCTCCCAAGCGGCGCGCATTCTCGGTTTGCAGGACCGGGGAATCATCCGGGAAGGGTTGAAGGCGGATATGGTGATTTTCGATGCGGAGAAGGTCATCGACCGCGCCACTTACGAGAATTCCCGGCAGTATCCTGAGGGAATCGATTATGTGATGGTGAACGGCCGGATCGTTGTGGCAGAGGGTGAGGAGCGGCATCTGGCGGCAGGCCGGGTGCTGCGCAGGAGCTACCCGCATGCGTAAAAGGGAGTAGACCCGCTTACGAGAAAACAGAGGGAGCACAGAGATCAGAGGGATCACAGAGATCGGAGAGAACAGAGAGAACAGAGAGAACAGAGGGATCACAGAGATCGGAGAGATCACGATGGACGCGATAAAATGGAGACAGAATCCGCAGGCAAGAAGCGGGGGGGCGAAGGCATCCATCACTTTTCTGTCGGCGGATGAGGGCAAGCGAGCCCTGCACTTTCAACAGACCTTCCCTGCCTACAGCAAGACTCCCCTGACCCGCTTGCCCCGCTTGTCGGAGCACTTGGGAGTAGCGGATATATATGTGAAGGATGAATCCTACCGCTTCGGTCTGAATGCCTTCAAGGTGCTGGGCGGGGCTTATGCCATGGGCCGGTATCTGGCGCAGCGGCTGAATATTCCCGTCGGCGACCTGTCGATTGAGCTGCTGCAATCCCCGGATATCAAGGAACGGTTGGGGGAGATGACCTTCATCACGGCCACGGACGGTAATCATGGCAGAGGGGTAGCCTGGGCCGCCCGTCAGTTGGGACACAAGGCGGTGGTCTACATGCCCAAGGGTTCCTCCCTGATCAGGCTGAACAACATTCGGGCGGCAGGCGCGGAGGCCTATATTACCGAATGGAATTATGACGAATGCGTCCGCTTCTGCGCGGAGGAGGCCCGCAAGAATGGCTGGATTCTGATTCAGGATACCGCTTGGGAGGACTACCGGGAGATTCCCGACTGGATCATGCAAGGGTACTCCACCATTGCTCTGGAGTCGATGGAGCAGTTGGAGGAGCTTGGCGCAGACGTGCCGACCCATGTGTTCCTTCAGGCGGGAGTCGGTTCCTTCGCAGGGGCCATCCAGGGAGCCTTCGCCTCCGTCTGCGGAGAGAAGCGCCCCTTCACGGTTATCGTGGAGCCGGACAAGGCCGATTGCCTGTTCCGGTCGATGGAGGCGGACGACGGTCTGCCCAGGCATGTGACCGGGAGGATGGACACGATCATGGCCGGGCTGGCATGCGGCGAGCCCAATCCGGTGGCATGGGATATTCTGAGGGGCTACTCGGATATGTTCATCTCCTGTCCCGATGAGGTGGCGGCCAAGGGAATGCGGGTGCTGGGCAGCCCGCTGCCGGGAGATCCGCCTGTGATATCCGGTGAATCCGGGGCGGTGACGGCGGGAATGCTGTTCCTGCTCCTTCAGAGTGAGGAGCTGCGGGAGGCGCGCCAGGCGCTTGGGCTTAATGGGGATTCCCGCATTTTGCTTATCAGCACCGAGGGGGACACGGACCCGGAGCATTACCGCGCTGTTGTGTGGGATGGACGCTATCCCTCTCTATGCCGGTATAATACATGATCGGCTCATATTGACAGAAGGCGGAGCGGCAGCTATGATTTAAGCAGGAGAAAGTGAAGGGTGGAACCCATTTTGCCAGCTTACTTGTAATGGTTAATCAACGAATTGGAGCATTCTCTTTTGGAACGGGTTTTCGAACACGGGAGAGGTGCGCCTTTTTTTAACCATTACAGGGAACGCGGGATAATGATGTTATCAACATTCCATGCGGAGGACCCTGAAGGGTTGCTCCGTATTTTTGTTATGGAAAATATATTTCTCCATTAACGGGTTATCAGCGTTCCTCTGAATATTGGAGGAACGAATTCATGAATGCAAGCAGACCATGCCGCTGTGAGATTATCGCCCGGGAAACGCCGCGGGTGATGACCCATTGCCATAGATGCAAGAAAACAACCGAGTTCTATTGCAGCGATAAATTCAGAGTCAATGCCCAGCAGAAAACCATCGATGTATGGCTGATCTACAAATGCCTTCATTGTGACAGCACCTGGAATTGCCCCATTCTGTCCAGAGTCCATACTAATTCCATGGACAGGGCGCTGCACCAGAGGTTTATGAATAATGATGCGGAGACGGCTTGGGAGCATGCTTTCCAGATCGGGCGGTTGAGGAGGCTGTGCAGCGGCGTTAACACGGATATTAAGTACACGCTGCAATGCGATCCCATTGATCTGGAGTCGGGGAACGTTGAGATCCAGCTTTTCTCCAAATATGCTTGGGAGCTTAGACTGGATAGGCTGCTGAGAGAGCTGCTGGGTCTGTCTAGATCGGTGCTTATTCAAATGGAGAGCAGCGGGAGTCTCCTCACGCAACCGGAGACCGGATTGACCAGCAAGCTAAAGGGGGATTTGCGGATCATTCTAATAAATGGCCGTTAGTTTGGCCCGGAGTTGGCCCGCAGCGAGGGGGACGGGCACGAAATGTAAAAGTGCAGTTCTTTTCGGTCAAATAGGGTAAAACAACAATCGTAACTGCAAAAGTGCAGGCCTTGAGGGCCTTCAGAGCGAAAGGTGCGGCAAAGGGGGCTTCCTGCATGCACTTTTGCAGTTATATTCTGTTATTGGTGGGAATTTCGGAGGAATAAATGTATTTTTGCAGGCTGCACCTAGGACGGTGTCCCGAACAGAGCGGCACCGGATTATGCGGCATGAAACGGCCCTTGGAGACCGGCAAAAGATTTTTGGAGATATGATCATTGGAGGATGTATTTCCGGGTAAAGACAATACTAAGGCCACAACAGAGAGTAAGCCGCAGACAAAAAGAAACGAAACATGAAAGGAGATTTTCTATGGGTATACAAACTGCGGAAGCAGGCTGGAATTATGCCAACAGCTATGCGGCTCTGCCGGAAATATTCTACACCCGGCTTCAGCCATCGCCTGCAAGCGCGCCGCAGCTGGCCGTATTTAATGAGAAGCTGGCCGCCTCCCTGGGCGTGGATGCCGAAGCTCTGCAAAGCAAGGAGTGGGTAGAGGTATGGGCGGGCAATGTAACTCCCGCAGGAGCGGATCCTCTTGCCCAAGCCTATGCGGGGCATCAATTCGGGCATTTCACCATGCTGGGGGACGGAAGGGCGCTGCTGCTCGGCGAGCATGTCACCCCTTCCGGCCAGCGGTTCGACATTCAGTTGAAGGGCTCCGGCAGAACGCCGTATTCCCGTGGCGGCGATGGGCGGGCCGCATTGGGGCCGATGCTGCGGGAATACATCATCAGCGAAGCCATGCACGGGCTGGGCATTCCCACCACGAGAAGTCTGGCGGTAGTGGCTACCGGTGATACCATCCTTCGGGAAACCCATCTGCCCGGTGCAGTACTGACGCGGGTGGCGGCGAGCCATCTGCGGGTGGGGACCTTCCAGTATGCCGCCCATTGGGGCACGGAGCAGGACCTTCGGGCACTGGCGGATTACACCTTGCACAGGCATTATCCGGAAGCGGCGGAGTCGGGAGAAAATCGTTACTTGTCCCTTCTCTCCGGGGTAGTGAAACGACAGGCCCTGCTCCTTGCCCAATGGCAATTGGCAGGCTTCATTCACGGCGTAATGAATACAGACAACATGGCCTTAAGCGGAGAAACCATCGATTACGGTCCCTGCGCATTCATGGACGCTTACGATCCGGCCACCGTATTCAGCTCTATTGATTCACGCGGCCGCTACGCCTATGGCAATCAGCCGCAGATGGCGGGCTGGAATCTGGCCAGATTCGCAGAGACGCTGCTGCCCCTATTGCATGATGAGGAGGAGCAGGCCATCAGGATTGCCGAAGAGGCCCTGGCGGAATTCGGCGATGTGCACTACCGCAGCTGGCTCGCGGGAATGAGAGCCAAGCTGGGGCTGTTCAACGAAGAGGATGATGATGAATCCCTGATTGGCGATCTGCTGCGGCTGATGCAGGGCCATCATGCGGACTATACCAACACCTTCCTCGCCCTGACCTTCAACAAAACGGAGGAAATGCCCTTCCACGGCTCATCCGCATTCACCGAATGGTTGGAGCGGTGGACGGCCCGGCGGGGCAGGCAGACGGAGGATCAAACGGCTTCGCATCAGCTGATGCGCAACAATAACCCTGCGGTCATCCCCCGCAACCACCGGGTGGAAGAGGCGCTGGAGGCCGCGGTGCAGCAAGGGGATTACAAGGTGCTGGAGCGGCTGTGCCAAGTACTGGCCCATCCCTTTGCGCATTCTTCCGAGCAGGCGGAGTTCGCGGCGGTGTCGAAGCCGGACCCGGCTTGCCCCTACCGCACCTTCTGCGGGACTTAAGGGTGGAGGAGCGGTACGGTCTCTGCGGGACCTGAGGATGGTGGAGGGGGGCCTAGTGCTCTATGGAACTTAAGGATGGTGGAGCGGTGCCGAGTCTCTGCGGGACCTGAGGGTGGTGGAGGGGCGCACAGTCTCTATGGAATTTGAGGGTAGTGGAGGGGCGCCCAGTCTCTGCGGGACCTGAGGGTGGTTGAACTTCCGGCTCCTCTACAGGATTCGAGAGCAGATGGCGGGGGCGGGGCTTTTGCGGGGAATCCGCAGGCTATCCGTCCCCTCTGCTGTCGTCCTCTGACTGCTGGCGTTCCCGGCGGTATTGCCCGGGGGCTTGGCCGTACCGCTTCCTGAAGGAGCGGGTGAAATAATTCTCACTGGGGAAGCCTGTCATGCGACCGATTTCCGCAGCCGTATGGCGGGATTCCGCCAAAAGCTCCCTGGCCTTCTCCAGCCGCAGCCGCTGCACATAGGAGATCAGCGGCTCTCCGGTCTTCTGCTTGAACAGGCGGCTCAGATAGTGCTCTTCCATGGCAACCATGCGGGACATGGCTTTAAGGGTAATCGGACTGCCGTAATGCTGGTGGCAATATTCAATAATGCGGTTGATTTCCCCGTGGTCGGTCAGCTTGCGGTCGCTTCTGGTGCGGATCGCCAGCAGCTGCTCCATCCGTTCAAGGAGTAGAGACAGCAGCGCAGCATGACTGGCCGTCTGCTCCGGGTCCAACAGGCGGGACACGGCTTCTCCCCGTCCGGCCAGACTGGCGAACATCCGGTCCAGCCTGGCGGCGGTTTCCCGGACCGTGCCGAACCAGGCTTCCTGCACCGCCATACTATGCCAATAGGCGGTGAGCAATTCCTTCACCCGGTCCGCGTTATGGAGCTCGAAAGCGGCGATAATCTCCCGCTCTTCCGACCAGGAGGGAGTGAAGGCGGCTCTTTCTTGTTGGGATGTGCTGCCGGGAGAGGCGTTGCGGGCTCTGCATTCCAGCAAGCCTGCCTCCTCCCTGTACCAGACCTGCGCCATCTGCTTGAGCTGTTCTCCCCACCTGCCCGCAAGACGGCCCGGGGCAAAGGGGCTGCTGTACAAGCCCCGGGCAGGCAAAGCACCCATCTGCTCCCCAGCCGGAGCGGCTGCGCCGGTAAACCAGAAGAAAAAGGTGGTCAGGCCTTCCCGGGTGTAAGAGCCGGTCCACAATCTTTTCTCTCCGGAAACAATCCCCTGGCGGATCAGCTCCTCGGCAGACAAGCTGCTGCGGCCGGTGAACACCGTGACCAGAAGCATGTGTTTGAACGGGGACATGCGCTCAGGCAGCACGGGGGCGGATGCTTGTTCTTGTCCGTGAATATACTCCCACAACTCGCGGTAATACCGGTCCAGCGTTTTTTGCAGCACCAGCTCTTTTTGCTCCATATTGGAGGACATTTCCCGCCCCACCTTGGCCAATGCCTCCTGAAGCTCGGGAATGCCCATGGACAGCTTCAGTATATAGCCGCTGGCGCCATACTCCAGCGCTTTGCGGGCATATTCGAATTCATTCATGCACGTCAGCATGATGAACTTGCTCTCCATGCCGGCTTCCCGGGCGCTGCGAAGGAGATCAAGGCCGTTCATAATCGGCATGGCAATGTCGGCGATAACCAGATCAGGCGCCAGAATCTTCATCTGCTCCAGAGCCTCCCGGCCGTTTCCGGCCTCTCCGCAGACGGAAAACCCCGCTTCCTCCCAGTTTATCAGCTTGCGCAGTTTTTTCCGGACAAAGGGCTCATCCTCCACCAGCAGTACCTTCCACATCCCCTTCACCTCCTTCCGCGTATGGATTTGAGATGAGAAGCGGCAGCGTAATCCGCGCCAATACCCCGCGGTTCAAGGCCTCAAGCGTCAAGCTGCCTTCCGCGCGGAACAACAGACGCAGCCTCTCCTCAATATTGGCCAGACCGATTCCCTTCCGCTTCCCGGGTGCCCCATAATCTTCTCCTGCTGCCGCCCTCCCCGGAAGGGAAGCATCCTCACCCAAGCTCTCTCCATCCTGGCCCACTGTCCGGACCGCTCCCCCAGCGCCGCCCAGCCCTGACCCGTTATCCTCCATCTCCATGATCAGCTGCTGCCCCTGGGTATAGACCCGGACAGTCACCCTGGCATCCTCCGGCATATGGGCAAAGCCATGCTTCAGGGCGTTCTCCATCAGCGGCTGAAGACTCAGCTTGGGGACAAGGGCGTACTCCAGACGGGGATCCACCTCATAGTCCACCGCAACCAGTCCCTCATAGCGGTAATTCTGGATGTACATGTAGGCATGCATCAGCTCCAGCTCCTGCTTGAGATGGATCAGCTCCACCTCCGAGTTCAGCGTTGTTTCCAGCAGCTTGCCCAGGGCAATGCAGATATCCGCCGTATCTGTATCGTTCTTGTCGAGAGCATTCCATTTAATCGTATTTAAGGTGTTCATCAAAAAGTGGGGGTTCATGTGCGCAGCCAACATCCGGTAGTGCAGCGCTTCCTTCAGGCGCTCCTCCTGCTTCAGCCGCGTAAGCAGGAGCCGGATATCCTCCATCATCGTGTTGAAGGTGACTGCCAGCTCCTTCATTTCTCCTGTGAATGCGTCCTCATGAACCTGAATGCGCAGCTCCGATTCCACGGATAAGGCCATTTTGCGCCGGAGCATCTGAAGGGGCCGGGAGATAGCCGCAGCGATCAGAAAGGATATGAGGATGAAGCTTAAACACAGCACCACAAACGTAACCAGATATTGGGCGCGGATCGCGTTCAGATTGCCCAAGTAATTATTCATAGGCAGGTAGGAGAGAATGTACCAGTTGAAATCATTGGAGTAAGTGCCGGAAACGATCGCTGTTCCCCTGCGGTCCATGATCTGGTGCAGATCATCGCTGCCGATTCCCGAGATGATCTCCCGGACTAGGCCCGAGTCAATGGCATAACGGATATCCGAGAGGCCGATGGTAGTGCCCGACTCATCCACAATTTGATAGCTCTGCTGCAGGAGCAAATCTCTGGAGGCCTCGTCCAGCCAGCTTTTATAGTCGAAATCCATGCGCACGTACCCCGTAATCTGCCGTTCACCGTCCTGGAGCAGCCCGTAAAATTGCAAGCTGTCGCCTGCCATCCAGGTATAGCCTTGGTCTCCGGTCACCCCGGCAAAACGGGGATCCTCTACAAACTGCCGGTATGCCTCCTGAGATCCCATGCTGCCGTCCGGCTGATAAAATTGGCCGGTCCGGTCAGCCATGGTCACCGTCACTTGAGACGGAAACCGGATAGAACTGGCCCGATCGGCTGTCCGGCCAAACAATTCCTGACGCTCCACAGGAGTACGGGGAGAAGAATCCAGCAGCATCCGGCGGGTATCCGGGTCATGCTCCAGAAACAAATAATAACGGAACATGCTGTCCAAGACTTTGGTCATCTGGGACTTCATCACCGTCAGCTGTTTGCCTGCTTTTTCTTTGAACTCCAGTTCCATAGAGTCCTCTATCTGCCGGTACGCCATCATCTGCAGCAGGGAGAAGGGGATCAGGATGAAAAATAATACGGAAGCGAACAGGCGGTACTTCAATTTGTGCGGCCATATTTTACCGATGAACATATCCTTATCCTCCTGTCCCGGCTAGGAGCTCCGTGCCTGACGTACCCGGCAAAGACGCAAATTGCGGCGAAGCACCATCCCGGGCTCCGCCGCAACAAGCCAGCTTATTTGGCAAATCCTAATTCCTTCAATTCCTTCAAGCCGTTGTCCACAAAGGATTTGTACTTGAAGGTGGTGTCCAGCTTCTTCAGGAAGTCGTCATAGGCTTCCAGCTTGCTCTTGCCGTAATAAAATTTCAGCAGCTCTTCCTGACGGAACCGGTCGGCGTCGGCAGCATTGAAATCAGCCGGCAGGGTGACGTAGCTGTTGTAGGTTTCGATGACCTTCACCTTTTCATTGGCCTGAATATACGGTTCCTGAGCCGGGAATTTGGCGCTCAGATAAGCGGCTTCAGGGCGGCCGGCCAGTTGATAGAGCCAGGTGAACGCAGCTTCCGGCGCTTTGTCCGTCAAGATAGTTTTACCATTCTCCACCTTAAAATGCGTATCCTTCAGACCGAATTGCACCAGATTCAAGCCGTCGCCTTTGGATACATAATTGAACAGCTCGAAAATTTTGTCAAGTTTGGCTTTGTCCTTTTCCACCGATTTGGAGATGGCCAGATAAGCTCCGGTGGCGCCCTTCTCTTTGGTCCCCATGGTGGAGGCGGCCGGTCCGGTCAAGTCGCTTACCATAATCCAGTCCGCGTTGGGATTGGCTTCCTTCCAGATCTTCACGGCATCGTCCTTGACAATATGCGTCCAATTCATAACAACAATGCCGGCCTTGCCCTGGAATGCCTTGTCCCTGTAGTTCGCCAGTTTATTGCTGGCAATTTCCGGATCAATGCTGCCGCTGTCAATCATTTTTTTCATATAGGCTGCAGCGTCCTTCATCTCTTGCTGGTAGATCCCGTGAACCATTTGACCGTTCTTGATGTAGAATCCGTCTGTTACGCCATGCAGAGGCATGACCAGACCGGCCAAAACATTCAGTTCGGAGGTTATACCGATGGTATCATTCTTCCCGTTGCCGTCCGGGTCCTGTGTCGTGAATGCCTTGGATACCTCCAGCAGTTCATCCAGCGTTTTCGGTACGGGGAGGCCCAGCTTATCCAGCCAGTCCTTGCGCACCCACGGAACGCCGTAATAAATGTTGGGAGTAGTAGTCAAAGCGTAGGGTTTGCCGCCCACTTCCGCCCGGCTGAACACCTCATCGCCAACCAAACCTTGGACATCTGCCAGCTTGTCTTTATAGGGCGTCATATCCAGCAGCAGGCCCCGCTTGGCATATTCCAGATATTCGGTTTTACTGGAGAATTTAATGATATCCGGCAAATCATTCCCGGCTGCCCGCAAATTCAGCTTCTGAATGAAATCGTCGCTGCCGTTGGTGACGGTAAGCGTCAAATTCGTATTCAAGGCTTTGTCCATTACAGGCTTGATAAAGTCGTTGGAAGGAAGAGTAGTGCCCCATCCGGTCATCATCGCTTCAATCGGTATCACGGCCGTGCTTTGCGGTGCTGCGCTTGGGGATTGGGAAGCTCCGGGAGACGGGGCCGAGCTGTTGTCGTCAGTGCCTCCGCAAGCTGTTGCCAAAAGCGATGTGCCGAGCAAGGCAGTTGCTAACATAGCAAAACGTTTTTTTACGTACATGTTGACATCCCCTTATATGATTATAATGTACAGCATAATACACCTGTTGTGAATCAGCCTTTGAGAGCGCCGATAAGCATTCCCTTGGTCAGATGCTTCTGTACGAAGGGATATACGACAATGACGGGCAGACAGGCCGCGATAACGGAGGCCATCTGCAGAGTCGTGCTGGGAATGGTGACGTCCACGTTGACCTCCGGCCTGTCGGCTGCCATAAGCAGGCCGCGGACAATCATCTGCAGCGGATACAGCTTGGTATCGGTTATATAGAAGACTGCGGCGAAGAAGGTATTCCAGTTGCCGACCAGATAAAACAGGCCAACGGTCATCAGCACCGGCAAAGACAGCGGCAATGCCAGACGCAGCAGCACGGTCAGCTCTCCTGCCCCATCGATTTTGGCCGATTCGTACAGCTCTTCGGGCAAGTTCTCAAAGAAAGTTTTGATCACCAGCACGTTGAAGGTTGAGATCGCTCCGGGAATGATCATGGCCCAGATCGTATTCAGCAGCCCGGTGTCCCGGACCACAAGGTAGGTGGGAATCAGCCCGCCGCCGAACATCATGGTGAAGACGATCATGAAGATGAACAGCCCGCGGCCAATCAGCTTCTTCCGGCTAAGCGGGAAGGCCAGCAGCACGCTGAGCGCCAGATTGATGGCGGTCCCAACGGTAGCCACGAATATGGTAACGCCGAAGGCCCTGGGGATGGTGTCCATTCCGAACAGCATGCGGTACGCTTCAAATGTAATTTGCTTCGGAATCACCACAAAGCCGCCATTGCGGATTACTTCGCTATAAGGCGTCAGGGATACAGAAAGCACATACATTAACGGAAATACGGAGGCCAACCCGATAATGATCAGAAGCGTGTAGATGACAATGTCAAAATATCGCTCCGCTCCTCTGTTTACCATAATCCACCGCCCCACTTATTGGCCAGCTTGTTGGAGGAATACACCAACGTCAGGCCAATAACCGATTTGAACAGCCCGACTGCCGTTGCCAGACTGAAATTCAACTGCTCCAAGCCCACTCTGTAGACCCAGGTATCAATGATATCGGCCACGGGATAAACCTGGATATTGTACATGATATAGATTTGCTCAAATCCCGCGTCCAAAATCGAGCCCAGACGAAGAATCAACAGCAGCACGATCACATTGCGGATGCCCGGCAGGGTTATATGCCAGATGCGGCGAAGCCTTCCCGCGCCGTCAATTCTGGCAGCCTCGTACAGGGTAGTGTCGATGGACGACATGGCTGCCAAATAAACGATGGCCCCCCAACCCAGATCCTTCCACACATCGGTGCCTACCAGCACTCCCCGGAACAGATCGGTCGAGGTCAGAAACGGAATGGCGCTGTGTCCCGCCTCCGTCAGCCAGCGGTTAATCAGACCGGAGGTTTCCGAGAAGAAGGCGATTCCAATCCCGTAGATAATAACCCAGGAGAGGAAATGGGGCATATAGCTTAAGGTCTGAACCAAACGGTTCAGCCACAGCACCCGTCCTTCGTGAATTAGGATAGCCAGGATAATCGACGGGATAATCCCCCAGAACATCTTGTAGACGCTGATGAGAAAAGTATTGCCCAGAAGCTGGGAGAAATAAGGGGACTCGTAAAAATACTGAAAGTGCTTGTACCAGGGGTCCGCCCAAGGGCTGTGAAGAATACCCTCCAGCAAATCATAATCCTTGAAGGCAATGACAATGCCGTACATGGGAATATATTTAAAAATCACATAATAGGCAATACCGGGCAGCAGCATAAGATAAAGCGCCCGCATGCTCCACAGGTTTCTGACAAACCGCAAGGTTGTGAAACCCCGCTTGCCGTGGGTTACGGCATGTGTTCCTGCGGCAGGCAGTTGGTTCATCGTTCGTCACCTCGCATCCTCAGGTTATAGGGTTGGCAGCCGGCTCCGGAGGCTCTTGCATTGCGCCCGGCTGCGCTCTGCCTCTATTATAGCTTCAGGCAGCCGGCCTCCGGCATGAACAGATTTACCCTCCTGATGGAACAGATTTATCTTCTTCACACGGCATACCGGCTGCTGTCTGGTGCCTGCCGCTTCTCTTTCTGTCCGGCCTGCTTAAGACGGTTAGCCGGTAAACAGGCGAAGGGGCTGTCCCGAAAGCCGCAATCACGGCTACAGGACAGCCCCTCTACAGGTAAGGGCAGATATGGATCAAACGGTGACGGAGGCAACGCGCTCCTCCAGTCAGTTATAATCGAACAGTGCGGTCACTACGGCCCCGGAGTCGGCGGCCAGCCTCACCCAATGGGCGGCGAAGCCTTCCGGGAACACATGGGTGAGCTTCTCGCCGGGAGCCACCTGGAGGGTTGCATAGCGCACCCAGGTGCCGTTCGCCTGCACATCCACCTCCACATCCACGGATACCGCCGTCTGCTCCTGATGGGACAGCTCCAGCGTTTTGTGCCGGTACCCCCACATGAGGTAAGGATCGGACGGCTGTCCGGCCAGGACCGGAGTATGCAGCCACGGACCGCCCCGGCCGGCAGGAGCGCCGAACCGGCGGAGATCGTCCACATTGCCGAACCATAAGCCTGCTTGGCCGTCTGCGGAATATACCACGTGGCGGCCGCCGTTGCTGTCAACGGACACCGGGCTCTCTTGGCCGTCTGTCACCAGGTCGACACCGGACAGCACCAGCATACCCCGCCAGGAGCAGAAGTCCCGGATCAGCTTGTTGTGGGTGGTGACCGGCTGCAGCTTGCGCATGCCGCCTGAATGGTTATCCGGCAGCTCATAGAATGTTCCATGCACATTCATGAGCTTCCGTTCCGTCACCACCTCGCGGATGCAGCGGCGGAACCCGTCGGCGGAGGCGCGGGCGAAGTCGGGATGGCCCTTGGGCAGACGGAGACGCTCTCCCTGCTCGGTATATACAATAAGCGATGCAGCATCCTCCTGCACCTGCCGGACGGGAGCATGCGTCTCCCGGAGGGCCGCTTCCAGCGCGGGGTCACCGACAGGCGATATCCGCATCTCCGCGTCCACCTCGTACAGGCCTCTGGCGGTAACCTTCCCTTCTTCATTCAGCACAGCGGCGGCCGCATGAAGGGGCAGGGACATATCATTGGAGGGGAAGAGAATGGCTTCGCTTCTTGTTGCCGCCGGGAGGGCTCCCGCTGCAGTTAATCCCGCGGCAAGCTCCTTGTCTGCGGGAATGTCTTCGTCAGGCGTGAAGGCGAACCACGCCGATACGCCGGTGGCGCTGGCGCCGGCGCCGGCGCGGATTCGGACCCACTCCGCCTGCACCTCAGCCGGGAATAGGACCGGTGAATAGCCGTCCGCAGGAACCGTGATGCTCCGGTAGACCGTCCATTCCCCCTGTCCGTTGCCGTCCAGCTCAATGGTGAAGCTGACTGCTTCCTTCTCCTGATGGGACAGGTGCAGCGCCCGCTTCGCGTACCCGGCGAAGTGGAACGGCTCGGATGCCTGGTCTGCCTGCACCGTTTCATCTGCCCATACTCCGCCCCAGCCTTGGGGCTTACCCCACTGCTTCAGCTCCTCCAGGGAGGTGAACAGCAGATTGGACTGGCAGCGGCCGGCGTCGGGATTTCCCTGGATGGAGGTATCATTGCAGCCCATCACCAGTTGGCCGTTCCAGGTGTCGAAGTCCACAATCATCTTATGGTGGACGGCCAGGGGACGAATGCCTGCGGTAGCAGCGTGAGAGAAGGCGGGAGGGAATTCGTAGAGCATGCCGAACATATCCATCAGCCACTTCTCTGCCCCGATATCCCGGATGCGCGGCCATTCGGTGAACCAGCCGTTGTCCGCACTGTGGGTGTAGCTGGCCATAGGCAGGCGGAACCGCCGCCAGCTCCCGTTGTCGCAGACATTCAACAGCACGGATTTATGATCCCAGCCCAGCGCCCACAAGGGAGCTTCGTCGTCCGGAGCGCCGTACAGGCCGCCGGGACCTGTAATCTCCGTGTATTTGTTGGCGTCCACGATGGTCCAGCTCCCGCTTTGGCCCGGATCGCCCTGTCCTTGCCACTCTGCCAGCACGCCGCCGTTGCCGTTGTTCGACACGGCCAGCCGTCCCTGGCCGCTGTAAGCTCCCTTGCCGTGAACGCCCGGAAGGAAGTGGGGCCAGCCGCGGATATCGTTAGGGTCCTGGTACAGCACGGTAACCTGCAGCGTATGGACATCCACCTCGTACAGGCCCGACTCCATGGTATAGAAGATCACCTTGTTCGCCGGATCGCTCAGATGCCGGGCCACCCCGGTCAACCGCCCGGACATCTCTGCCGGGGGCACGGTGCGCACCTGGCCGGACCGGTCAATAAAGTACGGCCCGATAATCAGCTGCCCGGATTCCCGGTGAATCATCCGGTTGGCATGGGTCCCTCCCACGCTGCCCGGATAAATCTCCACAGTCAGCTTCTCATCCAGCGCAAACAGCTTGTCATGACTGCCGTGGGGTCTGTGGGCGGGGTAGGTCAGATACCAGAGCTTGCCGGCCCAAGGCACGACTGCGCCTGTTCCGCACTCCCACTCCTTTACCTCCGGACTGCCGTTGGTCCAGGCCAGATGGGGATATACGCCGCTGAAGCTATGCTTTCCCGAGGTTGCCGCTTCCTTAGAAATCATGTGCATCACCTTTTTCCGCTTAGTTACTTACACGAGTAAGTTTAGCTGATTTGATTTCTTGCCGCAAACCTGATTTTGACTGTAAAAACCGGATTTATATCCTGTTTTCACGAGAATGCTCCGTCTAAACACATTTTCTTACTCGTGTAAGTAAATTGTTGTGCATGTTTGTCTGACCTGATATCATAGAGGAAAATCTACTTGGACAGCGGGGAAAACAGGATGGCCAGTCGCAAGGATGTGGCGGAGAGGGCAGGAGTATCGGCAGCTGCTGTGTCCTATGTTCTTAACAACAAGGCGGGGGTCAGCGAGAGCACCCGCAAAAAAGTATGGGCGGCCATCGAGGAGCTGGGCTACGCCCCCAGCCACGCGGCCCGGTCATTGAAAACCCGGAAAACCTACAATTTGACTGTGCTGGTCAACTATCTGGGTGATCCCTTTGAGGCCGGTCTGCTGAATCATCTGGAAGAAAAGGCCCGGGAGAAAGGCTATTTCATCCACTTCCAAACCTATTATCCGGGAATAGAGCAGGATCTCCGCCGTTCTGTCCCGGGACGGATAGACGGCCTCCTGCTTCTGGGGCAAGTCCTTCAGCCGGCAACGTGGAGCATGCTGGAGGAGGAAGGGATTCCTGTTGTATCTGTGACCCGTGCTGGGGGGGAAATCCGCCAGGGGGCGGCATGGGTGGATGTGGACTGGGCAGACGGCATGGGGAAGCTTATCGGCCACCTGACTGAATTCGGCCACAGGCGTATCGCCCTTATGGCCAATGGTTCTCCTAATCATCCCCACTCCTACCGGCTTGGCGCTTTTCTTGAAGAGATGGGCAAACGGGGTCTTCCTGTAGGCGCGGAGGACATCCTCTATGGAGCAGGACGGTTGGAGCAGGCTCGGGAGGCGATGGAAGCCTATATTCAAGCGGGGCGATTAGGAAGCCATTCTGCCTTTATTGCCGTCTCCGATCTCATGGCTGCAGGTGTCCTGACGGCCTGCCGCGAGGCGGGAATGGTTGTTCCCGGGCAGATCAGCATTGCCGGATGCGAGAATATTCTGATGAGCCATCAAACTACCCCCGCGGTTACTGTTCTGAATGTTTACAGGCCTGAACTGGCCTCCCGCGCGATTGACCTGATGATTAGGCTTCTGAACGGGGAGACCGGGGCCAACTCTCTCCTCCAGGCGCCGCTTCTTATCCGCGCTTCCAGCGACAGGCAAATGGGCGGTGGAGAGGAACGGGAAAATTAAGCTATAGTTAACCATTATCTTGCTGCCTCCAGCCTCCATCGCTTATCATTAGCCGTGACATGTTGTCACGGTTTTTTTGACTTATCAGACTTCCATGCCCCTTGGGCAACACAACTGATGAATGAAATCACTTATGCTATTCAGGGCCTTTTCTCGACAGATCAAGTGGGAGGAAGTTGGAAATGTAGGTGCATGGGGATCTAACGGAAATTTTTTCCGTTATCAGGAGGTTTTTCGGTCACTGCCGAGATTTAGCGGAAAAAATTTCCGTTAACTCCCTCATAACCGGGTCAAAACGCCTGTTTCGGGGAGTTCAGGAGGAAATAGAGGAAAAAATTTCCGCTAAGTCAGCGAGGAATGATGAATTTGCGGGGATAACGGAAAAAATTTCCGTTAGGAGTAAGCGCGGCGCGATCCATTTTCACGGAAAGCGGCTGATGGACCTGAGAGACCTTGCGGAATGGTTTTTTTCTAAAGAAAGTCTCGGTTTTGGCTGACAAAAATTATACCTCCGGGTGATATCCTATGATCCAATCAATAAGACTGATGCGGGCGGTAGCGCTGGCGTCTTACAAGCAGGCCACGGCATTCCGCTCCCAGATGGCGGTATCCATTCTGACCGGTCCGGTTTACTTCCTGATTCAGTTCTTCATCTGGAGTGCGGTGTTCAGTACCCGGGATACGGTTAACGGGATGACGTTCGAGCAGATTCTCGCCTATTACGGTCTGGCCGCCCTGATCAACTACATCATCTTTGACTCGGCGGATTGGGATGTGCAGGACCTGGTCCATTCCGGCAAGCTGGTCACCTTCCTGCTCCGGCCCATTTCCTACCGGTTCTATGCCTTCTCCGCGAAGACAGGCAACCGGCTGCTGGCGTTCATGCTGGAGCTGATCCCGGTCTACTTCATATTCTATGGTGTATTCCATATTCGCCTGATTCCGGCGCAGGCCGGCTGGTTCATCGTGTCGGTCATCCTTAGCTTCGTGATGACATTCCTGGTTAACTTCTGCATTGGCACCTGCGCCTTCTGGCTGATGCGGGCCCATGGCGTGCGCCGGGTGTTTCTGCTGTTCAAGGACTTCAGCGCCGGGGTGTTTGTGCCGCTGTCGTTTTTCCCGGATGTGCTGCAGACGGTTGTGTTCTTTATGCCGTTTCAGTTCATCAGCTACGTGCCGATTCAGGTGTTTCTCGGATCGTACCAATTGGCCGGACATTCCCTGAGCCTGCCTGCTGTTGTGGGCTTGCAGGCGCTGGCGGTTATGGGCATGTGGGGGATATCCGAGCTTCTCTGGAGACTCGGGGTCAAGAAATTTACGGGGGTGGGGACCTGATGTCCATTGTCCGGTTATATCTGCAAGGGATGAAGACGTCCATCGCCGGCCGCCTGACTGACCGCACGGATTATCTGCTGAGCATGGCGATTATGCTGTTCTTCGATATGATCATGCCCTTGGTAACCATAATCATCTATAGCACCGGCGCTGCCTTTCCCGGCTGGAGCCTGTATGAGGCGCTGCTCATTCAAGCCATCTTCCTGATGGCCAAGGGCATCTCCTTCCCGTTCTTCTTCGGCATGGTCTGGAATACCATCTGGCGGGTGAGGGACGGCACTCTCGATCTGCTGCTGATCAAGCCCCGCAGCCCGCTCTTGATGCTGATCGTCACTGCGTTCGATGCAGAGGATCTGGGCAAGCTGATCGGCGGTGTAACCCTGTTTACGGTTGCCGTGTTTCATCTGCCGGCGGCAGCACTGGGGGCCTGGCTCCAATTTGCGCTTTTGTTCCTGGTGGCGGTGCTGATGTTTTTTGCCTTTGCCTTATTCATATCGGGTGTGACCATTATCTGGGTGGGGACGTACCGGGTCTATGAGATCTTCGATTCGGTGACCATGTTCTCTCTCTATCCTACCTCGATTTTTTCCAGGGCCTTCCGCACCATGATTACCACTGTCATTCCCGTGGCGGCGATGGGTTCTCTTCCCGCGGCGGTGCTGCTCGGCCGTCCGGCGGACGGGGCATGGGCCGCAGTGCCCGTTGTTCTGGTGTTTACATTGGCGGCCTACGGTTTCTGGGTCAATATGATGAAGCGTTACAAGAGTGCAGGGGGCTAAGGCGATGATGATCCAAGTACAGAATTTAATGAAAACCTATGAATCCTTTGAGCGGGGCCATACTTTCCTTGAGGCGCTGAAGAGCATGGTGGTACGCAAGAAGAAGCTTGTAGAGGCGGTAAAAGGGGTGTCCTTTCAGGCGGCTGAAGGGGAAATGATCGGCTTCCTCGGCCCGAACGGAGCGGGCAAGTCCACCACGCTGAAGATGCTCAGCGGGGTGCTGGAGCCAAGCGGCGGCAATGTGAGCATCCTGGGATATGTGCCGTGGAAGGAACGGAAGAAGTATGTGGCCAACATCGGCGCTGTGTTCGGACAGAAGTCGCAGCTGTTATGGGATGTTCCGCCTCTGGACGCCTTCTATATGAATAAGGAGATCTATAATATCCCGAAGGAGCAGTTCCGCGAGACATTAGATGAGATGACGGAGCTGCTGCAGGTAACCGAGCTGGTGCGCAAGCCGACCCGGCAGCTGTCCCTGGGCGAACGGATGAAGTGCGAGTTCATCATGGCCATGCTCCACCGTCCCAAGGTGGTCTTCCTCGATGAACCTACCATTGGCCTGGATGTGATCGCCAAGGAAAAAATCCGGGGCTTCGTCAAGGAGATGAACCGCCAGGGTGTCACTTTCCTGCTGACCACTCATGATATGGAGGATGTGGAGCGGCTGGCCAAGCGGATTATTGTGATCAATCATGGGGAAATTGTATTCGACGATCAGATTGAGGCGCTGAAGCAATATTTGGGTGCGAAGAAGCGGGTCCGGCTGGTGACGGAGCGGCCCTGGGACAGCGGCTGGAGCCATGAGGCTTTCACCGTGATCAGCAGCAGCGCAGACACGGACACGGAGCTGGAGCTGGACTTAAGCCGGATCAAGCTGATTGATTTCATGGCCCAGGTGCAGCAGCGCTCCGGGATCGCGGATCTCTGCATGGAGGACATTCCCATCGAGAGCATTATCAAGGCCTTGTATCAGCAGCAGGCGGGGGACTAGGGTACGGCAGGGTGACGCGCGGGGTGAACGATTTCCAGTAAGCGGTTAAATCCATGGTATGATAGGTTTGCACGGTGTGCGTACGTAAAAATGTGACTACTACCGGAAGTGCACAGGGTCTATAATGAGGAATGATGGAGGCAGGTAATTTAAGAAGGGAGGCGGTGGAATTATGACACAATCGGAATACGTCCCGGCTTCACGCATTCATGCACCCCAAGCCCCTATTCCTGCGGGCAAGCGGCTGCCCTTCGGCTGGCAGGCTTTCGCGGTGCTCCCGCCCCATGAGAATCCCCAGCCGGTGCTGATCTCGTGGGAGCAGGGGAGCCCGGGCCAGAAGCAGGCTGACGGGGCTGCTTATTTGCGCATAACAGTGGCGCTGGATGTGCGGGAGGAGAAGCGGGTGGAGGTGGCACTCGCGGGCTCGCGGCGGGTGATCGGCTGCTACGACATCCGCTATGCTCATCTGTTCCAGCCCTTCGAGATTCTTCTTTCACAGGAGGATGCGGCACTTGCCCTTCAAGAGGGCGTGGAATTGCGGATGACAGCGGGTTTGGAGCCCTTGTGGCTATTTTATGAGCAGGAACGGTCACAGCCGTCTGCGTTGTTTGTCCCCCATCTGTTGTTCAGTGCCTCTATCAGTGAGCCCGGCTCCATGACCTCATTCCTTAACCGGATGCTTTCCTTGGATTCCATCCAGGAATTTTCCTGGATGGGGGGCTGTGTGTTGGACGGTCTGTGGGAGCTGGAGGGCATTCCCGGACTTGCTTCCTCAACCGGGTTATCTCCGCGTGGGGTGATTGAACGCCAATTGGGGCATTTCTTTGATGAAGCGGGGATTCTGACCTACGAGAATCCCAGGAGCGAGCCGGTAGACGGGAGGATCACCGGCATTGAAGTCACGCTTCCCTTCGCGGTATTGGCCAAAGTGTGGCCGGACCATCCCTCGCTCCAGACTGCACTGGCGTTCTGGGATGAGCATGTAAACGCGGAAGGCTCCATTCAAGATGGTGATACGCTCTCCGCGGAGGGCTCTTATACCGTTGCGTACCCTCTGGCTGTTCTGGCCAGGCAGCGCAATGATCCTCGCTTGGCGGCGCTTGCCGGAAAGCAGCTCCTGATCCGCCGCGACAAGCTGATTGTCGGTCATGATCTGTATTTGAGATTTCATTCCAGAGACGGGGGCGCCCATACCTTCCGCAACTGGGCAAGGGCGTATGCCTGGTATATGCTGGGGCTGGTCCGCAGCCTGATTGAGCTTGAAGGCATGGCAGAGGGAACTGCCGGGGCGGAGGCCGGAGAATTGGCTGCACTCCGGGAGGAGATGAGCCGGATAGCGGCGGTTGCCATCGGCTGGCAGCGGGAAGACGGGCTCTGGCCGTGCTTCCTGGACGAGCCTGGCGTGGCCCCGGATACCTCCGGCAGTGCCGGGATCGCCGCCGCGATAGCGTTGGCCCACCGTCACGGACTGCCGCTCCCGCCGGATGCCAGAGCTTCGGCCGAGCGGGCCGAGCGGACCTTGACCCGGCTGCTGCGCCCGGACGGGCTGCTGCCCGGGGTAGCCCAAAGCAACCGTGGAGGGGAAGCGCTGCAGCGGGGGGACTACCGGGTGCTGTCCCAGATGGGCATGGGGCTTCTCGCCCAGCTCTATGGGGCTCTGGTTGAGCTTGGGACAAGCAGATGAACAAATAGTTATTTTGCACCCCGCGGCAAAAGCAAGCAAAAGCGTCAAAACCCTAATGGATGAAGGGGTTTGATGCTTTTGCTGTTTTGTACAGGCATTCATGGGCAATCACGTTGCCGCTAGTGCTCTGCCGGCTCAGCCCTTCACGGAGCCAAGCAGAACTCCTTTGACAAAATATTTCTGGAGAAATGGATACACGCATAGAATGGGCAGCACAGTAATAATAATTCCTGCCGCCTTCAATCCCTCCGGTTGGATATAACGGGAAGCGTCCCCGCCGCTGAGCAGCGCGTCCAAGGGAGTTTGCAGCATCTGATACAGCTTCACAGTCACGGGCAGCAGCTTGGATTTGCTGATGAAGTAAAGGGCGTTGGCGTAGGTGTTCCACAGCGCTACCGCATAGAACAGCGAGATGGCTGCCAGAATCGGCTTGGACAAGGGCAGAGTCAACCGCAAAAACACTACCAGGTCCGTTGCCCCATCCATCATGGCCGATTCCTCCAGCTCCTTGGGCAGTCCTTCAAAGAAGGACTTCATCACAAACAGATTATAGGCGCTGACCAGACCGGGCAACCAGATGGCCCAAAAGGTGTTCATCAGATGCAGGTTCTTGATGAGCAGGAACAAGGGAATCAGTCCGGTGCCGAACATCATGCTGAACAACACGGCAAAGGTAAACACCGCTCGGCCCTTCAAACGCGGCTTGGACAGGGAAAAGGCGGCCAGAGTAGTAGCGACCATCTGCAGCAGCGTGCCGATGAGAGTAATCTCGGCCGTATTGCGCAGGGCATAGAGCAGCTGGCCGTCCTGAAAGAGCTTCCGGTAAGCCATAACGTTGAGCTCCACCGGCCACATCACCACTTCACCCGAAACAATCGCCCTGCTGCTGCTAAAGGACATTGCCAGTATGTTCAGAATGGGGAACACGGTTGTAAAGGCGCACAGCGCCAGGGCCAGATACAGGGGAAGACTGGCTGTTCTGCGCTTTACCATAGTCCGCCCTCCCCCAGCTTCTTCACTGTTTTGTTGACCGTAAGCACCAGGATCAGGCTGATGACCCCTTGGAAGAGACCCACCGCCGTAGCCAGGCTGTATTGGGCATTCTGCAAGCCTACCCGGTAGACATAGGTGCTGATGACATCCGATACGCTGAACACAGCCGGGTTCTGCAAATTCAATACCTGTTCGAAGCCTACGTCCATCATCTTGCCCATCTGCAGCACCAGCAGAATGGCAATGGTGCCCCGGATGCCCGGCAGCGTGATATGCCAAATCTGCCGCAGCTTGGAGGCGCCGTCCATCTTGGCCGCTTCATACAACCCGGGGTCGATGGAGGTAATAGCCGCCATATAGATGATGGTCCCCCAGCCTGCGCTCTGCCACACCGTAGAGGCGCTGAACACCGCCGGCCACCAGCGGGTGCTGGTCATGAAGAAGATCGGCTCCTGACCGAAAAGCTGCAGCAGTGCGTTGACCACTCCTGTGGAAGGGGACAAGAGGGAGGTGATGATTCCTCCCAGCACCACCCAAGAGATGAAGAAGGGCAGATACAGCATATTCTGCACAACCCGCTTGAACCAATTGATCCGCACCTCGTTTAAGAGGATGGCCAGCACGATCGGCGCGGGAAACGCCACGATAAGATTATACAGGTTGAGCAGCAGCGTATTGCGCAGAATCATCCAGAAATCCTGGCTGTGAAACAAGATTCGGAAGTGCTTCAGCCCCACCCACGGACTGCCCCAGATTCCCTGGAGCAGCCGAAAATCCTTAAAGGCAATTATTTCCCCGAACAGGGTCACATACTTGAACAAAAGGAAGAAGGACATGGCCGGAAGCAGGAACAGGTACAGATAACGATCGCGCATCAAGTAGTACAGCAGGCCTCTCCCGGGCCTCCGCTCCGGCATAACCGCAAGGGAAGCTGCGTCCCTCGAGGAATGCTTGTGTAATGTGTTCATGTCTCCTGCCTCATTTCAGCTTATCTTTGTTGGCGTCATACCAAGCCTGCACCTTGGAAGTTACACTGTCGCCGCCCAAATTGTCCCAGGCTTGCTTGATCTCCGCCACAGCCTTGTCCGGGGTCTCATCCGTCATGGTCATGCGGGTGTTAATCTCCTTCCACTTGGCTTCAAACTGGGTGGCAATGGCGGAATATTCCGATACCGGCGGCACATATGGGAAATCCTTGCGGAACGGAGTGGTTTCCGTGTTTTTGATAATGGCATTTTTCAACTCGGCCATGGCCAGATCCGTCGGGTCTTTGCCCGCCCGGGTAATCAGATATTCCGGAGTTTGCTGCTCCTGAAGCACCAGCCGGTATTCATTGCCGTAGGCCACCTCTGTCTTCCATTTGTCGTAATCGCTGGTGACGGGAATGCCGTTTACCAGTTGGTAATGAACCCCCTCGGTACCGTAGGTGAGAGGCTTCCAGCCCTTATCCAGCATCCAGTCGATGAACTCCATGGCAGCCTTGGGGTTCTTCATACTCGTGTTGAAGGCAGTGAGAAGGAAATTGGGCACCTCCATCTCATAGCCGTTCGTTCCGTACTTGGTGGACAGGGGCGGAACCACGGCCAGCTTGGCGCCGGGATTATTTTTTTGCAGATCCCCCAGCGTGTTGTCCATGCCGATGTTGCTGAAGTAGATTCCCGCTCTCCCGGTGATCCACAGCTGCTTCTGACGGGAGAATTCCTTATCGGTGGCGTATTCCTTATCCACCAGAGATTCCTTGTAGGCCAGTTGGCGGAAGGCCAGCGCATCCTTGTAACGGGGGGTAAAAAAGCTCTGAATCGCTTTGCCGTCTTCCACGAACCATGACCCGCTGCGGGCCTGGAACCAATCATCGGTAATAGCCATATAGGCGGTGGACATGGCCATGGGGATGGTGTCTTTGGCATTGTTGCCGTCCGGGTCCCTGTCGCGGAAGGCCTTGGCCACCTCGATCAGGTCATCCACCGATTTGGGCATAGTCAGTCCCAGCTTATCCAGCCAATCCTGCCGGATATAGATGGCGGTGTTGGCACGGGTGGGGCGCATGCTGGCAATGCTGTACATTTTGCCGTCCTCCAGGGTCAGGTACGGCTTCAGCTCCGGATGCTCCTGAAGATATTTCTTGTAGCTTGTGCTGTACTTGTCAATGTACTCATCCAGAGGCTGGATTGCGCCCTCCTTGGCCCAGCGGACCATGAAATCCCGGTTATAGGTGGATAGCATATCCGGCGCCTGCTCCGAGGCGAGAAGCACATTGAACTTGTCCGCTTCCTGATTGCGCGGGATGGGCACCCAGTTAACCCTGACACCAGACTGTTCATTGATCAGCTTGGTCCAGCGGTTCTCCTCATAGGTGCCCTCACTGGTAGCCACCTGCCCCCGGTCATAGATGGAAGCGGATATCACCTTGGGCAGGGCATCATACTTGTCGCCTCCGGCAACGGATGCCGATGGCTCTGCCGCTCCGTCGCCGCCGCTGCAGCCGGACAGCACTGCTGACCCGCCCGCCAGGATAACCAGAAGCGCCGGAAGCAGTTTTTTCGTTTTGTTTGTCATGAAATGACCTCCTCTTTTATGAAATAAGCGATGGTTGGTCTCCCGGCGGCATGCCCGTTCGCTGTTGGGCTGCCCCCGTTCCGATGCAAGCCGAGCGTATCAGAAAGCGCCGGGCGCAGACCAGTGGCAGAATCACGGATCGGGTAGCAACAGCCCCACAGCAGGCTTTTTTGTAGGAAACGGCAATGGATTATGGAAAATGACACGCGCTAACATCGTCCCGTTCAAGCTATAATGGATGGAGATTGCAGAGGGAGTGAACGGTTTGCGCAGAAGGATATCCTTGAAGGTCCAGCTTATCTATATCGGTCTCTTCGTTCTCATTATAGGCTTCCTCGCGGCTATCAACTATACAAGCTCGATCCGCCAGTTGGAGAGGCAGGTCATTGAATCCAACCAGAATGTGCTGGCGCAGATCAGCAAGCGAATGGACAGTATGCTCCAGGAAGTGAACCTTACGGCTATCAATTATTTGCGGATGCCGGGAGTGCAGGCCTTTTTCGAAGCGCCCTCCTCCGTCTCCCCCTCCTATCTTCTGAGTGTTTCCGCTCTCCAGGACCAGTTGGGCAGTGTCATGGGCGCCAATTTCAATATGAAATCGGCGATGCTCTATTCCCGTGTCAAGGACGAGGTGATGACCGCCTCTGACGTATACAGTCTGAAGGAAAGGCAGGAGTTGGAGTGGGTCAGATCCTTTCTGGACAACAAGTCGCCCAAATGGACGGCTCTGGGTCCGGAAGCAGGCCTGTCCGGAGGAAACGCTTCATCCGATACAGCCGCACCGGACAGGCCGGGCCAGTGCCAAATTCTGCTGGTCCATTATTATCCCCTGAATGCAGGTCCGGTGGACAGCAAGGGAACGGCGATTATCCGGATTAACGAAAAAAGCATTTCCGACCTGTTTGCGGATCTTCAGTTCGGCGGCAATGACAATGTGTATCTCATAGACGGCAGCGGCCGCATTCTCTCCCACAAAAACCCCGGTTTGATCTGGCAAAGCATGGCGGACAGGAGCTACAGCCGGGAGCTGCTGGCCCGGCAGGGACGGGGCTACCTGACGGACAAGGGAACCGGGAGCCTGATTTTCTATGACACATCGTACACGGGATGGAAGCTGGTGTATATTGTTTCGGAGCGGCAGATCAGCACGCTTACCCTGACGGTTCGCTATATATTGGCAGGATTGGCCTGCGCCATGGTGCTTGTGGCTATAGCGGCCACCCTTTTCATTAACCGGAGATGGTTTGCGCCAATGGAGCGGTTTGTCGGCAAGCTGGAGGAAATGGCGGATAGACGCCGCGGAGGCCAAGGAGGCGGGGGCTCCTATCAGGAGCTTGAGCTTGAAATCCGGCAGGTGTTCACCGGATACGATGACGCGGAGAAGCGGCTTCACGAAAGCCTGCCGGCGCGGAAGCTGCAGATCATGTTCGAGCTTCTTACCGGCGCCAGGACCCGCTACCAGGCGGCCGAGCCGCTGCTGGAGCAAGCGGGAATCAGGCTGTTCCCCGCTCATTACACGGTATTGGCTATGGAATTTGACTATACGGCAGATTGGGGCAAGCCCGGAGATATGAACCTCTTTTTGTACGGGCTGTGCAATGTGGCGGAGGAAATCGCCTCCTCGCTGGAGGGAATGAAGGGCGCCGCCGTTCAGATGAACGGCTACCAGGCGGTGATGGTGCTAAGCTTTGCCGATTCGCCGGAAGCCCGCAATCTGCAGGCAGCCAGACGCTTTGCGGAGGCTCTGATGAACTATATCGAAGCCTGCTTCAAGCGGACGATCTGTGTGGGAATAGGCGGCCACTATACCGACTTTGCAAGCATCAAAACCTCCTATCAGGAAGCGCTGCGGATGATTTCCTGCAAAATTCTGACTGGACAGAATACCAACATTACCCAAGATGAGGTGGGCAACTGGGACAACCGCAGGGTTGTGGAGGTTTTTGAAACGGCCGATACCCTGCTGGAGGCGGTGCGGCGGACAGAGGCAGAACGGGCCGAGGAGCTGCTGGAGGAGCTGTTTGCACAGGCAAAACGATGCAGACTATCCAAGGAAATGATGGTTCAGCTTTGCCTGCAGCTTTTCCTTCGCACCTTGCAGACGGCGGAGGATGCGGGGGTTGGGGAGCTGTTCAGGGCGGAGCACAAGACGCTTCCCGGCATCCTGGAGCATTGCGGTTCGCTGAAGGAAATGCGGGAGGCGGTAAGCGTTGTGACGGCGCAGCTGATTGCGGCGCTTCAGGAGAAGCGGAGCAGCCGAAGAAAGAGCGCGGAGCTGGTGGAATCAGTTATGGCCTATGCAGCCAAGCATTATAATCAGAGCGATTTGTCGGTGAATTTCCTTGCGGAGCGCTACGGCCTCACCCCCAATTATGTGAGCAAGCTGTTTAAGGACTATACCCAATGCAATTTTGTGGATTATCTGGCGCGGGTGCGTGCCAAGGAGGCTGCCCGTCTGCTCTTGTCCACGCCGCTCAAGCTGGATGAAATTGCGCTGCAAATCGGTTACACCAACTTTTCCAGCTTTCTGCGGAACTTCAAGAAGCATTACGGGATGACCCCCACCGAATACAGGCAAATGCATCGCGCCGATACTGAGCTATAACGGATTGGAAGATGTTATACGCGGCGGTAAGCTGGAGAGAATATGGCGCCAAGCGAAGCAGCCCCCATCCTTCATTGAAGGACAGGGGCTGCTTTTAACATGCGTACCGCTTATGCGCTTGGACAGCTATGGTCCGTTCCAGCGCTGGCCGCAATACCTACGGCAGCAGGAACACCTTGGAGGCGGATTCGGCCAGCTGGGACAGCGGCTCCGGATAAATACCGAAGAACAGGGTCAGCAGCAGGACGACGATCAGCGTCCCCTGCATCGCCGCGGGCAGGCGAATGGGAGAGGAATCGGTCGCTTCGCCCAGGTACATCACCTTCACCACGGACAGATAATAGTAAACCGACACCATACTCATCACCAGACCGATGACGGCCAGCCAGAGGAAGCCCTGGTCCACGACCGCGGAGAACAGATAGAATTTGCCCACGAAGCCGGCCAGCGGCGGAATGCCCGCCATGGACAGCATGGCGACAGTCAGCACGGCTGCAGCCAGCGGACTGCGTTGGCTTAAGCCGGCGAAGTCCTTGATCTCGTTGGAGCGAAGTGCGTTGGAGACCGCGATCACCACGGCGAAGGCCGCTGTGGAGGCGAACACGTAGATCATGGTGTAGAAGGCGATGCCCTTCACTCCCAGCGCGTTGGCCGCAACCAGACCCGTCAGAATGTAGCCTGCCTGGGAGACGCTGGAGTAAGCCAGCATGCGCTTGAGATTCGTCTGCGGGATCGCCGCCAGATTGCCGAACAGCATGGTTGCCGCGGCGATCACGGCGAGCAGCATCACCCAGGTGTCCCGGGTGTCGGGCAATGCTCCCAGGAACACGCGCACGAACACGGCGAAGGCCGCAGCCTTGGAACCGGTGGACAGCAGCGATGTCACGGGAGACGGAGCGCCGTGGTAGATGTCGGGCGACCACATATGGAACGGCACCGCGGATATCTTGAAGCCGAAGCCTGCAATCAGGAACACAATTCCCAAGATCAGCGCCGGCTCCAGCGAGCTCCCGCTGAGGGAGGCGGCAATTTCATCGAATATGGTCGAGCCGGCAATCCCGTATACGATGGTTAACCCGTACAGCAGGACGGCAGAGGACACGGCCCCGAGAATCAGATACTTGAGGCCCGCCTCGGAGGACTTGGGCTCAGTCTTGCGGAACGCCGTCAGGATGAAGAAGCTGATGGTCATCAGCTCCAGACCGGTATACATGGTGATCAGGTCGCCGGCGGATACCATGACCGAGGCGCCCAGAGCAGCAAATACCACAAGGGCGTAGAATTCCATCCGGTAATCCAGGCGCTCCACGTATTGGAAGGAGGAGAATACCACCAGAACGGCTGCAGCCAGGAAGACCTGCTTGAAGAACACGGAAAAGTCATCCACCACGTAGATTCCGTTGAACAGCTCCGCATTGGCTCCGTACAGTGTAAAGGAAGCGATCAGGGTTCCGATGAGTCCGAACCCGGCCAGATACCCGAACGCCTTGCGTTGTTCCTTGGGGACCAGAATACCCAGCACCAGCAGGCCAATGCCCAGAGCGGCCAGCAGGACCTCCACCAATATGACAGAAAAATCAATCTGGAAATCCAGCATTAGTTGCTCCCTCCCACCGGTAGGACTTCAGCGATCTTGGCCATCAGGGTATCGACTCCCGAATTGACCATATCCGTCAACAGGGAAGGGAACAGCCCTCCGATGATAATGACGGCTCCCAGCAGAAACAGAGGAACCAGCTCGGCGCCTCTGGCATCGGGCACACTGTCATATTGGGCTTTTCTCGGGCCGAACATGGAGGTGGCGATTAACCGCAGGTTGTACATGGCAGTAAGAATAATGCTGGCGATCCCGAAGATCACCATGGGCCTGTAAGCTGCTTCAGACCAGGCCCCCACGAAGATGGTGAACTCCGGCACGAAGCTGATAAGACCCGGCAGACCCAGCGAGGCCATCCCGGCAATCACGAAGCCGGTGGCTACCTTGGGCAGCTGATGGGCCAACCCGCCCAATTCGTCTACATTGCGGGTATGCGTCTTGCCGTAGACATAACCGATCATGGCGAAGAACAAGGCGGCCATCACGCCGTGCGCGAACATGTTGGCAATGGCGCCGTTCACGCTGATTACGTTCATGGCGGCGATCCCGATCAGCACAAAGCCCATGTGAGCCACGCTGGAATAACCGACGATATACTTCAGATCCCGCTGCTTCAGAGCGGCGAAGCTGGCGTATACGGCTCCGATTACGCCCAGGCCTACAATATAAGGGGCCCAGAACTTGGCGCCAAGGGGCAGAATCGCGAGACCGATCCGGATCAGGCCATACCCGCCGATTTTCTTCAATACCCCGGCATGGATCATGCTCACAGCCGTAGGCGCTCCCGCATAGCCGTCAGGAGACCAGGAGTGGAACGGCCACATGGAGAGCAGGGAGCCGAAGCCCACCAGCAGGAAGAAGAACAGGAAGATCTGGGTGGATTCGCTGAAATCCATGGCGGCGATCTCCGGGATGCTGAAGGTGGAGGCGCCGGCCTTCACGTACAAGGCAATCATGCCCGCCAGCAGGAAGGCGCTTCCCACCAGCAGATAAATCGTCAGCTTCATCGCGGAATACTCTTTGGTCACCCGCTTGCTGCTGCCCCAGATAATGACCATGATATAGATGGGGATAACCACCACTTCATAGAACAACAGGAAGATGAAGATGTCCTGGGCCACGAAGGTGCCCATCACCCCGGCGATCAGAATCAGGAGCAGGATAAAAAATTCCTTCGGGCGCTTGTTCTCGCCCCAGGAGGCATAGATGGAGGTGAAGCCGATCAGAGCGGTCAGGAGCACCATGGGCAGGCTGATTCCGTCCACACCCAGGAAGTAGCTGACACCCAGGTCGGTGGTCCAGGCGAAGTTCTCCACGAACTGCAGGCCGCCTGCGGCCTTGTCATAAGCGAAGTAAGCGTATAAGGCCACCACCAGAGAAACCAGGGCGGACAGCGCTGCTACCAGCTTGACAGCCTTGACCTCATCCTTGGGGATGAAGATGATTATAAAAGCGCCAATAAGCGGAGCCAGAAATAATGACGTAAGCAGGCCCATTATTTTCCACCTCCCAATCCGTTTGTTGCTGAGGCCGGGTCTGCTATGACCAAGACCAGGACAATCAGGATGATCGCCACGAACATGATCAGGGCATATTGCTGCATCCGTCCGGTTTGAGCTTTGCGGAAGGTGGAGCCGAGCCATAGAGATATTTTGCCCAGACCATTGACGATGGTATCCACAACATGGATGTCAAACCAGTAGACAGCAGCGGAGACTCCCCCTACAACCATCCGGTTGATCCACATGTAGAATTCATCGATGTAGTATTTGTTGTACAGCAATGTGTGCACGGGACGGAAGCGTTCCGCCAGCAATCCGGCCCGGTTGGCGGCAGCGCCCCGGACATAGATCCAATAGGCCAAGCCGATTCCTGCCGCGGCAAGCAACACCGAAGTGGCGATCACGTCGAAGTGGGCATGCAGGGCATGGTATTCACCCGTCCGTACCCAGTAGAAGAAGTTCCAGCTCTTCGGCGTCCAGGGAGTTCCCACCAGACCGCCGACAATAGCCAGGAAGCCCAGCACATACAAGGGAATTCTCATGGACAAGGGAGATTCATGGGCATGATTGTCAGCCTTCTCTTCATTGAAGAAGGTCACGAAGATCATTCTCCACATGTAGAAGGCCGTCAGGAAGGCGGTAACCGCAGCAATCAGATACAAGCCCACGTTGTAATCCTTGACCACCACCAGAATCTCGTCCTTGCTGAAGAAGCCCGAGAAGGGGGGAATCCCCGCTATGGCCAAGCCGCCTACGAGAAAAGCTCCAGCGGTAACGGGCATCTTCTTCTTCAACCCGCCCATCTCCCAAATGCTGACCTTGCCGTGCAGCGCATGGAGCACACTGCCCGCCGCGAGGAACAGCAGCGCCTTGAAGAAGGCATGGGTCATGAGGTGGAACAGGCTGGCGCTTGTGCTGCCTACACCAAGGGCCAGCATCATGAAGCCAAGCTGGCTGACAGTGGAATAGGCGAGAATTTTCTTCAACTCTACCTGGGCCACCGCTATGGTAGCTGCGAACAGCGCAGTAAAGCCGCCTACCCAGGCAATCAAGGCCGCCGCCTCGGGAAGCTCGGCGAACAGGAACAGCATTCTGGCAACTAAGTATACCCCTGCTACAACCATGGTTGCCGCGTGAATCAGGGCGCTGACCGGCGTCGGCCCTTCCATGGCATCTGGCAGCCACACATGCAGAGGGAATTGGCCGGATTTGCCGACAGGTCCCAGGAACAGCAGAATGCCTACGAGCGTCAACGCCCCCGCTGACACACCGAAGGTGCTGAATACCGGGATTTTCTCCGCCAGCTCGGCAAAATTCAAGGTGTCGAAGAAGATTTGCAGGAAGAGGATGCCCAGCAGCAGACCGAAGTCGCCGATCCGGGTGGTCATGAACGCTTTCTTGGCCGCTTCGCGGGCGGAATGCTTATGATAGTAGTATCCGATCAGCAGGTAGGAGCACAAGCCCACCAGCTCCCAGAAGATAAACATCTGCAGCAGGTTATTGGAGATGACCAATCCCAGCATGGTGGCGGAGAACAGGGAGAGGAAGGCGTAGAAGCGCGCAAATCCCGGATCATCCTTCATATAGCCCAACGAGTAAATTTGCACCAGCAGCGAGACCAGAGTCACCACGAACAGCATCATCGCCGATATGGGGTCGATCAATACGCCCATCTCGATGGTCAGGCCGGGCATGGAGAACCAGGTGCTGGCGTATTCCAGCGGTTTTTCGATCAGTTCCGCATCGTTAAGCACTCCGATCCCCACCATAATGGCAAGGATAAAGGAAGCGGACATAAAGGCAAGGGCTATACAAGCGCTAAGCCTGGGCAAGGACATCGTAAACAGTCCAATTACGGCAAAGGCTATAGCTGGAAGCAGTGGCACGAGCCACGCATTCTGTAAGGCAAAATCGATCATCCGTTATAGCACCTACCTTCATAAGTAGACATCACCACTTCAGCCAATTAAAATCATCCAGATTCGTTGTTTCCCGGTCACGGTACACGGCGATGACCAACGCCAAGCCGATGGCGATCTCGGCCGCGGCAACGCCGATAATGAAGATGGCGAACACATGGCCGGCGAATTGTCCGGGAGTCGTATATTTGGCAAAGGCCACCAAATTGAGATTAATGGCATTGAGCATCAGCTCGATGGACATGAGCACGGCAATCACGTTTTTCTTGGCCAGAACCCCGTACAATCCGATGCTGAAGACCAGAGCGCCCAATATCAGAAAATGATTAAGCGTTATCACGGCGTTTCTTCACCTCTTTCGCAATCACAATCGCACCCACCATGGCAATCAACAGCAGAATGGCAATGGTCTCAAAGGCAATGACATAATCCACGAACATTAATTCGGAAATTCCTTCGGTCACGGAAGTCGAAGATGCGCCCTCCTTCACGTTCCAATCCGTTCTTGCAAACAGGAAGGCGATGATGCCGAAGAGAACGGCGCCGGTCACGGCAGCCCACCGCTTCTGGGTATTGAAGCCGCTGGTCTCGCTCATGGTCGTGCGGCGCGTCAGCATGAGACCGAAGGCGATAATAATCGCAACGGCCCCGGCGTAAACCAATATCTGGACGACCGCGAGAAATTCGGCTTCCAGCAATACATACATGGCAGCGACGCCCACGAACGCCGCTACCAGATATAACGCAGCGTGGACCAGGTTCTTCATCAGAACCACAGCCAGGGCGGAAGCGACGATTACGGCCGCGAAAATGTAAAAAACGATGCTGGTCAACATCATCACCTCTTTTTCAGCATATCCTCATTGATATCTCTGCGGAAATACACGGCATGCTCAAAGGATTGGTTGGATTGCAGGGCATCGGTGGGGCAGGCCTCGACACAGAAGCCGCAATACAAGCACTGTTCCATCGCCATAGTGTATGCCGTCAGTTTCTTCTTCTTGGTTTCTTCGTCCCGTACACTCTCAAGCGCGATAACATGATTGGGGCAGGCGCTTGCGCATAGGCCGCAGGCAATGCACTTGTCTTCAATCAAATCGAATCTTCCTCTGGAGCGCGGGGGCAGAACAGGTCGGAATTCCGGATACTGTTCTGTCAGCTTCTTCGAGAAGAAGGCTTTAAAGGTAGTTTTCAGACCCGTCAACAAACCTTGTCCGTACATATATTATCCCCCCCATACACGATAAAGATAAATGCCCAGTCCGGTCAAAACCACGTTGCCCAAGGATACCGGAATTAAGATTTTCCAACTGAACGCCATCAGATGATCCACTCTGATCCGCGGGAACGTCCAGCGCACCCACATGAACATCAGAATGAAGAAATAGATTTTCACCACCAGCCAGATATAGCCGGGAATAAAGGTAAGACCGAAGGGTGCCGCATATCCGCCCAGGAACAGAGTAGCTCCCAGAGCAGACAAGGAGATCATGCCTGCGTATTCAGCCAGGAAGAACATGGCCCAGCGCATCCCGGTGTATTCGGTGAACACCCCGGCAACCAGCTCCTGCTCTGCTTCAGGCATATCGAAGGGGGCCCGGTTTAATTCTGCCGTTCCTGCGATGAAGAAGATAATGAAGGCGACGATCTGGGGAATAATGAACCAAACCTTGTCTTGGGCTTCGGCGATATCGGTAAGATTGAACGAGCCTACCATCATGACCACCCCAAGAATAGAGAAGGCCAGCGGAATCTCGTAGCTTATCATCTGCGCTACCGTACGCATTCCGCCGATCAGGGACCATTTGTTGTTGGAGCCCCAGCCGGCCATCAGGAAGGCGATGGTGCCGATGGAGGAGATGGAGATGAAATACAGAACACCGATGTTGAGATTGGCCGGAGCCAGTCCCTCTCCCCAGGGAATAACCGCCAAGGTCATCACGATGGGCATGAATACGATGGCCGCGGCGCCGACGAACACCCATTTGTCAACGGCCTTGGGAATAATATCTTCCTTAACCAGCAGCTTGATGGCATCCATTACCGTCTGGAACAGCCCTCTTGGACCGACACGGTTCGGACCGAGCCGCAGTTGAATGAAAGCAGACACCTTTCTTTCCAGGTAAATCAAATAAATTACGTTCAAAAGCACAAAAATCAACACGGATAATATTCCGATGCCGCCCATCAAAGCGCCAGTAACCCCATCGGAAATACCGAGGCCTGTCAGCCACTCCCGGAGGGCATCGGCCATATTGCGAAACAGATCATTGAACATTTCCTGCGTCCCTCCCTACATCCCGCTAAGGATTACCGGTCAACCTCACCTAGTACAATATCTATGGAAGCAAAAATGGCCACCGCATCCTGAATGTTATGACCCTTGCAAATCTCGGGAAACATGCCAAGACCCACAAATGAAGGGGAATGGACATGGACCCGGTACGGCTTGGTGGTTCCATCACTGACCACATAATATCCCAGCTGGCCCTTCGCAGCCTCAACCCTGTGGAACACTTCGCCTGCGGCAGGCTTGAATACCTTCGGCACCTTGGCGATAATGGGTCCTTCGGCAGGCAGCTGCTCCAACGCTTGGGCTATGATCTTGGCGCTTTCCTGCATCTCAAGGGCACGCAGAATAAGACGGTCATAGCTGTCACCGCCCTCGCGCACGGGAACCTGGAAATCGAAACGGTTGTAGAAGGAGCCCTCTTCTTTTCTCAGATCGAAGCCTACACCGGATGCACGGAGGTTGGGGCCGGTCACTCCGTATTCCAAAGCCATCTCTTTGCTGAGAACTCCTGCACCCTTCGCTCTTCCCCACATGATTTCATTGCCCAGGAAGATGTCGTAGTATTCTTGCACCAGCTTGGGGAAATCGTCCAGGAAGGATCGGATTCCCGGGAAGAAGGCCTCCGGCAAGTCGGCCGCGACTCCACCAATCCGCATATAGTTCATGGTCAGTCTGCCGCCGGTTACCATCTCCATCAGGTCCAATAATCTCTCCCGGTCGCGGAACAGATACATCCACGGTGTGAAGCCCCCGAAATCCAGCGCATAGGAGGCGATATACAGCAAGTGGTTGGCTATCCGGTTAATTTCACCCATAATCACCCGGATGTACTTGGCTCTCTCGGGCACTTCGATGCCGCCCAGCTTCTCTACCGCTTCCACGTAGCCGATCTCATTCAACAACGCGCATATATAATCAAACCGGTCCGTATACGGAATAAACTGGGTGTAAGTCCGCGATTCGGCCAGCTTCTCAATCCCGCGGTGCAGGTAGCCTACAACGTTCTCCGCATGGGTAACGGTTTCTCCGTCCAGGGAGAGGATGCAGCGGTAGACTCCGTGGGTACTGGGATGCTGCGGTCCCATGTTAATTTTTATTTCCTGCGTTTTGATCATGGATGCACCTCCTCTACACGTTATTGCCGCTTAAGTTGCCGCATAATCCTTGCGCAGCGGATGCCCTGTGAAGTCGTCCGGCAACAGCACCCGCGTCAGATTGGGATGGTTCAGATAGCGGATGCCCATTAAATCGTATGTTTCCCGCTCTTGAACATTGGCTGCTTTGAAGACACCGCAAAGGGAATCAATCTCCGGCCGATCCTTCGCCAGCATGGCCTTAACGGTCAACGGACGGTTACCGGTGCTTGCGACTACCGTATAAACCGCCGCGAAGTGCTCCGGATAATCAACCGCCGTTACGTTGAACAGCATGTTGTAGCCGTGTTGCTCCTTAAGCTCTGTCATCAATTTAACGATATGTGCGGAATCCACTTGCACCGTGGCATCCAGCGCATCTTCCACAATTTCCACAAGCGCCTCATGTTTATGGTTTATTTTCTCTGCTAAAGCCGGCAAGAAGCTGTTATTGTCCATGTTTGTTCACCTGCACCACCTTGGGATTGGCAACCTTGTCTCTCAGCTGCAAAAGTCCGTGCATCAACGCTTCCGGACGGGGCGGGCAGCCGGGGATGTAAACATCGACGGGCAGGAAGGTATCCGCACCTTTAACTACGCTGTATGAATCCACAAAGGGGCCTCCGCTGATGGCGCAGCTGCCCATGGCCACCACCCATTTGGGCTCCGGCATCTGATCCCACAGACGCTCCACCAATGGCTGCATCTTGTTGGTGATCGTCCCCGCCAAAATCATCACATCCGCTTGCCGGGGAGAAGCCCGGAAGACTTCGTAGCCGAACCGGGAAATGTCATACCGGTTGTCACCGGCTGCCATCATCTCGATTGCACAGCAGGCAAGCCCGAAGGTTAGAGGCCACAAGGAACGGGAACGCGCATAATTGAAGATCGTGTCCATGGTGGAAATAAATACGCCCTGTTTCTCAAGCTCTACTTGTGCTTCTTCGTTGGTCATTCCCATTCTAATGCTCCTTCCTTCCAGTCATAGATAAGTCCGATAACCAGGATCATGATGAAGAGGAAAATTTCCGCAAAAACAAATAATCCGAAATCATGAATTTTCACGGCCCACAAATAAAGGAAAACGGTTTCAACATCAAACGCTACGAACAGCAGAGCATACATAAAGTAATTCGCCTTAAATTGTACCCAAGTGTCTCCTTCTGTTTCAGGACCGCATTCATACGTTGTATACTTATATAAGGCGGCTTTTCTTCTTGATCGGATCAATGCTGAAACAGCTAGAATGATGATGGGGAAGAGTAACGCAATAACCAATATACCTCCTATACTTGCCCAGTCCGCTATCATTTTATCCCTCCCTCCATCGGCTGTCTGAATCTTCCGCCTTTATAATGAGTTAAACCTGACACTAATTATTTCTACGATCTATGTTATGCTTAACTCAATGATTAGGATGTTACAAAAGTCACATCTGTGTCGTTTGAAAAGAGAGTTTTTCTTGCCAAGGTGTGAAAAATGATACTGTCGATCAATAAAATTGGAGTTATTCTAAAGATGGAACATTGCAATTTTTCTGACTTATAAGCGCTTTCTTTCCGAGGGCAGTTTTTCTACTTTCTACTACTTGCTGCGCTTCTTCGTAAGCGAAAAACACAGTTGATGCTTCCGAAGCCAGTTTTTGCTGGCGCAAAAACACAGTTGATGCTTCCGAAGCCAGTTTTTCTACTACTTGCTGCGCTTCTTCGTAAGCGAAAAACTTTTAGGGAGGAATCCTAATGGCAAAGTACACCCGGGTGATCAATGAGGACTGTCTCTCCTGTGCGGCTTGTGCCACCGTCGCCCCGGACATCTACGATCTGGATGAGGACAACCGAGCGGTCGTGATCTTTAAGCAAGACGGCAACCGCGGGGTTGTGGCGATTCCCGAGGACCTGTACCAGGATTTGCTGGAGGCTCAGGACACATGTCCCATGTACGCGGTGTTGGTGTCGGACGTTCCGTTTGATCAAGAATGAAGCTTATAGAAGCTTCTTTATATTATTTAGGGCAGTTAGGGCATCCTGCAAAAAGGGGCTCTATTTTTTTTGCTTTGATCCATGCTCGGCAAATTTGACGGAAAATGTGGCGTGATGGTAATATGTCGGCAAGAAATGCAAAAGCTGTGAGGGTTCAATATAGATGAAGCGGGAGGGATTCACTGTGGAAATAGGGATCAGCACGTTTGTGGAGACAACGCCGGATGTGCATACCGGCCAGGTAATCAGTCATGCCGAGCGGTTGCGGGAGGTTGTGGAGGAGATCGTTCTTGCCGATCAGGTGGGATTGGATGTGTATGGGGTAGGTGAGCATCACCGCCAGGATTATGCGGCTTCCTCTCCGGCGGTGGTGCTGGCCGCGGCAGCTTCCCGGACCAAGCGGATCCGGCTGACCAGCGCCGTTACGGTGCTGTCTTCGGCCGACCCGGTGCGCATCTTCCAGGAATTCGCCACGCTGGACGGAATCTCGGAGGGGCGGGCGGAGATTATGGCTGGCCGCGGGTCCTTCGTGGAATCCTTCCCCTTGTTCGGATACAAGCTGGATGATTATGATGCCCTGTTCGATGAGAAGCTGGAGCTGCTTCTGAAGATCCGGGCATCGGAGAAGGTAACGTGGGGCGGAGGGGGCAGTCGTCCCGCCATTAACAATCTCGGGGTCTATCCCCGTCCCGTGCAGAATCCGCTGCCGGTGTGGATTGGCAGCGGAGGCAATCAGGAGTCAGTGGCTCGCGCCGGTCTGCTGGGTCTGCCGCTGGTGCTGGCGATTATCGGCGGGCGTCCCATTCAATTTGCGCCGCTGGTCCGGCTCTATAAGCAGGCTGCAGAGCAGGCCGGACATGATGTGTCGCGGCTGCCCGTGGCTTCCCACTCCCACGGGTTTATTGCCGGGGATGCCCAGACTGCGGCCGACAGGTTCTTCCCGTCCACCCAGGCTGCTATGAATGTAATTGGCCGGGAGCGTGGCTGGAGCCACTATGACCGCTCCACTTATGATGCTGCCCGCAGCCTGGAGGGCGCCTTGTATGTGGGCGATCCTGATTATGTGGCCCGCAAGATCATCGATCTCCGCAAGAATGTGGGCATTACCCGGTTTTTCCTCCATATTCCCGTTGGCAGCATGCCTCATGATGAGGTTATGAAGGCAATTGAGCTTCTGGGCACCCAGGTGGCTCCCCGGGTGCGCGAGGAGATTGGGCGCTGGGAGGCAAGCGGGGAAGCGGAGGTGTGAGGCAGCCATTCCAATGGCAATAGCACTCAAAACTTTTAAGGAGGACCCATTATGTCCCATAAAATGGTTACTAAGGTCGAAGGCGCGGCTTATATCTTGGAGCGGGAGTTTTCTGCTCCCCGGGAGCTGGTATTCCGCGCTTTTTCGGAGGCGGAGCATCTGAAGATGTGGTGGGGACCGCGGGGCTGGGAAGTTACCGTGTGCAATGTGGATTTCCGTCCCGGCGGCGTGTGGCATTATTGCATGAAATGTATGGATGAGAACCAGGGAGAGTTCTACGGTATGGAATCCTGGGGCAAGGCGGTATACAGGGAGATTGACGAACCAGGCACTATTGTCTATACGGACTACTTCTCCGATGAGGAGGGTAATGAAGCGGAAGGTATGCCTCCCTCCGATATTCACATGGCATTCCAGGAGCAGGAAGGGAAGACAAGGATCATCTGCCGCTCCATCTTCGAATCTCCCCAGGCGCTCCAGGAAGTGTTGAAGATGGGGATGGAACAGGGCATCACGGAAACCTGGGACCGGCTGGAGGAGTATTTGACCACCCTGCAGTAGCCTTCCGTCATTGGCCCAATCTGTATGAAATATCGCATAGAATGGGCTAGCGGAGGGGCTGGCGGGGCCATTGTGTATGAAATTTCGCATACAATGGGCCAATGCGGCCCCGCGCAAATTCGCCTCCGAATTCGAGACGCCCCGGCGAATCGCAGACATTTGTCAATGGGTGCGGATTATGGGACAATAGATGCAGGTACACGCGTAAATCCGGTTCCGAGGCCATCCGTGCAGGGTGGCTTTTCTTCTTAGCTTCCTGCCGCCAGGAGCAGGACAAGAAGATGCCTGCATGGCAGGCAATTAAGAGGATGCCGCATGGCAGGGAGGGCAGACGTTGCCTGCATGGCAGGCAGAGACGGGAAGCGGGGATATTCCGGCGGCAGTGCCTGAAATCATAGGATTGCGACAAGGAGCGGCAGAAGCATGTTTATCCTCATAGCCATTGGAATCTTAATTGTGTATGGTTTGCTGGTTTTCTACATAGGCAGAAGCGGCTGGAGCTGGATCAAACCGGCGGTTCCGTCCAGGTGGTTCCGTATCTTCTACATCGTGGCGCTGGTTTTCTTCGCCACCTCGTTTATTTGGGGGCAGATGCTCGGCGATGTCACCCTCATCAGCATCATCGGGGCTTATTGGATGGCAGTCTTCTCCCTGCTGCTTATGCTGGTGCCGCTGGTTCATCTGAGCCTCTGGCTGTTGAGATTGACCAGGCTGCCCCGCCGCCGGTTCGAGCAACGGGCAGGCCTCCTGACCCTGATTATTCTGATAGCGCTTATGGGGTACGGCTCCTTCAACGCCTACAGTCCTGTCGTCCGCAAGTATGAGCTGCAGATTGACAAGCCGGTGGAGGGCTTGCAGGAGCTGAATATTGTCATGGCCGCAGACATGCACTTCGGGTTGCTCTCCGGCCCTTCCCATGCCCGGCGCATGGTGGAGGAGATTAATGCCTTGGAGCCGGATCTGGTGCTCTATCCGGGGGATATCATCGATGATGATCTGGACGCGTTTGTGGACAGCGGCATTGGCGAGATTATCGCCGGGATTGAGGCCCCATACGGGGTCTATGCTTCCCTGGGGAACCATGACAAATACAGAGGACGCATGGAAGTGTTAATTGAAGCGTTGGAAAAAAGCAATATGCGTGTGCTCTATGATGAGTCCGTTATCATCGGCGGGAAGCTTGAGCTCATTGGGCGCAAGGACCGGACGGAGTCAGACCGCCTGGAGCTGGCGGATCTGATGAAGGACTCCGACCGCAGCCGTCCGATCCTGCTGATGGATCATCAACCCTATGACCTGGGGATTGCCCGGGACAACGGCGTGGACCTGATGCTCTCCGGGCATACGCACCGGGGGCAGATTGCCCCGGCCCACCTGATTACCCGCGCCATCTATGAGAATGATTGGGGATATTTGAAGAAGGAATCCCTGCATTCGGTGGTTACCTCCGGCTTCGGCTTCTGGGGGCCGCCCATCCGGCTGGGCAGCCGCTCCGAAATCGTGCAGATCCATGTCACCTTCGTCGGACAGACGGGGTCATAAGGCGTTTCCCGTTGTTCTTTTCTGCAGAGTAAAGAAGTCGGCAAAACCGTTGCCCCCTTCCAGCAGCTGCTGCAGGCTGCCCCTCTCCGCAATGCGGCCTTGGTCCATGTAGAATATCTCATCGTAGCGGCCAAGCAGTTCCTCATTCATGTCATGGGTGATGGTGATCAGGGTGAGATCCGCTTGGGCCAGCAGACGGCTTTCGATATCATAGGCGGTCTGCCTGTCGATCCCCGAAGTTCCTTCATCCAGAATCAGGAAGGGAGTGCCTTGAATCAGTGCCCGGGCCACCGCGATCCGCTGACGCTGGCCCCCGGACAGGCTGGAACCGTTCTCCCCCACCGGGGACAGCAATCCGTCGGGCATCTGCTCCAGAAACAGGCTTACCCCGGCGCCCTCCAGCGCGGCTGTGAGCTCTTGCTCCGGGAAATCCCGGTACAGACAGATGTTATTCCGGATATCGGTATCGAACATATAGACATTCTGGTGAATCGTAGATACCATCCGGCCCAACTGCTCTACATCCAGATGCTTGATATCCGTCCCGTCAAAGGCGATGCGGCCTTCGAACCCGGCATAATATCCTGTCAGGAGCTTCACTAACGTTGATTTTCCACAGCCGCTGCGTCCGGCAACGGCATATTTCCTGCCTTTCTGCAAGACGAGATTGATGTCTGCCAGCACCGGCTGGCCCGGGAGATAGGTAAAATTCAGATTGTTTGCTTCCACGCTGCTCTGGAATACAGGTGCAGTCTTTCCCGTGAACGCAGTGTCCTCATAATCGGCCAAGGCGTTGAGGCGGCTGATGACGGGCTTGATCCCCTGGACTTTGGGCAGATTCTGCATCATCATCATAACGGGGCCGACGAAGCCGTTGCTCAACTGGACCAGCGCGATTAAGGTCCCCATGGTAATATGTCCGGTGATGATCAGATAAGCGGAGATAAAGATGACAGAGAACTGGCTCAAGCCGGCCAGCATCTCCGAGACGCTCTCATTGGCGGCAAACAGCTTGTCGGCGGCAAACTTGGCATTGGCAGCGGCGTTGTTCTCCCGCTCGAATTTCCCGGCGGTATGGCGGCCCATCCGGTAGGACTTGATGACCTCATAACCCGCCAGCAGATCCTTAAGCTTGGAGGTGAATACTGCCATTTGTCCCGAGAAAGCGTCCTGCCGGTTCTGCAGCGCCTTGCCGAACAGACTCGGCGCCACCAGCATCACGATTATGCTGCCCGCCAGACAGGCGGTTACCAAAGGGCTGTAGAACAGCATGGTGACCAGGGAAACGAAAAACACGGCAATACTTTGCACAATGGCGAGGAGGGGCAATATATAGTTTTCCTCAATGAGCTTGGTGTCATTGGTGAGGCTGGAGAGATAGTCTGCCGTGTTGGCAGAGGTGAAGTCCTGGTGGTTGCGCCTGAAGATGCCGTGGAATACTCTTCTGCGCAGACTCTTTGTCAGATTGCGGATCAGGATCTTGCTGCATAAGGAATAGATGTAGCTGAGCACTCCCAACCCCAGCAGATACAACACTGACAGGAGCAGCGTCCGCTGGAACAGTCCCATATCCCCGTCTGCCGCGGCGTCGATTACTTTCTGCAGAATAACGGCAATTAATGCTCCTGCGGCGGAGGTGAGGATGCTGAAAAGCACAGTGGCCGCCACCAACAGTTTGTTATCTTTCAAATCATTCCTCATAAGGGCACCTCTCTTCTAATGTATTAGATACTCATCGAATTATTATGATCAAGATATCATGATAATCTGATGTTTGTCAATAATATTAGATAAATATCTAATTCATGAAGAGGAAGCTCCTCTGCCAATTAGGGAGCTTCGAGCTCAAGCTTAGAGTAAGGTATGCTCCAGATCGCTGATGAACTGCCGGATGTTCTCCTGCTGCAGATGGTAATATACCCTTCCGTCCCGCTTGTCCACGCTCACCAATCCGCAGGCCAGCAGGACGTTCATATGATGGGACATGGTCGCGGCGGTGAGCCCCAGCTGCTCGGCTATCTCCAGATTGTATTTGGGACTTACTTTGAGAGAGCTTAGAATTTGCAGCTTGCTCTTGTCGCTTAGGGCCTTCAGCTTCAACTGCAGGGCCTCTCTGGAGGGGGCATGCAGCCTGCCCGGCTTAAGAAGGGAATCCGTAAACAGTCCATAGTAGCACATCTTCTCGAATATGATGGCTACCACAGGCATGATCAGAGTGGGATTCACGGTGGAGTCTTGGGAGAAGGTCTTTTTTATATTGAAAAAGCTCTTGTCCTCCTGCCCGGATGCCAATTCCGCAAATTGCTGAAGCAGCTTCTCAAGGGGCTTCTCCACCTCCTTGACCGCTTTGTGATAGGCGGGAAGATTGCCCGCTACAAGGTCAATAAAAGTCCGGAGCTGTTGCTTGGGCTGATGGAGCACGGACAAGAGCCTCCACTTGCTTCCTTCTTGGATGGGAAGCTTCTTCAAGAACGCAACCGTATCCTCCAGCGTCCTAATCTGTTCAAGAGGCAAATCACGGGCAAGATCCCCCGAGTGCAGCGCCTTCAGCAGCTCGAAGCGAATATACTCATCCGCAACTCCGTCAAGGGAGGTCATCCAGTCCCGGTTCTCACAGATCAGACAGATCAGCGCCAGCACGAATGGGTCGCTGTCCACTCCGAAGAAGAAGCCGGCCTGATCAGAGGCTGACCGGTGACGGGTAAAGGCTTGGATGTATTTCTCTACAACCTTCAGGTGTTTATGATAAAACTGCTCTCCGTCGGTTCCCAGCTCGGTGAGCTCGGCAATCATATTCTTCTTATAGTCCTCATAACGGGAGCTGATGTACAGCAGTCCCGCTGTTTCGAAGACAGGGTCCAGCTCCCGGCTAATTTGAAATTGCATCCTGCAGCTCTCCTCTATCTCGTTCGATGTCCGTCTAATCGATTATATGTGGCCGAGAGATCGTTTGGCAAGTGCAGGCAAAGAGCCCCGTTTCCGCCGCCTGTACAGGCAAAAGTGCGGAAGCGGGGCTTGATAGCTTGGCCCGCAGGGAGTTTATTAAAAGCTGCGGTTGGACGGCCATGAGTTCTGCAGCTTACGGAGCAGGATGATCTGGCCCGTATGGTAGGCATCATGCTGAATCAGGCTCATCAGTTTCTTGCCGGGGGATTGGTCCCCGCCATTCTGGTCAAAGGCGGCTCCGCCTAGCTCCACAATGACCTTCCGGAGAGAGGCATGCACGGACTTCAGCTTGGAAACCGCCTGTTCCCAGGCTTCTTCCCCGGCAGCCGCGACTGTGAAGGTGGCTTCGTTATTCTCCAAGTCGGGCAGTTGGGGCAGGCCCGCAAGCTTGCGCAGCAGCCGCTCCTTGTAAAACGTCAAGTGATTGACCGTCTCCCAGATGGAATTGACGTTTCCCCCCTGGGGCTTCCAGCCCGCCTCCGTGCTGTCTACGCCATTCAGAGCAGTGGCAAGCGGCGGCCACCAGTCCTCCGTATCCATGGCATAATCCCAATTTTCCAGTAAGACTTCGTGAATCATAGATTCCATGTTGCCCTCCTGTATTAATATTCGTTAAGGCATGTTGTAACTAGCTAAATTAGTTAAGTTAGTTACATAAAAACCATATCATTTTTTTGATTCAGGTTCAAGTAACTGGCATAAGCTTTTTTGAACTGTTACAATCTAAAAAGAATACCGGATAAAGAGGGGACGGATTTAAGGTGTTGTGGGACGACTTTATCAACAGCTATTGGCGGGATTGGCGGACCGGAGACCGCAGCAAGGACCGGGACCGGCTGGAGGAGCCGGCGTGGCTGGGCCAGTGGATGCAGGAGCATGCCCTGGAAGCTCCCCTGCCTCCTGATCCCACGACTCTGGCGCAGCTGAAGCAGCTTCGCGGCTGCCTGTGGGCCGCCGTCCAGCAGCTTGTACAGGGCGCTGTTATCGAGCAGGCACTGATAGAGCGGTTAAATCTGTATATGAGCAAGGGACCGGCAATCCGGCAGATTGCAGGCAGCGGCGATGCCGGGCGAAGAATCACTCTGGTGCCGCTTTATACGGGCTGGGAACAGATCATGTCGGAGATTGCGGCTTCTTTCGCCGGCGTCCTGTTGGAAAAGGAGCTCTCCCGCATCCGCATCTGTGAGAATCCGGATTGTCTGTGGGTCTATTACGATGATACGCGCAACCGCTCCAAGCGTTATTGCGACGACAAGATGTGCGGCAACCTGATCAAGGTACGCCGGTTCCGGGCGAGGAAGAAGGCGGAGGAGCATGATAAGAATGGTTTATGATACAATAGTGGTCTGCATGGGTCTACACTAAATAAAGAAACGGGGAACACGCTGCGTATGCACATGAATTGGAAAAAGAATATTGCTCTCTTTCTGACCAGCCAAACCATCTCGCTGTTCGGATCGGCCCTGGTTCAATATGCCATTATGTGGTACATCACGCTGGAAACCCAATCGGGAGTCATGATGACCATCTCCATCGTCTGCGGCTTTGTCCCTACTTTCCTGCTGTCTCCGTTTGCGGGAGTATGGGCGGACCGCTACAACCGCAAGCGGCTGATCATTTTGGCCGACAGCGTTATCGCCCTGTCTACATTGATTATGGCGGTGCTGTTCCTGCTTGGTTATGAGGCCATGTGGCTGCTTTTTGTCATCTCATCGATCCGGGCGCTGGGTTCTGCCGTTCATACGCCTACCGTAAGCGCAATGCTGCCCCAACTGGTGCCCGAGGACAAGCTGACGAAGGTGAACGGAATCAACGGCAGTATTCAGGCGCTTATCATGCTGCTTGCCCCTATGGCAAGCGGGGCGCTGTTGACCGTTGCAGCAATTGAAATGATCTTCTTTATTGATGTGATCACCGCGGCGGTGGCCATTCTTACACTGGTGCTGTTTCTTCAGGTTCCCGACCATGCGAGAGTGGCGCAAAAACAGGAGAACAGCTACTTCAACGATATGCGGGAAGGGCTGCGGTATATTGGCAAGCATGCTTTTATCAAGCAGTTCTTCATCTTCTGCGCCTTCTTCTTCGTCTTCGCCGCTCCCGCGGCCTTTCTTACTCCCCTGCAAGTCGCGCGGAGCTTCGGCGAGGAGGTCTGGCGGCTGGTGGGCATTGAAATTACGTTCTCCATCGGCATGATGCTGGGAGGACTGCTTATGGCTTCTTGGGGCGGCTTCAAGAACAAGGTTCACAACATGGCCCTGAGCTGTCTGACCATGGGGATCTGTACGGTTGCTCTTGGGTTGGTACCCGTCTTCTGGATTTACCTGGGTTTTATGAGCTTGTTCGGCGTGGCCATGCCCTTGTTCAACACTCCGTCCATGGTTATGCTGCAAGAGAAGGTGGACAAGGATTATATCGGACGGGTGTTCGGTGTCTTTGGTATGATCAGCAGTTCCATGATGCCTCTGGGCATGCTGGTGTTCGGTCCCATCGCCGATGTGGTTGCCATTGAATGGCTATTGCTGTTCACAGGCATCCTGCTGTGCATCCAATCGTTCTTCCTTGCCAGGAACAGAGCGCTGCTTGAGGCCGGCAAGCCCAATCCGCTTGGGAGTGTCTGAAAACTCCGAGGGGAGCAGATTTCCCCGATTTTTTGTTTCTGGCAAGGCACTTTTGCGCAGGCGTACTGGGGTACGTCAAGCGAAAGTAACGCAGCCAGGGGCGAAAAGGCGGTGAAAGATGCCCTCAAGCGAGTTTTCAGACACTCCCTAGTGGCCGGAGGAGAATAGCCGGTAGGAACCGAAGGAATCAGGCGCCATCCGGTCCAATCTCAGCATCTCTGCATCCCGGTTGGGCCGCCCCAGAATCAGATCCCGCAGAACTTCCGAGCCAAGCATGCTGTAGACGGTTCCGTTGCCGCCGTAACCCAACAGATAGTAGACCCTGTCCCGGGCAGGATGACGGCCGATGAACGGCAGATTATCCCGGGACTCTCCGAATACGGCTCCCCAGGCAAAGTCTACCGTGATCGTCAGCATGGGGAACAGGCTTTCCACTTCTTCCTTAAGGCGTTGGGCACGGTCCTCAATCAACCTGGGATCATGGGGAGCGTCCGGCTTGTCTTCATCCAGTCCGCCGGCGATGATCCGGTCATCGGTGGTTGTTCTCATATAAAAGTAGGGACGTCTTGTTTCCCAGATGAGCATCCGGTCTTTCCATGCCTTGGAGAGACCTTCAACCGGACGGGTGGCAATGGCGTATGAGCGGTTAAGCTCCACTCCCGCTTCTCTTAAGCCCGGCGGATTGCTGTATCCGGTGGTAAAAACAACATGCGCCCCGCGAAGCTTGCCGATAGAGGTTTGCAGCTCCAGGTGGGTTGCCCGGTCCTGAAGTCCGGTCACTTCCGCCTGCTCGAACAGATGGACCCCTCTACGGTTCAACAGCCTCACCAAACCCCGGATGAACCGGTACGGGTTCAGTTCCGCATCCCCGCGGGTGACGAGGGCGGCAGGCTTTACGAAGGGGAGCTTGTCCATAAGCGAGTTGCGGGTCCAATATTCCGCCTGGAAGCCATGCCGGACCAGGGTCTCATATTCCTTGCGGAGCAGGGGGGCATCTGCTTCCCCGCTGGCATAATAGAGGCTGCTTCTTCTGATAAAATCGGAGGATTGCTCCAACCTGTACGCCGCCTCCTCCAAATGGTCCACCGCCTGTACACATAACTTGTAGAAGCGCACGGCGCGCTCTTCCCCGATCTGCTCCATGAGCTTATGCAGCATGATATCATTGGAGAACTGGATCAAGCCCGTGTTGGCCAGGGTGCTGCCTGCGCCCATAACCCCTTTGTCCAGCACGGCAATTCTCATGCCTGCCGCGGAAAGCGTATAAGCGCACAAGGCCCCTGACATGCCCCCTCCGACGATAATAACATCGTAATAACCTGACTTTTCTTTCCTGGCAACCGGGAATTCCCGGTCCTGAGTGGTTCCCCAGAACAATCTGCCGTTATGCAGCTCCATATGAAGTCCTCCTGCTCCCGTTTATCATTGCTTTACCCTCCAGTTGGATGGGACAAACAGATGGCATGCGGGCAGGAAGAAATATGTTTATACAGACTCCTTGGGAACTCCGGGGAGCATGCAAAAGCCAGCAACCCCATACCGGGCTGCTGGCTGTATGGTTTATTCGAAAAGGTCGCCGAGGCTGTCGAGAAAGCTTCTTTTCTTTTGTTTCTTGCCGTAGTGCGGGTCAGTGGAATTGCCGGGATAGTAGCCCCGTTGGTGCTTGTGGCGGTCGTCGTCATCATCGTCGTCGTCATCCCGGTAGCGTTCTTGGTGCCACGTGTTGAATTCCTCCCGGACTTCCTTCACACCACTGAGCAGCTTATCCAGTTCTCCCCGGTCCAGCCATACCCCTTTGCATTGGGGACAAATATCAATGGTCACACCATCTTTGTCAACTTCCCGCATCTTCACGCTGTCGCATATTGGACAATTCACTTGATCACTCTCCTTTTAATTATTGTAATAATTTTAATGGAAGAGTTCAAATTTTGGGGGATCTCTTAATAAATTCGGCGAAGTGCTCCTGGAAATAAAGGGAATTGATGTCCGCACGGAGATGGTGGTTCAACAGCTCATCGATTTTGTCGCCCTCCCGGTTGAGCATGTGGGTGACCATTAACTGATGCTCCTGCTGAATCTCAATCAGTTTGTCCTTTTTCAGCATATGCAATTTGCGGTACCGCACATAATGCACATTGAATTGCTGGATAATATTCCACAGGAAAGCGCGGCCGGCCAGATCGAAAATGGCCTTATGAAAGGCATCGTCATATTGAAGGAATTGGTCGAAGCCCTCCTCACGATGGATGCAGTCCTTCTGCAGTGCGAGGATATCCCGCAACTCGTGCAAGCCTTTCAGCGGAAGATGGGAGGACAGCTCTTTCATGATCTCCTTCTCCACCGTACAACGGAGATAGATGATTTGCTCCACCGAGTCCAGATCAATGAAGGAAACTACATTGCCTTTTTTCGGGTAGATGTTTATATAATCCTCCAGAGACAACTGCTTCAGAATGTCCCGGATCGGGGTGCGGGATAACTGAAAGCGCTCGGACAGATTGGTTTCGCTGATGGTGGTTCCCGGCTCCAATTGGAGGGAGAGAATTTCGTGCTTCAATTGACTCATGATCTCCTGTTTCAAATCCATCTTATTCCAACTTTCTTTGGGCTATTGTCATCATTAGTATACATGATTCAGGCTGGAGAAAAACAGTTCCGGATAATCCGGCAAATTTGCGTGAAAAGACACAAGTTGCAGCCCAAGCAAGCATTGACAAGAGTCAAATCCGTCTATTATGATGGAGGGGAAGAAACTTGTATACAAGTTGAGTCTCTGATACCCAGTATACTATAAGGGTATTGATTTTCCTAACACTCATTTGTATACAACATTTTCGAGAAGCCAGATCGACCAGCTTGAAGAACGATGAGGAGGATATGAGGATGAAGATGACATGGAGATGGTATGGTGAGGGCAATGATTCGATTACCCTTGATCATATTCGTCAGATACCGGGCGTAATGGGAGCCGTATGGTCCCTGCACGACAAGGTAGCCGGTGAAGTGTGGGAGATGGAACGGATTCAGGAGGTTGCCGATCAGCTTGCCGCCAAAGGCTTCAGCCCTGCTGTTGTTGAGAGTGTCAATGTTCATGATGACATTAAGATCGGCTTGCCCAGCCGGGACAAATATATAGATATTTATATCGATACCATCCGAAAGCTGTCCAAAGTCGGCGTGAAGGTGATCTGCTATAACTTCATGCCGGTTTTCGACTGGACCAGAACCGACCTGTACAGGGAATTGCCGGATGGCTCCAATGCTCTGTTCTATGAGAATGCCGCCATTGCCGACGGTGCCGAAGCGATGGTGAAGCGGATTCTTGATGGTGCAGGGGAATTCACCATGCCTGGCTGGGAGCCCGAGCGCCTGTCCAAGCTGAATGAATTGTTCGAAGCCTACAAGGATGTAACCGAGGACAAGCTGTTCGACAACCTGAAGTATTTCCTGGAGCGGCTCATGCCCGTCTGTGAGGAATGCGATGTGAAGATGGCTATTCATCCGGACGATCCGGCCTGGCCGATCTTCGGTCTGCCGCGGATTATCCGCAACCGGGACTATATCAGAAGATTCCTGGATATGGTGGATAACCCGTACAGCGGCTTGACCTTCTGTACAGGTTCTTTGGGCTCCAATCCCGACAACGATCTTCCGGCCATGATCCGCGAGTTCCATGACCGCATCTACTTTGCCCATATCCGCAATGTGAAGGTATTCGAGAACGGCGACTTCATCGAAGTATCCCACCGCGGCCAGGATGGCAGCGTGGATATCGCCGAAGTGGTGAAGGCTTACCACGAGAACGGATTTACCGGTTATGCACGTCCGGACCATGGCAGACATCTGTGGGGTGAGGAAAAGCACTGCAGACCTGGCTACGGATTGTATGATAGAGCTATGGGAATCATGTATTTGCTTGGTGTGTGGGACAGTCTCGAAAAAGAGAAAGGCAGGGAGCTAAGTGCTGCAGCTAAATAAAGCAAGTCTTGTGAACGAATCCGCGGACTGGGAAGCGGCAGGAGTGGCATTGCCGCAGTTTGACATCGACCGGATTGCGCAGAACACGAAGGAAAAGCCCGAATGGGTCCACTTCGGCGCAGGCAATATTTTCAGGGGCTTCGTGGCTAATGCCCATCAGAAGCTCTTGAACAGCAAGAAGGCGGACACGGGTATTATTGCCGCGGAAGCATTTGACTTCGAGATGATCGATCAAGTGTATAAGCCCTTCGACAACCTGACTCTGCTGGTGCTGATGAATGCCAGCGGCGATTTCGACAAGACCGTTGTAGCCAGTATTGTGGAAGGGATTACGACTACCCCTGAGCGTGCCGACGACTATAGCCGGTTGGTGAGCATCTTCGAGAACCCCAGCCTGCAGATGGTCAGCTTCACCATCACCGAGAAGGGCTATTCCCTGACCAGTCCGTCCGGGCAGTATCTGGGCGTAGTGGAGAAGGATATCGACGGTGGATTGGGCAATCCGCTTCATGTCATGAGCATTGTCACCGCTTTGGCTTACCGCAGGTACCTGAAGGGGCAATATCCTCTGACCTTCGTCAGCATGGACAACTGCTCCCATAACGGCGACAAGCTGAAGGGTGCAGTTCTGACCATAGCCCGCGAATGGCTGAAGAAGGGATATGTAGAGGCAGGCTATGTTGCTTATCTGGAGGACGAGAGCAAGATTACTTTCCCCCTGTCCATGATCGATAAGATTACCCCGCGGCCTTCGGACACTGTGAAGGAAGCTTTGTTGGGCCAAGGCATCGGCGGTATGGATGTCATCGTGACCTCGAAGAATACGTATACGGCTCCGTTCGTCAATGCGGAGGTCAGCGAGTATCTGGTTATCGAAGACAAGTTCACCAACGGCCGTCCGGCTCTGGAAGAAGCAGGCGTGATCTTCACGGACCGGGAGACCGTCAACAAGGTGGAGACCATGAAGGTAACCACCTGTCTGAATCCTCTGCATACGGCGCTGGCTGTCTCCGGCTGTATTCTGGGCTATACGCTGATTGCAGACGAGATGAAGGATGCCACCCTGAAGAAGCTGGTGGAAACCATCGGCTATCAGGAGGGTCTGAAGGTAGTTGTTGATCCCAAGATTATCAGCCCCAAGGGCTTCCTGGACGAAGTGCTGAACGAGCGCTTCGCCAACCCGTTCATTCCCGATACACCGCAGCGGATCGCCACGGACACCTCCCAGAAGGTGGGCATCCGTTTTGGCGAAACGATCAAGTCCTACGTATCCCGGGCGGATCTGAATCCAGCCGATCTGGTAGCTATTCCTCTGGCGATAGCAACCTGGTGCCGCTACCTGCTGGGTGTGGACGACAATGGCGCAGCTTTCACCAAGAGCCCGGATCCGTTGGCCCCGACGCTGGAGGCAGCGTTGCAAGGCGTGAAGCTGGGCGACACCGCCTCCAACGTTTCGGCGATTCTGTCCGATGCCGCCATCTTCGGCGTCAACCTGTACGAAGTGGGCTTAGGCGAGAAGATCGAGGGCATGTTCTACGAGATGCTGGCGGGCCCGGGTGCGGTGCGCCGCACCTTGGAGAAGCATGTGGGTTAAGTAGTGAAATTGTTTTTGCCAGGCCATGAGCTGCACGATGCTCATGGCCTTATTTGCATAGGCAGACATTCATGCCCTCCGGGCAGCGGGAACGGGCTCCCGTGTTGCAGACTACAGTGATTTGGACGGCAACATGAAGAGACTGCTGATACGGGCTTGGCCGGGGAACCGTTTCCAAAAAATCCAACGCAGTGCATAATTTATATGTTACAATTTACCCAATTACATCGCTTGGGGGTGCAGGCATCCGTCTGCCCCTTTGTGTTTTTACTGCGTCTGCCAAGAGGGGATAACCATGGATGACCGCACGGAGAGCGTGTCGGTATCGATTCTTTACGTTGTGATGGTTGCCGCAATAGTTGCGGTAGTCCTGGGGAATATGCCCTATCCTTGGGGAGTGTCCGTATGCGCCGGAATCCTGCTTCTGACGGTAACCGTGCGGAAAGCCGTTTTATACGAATCCGAGCAGTACCGTGCAGTCGGCTTTGCTTTGATTTTGTTGGATCTGCCGGTTATTGGGATGCTGAATTATTTGGACCGCGGCGGCGCCGCCCAATTGTTCTACTTTATCTTGATCGGCGAGACGGCCATCGCCTGCCCGCCGCGGTACAGCAGGGGAGTGGGGATCGCCGCATTTCTTCTGTATGCTGCTGATCTTTATTGGTTCAGGGAATCCGGACCCGCCGGGACGGTATGGGCCGATCTTGCCTTTGGCGTATTGGCATTCTCGCTGACGATGGCGTTTCTGTACATTCTGCGCATTCAATTTGGCCAGAGGGAAACATTGATGCGGGCGTTGTTCGATCTGAAGGTGACGTCCAAGAAATTGGAGGATGCCAATATCCGGTTAAAGGAGGCATCAGAACAGATCCAGGAGCTGACTGTTCTGGAGGAGCGTAACCGGATGGCCCGGGAAATTCACGATACAGTGGGGCACACGTTAACGACGGTACTCATGGGATTGGAAGCGGGCGAACGGTTGATCCCTACGGACCCGGCGGGAGCGGTGGAGAAGATCCGTCTGGCCAAACGGCAAATACGAACCGGGCTAAATGATGTCCGCTCTTCTGTGAGGATGCTGCGGGGCAGTACGGAACGGATGGGCCTCGTCTCTTCCTTGCAGCAGTTGGCCCGGGAGACGGAGCGTCAAGCCTGCGTGACGGTGAGAATGGACATCGGACCATTGCCCTGCCTTGGGGCCGTCAAGGAGCAGGCTCTCTACCGGGCGGTTCAGGAGGGACTGACCAACGGGATCCGGCACGGCGGCGGCACAGCATTTCTTGTTCAGCTCTGTACCCGGCAAGATGAAGTGCAACTGCTTGTGCAGGATAACGGGACGGGGGCAGATCCGTCAGAACTGCAACCCGGCTTCGGGCTTTCCTCGATGGAGGAGAGAGTGGAGCTTCTGGGGGGAAGGATGACAATAGAATCGTCCAAGGATGAAGGGTTCCTGCTTCGCATCATTCTCCCAATCGGAATGGAGGCATCTCTTTGAACAAGGCAATCCGTGTGTTGTTGGCTGACGACCAGCCGGTTATCCGGGACGGGCTGCGCATGGTGCTGGAGGCGGAACCGGACATAACGGTAGCCGGCACGGCGCAGAATGGCGAGGAAGCGGTGGATTTGGCGCGGTACATGCGTCCCGATGTGGCCGTGCTCGATATCCGGATGCCCCGGATGGATGGCGTGGAGTGTACCAGGCGGATCAAGGAGCTGGTTCCGGACTGCAAGGTGCTGATTCTAACCACGTTCGACGATGATATTTATTTGCTGGACGCGCTGGCGAATGGAGCCAGCGGCTATCTGCTCAAGGATATCGAGATGGAAGACCTGGTGGAAGCGGTCCGGGACGCTATGTACGGCAAGATGGCCCTCCCACCGGCAATCGCCGGGAAGCTGTCGAGGAGCTTGGCTAAAGTAGCGGAGACGATCAAACAGCAGCGTCCCCCGGATCCTCCGGAGCTTCAGGCGCTCTCCGTCCGGGAACGGGAAATCGCCGTCATGCTGGCCCAAGGCTTTACGACCAGACAAATTGCTTCGGCTTTATTCTTAAGCGAAGGGACATCCCGGAATTACATCAGCGCCATCTATGCCAAGCTCGGGGTGTATGATCGTGCCAAAGCTATTCTCCGACTGAAAGAACTGGGTCTCTAACCGGTTCTTTCTTTGTGTTATCCGGATGTCTGTGCAAGCAGGGAAAGATGACAGGTGTCATGTAAGAAGATGATACACGAATGACAGCTTTGATCTTCAACAGCCGAACAGGGGGAAGTATGCTTGATTTATGAGAGGAGGCTTGAAGGGATGAAGAGAAAGGCTAAGCCGTTGTCCGTGTGGACGTACTACCGGAGCAATCTACGCAGAGTATGGTCCATGCTGAGTGTTATTATCTTAAGCGTGTTTCTTTTGTTCGCGCTGCAGATGCTGATTCAATCCGCCTTCCGGTTTTCGTATGTATCCAATGTGGAGCCAAAGAAGCATTATTCCAGCGTTCTTGCCAGGGAAAGCCCTTTAGCGCCGGAGTTGGTCGGGGAGCTGAAGGCTTGCCCGGCTACGGAATCGGTACTGCCCGGAGCCTATGCCTATTCCAATTTTCGGGCACTGCTGGGAGACGCATCGAGTACGAAGGTGTACTTTTTGAAGGAGCCGGATACCAATCTTATGATGAACCGGATGAATCTCCGGCTTGTGGAGGGCAGGCTTCCGGCTCCCGGCTCCAACGAAATCGCGATCCATCAGTCGATTGCCCGCAACAAGGATCTGAGGCTGGGCTCGGAGATGGGAAGCCAGGTGGATAAGCGGGAGCAGCTGACCGGACGGTTCGTGGTATCCGGTCTGTTGGCGGGCAAACCGGTGGTTTCCTTTGCGTCCTTTGAAACATTGATCAAGCAGCATGGCATTACACCCGCCAATGAATACCGCAATTATGCCTTTATGCTGCCGCAGCCGGGCCAACTGGCAGAGATGAACCGTTGCCTCGCGTCCTTGCCGCCGGGAAACCACGACATCACCACCTATAACACCGCCAAGGCAAAATATGATGAAGGAATGGAAGGAATCTCACTGCTGCTTACCGCCATCAGTCTGATTGTCATCCTGATTGTGACGATCAGTGCGGGATTTCTTTGCTACATCTACTTTTTGCAGCGGCGGAGCGAATTCGGGCTGTTGGTCGCCATTGGGTACTCCCGGCGCCGGATTACGGTCCGCGCCTTCTATGAAATTGGCGGGCTGGCATTAATCGGGTACGGGGCCGGAGTGGCCGCCGGGATAGTAAGCGGGATACTCCTGAACGTGGCTCTGTTCGCGCCAAGAGGTGAGCCGCTGGTGCTATGGCAGATGGAATACGGGTTGTCTGCGGCCTGCATTCCCCTATTCGTCGCCGTGACCGGGATGGTTCCCATATGGCGGATGCTGAAGCGGCTGGACACGATAGCCATTATTGAGGGGGTGGTCTGATATGCTGGAAGGACGCGGTTTGACTCTGATGTACGATTTGAAGCAGGATGAGCCTACCTATGCTCTCCGTAATGTGGATTTTACCCTGAGACCCGGGGAAATGGTCGGTGTTGTGGGTCCCTCCGGCAGCGGCAAAAGCTCCCTTCTGCACGTTCTGTCGGGCCTGGTGAAGCCGACTTCAGGAACCGTATTCCTGGAGAACCGGGATATGGAATCCCTCCCGGAGAAGGAACGGGCAAAACGGAGGCTGGAGAGCTTCGGGTTCGTGTTCCAACGGCATTTCCTGATTCATTACATGACGGTTTGGGAGAATGTTCTCGTGCCTCTGAACCGTACGGACCACGACGCTGCGCAACGGGCCTCGAAGCTTCTGGATGCCCTCGACATGGGGGCGTTGCGGGGGCGGAGGCCTCCCAACTTGTCTGGCGGTCAATGCCAGCGTGTGGCAATCGCGCGGGCTCTTGTCCACAATCCCCGCTATATATTGGCTGATGAACCCACCGCATCCTTGGACCGCGCTGCCGCCAATGAGGTTATGAAGCTTCTGAAGGAAAGAAGCGGGGAAGCGGGAGTGCTCCTTGTTACCCATGACCATTCCATCTTGGAGCAGGCGGACCGGATCGTGCAATTATGGGATGGCCGGGTCAAGAAAGGTTGAAAGGAGTCTATGCCGATGAGTGGGAATCCATACGAGGTAATGGGCTTGCCGCGGGATGCGTCGAAGGAGCAGATTGAGTCGCGTTATGTGGTTCTGGTCCGGCAATCGAAGGCAAATTCCAAACGGATGTTGGCTCAACAAGACGGAGACCGGGAAAAGGAATGGGACATCCAGCATGCGCAATTCCACCGGATCAACGAAGCGTATAAGCAACTGATGGGATATCCCGCTGTGAAACCCAACCGGATCATGTTCCGGGAATTGTCATGGAGGGAGAAAATCGGATATATCCGGGATTATTATCTGCTTCATATATTAGGAGGGCTGATGATTCTCGGGCTGGCTGGATACATCGTCTTTGATCAAGCCACCAAGGAGGAACGGCCGCCGGGCTATGGCAATCCGGATATAATTGTCTCCATCATGGGGGAATTCGGAAAGGTCGAAACAGAAAAGCTCCGTGAATCCCTGTACGCCCAATTCCCCCAATGGGTCAATATCCGGATCAAATCCATGTATGCAAGGAAGGAAGCCCGTGACGAGTATGATATAGCCATGCAGCAAAAGCAATTTTTGGTGACGGCGTTTGAGACGCCCTCGGATGTATACTTGATGGATGAAACCCAGTTTAGCCGTTATGTAAACATGGAGCTCTTCAAGGAACTGGACGGGAAGGCCGCCTTATCTAACAAGCTGCGGAATAAAGCGGTGATTCGGCAAGTGGAGGGAAGCAAGGATAAGACCGCCCATACTTACGGCTTCCATGTCACGGACAGCCCCCTGCTGCAGGGAATAGGTCTGGCGGGTGACGTTATCGCCGGAATTCGGATGGATGGCCTCCATCCGGCCCAGGCGGAGCTGCTGCTGGACCGGCTGCTGGAGGCGGATCAACCGGATACGAAGTGAGATTGGAATACCACCTTTCTTCCGGGCGTCATAGCCGCGCGTATTGCCGGAATTATATGGAGCGGTACCTGGTGCTTTATGAATCTCAATCTCAAATCCATTATAGAAAAGTGGGATTAACGCCGAACTTAGGTGCTCTGAAAAGGGCGCTTTTTTTTTCGTAAATGCAGGCTGTGCCGCATTTTCATTCGGGGTTCCGCCAAAAGTACCCGGAGTTTGCTTCAAAACATCTCGTCACTTTTGGGTTTTTTTTGGCATGCATTCAGTCTGGATTCAGTGGGAATTCAGTTTGGACTGGTACAGTAGCCTTAATCCCAGAAAAAATACAAGCGTACGCTTACGAAGCCAGTTTTTGCTGGCGCAAAAACTTTTAGGAGGGTGACAAGATGGACAGAGGCATCAAACGGTTTCCTTATAAACTGCTGTCGGTATGTCTGCTCTCTGCCGCCCTGGCTGCCTGTACCGCCGATCCGGCCGTTGAACCGGGGGCGGCAACGCAGCTTGAGGCCGGAGCTTCAACTGCAGGACAATCTGTTGAGCTTGCTGCAACTGGTGGGGGCACCAATGGAACGGTGGAATTCGATGAGGACGACAGCTACACGGACTGGACCAAGGAGAGCCCCAATTATATTCAACTGGAGGGGAATACCGCCAAGCTGCAGGGGACAGGCGCCGTGCTCACCGGCAATCAGATCACCATCGCCCTGCCGGGTGTGTATGTGCTCTCCGGCACCTGGGAGGATGGCCAGATCGTGGTTGATCTGGAGAGCAAGGGAAATGTCAGGCTGGTGCTGAACGGCGTAGAACTGAACAGCAGCGACAGCGCGGCTATCTATGTAAAGAATGCCAAGAAGACGATTATCAGCCTGCAGGACGGGACGGAGAATACAGTGTCGGACGGGGAGGAATATGTGTTGGCCGATGGGGAGGATGAGCCCAATGCAGCCATCTTCAGCAAGGATGATCTGACCATCAACGGGACCGGTACGCTCACGGTCCACGGCAATTACAATAACGGCATCATGAGCAAGGACAATCTGAAGATTGCCGGTGGCCATATTGTGATCGAATCCGTGGATGACGGTCTGGTGGGCAGGGACATGGTTGCAGTTAAGGATGTGAACCTAAACATTGATGCGTCCGGGGACGGCATCCGCTCTACCAATAATGAGGATGCTGCCAAAGGCTTCATTGCTCTTGCAGGGGGAACGTACAATATCACGGCAGGAGCCGACGGCATCCAGGCGGTCACCTCCGTCCTGATCACCGGGGGCCGCTACACCCTTGCTACAGGCGGAGGCAGCGGGAACGGTACGAAGAAGGCTGACGAGATGCCGCAGGGCGGCGGAGGAAGAGGGGGCGGGTTCGGGCAGAGCAATCAGACTTCGGCGACTGCTGCTGTTGAAACATCGAGTGCCAAAGGGATTAAGGCCGGGACCGCTATTACCATCAGCGGCGGAACATTCCATATTGATTCTTCCGATGACACGGTCCACAGCAACGGCAATGTGACAATTGCAGGAGGGGAGCTGAGCTTAAGCTCCGGCGATGACGGAGTGCATGCAGATGCAGCGCTGACCATCCAGGATGGTGTCATCAACATCACCAAGAGCTATGAAGGGATCGAGAGCAAGCTGATCACCATAGCAGGCGGTGAAACCCGGGTAACGGCAAGCGATGACGGAGTGAACGTTGCCGGAGGCAATGACGGGTCATCGGTGAACGGGCGACCGGGGCAGAATACGTTCAGCGCCTCGGGAGATAGCAAGCTCCTTATTACCGGAGGCTATCTCTCGGTAGACGCTTCGGGTGACGGACTGGACTCCAACGGCTCCATCGCCATGTCCGGCGGAACGGTAGTGGTCAGCGGTCCGACCAATAGCGGCAATGGCGCGCTGGATTACGACGGCAGCTTCGAATTGACCGGCGGGGTGCTGGTTGCCGCAGGCAGCTCAGGGATGGCGCAGGCGCCCTCGGAGCAGTCCTCCCAGTATTCCATCATGATGAGCTTTGCCGCGGCGCAGCAGGCGAATACCCTGGTTGCGCTCACGGACAGCGATAACCGGCTGATCGCAGCCTTTGTCCCCAAGAAGCAATTTCAGACCGTAGTGGTAACCTCACCGGATCTGAAGCAGGACGGCACTTATACGTTCTATACGGGAGGAACAGTGGCCGGGACCGCCACAGACGGCTTGTATACGGAGGGAGAATACCAGGCGGGTACGAAGATAGTAAGCTTCCCTGCAGCCACCCCTGTAACCTATGTCTCCGAATCGGGAGTCACCACAGGCAGAACCGGCAATCAGGGGGGAGGACGGATGAATCCCGGAGGCGCAGGAGGCATGGGTCAAGGGGGGATGGGTCAGGGTCAGGGCGGCAACATGGGCCAAGGAGGAAACAGGAGCCAAGGCGGTAACTGAGGCGTGAAGGCACATGGGCCAAGTGAGACATAGTCACCCCAAGGCGGAGACAGGGTGAATGGAGCAACTGGGCGTGAAGCTGCAAGGGCTAAGTCGAAGAGACATGGCCGCCCCAAGACGGAGGCATGATCAAGCGGAGCTGAGGTGTGCAGAGTACCTGGGAGGCAGCATGAGCCCATGCGCTTGGCGCTGATGAAGGTCAATGAGCGAAGAAGCACAAGGTAAGCGAACAACAAAGGGGGAGGCGCCCATTCCGGCAGTCTCCCCCTGTTGTGCAAAGATCAGACTTCCCTGCCGCTTGCGCGGCACCACTGATGAATGAAATGCCGGAATTCTGTTATTTCGGGACAGAAAGTATGTGATTCCGGGGAAGGAGAACCCTTTCTCTCTGGGTCAAGTGAGAAAGGAACAGGAAACAAAGTGCTCATGGATGAAGTTTACGGAAAAAATTTCCGTTATTAAGGACTTTTTCGGTCATTGCCGAGAATTAACGGAAAAAATTTCCGTTAATTCGCTCAAATACAGGAAAATATGGTCTTTTCAGGTGGTCTGGCAGAAGATAGCGGAAAAAATTTCCGCTAAATCAGCGAGAAATGAAGGATTTGCAGGGATAACGGAAAAAATTTCCGTTAGGAGTAAGCGGGGCGGGACCGCCGTAGGGCGCTACTTCCTTGGCAACGTAAAAAAAGGACCTGGCGGAGTTCTTCCGCCAGGTTTTTTATGGTTCTCCGGCTTCACAGCTTGTAGAACACCCGCATCGCTTTCTCCACATCCTGCTTCATTGCCTCGGTGGCCGCGATGGAGAGATCGTGGAAGAAGTCCACCCGTTCCCGGCGCAGCCGTTCTTCCACACTGTGCACTCCTGCTCTTGCCATGTACGAGTAGTAATTGATCTTGCGGATTCCCTGGCCGATGGCGGTTGTGTAATCCTCCGGACTGACTCCCGAGCCCCCGTGCATCACCAGAGGGATGTGGACAAGAGAACGGATGGCGGCAATTCTGGCAAAATCCAGCTGGGGCTTAACCTTGTAGAACCCGTGCGCCGTTCCGAAGGAGGCAGCCAGCGCATCGATTCCCGTCTCCTTGACGAAGCGGTCCGCCAGTTCAGGATCGGTATACAGATCCTCCACAGGCCCGCCTGCATCGCTTCCTCCCGCCTCCCTGCCGCCGAGAATCCCCAGCTCCGCCTCCACGCTGGCGTGGAACCGCTTTGCCAGGCGGACGGTCTCGACGGTATTGCGCACGTTTTCTTCATAGGACAGCAGGGAGCCGTCATACATCACCGAGGTAAAGCCCAGCTTTAAGGCCTGCTCCACATACTCCAGATCCTCGCCATGGTCAAGATGAACACAGACCGGCACCGAGGCAGTCTTGGCAAAATGCAGCATCACCGGTCCGATTTTGCCGATGGGCATGAAGGATTCATGCAGTTGGGCATGGCTGATTATCACCGGCACCCCCAACTGCTCTGCGGTTTCAACGACCGCCATGATGCATTCCAGATTGGGGGTGTTGAAGGAGCCCGCGGCGCAGCCTTTTTCCTCCGCCGCCTCCAGAATATCCGTCATCGGGACTAGCATCCCTGCTCCTCCTTCCACGCTCCCCAGGCCTGCGCGCCATCGATCAAACCGATCCGGACCTGATGCGTGACCGTTTCCCCGGGATGGATGAATTTCAGCGTATTGGCCCTCCGCATGGCAGCTCTGCCGTCCGGAAGGCAGTTGCCAGGCTCCAGGCCCAGGACATAATCCGTTTCCCCCATCATTTTCCACTGAACCAGATACTCCAGGGCCGCAGCATCATAAGTGATGGCGAGCCCCTTGTCGATCACCGGATTGTAGATGGCGGCTGCTCCGGTTTCCCTGTCGAACCGGTGGTAATAGCACTGCTCCTCGAAGTTGGCCTGAGGCTCCAATATTCGGCTCCAGATCCCGATATCCCGCTCGGCATGCTCATTCCTGGCTGTGACACTGGAGGACGGGATAACCAGTTCCGCCTGCTCGCTCAGGAGCGGATATCCGATGTTGATATGATACAGAAGCATCAGAGGAGTAACCCGGTCTCCCTTATTCTCAATCCGGTCTTCAATCTCAATGGTGTTATTGTGCTTCGAGCACGTGATCTTCCTGTGCAGCATCAGCTTGTCTGCAAAAATCCCCATCTGGTTTACGGCAGCGTGAATCTCGATCTTGTCCGCATCCTCCGCATAGCTGATCTGCTCAGCCGGTGTATGGCTGACTGTTCCATGCATGGGCAGCATCTCGCCGTTATCCTCGCAGGGAGATCCCACTGCCGTCAGGCCGCAGGTTGTCAGGAACCCGGCGGTAAAGGATTTCAGGAACCCTGTACCCTTGCTGTCATAATAGGCGGGGGCCACATAGCCGCAGGGGGAGAAATAGGCCAGATTATCCCCCTTGAAATACAGTCTCGATATATCCGCCCCTCTGTCCGCCGACACGGTAAAATGAAGCCCCCGTCCGTTGCGCACCTCCAGCAGGCGCATGCCGTCGCCCTTGCCGCCTGCCAGCCGGTGCTCCTCTACGCCGCTGACCTGGGAGGGGTGTCCGATATACTTATCATTCATGCAAGTGGTCATCTCCTATCGCTCTAAGTCGAGAAGCTCGTAGTTCAAATAATGCTTGAACGCTTCATACAGCACGGATTTCAGATGGCCGGACCCGACAGCGGTATGATGGCGGAAGCCGCTGCGGCCCAAGGTGAGCAGCTTCTTCTGCAGGTCCGGAATCCGGGCAACCCCCGCACAGCCGAAGTATCCGTCTTCAATGCTGTCGTCCGTGAATTCCCCTTCCTCCACATAGAAGGTGAGCTTTCCCTCCTCCGTGATACAGTTGGAATAGGTCATGGGGAAGACCCGGATTCTGCCCTCATTGCTTCCCCAGCCGCACCCGGGAGCGGTCTTGGCGAACATCTTATGATCGGTTACGGTTCCTTTGGCCGTCATCAGGCTCTGGGCTACGGGCCCGCAGTGAAACAGGATTACCTTATCCGGATCATCCCCGTAATTATTGTTCCAGTCCAGACACGCCGCCGGCTCCTCTGCCGCAAGCTGCAGGGAATACATGTTAATGGCGGTGCAGATATCAATCTCGCAGCTTGCAGCGATACCTCGGTCGTTAAGCTCGCTTAAGATCACGCAGGGCGCTACTCCCAGCACCGTCTGCAGCTCCGTCCAGCAGCGGATCGACAGGGCCTGGAGCCGGTACTCGCTGACATAATCGTACAATACCACACTGATCTTGGCCAGAGTAGTCAGCTTGTCTTCCGGCACGCGGCTCCAATCGGTATAATCCAGGAGGGCCTGGCGCTTCGCCACCACCTCCGGTCGGTCGTCCTTCATCTGCCGGACCCGGTGAATCAGCTCCGACAGATCGAAGGTTTCCACGGTAATCCCGTATTTCTGCAGGGTAATCTCATCGAACCGGACGGTCTTGAAGGCCGTGGTCCGGGCCCCGAAGCAGCCGATGGAAAACCTCCGCATCCCGTTGACTACCCGGCAGACAGCCGCAAAGTCCCGGAGGTTCTGCGCGAACGCCTCCGTTGATGGATGGACCACATGGGGCTGCAGCGCCGTAAAGGGCACTCTGTACTGGTGGAATACATCCTCAATGCTTAATTTGCCGCAATAGGCGTCTCTCCGGTGCTCGAACCCCATCCTGCCGATCTCGTCGGGATAGGCCTGAATCAGGATCGGCTTCCCGCATTCCTCCAGGGCGGCAATCGCGCCGTTCTCGTCGCTGAAGTTGGGCATGCATAGGATTACCCCGTCGTACTGACCCTCATACTCCTTTAGCCAGCTGGCATAGAGGCGGCCTTCTTCCCTCGTTTCCACCGATCCGTACCGGGTAGCCTGTTCGTCCATCATGATGGACGCATATCCGGCGTCGGCCACCGCCCGGGCCACTTCCCTCCTTGCCTCAAGCGCCAGCGATTCCGGCATGAAGCCCCGGTTGCCGAAGTATAAGGCGAAGACGGGCTGCTTATGGGTGATCATGGTTTATTCCTCCCGGTCTGCCGCCAGTATGGTCTTGACGGCTTCATAGCATTTCTTGTATTTCCGGTACCACTTCCTGTATATCTCATGCCTGGCCGGGTCCGGTGCATAAGTGCGTCCCGCCTTGACGAAAATCCGCTCGGCCTCGGCAACGGAACCGTATATCCCGCATGCCGCTCCCGCCAGCATGATGCATCCCAGCGTGCCGGACTGGGCCGCTCCCAACGAAACCACGGGGAGGTTCCATATATCCGCCTTCATCTGGAGCCAGATGTCCGATAAGGCGCCTCCGCCGGTTGCCCGGATGGTACGGATTTCAATTCCCGCTGCGGACAGCTGCTCCAGATTGAGGGCCATCTCGTAGGTAACACCCTCCATCAGCGCCTGGTAGATGTCCCGGCTGGTGGTTTCGGTGGTCAGTCCAATGACGGCGCCTCTGGATTCGGGGTCCATATAGGGCGTGGCGGCCCCGGAGAAGTGGGGCAGCACCAGAAGCCCGGAGGGGCTCGCGGCATCCACCTGTCCGTTGAAGAACTCATACGGATTGATTCCCAGCCCCCGCGCAGCGTCCGCCTCCGCTGCCGCCAGCTTGTCCCGGTACCACTTCAACAAGGCGCCGCTGGTAAATGAGAAGGCATAGGTTGCAAGCTGGCCGTTCAAGAACGGAACCATGGCATAGCTTCCGCTGTAAAGCAGGTGGGAACGGATGCCCGTGCCAAATACCGGTGTGATGCATTCCACCGTTCCCGTGCCGTCTACCGCCATGCCCGGCTTGTATGCTCCCGTCCCGATGGCGGCCGCCAACTGGTCATGGCAGCCGGAGACAATCACCGTATCTTCGGATAGGCCCAGCTCTCTTGCCCATTCCCTGCGGACCGGTCCTGCTCTGGTGCCGATGGGGACCGGTGCGGGAAGCAGGGTCCGGCTTATTCCGGCGAATGCCAGGATCGCTTCATTCCACTGGAGCGTATGGATATCGAAGGCCATGGTTCTGCTTGCCGACGAATAATCCACCTGCCGGACCCCGGACAGCATATAGACCATGTAGTCGGCGAATAGGCAGATTCTCTCGCATTGTGCGAACAGACCGGGGTGATTCTCGCGGATGTGCATCAGCTTGGGGATGGTGTACATGGGGCTGGGTTTCAGTCCGGTGCTGCGGAACAGCTCCTCTCCTCCGAAATGCGCTGCCAGCCGTTCGCACTGCTCCTTGCCCCGGGGGTCTGTATAGAGCAGGGAGAACGCCAGCGGAGCATCGGCCCGGTCCAGCAATACGGCTGCCTCGCCGAAGGAGGTGATGCCGATTGCCGCGATGGGCTTGCCGACTCCCGCCGCTTCCTTCAAGACCGCCTTCGTGCACTCCCAGACAACCGATGCGTCCAAGCCGTGGTCTGCTGTCTCCCGCGCAGGATACTCCCGGTACGCTTCACTTAAGAGCTGCCCGCTCCGGTCGTATACCGTACATTTGCACCCGGTTGTACCGATATCGAGTCCGGCAATGGCCATGGGTATCTCTCCTGACAAACCGTCTTTTTGTTTTCCTTGCCTGTTGATCATATCACTGGAAAACTGTACGATTATAGTTATAAATGTCTGAGAAAATAGTCATTTTGTTTCAGGAGGGAATGCCATGGGCTTGCAGTTCAACCTCTCCGAGCTAAAGGAGCTGCTGCGCAGCTTCTATACCTTGACCAAGATCCGCACGGTGATTTTTGACGATTCCTTCCACGAGCTGGCGGCCTATCCCGCCCGCCATTCCTCCTATTGCCATATCATCCGCAGTGACTCCCGTGCGGAAGCCCGATGCATCCGGTGCGACCAAGCCGCCTTCATCCGGTGCAAGGAGGAGCAGCGCCTGTACACCTACCAGTGCCATGCCGGACTGACGGAGACGGTGGTTCCCATCAAGGCGGAGAACCGGGTAATCGGGTACATCATATTCGGCCAACTCCTGCAAACCGCCTCCCGCGGACAGCTGTGGCAGGAAATCTGCAGGGAATTAAGCTCCTACAACCTGAATATGGAGGAGCTGTACCAGGCTTTTATGCAAAAGGAAATGATATCCGACGATATTATCGAAGCCTATGCCAAAACCATGGAGATGAGCGCCAGCTATCTGTATTTATCGCGGAAGCTGGTCTTGAAGCAGGACGCTCTGGCCCAGAAAATCGATGCCCATATCTCGGCTCATATCCGCGGGGACCTCTCCGTCCCCGTGCTCTGCCGCCGGTTTGGAATCAGCAAATCCCATCTCTATAAGCTGTCGGAGCAGAGCTTCGGCATGGGGATCGCCGAATATATCCGCAACACCCGGATTCACCTGGCCAAGCAGCTGCTGGGGGAAACGGACGCCCCCGTCTACGAGATTGCAGAGCAGGTGGGGATCGCGGATTATAATTATTTTACCAAGGCCTTCAAGCGGAAAACGGGGCTTCTTCCAACCGCATACCGGAAGGAAAATTCCTTCGGATCGGGCAAGACGCCTTGAGGTTAGGCTGTGCCGGGAAGTGGTCAGGATCGGTCACGTTAAATCAGAAATGGTTTATTTCCCTGAGGCGGCATATCCGGAAATAATAGGGTTATGCAACCTATGGAAATAAGAAGAGGGTGAAACGTATGACCACTATGAACAAAGAGCATCCCAGGCTGTTCTTCAGCCGGGAGGACCTGCCCGCTATCCGCGCCAGTCTGCAGAAAAGCCCCTTGGCAGGCAGATGGGACAAATTTCTCCGCGTTGCGGACTTTCTCTCGAGTCTTACGGTGAAGGAGCTGCTGGAGGGCTACAAGGATACCCGGCGCATCTCGGGATATGCGGGCATCTGCGCGTTCGCGTATGCAATGACGGAAGAGAAGCGCTACGGGAGTGCGGCGGTTGCACTGGGACTTGCCGCGGCAGGCAGGAGCAAGGCTTATTGGCAGAACGACCGGGAAACGCCGTTTCCCTACAACAAGGGGGCGGCGCTGCTGACGGCCCATCTGTCCCTGGCTTGCGCGCTGGTCTATGACTGGTGCTACGATGCGCTGCGGCAGGAGGAGAGGGATGCGCTCCGGGCAGCCTTGGTGGACAAGGGGTTCTCCTTGTACCTGGAGTCCGTAACCGGAGCGAAACGGGGATTTACCGACGAGGGAACCCTGAATCTTCAGGACCCGGAACGGCGGGATTGGTGGGTGGACAATCTGACCAGCAATTGGGGAGGGGTAATTCACGGCGGGCTGGGCACCGCGGCGCTGGCCATCCTTGATGAGGAGGACTCAGCGGCGGAGGTTGCCGAGTATGCCCGGCATTATGTTCCCCGTTTTATCCGTCAGGCGATATCCGAAGACGGGGGCAGCGACGAGGGAATCATGTATGCGCAATACGGCATCGTCTGGTCGGTGTATTTCTTGCTGGCGGCCATCCGTAATAGGGGATTGGACCCGGCGGTGCTGGAGGAGCTGAATGGGAAGCTGGCGGGTTACTGGCTGGTCTATATGCAGGGCACCGACGGGCGTTACGCCAACTTCAACAATATGCGTGAGGATACCTTTCAGGGGATGTGGGCAGAGCGGCTCTCCATGTACGACTCTCTTGAACAGATCGAAGCCGTGCTCGCAAGAGGCGGGGCGGATTTCGAGGGCGGGCCCAATGCGGCTCTGGCCGCCTTGTTCGAAGCCCTCGTCCCCGGCGGGGACTCCCTGCTGCTCTGGGCGGCGGATAACAGCGGAGCAGGGGTGGAATGGCTGGGCATCTCCCCCTTCTACTTCCTGTGGAGGCGCCCGGACGCGCCTATGCAGCAGGAGAAGCCTGCTCTGCAGCAGAGTGTCCTGTTTCGCGGGAACGGGCATATCGTCGCCCAATCCGATACGCTCTGGCTGGCTTACAACGGCGGGAGGATCAGCGGCGAATCCCACCGGAATTTTGACCTGGGCACCTTCGTGCTGAAGGTAAACGGGGAGGGCCTGATCAGCGATCCGGGCTACGGCAGGCTGGAGACGCATCAGCATTCCACGGTGATGGTGGACGGACTGGGCCAGAAGAGCGGCGGTGCGGCGCATTATACGAAATATGCTGCCGCGGAGGAATACACGTATTTTGCCTCCGACCTGACGGCAAGCTACATAAGCGGCAACGTGAAAAGAGTGGAGCGGCATTTCATCATACCCCGGGGACGATATGTTCTGATTATGGATCATATCGAGGGGGATGAGGCGCTTAATGTGGAGCTGCGGCTGCAAACGGCCAAGGACATCCGCTCCCTTGGCGGTAAGGCAATTATTGCCGGGGAACGGCAGTGGCTCGCGGTAGCCGCCTCCGGGAACCAGCAGGTAAGTTTAGGGCAGGGGGTATCCGGCCCGGGAAGCATAGCCGGTGACATATTCCGGTTCGTGCGGGTGAATCCGCTGGAGGATCAACGGCATTGCCTGCTGGCTACGCTGCTGTTCCCGGTTTCTCCCGGAGAGCCGCTGCCTGATCTGCTATTTGACCCGGACGGCACAGTGGAGATCATCCACAAGGGGCGGGACCGCATTTCGTTTGGCCGGGAGCAGGGCGGCGGTCTGGCGGTCAGACAGATCAACGGCGCCATAGTGCCAGATGAATCCATGCACGGGCGGAGAAGCATCCTCCCGCTGCGCGGTTTGGACCGGAAGGGGCTGGCAGTTCAAGAACTGAACCCGTGGATGCTGGGACAGCAGACTCGCGGTTAAGTACCGGCGGAAAAACATACCATTACAAGATGCTGCCTTCTTTAGGCAGTGTCTTTCTTTTAGCCGTCAGTTCCGTTATACTAATCTCATTCTGTGAGGATGGGAGGGGATACGGATGGCAATACGAGATTGCCGGATTGGACAAGCCTCATGCAAAGCCTGAAACGGGAGGCGATACTTTGCATGACGGGCCGGCCACGATTGATCATGTCGCCCAATAAAGCACGGATCGTTTTCTAATAGTTGGCTTTGCACCTTATTGGGTTGTGCCAAAATAATAATAAGGGGCCAATGTCCATGAGCGAACCATTTATTAGAAACTTTCAATATAACATTATCCGGAGTCAGGCGGACACGGTGCTTCGCACACTCCGCACAGTGGGCGATCCCAAGATCGTGGAATCCGTCCGCTTCAGCGCCCAAGCCAGGGTGGAGGAGCTGTTCCCCGACGTGCGGGATAGCCGGAAGACGCTGCTGGAAGCCATTGCCGATTTGAAGACGGCGGACGATTTCCAGAGATATATGCAGGAGTTGGAGCCGCATCTGATTGAATTTCCGCATATTACGGAGAAGCAGATTCAGAAGCTGTTTCCGAAGAACAAGAAGCTGAGGCTGCCCGATCTGGCACAAACGGACTTCCGCTATGTCTCCTATCTGAGCTGGACCGATCTGTCCACCAACAAGATGTTCATCGTCTATCATACGGGTGAACAATTCGTCGGTGTGGAGGGCCGGTATACGGCAACCAACAAGAAGGGCTACTGCTTCGCCTGCAACCGGTACGAGGAGCTGGTATTGTTTTCGGCCATCTCCAAGAAAAGACCGGCGCATGCCTTGCCCGATTATTACAAGTCCGTAGGCAACTATATCTGCCTGAACAGCAGGGATTGCAACAAGAACATCACGGATGTCTCCTCGTTGGAAGCATTCATCGGCTCGGTTCTGGGATAGAGCCCGGGGACATAACACTAGGACGTGTTTGAAAACTCGCTTGAGGGCATCTTTCGCCGCCTTTTCGCTCCGAGCTATCGTTGCTTTCGCTTGGCCCGGGCTCCCCGGTACGCCTGCACAAAAGCGCCTTGCCAGAAACGAAAAATCGGGGAAATCTGCTCCCCTCGGAGTTTTCAAACACGCACTAGGCAAGGGACGGCTTCGGCCGCCCCTTTTTATATATCAGACTTACATGCCGCTGGGCGGCACCACTGATGAAGGTAGTAACGGGACGCCGTAGGTTCCCTCCCCCTTGTCCGCCGGCGCCCTCCCCTCTGTTGCTTCCCAAAGGTGCTAAGGGACTCAGATGACGCTATTCGGGAGAAAAGCGGGATTTAAAGCGTCTATCGGACCGGAAAGACCTTATTCAGCCCAATTCCCCCTGGAAGGAAGGCATAGGAGGCAGATAAGAGCGTCTGGGTCCGTTAGGATTCAAAACCCGTTGTTTTTGGCCCGATAAGAGCGCTCATGTCCGTAAGCCAGTACAACAGAAACACCCCCGCCCCCGTTCCCTCTCCCGCTCCCTCTCTCTCCGGTACCTTGCTGATCAAGATTTCCGGCTGTTCTTGATGCTATCTCTGATGCCTGTTAAACCAAGTCCCTCAATTCCCCAAAACCATCCGTCCTCAGGAGGAGCCGTGTAGGAAGCATGAAGATAATGGCGGTGAGCACTGCGGCGCATCCTGCAGGGAGCATCACCGTACCCGCTGCCAGGCTTATACCGATACCCATCATGAGCGATAAAGCCAATTTCACCACGGCAATATACAAGCCCAGCGACAGGAACAGGCTGAATACCAGCGACACAACTGTCTTCAGAGCCGCATAACGAAGAAGGAAGCCTTTTCCCTTTCCTAAGGCGCGGATGATCACCATTTCCCGGTATTCCTGAAGATACCCTGTATACACCAGATTGAGATTAAACAGGATAGAGGAAAAAATACAGATGAGGCACAGCCACTTGAAGACGGTCAGGAACTCACGGATCATCTTGGCCAAGTACTCGCCTGGAAGACCGACATGCAAGGTGATGACGTTGCCGATCCCTTCCTTGAATTGGGTGGAGGCGGCTTGAACCAGGAACGATATACGCCCTTGCGGCTGTGAGCCGGCCGGCTTCAGAATATCTCTCTGATTAATCCCTCCCGCGTCGTAGATTCCTTTAATCGTGAATTCGCGGAGCTCGCCGTTCAGCTCGGTCTTGAGGGAATCTCCCAGCGTCAAGTTCGCCTCATTGCGGAAGTCAGATGAAACCAACACTCCCTCCGGCGAACCCTCGAACACATCCTGCCCTTCCAGAACCTTGTAGAGCACCTGATATTCCTCAGGCAGCAACTCGCATAGTTGAAGAGGGCGGCGTATATCTCTCTGATCCGTCATGTACCCGGTGCTTACATAAAGCTTGGTGTACCCCGCAACATCCGGTGCTGCTATTAGGGCTTGCTCCAGCAGCGCTGGTTCGCTGCCTGCGGCCATATAGTTGTAGCCCAGCTTCTGCTCGGTTCCCTGATTGAAGCTGTCGCGGATGGTTTGGTCCAACGTAAAGCCGATCAGCAGGAACAGAGTAGTCAGAGCCAGACTGAGAACCGTCACGGCAAAAGCATGGCGGTTAGCCCGCAAATTCCTGAAGCCGTACAGCAGCAGCCGGTTCCCGTACGGCCACCGGGAGATAGCTTTGATGCCAAGTATGATAACCGTAAAAAACAGCCCAATCAATAAGATGATGATGAAGCTGCTGATGAGAGCCGAGGGCCGTCCCAAGTAGACGGAGTAGACTACCAGCGTAATCAAGGCGAAGCCCGTGGACAGCCGGATAATTTTCGGCCGGGATCGTTTCCATGACGGAGGGTCTCCACGAATAACGGACAGCGGTCCAATGCTCTTCATAGCTATGGAGGCTATATGGATGAACACGCCATAAATCAGCAGAAACAACAGGACACCTGTGCCGGCGATACGGAATATCTCATAATCGGCCGGATGGTCCGCCCCTCCATTGGATAATAACAAGTGCCTGGACAGAGGGATGCTGAGCAGGCCGCCCAGAAGCACCGCAGGCAGCAGCAGCAAGCACATTTCCGCTCTCAGTGCCCTTTGGACCGATTTCGCGGGGACAGCCAGCATGCGGATTACGGCGATATCCTTCTGCCGGTATGTGATAATCATAAAGATGCTGCTCAATACGGATAACAGGGTCATGATGTAGCTCAAGGTGTGGAGAATATTCAAGGCGGCGGCATTGGTGTTCAGCTTCCCCTGGATCTTTTCTTTCATATCACCGACGGTGGAATATTTGAACTCCGGCTCTATGGACATCAGTTGGTTCTTAAGCCCTTCTGCATCTCCGGTATCGATAAGAAAAACAGTGGCGAAGGGGAGGCGGTTCATATTGTCAAAAACAGCTACCTTGCCGTAACCCAACATTTCCGACTGTCCGTCCACGCCGTATGCCGCCGGTTCCACCTGCTTGACACGGTAGTCCCGGCCTCCAATTCTCACTGTCCCGCCTTGTACTACCTGCAATTCATGCGCCAGACTCTCATGCATAATGATCTCGTCATCGCCCAGATCATATTCACCTGCCAGAACGTCGCCGTAAGCCTGGACCGCACCATTCACGAAGGGGCTGGAGTAGACGCTGGCCGTCCTGACTTTTATTCCGCTGCCGGTCATCTTCCCCACCGCCTCCAGAAAGGCCGGGGACTCATAGCCGGCCTCCACCTTCAGCTCCGCTCCGTTCAGTTCACCCGCCTGGCTGGTCAAGGCCCGGTCGGTACGGACCATAACCTGCGGGATCGATAAGGCGATGCTGACGGCGATGACCACCGACAGCATGATCAAGCCGTATAACAAGCGATGTCTCTTAAGCATACGGAGATTATACAGTCTGAAGATCTTGATCCATTCCAAGGACCTGACCTCCATTCAGCACAATCCTGCGTTCCCCTAGCCCGCCAATCTCCTTGTCGTGGGTCACAATAACGACGGAGCATCCCGTTTTCCGGCGGGTATCGAGCAAGAGGTTCATCACCATGCGGCTGTTATTCACATCCAATGCCCCTGTGGGCTCATCGCACAGAAGCACCTGGGGGCCGTTCACCAATGCCCGGACAATGGCCACCCGCTGGGCTTCCCCGCCGGATAACGATTTCACATCACTTTTGTACTTATCGGCAATACCCACCATCTCCAGCAGTTCCATGGCGGCTTTGCGGGCGGCCTTGCTGCTAACTTTGGCGTTCATTGCCAACAGCAGATTTTCCAGCGGAGTCAGACAGCTGATCAGATTGGCATTCTGGAAGATCAGGCCGATCTTCTCCCTCCGGAGACCCTCCAGCTTCTTTTCCTTGCGGAAATCCACCAGTTTCCCGTCTATATGGATGCTTCCCGTGGTTGGCTCCGCCAATAAAGCGGTAATATTCAGCAAAGTGGACTTGCCGCATCCGGAAGGGCCCATGACCGTAATCAGCTCCTTCTCCCGAACGGTCAGGTTAATACCTCTGAGAATGCAGTTTTCCTTATCTCCGTCTTGATATGATTTATGCACATCTGTCAGTCTGATCACGAACGGAAGCTCCTTTCTGCCCAAACAGGTTTAACCCCATCTTAGCAGAGCGGGCCTTTCATCCCTCTTAGGCTAACCTTACACCAGCCTTAAATTTGCGGCAGTTCGATAACAATCTCGAATGTGTGCTGGTCCGTGTTCAGACGGACGGAGCCGCCGTGGGCCGCCACAATTTTCTTCACAATCGCCAGGCCCAGGCCGGAGCCATCCGGATTCAAGGAATCGGCTTGCACATCTCTGACGAATGGTTCAAGCCATTGCTCTCCGCCGGGAGACCGGAGCGCACTGTCGTTTCTCAGGGCCAGCCGGATGCCCTCTTGCCGCTTCTCCAGCCGGACCTGGAACCGGGAGCCGGTCCGGTGGTAAGCTATGGAATTATAGAGGAGATTGGATAGTACCCGCCGCATGGCTTTCTTGTCGAAGGGAAGCGTCACTTCCTCCTCGGGGATAATGAATTCCGGGATCAATCCGGCCGCCTCCAGTTCCGGCAGCATTCGGATCATTTCCGTCCGGATAAATTCCCCGAAGTCATCCTTTATCTGGTCCAATTCAAAAGCGGGACTGTCCATTCGGGACAGCTCGAATAAATCCATAATCAGCTCATTGGCGCGAATGCTATTCTCGTAGATAATCCGGGCGTATCCACCCTGCTCCGAATCGGGCGGTGTCTGCCGGTTCATCAGCAGCTCCGCATAACCGGCCATGCTCGTCAGCGGATTTTTCAGATCATGAGAGATGTCCAGCACCAGGCTTTTCCGGTTCCGTTCGCTTTGCTCAATCATGTCGATCTGATTCTCGATTTGCTCGGCCATATGGTTAAAGGACAGTTCCAATTCACTGAATTCGTGATTGTTGCCCACCGGCACACGGGCGCTGTAATCCCCGTTGCGCACTCGCCTGACCGCTTGGGACAGCTCCCGAAGAGGCCTGACAAACCGGACTGCCGTTATTTTGGAATAGATGAAGGTGCTGAGCAGCGTCATCATTAGGCAGACGAAGGTAAACAGCAATACCCCCTGCAGATTGAGAATAATTCTGAAGTTGCCAAAGATAACAAACCGGTTCTGCAGAGACACCACCAGCCAGAACTGCTCCTTCTCGTTATAAGCGAAGGTCATGATGTTCCGGCTGGTAGCGTTGTCCATCATGAATTGGACAAATTCGTCGGGCTTCAACGCATTGGTGCCAAAAGGATTCCGGCCAGCAGAATGCACCACCCGGTATTGGCTGTCCAGCACCTGCAGGCCCCCGCCTTGCTCCACGATCGGGCGGGTATCGATAGCCGTGTAATCGTCTGTCATCAGTTGCTCTGCCATATTGCGCGTATACATCTCATTCTTCGAATCCAGGCGGGTGATGCCGGTGATCGCCAGCATGCTGAGCAAGGGCGGAATAAACAGGATGAGGATATAACTTTTGAGTAACTGGTAGGAGATCCGTTGCTTCTTCATCGGTCTAATCCGCCCGCCGGAACATGTACCCAAGCCCCCGCTGCAGGTGGATATACTCCGGGTTTTTGGCATTGGCTTCGATCTTGTTCCGCAGCCGGCTCACAGTAACCATTAGGGTGTTGTCGTCGTAGCAATATTCATCCTCCCAAACCTGCTCATACAGCTGTTTCTTGGTGAAAATCCGGTTAGGATGCTGCATGAGGCAAGCCAGCAGCTTGTATTCTTTGGCAGGAAGAGGGACCCATAGTCCGTCGATATAGAGCTTGCATTCTTTCAGATGAAGACTAAGATTCCGGTACTCGATCATCTCTTCCGGCGCCTTCTGCGGAGAATCGTATACATGCCTGCGCCTGAGCTGGGCATCCACCCTGGCTAAGAGCTCTGCCCGGCTGAACGGCTTCACCAGGTAATCGTCGGCTCCCAGCCCCAGCCCCAGCACCTTGTCCATCTCCTCATTGCGCGCTGTCAGGAAAATGACGGGGATGTGGCTGGTTCTTCGAATCTCCCGCAGCAGATTGAAGCCGTCGAGCCGCGGCATCATCACATCGAGAATCGCCATATTCAGGTCATGCTGTGCAAACAGCTCCAACGCCTCCGCGCCGTCCTTCGCTTCAATGATGCGGTACGCCTTTTCCTCCAAATAGAGTCTGATGAGCTTTCTGATATCCGTCTCGTCTTCCGCAACCAGTATGTTCATGTTTTCGCCCGCTTCTTCATTTAGTCAGCTTCATTGTTGACTGTCTCTTCGCTATGTAGTAGAAGTATATCATTTCCCGTTGGCGAAAGGCCTCCTATTATTGGACTGAAAAATCCGCATGAGGTTTGATAGATAGCTATGGCGGACCCGCTCCTGATAGTTTCTTAACAACTTGGCCGGGCTTCTTTGTTATACTGGGTTCACCAGCAAATTATGCCATGTGTTCGAATCGCCAGCATCTGGTCAGGGGAATACTAACATAAAGGGAGTGAGCAATGGATGATTAGTAAATTAGGCCAAATTATGTTGTATGTGAATGATCAGGACCGTGCAGCGGAATTTTGGACCAAGAAGATAGGGTTCCAGGTGATCTCGGAAGAGGATGGAGAAGAGGATATGCGGTGGATTGAAATCGCGCCCACCAAGGAGGCTCAGACGAGCATAATCCTTCATAACAAGGAGGTAGTTGCCCGGATGTCACCGGAGGTGAATCTCGGGTCACCATCACTCATGTTTTTTTCGGACAACCTGGAGCAATTATACCAGGATTTTAAGGACAAGAACGTCGTGGTGGGGGAACTGGTTACGTTGCCCTTCGGCAAAGTGTTCAATTTTGCGGATGAGGAAGACAATTATTTTGCGGTGATGGAGAATAACTCATAATCTAATGATTGAAGTACGTGCCTGCTAACAGGCTGGTAATGTGCGGCGGACGGGATTGCGGAATCCTGTCCGCCGTATTTGGTTTTTGGGACCGGCAGCCTGCCGGAATTACGGAAGCAACGTCCGGTTACATCCTTCAACACGGAGAGATTCGCCATATAGGCGGAGTTGATCCAATGACCGGGGAAACGTGATGGACGCGGTTGTTCTTAACTTCCGGAATATACTTCCATAGAGGAATAAATTTGGGTGATGTAGATAAAAATGGCCAAAAAGAAACCATAGAGGAAATTTCAGCGCTTATTCGATTTTTCATAAATAATAAATAAACACCTTACCGCGCCATATCAGCAATCCCCTCATTTGTGGCAACATTCTCAGCACTATCTATGTAGCAAGTAAAGCAAGGAAATGGTAATCGCGAGGATATAACCCGCTCTCTAAAGCAATTCTAAATAGGGAAAAATAAAATTAATTTGACAACTCTATTGCAATATGCTAATGATGATTTGATAAGTTTTTCTGGAATTGGTTCAGGAAAGTGAGGCCAACATGAATAAAACGGAAATTTTGGGAAGATGGTCCAAGGAAAAGTCGGAAGAGCTGTATGGCATTAAAAACTGGGGCGCCGGGTATTTTTCTATCTCCGACACAGGCGAAGTGTTGGTGAATCCAAATAAAGAGAATGAATCCACTGCAGTCAGCCTGATGGATATTATTTCGGGCATACGCGACCGCGGACTGGATATGCCTGTCTTATTGCGGTTTGAGAATCTGCTGGACTCTCAGATTTCCTTCCTTAACAACTCCTTTCGGGAAGCGATGAAAAAGCTGAACTACAAAGGGGAATACCGCGGCGTTTATCCCATAAAGGTGAATCAGCAGCAGCAGGTGGTTGAGGAAGTAACCAAGTTCGGCCAGCGTTATCATCACGGTCTTGAGGTAGGCAGCAAGGCGGAGCTGATCGCGGCGCTTTCCCTTCTGAAGGACAAGGAAGCCTGTCTGATCTGCAACGGCTACAAGGACGAGGAGTTCATTGATCTGGGGCTATATGCCGTAAAGATGGGTTATAAATGCTTCTTTGTCATTGAAATTCCAGGCGAGCTGGATCTTGTCATGGAGCGCTCACAGGCTTTGGGTGTGGAGCCGAATATCGGCATCCGAATCAAGCTCTCTTCGAAAGCGGGAGGGCACTGGATGGAATCCGGCGGCGACAGAAGCATATTCGGGTTGAATGTCTCCCAGGCGATTGAAGCGGTGGATACCCTGAGGGACAACAATATGCTGCACTGCCTGAAGCTGCTGCACTATCATCTGGGTTCGCAAATCCCCAATATCCGCGATATCCGTTCCGCCGTATTGGAGGCTACCCGGGTATATGCAGAGCTGGTGAAGGAAGGAGCCCCCATGGGCTATCTGGATCTGGGCGGCGGTCTGGCTGTCGATTATGACGGGTCCAATACCAATTACTCCTTCAGCCGGAACTACACAGTGGAAGAGTATTGCTCCGACATCGTGGAAGCCGTTATGTCCATCCTGGACCCCGGCAGCGTTCCCCATCCGGTTATTGTGACGGAATCGGGACGTACGACGGTAGCGTATTATTCCGTGCTGCTGTTCAACGTCCTGCATGTGGAGAAGTTCGAGGAGTATGGTGATGCGCCAGATAAACTGGATGAAAGCACATCCGAGCAAATCCGAAACCTGTTTGACGTGAATAAAAACCTGAATCAGAAGAATATTCAGGAGTGCTATAACGATGCGCTCTATTACCGGGATGAAATCCGCGACATGTTCAAGCATGGGAGGATCAGCCTGAGGGAAAGGGCGTTCTCGGAGAAAATCTTCTGGAATATCATCAATCAGATCGCGAAGGAAAAGCAAAAGCTGAAAAATTCTCCACCGGATCTGGAGGATATTGAGAATGCGATCGCGGATATCTATTACTGCAATTTCTCCGTGTTCCAATCCATACCGGATAGCTGGGCCATTGATCAGCTGTTTCCCATTATGCCGCTGCACCGCTTGCTTGAGCTGCCTAAGCGCAATGCTGTTATTGCCGACATCACCTGCGACTGTGACGGGAAGATCGACCGCTTCATAGACCTCCATGATGTAAAGACTACCTTGCCTCTGCACGAATTGAAGAACGAGGACGACTATTGTCTTGGCGTCTTTCTGGTGGGTGCTTATCAGGAAACCCTGGGCGATCTTCACAACCTGTTCGGTGATACCAACGTGGTCAGTGTCCGGATCAACCCGGACGGCAGCTATGATCTGGTCAAGGAAATCCATGGCGACAGCGTGGCGGATGTGCTGTCCTATGTGGAATTTGATCCGAAGTTCATGCTGGTGCGCTTCCGCCAAACGGCAGAAGCCGCCGTGCGGGAAGGGCGGATCAGTGCCGCCGACAGGAAAGGGATCATGTTTGCCTATGAGAACGGGCTCAACGGGTACACGTATTACGAGCGTTAAGCCGATGCTGTTCCATTAATCTGTTGAACTGAGGACGAGGGGCTTCAAGCCCCTGTCTGCGAGTAGAAGGCCGCCCAGTTGGGCGGCCTTTTCTTAGGAACTTATATCTAAGGTTATATACATTTTTTATAAAATAAAGTAAAATAATGGGATTTTATATCCAGAAAATGACCTTCTGTCTGATTCATAGGGGAAAAACCGGGGCCTTATTTCCAGAGCTTTTTATGAGGCTGAGGCGAGTTTGCCCAACGCGGGCTTATATCACTTTGTCCGATTTTAATTTCATCGCCCACGGGGTGCAAGAATGAATAGCTGTAGGGTCGATCCTGTGCAGGATGGCCTCTTCCCTTTTAGATATGGTTGTTGCACTTATGACCCGCCCGCCCCGGCTATTCCCCGTCCACAGAGAGCCGGGTGTTCTAAGGCCATCCTTAAATGTTAAGAGCCGATTAACACTATCGTCTATAATGCCGGATACACATCACAAGGGCAAGGGATGGATTTCCCTTGCCCTTGCATATGAGCCGTTCTGCACACTTACAAATGATGTTGCAAGGCAGCCATTATCTCCACATATTGCTCCTCAGTTGCCCTCTCCAAAATAACATCAATATGCGGTTTTTTCTGTTGGATCAGAGAAAGCAGATGCTTCATATCTGTCATGCCTTGCCCCGCCAGTACAGTCCGGAAGGAGGCGGCATCTGCCATAAAGTCCTTCAGATGAACTGCATATATTTTATCTCCAAAGAGCCGGAAGCTCTCTTCGATAATGGTAAACTGATCCTGATAATTCGACTTGTTCAAAAAACCCACATGATCAAAAATAACGCCTAAATTCGGAGACGGGATATCATCCAACAGCCTTCGCATCTGGAGTGGTGAATGGACGGTATGGACACTGGCACCCTCAATGGCGATGACAATGCCCAGCTTTTCCGCATGCATCATTAAATCCTGCATAGAATCCAACAAGATTCTATACGCGGCTTCCCGGTCATCTGTATTGTGGAGCACGCCTGTTTCGGTTGCCACTACATCTGCCTCCAGAAATTTGGCATACAACATATGTTCTTTGAAGAGGGCAAGTTGAGCACGTCTAACCCGTTCATCTGGGTGAACCGGATCAATATAGCAGCCAAGGACCGAAATGTGAATATTGCTTTTCCTCAGCCTATTTCCGATGTAGCTTGCCAGACCCGGACTGAACGCACCCGCCTTCAAGGGAGTTAATTGGGTCAGCTTCGTCAAGGAGAGCTGCAGTCTCCGGATGTTTCTATATTCCAGTTGGTTGCATAAATCATCCCAACTGGTTGCCTTCATGCAGTGGGCAGCTATGCCGAATTCCATGTTTCATTTCCCCTATACATGTACTCCGTTCCGGTAAGCCTCCACCATAGCAAGCATTAGCGGTCCGTAGGAGTGACGCTCATCATAAGAAGGCATCATATTTATATACGAAAGCTTCGTGCCTTTTTCACTGCCGTGTCCGGGACACAAGCAGCTGGGACATGATAAATTGGTAGAGTAGTCCTCATTGATGCACCATTTTTTTAATCCGCTGATCGCTTTTTCGAAGGCGGGCATAAATTCCGCTTTTTCCAGCAGGCCTGACCGGATGCCCATGCCCATCCCATAAGCAAAAAGACCGGTTCCCGAGGATTCCTTCCAGGAATAGGGGCTGGTCATATCCTGCCGCCACATGCCGGTTTCTGTCTGATAGCCGAGTATGGCATGGCTGAAGGCAGTATAGATCTGCCGGATTCTTGCATAATATGGCGAATCTTTAGGGAGATATCGGATAATCTCTGTCAGACCGATATAACACCAGCCGTTTCCCCTTGACCAATGATCTGCAGAAAGCTGATTTTTATCCTCCAGAAAGCCCCTGCATTGATGCATCAATCCGCATTCCTTGTCCAGAAATGCTTCATACATCCGGATAAACTGCTCGCAGGCAAAGGTAATATACCTCTGTTCGTTGCATGCTGCACCGGCAAACATCATGTAGGGCACTACCGCGAAAATCACATCCACCCATATTTTCTCCTTGCAGGTGGGCATACACAAGATGCCTTGTTCATTAACCGGTGCACGCAGCGTTCTTTCGGCATATTCAACCACCAGGTCCCGTTGTTCTTCGTAAAGCCCCATCATCAGCAGCCAGGCCTTCCCTAACCCGCCTGCGTAATAATTCTCAAAGTGGAAGTGGTGCTGAAGATGCCCCTTTGGATACTCATTCAGCATGGCTTTTGCTTTTTCTATAACCTGGGGGTTATTAGCCTCAACACCTGTTTGGGCCAGGGCATAGATGGCGAGAAGTCCAAAATAATGATATACCTCCTGCTTGCTCTCATAACGTTGAAACAGTCCCACAGAGGCTTTAATGGTATCGACGGCATTCATCGTATCAATGGTATCCATGCTTAGCACCATGTCCCTTTCCTTCATCTTGTACAACCGCCGGACCCCGGTTACCGAAATCTTGCTGCACTTTCAAAATCAATGGAGTGGATTTGGACGGTGGGATTGGAGGCTAATACAAACATAATCACCTCTACCACCTCTTCCGTCTTCATGAGCTTTGTACGGTCAACTACACGCTCTCCCCAAAAGGGTGTATCCGCACCCCCGGGATTTATCGTTGTAACACGAATATTCCGGGCTCCCATTTGCAGCAGCATGGCTTCTGACAGCATATTTACTGCCGCTTTGGCAGTGCAATACAATGGCGCATTGGCATTAGCCTTTCTCGCTGCCATACTGCCAATATTTACGATGATGGAGGCATCCTCCGCGGCATTTAGCGCGAAATATTTACCGGCAAGAAAGCTGCCCTTCACATTAACATCCATTATGGTGTCAAAGGTGCCTTCTTCCGTCTCCGTCAGCTTGCCGGGAATGGATAGTCCCGCCAGATTGGCAAGGGCATCAAATCTTCCCAGCGTTTGGCCCGCTTCTTCAAAGAAGGCTTTGACCTCCTGCTCAGAGGTTATGTCCACTCCTTTAAAAAATGGGATCGTCTTGTATTTTCTGTGCAGTTCCTCTGCTTGCCGCTCCAGACCAGCCGCATCCTTGGAGCATAAGGCCAGCCTTGCTCCATGTTGGGCGAGGCGGTCGCATAACACGCTTCCCATTCCGCCGCAGGAGCCTGTTACCACAATGGTCTTCCCTTGAACATCCATTTGTTCCCTCCTGATTATTGCCAGATTGAGTAAATGGTCTAGAAATATCCGCCTTGTTTGACTACCTCGGTAGGCCGCATGCCGTTATGCACCATGTTTTTGATCTCCACCTCATTATCCCGTATCTCCTCTGCCCGGACTAATACGTCATAGGCCAGATCGCGGGGCACCACAATGCAGCCGTCAATATCGCCACAGATGAGATCACCCGGTCTTATGTGTACATTCCCGATCTGAACCGGGATTTGATAGCCAGCCATGCGGAATCTTCCCAGCATGCCGTTGGAGGTGCGGAATTTGCAGAATACCGGAAAGTTCTGTTCCAATATTCTGTTGGTATCACGCACGCCGCCATCCACAATGGCACCTTTGCAGCCTCTTTTTTTGGACGCCATCGTCATAATCTCACCCCATTGGGCGGATTCATCATCGCCGCTGGTATCCCATACGCAAACACTGTTTTCCGGTATGGCTTCCAGCATCTCCGCCCGTTGATTCATTTCATTGGATAAATCCAAGCTTTTGGAACCCTTTATAGTAAAGGCGATTCCTGCCACCAGCATCTCATCCCTTAAGGGCAAGATGTGGTTAGGCAGGGTTTGATATAGATATTCCATCTCCCGCAGCACATCGTTTACCATAGCGGTGGAAACTTGCTCATATCTGTGGCATATTTCCTGCTCAGAAATGGGCAGCTGTGCCAGCTCCTTGGAATTCCTGTGCGCCATTAATGCATCCAACTTCATCAGATTGTGTGAAGCCATTCTTCATCCTCCTTTATTTAGGCTGCTTTCACCTGATTTCAGCTTACCATCTGAGATGGCATTTTTTCTATTTATAAACCGATTGTCTTTTATATAAAGTGATTATCTTTTCTCCTTTACTTGTTAGGCAGAATATGATATTTTTCTTGCAAAGGAGACGTGAAGGGTGGTGCTTTCGTGAAAAAGGACTATGATTTTATCGTGACTCATGTGGAACGGGTGATTGAGCGGAAGCACACGGCAGAGTGGGCCGCCAAGAATATCAGTAACAGCAACAACTATATTCTCGTAATTGCTCTGTCCGGAGAAGCAAAGTATCTGGTGGACGATACGGAAATGCAGGTGGCAGAGGATGATGTCTACTTATTCCCGCCCCATTCGTCCCGTTCTGCCAGATCGAACCCCGGTAATCCTTGGCACTTCATCTCCATATCGTTTCAACTGCAATTTCTGAATGACAGCGAACAGGATTTAATTGACAATTTGTGCTATGTGATTCATAACGCGCCCGGTCACATCAAGAAGAATGTTGTGGAGCTATGCAGTGTTTGGACGGGGAGAAATACAGCCTATCAAGTCAAATGCAGAACCTTGCTGCAGGAAATCTTATATCAGCTCATTCTTCTAAAGGAATCGGCAATCCATAATCCTGCCCACTTCCAGAAAATCGAAGCTATCCGCCAGTATATCCAAAGAAACTATTCCGAGACCTTCAGCATAGAGGAGCTTGCAGATAAGGCGGGGTTCAGCCCGTCGCATTTCCGCAAGCTGTTCCGGGAGATTGTCGGCATGACCGCCACACAATATGCCATTTCCATCCGAATCAACAAAGCCAAGGATTTGCTGTTGTCCGGCGAGGCCAATGTGACGGAAGCTGCCCTGCTGGCAGGCTTTAAGGATGTGTTTTATTTCAGCACCCTTTTCAAGAAGCACACCGGCAGCAATCCGTCGCAGATAATAAACTGATTGGACATGAGAAGAGGGGGAAAGCGTGGTGGCACAAAGGCTGCGGTTGTTCATTAACGGCCGGTTTCCTAAACGAAGCATTCTTTTTACATGGCTGCTGTCGTATCTGGTGGTTCTGCTTTTGCCGGTTGGGGTGGGAATGATTACGTACTTCCGCATCAATCAGACAATGATCGGGGAGATCAACCGTTCTAACAGGCTGGTATTGTCCAAGATGAAGGCTGACCTGGACGGCAGGCTTGCGGACATGCAGCGGTTAAGCATCGAAATTGCCTTGAATCCTTATGTTCAGGAGCTGCTCAACATCAAGGGGGCCCTGCAGCCCGAACAGCAATTTGAGGTTTACAAAGCCCTTGGAAGCTTGAAAGTGTATGCCTCATCCAATCGCGCGAATCAATACTTTGTGTATTTCAAGAATATCGATATGATTATTACAGCGGAGACCGCCAATACCAGTGAGGCATTATTTAAGCAACTGACGAATGATAGCGCTGTCAATTACACGGAATGGTTAAATCTGTTTACTCCCATATACCACGGCGAATTCGTCCGGGTCAGCGGAGATAAAGAATCGGCGCCAAGTCTTGATGAAATGGTGTATATTCGTTCTCTTCCCTTGGGTAAGCAAGGGCCAAGTGAAGCAAGCATCGTGATTCCTCTGAATCAGAGCTGGTTGTGGATGACGGAGGGAGAAGAAACAGGCTATAATGAAAACGTTATCATACTGGGTGGAGAACAAGAGCTTCTTTCATCCTCCCTTAAAATGAAGGGTTCCCTGGCTTTACAGGAGCAGAAGTTTGATGGGCCCAGCGGGGTAATTCGGTCTGTAATCGACGGGGAGCCTGTGGTCATCTCCTATATCCGGTCCGGGGTGACAGATTGGACATATATGATTGTTATGCCGGAGCGTGTGTTTTGGGACCGCTCGGATTATATTATAAAGTCTGCATTCGCGGCTCTGGCTGTTTGCTTGCTTGGTGGAGGAGGGCTTACCATTGCCTTCGCCAGAAGAAATTACTCTCCGGTCAGAAGGCTGCTGCAATTGCTGCAGAATCAGCCCTATCCGGCAGGCCGGAAGCAGCAGGCTCTTAATGAATACGATGTGATGCAGGAGGCAATTCACTTCACTCTGATGGAGAATCATGATATGAGCAGCAGGCTATGGCGGCAAAAAAACCTGCTGCGCAGCCAGTGCATTGAAAAACTGCTCAAGGGCAGAGCCGGTGCCATTCCTCTTGAGCTGTCACTGGAAGCTAATGGGCTCCTGTTTGACAGCGATGCCTTCGCCGTCCTGATTATTCATGTGGAGGATTATAACGAAATTTCCTTTCCTCTCATCCGGTTCGCCATCATGAATGTGGCGGAGGAGTGGGCTGCTAAGCGGCATCAGGGTTTTATGGCAGAGGCGGATGACCTGCTGGTAGGATTGATCAACTTCAGCAGTAAAGTGGAGGAGGCATCCTGGCAGGAGGATCTGGCGGTAATCGCCCGGGAGGTCAAAGCCTTTATGGAAACGTATTATCACATCTCCATCTCTGTCTCCATCAGCGCTGTTCACCATTCCACCATCGGCATATCGGAAGCATACAAGGAAGTCCTTGAGGTATTGGAGTATCAAGAGATTTACGGAATGACGTCCATCGTTTCTTACGGCAGCATTCAATCTCCATGCGGGCAGAGTGAGTACTATTATCCCCTGGAGAAGGAAAGGGCGCTGATGAACTGTATGAAGACGGGGGATCTGACTTCTGCTGAGGCGATGATTGATGAGATCTTCCATGATAATCTGGAGGCAGCCAAACCCTCCATGAAGATGGTGAAGTATCTGTTCGTAGATATAGCCAGTACGATGATCAAAACGGTGCAGGAGCTGGGCGGCAGCAGTCGGTACAGCCCTGTGGAGGAATGGAATGTGGGGGAGCAGCTGCTCAGGCTCCGTACATTTACGGATATGAAGCAGGAACTGAAGCAAATGCTGGGGGAAATATGCCGGCATATCCATGAGGAGCAGAACAACCGGAGAAGCATGGTGCTGTTTAAACGGATAATGGACAAGGTACAGGCAGATTACAGCAACGTCAATTTGAATATAGCGGCAATTGCAGAAGAGATTGGTCTTCATCCTGTATATGTATCCAAGATGTTTAAAGAAGGAGCAGGTCTGCCCCTGTTGGATTATATTGCCCAATGCAGAGTGGAGCAGGCTAAGAGACAAATGGCAGAACAACCCGAGCTAACCATCGAGGAAATTGCACACCAAGTGGGCTATTCCAGCGTCCGCACCTTCCGCCGGGCATTCTCCAAGTTTGAAGGCATTCCGCCCCGTAAATATTCTGATATGATCTAGCCGATTCCGGTTGTACCGGTTCACGCGGCAGACTGCTTATTTTTTGAGGATTGTCTCATAATTTTGTGAATTGTCACATAGGCGGGGATGGGCAGCGGCTTTCCAGTAGGCTAATTTTGAATTGTGGCCTGCTATATTGAATACTGACTCTACCTTTTGCGTCCTGCTTGCTCCTATACTTCAATTGCGGACCAACCATCTGCAATGCGCGATTTAGAACAGGGGAGGTTTCATGATGAAGAAATGGAAGCGGATTTCATCTATGGTATTGGCTGTTGCACTGGCAGGAAGTGCTCTCGCCGGATGCTCCGGAGGGGACAGTGGCAAGGAGGGCTCAGAGGCCGGAGTATCGCCGTCTATTGTTCCGCAGCAGAGCGGCAACAAACCGGAGGAGGGCGTTTATCCCATTAAGGGGAATGTGAAGCTGAAGGTATGGATGACGGTTTCACCCAACACCACTGCTATTGCCAAGAATTTGGGGGAAACGGAGTTTGCCAAGGAATGGAGCAAGCGTACCGGGGTTGAAGTGGAATACATTCATCCTGCGGCGGGCCAGGAGAAGGAGCAGTTCAATCTGATGCTGGCCTCCAATAACCTGCCGGATATTATTGAATATAATTGGAAGACCAGTTATCCGGGGGGACCGGGCAAGGCCATTGAAGACAAGGTTATCGTCAGTCTTAACGAGCTTCAGGGCAAATACGCCCCCAACCTGACTGAATATGTGAAGCAGCATCCGGATATTAACAAGCTGCTGAAAAGTGACAAGGGAGATTATTATTCCTTTCCCTTCATCAGGGAGGACTTATCCCTTCGTTTATCAGCCGGGCCGATCATTAGAAAGGATTGGCTGGATGAGCTGGGACTGGATGTCCCTGTCACAATAGACGATTGGTACAATGTGCTCAAGGCCTTTAAGGAAAAGAAAGGGGCGACGGCTCCCTTAAGCCCTTACTTAAAGCTCCACGCCTGGGGATTGGAGAACGGTGCATTCTCCGGAGCCTACGGACTGATCAAGGGGCTGTATATAGATGGGGAAAAAGTGAAATATGGCCCCGTCGAACCCCAGTACAAAGAGTTGCTTACCACCCTGAACAAGTGGTTTAAGGAGAAGCTGCTGGACAATAACTTTGCAACCATAGATGGCAAAACCGTGGATACGAATATCATGGAAGGCAAGAGCGGTGCTACGCTTGCTTCTTCGAGCAGCGGTCTGGCCAAGTGGAATGAGGTTATGAAGGGAAAGGACCCCAAATTTGAGTTGATCGGAGTTCCTTATCCTTCATTGGAGAAAGGCAAACCATCCATTTACGGTCATTACGAGCATGCATTCAGCGGTTGGGGCATGGCCATATCCGCCACCAGCAAGAACAAGGAGGCCGCCGCTCAATTCCTCGATTATCTGTACAGTGCAGAGGGCCAGATGCTGGCTAACTTCGGTATCGAGGGTGTCAGCTACAAGATGGATAACGGCAAGCCGATTTTCACTGACGAAGTGCTGAATAATCCCGGCAAACTTCCGGTTGCCCAGGCAAAAGCCAAATATACCATTGCCCATCACATGGGCCCCTTTGTCCAACATCCTGATGTGAGACAAACAAATACCTCTGCCCAGAATGCCGCTTTGGAGGAATGGAAGAATACGGAAGCAGCCACACACGCTCTCCCTCCCTTTGTATTATCCACTGCCGAGCAGTCTCAGGTATCCAAGATTATGAATGAAGTAAAGGTGTATGTGGATGAGATGCTCTTGAAGTTTATCATGGGCAGCGAGCCATTGGACAATTTCGACAAATATATAACTCAGCTTCAGAAGCTCGGCATAGGTGAAGTCATTAAGCTGAACCAGGCCGCACTGGACAACTATAACAAGAATTAGGCCAAGAGCGGGGAGTGAAAGCAGCATGAGCCTGCACATCCGGAAGGACTGGATCAGAAACCGTGCATTATATTTACTGGTATTGCCTGTAATCATCTATTATATTATGTTTCATTATGCTCCGATGTACGGAGCAATCATTGCCTTTAAGGATTATGTTCCCAGCAGGGGAATACTGGACAGCGAATGGGTAGGCCTCCGGCACTTTAAGGATTTCTTCTACAGCTTCTACTTCTGGCGGATTCTGAAGAACACCGTCGTCATTAGTTTGACTTCCCTATTGTTTGGTTTTCCGGCTCCCATTATTTTGGCGCTGATGTTCAATGAGGTCAAAAGCCGTTACTTTTCAAGAGTGGTTCAAACCATCACCTATATGCCTCATTTCGTATCCTTGGTGGTGGTCTGCGGGCTGATTATTGATTTTACGATGGATGACGGGATTATTAACAGTGTGGTCAGCCTATTCGGCGGGACTCCTGTTACGATGCTGAATCACCCCAGGTTTTTTGTGCCTGTGTATGTGGGTTCGGGAATCTGGCAGGAGGTGGGATGGGGCTCCATCATTTATCTTGCCGCTATGAGCGCCATTGACCCGGAGCAGTACGAGGCGGCAACCATCGATGGCGCCGGCAGGTTCAAGCAGGCTATCCATGTCACGCTTCCCGGCATTGCCTCTACCATCGTGATCCTGCTCATTCTGAAGGTGGGCAGCCTGCTTGGGGTAGGCTATGAGAAGATTATTCTGCTGTACAATCCGGCTATCTACGAAACTGCTGATGTCATATCCAGTTATGTATACCGGAAGGGACTTTTGGATTTCAGTTGGAGCTTCAGTTCAGCGGTGGGGCTGTTTAATTCCACCATTAATTTCATGCTGCTGGTGGGAGCCAACTGGATTAGCAGGAAAGTGAATCAAACGGGTCTTTGGTAGCAAGGGCATTGAAGGAGGAAGGCTTTCATGAAGGAAAGTGCGGGAAGAAGAATTTTTCTGCTGGCAAACGGTTTTATGCTTATTTTACTGTCTCTTATGACAGTTTACCCTCTGCTATATGTGGCACTGGCCTCCATTAGTGAACCGGCAGAACTGCTGTCACATCGCGGGTTGCTGATGCGTCCTCTGGGATTCAGTATGGAGGCCTACCGCTCCGTATTGAATAACGATATGATCATCAGCGGTTATGGCAATACTCTTTTCATTGTGGTGGCAGGAGTGTTAATCAATCTGCTGATGACCTCCCTGGGAGCATACTTTCTGTCCCGGAAGGGGGTGCTGTGGCGGGATTCCATCATGATGCTCATCGTGTTTACCATGTTTTTTGGTGGTGGCCTGGTGCCCTTTTATCTTACGGTCAAGAATCTGCATCTGACGAATACCCTCTGGGCGTTGATTTTTCCCACAGCTGTCAGCACCTTTAATCTGATTATTATGAGAACCTCCTTTCTGGGGATTCCCGACGAGTTGGAGGAGTCAGCCAAGCTGGATGGGGCCACTCATCTGACTATTCTGTTCCGGATTTTCATTCCACTGTCCATGCCCGTGGTAGCGGTCATGATTCTATATTACGGTGTTGGGCATTGGAATGCCTGGTTTCATGCGATGATTTTTATTCAGAACCGGGAACTGTATCCCTTGCAGCTGGTGTTGCGGGAAATCCTTGTCCAGAACAATACGGAAACAATGATGATTGGTTCGGATTCCTATGATAAAGGGCTGCTCAGCGAAACGTTGAAATATGCGGTCATCATGGTCGCTACATTGCCAGTGCTGGCTCTCTATCCCTTCTTGCAGAAGTATTTTGTTAAGGGCGTTATGATAGGAGCTGTAAAGGGATAGAAATATAGTAAAAATATTCATGGAACAAAAAGAGTACGTAATGAAAAAAGCGCCCGGTCCCTTGATAGATAAGGGTTTGGGCGTTTTTCCTTTTTTTCAGCTGTATAACAAGTGGCTTAGGTTCAACTGGAGTGAATCGGTTAGTTATGGACGGTTCTCCTTGTCACCCGTAAGCCAACTGCATGATATCCATCTCTCCAGATATCCGGCGATGAAAGCCGCCTGCAGCCGCCGGATCTCTTCCTTGAAATGGACATGGTCGCAATAGGCGTCCTCGCCGAACCTCTGTGTGAAGGTGTACAGGTCAAGAAGGGGAACCTCATGGCCTGACATGACATCGTCGGCAATGGCGTTGTAAGCCACGGCGTCTTCATGGAAGCGGAGGAACCCGGAAGCCGGGGTATTATGCACAGCCTCCACCGCGTCTGTGGTCCGGACCCAGATGACTGCTGCGGCCATGGATTGGGCGGCACCGATGATTTCCTCCAGATTCCTCCGGTACGTATCGGGAGGTACTTGCTTGCCGCCTGTATGAGGATCGGTCTTCATATCGTGCAAGCCGCAATTCAGCAGCAGGAGATCATACGTTGTCCCCCTGCTTCGTTCAGAGAGCAGGTACTCCAGCACTCGGGCGCTGTCTCCGCCGTTGGCTCCCACAGGCTGGTCCAGATCAGCCAATGCCTGTTCTTCCCCCCGTTTGCGGTCATAGAGGAACCTGCCCTCGGTCATTTGCCTCACAAAGGGTCCATAATGAATCGAAATACTATCGCCCAAAAAAAAGAGGCTTCTCATTGTTGCTGCCATCTCCAATCAAGGTTATTTCCTCCCTAGATTATACAGGAGTTGGGGGGAGGGGCAATAAAAAAGTTCAACCCCTGCCTCCTATTCCTCCGGTGTATAAACCGGCTCCCACATGGCCTCTCTGACCGCAGCTTCAATATCGCCGGGGATGATCCTGGCGGCTCCGCCATCGGCTGCCGCTTGGACAACGGCTATGGCTACGGCGGCGGAGACGGCGCGCAGGTCCCCGATCTCGGCAGCAGCGACCCTCCTCCGCATTGTGCAGCAAAACCGGCTATGGCGTAGGCTGCCTGGGCCAGCATACGGTCCGTCACCCGGCTGGCTCCGGACACGATGGCCCCCAACGCCAAGCCGGGGAAGATGAAGGCATTGTTCGCTTGGCCGATGACATAGTGCCTGCCATTGTACACCACCGGCTCGAACGGGCTTCCCGTGGCGACAAGCGCTCTGCCGTCCGTCCATTGGATTAAGTGCTCGGGCGAGGCCTCCGCGAGAACAGTCGGATTGGATATGGGCATAATAACGGGACGTTCCACATGGGATGCCATCTCCTTCACCACCTCTTCGGTGAAGGCCCCCGCTGAACCGGATGTGCCGATGAGGATGGTGGGCTTGACCCGCTTCACCACTTCCTTCAGCAGAATCCTCCCTTCCTCACGCTCCCAGTGGGCGCATTCTTCCGCCTTGCGCACATAGGGCTGCTGGAAATCAAGGATGCTTCCCTGGTCATCGGTCAGCAGCCCATGCTGGTCCACCGCCCAGAACCGGCTTCTTGCCTCATCCTCCGTCAGCCCGGATGCTGTCATTGCTCTTGCGATCTGATCGGCATTGCCGATGCCCGCCGAACCGGGCCCCACTATGACAATCCGTTGGCCCGCAAGCGTCCCGCAGGTTATGTTAACGGCGGACAGAACAGCGGCCAAGGCCACCGCGCCTGTGCCCTGAATATCATCATTAAAGGTTAGAATGAGATCCTTGTACGTATGCAAGATCCGGCGGGCGTTAGCCGCAGCGAAGTCCTCCCAGTGGATAAGCGCCTTCGGGAACCTCATCTTGATTTGTGAGACAAAGGAATCGATGAAGGCCATATAGGCTTCACCCCGCACCCGCCTGTGACGGTTGCCGATATAGAGCGGGTCCTGCAGCAGCTCATTGTCGGTGCCCACGTCCAATACGACGGGCAGCACCCTTCCGGGATGGATCCCCGCAGCCGCGGTGTAGACCATCGCTTTGCCGATGGCGATATTGATTCCCCCGATACCCCAGTCGCCGATCCCCAGAATGCTCTCCGAATCCGTCACCACTACCAGAATGGTTCCCCTATCCTTCCCCTGTGTGTTCAATCAATGGGAATGTCCAGCTTCCTCTTCAGTTCATGGATAATTTCTTTAGTGGCCCCATTGTCAGAGAGCCGGTTATGGACGAGCCCCACCGCCAATTGGCAGTCCCGGTCCGCAAATGCAATGGAGCCCCCATAGCCCCCATGTCCAAAAACAGAGGGGCGCGATCCCATGGGGGATTCGGAAGCCCCCAAACGGTATCCCAGGCTCATGTTTACCGGCACTCCATCCTGAAGCTGCAAAGGTACCGTGGCCGTGGCCACGCGGGATGGCGGCAGCAGTTCAATCCCGTCCACCCCTCCCGGCAGCAATGCGGCATAATGCCTGGCAATCGCCTGCGCGGTCATGATGCCGTTGGTGGAGGGGACGCAGGCTCTTCTTGCTTCGGGAGTATTCATCCATGCGAAGAGGGGGATACTCCGGGGCTCCGGTGAAAGCAGCCGGGCCTCCGGGACGGGCGCGGGCAGCGAATCCGCGGCGGACTCCTCCCTTCCCGGCTCTTCGAGAATGGCGATGCGCGGCTCGGCCTCATCGGGTATGCCTGCATACATGTCTTCTTCGATGCCCAGAGGAAGGCATATCTTCTCCCGCATGACCTGCGGGAAGGGCCGTCCTGCGATACGCCGGATCACCTCTCCCAGCACCCAGCCAAAGGTGCGGGCATGATACTCCATGCGCTCCCCGGGAACCCAATCGGGCGTCATCCGGGCTACAGCGCTGCACATCCTGCTCCAATCCGCGGCATCCATCAGGCTGGTCCCGTCCGGCATCCCGGGAATGCCCATGGTATGGGTGAGCGCATGCCGGATGGTTACCCGCTCCTTGCCGTTTGCACCAAACTCCGGCCAAATCTCACAGATTCTTCTGTCATAATTAAGTCTCCCCTCCTCAGCCAGAAGATGGACAACCGTTGCCACAAGCCCTTTTGTTACCGAAAAGACCGGAAACAAGGTTGTGGCGGCAACGGGTTTCCCGTCACGGCTGTCAGCGGTGCCTGCGCAGGCGTCCACAATAAGTTCGCCGCGATAATAGACGGACAGTTGAACGCCCCGCTCCTTCCCTTGATCAACCAGGCGTTCTAAAAACCTCTGCATGTGGTGTTCAATGTTCTTCATCTGTCGGCTCTCCCTTTTTACCAAAAAGATTATGGTGCAGCTCCTTCAGTTGATTCCTTCAGCAGGTGATTCCCGGGACAGAAGCATAAAAAGGGGGAGCGCAGGCAAGGAAAGCCCCGCTGCGCTGTATCCCCCGATCATTGCCTCAGAGACTGCAGCGAATTAAAGCACCGCTTAGTTCCCCGCAGATCCTAACTCTATTCGGCACCGGTCACGGCGCCCCCGAACCGCTCCATTTCATGCTGAAGCATATCGTGAGCCACGGCCAGCTTGTAGAGTCCGGACTCTGCATTCTCATAGACCCCTTGCGCTACGGCAATGGCCGCGGCAAGCCGCAGCTTCGCTTCCAAGGGGTACTGGCCGGGATCAGTACCGGTAATAGAGGTATCATGCAGCAGCTGAGCTTCGGCCAGCAGGTCCGAAAGCGCCGAGCCATCCAGCTCCACCGTGATGGGCCAGGTGCCTCCGTACGCGGCAAAGGTTCCTTCAGTTCCCACGAATGTGCCGTCCCTCACGGTGAGTTGGGTAACAGAAGGGGAAACCGCAGCCTTGGCACGGAAGGTCAGACTGATAACCGTGGTGGCCTCCTGCACCGGAGTGCTGAAGGAAACGTCAACCGCCACTTCGCCCGGGGTGGCCCCATTCACCGAATCAAGCACCGCGGACGGGTGCGCCGCTTGCGCTGAGACAAATTCCAGCTTGGTCTCGTCATACTCCACGGTAAAGGCGGCTCCTTCCACAGGGTTGCGGGGATTCATGGTGATTGCTGCAGACCAGTCCGTACCTGCTGTCACTGCGGCAGGCACAACGGCGGAGAGGGAATCGTCTTGCACCGCCTCTTCCGAGAGAACCAGCTCGCCCATGTAGGCGGTGGTCACATAGTTGAATTTGACGCCTTCCCAGCCGAGAATCGCATCACGGCCGCCTCCGTTGTCATCGTCATAAGCATTGACATCAAACCCTACGGTCACCCCGTCTTCAGGCTGAATCCCCAGCGTGCTCCAGGGAACGGCAAATTCCAGGGTGAAGCCCTCCGAATCCCAGACTCCCTCGTTGTAGCGTTTGACCAGACGGTAATCCTGGGACCCCCAGCCTCTGCTCTTGCTCAGATCGCCGTCAATAAAGATCTCCACACTGTCATCATCATAGACGCTGGCTGAATCCGCCACGAGGACACTGTCTTTGACCCTGACCCCGATATAGAGATTGTCCGCATCCCACAGCACGCCAAACTCCGCCTCATTATTGGAATCCGTCTGATTGACATACTTCCTGTCGATGGCGGTCATCTCCCAGGCGGGTTCATCCAGCCTGTTGTTCAGGACGATATTGGAGGCAAGCTGCTTGGCCTCCATACTCTTGACCGGCGGAAGCGGCTCTACGGTGCTGTTCCACCAAACGGGATTATCGTCCATGAAGGTACGGAGGGCCTTGTATTTGGGAACCGTTGCGCCATCCTCGTACATAGTCTCCAAAGCACCCCAGCTTCCGTATTTACCGGATGCGGCGATGGAGCTGAAGTTCATGAACAGGGAACCGCCCTCCTGCTTCCACAGGTTCAGATAGGCCTCATACACCTGCTCCATGCCCGGATCCCGGTTCGCCTGGCCCAGAAGCTCGATCACGGCAGTGTCGTTGGCATAAGTGCCGCTGGCGACGAGATGCTGGCCGCCTTCATAGGCAACCAACTGCAAGCCGTACTTGCGGGCAATGACAACATTGTCCCGGATCTGCTCATAGAGGGAGTTGGGAAGCTCCGTGTTAAGCACCCGGTTATAGATGTCCTCCGAGGGGGTGGACGATGTTTTCAGCTGTCCCACAAAGGCGGCGTCATTATTGACGCTGGAGCCAAAATACGGAGCGACGGAAAAAACATCCGCGTGCTCGTAGGCCCGGGTGCCTCCCGGGATGGGAGCATTAAGAATAATTTCCGATGCATTGGGGCTGGCCGACTGCGTTGCCAGTACACGCACCAGTCTGCCGGCCTGTTCACCGAATACACTCTGGAATATTTGGAAGATCTCTACAGAACGGTTGGCATAAAAGAAGTGTCCGGACTCTGCGGCCGGGTAGCCCTCCGCCAGACCCAAACGCTTGGCGTAAGCGTTCTGGATAAAGGAGCCGTTCCAGACCTCATTGGAATACTCCACATACACCTTGAGCCCCGGATTCAGATGGTCCCGGATATAGGCGGCGAATTGTTCCACATAGTTATCGTCGGCCATATGGGGCAGCGTCACCCACAGGTCCCGCCCGGCCCGGTTGGCAAGCGCCGTCAAATATTCAACGGACACTCCGTACGGTTTATCGTAGGACGTTCCTCCTTCGGTGAAGATTCCTGTCCTGGCCTGGGTGAACGATTGGGGAGTGGTCCTCTTGTCCCAGGTGACGGATGGGTTGCCATTGGTGGACATCAGGTCCATGGCCCGGATCGCCTGGAAGGGCTGGAAAAACTCCAGCAGGGCCGGCTGCCAGATCTCCGTCTCATACAGCTCGGCAAACCCCGGCGAGATGAACCGCAAATTGCGCGGAGGATTGGACGCGTCTACATTGGTGACCTCCAGATAAATGCCGCTGGTGGTGGGATTGACCTCCACCTGCATCCGGCCCGGCTGCTCCGATAGCTTCACTGCATCCCGTCTGAAGGTGAAGGTGGCGGAGCCCTCATACAAGAAGGTGTATATCCCTGGCGGGTATCCTCCCCCGTTGCTTGATATGATGATGGTGGTGGCTTTTTGCCCGGAGGCCAGGGTGAGCAGATTCCCGTCATTGTCCAGGGTGAAGCTCACATTCTGGTTCACGTTGGGCGAGAAGCCGGAGGAGCTGTTCATGAGGTCCACAAAGGCGATCTGGGCAGCATAATAGTTGAAGGAGCTTAAGTTGGTCCCCAATGAGCCGGGGGCGGGCGTTTCATCATCCTCCAGCCATACATCCGCAGCAGCCAGCTTGCCTGCTGCCGGGAGGTAACGGATCACTTCGGAATCATCGGCCAGCAGCTGCAGGGTAATCCGCTTCATCCATTCTTCCGTGGCGTCGTTCACCGGCTCCACCTGAATCAGGGCGGAGGTCTGCCCCGCCGGGATGGTTACGGCTCCAGGAAGCGGGACATAGTCCGTTCCGGAGACGGCGGTGCCGGTCATGGCATATTTAACCTGGATGTCGCTTGTCATGGCCTTATTCAAGTAAATGTTGAAGGCCGGCCGGGCCGGGCCATTCTCCTGGAGCAGACCGTAATTCGCCGTCACCTTGGCAGTAGCCGCAGTAGGATCTACGCTGCGGTTAAGCGCAGCCTGCACGGTGGCGGATCCGGAGACAAAGAGGGTGCTGCTCACGCTGTCATAGCCGGTCTTGGAGATGGTGTATGGATGGGTACCGTATACTACTGCGGGAAAGGCGGCTTCCCCGTTCTCATAGGTGCTCTGGGTAACGCCCGCCAGCGTGACGGAAGCTCCGGCCAGGGGAACCCCGCCGGCCGTTACCCGGAACGCGACAGGATAATCAGGCAGCTGGCCCAGGTAGAGCTCCGCCGCCTGATTGAATGTGTTCACCAGAAGAGTGCCCGAGGAGCTTTCCCCGTCCTTGGTCAGGGTATAGGGATGGCTGCCGTAGGACAGCGAAGCCGCAATTTTGCCGGATGCATCCGCTTGGTAGGTCTGAACCGTCTGGCCATACACCGACAACGTAACCCCGGGATAAAGCGTCAGATCGCTTCCCTTCCTGACAGTGATCTGAACAGGCAGCACAGGGGTTGCAGCAACGTGAGAGGGCGAATACACGGCCTTGTTGGCCAGTTCGGCCGCTTCCACGGAAGTAAGCGCTCTCTTGTAGAAGCGGAAATCATCCAGCTGCCCCGGGAAATAACTGGAGGTTATGCCCCGCCCCACCTGAAGCTTGGAGGTGCCGGCGTTGTATGTCCGGTAGCCGGTGATGCCGGTTTTGGCAGAATATAGAGCGCCGTTCACATATGTTCTTGCCGTAAACTTGTTATTGCCTGTAGGCTCCATCGTAGTGAGAATATGGGACCAGGCCTCATTGGCAATGGCTGTGGTATTCGTGCTGTTGACCGATGAAGTGGTGCCGCTGCCGTCATGAACGGTAATGAAGAGGCTGTTGTCAAGCCGCAGCCGGATGTCGATGCCAGGATTCAAAGCGAAGATGGTTGCGTAATCCGCGGTTCTGCCTGAGTTGGGCTTGATCCACAACGATACAGCGTACCCGGCGGTTCCGTCTCCCTGGAGCGCAGTTCCCAGCGCAAGGCTGTCGGTATTGGATAATTCCGCTGTAAACGGGTTGCTTGTGGCTGCCGCTCCCCGCAGGTCAAGGGAACGGGTGCCCACTTGGGCAATGGCGGAGAAGGGATTCAAGCTGTTCTTGCCCAAGTGCAGGGCATTGGGGGAGGAGTCGAATATTTGTCCGAATCCCCCGGTTCCTCCCGAGGCGGAATCATAATCCATGGACCAATGGGCGGCAAGGTCACTGGTGGTATCCAGTGCCTCCGATGCATGGACCTTATTCGTCCAGGGGGAGGGCACGGCGAATGTACTGGCAATCAGAACCAAGGTAAGCAACAACGGCAGCCATCTTCTAATATTCAAGATCAGATCACTCCCTAATCAGAAATGTAAACTCATCTTGCTTGCCGGCGGTTCAGCCAAACAGGCGGGCGGCTTCATCATAGCGGATGGGGATTACTCCGGTCTGGTTCATATATTGAGTGATGCGCGGATCAATGAGCATTCGCCGGTCCTCATCACGCGCGCGGGCCACCTCTTCCCCCGATAGCTGGGGCAGAGTAAAGCGCCGCACTTCTTCATCATCGAAGCAGGGATGGGTGACAAGGGTGTAGAGGCCGGGGTCGGCTGCGTCCAAAGCAGCGAGCAGGCGCTCCGCCGCATCTCCCGTCTCCGCTGCCTGGGGCAGTCTGCGGTTATAACGCCGGTAATAGACCAGTCCTTCCTGCCTGCACCATTCCTCCAGCAGACCGGCCAACTTCTCCTCAATCCACTCGAATACCATATGGGTATCCACATAAACCGGGGACAAGCCCATGCTTCTCGCCAGAGCCAATTGGGCGCGAAGCTCGGCCATGATCTGCTCCACCCGCGCGCCAGCTTCTCTGGTCAAGCGAGGTGTGGGGTGAAACATTCCCCCCTCCCTGACCAGAGAGGGCACTTCTGAGGGGGGAAGAGCGGGATAGTAGTGCTCATGCTCCCATTCCGAGTTCAGCACTGCGTGCAGACCCAGGCACAGTCCGGGAGTCCCGGCGAACAAGGCGGCTCCGTGGGCTGCAGCCTGGCCCACCGGCATGAAGGAGGTGTTCTTCAATATTCCCTCCCGGTAAGCCTGCATGACCGCCTGATTGGCGGAGCGGCTGTTTCCCGTGTCATCTCCGCGGGTGATGAGGTAGATGCGTTCCTTCATTGGTAATCCACCTTTCTGTAAGCTCAGATAAATTCTTGCTTGCGTATCTGCACCCCTTCGGGCAGCCGGATATAAGACATTTGCTTGACTCCATGCGAATCCGTATGCCAGCCCAGGGCGATCTCACCTCCTTTCGGGTGGGGGAAGGCCCCCTTGGCCCAGGTTACCCGTCCGGCCTGAATCTGTATGTCCACTACATCCGTCCGCCCGGGAAACGGATACCGGATGCCCAGAAGCTGTGAAGACAGGTGATAGGTGGGCGAGGCGGACCAGGCATGGCAGAGGCTGGTGCCGGGACGAATCTCAAAGTATTCCGGGCAGGTTGTATATCCTTGGGCCAGCGTCCAGCCCCATGCCTGCTTCATGGCATTCTCCGCCGTTTCGGCCAGGCCCAGGCGGTACAGGCCCTCCAGGATGTAGTAAGCGAAGGAGGGGGAGAACTTCACTCCCTCCCCCGGATCGAAGCCATTGACGAACACCGAGTCCAGATCCTGCGCCACGTACCGGCGGATCAGAGGCAGCCGTTCTTCCGGCACGGCATCCGCGAGCACCGGGAGCAGGTTGGCATGGGCGGAATGGCTGGTGAAGGATAAATTATCGGCATAGCAGCCCTGGGAATCATCCCAGAACAGGCTGATGGAGGCAGTCAGCCGCTCAATCCGCCCCTGAAGCCGCTCCGCTTCATCCCCATCCCCCAGCAGGACGGCCAAATCCCCCATGCGCTGCATCGCAATCAAGTAAAAGCAGCTCAGCATATTGTGGACGCCGGTTTTGTCCAGATAGCCCTCCGGCAGCTTCAGATCGCCGTGCATTCCGCCGTAATTGGCCTTCATCCCTCTTTTTTTGTCCCACTCCGCATCCAGCAGCAGATCCTCCCGCTCATCGGCCAGGCTGTGGAACCAGGCCATATTCTCCTTCATGGCCTCCCAGTAGCGCCCCGCTAAATCCAGTTCACCCGTCGCAGCATAGTAGTCCCAGAATGCCTCAATGGCATTAAGGGAGAAGTCCGCAATGGTATAGCTGCCTGTATTGGGATAGACGGCCCGGAATTTCCCCGTATCATCGGGGGACTGGCCGATCAGCTCCAGGCAGCGCCGCATGAGCCTTGAATCCCCAAAGGTGGCGCGTGTGATCTGATATTGGATAATCGCATCCCGGATATACAGCCCCCGTTCCCGCAGCGAGCAATCATTGTACACATCCTCCACGTTGGCTTGCTGGGTGCGCTCCCCCATCCTCCAGATTTCATTAAGAACCGGGTCGGAGCATTCCAGATCGCCCCGCTTTTCCGCAGGATAGTTGGCTGAACGCAGGCTTAGCAGTTCGAGCACCACATCGTCACAAGCCCCCCGCACGGTCAGATTGACATACCGGACGCCCCTTGGCTGGGTCAGTGTCCAGTCCAACGTGTCCCGGCTGCAAATGGCACGGTCGGCGATGCCATAGTGGGAGGCATGACGAAGATGCTTGCCATCCTCAAGCAGCATTTCACTGTAGGCCAGATCAATCCGCGCCCCCTTGACGCCGCGCATCCTCAGGCGGGGAAGGACCAGGTGCATCTGGTCTTGCTCCAGCAGAATGGAGAAGCCCTCGGGGTAATCCTTAAGCGGGAAAACATGGCCCTCCAACTTTTTGACGGATAGACGTTCAAACGCGGCTCCGTAGTCATCCCAGCTCGTTTCCCTGACCGGGCTTTCCGCTGCGTCCGCACAGGTGGTTTCCAGCCAGCCGCCTATCTCTTCAAGTGCTTCGTCTGGGGCGAAGGGCAGTGGCTTGGCTGCCAGCAGGCTTTCATACCGGGCTTGGGGAAGGACGGGAGTCCGGCGGAAGAGCACGTCTGAAGAAGGATCACGGTCGGCGGAAACCAGCAGCCCCGTGTCCTTCGGCAGACTGATATACAGGGACGCATAATCCTGTTGGGCGGATACTTTCCCCATAAGATGATTCCAGCCCGCCTTCAGCGTCCAGCGGGAGTTCAAGCGCAGACTTTTGTCGGGAGAGGGCAGTCCGCCGGGCATATGCCCGCCATTCAGGTAATGGTCTCCCCAAAAGGTGCCGACGGCAACAGCCTGCTCCTGCGGCGAGAAAATCCAGGTCGTCCACAGAATCTCCTTGCACAAGGATTCATCGGCTTGATGAATCACCACATGGGGCATGGGCACGCCGAAGGAATACCAATCTTCCCGTAAGACCAGCGGGAGCACATGCCGGACCCGGGCAAGAGGGACCTCTGCCCCTGACATGAAGGGAATCACGCGGGGAGCAAGACTTCCCCATGGCAGCAATCCCTTCACCGGCTGGGCCGGCTGCCAATGGGAGTCATCGAATCCACTTGAGATCCATCCCTGCTCATCCGCCGCCTGGTCATACAGATCCGCTGCTTTCAGGGCAAAGCTGGGCTTGGCCGCATACCGGTAAGCCCGTGAGCGGCAGCACAACCAGCCCTCCGTGCCGGTATCAAGGGGGATTTCTGTCCCGTCTGCGGTTGTGATCTCTCCCCAGGCCGCCATCCCCCCACGGGAGGGCATGGTCATGAAGGTCTTGTGGCCGCAATAGTTTACTTTCACGGCGATGACATTCTCTCCCTCCCGCAGGCGGGAGGCGAGGTTATGGGAATCGTATTGGGGGTGGGCCGGATCAAAGCGGCAGGGCCCAAATTCTACAAGCTCGCCGTTGACATAAAGCTGATAGAACGTATCGGCAAACAGATGCAGCCAGGCACTGGCTGCCGGACCTTCCCACTGCACGCGCCTGCGGAAATAAACATAGGAATTGCGGTCAGGCGCTTGATCCTCTCCGCACCAAACAAAAACCGGGCTGGACATACTCCATCTTCCTCTCCTGTCTGAAGTGCCGCTATCACCGAAACGCTCTCCATCTGGCGACAGAGAGCGAATACCGGTGATTATTTCTGGGTTTTATACCATTCATTCACTTCTTTGGTGATCTGGTCGCCGCCTTGGGATTTCCATTTGGTTACGAAGCTGTCAAACTCGTCGAGGGGAGCGGCTCCCATGATGATCCGGGTAAAGGTTTCCTCCATCAGCTTATCCAGCGCCGGCAGGAATTTGCCCATCCCTTCTGTAGTCGGCCCATAGTATTCATTGATCTGGACATGCTTCATATCCATATAATTCTTTTCCACCATTTCCATGGAGCCGCCGGGACCGAAGATGCCATGATATTTCCAGTTGTTGATATCCTTGTGGGGATCCTTAACCTTCTCATACGCAACAACCCGGTCATAGTAGGCTTTTTGCTCCGAGGTCAGACCCGATGCATCATTGGAGGTCAATGCTTTCCTGACCGCCTGGCTGGCAATCAGGTTGCCCTGGGGATTGCTCGCCCTGAAGGGGGCATGGAAGAAAGCTTGAATGAGCTGCTTGCCGCCCTTGCCGTCGTCCACTTCCCGGTCATAATACAGCTTGTAATCCGCCTCTGAGCCCTCTTTGGCAGCGATAGAGAAGTTCAGCATCTTGATCAGTGCTTCCGCATTCTTTCCGCCTTTCTTGGCGACATACAGGGTTCCGGGGGCGATACCGGCTGAGTAGCGTATATCCTGCCCGTTTTCTCCCTTGACGACATACAGCGCCCAATCCGCCTTGGGTTCGTTATTCAGCACATCACCTACCCCGCCGCTTAGGGAAGCCCCCGATGCTCCGGTAAAGAACAAGCCGTTCCGCCCTGCCGCAATGTCCTTGGTGCCGGCGGTGGTATTGTCCTTTGCGCCGAATTCCTTGTCCAGCACGCCCTTTTTATACAGATCGGCCAGCTTGCCCAGCACGGTTTTCACCTCGGGCTGGACGGTGCCCATTACCAGATTGTTCGAGCTGTCCTTGACCCAGATTTTCGGATAGGCCCCATAAGCATTCATCAGGTGGGTGAAGTTGCCGCCCAGACCTTTGTCGAAGCCGATGCCATACTCCGTCTGTTTCCCGTCTCCGTTGGGATCCCGGGTGGCGAATGCCTCGGCAATAGCCAGCACATCCGTCACGGTCTTCGGTTCCTGCAAGCCCAGATTATTCAACCAATCCTTACGGAGGTAAATGAGCTTCGGGGCATCAACCCGCGCATCCCCTAGGCTGAACAAGCCGTAGAGCTTGCCGTTAAAGCTGGCCGCCTTCTTGCTGATGCCCTCATTGACGTTAACAACCGTCTTCAACTCAGGCGATCCGTATTTCTCCAGCGCCGGTCCCAGGTCCTCCAGCACGCCTCCCTCGACCAACTGCTGGAATTGGGTTGCCCAAACCGCCATCAGATCGGGAAGATCGCTGGAGGCCATGGCCACATTGAACTTGGTGGTATACTGTTCCCCGGGAACGGTGAAATCATATTTCACATTGATGCCCAGCCGGCTGGTGTAAGCCTGCGTCCATTCATTGTTGTCAATATTCTCCCCCGTGGCGAATTTCGCAGAGGCATTGGCGGGAAAGGACACCCGCACATTGATCGGCGGATCAAACTTGCCCAGCGGATCGGCGGCCGTGGCCGGTGCTGTTGCTGCCGCCGCTCCGGCCGATGGCACCGGAGAAGCGCTTGGCGCCGCCTCCTCCGAATCGTTGCTGCATGCCACGGTAAAAGCTAGTGACGATGCCACTAATGTGATTCCTGCTGACTTTGCCCATTTCATTGAGAATCCCCCTTTAATGTTCATTATGATCGTAATTTATGATAAACGGCAAGTGGGAGCTGCCGATACCAGCAAGACGCTTTCTTCGTCAATTGCCCGGTACTTCTGCAGATGATGCTCAGCCTTTTACACTGCCCAGCACAATGCCTTTGACAAAATAGCGCTGGAGGAAGGGATAAATGACCAGGATAGGCAGGGCCCCCAGGAAGATCTGGGCGGCGCGCAAGGTCTGCTCATTCACATATTGAAGCAGAAGCAAGTCGGTCTCATTAATCAATGAATTATCGGGCTTGATGATGACCGTCTGCAAGTAGCTGGTGAGGGGATAGTCCTCGGGACGGCGCAGATAGAGGATGCCGTCGAACCAGGAGTTCCATTGGCCCACCAGGGCGAAGAGAAAGATAGTTGCCAGAGACGGAAGGGCAAGGGGAACGAAGATCCCCCAGAGGATCCTCCAGTGATTGGCCCCGTCCATAATGGCCGCTTCCTCCAGCTCCTTGGGCAGCCCACGGAAGAAATTAAGCAGAAGCACCACGTTGAACACCGCTACCGCATCGGGGATAATCAGAGCCCAAACCGTATCGATCAAGCCGGTTCCCTTCACGATCAGGTAAGTGGGAATGAGTCCCCCGCCGAAGAGGGTGGTGAAGATCATAATCCAGGCATAGAATGTCCGGGCCTTGAACCGGGAGGATTCCTTGCTCAAGGGATAAGCGGTGATGATGACCAGGAACAAGGAGATGCCGACTCCCAACACCACCCGTTTCACCGAATTGAGGATGCTTCCCACGAACAAGGGATTCTCCAGAGCGTATTGATAGGACTTCATTGTGAACTGGACCGGCCAGAATGTAACCTTGTTCCCCAAAACGGCCGAGTTGGCGCTGAGGGAAACCGCCAGAATGTGGATGATGGGAAGCACGCAGAGAATGGCCAGTGTGAACAGAAAGATATAGTTGCAGATGGTAAATAACCGGCTGCCCCAGGTTTTGGATTGAATCATATCGGTTCCTCCCCTCTTGTTTAGAAAATACGGTAATCGGCCAGCTTGTAGGCCAGATAATAGGACAGGCACATCAGCACGGTGGATACGGTGGAGCGGAACATGCCCACGGCAGTGGAGATGCTGAACAGGGAGTTAACCATCCCCAGGCGGTAGACAAGGGTGTCGATAATGTCTCCCGTGGCGTAGGTGATGGGGCTGTACAGGTTGAAGATCTGATCGAAGCCCGCGTTCAACACCCGGCCAAGGCTTAACGTAGCCAGCAGCACAATGATGGGTCTCATGGCCGGCAGGGTCACATGCCACATTTTGCGCAACCGGGTGGCGCCGTCGATCTCCGCTGTCTCGTACAGACCCGGATCGACAGAGGTTAGGGCGGCGAGATAAACAATGGTGTCGAACCCGAATTCCTTCCAGATATGGGATATAAGAATGACGGGGCGGAACCAGTCATTGGACCCGAGGAAGAAGACGGGCTCGTGGCCCAGAGCCTTGACGATCTCGTTGACCAAGCCGTGGGAAGGGGAGAGAATCTCCACCAGAATCCCGCTCAGAATGATCCATGACAGGAAATTGGGCAGATAAATCATCGTCTGAATCGTGCGTTGGGCGGCCACCTTACGGACTTCATTGAGCAGCAGCGCGATCAGGATACAGAACAATTGGGTGAACACAATCTTCATGACAGCGATGATAAACGTATTGCCCAGAGCGTTCTTGAAGTCGGCATTGTTGAAAATATAACGGAAGTTCTCCAGTCCTACGAATTCGGAGTGCAGGAAGCCCTTGAGGGGATTATAATCCTGAAAGGCGATGATCAGCCCGAACATAGGCCCGTAAGAGTAAATCAAGAGCAGCAGCAACGCCGGCATAACCATAAAGTGGAGCCATAAATGATCTGTCCGGAATCGCCGCCGGGGTTTTGCGGTGACTGTTGAAAGCGTTTGTGATTTGGCGGTCAGCATGTTATCTCCCCTTTGCGCTTTGGAAACGCATTTATTTTTGGTGACTTCATTATCCTGAATTTGCCGTCAAAAGGGAATAAACCGATTCTGATACGGTGTGACCGATGCCGACTAATTGCCCCGGCCGGCCGCAATGAGAGAGGAATTCGGCTCTCCGCAGCCAATTAGTAGGTATTGGTGTATTTGTCCGAAGGGAGAACGGGGATGAAATTCTCGCTGTTTCAGTCTATTGCCGCCCGGCTTGTCCTGTCCTTATTGCTCTGTCTTGTACCTGTTTATGTCATGTTCTTGTACGTGGTCCAATCCAATTCCGCTGCGATGATGAAGGAGATTGACAAGTCCCAGAACAAGCGGCTGTCCTTCCTGTTCCACTCCCTTGAGCAGGAATTCGACCGGGTCTACCGCAGCCAGAAGGCATTGGCGGGAGATTCTTCCTTGCTTCGTCTGATTCTAAACGCGCCCCAATGGGATCATTATGAGCGGATTGACGCTGTCAATGAGCTGGTGGAGAAGCTGTCCTTCCTGTTAAACAGCAGCCGCTACCTGGAGAATGCCTACATGTACCTGGAAAGCTTCGACTGGACCTTGTCCCCCGTTACCTCTTTCGACAATATCAGCGCCGCCGACTGGTCGGAGATGGTCCGGCTCTACCGTTCCCAAGGCTCACTCATCTGGTGGAACGAGGGATTGTATTTCATCACGGTTTTCTCCGATCAGGGGACTACGCTTCCTCCTGCTGTAATCGCATTCGAGTTGTCAGCCAAGCAAATTCTGCAAGATTTGGGACAGTTTGATGAAGAGCCGGCAAGCGGTGCCATGCTCTATGGCAATAAAGGCAACTGGACCATCTCAGACAGGATCGCCGGAGAGGAGAGCCGCCTCCTGCAGCAGCTGTTAAAGGTATCCGAAAGCGGGGAAGCAGGCAAGGGACGGACGGAGCTGCTGGGCGAGCCCATGCTGTATTCGGTTTTTGAGTCGGAGCCCTTCAACTTCAAGCTGGCCGCTTTTACACCGGAGAGCATTGTAAGCAAGCCCCAGGAACGCTACCGCAGCTGGTTCTACTTCATGCTGGGCAGCTCTGTCGTGATTACGGGACTCGTCTTCTATGTTACGAACCGCCTGCTGCATTCTCCCTTGCGCAAGCTGGTGCTTTCCTTCCGCAAGGTGGAGCGGGGCGAGATGGACATCCAATTAAGCTACCGCCGCAGCGATGAATTCGGTTATCTGTACGGCCAATTCAACCGGATGGTGGGGGAACTGGACCGGCTGATCCGGGACAACTATGTGCAGACGCTCCGCTCCCAGAAAGCGGAGCTGAAGCAATTGCAGTCGCAGATCAATCCCCATTTCCTGTACAATGTGTTTTTTACCCTGTACCAGATGGTGGACGCTGCGGATTATGACAAGCTGAAGCCCTACACCCGAAGCCTGGGGGATTACTTCCGGTTTATCACCCGCAATTCCCAGGACCAGGTTCCCCTTGACCAGGAGGTGCGCTTCGCCGCAGCCTATCTGGGCATTCAGTCCATCCGGTTCGGCGACTGGATCGATATGATCATGGAGGAGCTGCCCGCGGGGTATGGGGGCTTGCAGGTTCCGCGGCTGACTCTGCAGCCTGTGATGGAGAATGCCTTCAAGCATGGGCTGGAGAAGCTGGACCGGCAAGGCTTGCTGCATGTAACCTTCAACACGGAGCAAGAGCGGCTGGTGATTACGGTAGCCGACAACGGAGCGGGAATGGAGGAGGAGCAGCTCCGGCAGTTGACGAGCCGCCTGCAGCAGCCGTTGCATGCGGGTGAAAGCACCGGTCTTATCAATGTACACCAGCGCTTGCAGCTTGCGTTTGGCCTTGCCGCCGGGCTGGTGATCCAATCGGTGAAGGACGGAGGCACGACGGTACACATTCATATTCCATATGCCAAGGAGGGACATCATGCACCGCTTGCTGATCGTGGATGACGAATCCTATATTCTGAACAGTCTGGTGGATTTATTCGAGCGCTGCACGGAGCTGGAATTGGAGGTGCACAGCGCCCGCTCCTCTGCGGAGGCGTTGCGCATTCTGGGGCAGGTGCGGATTGATATCGTGCTGGCGGACATCCAGATGCCCGGCATGACCGGTCTGGAGCTGTCCGTGGAGATTGGCCGGTTGTGGCCTTATTGCCGGATTATTTTTCTGTCCGCCTACGACGAATTTGAGTATGTGCAGCAGGCGATCCGGCAAGGCAGCGTGGATTATCTGCTGAAGACGGAGGACAACGGGGTGATTGTCCAAGCCGTCCAGCGGGCCGCTTCCCAGTTGAGCGAAACCTGGGAGAAGGAAACGGTGGTAGCCAGCGCCCAATTGCAGATGAATGAAGCGCTGCCGCTGCTGCGCCAGGAGTACCTGCGGCGTCTGCTGAGCGGCCCGCCCGCGTCTGCCGCCTGCCGGCGGGTCAAGTTCAACCGGGTGAAGCTGCCGCTGGATGCGGATCAGCCTATTGTGCTGGTCTGCGGCCGGGTGGACGATTGGGGGAAATATCGGGAATCCGACGACCGGGATCTGATGAAGTATGCAATCCAGAATATTGCCCAGGAATATCTGGTCTCCGTTCAGTTTCAAGCTGTTCATACGGCCAACCGCAGGTTCTCCTGGCTGATCCAGAGCAAGGAGGGGCTGCTGAACGGACAGGGAAGCGACGGGGGCAGCGGACAAGATACAGAGCTGGGACGCTATGTCCAGAACAATCTGGATGCGATTCAGGCAACCTGCAGGAAGCTGCTGGAATTGCCTCTATCCTTCATCAGCACCATGAAGCCGTTGCCGTGGGAGGCGCTGCCCGACAAGTTCGACCTGCTGAACCGCCAGCTGTTCCAGGGGCTGGGCAAGGGGGCAGAGGCGATTCTGATCGAGGCCGAGAAACAGGCAAAAGACGGCAGCCAGGATGCCGGACAATACCCCGGTGATCTGGAGCGGCGGGTGAACCAGCTGCGGAGTTATATGCAGGCCCTGCGGCAGGAGGAGTTCGCGGCAGGCTTCGGGGAGCTGGCAGATGCCGCCTGCTCCCTTGGCGTACCCGGCTATCTGGAGATCCGGGCCAGGCTGTTCGCGCTGCTTCTTAATATGTGGCAGGAGCTGGAGAGCGCCGCTCCCTCTGTTGCCGATCCGGAATGGGAACAGCTGGCCTCACCCCATTCCTCCGACTCCCGCAAGGAGAGCCTCGCCGTCTTGCTGCGCCAATTTGAACGGTGGTTTGAGTGCAAGCTCGCGGCAAGTGCAGACCCGGCGCAAGAGTTGGTATCCCGGATCAACCTTCATGTCATGGCCCGCCTGGACCAGGATCTTTCGGTGGCTTCCTTGTCCCGCATGGTCTTTCTCAATCCGGATTATCTGAGCCGGCTGTACAAGCAGACCACCGGAGTGAATCTCTATGACTATATTACGGGGATTAAGGTGGAGGAGAGCCGCAGACTGCTGCGGGACACCGATCTGAAGATCCATGAGGTGGCGGAGAAGGTGGGCATCCTGTCCCGGGAATACTTCTCCCGGTTTATCCGCAAGCATACCGGCATGACTCCCCAGGAGCTGCGGGACAAGCGCAGGTAAATGTTATACCGCATACACGCAACAAACAGCCCCGGACGGTTCGTTGAACCCGGCCGGGGCTGTTTACACTGGGTGAGCGGATAACCCTTGCTGCAGTTGCTTATTTCTTGCCTTTGCGGGACTGTCTGCCCTTGCGGATGATCCGCAGCAGCTCACCGAAGTTGGCGGGAGCTTCACGGGTGTTTTGAATGTTTTGGATGTCTGTCACTGAAATGTTGAAGTTAGCCATAATGAAGGACGAAGCCAGGTTTTCGAAGTTTTCATCAGCCAGATCTTCAATGGTGCGTGTTGCATTGATGCGCAGAAAGCGGCCCTGGTAGTTGCGGTCCGCGAATAGAACCAGCGTAGCGGCTGTTGTGTTGGAAGAAAACTGCAGGCTTTCTACGCTGTTGTCCAAACCGACCAATCCCAGGTTGCGGACGCCCAGAGGGCCGGCAAAACGGCGGCGGGTTCCCCCTAAGTTAGTGTCGGAGAACAAGGACAATTGAGGCTGGGTTTGCTTGACCACGGGTTTACGGACAGCTTTCTTTGCTACGGCTTTCTTTACAACAGGTTTCTTGGAAACGGCCATTTGTAACTCCTCCTTAAAATAGTTGAGTTGGTTACCAAGCACAGCGGCAGAGTGAAAGTGACCGGCCCTTCGCTAACTGCTTGATCTGCTCTATCTTATGAGGAAGCCATTTCCAGTTCCTGTTGTTCTACCTACGTTTATGTCCATTTTTGCTAGAATAATTGATAGTGTAAGTGACACTGTACACCGGGTCCGCCCGTGCAGTCTCGCATCCTGCGGCCTTATGACAGGCAACATTCCTGTCTCATTCTATCTGGTCATCAGCCGGAATTGTGCGGACGGGATAGAATTAGCCAGTTGTTCACCGCGTTGGAAACGCCGGATTTCCTCCACCATGGCTTCCGATAGCTTCCCGAGCTCCACCATTCCGGCCGCATGGGGCATTAAGGTGACATTCTCCAGCTGTCTAAGCTTGCTGTCCAAGGGAAGCGGCTCTTGCTCGTACACATCCAGCACGGCCTGAATCCGCTGTGACTCAAGCTCTTCAATAAGCGCCGCCTCATCGATTAATGCGCCCCGGGCTGTATTGACTAGAATCGTCCCGTCCTGCAGAAGTCCCAACCGGGATTTGTCCAGCATATGATAGGTCTCCGCCGTCTTCGAAGCATGCAAGGAAACAATGTCCTGCCCGGATAAAGCTTCCTCCAGACTGCAGAGGGTGACATGGGGATACGGGGCAATCACCTCCCTGGAAACATAAGGATCATACAGCTTGATCTTCACATTAAAGGGGCGGAGCAGCTCCAAGAGATGCTTGCCGACAGATCCCAGCCCGACCAGGCCGATTCTCGCCTCAAACAGGCTGCGGCCGGCGGAGTTGTTCCAGATTCCCTTCTGCATCTCTCCATGGCGGAGCACGATTGCGCGCAGCCCCGCTTGCATATAAGCCAAGGCTCCTTCCGCAACGTATCTGGCCATGATGTTGTTGGCGCTGCAGACTTTGATTCCTCTGGCGTATACGTCCTCGGTGATGAAGGAAGCCACACTGCCACCGGGAGAAACAATAAGCTTCAGCTGCTTCGCCTGCTCCAGCACCTCCTTGGTGAAGCGGGGAGTGCCGTCCCAGGCCAGGACAATACATACTTCCGTCCCGCGAAGCATGAAGGCAAGTTCTTCTTGAGTCAACGCCCGGTCATAGGGGTTTTCCTTCAGACTGCCGAGCGACCGGAGCCCGCCGAGCAGAGCGTCAGAGAAAAACTTCCGCTTCAATTCTCCTTCTTGCAGGGCTAATAATATATTCATATGAATCCCTCCTGTGTAAATAGGGTCATGGAGTGGGAACGGTATCCCGTTTTAACGGATTCCCAGCACTTCTTTGGCATACGACTGGAAGAAAGGCAGGGCGATCTTATATTCGGCCAGATGCGGCCGCCATACCTTTTCCCACTTCAAGGTAATCCAGCCTTCGAACGCAGTACCGCCTATGGCGTCGAAATACGACTTCAACGGAACATCCCCTGTGCCGGGCAACACATCCTCATATCCGGTTGGAAGCATCCGAATGTCGGCCAGGTACACTTGTCTGGTCCAGCCTGCGGCTGCCAGCCCCACTTCCCGGACGCCCTCCCCTTGAATCAGGCAATGTTCGGGAGAGGCGATCAGCCCCAGCCGCGGATGATTAATCTGACGGATGATCGAAGTGCATGCTGCAATGTTCAAATTCTGACGGTGATTCTGAAGAAGCAGCGTCATATGATCCGAAGTATCCTGCAACGCATGAGCCAGCACCGCCGCTATCCGTTCCTGATAGGTTTCTCCGGGCAACTCAGCCGGCTTTTTCCCCAGGAAAACCCGTAAGGCAGCCGCCCCCATCTCGCATGCAAGCTCCACATGGCGCGAGACATCATCTTGCATTCTCAGCCAGGAGGCCTCATCTGCCCCTCCCGTCTCGTTGTAAGCCATCAGACTCGCCAGTTCAATCCCTTCGCCGGCCAAACAATCCTTCAGCTCATCTATATGCTCTTTTGATGAAGATAGGGTAAGCTCCCCATACTGCTCCGACACCCTCAAGTCAATTCCGCCGTAGCCGTATTGCCGCCCCGCTTGAATAGCTTGAACGCCGGTCAGCTCGGGAGTTGCCATGGTGGTAAAGCTGAGCTTCAATTTGATCCTCTCCATTCCGTCCTGTTTTTCCAGCTAAGCGTACCAGATCCGGAGCCTGAATACTTGACTTGTATGAATATATTTCATGTGTTATTTTGATCTTACTGGAGAACCACATTAAGGATGGCAAGGGTGTTGTTTATGGAGATCGTCCATTTTACCGCCGCGCAGATCATCGACCGTGAAAAAGGCTTCTTTTACCGCATTCTGAATACAAGCAGCAATGTGCGCACTTTGCATACCCACGAATATTACGAACTGCAGTGCGTGATCAAGGGAACCTTGAAGCACAGCTTCGCCGATGGAACCACCCATCATCTTCCTGTCGGCAGCTTCCTGCTCATCCGCCCGGAGGACGTGCATGTATGCCGCGCGGCTACCGAAGAGGAATGCGAGTTTATTATGATCGTTTACTCCGTCGAAACCCTGCAGGAGCTGTTTTCTTATCTGGGAAAAGGGTTTCGGCCGGAGCGGCTGCTGGAGTCCCAATACCCTCCGGTCTATAGCTTGTCAGAGGTGGAACGGCTGCATTTTCTGCACAGCTTCCAGCAGGTTGCCGCGCTTCCCTTGGATCAGCAAGAGTTGATCAAGACCTTGCTGCGGTCGTTGTTGATGGAATTCCTGCTGCTCTGCTTCCCTGTGCAGCCCTTACTGGAAGAGAGAGGCGAACCGGAGTGGCTCCGGGAGGTATACTATGAAATGCAGAAGAAGGACAACTTCATTCTCGGAACGCAGCGGATGGTAGAACTGAGCGGGAGGAGCCACCATCATCTATGCCGGGAGTTCAAAAGATATTTTCAGCAAACCCCTACGGATTACATCATTGGCTTGCGCTTGAATTATGCCGCCAACCTGTTGATCCATAGCTCGAAAAGCGTGACGGACATTGCCATGGATCTTCATTTTCAGAACTTGAGCTACTTTCATCAGCGGTTTAAGAGACAGTTCGGGATGAGCCCGGCACAATTCAGGAAAGGGCAGCGGGCATAACGGTGCAGCCGCTGGGGAGGCCATTGTGTATGAAATTTCGCATACAATGGGCCGGAACGGCCACTGGGGAGGCGATTCTGTATGAAATATCGCATACAATGGGCCGGAACGGCCACTGGGGAGGCCATCCTGTATGAAATATCGCATACAATGGGCCGGAACGGCCACTGGGGAGGCCATCCTGTATGAAATATCGCATACAATGGCCGCCAGCGCATACCTCAACAGCCGGGTGTCGGTGAGATTTCATACAAAAGGTTTTACCGATCGCACAGAAGGCTGCTCCGAGGCAATGCCTGCTGTTTGTGACAACCGTCCCAGCGCAACACAGCTTATACGGTGCAAGCTAGTACCATGACCGAAATGAATGCAAGGTTTGGGCGATTTTCCAAAGGGGAGGGGGTCCGTGTGTCCAGCTTCTGTCTTGATCAAGGCCTGAAGTTCGATGAGGGAACGGTGTAACGGAACGGAGCGACGCTAAAACAGCTAAAACGGAGATGTTGCCAGGCTAACGGAACTCTGCGACGTTATTCTGATGATTTTCCTCCTTTATTGCAAAATCGGGACAAGTAACGGCGCTCCGTTCCGTTAAAATTTCCACTGCACGGGTAGAGCCACAATAAGAGCGCTCCGTTCCGTTAGCCATCCTTGATCCGGTCAAGGTACTAGAGCGTATGAAGGATCAACAACATTCAATATGTTGCAGCGGCCCATCATCCCTGGACTATGGCTTTTCGCATGACAACAAGAAGAGCCTCCGGGATTGAATCCCCCGAAGGCTCTTGTTGCTTCAGCTCCAGACTGCCTGGTTTTATGAAACGATGGGCTTTGTAACGCCTGGCCTCCGGAACAAACGGACAACAGGAGTCTGTCCAATGAAGTGGTTTTGGTGAATCCATATTCATCAGTCAACATTCACTACCGGGATAAGTAAGGCTTGGAAGCTCAAACACGTTTTGCCGGCCTTGATTGTATTGGACTTTTAAGGTGTCAACACCGGCAAAAACTTGCCCTCAAGCCATCCCTATCCCTCGCGTTCACATTGCTGAATATGGGTTTACCATTTTCCTTTCGCCAGTCATACTCCTAGCTTTTGTAGATTTCCAGCTCCCTGATGCTGTTCCAGCCATTCACGGTATTGCCGTGTCCGTTGTAGCGGACATACCGGGCATCGATTCCGTCGAAGGCGAATATCTCTACCGCGGTTGTATTGCCCGCCGATTGGCCGTCGAATACCGTGGTCCAGTTTTCGCCGTCCGCCGATACCTCCAGTTGAAACTTGGATGCCCGGGCGTCACCGCTTTGGAAGGCAATGCCTGCGCTGTCGATGCTGTAGATCTGTCCCAAATCCAGCTCCAGCCATTGTTCGCCCATGGCCGACCAGCGGGTAGTAAGGTCGCTGTCCACGGCAAATTCAGGCAGATTGCCGTCATGGTCACTGGCGGTTACGGACACGGCAGGAATCCTGCCGCCCGGCTCAATGACCGGAGGAGGAAGCTTCTCCATCTCAAGCACGGCAAAGGTGCCGAAGTGCTTGACCGTTCCGCTTACCGTCCCCGCCGCCGGGTCCAACTGGATATCGGTCAATTTCACCCACTTCGCCAGGCTGTCATTGTACTCATAGAGGCCATAATCGTACAGCGCGGTGTCCAGCGAATTCCCGTAAACGTTGATTGTGACTGTTACCGGCTTATAGAAGCTGCCCGCCTTATCCTTTTGAACGTTGTACACGCTGCTGATAACCGTTCCATTCTCGACGGGAGGGACATAGGTTGCCTCGGATACGCTTATGGCAATGGTCCCTCCGAAGGTCTGAGGCGGGACATGCAGGCTCAGAGCCCCTTGTATAAAGCTGCCTCCCAGGCTTCCCTCGATGACGGAAGGATCGGCAGGCGGAAGCGGCGGAGCGGAGGCCCGGTTATTCAGTTGGGCATGGGTGAGCGTCTCCCACAGCATATGCAGGTTCGCCTGGGCAGCCATGCTGGTGGCAAACACATCCGGTGAAACCACTGTTCCCCAAGCTTCCGCGGCCCGGATATACGGGTTGATAAACGCCTTGGATACGGGCAGCTCCATTCCCAATCGATTGTGCAGATGATTGTACATGATTTCATAAGTTGGGCTTATGTTCTGGGGATCGATGGTTCCGCCATGCAGCGTATTGGGAATTACATATCCCAGACGCAGGGCGGCATTGACCTCCATAAAGGCTTTCAGCCTGTCTTTGAAGAGGGTGTAGATATCAATGCCCTGATTCCAGGCAATCTCCGATATATTGGATACGGCTCCAATACTCAGTTCCACATGGCCCAGATCCCTGGAGGTTTCCGCCGACAGGCCGTCTATATACACATCGGGATAATACCATTGCTGGTCCAGACCGTATTGCAGCAGCATGGTATTATCCTCGCCATACACGCCAGGCTTCGGATTGTTCGGTACGAACACCCATGACTCCTCCCGGGAATACAGGCCGCTGTGCATCTGGTAGTACTCCTCATTCGTCGGGCGTATTTGCCAATAGTCCGCAGGGATCGGCTTATCTCCGTCCTGTGACAGATACACATAACTGGGCAGATAGCTCAGGTATTGCAGCAGCCCTTGATGGAGCGCCGCTTTGTCCTCGTTGAACACTCCGATGGCGATCAGGGCGTTGCTTACGGACAACAGGCGGTTGCCATACGCCATCCGTTGGTTAAGCAGCGGCAGGAAGGCCCGGTTCAGCATGGCGGAGAAAGCATCGATTTCTTCCTGGGACCAGCCGGAATAAGTGGCCCGGATCAGCTCGGCAGCGGCGGGGAATTTGGAGCCCGCCCAGGCTGCTTGCAGGTACCAGTTGGCCCCGCCGTGGGATTCCAGCACATCGGCCCAGGCATTGAGGATCGTTACCGCATTGCGGGCATACACCTCTTCACCGGTGAAGATCCACATGAGCGCCTGTGTATAGGCTGCGGCTGTATCCATGGACTCCGCATTGGCGCCCTGATCATTGGCCCCGCTGATTCCTGCCGACGGCACCGCCACCGGACTGGGGGTGTAGGTTTTTGACGCATACTTGGACTTCTTCATCTTTTCAAAGCTGCTTGCCCACGGCTCCTCGCCCGCGTCAATCTTGCTCTTGATGAACATCAGCTCATCCACCGTGTTCAGCATGCCCTCATGCTTGAACGTGAAGTTGGCCAATGCCGCATCAAGCGCTGCTCTTGTATTCTCCGTCAACACAATGGAGGGATCGGAAGGGAGCATGCCCTGCCCGTAATATTCAGGCGCAGGGAGGTATGCAGAGTCCGGAAGATCCTCATTGGGCAGAAGCACCGGCTTGGCAATGACTCCCTCAGCCGAATTGAGGTACCTCATCATATCCCGCACCAGCCCGTCGTCAACCCCGGGGGTCACCACCTGGGTATCACTGATGAGAAGCAGACCGTTATCATTGTAATAAGCAGCCTTGCCCAGAGCATCGGCCAAGGCCAGGAGCGGGATGTACGTTGTTCCGCCAGCGGCAAGGGGGGAAGCCTCCAGTGCGACCGGGGTGCCGTTAAGCGTCAGCGTCCCGGCGGTTGCGTTCCAGGCAATGCCGTCTGCCAGCTTGTCAACGGCAAATTGAACCGGGACGTACAGTTTGCCGTCTTGGAGCAACGGTTGAATGTCAGCATCATTGTCATTCAGCCTTGATTTCTTATGCTCGGCATAGATGACAGAGCTTCCCGCCAATAAAGCCCATGTTCCCTGCAGCCGGCTTTCGACAGCCGCCGTCTGCATTTGGTCCAATATGGGACTGGTGTTGCCGGCAAGGTTCATCACGCCTGTTAAGATGCTTACATCATCGAACCATACTGCTCCTCTCCCGTTGGCAAACTTGATGTAGACGCGGATTCTGTCGGGAACGCGCTCCACATTGTTATAATCCAATATGGTCGGGGGCAGATCGAATGCAATGGCCTTTCTTGTCCATCCGCTCATGGGGGCATCGGGGATATTGAAGCTCTTCTGGTAATCCCTCAGCATGGTTTTTCCCGAATAAGGATATACGCTGATCGTCGCTCCGCCGTCTGCGGTGAACTTCTTGTAATCTCTCGTATAATAGCGGAAGGACAAGGTATAGGAGCGCGCCGCCTCGGCTTGGGCAAGAGGCATGCCGTCCACCACATTCTCATATACCGCTTTATAGCCGGTATCCTTGGAGCCTGTCGGGTTGAACAGCTTCAATGCTTGTTCCCCGGAAAAGGACATGGTGGGATCAAGATAGACGTTATGTCCAAGAGTGGTTGGGGTCCAAGCCGCGGATTCACCTTCCTCGAACCCGGCCTCAATTACGGGTTGGCCGATATTTTGGCTGTCGTTGGCATACAGGGCTTTCATTGAAAAGTCATCCAGCCATACCGTTCCCTTGGCCCCGCTGAAGCGGATCAGCACCCGCAAGGAGTCCGGAACATATTCCTGCCCGCTGGTGTCCGTGATGGTCTGCGGCAGCGCGTACCGGATGGTTTGCTTGGTCCAATCTGCGACAGCGGCAGTGGGAATGGACAGGCTGGCGGTTCCCGAGAGCTGCTTGGTGCCCGAGTAGGGAAGCAAGGTAATGACAACCCCGGCAGACGAAACAATCTTGGCATAATCCTGCGGCAGATACCAGAATTCCAGCTCATAGGTTTTTCCGCCGGTTATGGGGACATTGGGTCGCCTGTTGACCAGGTTATCCACGTCCACCTTGGAGGAGGTATCCTCCGTCCCGCTGCTGTTGTAGAGCTTCAGGGAGCGTTCGCCGGAACGTTTCACAGTGGAATCGTAATCGGCTTCCATGCCTGCTTCCTTTTCCGTCCAGCTAATGATATCACTGCTTTCAAATCCTGCTTGGAAAACATCCCCGCCCGCTCCACCCTGAGGTGGAGTTCCCGTGGGACTGGCCGTCGGGGCCGGTGTCGGAGTTGCGCTTGGCGCAGCCGTTGGGGTTGGTGTCGGCGTCGGTGCGGCAGTAGGTGTTGCACTCGGCGACGGCTCAGCAGATGAAGTCGCTGTAGGCGTTGGCGTCGGTGTAGTAGTCGGAGTTGCCGTCGGTGTCACAGTTGGACTCGGTGAAGGCGATTGGCCTTCTTCATAGATTTGAAAATCATCGAAATAGACCTCCCCCGTTGCACCCGAAAGCCGCATCAGAATGCGCAGACGATTGGCCTCGCGGGTATTTCCGCTATAATCCTGGAAAGCTCCTGTCAGGTCTATGGTCAAGGTCTTCTTGACCCATCCGCTGTTTCCTCCCGCAGGCACGGGAATACCGAAGAACACCTGTTTTTGGAGAGCGGTGGCATTGTAATAGGGCTGCAGGGTGATACTGGCTGAGCCGGATGTGCCCACCTTCTGGTAATTGGTGGTATTGTACCAGAATTCCACCGTATACTTCTTGCCGGCAATCACTTCAATATCCGGCGCTGTAACCGGTGCGGTGGTCTTGGTATTGTTCACATCCACCTTGTTCGTTGCCACTGTATCGGCCAGGTTGGTAAGCTTCATCGCCCTTAGGCCGGAATGGGCAACCGCCGTATCCGGTCCCCATGTATACCCGCCCAGAGTGGTGCCGTACCAGATTCGGGCTTCCTCCGCCTCGAAGCCGATGGAAACCGGGGTGAATTCTTCTTCGGCATGGGCCACGCCTGCCCCGCCATAAATGCTCGCAGCCTGAAAAAACAGAATAAATACCACAAACAGATGCAGTGCTCTTTTCATCAACGTGAGCCTCCTTTTCAATAGTGGTCTATTATTTCTTCTTCACGTATTTCCACACCCGCAACCCCGAATGGAACGAAATAGTAGCTTTCCTGCCAGTTGTTATAATCCTCAAAGTTGAAGGGGGAGATAAAGGGGTTGTCGGGTATCGTGTCCATATGATGGGGTCCCAGCAGATTGTGCAGAGATCCCGCCAGCTTCAGTACAACACGGTTTACGCCCTCGACTAGAAGGGAGGTAATATCCAGTCTGTACGGCTGATGCCATATTTCACCGGCCTTATTGCCGTTGATCTCCACCTCCGCCAGAACGGCATCCAATTGTCCTAACTGGAGATAGTAACGCTTTCCCGCAACCGGGCTAAGGGTGAACTTATTGCTGATTGCAGCATTGCCGGCATAGAAGGGATACCCTTCCCGGGTCAGGTCTTTTATAAAGACCGGATTCTCCCGGGGTGTAATGACAAACCGCCTGTGCTCCTCCGGACGGATGATAAAATCACCAATTACATATACCGCTTCCGCGACGTTTTCCCCCAGCCATTCCCCCTTCAGCTCAAGTACATTCTCCCCGTCTTGCACCAGCCCGCCGATGGGCAGCTTGCGGAATGCGGGGTCCTTCCACCATTCTCCCTCGATCGCCTTGATTTCCTTGCCGTTCAGGCTGACCCGGTATTGCTCCGGATCTTCCATGATCACAAATCCGCCCTCACCGTTCCAGCCTTCGGCCGTGAAGGTGTATGCAAGCGAATAAGGCTTCCCGGCGGCCTGCAGCTGCTGCTTGACCTTCAGGCAGTAATCGGCAGGGGTGTACGGGCTTCCGTCCGCTGAACAGGAGATCATATCCAGGGTAAGAGCGTTTAGCTCCAGCAAATCAAGCTCCCAATCACCGCTGACCGGAATGATACTTCCCGGCTTGGCTGCTGCTGCGTATGTCTTTACCACCCCCCTTTTTGCCGCACCCCCTTCTGCGCCCGTCTTTCCCGCATCTGCTCTTGTTGCATCTGCCCTTGCCGCACCTGTTTCCATACCCGCGCCCGCTTCCTGCATACCGCACCCCTCAGCCGGTATGGCCGCAAGCTGCAGCAGCATGGACGCCCCGGGGGCAAAACGGTAAGCAAATTCAGTACGGGTATCACACGCTTGACTGTCCAGAGGCCTAACCTGACCATTATCCAGGTCCCAATACCGCATTTGCCATAAGCCGTCCAGACTCACAGTTACCGCATAGCCGTTGTCAACATCCCGGTTTGCCAAAAAGCAAATCAACTTATCCCCGTCCGCCCGGAGATGATACAGCACCGAACCCGCCGGCTCTCCGTTCTCCAGCCTGATCCTGACCCGGGCAGGGAGCACGCCCCCATCCAGTGTTTCAGCCAGCCGGTAGGACGGGATCACCTTCGCTACCGACAGCGCTTCCTCTATACGCTGTGGGGAAGGCGATCCATCAACCAGCCGGGGCAGAGCATCCAACACCAGCAGCAGGCCTCCGGACCCGATGAAGTCTTGCAGCAGGCGCAGAGTAGACCCGCGCAAAGTAACAACCTTGGGAACAATCACCAGCTTGTAGCCCGCTCTGCCAATGTGCAGTACACCGTCTTTCGCTTGACCATATTGGGCCAATATCTCTTCACTGGCCAGCTCATAGTCATAATGCTTCTCAAGCAAGGTTTCCTGGCATTCCATCACCACCTTGGTAATCTTGTCGCTCAAAGCATGCTCAAGCGGGGAATAGCAGGCGCTTCTGCTTTCCACCGGATCGATGACCACCACATCCACTATTCGGGTGCCCTGGCTCAAGGCATAGCATAATCTGGCCTGATAATCGGCGATAGTCCTGTTATATTCCCACCAGGGCTGCTGCCAGGACAGGACGGGAGGATGATCCCGCTTCCGCAGCCCTCTCAGGGAATAAAGGGACAGATGCATGGTCAGACTGTTGGCCCCGTTGACCGCCAGCCAATCCGTCACCGCCTTCTGATCTTCAAAGGTAAGGTTCTGTCCCGCTCCCCCGAACACCTCGCATATGGTCCGCTCCTTGCCCAATTGGCTGGCTACACTCTGCATCCGCCGGTTGACCATGAGTCCCCGGGCCTTCAGCCCAAGATGATCGGTGGCCGGAGTATGCATATAGGCATAATGCAGCATCACATCCAGATTGATGGATTCGTCCGCCATCAGATGTCCGGTGCTCTGAAGCTTGTTCCCGCTGCACCAGTCATAGATGACCTTGGTGTAATGCTCCGCGAACAGCTTGCTGACCAGCCTGTAATAGTCATGACGTACCTTCACGTAACCTTCCAGGGGAAAGTAGAGATGGGGAAGGAATTCCAGCAGGGAGTAGCCGTATGCCCCGCTGAACAGTTCCGGCAAGTCCCCGGTCCACGGCAGCGCATTCTTTTTGTTGCGGAACACATCCCATACCACTGTAATATCATCGGTAAAAATCCCCGGTATAGTGCTTCCGAACTCCGGCGCGCATTCCTTGCGGTAAAGCTCATGGGTGGACTGAATAAACGCTTGTGTGGCGTCCTTGTTCAGCAGATTCACATAGCTGGCCCCCCGGAACCGCTCATTGCACAGAGGGGCGGTCCAACGGTAAAAGTACAGATCCACTGCATCACCGGAATGGTCTCCGGCCTCATTGGGCTCGATGTCCTCGAAGGTGCCCAACTTGTAATCAATACTGGTGTCCCGGTAAGACCGGGCCCATCTGCCATAGATCTTCTTGGCGCGGCAGACCCGCAGCAGCTGGACATCTTCCCGGTGATGGGGAATTTCGTTGAACGCCAGATAAAGATGGGTTTCCCGGAATGCCTCATCCAGCGCCGGGATCTTGCAGCCGCGCGATCCGCTGGGCCAGCCGTCCTCGTCGTACAGCCAGGCATACATCCCCTTGTTTCTTGCCGATTCCACCGCCTGCTTGACGGCATCCATCCATTCCTCTGAGAGATATTCCGTCTTCAGGCCCGCGCGGGCATGCATAAAAAAACCGCCCCAGCCCGTCTGCTCCATCTGATCAATCTGCCGCTTTAACTCCTCCGGTGCAAGCCGGTCGTTCCAGGACCAGAAGGCGGTCGGACGAAAGGAGTGAGGCGGTGCAAAAAAAAGCCGGTTGTCCATAGTAAACCTCCTGAGAGCTTGGCTGTAAGCAAAGCTGGCTGCGTAAGCTAAGGCGTGTCTTCAAACGAGCCAGCTTTAGCCTTCATTGCACTTTTACGGGATGACCTTCAATAAAGGCTTGTTCGCAGCCGCTTCCCGGCTGTTGAACGCCAGCCAAATATTTTCCTTGCCGGTACATTCCAGCATAAACGATACTATGCTTTGACCGCTGGCTATTTGGCTTGAGACATAGTCCGTAACATTGAATTGCACCCATTGATTGGCGCTGTCCACCTGGGCATACCCCAATATGCCAACGGATTCTACTGGAGCATTGCCCCAATTGACACCCGACTCCTCCCAACCCGAGCCTGTTCCAAACACATAGACATTTACGGCCGGATTCGGTTTATAGATGTTGTAAACCATCAATGTGACGCTGGAAGCTGATGTGATTCCCGCCGTATCGAACTGGAGAATGAACTTTCTGGAATTGGAAGCATTCGTGTCATCCTTAATCTCCAAGGTTTGTGCCGTACCGTAGTTGCTGCCCGAATTGCCGCCTCCTCTCAAAGTTGCATCCGCAGAGGCTGTAAGGTTGACCGGATCAACAGACTGAGACGGAGTCTGTACCGCTTGCCCGTTGACTACCGTATTCTGAACCCAGAAGGAAGCAGGACCCGACTCCGTTACAAGCACCAGCATGCCTACATGATCCATTGGCAGGGCGCCAGTCCTGAAGGAGAATTGATTGGCGATCTGAACCTCCGCTCCCTGCACCGGAGAAACAGGAGTTGCCCACACGCTGTAGGTTTTATGGATCAAATCAGCCTCCAGTCTGAAATGATAGGAGCCATTCGCCCTGACCTGCAGGCTGCTCTTGACATAAGCCGTACCATTCCTTACATTGATTGTTCCTCCGGTAAATTGGATCAGCATGCTTAGATCCACATAATCATCGGCTGCTCCCGCCGAATCCGTATATCCAAGCACACCGTTAAAATTATTGTCGACCAAATTGTTAAAGGTCAGATCGAATGCCGTGCTGAAGAGGCCCGTATAGGTTCCACCCAGACTGCGGTAGGACTCTTGAGAAAAGGGCGTATTCGTTATTTTTGCCGATTCCCATGAATTTGCCGGAGCCTCCACAGGATCAGGCAGCTCTACCGAAGGCTTCTCGGCGATGGTGGTTGGCGTTGCCGACCGCTTCAACACTTTGAACCAAATATCCTTATCGTACCAATATCCCTTCGGCCCTACCCGTTCGTATTCATGATCATCATGGGCCGCACCGTTGGCATAGCCATGGTAGCCTTGCTCTACCTTGAAGATGAAATCTCCCATACCCACATTCATCAAGCTCTCCAGTTGCTGCTCTTCCGGACCGTTGCCCCATATGCCGAGCAATTCCAGATTCAACCGGGCTGGAAGCATCACCATAACGCTGTCATAGCAGTAAGCCGCATCACTTCTTGGGCCTGCTGCGTCACCCGCATCGAATTCTGTCATCATACCCTGTTGGCCCAGATAGGGGGAGGATGCGCCTGAAATGATGTAGGCCAGACCATTTGCACCTGTATTGGAGCTTACTGCACCGAAGGTGTATAGGGTGAGCTTATGGAAAATACCGAAGCTGTCCGACAGTGGGGTTTCCTGGTAGGTGAAGGCCGTCCTCACTCCAACCCCGTGACCGCCCTGCAGATCAGTGCCGCCGTTCTCCATTAATTCCTTCCCGGCCTTGGCCCAGTTTTCTTTGACATTGGTAAATCCGTAATCTGTGAATTGCTGCATATAATCATCGTAATTGAATGTGAGGAATATCGTATTCAATTGCTCCGCTCCGAAGTACAGGCTTGCAGCGATAATTGCAGTTGCATAGGGATTCCGGTGATTGGGATTCCAGGTTTTTTCGAAATTACCCAACTGATCCAGCCCCGTAAGGAAGAAGTTCTCATCGTCAAAGCACCAATTTCCGGCTATAGCCAGTGTCTTCATCAAGAGGTCCACCTTGCTCTTCTCCACCTCTGTCAACGCATCCCAAATAACGGGGGTGTGTTTGGCCAAGAGGAAGGCTTGGGCGATGACTCCATGCGACCATAATAGGCCTCCGTTGGCATTCGGCTCCTTGCCGCCGCTGATCAGATTGCGGATATGCCCCAGGGCTTTATCCTTAGCAAGCACACCATCGGTCGAGGCCGTACTCTCGTTCAGATGAGCTGCCAGTGTCAAATAATAGAACGCATTGGAACTGGTGCACTCCAGATTGTTCCACCCGGAGTTGTTCCCATTATTAAAGAATACAAGCGGCTGGCTAACGGCTTGATCCAGAAGTGCTTGTGTCAATACCGGTTGCGCCAGTGTCGTCAGGTTAATCTGATTGCTCATCACCTCCACATCCTTCCACCCAATAATCCGTTCCAAATTATCAACCGCCGCTACATATATATGCTGTCCGGCTGCTGCACCGATGTCCTTATTCAGTGCCAACGGCGTTGTATATGAGGCTGCGGGGTCATGCAAGGCAGGGGGAGTAAGCCCGGGAGAGCCGATGCGGTATCTGAGCTGGCCTGACGGCATAGCTATGGCTTTGGCAGTGCCAATATAAGAGCCAGGCGCCAACTCCAAGCCGGACAGTATCGGAGCCGCTGACGGACTGGGCGAAGGCTCTGCTGTCGGAGCCACTGACGGACTAGGCGAAGGCTGTACCGTCGGAGCCGCAGACGGACTGGGCGAAGGCTCTGTCGTTGGAGCCGCTGACGGACTAGGCGAGGGCTGTGTCGTCGGTGCAACTGACGGGCTGGGCGAAGGTTCAGCCATCGGAGCCGTGGGCTCGGGAGTCGATTGTGAAGCAGTTGATGGTGTCGAAGCAGGAGTTGGAGTTATTGAAGGGGTGGGTGAAGGAGCTGCAGCATTGGCTCCATAAGTGCTTTTCTCCGGCTTCATCTCCAATTGAACCTGATCCGAATGAATAAGCGCCTCCACAATCTTTCCTTTCCCCGTTACAATAGCAGGCGCGTCCGCTATCAGGTGATGTACGACAGTATTTTCATTTAGATTTAGTGAGGCGCCCTTGCCTTCAATCTGCAGAGTAGCAATAGATCCCCTTATCTGCATCTGGGTATGGAGCGCTTCCACAACTACTTTGGCAAAGCTTCCTCCCAAATCAACCCTGCCGCCTTGTATGATGGTATCTCCCTTCACTGTCATATTAGCAAGAGATACTTCACCGGCGCCTATGCCTGGAGTCAGGTAGATGCTGCCATCTATAACTCTGTCCTTCAGAATAACTCCCGGCACATTCACGGTTACATTGCCAGATGTATGACCTGAATAAACACCAGGCCGGTCGATCAATTCTCCCATCACCCGATGGATCAGAACAACGGACTCAGCCCGGCTGATCGGTGAAGCAGGCTCGAACCGGTGATCTTCTCTCCCCTGAACATAGTCTCCCTCATACAAGGCAGAGACGGCTCCCACCGCCCAGTCGCTTATGTCCGTCCCATCCTTCAGGGCAGCTGCCGCACGGGAATTCTCCTCCGATAGACGGAAGGCTCTGGCTAGCACTACAGCTGCCTCCTGCCGGGTTATGAGCTCATCGGGACGGAACAAGCCGTCTGATCCCTGGATAACTCCGGCATATGCCGCCTCCATGACGGCTTCATAATACCAGTCGCCCTCCTCTACATCCCTGAAGTTGAAATCTCCCTTCTGCTGGAACCTGAATACACTGTCCAGCAGCTTCACGAACTCCGCTCTTGTAATCGCCCCTTCCGGTTTGGAGCTCCCGTCCTGATAACCTTGAAGCAGTCCCCGGGAGGTCCATTCCTCCATTATTGCTCCTGCCCAGTGATCCTCAACAGCGACTGTCGAAGCTGCACTGGATACGGGGGCCAACAGCATGGAAACTAATACAAGAGTCTGCATGGCTGCTAATGCCCTTTTCCATTGCGCCATCACAATTCCCCCTTCGTTATGGCATTCATACTGTCATCCTGATTAAAAGCCCCGGCTGATGCCAACCGGGGCGATCTTATACTTGAGCTGCCTATTTCTTGGCTGCCATAAAAGCGTCGATTTGCTTCTGAACCTCCGCCTTCACCTTTTCTGCACCGGCTGCTTTCATTTTGTCGGAGTATTCCTTCAAGAAGGCATCCACATTCTCGAACCCGCCAAAGTTGATCAGAGGCTTAAACGTAGTGGCAACCTCCGATACGGCTGCAAATTCGGCTGCAATTGCATCCTTCTTGATGATGAAGCCAGCCAGCTTATTGACGACTGAGAACTTCTCGATATTTTCTTTCTTTTGAAAATCTGTTAAATTCTGAATGCTTCCATCTACCTTCTTGATTAACTCCGCATTCCGGCTGGTCCAGATCAACGGAAATTGATCCGGGGGGTAGCTATCTGTTCCTTGCTTGGTAGGTTTAACGGCTCCGTCAGCTGTAAGCGTATAGTGAACATCCTTGATGCCATACTCCAATAAGGAGTTGATCTCCGGATCGTTTTGAAACAGCTCGAGAGCCATCATCAGACGCTCCGGATTTTTAGCGGACTTGGGTATAGCGAATGCCATGCCTCTGCTGGGGCGGTCACGGTAATTATTGTCTATGCGGACAAACTCCACTTTCCAATCCGGCTTGGTGGTCTTCAAAATAATCGATGTATCATTAGCCGATACGGAGTGGCCGGTGCCCAAAAAGGATGTCCCGGATTTGAAGCCATCCAAAGAGAGGGTTTTGGACGCATAGGCATTCTTGGACCAGTAGCCCTTATCGGTGAATTCCTTGGTCAAGGCCAAATATTCCTTGAACTGCGGCAATTCATAATCAAATTGGGCAGTAACCTTGTCTGCATTAAACTGGTAAAACAGGGAACCGGTTATGGAGATGAAGCCATTCTTCTGAATCAGTGCTTGACCGAGGGTAATATTGTCTCCTGCTGAAGAATTAAAAGGAATCACCGAAGGCTCCTTCTCCTTCAACACGGACAGATACGTCTTGAGTCCTGCCAGATCCTTCACTTCAGGAATATTATACTTTTCCCGCAGGTCTCCGCGTATGATCCAGCCTTGGGGGATAAAGGAAGGGGCTCCGCCAGGGATACCGTACAGCTTGCCGTCATAGGTTACATCCTTGAGATCATAGTCCGTTGCGCCCTTCATGCGCAGGGGCATATACTGCTTCAGCAGATCGCCTACTTCCCGGATACCTCCCTTGGCTACCTCCGACTGAAAGATGGCCGCATTCATCTGGATCCCGTCATAATCCTCGCCAGAGGCAATCATCAAGGGAACCTTCTTATCCGTATCCGTTGACATATCGATGGTATACTCAATGGTGGCATTAATTTTCTGCTTCAGCAGCTTGTTGACCTCGTCCATCACCAGCTTGTTATCCGCTTTCAATTCACCCCAAGTCATGCCATAAACCTTGAGCTTCACTTCCTTAAGCTCCGGTTTGGCCGAAGCCGCAGCCGTTGCTCCCGGGCTTGCAGCCGGACTGGTGCTGGAGGCCGCCTCCTTATCATTGCTGCAGCCCGTCATTGCCACCGAAGCGGCAAGGGCGGATGCCAGCATGGCCGTTGTCCATTTTGTTCCTCTTTTCATAAATCGAACCCTCCTCATGAAGTTGCCTTTCTTATTTATTTACAAGCGGCATGGCATGATGCGATATATCCGGTATACCATGCTATGCCGCCAAAGTAAATCAGGAGCTGTCAACCCTTTACGGCACCGATTGTAATTCCTTGCACAAAGTATCGTTGTACAAAAGGATAGGCTAATACAATGGGACCAATGGCGACGACGGTCATTGCCAGCTTGAAGGTTTCTTTGGGCATCGTAACGACCCCGACGGAGTCCATGGCCGATTCGGAGATGCCCTGAGCGGCTGTCAGAATCCGATACAGCAGATATTGCAGCGGATACAGGTTCTGGTCATTAATATAGAGCATGGCATTGTACCAGTTATTCCAATACCCGATCACCTCAAACAGGCCAATGGTAGCCAGAGCGGGCTTCATCAGGGGCAGCACGATCCGCCAGTAAATATAGAAATCTCCGGCGCCGTCAATTTTGGAGGATTCGATCAATTCTCCCGGTATGGTCCCCCTCATGAAATTGCGCATAATAAGCAGGAAAAATACGCTGAAAATCCCTGGCAGAATCAGAGCCAAAATACTATTCTTCAGATGCAGGTAGCGTACCATCAGAATGTAGGCGGGCAGCATGCCTCCGTTGAATATGGTGGTCAGGTAGAAGAAGAAGGCAAAGTTGTTTCTGTAGCGGAAGTCTTCCCGGAACAGCACATAAGCGGTCATGCTGATCAGCCATAAGGCCAGCAGACAGGACACCCCTGTGACGACAATTGTCACGCCGTAAGCGTTCAACAGCTTTTGCGGACTCTCGACAATAAATTTATAAGCATCCGTGGAGAAGCCACGGGGAAACAGGCTGTAGCCGTGCTTCATAATTTGCTCCTCCGAGGAGAAGGAGCCGGATACCAGCATAACGAAGGGAATTGCACAAAATAAGGCCATCAGACCAATGAACACTCTGGCAATACCTTCAAACAACACCTCATCAAAGGATTTTCTCATAACAGATTCCTTTCTTTCCCGCAGATTGGCACGAATTAGAACAGAGCATAGTCTTTCTGCACCATTTTCACAATTTGATTGACTGTCACAATGATGATGAAGCAAAGAATCGATTGGTAAAACGAAGCAGCAGAGATCATGCCAAAATCGGAGCCTGCCGTCATGGAACGGAAGACAAAGGTATCGATAATATCTGTTGCATCAAACAGATTGGCAGAGCTGCCGATAAGCTGATAGAACATCTCGAAGTTGCCCCGGAGAATTCTGCCTACTGCCAGCAGCAGCATGATCACGATGGTGGGCGTTAACTGGGGAATAGTAATATGCCAGATCCGCTTGAATTTATTGGCTCCGTCAATTTCTGCGGCCTCATACATTTCCTTGCTGATCCCCATAATGGCAGCCAGATACACAATGGTGCCGTAGCCTACCCCTTTCCAGATGGAGCATAGCGGCAGGATAATCATCCAGGCCCACGACTTGCTGTACACATCGATTCGGTCGAGACCAACGCTTGTCAGCAAGGAGTTCATGATGCCGTATTCGTAGTTAAAGATGTTGTAGATGAAGGTAGCGACGATAACCCATGATACGAAAAAGGGCAAGAACATCAGGGATTGGCTTGCTTTCTTGAAATATTTACCCCGCATTTCCGCAATGAGGATGGCGCACAGCACTTCCACAAAGGTCCCGGAAAGGATAAAGACCAGGTTGTATACAAGGGTATTCCGGGTAACAATCCATGCTTTTCCCGAGATGAAGAAGAATCTGAAATTATCCAGCCCATTCCATGGACTAAAGAAAAATCCGTCGGCATAGTTGTACTTCTTAAAGGCCATCACCAATCCTGTCAAGGGGATATAACTGAAAATGATGGTGAAAACAACTGCCGGGACTAACATGAGAAACAGCACCCTATTTTTGCTTAACTCTTTCAACAGCGCAAATTGTGTTCGCGCTTTCAAGCCTTTGCCCGTTGCTCCAACTTGAGCATGACTCTGCACTTCCATCCCTCCGTTTCTTATCTGTATTTTAATTTTAGCAGGATCCAGCGCTTTGCAAACTCTTACATTTATCAGATTTTCTTTGAATTCATCATATATTTGCGGGATTGAGGAAACGGTCAATGGGGTTTATAATAGGGGTGTTCTCAATTTAAGAAAGCGCTCTACAATTCACTCTCGGCAAAAGGGAGGAACAGCACGATGCTCAGGCTAATGATTGTGGACGATGAAAGGCAGACACGGGAGGGGCTGCAGAAGCATCTGCCTTGGCGGGAGCTTGGCTTCAGCCAGCTTCTAATGGCAAAAAGCGGAGCCGATGCTCTGGACCAGGCCAAAGGCTCTCCGCCTGATGTGCTGCTATGCGATGTCCGGATGCCCCGTATGGACGGGATCGAGTTGGCCACAATTATCCGGCACCAATATCCGGCCTGCAAGCTGATTTTCCTAAGCGGATTCGCCGACAAGGAATATTTGAAATCCGCTATTTCCTTGCGGGCGCTGCAATATATTGAAAAACCGGTGGATATGAAGGAGGTATGCAGCTCCATTGCCGAGGCTGTGGCGTTGCTGCGGGAGGAGCAGAGCCGTGCCCATGAGCGGGCGCAGGCAGAGCTTCAACCGTCAGAGAAGCTGGAGCAGGAGACCAGCAACCTGAAGGTGATTCAGATCATGCGCTTCATCCGCCAGCATTGTCACGATCTCACCATGTCTATCCAGAGTGTGGCCGATTACGGGGATATGAACCCCAACTATCTCTCCACCCTGTTTAAGAAGGAAACCGGTAAAACCTTGAACGATTTCATTAATGAGGCCAGAATTGAACGGGCTAAGGTGCTGCTGAGGCAAAGCCCCGAGAAGCTGTATAAAGTGGCCGAGCTGACCGGCTTCAGCGACCCCAATTATTTTGCAACGATCTTCAAAAAATATGCCGGATGCACCCCTTCCCAATACCGCAACGGCGCTGCTCCCTAGCCGGGCAGACAGACTCGTTTGAGTGGATTGGTACAGATGCCACAAGCCCAGGAGGGAATAAACGTCATGAAACCGGCTTTCCGGGCTTTCCTTAAAAAGACAGGCTTCAGCTTCCACCGGAAAATTTTTATTTCCCATCTGGTGATTGTGCTGTTCACCTTTCTCACCTTTCTCATGATTAATTTTTATCAGACCTCCCGTAATGCCAGGGAAAACTCCATCTATTCGGCCAGCCAGACCGTTGCGCAAACGTTGGAATTTATGGGGTTTATCCTGAATTCCGTTGAGCATACCATGGAGCAGCTTGTATTCGATGAGCAGGTGCAGGCCACCTTCAACCGGGACACAGCGGCCTATACCGCCGACAAATCCCAGCAGGTGAAGGACTCGGTTAGCCTGACGGCTATTTTCGACTTTTCCAAGTCATTTCCCATCAGCACGGTCCGGATGTATATCCCGGACCAAATCGGTCTGTCCAAGGAGAATGTCACCTTCTTCGAACTGTCCAAAGCCACGGAGGCGGAGTGGTTTCCCCGAATTCGCAATACCCGCAAGAGCGTCTGGCTTCCGGCTGCATTGATGGAGCAGAACAGCACCCCGTCCACACTCGCATTGGTCAGGCAGATACCCAGCCTGATGAGCTATGACAAAATTTTGGGCGTGATGCAGATCGGAGTGCCCGAAAGCGTCTTTTCGGAGATGCTGGACAAGGTCAAGTATACGGCCGGCTCCTCGGCATTGCTGATTAACAGCTACGGCGATATGATCAGCACCAGCGGCGGGGAGTCCTTCTGGAAGCATCCTGAGAACCGGGAGCTTCTGCAGGAATCTTTTCCTGAGGCTGCTTATAATACCCTTCAATGGAATGACAAGGTTGTGTTTCAGAATAAGGAGTACCTGGTGGGGGTCCAGAGCATCCCGTATTCGGACTGGAAAATAGCCATGTCCATTCCTTGGACGGATATCATGGAGCCCTACACCAAAACCAGAAATAATATGTTCTTCATCATGATGCTGATTATCCCGGTATCCTTTCTGCTGTCCTACTTTTTCTCCGTAACCAGCACCAAGCAAATCCGCAAGCTTATCTTTCATATGAGAAAAACGGTGCAGGGCGGCGGCTATAATACACCCATCCAGACAGCCGGGAAGGACGAGATAGGCGAGCTTACCCGGAACTACAATTTCTTGATCGCCAATATTTCCACCCTGCTGGAGGAGAAATACGCTTTTGGCAAGCAGGTGAAGAATCTGGAGCTGAAATCCCTGCAGGCGCAGATCAATCCCCATTTCCTCTACAACACCCTGGATCTGATCCACTGGATGTCGGCGGATGCCCAGGCACCTCAAATCGGCGGACTGGTGAAATCATTATCCAAATTCTACCAATTAAGCTTAAGCAATGGAGAAGAGTGGGTTACGCTGGCCCATGAGCTGGAGCATATTACCCACTATGTGCATATCCAGAATATGCGGTTCGACAATGGGATTAAGCTGCGGACGGAGATTCCGGAGGAGCTGCTTGCCTGCCGGATGCTGAAGCTCACTCTGCAGCCCATCGTTGAAAATTCGATTCTGCACGGAATTCTCGGGCGGGAGGAGGAGACGGGGCTAATCAGCATCAGCGCGGGAGAGGACAGAGGGGATTTGATCCTCACAATCAGGGATGACGGCATGGGGATTCCGGAGGAAAAGCTTGGGAATCTCTTGACGGGTTCATCGGCCAGCCGGACAGGCGGCTTCGGGATCAGAAATATCCACGAGCGGATTCAGCTGGTGTATGGCGAGGGATACGGCTTGTCCTACTCCAGCGTATATGGAGAGGGAACCTGTGTCGCCATCCGGCTGGCAAAGGATAAGGAATGAGGGTGCTCGGGTGCGGCAGGCGGCAGGAACCTAAGCCCGGATTATCTCGGGTCGCCCCTCGTTATGCTATAATGAGGCTAAAATCCATAATCGCAGGAGGGATCGGAATGCAATGGGAAGAGGTGAAGGAGCGTTTCCCGAATGAATGGGTGGTCTTGGAAGCAACCAAGGCGTATTCAGCAGACGGTAACCGCTATATTGAAGAAGTGGTGGTCATTGACCGGTTTGTCGATTCAACATCGGCGATGCGCCGCTACAGTGAACTTCACAAGCTGGAACCACATCGAGAATATTGCTTTTTCCATACATCCCGTCCTGCATTAGTGGCTCGCGAACGGTATGTTGGAGTTCGGGGGCCTAGATGAAGCTGAATGTAAGTTATGGTCTGCCTTTTGTTTCAGTTACAATTGAATTTCGTGGGCAGAAAATGATTCTGGAGAAGGTACTGGTTGATACAGGTTCTGCGGGAACCATTTTTAGAGCAGACATTGTCGAAGCAATAGGGGTCGTTCCTGAATCGGAGGATCTAGTAGATACCATCCAAGGTGTTGGCGGAATCGAGTACATCTACACAAAGAGCTTTGATGCTGTATACTTCGATGGAATATATATAAATGATTTTCTGGTTGAAATAGGAAGTATGGAATATGGTTTGGAGATGGATGGAATTATCGGATTCGATTTTATTCGGATGGCTGGCTTGGTTATTGATACGGTGGACATGCTTGTGTTTTGTAAGACACGAGACAATTAAGCCAATAACAATCCGCAGGCAATATCACAGAGAGGGAGGTAGGCCACCAGCCTGTCTCCCTCTCTCTTCTAATATTCAAACACATAACTCTGGAACAGATTCATTCCATCGATGCTGATAACCAATTCGTCGCCCGTCTGGACAAAGGGGGAAGGCGTCAGGTCAGGCGCCTGTCTTACAGCATGGACAGCCTCCTCCAGCTTGAGCCGGACTTCAAACGGGGGCGCCAGATGGCTGCCCGGTTCCTCTGTAACGTTCACCAGATGCAGCAGGTATCTCCGCTTCGCCTCATCTCTGAACAGCGTCATTTCGATATGGCCCGGGGCGTTGGATACCAGGCGTTCGGGCTGCGCCAGGGACTTAATGAGCCTGGCGGTGATGCCGCGGCAGGAAATCTGCTGGTTGGCTTCAATCCCGGCTGCGAGCCAGAGAACTTTGCCACTCCCGTAACGGCCGCTAATGATCGCAGGATATTCCGTAGCGATTCCCGGCGGATTGGAATGAATAGAGGCGAACTTCGCAGTATCTGCCGGGTTGGTATAAGGCAGGGTAATCGTAGCCAGTACGGGATGGCCCTGGGGATTCTCCACCATCATCTGGGGTCCGGCATAGTTAAGAGGATACTTCCTGCTGTATTCATCCCCGAAGCAAGTCTCCCCCAGCCCGGTAGGCGCCAGATACGTGTTGGCTTCTGCGGTATAACCGTTATAGGCAAGCCCCAGCAGTCTGCCGGCAAGCCGGTAGTCGGTTGTGCCCGATACATACAGGCTGCCGCCGTTACTCACATAATCAACCAACTGGTCGATCTCATTGTCGTTGAGAATCGTAGCGTCCGTAAGAACCGCCAGCTTCTTGCCTTCCAGACGATCAAGCCGGTTGTTGGGCAAGACGGTATAGAGCATTCGCATCTCATTCAGCACTCTGGCCATGCCCAGTTGGGAAGACAATTGCCGATGCGTCCTTGCCGCAGCCTGGGGACCTGCCGGATCGGCATGAAGGTCGAATTTGGAATCATAGCTCATGATCAGCGCCGCTTCCGTCAGCATATCCCCGGTAAGGAAAGGCTCGTAAGGCTTGCTCTCGGCAAACAATTGTCCGATTCGTTCATAGACCATGGGGTTTAACGTTCCCACAGGGTCGATTCCGTCGATAACAAGGAAGGCGCCATGATGAGCCAGGGTCAGAAAATTATGCAGGCGAAGGTCATCCAGACTCTTTGTGGTGGTATGCACCTTCAGACCGGGATCACAGCGGGAGGTCATGTACTCGAAGGGTTGGTTGTTGGTAGCCTCACGGAAGCTCTTGCAGATGTAGCTTTGCTGCAGAAAACCGCCATACAAATCACCGCCGGCAAAGTCGTTGGCCTCATTCACCTCATAGCCCACGCCATATCCCCATTGGTGGCTGATAGTGGAGAATTGATGCTCGATCGACACATCAGGCTTCAGACTCTTGAGCTCCTTGGTGCAGAAGGAAGCAAATTCGCCGATCCAGCGGTGCCGCGCCGCTTGAAGCCTGCGCCAGCCTTCATCCTTCCAATCCACGGTTAACGGAAGGGGTTGCCCAGTTTCGGCCATGAACCGGCTTTGGCAGGCATCGCAATAACAGACGATGGGCCAGAAGGTCATATCGAGAAAGATGCCCTCCATCTCATACTCGTCCATGAATTCCCGGAACTGCTCCTTGAGAAATTCTCTGTAGCCCATTTGGTTGGGGCACAAATACCCGTAACGCCCCCCTGACATGAATTCATGCTCGCTGTCCTTGCGGCTTCCTGAGCCATCGGGATGGCGCATCCGCCACTCCGGATGATCTTCATATGCACAATTGTTATAGATCAGGCTATAATAGGCTATAACGTCCATGCCCGCTTCGTGGCACAGGTCAAACAGCTTTCTGATTTTGTTGGTTCCTTGGAAGGCCCGGTGGGTGCGGCCGCTCTTGCTGTCCCAGTTGCACAAGCCCACATGCGAATGAATGTAGATCATGGGGCTTTGGATTTGGCCTTTTTGGAGACAATCAAAATAGTGTTGGGGATCAAATTCGCTCATGAACTGACTGTCCCAATCCTCAATGTGCATATCGACCAGATTGCGCCGGAAGCTTGTTTTATACCAATTGCCACCCATATGATCATTCCCCCTGTAATTGTCCGGTTGTTGTTCGTAAACCAGGTCGGTCACCATTATTATAGGTTTAACCGTTCGCGGATCACATGGCCTATCTTCATCTTTAGATGGGCGATATTCATCTTTGTGAAGGGGGTTCTTTTCTCACAATGGAAGCTGTCCGTTATGCCGGGGAAGATTATTTTCTGCCCGATGCTCCCTTTTATATCAACAAGATGAATGAAGCGGTGAAGGATAAAGCCAAGGATCATTCCCATGATTTTGTGGAAATCTGCTATGTCCATGCGGGGAAAGGCTATCACCGGGTGGATGGGGTGGAATACAGGGTCTATAAAGGCGACTTGTTTATTATTCATTATGACATGAGCCACTCCTTTTACCGGGAGACGGCTGATGATGATTTGATCATCTACAATATTGTGTTCAAGCCCGCCTTTTTCGATCAGGTCCTGTCCGGGATTCAGGATCTTGATTTTGGGCTGCTCTCCGCCTCCTTCCTCTTCGGCGATCTTATGTCAGGCGCTACAGGCACCCATAGGCTGCAGCTGTCCCCGGAGGAGCAGATGAGCATCGATGCATTGGCAGAGAACATGCACAGAGAATTCAGCCAGAAGCTGAACGGGCATATGAGCATCATCCGGGCGTATATGATCGAGCTCGTCATCAAGATTGTCCGGTGCTTATCAGCCAAGGAAGCCAGTTACAGGAACAGCATGCCTGCGGACAAGAATCCCATCGTAAGTGAGATCATGCGGTATTTGGAGGAGAATTATTCGGAGAGCATCAGCCTGAGCCGGCTATCGCTGCAGTCGTTCTTCAGCAAGGGCTATCTGTGCAAGGTGTTCAAGGAGGCGACGGGGCGCACCATCTCCGAGTACCAGCAGAACAAGCGGATCAGCGAGGCCTGCCGTCTGATCTCCAGTACCGGGATGAGCATGACCGAGATCGGGCTGCATTGCGGCTTCTCGGACTATAAGTCCTTTTATAAGGTGTTTCGAAAAATAACAAACAAGAGCCCTTCCGAATACCGGAAGGACTCGCTGCAGGGGGATCAGGACCTCAATGGCCGTTCTCCAGAAAAAGCCGGGTCCGCTCAAACAAAACGGGCTGAATCCCCGGATAAGTAAGCTCTGGCAGCTGCGGCAGCTGCTCGAACCGGGCGGCCTCTGCAATCTCACTGTCAGGCAGCACGCCCCATTCCTCCACTTCTGCGAAGAAAAGCCCGCCATAGGATTCATCGGATAACTCACGCTTGACTGAGTAGAGACAGACGGGGGCAAGGGAGAACACGGCGGCCCCCGTTTCCTCAACCAGCTCCCGCCTGGCCGTATCCGCGATGGCCTCGCCCGGCTCCCGCCTGCCTCCGGGAATTTCCCATGTACAGCGTTCCCGGTGTCTGACCAGAATCCAATGGCCCTTGTACCGGGCGGTGATAACGGCAAACTTCAACCCGTCGTTCGGGATGGAGCCGAATTCGTAAAATTGGATCTGCATATGCATTCACCTCGGTTTATAACAGGAGCTTCTGATAAGTCACAATGTCCAGCAGCCTGCCGAATTTACGGCCGATCTCCCTGTAATGGGCGCATTGGCTGTAGCCGTGTCTGACGAAAATATTCCTGCTCCGCTCATTGTCCAGACAAACCGTAGCTACCAGGGAATGAAAGCCGTTGGTCCGGGCGACGCCCTCAATAAAATCCAGGGCCTGGTCTCCGATCCCTTGGCCTGCGCAGTCGGGCTTCAGATAGATGGTCACTTCACCGCTGATCTGATAAGCTTGCTTCTTCTTATGCTGGGTAATCAACACATACCCCGCTGTTTGTCCCGCGCGGCTAATGACATAGGATTCAAAGCGGGGGTCCGCACTCAGCACGGAATCCCGCATTTCCTCCACACCCAGAGCCTCCGTATGGAACGACACGGTGGTATTCAAGACGTAATAATTATAAATGGAGGTTACTTCCTCCAGATGGGCTTCAGTCATCTTAACATACTGTACGGCTTCCATTTGCAACAGCTGCCTCCTTCAGGTGCAGGACAAGAGCAAAGTCCTCTATGGTCTGGCATTCACTCGGGAGGTGGAGTATTCCTCCGCGTACCAGTTGATGATCTTGCGGGCGATGCTGATTTCCTCCGGGAGTACAGGCAGATGGTCCGCGGTGAACCAGCCTGCTTCCACAATCTCTGCCCCGTCCACCCGGATCTCACCGCTCTCATAGTCGGCCACGAATCCGATCATGAGCGAGTTGGGAAACGGCCATTGCTGGCTGCCGAAGTAGCGGATGTTGGATACCTTCAGGCCCACTTCCTCCATGATCTCCCGCCTGACACAGTCCTCCAGCGTTTCCCCCGGCTCCACGAATCCGGCGATCAGGCTGAACATATTGCCCTTGAAGTGCTTGGCATGGGCCAACAGAATCTTCCCGTCCCGGAGAATGGCGGTGATTACCGCAGGGGAGATGCGGGGATAACAGATCAAGCCGCATGACGGGCAAACCTTCGCATGCTCCTCCGTCATCCTGTCCATCGGCGCGCCGCATCGGCCGCAGAATTGGTGGGTCTGATCCCAGGCCATAATCTGCACGGCGCGGCCCACCAGATAGAAGAGGTCCTCGTCGATGGCTCCGTATAATCCCCGAATGTCGCTGAATTGCATGCCTGCTGGTGAGGCGGCATCAGGCGGCAACTCTGCAGAGTAGCAGGGATGGTCTTCGAAGGTGCCCAGATATTGGGTGCGGACCGGTTCGATCCGCCACTCCAGCAAGCTTGGAGCAAACGGGATGCCCGGAGTACCGCCGTCTGTGCTGACCAGCAGCCGGTTGGCGCTGAAGACGAACCAGTAAGCGCAGCAGCCGGGCTCATGCCGGTTGGTGCAAGATGGGATATAACGCTTATACACACTGTCGCGGGGCTTTTGCATTTGTCGGACCACTCCATTAGCAGCCATGGACTGCCTTCTCTGTAGGATTTGTGAACAAAAACAATAAGCAAATTATAGCACTTCAGCCGCGCGGCATAAATACCGTTTGGGAGAGGGGCGGTTTTTGGCTCCTATGCCGGGCATGACCTGTCTTGTATTGCCGTACCTGGAGGTGCAGTCACCTTGTGTTCAACGGATAATTTTGAGACAATCGTAAATACAGTTCAGCAGCAGGGGCACGGAGACCAGTCTGATGGGAAAAGAGGTTGCGGTCATGAATAAACCCTCGATATATGGACTTACCTTTGAGAGCTTGGCCGCATGGCTTGCCGGTCACGGGTACAGGAGCTTCCAGGCCTCCCGGGTCTGGGACTGGCTGTACAGGAAGCGTGCCGCGGATTTCACCGGAATGACCGATGTGAATCCCCAATGCCGGGATTTGCTCCAGGAGCACTATACCCTTCATACATTAACCGTTCATCTGAAGCAGGAAGCGTCCGACGGGACGGTGAAATATCTGTTCCGGCTCCATGACGGCAATCTGATCGAAACGGTGCTTATGCGGCATAAATACGGATTATCGGTCTGTGTGACCACACAGGTAGGGTGCAGCATCGGCTGCAGCTTCTGTGCCAGCGGCCTGCTGGCCAAGCGCCGCGACCTGTCAGCCGGCGAGATTGTGGAACAGATCATGAGAGTCCAGCTTGGCTTGGATGAGGCTGGCCAGGGGGAAGTGGTAGGCTACGTAGTGGTCATGGGGATTGGTGAGCCGTTCGACAATTATGCCAACCTGATCGATTGCCTCAGGGTGATGCAGGATCCCAAGGGGTTGGCGCTGGGGCCCAGGCATATCACCGTCTCCACCAGCGGTCTGGCCCACCGGATCCGTGAATTTGCCGACAGCGGCCTGCGGGTCAATCTGGCCGTGTCTCTGCATGCGGCGGATAATGACACCCGCACCCGGATCATGAAGATCAACCGCGCCTATCCGCTGGAGGACTTGATGATGGCGGTGGATTATTATCTGGAGCGTACCAACCGGAGAATTACACTGGAATATATTATGCTCAAGGATGTGAATGACCGGAGGGAGGATGCGCAGAGGCTTGCCGAGCTCGTCGGGCCCCGGAGGAAGCTGATCGGGGTGAATCTGATCCCGTACAATCCGGTGGACGAGCACAGCCGGTACCAGAGAAGCGGAGAGGCGGTCATGCGGGATTTCTATGACGTGTTGAAGAGAGAGCGGGTGAACTGCAGCATCCGGCTGGAGCACGGGACGGATATTGAGGCGGCTTGCGGGCAACTGCGGAGCAAGCAGATCAAGCTGGAGGAACGAGAAGGGATCGACCAAGCGGTAAGCAGGCAATAGGCAAAAGAAGGGGCAGCGGCTGTTTTGTCACATAAAAAGACTGCAATAGCAGGCAGGTATAGGGTAGAATGAATAACAGGAAGCAGGAATGGGAGATGTAGCAGGTGTCCAATGAAGAAGTGATTTTGACCAAGGAAGGTTTGGCCAAGCTGGAAGAGGAGCTGCGGGAGCTGAAGACGGTAAAGCGCAAGGAACTGGCCAACCGCCTGAAGACCGCGATCAGCTATGGAGATTTGAAGGAGAACAGCGAGTATCACTCCGCCAAGGAAGACCAGGCATTCATGGAGACCCGGATCAAGGTGCTGGAGAAGATGCTGGTCAACGTCCGTGTGGTGGATGCGGACAGCCTGGACATGAACGTTGTCAGTGTCGGGGCCACTGTTACGCTCTATGACAAGGAGTTCGCGGAGAAGATTGCTTACACGGTAGTCAGTCCGGCCGAGGCTGATGTGAACGACAACAAGATTTCCTATGAGAGCCCTCTGGGCAAGGAACTGTTGGGCAAAGCAGTGGGGGATGTAGTCAGTGTCAATGCGCCTATGGGTGTCATCGAATATGAGCTGCTTGAGATTAGATTTGCATAAGGACTCGCAGGTGGATTGCACCGGCGTTCTTATTTAGCTGAAAACCGGATAATCCTATTTCTGGCGGACTCCGATGATCTTATGGGTTCCCGGTTAACCCTTTCCAGGGGAATCGGGCCGGTAAGGTCTGTGGAGTCCGCCGGATTTTTTTACTCCTGATTTTATCCCTTTTAGCATCATCCGGGTCCTTTGGCGCCGACTCACTGCTTGCTTTTCAGGACTGCTCCCCTTTTGCCAGCCGGATTATATCCTTGGGATTGATGATCGGAGACGGATAGCCGGATTTGACCAGTTGGATCATCGCATCGCCCAGTTCAGCCAGCGTAACCAGTTGATTGGGCATCAGCAGCTTAAGCGGATGATACAGCCAGCTTAAAGCACGATAGTAGGCATGGGTATGCTTCAATCCCTTGATGGGATGGATGTAGCCTGGCCGGAACATATAGGCTCCCCTGAACGGCAGTGCAAGCAGTGCGTTCTCTGTCCGTCCCTTCACCCGGGCCCACATGACTTTGCCCTGCTCCGAGCTGTCTGTGCTCATTCCTGTTACATAACAGAAGACCATCTCCGGGTTGGCTCCGGCCAGCAGATTGGCCATGTGCATAGTAAGGTCATAGGTCAGCCCTGTATACTCCTCTTCCTTCATTCCCACCGACGAGACACCCAGGCAGAAGAAGCAGGCGTCATAACCGGTCAGTTGGGCGGCCGCAGGTCTGAGATCGGAGAAATCGGGATGGATCACCTCCACAAGCTTGGGGTGGCTGATGCCGCAGCTCTTGCGGCTGATTACCAGGACCTGCTCCACATCCTGATGGATTAAGCACCGGTGCAGCACTCCCTCGCCTACCATTCCTGTCGCGCCAGTAACGATAACCTTCATTCTACCAGATCCCCTCTGTGTAATAGAACCCGTTTCTTGAATAATAAATGATCATTCGGTTAAAAGTCAACCCGATTGCCAGTGACTACCCTGCGTTACAAAAAAATAGGCGGTTTATTATGCTATCGCTAACTCATGAGTTATAATCATTCTATTATTGTTTATTACAATAATTCTATTATAGTAATTAATCATGGAGGTGCTGATAGTGAGTGCTATAGCCAAACCGCATTTGCTTTTCATATCTGCGGAGAACCCGTTTCCCCAGGACAGCGGGGGCAAGCTGCGTACAGGCAATATTCTGAGGATTCTCGCTCAAGCTTACAGCATCGACCTGGTTACATATGACAATCAACAGAAGATTGCCCCTGCGGAAGAATCCGTGGCTATCCACGGGGTAAGGAAAACCGTCACTTACCGCAAAGCCATGCTACGGTCCCTGTATACGCTCAGGAACTGCTCTTATATGAGCCATGCCGACGTGGATTTCGGCGCCAAGATCAGCGAGCTGTGCTCACGCATCCCGTATGACAAGGTGTTCATTTCCCATAGTCTTCTGGGCGGCTGCCTAAGACTGGTCAAGAAGATCTTGCCCGATGCCCGGATTATTACCGACGCCCATAATTTCGAGACGGGTCTGTCCGGTCAACTGGCCTCCACCAAGAAAGGGGTAGGCAAGCATTACTTCCGCATGAATGCCCTCTTCACCAAGCGGGATGAGAAGCGGGTTCTGGAGCATACCGACCTGCTGTTCACCACCTCCCAGGAGGATGCAGGAGAGTTCGCCAAGCTGTTGCCCCGCCACTCCCACAAGGTGCATGTCATTCCCAATTTCATAGACCTCAAGAGCTATACCCTGCCCCCCGAATCGGCCAAGGAGAAATTCATCATCCTGCCGGGCAATATGAATTATTTTCCTAATGTGAACGGAGCCTTGTATTTCTATAAAGAGATCTATGCCAAGGTGAAGGCCGCCATCCCCGATCTGAAGTGGTATATTGTGGGCAGAGACGTGAACCCCGCCGTGGCCAGTCTGGCCCAGCATGATTCCTCCGTGGTGGTGACAGGCTATGTGGACAGCGTTATGGATTATATCCGCCGGGCCAAGGTAGTCATTGCGCCCCTGCTGGAGGGCAGCGGCACCCGGCTGAAGATTCTGGAGGCATGGGCGGCCAGAACACCTGTTGTTTCCACCTTCAAGGGGGCGGAGGGACTCGCCTATCAGCATGGACAAGATATTTTCGTAACCGACCAAAGCTCGGAGTTCGCCGATTATATCATCCGGCTGGTCAATGATTGCAGCCTGAATGAAGAGATTGCGGAGCGGGCGTACGGCAATCTCCTTGCCTATTACGAGAAGGAAGCCGTCAGCAGCAGAATCCTTCATTCCATGGAAAGCCGCTCCTCCTAAAGAAGAGCCTGTACGGACGGGCAACAGGTAAATAAGGGCCTCATCTCCCGCTTAGGATCTGCGGGATTTGAGGTCCTTACTATGAATGTTACCAGTTCCCCTAGTTGCTTCTATTACCGCATAATCCAATCCGGTCAAAATCAATGTCCTCAAACGGAACCTTCCGCTTCTCCAGTCCCCTGACCCGGTCTGTGACATTACTGGCGTATTTGCCATGCAGGTAGGAGTCCTTGCGCAGCTTGAAATTCAAGTGGCTGGGGTTCTCATCCGCAAAATTATGGTATTGCCCGGAGCAGACGAAATTGTTGTAATAGACGGTAGTGTGGTTGTAATTGTGAACGTAGGTGTCATACAAGTAGGGATACCGCCGCCGCCAAATATCCGATTCCACATCGACTCCGCGCAGGTCCGTCTCATCCTTGGCTGCTACTCTCCGGGAGAACAAAGGATCCGTGTGCATCTTGTCATAGGCATTGTCATACGAGTTGGGGTCCGGTCCGGGATGGCAGTCAATGAAGATATTGTTGGCAACGGAGGTCATCCCCCCGCAGTTCCAATGGATGGTGCTGAAGAAGAACGGCCCCTTCTGGACAATATCGTAGAAGTAATTGCCGTATACCTCATTATAGATGGCGTGATCGTCGAAATAGATGGCGGTAAAGCCGTACATATCGTAGCTGTGAGGGTTCTTGATATCGTAGATGAAATTATGCCGGATGATGTTGCCGACCTCACTCGGGTCTCTTCCCATGTAGATGGCGGCGCCGTCGCTGATGGATTTGGCCGCGTTATGCACCTTGGTATACTCGATCAGGTGATCATTGCCGTGCAGGTAGACGGCGAATCCCTCCAGATCGTCCAGCTCGCAATGGCGGATGATATTGCCCACACCCCAGATGTTGACCGCCGCCTTATAGGTCAGGTCCAGCCGGTTGACCCGGTGAATCCGGCAATTGTATACCATGTTCCCCGCGGCAGCCAGTTTCCTCCGGTTGCCCCCGCCAAGCATAATGCCGCCCGAGCCCATATCCCGGATCTCACAGCCGGAGATGATGTGGTTCGTGCCGCCCTCCCCGTCGAAGGCCGGGCACTCATAGAGGTATTCGTGCCAGCTGCCGATCTCTTCGGAAACGGGCCCGCTTGGACTGCAGGCGCTGTCATACCGGCCGTGGCCGTCGTGCCGCCCTTCGGGAAGGGGGGAGAAGCCTTGGCCCACTTGCACGGCAACCGTCCCCAGATTGCGGAACAGGCAATCCTCAACCGCGATATGCCCGCCCCGTTCAATATAGATGCCGGAGCCGCGGGCATTCTCGAAGGTGATGCCGCTTACGGCAATGTCCGACGCCCCCATGAAGGAGAGAAAGGGGACGGCCATCACGGAGAGCTGGATCAGGGAGCCGCTTATATCCCAGGGAGGATACAGATACAGCATGTCCCGGGCCCGGTCCAGGAAGTATTCGCCTGGCGCGTCGATTTCCTCCAGCAGATTGACAATCCTCCACTTGCATTCGCCGCCTGCGACAAACCCGAACAAGGTGGGCAATTCAGTAGAAATCATCCGGTTCACCGTATCGATGCTTTTGATTTTGAGCGTATCATCCGCATACGCCCTTCCCGGAAAGCCCGACAGGTAGGCGTCATCCGCCTGTCCCCAACGGTCTCCCCGCTCGATCAGATAGCCGATGGCAGCCCCTCTCATGGAGAAATCCCCGTACATGGGCTGGCTGCCCCTATCAATCACGTGATAAAGCGGCAAGTACCGGTCATTCGGGTATCGGGCAATTTGCTGCGGCACCGTGTCAATGAACAGCTCATTGGGAGCGGGAATCGAAGCGCGCCGGAAGCCGCGTGTGCCATATTGCCCGTATTGGAGTCCGTATGGCTTCAAATCGATTTCCATGATATGCGCTCTAGCCGTTTGGTCGATGATTCTGTCCAAAACGGCTGAATCTGTGGTTCTGGTTGCCCGGTCCGGCGGGATGACCAGTCCTCCGTCGAAATATACCGGCTCATCCCCGTAAGCCCTGTAGCTCACATTTCCTCTGTCTTCCGCAGTAAAACGGACTGTATGTTCGAAGAAATACCGGCCTCCGCGGATAAATACGGTTGCCGCCTCGCCCTCGGGAATGTCCCGCACAAGCTCCTTGGCTCTCTCCAGCGTTCTTACGGGATGCGCGGGCGTTCCCGGATTATCGTCATGTCCCTCCGCAGAAATATAAAGCTCCATTCTATGGTCTCCTTATGGATCGGTGCAGCCTTAGGAGCTGCGGGGAAATGAGCGGGACTTACTTCGCCGCAGCCTCTTCGGCCAGAGATTGCGCGTCCTTCGTCTCACCTACCAGAAAGGCGCCGATCCGAATCCGTGTCCCCTTGGATTGGGGGTCCTTCTGCCCAATGGCTCTGATCCGCAGCTTATGCTCCCGGTTCTCCAGATGCTCTGCCAGGAGGGTGAAGCCCGCCCGGTCAAAATTCAGGGCGTGTTTGTCCCAGGTGGAGTATGCCTTGGCCGGTCCTTCGTCCAACTGCCATTCCAGTATGCCGGAATCATGGGCGATCATATAGTATAATCCTACTGCGGTTCCGGAGAAGGTGAGCACCAGCTCCTCGCCGTTCCCTTCGGCGCAGATCATATGGGGGTAGCGGGAACGGAGGGATTCTTCCGAGCGGGCAAATTGGCTTTCCTGAACAAGCCAGGCATCGTAGAGCTCGGAGCGGACGTACACGCTTGCTCCCAACGGGGACGGCAAGGAGCGTCTCTCCCAGTCCCCGGCCTGACCAAGACTGCTCTGGAGAAACCCGGTTACCCTCTCTGCGTACAGGGCGTATCCCGTATCGTTGGGATGCACCGTATCCGTGGTGTAGGTGGACCAATCCCCGTTCCCCTCTGCTACCAGCCCGCTGATGGCCATACCCGCATAGACAGCAGGAATTCCGTAGTGTGCGGCGATTTTCTGGTGGATCTCTACGCTGGCCAGCCGGCCTCCTTCGCCCAGGTCCAGGTCCATCTTCTCGGTCAGCGTATACACGAAGACGATATCGGCGTACGGGTTATGGGTCAGGATCTGCCGGACGATGCCTTCCATGGAGAGGGCAATGGTCTCCTCATTGGCTCCATAGTCGTTGACTGCAAACTCCACGAAGACCAGGTCGGGCTGATACGCCAACACATCCTTGCCGCATCTGTACACCCCCAACCCGGAGGGCGTACCGCCGATGGCCGCGTTAACCGCCTCAATCCGGGCGTCCGGGTAGCACCCCTTCAGCCACAGTGTAGTCAATCCCCGCCAGGAGGTCTGGTCCGCAGCGGAAGCGCCCGCCCCCTCCGTAATGGAGCCGCCAAAAAAACATACATTGAGTTTCTTCTGATCCTGCAGCAAGAAGCTGGTATTATGAAGCATTCTGCTCTTTCTCCCCTCGCAAGTGTGGCGGGACAGAGGGAGGACCGGGAGTGCCTGAGCCGTCCCGGGTCCTGACTCCGCCGCCCTTGCTGTGTTTGTGCCGCACGCTTCGTGGCCAGGTCGGCCAACCGCCTGCGCCGCGGCGATCTCAATCCAATTCTACCACAGGGGAGGACAAACCGGGTACTGGGTCAATCTCGAGAGGCTCTGTCTGTTGCGGACGGAATACAATCCGGCCCAGGTTGAAATCGCTGATTTCCACAGTACCGTGGGGCGTCTCCAGTGTAAAATCACTGCTCCTGCCGGTCAGATTCCCCAGCACATAAATATCTTGATTGGGTTCGGCGATCAGATATACCATGGCCCCGTCAGGATTATGCAAGACGGCATCCTGCAGGCAGATGAGGGTCTCAGTCGATTGGACCATATTGTTGGAGCGCACCATCTCCGGTGTGGACAGATACGGCTCCTTATTCATCCAGCTGTAATATTGAGTATTGTCGGCAGTCACATAAACAGGACCGTTCTGATCCAGCTCATACGTCTTATCCAAGAGCAGTTGGCCGTTCACCATTCTTTTCTTCACAACCAGATCCGTCAGATCGAATTCCAACTGCAATTGATCCACCCCGCTTTGGTACGTGGTGACCCACAGACCGTTCTGATCCTGTTGGGTATAGGCAGTGGATGCCATATGGGCCTTGAAGGCTTGCATGGAAGAATATTGGGTGCGGTCTCCCATCTCAAGGATATATCCGTTGCGCTGCTGGCTTCTTGCATTCAGACCCACGGTTTTCGCTTCTGCTCCGTGATAATTGTAGAAGTGAATAGTCAGCAGGGACTCGATGGGCATGCTCTTCAAACTGGCGGCATCGCCGGCCAAATCCTCACCCATGCTGCGGATCTGCCCTTCCATGTCGCGGCCCAAATCCGTTGTATTAAGCGGCTGGAGCGCGATGAACGTATTGTGGTCCTCGATATAGATCTTCTTGTTGCCGTCGATATTGTAAGGCAGCGCTTGCCCTGCAATCCTCGCCCGGACCTCCTCCACACCATTTTGAACCAGGGACACTTCTCCCATAATGAAATCGTCGCCTGCCCATACGGCCTTCATTTCCTCCGGCCAGCCGACGAACAGACTGACTCCCATGTCGTTGATTTCATTGGTCTTGACATCCGTAAAGCGCGCATCCGCCGCCTTGCCGGGATAAGACAGCACGATGGCCTTGTTGTCATGCTGCAGCACGGCAGACAAGCCATGCTCCTTGGGGAAGCTCCAGGATTGGGCGGTTAGCTCCTTCACAACCGGGGATACCCCGCTTACATCGATATCCGAGTTATACCGGTAATTGGAGAACAGGGTCCCCGTATCGGACAGGCTCTTGATCAACCCGTCGGTTCTCCGCCAGTTGGCCAACAGCAGGGCATCCTGCCCGTCATAACCGGGAATGTACCAGGCGAAATCCCCGGCGGAGCCGATGTTGTATTCGTAGGTGGCATAAGAGACTGTATTGCCCATCTTGTACCGGGTATTGGGAATGGTGTATCCCTGATTGCCCGCACTTACGTTATACGCGCCGGGAGTGGCATTGCGGAGCTTGGTGCTCCAGGTCCGGTAAGGGAATTCCTTGCGGAAGGCGATCTCCTCCATATAATCGGGGAAGAAGGGTGTAAGGGACGCCAGGTTGGCATACCACCAGGCATAACCGTTGGCTTCATGGAACTGGTAGAAATTATAGCCGCTGGTAGAGCGGTACAAGATATTGAAGAAGGACTGCCGGTCCACATTGCGGAAGTTGAAGCGTCCGAAAGTCCGGTTGAACGGCCCGGGCATGCTTGCGGAAGGCTCATGATACCGCATGGCCGCATCCATTCCCGCCCTGTCCAGAATCAGCCTGAGCTTGGCTTTAATCCGCTCATTGTCGGTCAGGGTATAGAGGGTGAGCATATTGGACCAGGTGAAGGCGGCGTAGCTGGGAGAGTTGAAATCCCCCGTTCCGGACCCTTGCAGAGCCTCGTAAGCAATCATCCGGTCCAGGACATTCTCCATCCGGGCGAACATGGACGCATCGTTGGCCGCCTGGGCGTACATGAAGCCCCGGAGCAGTCCTTCTGAAGTCTGGTTATGATTATTGTTGTACAGGAAATCCAGTTCCGCTTTCTCCGGGGAGAAGCCCTGGTTTTGGGCCATGCTGACAATAAGCTGGTACAAAATATCCTTCGACTGTTGGGTGAGCTTATCCTGATGCTGGAAGTAGAGGTAGTAGGCTTCCGTATCGGTAAAGGCGAATTCCTTCACTCCCCGGCTCACAATGGCCTCATTGGCTTTGGTTATACTGTCCGCCTTGCCCATGAGCAGGATGCTAAGCGGAGAGTCGTTAATGGTGAACTTATAATTGTCCGCGAACTTGGGAGCATTATGGGCGGCAGCCATCCGCTGCAGAAGCTGGTCCGGCTTCTCCGAGACAGGCCCCCCCTGATACCATACCGGTACCTCGCCAAGCTCAATGGGGGCTACGCCTTGTCTGGTGAACTGGGTCCGTTGGTCGGGAATCTTCCGCTTGTAGAGCTCGATGTCCACATTCTGGGGAAGAGACCGGAAGAAGCTCAGGTTCTCTTCGGATATGGTCTGAACGGATAATGCGGGGTCCTGATTCACAGCTTCCCAATCAAGAATGGCGGCCTCCAGCGCAGGAATATCATGCCAGGCAATGGGGGAGGCTTCATGATTGGCAGCGGTTACATTTTTGCTCCCAATACCGGCTTCCCCGTAAGCAAGGGCAGGGGAGAGAAGGGTTGCGCTCAGCATGCTGGCCACAAGCAGGGAAGTCACTGTTTTTTTGGTTTTTCTCAAGATAAACACACCTCTTTCGCTATGGGATTAGTCCTTGCCTTTGTTGCGTCCGGCTTCTTGCATCACCTCCTCCCTGTTTCGGCGTGGGCCCTGTCTCTATGGCCCAAGATCACTTTCCTGATCTCCACTCATCGAGCTGCTTCTGGATTTCCTGCTGCACCTTGTCTGCTCCCGCCTGCTTCAGCTTGTCGCTGAAGCGCTTGACCGCTGCTTCGGGCTCATCCAGACCATTTTTCAGGATGGGATTGAATTCCTTGAAGATGGCGGAAATCTGGACCAGCTCATTCTGCACAGGCTTGCGGTCGAAGACAAAATCAGCCAGCTCATCGAGCTCGACAGTATCGTTCAAGCGGATGGTTTCCTGCCAGGTATTCTCGTCTTGCCCCTCCAGCAGATAGGCATTGAATTGGTTGCCCAGCTCCCAGGCCTCAAACTGATACGTATCCGGGATTTTCTCAATCCGGTTGGCCCCGGTCTTCCTGTAGTCCTGGCCTTCTATGCCGAATGTCAGCAGATTGTATAATTCCTTGTCCGTATTCACCAGTTCCAGAAGCATCAAGGCACGTTCGGGATTTTTGGAATTCTTGCTGATGGCGCTCAAGGTGGAATACAAGGTCCGGATCCTGCCGGGCTTGGTCAGCGCCTTGACAATCACCTCGTATCCCAGCTTCGCTTGCTGCTCGGCTTCCACTCCGGGCTTGTAGCCGGAATATTCACTGAACAGACGGCCTGCCTTGGCCAGAGCCTGATCCCCTTCCGAAGCGGTGGATACATTGGAGGGGAAGAAGCCCTTGGTATACCATTCCCGCATCAGCCTGTAATGGGGCATCATATCCTCCTTGGTCCAGCGGTAGCCCGTAATCTTCCAGGAAGAGGTATCCACCACAAAATCCTCAATCAGATTTACCGTTCCCTGCTCCATAATTTGCGCCAGATTGGGTACGCCGAATTTGACCGGAACCACATCGGGTTCGCCTTGCCTGATCTTTTCAAAAATCGGGGTCAAATCACTTAATTTGGTGATATGGCTGACATCCAGCTTGTACTTATCCACCAGATCCTTCTTGAACATGAAGCCCATGGGCAGGGAGAGAATCTGATAATTGTACACCCCATATATTTTTTCCTTCACTTTCACCGCATTCCATACCAGCTGGGGCAACGCTTGTTGCAGCTTGGGGAATTGGGGGAGGTAATCGTCCAGCGCCAGATACGCCCCTTTATTGACATTCTCCACATAATTATTGGACCAGTTGGAGGTCCAGGCGATATCATACGCCTCCCCCGAAGCCATGGCCAACTGCAGCTTCTGGTCATAGTCCCCCGGCTCTACGAAGCGGTATTCCACGGTAGCATTGATTTTGGCCTTGGTGATTTCATTGGCCTTGGCAACCACTGCCTCCGCATTCTTCGGTTTCGACCCTCTGAGATACCAGATAAGCTGTACCTCCGGCAGCGTCTTCCCGCCTGTTCCTTCCCCGCCGGGGGAGTGGACGGCGGGGAGGGTGGAAGCCGCCGTGTCTTCCTTGGCACACCCCGGGGCCACGGCCAGCACCATCGCCACCGCCAGGACCGCCGGAATAATCTTGCCAACAACTCTTCTTGCCTGTTTCATTTGTCTCTTCCTCCTCTATGGGATACTTCTATTCTACAGGATTGGTGAATAATGCCAATACCTGGGTAATCCGTTACCCTTTAACCGAGCCTACCGTCAGGCCTTTGACAAAATACTTCTGGAAAAAGGGGAAGATGAACAGCATGGGACCTACCGCAATTACCGCCATAGCCATTCTCATGGATTCCGTCGGCACCTGGATGCTCTCCACAATCTGGGCTGGCTTGTTCTCCATGGAGCGGGTGAGCTCCTGCATATTGCGCAGAATGGTCTGAAGCAGATACTGCAGCGGATACATGTCGGACTTGTTGATATACAGCAGGGCAGGAAACCAGGAGTTCCAGTTGCCCAGAAGCTGGAGCAATCCAACTGTAGCCAGCACGGGCTTGGACAGAGGCAGGATCAGCCTGAAGTAAATTTGCAGCTCCGTAGCCCCGTCGATCTTGGCTGATTCGATGATGGCGGCGGGAATCTGCTGGAAGGAGGTGCGGATAATAAACAGGTACCACACATTGCCCAGCAGGGGGATGATCAAAGCGGCATAGGTGTCCCTCAGATGAAGGTATTGCGTCATCAGGATATAGAGCGGGGCCAGACCGCCATTGAACAGCATGGTAAAAAACAAATAGAAGGTTACTCCTCTCCGGTAGGCGAATTCACGCTGGGATAAGGCATATGCAATCATGGAAGCCATAACCAGATATAACACCAAGCCAGCCGCAGACATGAGGATAGTGACCTTATAGCCTTGGAGAATAACCGACGGATTCTTGAAAATATACGCATAAGCCGTAAGATCAAGCCTGCCGGGAATCAGCCTGAAGCCCATGGTCATAATATCCGTTTCATTGGAGACGGATATGGCCAGGACGGCCCATAGGGGAATAAGGAATAGAATGGAGCAGGCCAGCAGCAGCAGATGAATAACCGCCCGGGAGACGGGCCATTTGGAGGTTTTGGCATACATAAGGAATCACCTCATCAGGGTAGGGTTGCAGTTCAAGGCTCAGAACAGCGCATGGTCCTCATTTTTTCTTTTGACAATATAATTGGTCAGCAGTACCAGCAGCAGCCCGATGAAGGACTTGTAGAAATCCACGGCTCCGGCCATGCCCATATTCCCCGATTCCCGCAGGGCGCGGAATACATAGGTATCGATTACATCCGTAGTGGAATACAGCATGGGGGAATTCATGGTCAACTGGTAGAACAAGCCGAAGTCGGCATAGAAGATATGGCCGATGTTCAGGATGGTCAGCATGGTCATCAGAGGGTACAGAAAGGGCAGGGTGATCTTGAAGGCCATATAAGGCTTGGATGCACCCTCCAGGGCAGCCGCTTCATAATATTCCTGATCAATGCCCATCAGGGAGGAATAGTAGATCAGCGTACTCATCCCCACCGTCTTCCAGATATGGGCCACCGGGAGAATGAAGATCCACGGCTTCGCTTTCACATACCAGTCCACACTTTGCCCGCCCATGTCGGTAAGCCACCGGTTCAGCAGCCCATACAGCGGATTAAGAAACGAATAGGCCATAAAAGCGACTACGACCCAGGAGAGAAAATGGGGGAAAAACATGGTTGTCTGGTAATATTTCAGCATCGTCTTGCTTTTTATTTCATTCAGCAGCAACGCCAAGCCTACCGGAATAATCAATCCCACCACGATAAATATGGCATTGTACCCCAGGGTGTTCAGGGTAATTCTCCATGCATCGGGAGAGGTGAAGAAAAACCGGAAGTTATCCAGCCCGACCCAGGGGCTCTTCAGAATCCCCAGGTCATACTGGTAGCTCTTGAACGCTACAACAATCCCTCCCATAGGCAAATAATTGAAAATGAAAACATAGATGATCATGGGCAGCGCCAATAAGGAATAGGAGAGATTGCGCCGGAAGCGCTTGAAATTTTTGAAATGCAACGAAAAGGCTGCCTCATGATGCTTGCTTATTTCATTCATGTGAACCATCCTCACCTGTATAATGATTTTCCCGCTTGCCTCCCGTCAAACCGTTCACCGCTAACTATACGGACCAGGCATTTTATTGGGAAGGCCAAAGCAGCGGCAAACGGTTCAAACGGAGGGTTCGAATTTCTTGGTTTGTTCCAAATCACGGGATTAGGCTTTCTTGCAAAAGGGATCAGGTGATACAATGATGACACGAATCAAGGGACGGGGAGCCTAGATCATGATAAAAAGGATCATAAAGCCGCATAGATACTTCTATCATCTGCTTGTTACCATCAGTACGTTCGTTGTGATTGCCACATGTCTGCTGGCTGTCTCCCTCTATACCAGCTTCAGGAATATGGAGGTAGAGAATATTAACAAGATGAGCCAGAAGCTGCTTTCCCAGATTGCCTATAATATCAGCTTCATTGACGGCTACGCCAGAAATTATAATGCCGCCCTCTACAGCAGCCCGACCATCGCCGAGTTCATGTATAAGCAGGACCCCAATATTTACGACACCCTGCAGGGCGTTTTGCAGGTGCAATATTTTCTTCAGACCGCGCCGTTTATTTATTCCGTCACGGCATTCAACCGGCTGTCGGGAAATTATTATGTGATCGGGCCCGATACCGAGATTCTGTCCAAGGACAAGATGTATGACCGGGAGATTGTGGAGGCGGTGGCGCAGCCGATTCTTCAGGCTTCCCCGCTGGTCAGACGCGCCCCTGTCTCCAGCATCAAGCCCGATTCCTACATGAACCTGTACAGCTACTGGGTCAGCCAAACGGATGACGAGCAGAATGTGACCAACGGCTTGGTCATCAATGTGGATACCCAATGGATATTCCAGAAGATGATCAGCTCGCCGCAGCACTCAGGGAGCATGGACTGGGAGGTGCTGATCATCGACCAGTCGGGGACAGTGGTGGGACACTCTGAAGCGGCGTTGTTCCTGCAGAACAAAGCGGGGGAGGCCTATATTCGGAAAATCATGTCCAGCAGTCATGAAAGCGATTACTTTGTTGAGGAAGTAAACGGGGAAAAGAGCGTAGTGGTGTTCTCCTCCATTGAGCAGATGAATTGGAAGATCATTAATGTCATTCCGTACTCCATAATTTCCCAGTCAGTGAATAAAATCAGAAATTTGACGCTGGTTATAAGCCTGATGGTGTTTGCCATGGGGCTGTTCGGCTCCTATATTCTCGCCAGGCGCCTGTATTCGCCGATTGGGAGTCTGCGTGAGAGAATCGGCCTGCTCCTGGACCATTCCGGCAGCAGAGGGGAATCGGGCAACGAGTTCCAATTCATCGAAAGCAATGTGGTGCAAACCGTGGAGCATCTGCACACGCTTAAGCAATTCAAGAGCAAGAATCTCAATCATGTGAAGACGGAATATTTGAAGTCCCTGCTGCTGAGCGTCCGGCCCATGGAGCGGCCCGATGATTTGGAGCTTAGGATCGGCAGCGGCGGGGGATGGTATATCCTTGTTCTGTTGAAGCTGGATCAATACAATCAGTTCCGGCAGACCCGGCCGGAAGGGGAGCAGGCTGCCTTGCGCTTCGCCTTGGTGAATATTTCCCATGAAATATTGTCGGCCCATTTTCAATGTGAATGTGTGGATATGACCGAGGATTGCTGCATTATTATCCGTCTGGAGGAAGAGCCCTATCACGGAGCGCAGCCTGCCATTGCCGAATTGGACCGTCTGCTTGCCAGAGTGAACGAATTGTACAACTCCTATTTCCATGTGACCTTCTCTTCCTTCAAGACCCGGTCCTGCCCGGATCTATCCGGGCTGCAGAAGCTGTTCGCCCAGGCCCGTCAAGGCATACTGGAGAAGATCCGCTATGGCCATGCCTGCACGCTGTCTTACCTGAATCTGCAAAATGAATGGCCGCCCTTCGAGGTTTCCGACCCCCTGGTAGCCGACTTCATGGAGAAGCTGAAGGGAATGAAGCGGGACAGCATTGCGGAGAGCCTGGAACGGATCATCGGCAAATTGTACCGGTGCGAATACGATTCCACGATATGCCTGATTTCCCATATGACTTCTTCCATCTTCAATTTCCTGAATACGCTGGAGAAGAACGGCACGGTCCAGTTCCATCTGTCGTTCCCGTATTGGCACAAGCAGATTACCGAACTGGAGACGCTAAGTGAAATGGAGAGCGCGCTGCAGGAGCTGCTTGATTATATACTGGGCCAGATTGCTCCCTCCCGGGATGCCCGCTCCAATCTGATTGTGGAGGGGGCGGTACAGTACCTGAAGCAACATTACCGGGACGTGAATCTGACCCAGCAGTCCTTGGCGGATACACTGAAAATCTCCTCCTTCACATTGGGGAAGATGTTCAGGGAAGCCACCGGCATGACGGTCATCGATTATTTGAAGGAGGTCCGGCTGCAAAAAGCGGTAGAGCTGCTGAAGCATACCAACTATACGGTCAGCAGAATCGTGGATGAGATCGGGTGGGGGAACAGAAAATACTTTTCTACAGTGTTCAAGCAGGTTTTCGGGGTGACACCCATGGATTACAGGTTGAAAAATACGCTGCAGCAAAGCTTGCAGCCCGGCGATGGGCAGCAGTAGGGTGGCGTCCCCATGGTCCCTGCCGCGGCGCAAGGTTGACCGCTCTGACACATACAGCCCCCGGGACCAGGAGTGGGACCGGGGGCTGTACTCTATTCCAGCGTCGGCTTCGAGTTCAACCGCAGAACCAATTGTAGCGTGGGCTCCGTATCCAGCGGCACAGCCTATTCGAGCTTCAGCTCCGTACCCAGGGGTACAATTTGCACCCAGGTATTGCCCGGCAGAAGCGGCACCTCCTTGCCGTCCGCATAGGGACGGATCATCCCGTCCTTGCGCTCCCAAGTAATCGCCAGAGACTTGCCTTGCTGCAGCAGCACGCCCTTGCCCGGACCAAACACGTTGACATTGCGGCGTCCCTCTTTATCCAGGATGGTATGCTTGCTCTCCAGCACCAGCAGATTGACGGTCTCAAGCTGCTGGCCGCTTTCCTTGTCCAGATGAGGCTGGCCGGCCATGCTGCGCTTGTATGTATTATTGGCTGCTTCGTATTCGTAGGAAACCTTGTAGCCGCTGATATAGGGAATCTCGATCTTCCGCGCGGATGTTCCTGTCAGGGTAACGGGCGTGTTCTTGGCGAAGAGCGGCTGCGGCCCCTTCCATTCCTTGCGGAATTTGCGGGCCACCGCGCCTTCGGCCATCTTTTCCGTGGAGGTGTACAGGTTGTGCGGAGCCTTACGGTCGGTGGCGCGCCAATAGTAAGCATCATCCCCGTACACCTGGTCCAGATGGGCCAGCTTGCGGCCGGACAGAATATTCATGGCATCCTGGCTCCAGCCTGCATGTACGATCACCGCGTCCAGCATATCGCCGATCTCCACGAAATAGGGGCGGATGCTGCGGACAGGGCCGACAGTGGGGACATTCACACTCTGGAAGACGGAGACGAACCGGGTAATCTCTCCCTCCGCCAGGATCTCATAGACGATATCGGCCTTGTCCAATCCCGTCTGGGGTCGCGCCTGGGGGGAATTCTCCACCATGACCAAATAGGGTCGGCTGGCAATATCCACTTTGCTGGGCATCCCCGTTAAAGGGGCGCGAAACGGAGCAGGCTCCTCCGTAGGGGTGGCCGACGGGGTGGAGACGGCGGGGGAAGCACCCGGCGGGAGACTGTTGTCGGAGGACGGCGCGGACGTACCGCCGCATCCTGCCGTCAGGAGCAGGAGGGTACAGCCAAGGGTCAGCCAGGTGTGGCGGGGACGAATGCTGCTGATGGACAATCTGGAGGACCCGGTTAATCCGGAGTAATTGGACATTTTAAAGTGTCTGGACAATCCGGAGAATCTAGCTAAATTGGACAATGTGGAGAATCTGGACAAGCGGTTCATGAAAAACGGCACCTCTTCCATTTGTTCTCTGGCCTTCCGCAGCATGCCATCTTCCGATGGCTGCGCGGGAGCGGCATGAAAGTCTACCCTTTACAGATTCGCTGCCATGGTGGATATCCCCTTTTTTGAAGGTTCCGGAAAATACCTGCTTCGAGCGGAGGCAGGAGGCAGGAGGTAGAAGGCAGGAAGCAGGGGGTAGGAGACAGGAGACAGGAGACAGGAGACAGGAGACAGGAGACAGGAAGCAGGGGGTAGGACGTAGGGGAGAGGGGGACAATTTTACTCCACAAAATGCAGGTATGCAGGCGTTTTCGGCTCGAAAAGTGAAAATGGCCACCGTGTTTGTAAAATTGAAGGCTGTTGGGGGATTACGGAGTGGAGGATGCGGTAAAGTGAGTCTTCTGCCTGCAGTTTAGCGGAAAAAATTTCCGTTAAAGAGTCGATTACTCGATTATATCGGAAATTAACGGAAATTTTTTCCGTTAACCCCCTCAAAAACAAGGTTTTTATCAATTTTTTGGATCTATTCGGAATATAACGGAAAAAATTTCCGCTAAAAAAGCTGAATAGAAGCAAATTAGTGGGATAACGGAAAAAATTTCCGTTAAGTAAATGCAGAGGTAGCACTTTAGGAAAGAGGTAGCGGCGCATCTCCACCCTATAGAACCGTGGCGGAGCCCAGCGGTGCTGTTTCGCAAGTTTTTATAGCATATTACACCAAAAAGCCGGACTCCTCAAGGTTCCCGCACAGACGACAGCCAGCTTCCCGGATCGCGCCCCCTTGCCGCGGTATGGCGAAGAGGGGACGTGGGCGTTCTCGGGCAAGCGAGTGCATCGCGGACTGTATCGGAGCACAAAGGGATTCCTCCATGCCGATGTGAACGGCGCGGCCAACATCATGCGCAAAGTATTCCCAAACGTATCTGCCAAGAGCAGGGATGGGATAGAGGGGTTGGGCGGTAGCCAGTCCGTCAACGTGTCAACTCCATGAATGTTAAGCATCCTGAAATCATCAGGTTGAGACATCCGAAACCCCCACTTCAGCCGAAGCGATAGCATCGGTCAGTGGAGGGAGTATTCATTGATGCACCTTGCGGTAATCCCCGGGGGTGGTGCCTACCATTTTCTTGAAGGCGCGGATAAAGGACATCTGATGCAGATAGCCCACCTTCTCGGCGATTTCCTGAATGGGGAGAGAGGTTTCCCGCAGCATGATCTTGGCATGCTCCATACGCACCTGGCACAGGTAGACCACGAACTTCTCCCCGAACTCCTCCTTGAACAGGGTGCTTAGGCTGGAGGAGTTCATGTTGAATTGTTCGCTTAATCCCGAGAGGGACAGATCCGGGTCGCTGAAGTTCTCCTCAATATAGCTTCTGACCTGCTGGATCACTCCATGGTTTCCCTTGCCCGCCCGGATGGCCTCCATCTTCCTGGCGCAGGCGGCCAGATTGGCGGAATAGAAGGCCTCCAGCTCATCCAAGGTTTCCAGCGCATCCAGATTCTCATCCCAGGGGGTGCGGAAATTCCGGCTCCACACCTCCTGATATTCCGGCGGCAGCTCCATCATCTCGCGGTAGAAATAGTAATTCATGTAGGTGAGGATGCCGCTGATCTCCTCCTTGGGCAGGAGCAATCCCCGCAGCCCGTCGAACAGCAGCTTCAGCTGCTCCTGCCAGCTCTCATTGCCCACCCGGAAGGCCTGGGCGATGGTCCGCACATATTGGAGATAGACGAACAGATCGTCATGGGAGAGCAGCTCAATCTCCCAATGGCCGATGACCCGGTTTGCCCCCAGCGCAGATTTGTAGTCCAATGCTCTGGCCGCGGATTCATAGGACAGCGAAATCTCCTTCACCTCCGTTACTGTACTGCCCAGACCGAAGGTGACGGTCAGCTTCAGGTTGTCCTGCATCCACTGCCGGACCTGGTCCGATTGGGCGGACAGCTGATTGCCGTCGAGCATCTGGTGCGCCTCATTGAGATAGATCACGCATAGCCGGTGGTTGGTGATCCATTCCTGCCAGATATGCAGGCCGCTGGTCTTGGCGGTCTCCTCCACTACTTTTTTCAATATATACTTGAACAGTCCTTGATCCTTGCGGGAATACAGGCTGATGAATTCCATATATTTATCAATTTCCACGATGCTGACCGAGGCGCTCCCCAATGTCTCCAGGCCCATGGATTGCAGCTCCGTCTCCCATTCGGCCATATCGGCGGGACCACTGTCCTCAACCAGCTCCTTGAACAGCTGCAGCCGGCGGTACTCCCGGTTCACCTTGTTCCGGTGCTCGTAATCCTCGGTAACCTCCATCATGCTGTTGAGGGTATAGTCGATGTAGCTGAGCTCATCGGCCTGAGGGCCTTGAATAGGATTCTCCCTGTGCTGTTCATTGTACTTCTCGATCCGCGACATCATCGTTTCGATAGGCTTGTAATTCTTGCGGGTGATGTAGATGATCCAGCCGATTCCCGTAAGCAGTCCCAGGAAGCCGAAGAGAAACCAGCCGCTGGTCATGTAGCTTAACATATTGCCAAGCCCGGCTGTCTTCAATCCGCTGCGGTAGGTCCAGCCGGAGTAAGCGGAAACCAGGTTCACATCGTCGGTTTGGATCGTGGAGGAGGCTTGCTGGAAGAGCGGGGCTCCTGTCCGGTCCCATACGGAAATATGATTCACCTCCGAATTCCCGTATTTTTTGAGAAAATCCATAACCGCCTCCAAATTCACATTGACCACGAGAATTGCACTGCTCTTGCCCTGAAGGGGAATTCCCCTGAAGATGGAGATCACGGTCTCCGCTTCGTTCAAGCTTTCCTGAATGCGGTATTTCCGCGGATTGCTCCAGACCCCTTGGGCGTTACTGGCCAGACTCTCCCGGATGTAATTCCGGTCGGCGAATTGGTCGATAGACAGCTTCGTCCCATCGCTGACCACAGTACCATCGGCATCCCGGTATAGATAGGCCGAGTCAATGAATGAGCTCGTAGCAGTCATGCTTTGAAGAAGGCGGGATATCTCGATCATAAAGACGGGGCTGCTTTCCATTCCGGCAAAGGAGATGAGGCTGTTGTTGCGTGCAATGGTTTCCACCATCATCATATCCGCGGCATGAAGGGACATATCTACGCTGCTCATGAGATTATCCACGTAGACTTTACCGGATTTCACCGCTTCCTTTCTCGACAGATCGTTCAGCTGCACAATACCGATAAAGACAAACAGGCAGACGATCAGAATGAGAACTGGCAAATACGACAAGAGCAAGCGCTGAAACCAGGTTCTTCTCATAGTCGGTCTCTCCCTCGGAATGATGGTAAGGTTATCATAGCATATCTTTGCCATAGCAAAAAAAAGAGCAAGGCGGGAGCTAACCCCGCCTTGGTTGTGGGAATATTGAAGATTCCGGCATTATTTTTGCAGATATTTATAGTAATCCTTGGTGAAATTGAGGTTTGCTTTTTGCTCCTTGAACACCTTGGCATAGAAGTCGTCGATTTTTTTGCCGCCGGCCTTTTCCCATGCATCCTGGGCATCCTTAATGGCTTGATCCGCAGTGTAGGATGCCCCGGCTACAACGGCCTTGGTGTAGATATTGACAATGGTATTGGTGACCGTATTGCTGATCAGCAGCAGGTCATCCGGAAGGGCTGTAGGAAGGTTGACGCTGATGGTATACGGCCGGTCAGGAGTCAGGTAAGCCGCCCTTCCTTGCTCAATTAATGCGAGATACTCTTTGTCCAAAGGCTTGGAAGCATCCAGTTGGTTGGAATACAGCAAGCCTTTGCCTAATGCAGTATTGTTAGCCAGCATGGAAAAGTCGGCGTTCCAAGTAAGCTCCTTCTTATTCTTGGCTGCGTCGATGGGCTTGGGGAACCCGGTAGCAGGGTCCTTGGTGTAGTGAACCCCCTCGAAGCCATAGGCCAAGGTCATACTGACATCCGGCTGCATCATCCAATCCACATACTTGATGACAGCCTCCACATTCTTACAGGTAGCATTGACAGCAGCAGTAAACTGCATGGGCTGACCGCCTGCGGGGGAGAACTGGCCGAATTCCGACTTGGGCAGCGGAAGAATCACAACCTGAGCATCGGGATTATTCTTTTTGAGAGTATCATAAACATTGTAGGCCGCTGCCCCTTCCAGACCGCTTCCGCCCCAGATGCCCAGCTTGCCGTTGACCCAATCCTGCTGGGCTTTGACTCCGGTCTTATCGGTATAGATATCCTTATCCACCGCTCCCGCGTCATACAGTGCCTTCTTAAAGGCTAAAGCTGCTTTGGGCTGTTCCCACTGGCGGACATATTCATCATTCTTGATAAAATAGGAAGTGACCGGCCCGGCTGACTCCGCGGCCAAGCTGGATTGGCCCAAGCCAAAGAAATAATCCACATCCCAGAAGGTGCTCCCCAGGGTATCCTTCTTGCCGTTGCCATCGGGATCGTTATCCGTAAAGGCCTTGGCCACTTTCAGATAATCCTCGGTCGTTTGGGGAATGGGCAAATTCAGCTTATCCAGCCAATCCTTGCGGATCATCACGTAATGATTGGTGGCAAGGGCAAGCGGACGGCCCAGAAAATAGGTTTTGCCATTTAATTTGGTATCTTTGCTGATGAGGTCGTTTTCCTTAAGCAGTTTCTTATAGGTTGTGGAATATTTCTCAATCGCATCATCCAGAGGCATAAGCTGGCCTTTACCGGCAAGCTCCTTCATATACGGGTTGGAGAATTCAAAAATCAGATCGGGCGCCTGGCCGGAGGCGAACAGCACGTTCCATTTCTCCGAGGAATTGGTCCGCGGCACCGGAATGAACTCCACTTCCACCGGAGCGTTCTCATTAATCCACTTGGTCCACCGGTTATTGGTGAGAGTGCCCTCCCCTTCCGGCACATTGTTGCGGTCATAGATGGATACGGTAATTTTCGGCTTGGGTCCCGCTGGTTTGGCGCTTGCAGCAGAAGCGGATGCGGAGGCAGAAGCAGTGGCGTCCGCCGGCTTAGTCCCGGCATCCTCCTTATTGTCACCGCAGGCGGCAAGCAGAGCGCTTCCCGCTAAGACTACAGACAGGCTCAAGGCCGCAGGTTTGCGGTAATTCCGGTTAAACATAGAATCTCTCCCCTTCATTATTCCTTAGTTTAACATTCATAATGGACCAATTCCTAATTCGGCGATCTGCAATGGCGGGCATCACCTCCTTAGAGTTTTTGCGTCAGCAAAAACTGGCTACGTAAGCATACACTTAGAGTTTTTGCTTCAGCAAAAACTGGCTACGTAAGCATATACTTAGAGTTTTTGCGCACCATTTCAACCCTTAACCGCCCCGATCATGACGCCTTTGACAAAATACTTCTGCACGAAGGGATAGATGATCAACATAGGAAGGGTCATTACTACCACCCCTGCCGATTTGACTCCCTCCGGAGTGATGCTGTTAGCCAAGCCGGGATCATGCACGCTGATTTCCTGCATCAGGGTCTGGTTCTGAATCATCTGCTGCACCAGCACCGCCAGATTATACTTGCCGGAGTCATTGATGTAGATCAATACGTTCATGAACGCGTTCCAGTGGGCAACGCCATAGAAGAGCGACAACGCCGCGATCACGGGGCCGGACAGCGGCAGGACGATCTGCAGGATCAACCGCCATTCCGAGCAGCCGTCCATCCGCGCGGCTTCCTCCAGCTCCTCGGGCAGCCCTTCGAAGAAGCTTCGCAGCACCATGAGGTTCCACACGCTGACCAGCCCGGGGAGCCATAAGGAGCCGTAGCCGTTTAGCAGGCCAAGCGCCTTGACCACAAGATAGCTGGGGATGACGCCTGCGCTGAAGATCATCGTAAAGATCACAGCGAAGGAATAGAAGCGCCGGCCGATGAAATAGCGCTTGGACAAAGGGTATGCCGCCAATATTGTGAACACCATGTTCAGAGTTGCGCCGACCACAGTAATCACCACACTGTTGACGAAGGCGGTGACAATGGGTGTTTCCTTGAATAAGGCGCTGTATCCGCCGGCATTCAGATTTACCGGCCAGAAGATTACATTGCCCGAAGCAATGGCATGCCTGTCACTCAGTGACAGGGAAAACACATGCACCAGAGGCAGAACACAGCTTAAGCCGATAAGGATCAGAATAATATAATTGAGGGAATAGAATATTTTTTCACCCTGTGTGCTTTTCATGTAAATTCCTCCTCACCACATGCCTTGGTCGAAGCGGCGGGCCAGCTTGTTGGCGGATAACACCAGCACAAGACCTACGAGAGACTCGAAAAGCCCCATGGCTGTTGCCAGACTGAAGTTAGCCTGTTGAATCCCCACCTTGTACATAAAGGTGCTGATGACCTCCGCGATTTCCGATACGGTATTGTTCTGAAGCACATAAACCTGGTCAAAGCCCAGTTCCATCAACCGGCCGATCCGCAGAATAAGCATGATAATAATGGTGGGCATAATACCGGGAAGGGTAATCCGCGTTATTTGCTGCCATTTGTTGGCGCCATCCATACTGGCCGCTTCATACAGGCTCTGGTCGATGGAGGTAAGCGCCGCCAGATACATAATGGCGCCCCAGCCTGCTTCCTTCCAGACAGAGGACCCCAGGTAGATCCCGATCCAGGAACCGGTTTTGTACAGAAAAGGATAGGTCTCGCCGAATACCTTCTCCACCAGCATGTTCACTACGCCATTGGTTTGGGAAAAGACGGTGACAATGATGCCCCCGACAATGACCCAGTTGAGGAAATGGGGCAGAAACACGAAGGTCTGGATGATTTTCTTGACCGATTGCTTGCGCACCTCATTCAAGAGCAGCGCCAGGATAATCGGCATGGGAAAGCCGACTATAATATTCAGCCCGCTTAGAATAAGGGTGTTCCACACAATATCGAGGATCTGGTCGCTCTGGAAAATAAGCCTGAACATATCCAACCCTACCCAGGGACTGCCCCAGACGCCCTTGATGAAGGTGTATTTCTTGAAGGCGATTACCAGATCCACCATGGGATAATATTTGAAGATCAGAAAGAAGGCCATAATCGGCAAAAACATGATATATAAAGGGATATTCTGCCGCAGAACTCGTTTCCCGTACCTTCTTGTAAGCCAGTTGCTCTTTCCTTTGGACTGGTCGGCTGCTGCCAGTGGCGCGGGAGCCGTTGTGTGGCCCATTGCTGTCACTTCCTCGCGTTGTGATTTGTACTCATCGTATAGCAAGCTCCCGGGGGGTTCAATATACACGATTTCGCTCAGTTAACATGCTTGCAGCCGCTGGATTCGCAGCTGGCAATATACATTTCTTTGCGGGATATACACCAGTTCATCGGGCTCGCGTGCTGCTGATGGATGAGAGCATGTGGCGGATTGCCGGGCTCCTCACTCTTTGGAAGCGGCAGGTGCAGGCGCCCAGAAGGAAGAATGGCCCATTAGCTTCGATAGTGCCTCTACGTAGTAATAGTCGCCATAGATGAGAGGTCTGTTAATATTCTGATTGCCGGGGAGGTTCCCTGTACCTCTTAGCAGAATAGCTTCCTCGGAAGCATCCGCCCGGTAATGTTCGCCTAAGGATTGCAGAATGGAAAGGGCAGATTCCTTATAGAACACGGCCTTGTCCCCTTGTGCCGCATTAGCTAAATCCAGCAGTCCTGTTGCAGTAATGGCAGCCGCGCTTGAATCTCTGGGCGCGTGCTCGAAGGACGGCAGCCGGAAATCCCAATAAGGCACCTTATCCTCAGGCAGATGGGAGATGAAGAAATCTGCGGCACGTTCGGCAGCTGCCAGGAAGTCTGGTATGCCTGTGTGCCGGTAGCTTAGCACCGAGCCATAGAGGCCCCAGGATGCTCCCCGGGCCCATGCAGATTCATCGGCATAGCCTTGTCCGCCGCGGACAGAGAGCCGTTCTCCTGTCTCCGGATCGAAGCAGACAACATGGTTGGCGGAGCCGTCTGCACGAATGAAATGCTGAACTGCAGTAGTGGCGTGGGCCACGGCAATATGCTTGAAGCGGGGATCGCCCGTTTGTTCCGACGCCCAATACAGCAGAGGCAGGTTCATCATACAGTCAATGATTGCCCAGCCGGTCCGCTCCGGTTGATCCCAGGCCCGGATGAAGCGGCCCTTCAGGTTGAATCTGCCCGCCAAATGGCTGGCTGCAGTCAGCGCCCGGTGCCGGGCGGCGGGATTATGGGTGAGCTTCCAATTGGCTATCGAGGTGAGCGTCCACATAAAGCCGATATCGTGGCTTTGCAAATCAATATTGTGCAGCACTGGGTCCAGCCGCTCTTCACAATGCTCGGCGAGCTGACGCAGCCCGTCATTTTGCTCTTCCTGATGGATCAGCCACAGCAAGCCTGGCCAGAAGCCGGCGGTCCAATAATGCGGGGCCGTCAGCTGATATTGTCCATCATGTGAGCCGTGGGGAAATCCGCTGCCAACCCGCAGGCTTGTGCTCTTTACTTTGGTGGAAGCCGCTTCCCAGGCATCCACTACCCATTTCTCTGTCTTCACCGGGCATCACTCCTATCGTTTGTGCTAATGAATCGTGCTTAGCATATAGCAGATCAGAGGGCCGCTCAATATACATGTTTTCGGGCAATGATCATAGGGGGCTTATGGATTGGAGGTTGGGAATATACTATTTTTCGCGGAGTTAACAGCAAGCAATGGCTGCCGACTCTTGGTAAAGCGCGGGGGTGTGAGAAATATAAGAAGCAGGCAGCGCCGGAGACCGCTTGTGCCCACTCCTTTTGGTCAACGCCACATATTCTAATCCCAACAAGTAAGCATGTGGGAGATGAAACTATGGCTTTGCCCCTCATTGATATTGTGATCCCCGCCATCGAGAAGGATCTGGGGACGCTTCCCTTCGTCATCGATGCCATCCGCAAGCAGGTGAAGCATCCTATCGGCCAGATTCTGATCGTGGCTCCCCGCAAGCAGCGGATCGTCCAGCTGTGCCAGGCCAAGGGCTGCCGCTTCGTTCACGAGGATACGGTGCTGCCCATCACCAAGAAGGACATTCACTACCGCTCCAAGCGCTGGGAGCGCTCCGGCTGGTTGTACCAGCAGCTGCTGAAGCTGGGCGCAGATAAGCTTGGAAGCGCCGACTACTACCTGGTGGTGGATGCGGACACCGTGCTGATCCGGCCCCATGTCTTCCGGTCGGAGGGGAAGACGGTGCTGTATACCCGGAACTGGAGCCAAAACGAATATTTCGTCACCTACCGCAAGCTCATGGGCAAGAAGGCCGCGGCTCCCGCCTCGCTGGTAACCCACTATATGCTGTTCGAGCGGGCCAGGGTGGCGCAGCTGAAGCGCGACATTGAGGCCAGGCACGGCACCAGCTGGTACAAGGCGATTATCCGCAGCATGAACCGGTCGAAGCAGTTCGCCTTCTCCGAGTTCGAGACATACGGCAATTATCTGTACGACCGGGAGCCGGGCCGGGTGCGCTTGAGGAAAGCGTTGAACAAGAGCCTGCACCAGCGCGCGGCCCTGTTGTCGCCGCAGCGGCTGAAGCGGCTTGCAGCCCGCTACCGTTCGGTTTCCTTCCACGAACGCAAGGCATACAGCAGAAAGGGACAGTAGAGGAGCATGGGCGGCTATTCGTGCACATGGAGCGGGCCAGTGGAGAAGAAGAGCGGTTTGGGCAAGGCCAGCAGGGAGTACGTCCGGGCATTAAGACACCAGGGGGTGGAGGTGCGGAGCGGAGGCAATGGGGGCATACGTCAGGCGGCAGGGGAGAAAACCCATAAGCAGGTGCTGATCCACCACCATCCGCCTTACACCCTGAACATAAAGGAAGCCAGAAAGAGGTATGATTGCATCATCTTGAACACAGTCTGGGAAACGACCCGGCTCCCCCGGCGCTGGATGGCCAACATAAACAAGTTTGATGCCATATTCGTGCCTACGCAGCATAACAAGGATGCTTTGCGGAACAGCGGCGTGACCGTTCCCGTCTTTATCGTTCCCCACGGCGTAGATACGAGGAGCTACAACCCGGATAACCGGAAGCTGGATCTGGGAAAGCACCGGGGGAAATTTCTCTTCGTGTCCGTATTCGGCTTCCAGCACCGGAAGAACCCGGAGCTGCTGCTCCGGGCATACTGGGAGGAGTTTACGGCCGATGACCGGGTGCTGCTGCTTATCAAAACCAACGGTTATGGGAACGGTGAGAACGGGGCCTGGATCAAAAACAAGATGCTCCGGTATAAGGCACAGCTGGCTCTACCCGGGCAGACAGCACCGGTGATGCTGATCAGCAAGCATGTGAGCGACCGGAAGCTGCAGGAAATCTACGCCGCGGGAAACGCGTTTGTGCTTCCCACCAGGGGAGAAGGGGTAGGCCTGCCCTTCCTGGAATCCATCGCCAGCGGCGTTCCTGTGATTGCAACCGGCTGGGGCGGCCAGATGGATTTCCTTACAGCGAAGAATTCCTTCTTCGTGAAATACAAGCTGAAGAATCCCGCAGCCGGCATGCATAACCGAAGCGCCATTTCCCGCAAATTCAGCAATCTGTTCGCGCAAAAGGGGCAACGCTGGGCAGAGGCGGATCTGCACAGCCTGCGGAAACAAATGAGATTGGCATACGAAAATCCTGAGCTGTGCAAAAGGAAGGGCAGGCAGGGCAGGAGGGACGCCCTTGCCCTGTCCTGGGACCGCTCCGGAAGACTGATGAAGCAGGCGATTGAGAGGATCATCGGGAGAAGCAACCAAGCGGCTGTTCCGGCTAATGGGAGACGATTGGAAAAGCGTATCGGCAACCGGAAGAAAATGTGAGGCCCGGACCAAGGCTTAGTTGCCCGACCGGTTGGCCTGGCGGGCACTGGATATGCTACGGCCAGTATAGAGAAAGCGGGGCATGTAACCTTAGCCAGACTGGGGTCCGCCGGGCATTCAGGATTTCAACCGAAACGGATTATGATGGGAGGCGGTGCTGCCGGACCCGTCCTTCCGGTGAAGCTTCAGCCTTTCATCCCTAATATCGGCAAGCTCCTCTCCCAGCAAGTACTGCCCTTGGGCCAGCAGCGCCGCACGCACTTGCTTAATATTGACTTGACGGGAGGTTGCCCCTGCCGCTGCCGCAAGCGCCGCCGCTGTTCCCGCTCCTTGCCCGATGCCTATGGCGGTAGCCATGACGCGCACAGAACCGAAAGCGTGATGCGTTGCCGCTATGGAGCGTCCGGCCGCCCACACATTATCGAGCCCCTGCGGCAGCAAGCTGCGGTAAGGAATTTCGTAGACAGCCCTGCCTGAGCCGGTAAAAACTTGCTGCTCTCCTTCCGGCGGATGAATATCGATGGCGAAGGTGCCGCAGGCAATCCCGTCCTCAAAGGCCCTGCTGTTCAGCACATCCTCCTCGGTCATCGTATAATCGCCGATAATATGGCGGGTTTCCCGCACCCCGACCTGCACACCGGTATCCAGTATATACGAGCGCTCGAATCCGCCCACCCGCTTTTTCAAAAATTCTGCTACCTTCCAAGCCTGCCGGCGCGTCTCCATCTCCGCCTTGGTCAAATCGCGCACATCCGTCCCGTCGATTCCCTGCAGGCGGGTGCAGTTTACCGCAAATTGTCCCTCTCTCGGCAGCTCATACATGAGTATGCGCGGCGCGGCATCCTTGGGATACTCGCCCTTCTCTGCCGCTTCCTTTATAATATCCTTCATGCCCAGAAACGCCAGCGCGCTTTGTGCATCAATCTCCTCATCAGTAGGGGAATCCTTGAGCAAATGGCGGTTTGCCTTCATCCATGCCTTCAATCCCGGAATATCAATGCCTCCGATCCGGTAAAAAAGCGTTACCGGCTGCATCGCCCCGTCAGATTCCCGTCCCTTCACAAACGGAGCCCCGGTGCAGGCAATCACATCGGCATCCGCCGAGCAGTCGATGACATACTTGGGGCAAATCGCCTGGCGGCCGCTTTTGCTCTGGACCAATACGGCCGTGATCCTGCCATTCTCCTTCAGGACATCAGAAAAAGTCGTGTGCAGGAGGAACTCTACGCCGGCTTCCTCCAGCATGTCAAGCAAAACCAGCTTCATCCCCTCCGGATCAAAAGGCGTCATGGAAGCATTGTCAAAGGTCAGATCCGTTACGTGCCCGGGGGATGCCGCCAATTTCACCAGCCGTTCCGCCACCTCGCCGGCCACACCGCGGATAACCTGCTTGCCGTTCACATCATGGAAGGTAAACAGGGGATTGACCATGGCCACCGTCAAATTCCCGCCGACAAAACCGTAACGCTCAATCAGCATGGTTTTGGCTCCGGCTCTGGACGCCGCAACCGCTGCCCCGATCCCTGCCGGACCGCCCCCGACAACAAGCACATCCGGCTCGGCAATAACCGGTATTTCCCTGGATACATCAACAATCGTTTTCATCATTGCAGCTCCCCTTTAAACACTTGTGAATTCCAACAATCCTCATGACCGTTAGCGCATCCGCATATTTGTTCAATCACAATTATACTGTAGCAAAAACGGACAGATTGCAGTTAGGGGAGAAATAACGATATACTTGTGAAAAACAACGTTGGGAAGGAGGGGGCGCCATGGCGGACAAGCTGCACTTCAGCGCTGCCGATCATTTGCAGTTTCATATGAAATGGGGCTATGAATGGAAAATGCCTCCGGACTGGCGGTTTGAACGCGTGAACCGCTATCCCTTCTTCTGGCTGGTTACGGACGGAACAATGCATGTGATTTATGACCAACACCCGTATACCCTTGGTCCCGGCAGCCTGTTCTCCGCGGAGGCTTATTTGCCCCTTCAGGTGCAGGGTACCAATGAAAGGCCCATCGCCTTTTTGTCCATCGGCTATGAAGCCGACCTGTTGGGTGCATCGCTCTCCTCTTGGCTGCAGCTTCCGACTCATCATGTGATCTCCCATTCCGCCGGCCTGCAGCAAATCTGGCGCAGCCTGATCCATCAGTTCGACTCTCAGCTTGATCTGGAGGAAGGCAGCGATGAAATTCTGGAGCACCTGCGGATGTTGTCCCTGCAGTACGCCTGGCTTCGCCAATTGCTGAGCCGGGTGCCCATGCAGCCGACAACCGCTTCGTCCAGGAAGGACAGCAGAGTAGACGAGGCTTGCCGCTATATAGAGGCCCATCTTCACGAGGAGCTGTCCACCGCGACCATAGCCGCATCCGTTCATCTGTCCCCCAATTATTTAAGAACATTGTTCCAGCAAGATCTGCACCTATCGCCGGTTGATTATGTCAGGCACAGAAGGCTTCGCAAAGCGCAGGAAATGCTGTTATCCGGATCTGCTCCGGTAAGCGCCATCGGCGAGCAGGCGGGCTACGCCGACCCTGCGGAATTCAGCCGCATATTCAAGAAACAATTCCATCTCAGCCCGCAGCAGTACCGACAAAAATGGAATTCGGCCGACTTGGGGGAGCGTTAAGAAAAAACAGCCGGGGAACAATTGCTGCTCCTCAGCTCGTCCTAGCCTTATGTCGGGTCAATCCGTCCGCTCCGCCTGCCGGAATTCGGATGGGGTCATGCCGCTGTATTTTTTGAAGCTGCGCATGAAGCTGGTGACATTGGTGTAGCCCACCTGCTCGGCAATCTGGTTGACGGTGGTCTGATTAGCCAGCAGCAGTCTTTGGGCCTCCTGCATCCGTACGTCAATCAGATAGTCCACAAAATTGATGCCGGTGCTTTGCTTGAAAAGCTTGCTCAAATGATTGGGGCTGATGGCAAATTCCTCGGACAGCAGATTCAAGGATAGCCCGCTGTGGCTGTAATGCAAGGAGATGTAAGCCATAATCCGGGCGACCAGCTCATCCGCCTTGGTTTTGGAGTTGCGCTTCTCCACCAAAGCCTCCACCATATGGCCCATCAGCTCCAGCAGATACCCGCGCATGTCGGATAGACTCTCAGCCCGGGTCAGTTGGCTTTCAATTTCGGCATGTCTGGACTGAAGACGCTCCAAAAGAGCCGGATCGGCCACTTTTTTGCCGGTTCTGTAAATAAGCTGAAGAGCGAACTGGACCATGGTCTTGTCGGTGAAGCGGCTTTGGGCGGCCAGCGTGAATATCGCCGACAGCAGCTCCGCCACCTTGTCCGGATTGGCCTGCCAAACCGCCTCCTGCAGCTGGTCGGCCAGATCGAACAACTCCATCAGACCCGCCCCGTCCCAACCGGACATGGATTCGACGGTAATAACCGTGCCGGGACCGGCCACCAGCTTGTAATGAATGCGCTCCTGGGCCGCTTGGTACGAGTCCTTGATGTCCGCAAACCGGCGGCTGCAGGAACCGATGCCGATGCTCACAGAATGCTTGATGTAGGTCTGGACGGCATCCCGCAGCGATTGGGCAAACTCCGCCGCCTGCTCCATGTCCGCCGCGGCATCCTCCTCCCGGAAGCTGGCCAGAATCACCACCTGGTACTCGTTGATTTGCACCGCTCCGCCCTTGAGCACCCCGCCGCTTTCTCTCATCAGTTCCTCCGCCACATTGCAGACGGCGTAGAGATACAGGTTCAGATCGGAAATTTTCTCCAGGAGGGCCTTATTGTCCAGCTCGGCAATCATCACAATATAATAGGCGGGATACAGCTCCAGGCCGATATGGTCAAAGTAGGGTTTGGCCAGATCATACCGGGTCCGGTGGCCGGTGACGATATCGAACAGAATCTGCAGCTTCAAGGCGGGTTTGCTCTCCTGAAGCTGGCGCACCGCATCGGAATAGTCGTCGAGCACACCACGGATTCTGCCCTCCAGACGCTTGAAATCCGGACGCAGGCTTCCTGAGCCTCCCGCCGCCTCCCCCTCCCGTTTGCCCAACAGGGACTCCACCTTATTAATGAACCGCTCCATGGGGCTGAACCACGTCCGGTTGACCAGCACCACGGAGCCCACTGACAAGAGCACCATTCCGCCTGCCAGCACCAAGAGAATATTGCGGATAGCCAGGAACAGGCCGCTCAATTGGCCTTGGGACACCACATAGACCAGCTTCCATCCGGTATAGGAGGAGGAGCAATAGAACACCCACTCCGACGTTTTGCCGCTTTTGTGCCGGATGTAGCCGCTGTCCTGCTCTGACAACACCTGCCCGCCCAGCTTGTACTCGGCGATATTCCGGCCGATCCGGGACTTGTCCGCATGGGACAGGATGATCCCCTCCCCGTCCATGACCAATACATTGCCGCTGTTGCCGAACTGCAAATCGGAGAACATGTCCGACAGAATGGTCTCGGGCAGGTTGACGGCGATAACCCCCGTGCGGTTCTCCGGCTTTTCCGCCATGGGATAGAACCGGATCAGCGTAACGGTATGGCGGTTGACGGTTTTTTCCGTAAAAGCGGGATTCACCGTCCATTTGTAGTAATCATTTTCCGCATAAAACGCCCTGATCCAGTTTTTGTCCGCCTCCTCGGCAGTGGGATTATGCAGCTCGTCGGACAGCAGCATTTCGTTGGCCAGGGAATACAGATACACGGACCGGATGGAGGGGTAGGAGCGCTTGAGCCCGCTGATCTGGGACTGGATGCCGTCCAGGCGGATTAGATACTCAGGACTGCCGGATCGGGGCGTATTGAAGAAAAAAGCCGCCTCCCCCGTTTGCAGCATCTGGATCATGGCCCGGTCGATCTCGGTCAGAGTGCTTTCCATCCGCTTGTTGATCTGGTCCAGCATCTGCAGGTTGGAGCCGACGACCTCGCGCTCCAGCTGTTTCGTACCGCTTGCATAAGAGATCAGCACCGTGCTGGCAATGATGATGATGAAGAGGGAAGCATAGATAAACTGGATTTTGTATGTCATATTCCGCTTCACCCGCTGCCGCTCCCCTCTGTTGTCGCTTTATCCATCATAATTCCCGCCATTGGCCAAGGCAACTCGCATTTTACGCCGGGACTTGCATTTTTGGTGCTCCGCGGCAAATACAAGATCCGGCAAGCTTTGGGGTTAAAGTGCGACTACACGGTTTCCGGGGATTATCCTACATTGAGGAGTGTTGGGGAGCTGCGCGCAGGTTGTTCCCCGGCTGGTTTTTCCATCCGTGTTACGAAAGGAGGTTCCGGTTGTCCGATCAACAGGCTTCAAGCAACATCAATTCGGGAGGGGAAAAGATGGGTAAAAAGGCAAGTCTATGGTTATTGTCCATTGTACTGCTGTTGGGAATGGCAGGTCCGGGCTGGTTCTCGGCCGCCGTGGTCCATGCGTCTCTTCAGGCGGACACGAGCCGGATTATTCCGGCATGGTCCTTCACGTACAAGGGACTTCCCGCTGCAAGCCTCGAGCTGGATACGGCGGAAGCCCACGAGGGCGAGCATGCGCTGCGGATTACGTATGCTTCGGCGAAGGCCGCGGAGGTTTATCTGAACATGACCCAGACAGTGGCGGTCAAGCCCAATACAGTCTATGAGCTGAGTCTGTGGGGCAAGGGCGCAGGGGTAAAGGGCGTCAGCATGATGGTGAATTGGGGCGTGAGAACCAGCTTGGGAACGGGGACCTTCGACTGGAAGCGGATTTCGCAAACCTACACCACCGGAGCCAATGAAACCTCGCTCACTGTCCGCATTGTGGTGGATGACAAAACAACGGTTTGGCTGGATGATATTGCCTTGAAGGAGGGTGGTGCAGAGCCCAATCTTCTTCAGAACGGGGATTTTGACAGCATCGCGGAAATTAAGCCGCTTGACGGCTTTGAGGCGCTGTCAGCATGGACGCCGACAGGTTTGGCCGGCATGACGACGGCCGAAGCGGTCTATGAGACCCGGACGGAGGGAGTGCAAGCCGCCAGACTCACTTTCACTAATGGAACAGGCCAGGTCAACCAGACAGGGGTGGTTTTGAATCTGCCCCAGCCCTTGAATCTGGCAAAAATGATAACGGTTACAATGGATGTCTATCCGCTGTCTCAAACAGTCTCGGCCAATGAGCCCGTCTATTTGAAGCTGACGGATGCCTCCGGCTCTGTGTCCGAGGTACAGCTGCCTAAGCTGATTGCCGGGCAGTGGAACGGGGTGAAGCTGGATTTTACCGCCTCCGCCGTGAGAAGCGGAATTGTGCAGATTGCCCTGTATGCCAAAACCGGAGCAGGTGTCACCGGTTGGGAGGGGCGGAGCTCCATCAGCTATGTGATGGATCAAGTGAGCGCTGTGCGGATGAAGCAGGCGGAGAGCGGGACGGGAGAAGAAGGCGAGGTCCTGGAGGCGCGCAGCCTGTTCCTCCAGCAGTTGGGCGCAGGCAGCCACGCTCCTGTCCTTCAGGCGGACGGGATCGCCATTGACGGCAGCCTGGAGGATTGGGAGAGCTATACCGGAATTGCGCTGCCCGCCTCCGGCACCTCCCAGAACCAGGTGACCGGCTGGGCCGGAGCGGAGGATCTGTCCGCCAGCGTCAAATTTGCGTATGATCAGGACTACTTTTATTTATCCGCCAAGGTAAGGGACAATACCCACTTTGCCGTAGCCGACGGCGACATGTGGAACGGGGACAGCATCCAGTTTGCCTTTGGGGAAAACGGGGTGTACGGCGCGGAATACGGCCTTAATCTGATCAACGGTCAAACCCAGATATGGCGTTGGAAGAATGGCAGCGCCTCCCTTGGCAAGGAAACGGCAACCGCCACAACGGCGAGGACGGGCAATGACACCTATTATGAAGCCCGGCTGCCGTGGGAGGCGATTTTCCAGTCAGGGTTGCCGCCGGAAGGGCCTGTCTCGTTCTCCATTCTGGTTAACGACAATGACGGAGGCGGCCGCAGGGGCTGGCTGGAATGGACCAGCGGCATCGGCAAGGTGAAGAGCGGCAAGCAATTGGCAAGCCTGTACCCGGTTCCGGCGGGGGACCCATGGAGCTTCTGGGTGGAAACCCCGGACGAGGGGCAAACCGGAAGCCTGCTTCCCTACAAGCTCCATCTGATCAATTACAGCGATGAGCCGCGGAACGTATCGATCCGCTCCCAGCTGTTGAATATTGACCGGGAGCTGACGATCCCCGCGGAAATGGCGTTCACCAAGGAAGGCGTGTATTCCGTTCCTGTCAAGGGCACATATTGGGCTGAGATCACGGTGACGGACCGGGATACGGGCGTGGAGAGAACAAGCCGGAAGCAGGTGGAGGTGGTCACCGGCGCAGCCGAGCTGACCGCCCGCCTGGAGGCGCTGTCGGCCAGGCTGCCGCAGCTGCTGGCCTTGCTGGAGCAGGCAGAGGGGCAGGGCCTGGCCACGGATGACGAGCGGATCATTTATGCAACGCTGCAGGACTTTGTGGCCTACGGCAAGCAGGATGCAGCCAAAGGCAGGCTGACCCGCTCATTTTATGTGGCAGAGACTTTGGAGGAGCTGTATCTGGAAGCGGAGACCAATCTGCAGAGCTATCTGAACGGTGCCAAAACTCCCCAAGCGGCGCCCCGCTATATCACCGGCCCGCTGGAGCAAACGGAGCATGGCTTTACGGGTGCTGCCCAAGTGCGCAGCACAGGGGAAGTTGGGGTGCAGCCGGTTTTTCTAAACGGATACCTGGGCTTCAACCAGATCCGTCTGGACATGGGCAAGCTTCAGGATTACGGCGCCAACGTGATTCAGGTGGAAACAGGGCCGAAGAATGTCATTTTCCCCAAGGAGGGCTATATCCCCGAATTCACTACAAGCGGCAGCGCTTTGGGAGGCATCAGCCTGGATGAAGCCGTGAGCCACAGTGGGAGCCGCTCTCTCAAAATTGTCAACCAGTCTCCCAAGCAATCCAATATTTATCTGCTGGCCAGCCAGAGCATTCCCGTGAAGCCCAATACCACGTATGAATTTAAGGTTTGGGTCAAGGGGAAGAATGTTAAGAACGCCTGGTTCCCGGGAGGCCCCGGATGGGCGCTGAGAAAAGCTATGCCCACGGGAACTTATGACTGGCAGGAGATCAGCTATACCTATCAGACAGGCCCGTCGGAACTGAGCTTTACCCTGATGCTGGCCTCCGAGAATGAGCAGACCCTGTGGCTGGATGATCTCCGGGTCACGGAGCAGGGAAGCGAAGCGAATCTCGTGCGCAATCCGGGATTTGAGCAGTCGCCGGAGGTGCCCGGAGCCGACCCGGACAAGGACTATATGGTGGCGGTCTCCAATGTGGTGAACGACATCGGCAGGGTGTTGGAGAATGCGCGGGACAACAATATTGCTGTCAATCTGCTTTTGTCCCCTCATTATTTCCCCGATTGGGTGCTGAAGAAGCATCCGGAAACGGCGGCCACCCATACGGGCTTCCTGAAATTCAATATTGATCAGCCCTTATCCAGGCAGATAATAGAGGACTATCTGCGGGCAGTGATCCCCTTGGTTAAGGATTACAGCTCCCTGCAAAGTGTAACCCTGACCAATGAGCCTGTGTACCAGTCCAACCGCAATCCGTATTATCTGCCCATTTGGCAGACCTATCTGAAGGAGATGTACGGAAACAGCATAGCCGAGCTAAACCGCATTTACGGCACTGCCTACACTTCCTTCGGGGAGGTGCAGATGCCCTCGGCTATCGCTCCGTCCCCTGTTGTTTATGATTGGGTAATCTTCAATAACCGGGTTTTTGCCGATTGGCACCAATGGATGGCCGATATTATCCATGAGCTGGCCCCCGGCTTGCCTGTGCAGGCCAAGGTGATGGCCAATCTGGAATCCAGCCTCAACTGGGGCGTGGACTATGAGCAATTCTCCGAGCTAAGCGATATGAACGGCAACGATGCCTACAATCTGATTGAAGAGGGTCCGGAGGGCTTCATCAAGGAATTGAGCTTCTATGATCTGCAGCGCTCCTTCAAGCAGGCGCCGATCTTCAACTCGGAGCACCACTTCATCAAGGACGGGGACGACCGGTATGTGCCGGAGCAGGCCAAGCGGGTCCGGGCTGTTCTGTGGCAGGGGGCCGTCCATGGCAAAAGCGCCTCCACCAACTGGGTATGGGAGCGCACCTATGATGCCACAAGCGATTTCGAGGGCAGTCTCCTCCACCGTCCGGATGTGGTTGTGGATATCGGCAGAACCAACCACGATCTCAACCGGCTGGCGGAGGAAGTGGCGTCCTTGCAGAATGCAGCCCCGCGGACAGCCATCTTGTATTCCTTGGCTTCCGGAGTGTATAACACCAATTATGACGAGACACTCCGCCGGGCGTATCAGGCATTGGCTTACAGCGGCCAACGCGTGGGCTTCGTGACGGAAAAGCAGGCTGCCGCCGGAAAGCTGGCCGATTATGAGCTTCTCGTGGTCCCGGCCGCCGCACATGTCAATGCGGCAACCCTGGCTGCGGTGGATGCCTTCAGCACGGCGGGAGGCCAAGTGATGCTCATCGGTGATGAAGCTCTGACCCGGGATGAGCATAACCAGCCCCTGGACGCGGTTATACGCGGGCAGCTTGGCGGCCGCTCTGTCATCCTGCAGGCCTCCGCCGGAAGCGGCGATATCCGTACGGCGCTGCTTCCGCTGCTGGAGCAGATGAATGCTGTGCCGGTTGCATTGACAGATCTGTCCACAGGCCAGCTGGTATGGGATGCGGGCTGGCAAATCGCTGAGCATAACGGCCGGCTTCTGCTGAACGTGGCGAACTACACGGGCGAAACCAGGCAGATCCAGGTGAGCCGCGCTGGGCAGCCCGCAGGAAGTGTTAACGAGCTCATTGCAGGAACGGTGGCGGATGCCTCTCACCTGGAGCTGGCGCCTTACGGGATCTATCTTCTTGACCTGGGCGCCGTACCGCCGCAGGAGGAACAGTGACACAGGCTCCCTAACCGTCTTCGCCGATTAGTCATAGGCTTGCAGATTTATGCCTGGGGCGGAAAGCCCCAAATCTGCAAGCTGTTCAATAATTATGTGACTACCCCGGCGCCTGGGGTCTGCTGTATGGTTATGCCGTAGGGAATATGGAGGAGCCGCAACGTCAGGTTCCTCCTCTCCCTGGCAACGGATGCATTTTATAAAGGGAGGCAAACGAATTTGAGTACAAAACGGTCTGTGCAACGTTCAAAAGCAAAGGGAGCCCAAGCAGCGGCTGTCCTGATGCTGGGCGGCATCCTGCTGGTGGCGGGCTGCGGAAGCGGCAAGGAGGGAGAGCCCGCGGCAAGCGGCAGTCCCCAAGCCGGGGCAACGGCGGCCAGCAGCCCCAAGTCCAATCTGCCCATGGCCATTACCGCGTCCATCTATGACCGGGGAACGGTTCCCGCGGAGGAGGGCACCTACGAGAGCAACCGCTGGACCAAGTGGATGAATGAGCAGTCCGGCGTAGAGGTCAAGTGGACTCCCATCCCCCGGAGCCAGGAGGCGGACAAGTTCAATGTGCTGGTGGCCTCCGGGCAGGCGCCGGAGCTGATTACCTCCTACGACCGGAACATGCTGTCGCGCTTTGTCAGCCAAGGGGTGGCCCAGCCTATTGACGAGTATATCGAGAAATACAGCACCAGCTACAAGGAATATATCAATAAGCACCCGGAGCTGAAGCCCTTCGTCACCTTCAACGGCAAAACCTACGCCATTGCCAGCATGCGCAATACCCAGGCGGCTACCATGATCTGGATTCGCCAGGACTGGCTTGACAAGCTTGGGCTGAAGCAGCCCACCACTGTGGATGAGCTGGTGGAGGTGGCCAAGGCGTTCCGGGATCAGGACCCTGACGGCAACGGCAAGAAGGACACCACCGCCATCGCCATGTCCAATGCCTATTCCGCCGTATTGGATGATCTGTTTGCTGCCAGAGGCGGAGATTGGTATGTGGAGGACGGCAAGGCAACGCTCTCCTTCTTCACCGACCGCTATCAGGAAGCCTTGGCCCTGCGCAAAACCCTCTATTCCGAGGGACTGGTGGATAAGGAATATGTGACGGACAAAAACTGGGCCCGGCAAAAGCAGCTGTGGATTACCGGCAAAGCGGGAATTCTGTTCGATACCTACAATAACGGACCTACCGTGGATTTCTACAAGAGCCAGCCCGACGCCAAGCTGACGGCGCTGCCGCCGATAGCCACCAAGTTCGGCAAGAATGGATATCAGGAGGAGGTGCCCAACTACCTGCTGACCATCTTCAACAAGGATATGAAGAATCCCGAAGCGGCCATGAAGTTTGTGGATTGGATGCTGGACAAGGGCTGGTACAATCTGAGCTACGGTATGGAGGGTACCCACTATCAGTTGAATAACGATATTCCCGTTACTCTGGATACGGATAAGCTGAAGAAGGAAGTAAGCTATGCCAGTGAATACCGGATCGTCCACCAGCAGATTTTGACGCCGGAATTCCTCCTGGCCAGGGCCGGCAGCGATTCTAATGACCAAAAGGTGCAGAAGGCTGTGGGCGAAGCCGTTACGGTAGCCAAAAGCGTCAAGTACCGCAAGGACTTCCCGTACACTCCCGCAGTGGATGAATTCACGGATATCTCCGGACAGTACCAGAAGAAGTGGGATGAGATTGTCACCAAGGTAACCATGACTCCCGACCTGACTGCCGAGTGGGGCGTCAGCCAAATCCGCAGCGAATGGGAAAAGCTGGGCGGCAAATCCATCGACGCCAAGGTTCAGGAATGGTACGAGAAGAATAGGGCGGACTTTAAATAATTCGAAACTTTGGTACTCCGGCCAGGCCGGGATTGGGCGGGACGGACAATGCTCCTCCCCTCCCCCGGCCCGCCCCGGATGAGAACAAGGACGGGTGAGAGATATGACAGAACACACCATACTGAATGAAGATGCTGTACTGCTTAAGGTGATGGAAGATCATTGGCGGAAGATCAAGGACAGCCAGGTGCAGGACCCGGCCAGCTACTGGCACGGCGCCCTCACCGAAAACGGAAGCGGCAAGCCTTATGAAGGGCTGACAAGCAGCGACGCCCATTTGTCCCTGACTGTTTCATTGTACGCCCACCCCGGCTCGGCATATTACCGGGACGGTGAGCTTTTGCAAGCCATCCACGGCCAGATCGGCTTTCTGCTGAGGGTCCAGCTGCCCTCGGGTTGTATTTCCCTGCACAATTGCAATATCGATTCTCCTCCGGATACGGGGTTTTCCGTCCATTTCACTGCGTTATGTCTCCATATATTAGAGGAAATGGATGATCCCGCTGTGAAGCCGACCTGCGCCGACCTGAGGCTGTTCCTGCAGCGGACCATTCCCGGACTTCTGGCCGGAGGCATCCATACCCCCAATCACCGCTGGGTGCTGTGTGGAGCGCTTGCCCTGTTGTATGAGCTGTTCGGTGATGAGCGGCTGCGGGAGCGGGCTGACCGCTTTCTGGCCGAGGGGCTGGATATGAACCCGGACGGAGAATGGACGGAGCGAAGCAACGCCATTTACAATGCCGTTTGCTCCATCTTCTTGTATCAGGCGGCCCGGGTGTTCGGATACGACCGTCTGTACGAGCCTATCTCCCGCAATTTGCTCATGATGCAGTACATGCTCCATCCCCGCTCGGAAATTGTCACGGAATATTCCAGCCGTCAGGACCGGGGCGAGACCATGAGATTGAATGCCAGCTACTATGTGGCTTTCCGCCTCATGGCCCACCGGAACGCTGATCCGCTGTTCTATAGCTTTGCCAGGGAGGCGCTTTTATCTCTCCGCACCGGGGGAGAGGCGCTGCTGTACCGGATGTTTCTGCCGAAGGAAATGAATGCTAAGCTTCCCCTGCTGCCCCTGCCCGACCGGTACGAGGTGTTCTTGAACCGGGAGCGGACCGCGCCTGTGACGGGAACCATCCCCTACCAGCGCACTGCCTTCCATGCCGGATCACCGCTTCTTCGCTACAGGCAGGGCGAGCTAAGCGTGACGGTGATCGCCGGGCAGCCGGATTTTTTGTATCTGCAATACGGGCAGGCCCGTCTCCTGGGCGTCCGGCTGGCCTTGGGCTGGTTTGGCGTGGCGGGAACGCCTTTTGCCGCTATCCGGCAGACCGGGGACCATGAGTATGAGCTGTCCATGGAGCTGGAGGGCAGCTATCGGGACACTCTGGATGAAGACGCCGCGGTCCTGACAGACCCGTTGCGCTTTGCCGAATCCATCCCGCTGCGGGCCAAAACCAATGTGAGGGTATTGCCTGTCCGCGTGGGTGTCCGCCTTGACCCGGCAGGCGTTGATCTTCATTACCGGGTAGACGCGGGCGCTCCCCCCGTCTTCGTCCAGGCGGTATACGCCTTCGCCCCGGAGGGTTCCCTGGAGGGGCCGGGACTTGATGCGATCAACGCCCATGCCTCCTGGCTGAAATCCGGGCAATTGGCGTACCGCTGCGGGGAGGACTGGATTACTGTAGACGGAGGCGCCTTCCAGCACGGCTTCGAGGTACTCCGCAATGACAGGCTGGAACCCGGCCTAAAAAGCGCGGCAGTCAACTATTTGACCCCTCTGGAGGCGCATGTCCGCATTCGCTGCGGCAAAAGGGAAGGTTAGGTTAAGCGCATAAATCAGCGGCTGCCAGAGCGGCAGCCCGGCAAAGGATGATGAACCATGTTGAACCTGCAAGACTCAACCGTGAAGGAGCAATTGGCCCGTCTGGCCCGATATACCATGCGCCCGCAGGAGAAGGACAGCGCCCATATGAAGGTGTGGCAGTGGGGCCAGGGGGTGGCGCTGTATGGTCTGGGCAAAACTTACGACGCTTTGGGAGACGCCCTTTATCTTGATTATATAGAGGAATGGCTGGACGGCTTTCTTCCCGGGCATCCTCCCGGCAAGAGCATTAATACGACGGCGCCGCTTCTTGGAGCCGTGAAGCTCATCAAGGAGGGCCGCACCGACAAGTACAGTGCCGTCTGCTCCGCCTTCGCCGACTGGTGCTTGAATGAAGCGCCGCGCTCTGTGGAGGGGGCCTTCGAGCACTCCTGTACGGAGAACCGCTATCCCGGAGAGGTGTGGGCGGATACCTTGTTTATGGGCTGTCTGTTCCTGGCCGAATGGGGTATCCTTACCGGCGAGAAGCGTTATCTCGATGAAGCGGCGAGTCAGTTTGCGCTTCATTACAAGTATTTGCGCGATCCGGCCACTGGGCTGATTGTACACGGCTATAACGGAAATAGCGGCTCCCGGATGGGAGTGTTCTGGGGCAGGGGCAACGGCTGGTTTGCCGCCGCTTCTGCGGATATGCTGGAGCTGACGCAAGGCTCCGCCGGGGCCGCCTCCGTCCTGGAGGGTTATCTTGGCCATATGGCGGGTGTGCTCTCCACGCAGAATGGCGAGGGCATGTGGCATACGGTGATGGATCATCCGGATTCCTATCCGGAGTCCTCCTGCACCTCCGCTTTTGCCTATGCCATTCTGAAGGGGATTTTCCTGGGGGTGCTTCCCGGGGCAAGCGGAGACAAGGCCTTGCGGGCGGTGACCGCCCTTCTCCGCAGAATCGATCCGGACGGCAGGCTGATGGAGGGCTCCGGCGGCACCTGTGTCATGCCGGCGGCCGCAGATTACAATGCCATCGGCTATGCCTATTCCCCGTTTACCCAAGGGCTGGGCATGATGGCGCTGGCCGGATCTTGTGTTGATGGAAAGGAGACATAAGATGAAGGAACTTGCGGCTGTGGAGACGGCTGGTCGGGGCGTTGTCCCCGCGGCGAAGAAAAAGAGGCGTTTTTTCTACTATCTCCGGCGGGATCGGTATCTGTACCTGTTCTTGCTGCCTGCTTTGGGTTTCTATTTGATATTCAAGTATTCCCCCCTCTATGGGGAGTTGATCGCCTTTAAGGATTTTCAGATTATGAAGGGAATATGGGACAGTCCCTGGGTGGGCCTGAAGCATTTCCGGGGTCTGCTGTCCAACCCGGATTTCTGGCAGGTGCTCCGCAATACGATGCTGCTGAATGTTTACAAGCTGCTGTTCGTGTTTCCCGCCCCCATCCTGTTGGCGCTTATGCTCAATGAGGTCCGGTTAAACGGCTTCAAGCGGCTGATCCAGAATCTGCTGTATCTGCCCCACTTCATCTCCTGGGTTGTACTGGGCGGCGTCATTGTGGCTGTTCTGTCCCCCAGCACGGGGATTATCAACACCATGATGGAGAAGGTATTTGGCATAGAGCCGATATATTTCATGACCCATCCAGGCTGGTGGCCGGTGGTGTTCACCCTCTCCTCGATCTGGCAAAGCGCCGGATGGGGAACCATCCTGTACCTGGCGGCCATGGCCAACATTGATCCCCAGCTCTACGAAGCCGCCAAAATCGACGGCGCCTCCAAGCTCCGCCAGATTTGGCATGTGACTCTGCCGGGTATCCGGCCCACTATCGCCATTCTGCTGATTCTCCAGATGGGCCAGATTACGGATGTGGGGTTCGAGCAGGTGTTCAATTTGCAGAATGAAGCGGTCTTCAGCGTATCTGATGTAATCAGCACTTATGTATACCGGATGGGCCTGCAAGCCGCCCAATACAGCTATTCCACGGCAGTGGGGCTGTTCCAGGGGGTCATTGCCCTGATCCTGATGCTGACTGTCAATAAGATCACCAAAGCGATGGGGGAGAGCGGCTTATGGTAAACAAATGTTTTCGGGGCTTAAACGGGCTTTTGCTCATCCTATGCGCCTTTGCCACCACCTTCCCGCTGCTGAACGTGCTGGCCACCTCCTTCAGCGGCAGCACGGCCATTCTGTCCGGCGAGGTTTTCCTCTGGCCGGTGGATTGGACTACCACCGCCTTTTCCAATCTGTTCAAGGACGGACAACTGATGAACGCCATGAAAAATTCCATCACCATCACCGTGGCGGGAACCATTATGCAGATGACAGTCACCACCCTGGCTGCCTACTCCTTGTCCAAGAACCGGCTGAAGGGGCGGAGAACGGCGCTCTTGCTGATCTTGTTCACCATGATGTTCGGCGGCGGGCTGATTCCTATGTTTCTGCTGCTGAAAAACCTGCATATTCTCAATACCTTCTGGGCGATCTGGCTGCCGGGGCTAATCAGCACGTACAACCTGTTTGTGATGAAATCCTCCTTCGAGGGGTTGCCCGGGGAGTTGGAGGAATCGGCGACCATCGACGGCGCCAGCGACCTGATTATCTTCGCCCGGATCGTGCTCCCGCTGTCCAAGCCGGTGCTGGCCGCCATCTCACTTTTTTATGCGGTGGGCTTGTGGAACGTGTACGCGTCAGCCCTATACTTTATCACAGATTCCTCCAAGATGCCCCTGACCGTCAAGCTCTACCAGATGATTCAGCTTCCGGACACCACTCTCCTGGACAGCTCCGATCTGAGCTTCGTGCCTCCGGAGGGCATGAAGGCGGCTGCCATTATCATTACCGTCACGCCGATCCTGTGCTTGTATCCGTTCTTGCAGAAGTATTTCGTCAAGGGTGTGCTGCTGGGATCGATTAAGGGCTAAGCGTCAGGGATTGACCGGCAGCCATCTTAGCTCGTCTGGGCGGATGAGGTTGTTGACCACCTCATATCCCAGCTTGTACAAGGGCTTCCCTTCACCGGAGTAGGCGATACCGTTCAAGTCATTCCAGCGGATCGCTCTGTCCCAGGCGAAGACTACCGTCTCTCCGTATGGCGTGCCCTGCTTGCTTCTATCCGGCTCCGGTCCCATCTCAATATAGGCCACCTGCCGGTCAAAGCTCTGCACGGGAACTGTGGTGATGCCCGTTCTTGCATCGGCGTCCGTCAGGCTGGTCCAGCCCACCAGCTTGACCGGGTCGCCGGTTTTGTTGGCCCAGGAGGATGCGCCGCTGCTCTTCCAGGCCAGGAATGCTTTTTTCGTCACAATAGTACGGTACTTATCTTCGTTCTCATAGAAAAAAACATGGTAGGTTCCCACGCGCGCCTCCCCCAGCAGGACGGACTCCTCGTCCACGTAACGGTTCGTTTCCGCGGCCTGCCGGGCCTCCAGACGCACTCCCCCTACATAGACATAGGACAGGAGCGCGGCGGCTCCCAGAATGAGAGCAATCCCCGTCCGGGTGAAGACACTCCGGATTCTCAGCCTCCGGGCCAACTGCTGGTAATGGTCCGTTTCTTCCGTTTCGGCAATGGCGCCAGCCTGCTCTGTGCCGCGGTTCATTTCCTCATAATAACGCCTGCAGGAGGGGCATTCCGCAAGATGCTCCCTAACGGCAGACTTGCTCGCCGGGCTGGCCGTGTCATCCTGAACCAACGGCAGCAGATCCTTGATGATACCGCAATCATAGCTCATATCCATAAACCCCCCTTAATTTCGTGTGCAGCGCGTTCTTGCCGCGGAAGAAAATCACCTTGGCCGAGCTTTCGCTGATGCCAAGCAGCGTGGATATTTGTGAATACGTCAGATCGGAATACAAGCGGTACAGCATCACATCCTTGGTCTTGGAGTCGAAGGTATCCAGGATGTCCAGTATGGCTCCCACCAGCTCTTTGGTTTCGGCTTGCTTCTGCACAGACGGAGGGGAGCGGTTCTGCTGGATCAGGGTTAAGGCCGCAAGCAGCTTCTTACTGCGGTGCTTCTTTCTGAGATGCTGGTAGAATACGTTCTTGGCGATCTGCATAAGCCAGGTCTTCACCTGGCATTGCCCCTTGAACCGGGCGAAGGACTTCATCGCCTGATAGAAGGTCTCCTGCGTCAATTCCTCAGCCAAGACCTCCTCATAGTTGGACAGCCGCAATAGAAAATGATACACATCCCTGCGGTAATCCTGGTACAACTGCTGGAAGCTCTGCACTGCTCCTCCCCTCCCCCTGGTATTGCCTATATGTATTAGTTGCCCCAATTGAGGAAAGGTTACAAAAAAAATTGCAGCGGCCGATTGCAGCGACCGCCAATTCAGAAGCGGTTGCTGCAATCGGCCGACTGGAGCCGGTGGATCGGCGCCCGGATCGGACTAGACAAATCGGGCACAGCAGATGAGAACCCGCAGATCAGAACCGGAAGATCATCGCGCCAGATCGGCCTGCCGAATCAGATGATCCGGTTGTCCTCCTCCACGATCCGGCCGGTCACATGATCCACCCTTGCTACAGGCTGCTCCACCGACTGGAAGGTGTTGCCGATCAGATAAACCTGGTCCGCGTCCACGGCATGCACGCCGATGGCGGAATTGCGCATCACATTGTCCGCGATAATGATGTTGCGGTTGAACTTGCCGCTGAACCCGTAGGAGCGGATGCCGATGCAGCCGGAGGCCCCGTAGCGGGGGAAGAAGCCGCAGTTGTCGAATTCGCAGCCCTTGATCAGAATGTCGGTGGCATGCCCCCCTTCCCAGTGGGTGGGCAGCTCGGCGCCCAGCAGAATGCCGGGGTTCATGGTATTGCGGTAGGTGCAGTTCAGAATGACCAGATGGTCAAAGCGCACCAGATGCCCGGCTCCGGCAATATTGACGAACTCGGAATCCTTGCAGAGGTACCGGTCCGGCTCCCAGCATGCGGCAGCGCCCAATGAGCCCTCCACGATGCATTCCGGCAGGCTTCCGTCAAAGGCGATCCGGTAAAGCTGGCCGTTCTCGTAGCTGCCCTCGTGGCTCCATTGCCGGATACGCAGGGGATACACCTCTTCTTCGTGATGCAGGTCCACCATGCTGCCCGTATCAAGTGAAGCGAAGGTATAGCGGCAGAAGAACACCGCCTCGTCGGCTGCCGTCTTCTCCTTGAGCGAGAGCCAGTTGCTGTGCATGTTCTGTCCGTCCATACGCACGCCGTGAATGGACATGCGGCTCATCTCGATGCTGCCCCGGCACTTGAACAGCTTCCACGCATCCCGGGGAGCTGTGAACAAGCGGTTGCCGTCGGGCTTGAACACAACCCGGTCCGCGGTAATATCCCTGCAGTTCTCCGCCAGCATGCAGAAGCCGTTGGCATTATAGGTACGCAAATTGCTTAAGCGCAAGCTGTCGCACCGGGCGAAGTAAGTCTGGAAGTCCGTCTGCGCTCCCTGGTGCCAGGACAAGAATTCTCCCTGTTCCACCTTGGCGGCAACGGCGGAATCTACCAGTGACAGTCTCCCCGGCCCTTCCAGCTTCCACAGATTGGCGGTTCCGTAGCCGTAGGTAACACTCTCTCCTGTCAGCGCGCCGGTCTTGGGATTGATCCGGTTCATGCAATACGCGCCCATCCCGTCATAACAGGGATTGCCGGGGAACACCTCCACCTCAATCTTGTCGCCGCTCTTCGCCGTAACCACCCCTGCCGAGGCGTATTCCGGCTCCCGCGTAAACGCGATGTTCCTTAGCTGCAATCCCGGACAATCCTCGCACCATAGAATGGCGGGCAGCAGCCCATGAATCTTCAGATCGTTATATCCTACCAGCACAGTAGCCGGCTCCCCGTTCTCATCGATTGCGCCCCGCAGGGTCAATCCCGCCGCTCCCAGTATGGGAATATGGCAGTCCTTCTCCGCCGCGCTTAAGCTTCCGGCATCATGGGCGAAGCCCTCAGTTTGGATGGCCACGAAGCTTTGCAGCAGATAGCGCCTGGGCTCGAAGCTCACTGTGTCTGCTCCGGTCTCCACCGCCTGTCGAATGGCTGCGCGGATGCTGGCTGCATCGTCTTGCTCTGCAAAATCTCTGATGTATACGGTTTTTCTACCTTCCATGAGTAGATAAGCCTCCTTTTTTACATGCAATACGTTTATAAGCTATCGGAATCGGGCATTGCCCCCCATTTTCATGCCTGCAAGCAGCGCGGTGGCGCCTGTCAGTTGAAAGGACCGCTTTGCCTAGTTTAACTCTATTGAATTGCCAGGGGTAGCCCTATAGACAATCTTGCTAAAACTTTCACTATTCGGCGGTTCAAGCAGGATGGTATATACGGAACTATCAGGCAACTAAAAATGATCATGAGCAGCGCCCGGTGGTTAAACAAGATATGGCGCTAGTGATTACTTGCTGATACTTTGTATTAACTTTCTGATACATTTCCCGTTCCATCTATGGTATACTGATGTCAGTATATGAGTAAAATGCAAAGAGAGCCGTGCTCACAACACGACTCTCATGCGCAACAGCCGCTTTTAAGGGCGGTTCGGCTTCAAGCAGGCACTACCTACGAAATAGGTCGCATTCCTTGACCAGGGCGGCCTATTTCTTGTTATGGTTAACCGCTACGACGATGGACACGACCAACGTCAATAGCGCAACAACGAGCGCACCGAAGCTAATCATGAGCGTCAAAGCGTCTTTAACCTCCACAGGCATCACCTCCCTTCCGGGAGATTAGCCGACCACCCTTGCAAGCCTATTCTATTGCTCTGCAATTATACCATATCCCCATAATTCCAGTAAGTGCCATTGTGCAACTCATCCAAGTAATCACACACCATAAGCAGACCAGCGGAGCTGATTTCTCATTCTGCTTCAATGGAAATTATGGTGCGCGGTGACTAATATTGTTTTATCAAGGGAGGCGAATAGGCAGTAGCGGCTTCGGATCAACTGGCTGCAAGGACGGACGATGCTTGAAAAGAATCGCACTCGGCGTTCCCCTCATTCTATGTTCCGGTGGATTGAGAGAAGCATGATGATGCTGTCTTAGGCTACTGGTTGCTTGTTTCATCGGAAACTGTAATATTCCGCATAATAGTGAATGTCTTTTGCAGCGGCGGTCCTCTATAATCGAGGCAGGACCATCATCAGAATCATTGCGAAGGAGCATGATCAGTGAAGCTGCCTTTTTCGATCCTGCGGAGAATGGGAATAACGCCGAAGGTGTTTCTGCTGACCTTCCTGTGCTTTGAGACGCTGATTGTGCTGGTGGCGGTTTCCTTCAGCAGGCATTCCTCGGCCATTCTGATGGAATCCCAGATGAGCAACGCCCGGCAGACGGTGCAGAAGTCCAACGGCTATCTGGAGCTGAATCTGCAGAATATCCGCACCACGCTGGCCTCGGTCATCAACGACCGGCGGCTTCAGGACGGCAATTACCGCGAGCTGGAAACCTGGATCAGCACCAACCTGATCTATCTGACCCCTGCCATAAGCAATCTGCATCTTCTCTCGAACGGCGCCATTCTGGCCAGCTCCTCCTCCCACCGCTGGGATCTTTTGGAGGACCCCTTCCTTCGTGAAGCCCTGTTGTCCAGGAAAAGCGGCGAAGCAGTCTGGGTGGGGCCCTATTATTCCAAAGTATCGGGCTATACTCTTACCTATATATCTGATCTGCGGCTCCAGGCTGGACAAGCCGGTCTTCTCCTGGCCGATGTGAATCTGGAGCGCCTCTATTATTCCATGCTGCCCAATGAGCCGTCTGCTGTAACCGGTGAGATCATGCTGCTGGACGCGGCTATGAAGCCGGTTATTGGCAAAGCCCCGTATATCCAATACGACTTTATTGAACACCTCTATGACTTTGACCAATTTGAACCGGAGCTGCTGCGCAGGGATTGGGCCCAGACGGAAGCGTACAATCCTTCCGCCGCGGAGAGTCTCATTCTCACCAGAGGCTTCAACGAGATGCTTCAATGGCAGATCGTCCTGGTGATCAGCAAGAGCGAATTGCTGGCTCCCCTCAAGCAATCTTTGCGCTATTCCTGGCTGCTGGCCGGTATCTCCTTCCTGCTGTCCTTAGGCCTGTCCCTGTTCGTCACTTTCCTGATCAGCCGCCCCATCAAGCGGATCACCGATTCGGTCAAGGAGGTGGGCAAGGGGAACCTGAATGCCTCCCTGGCCATGGACCGGGAGGATGAGATCGGCTACCTGGCCAAGCAGTTCAATCTGATGACCAGGAAGGTGGGGCAATTGATGACCGATCTGAAGGACAGTGAGGAGCAGAAGAAGCAATCGGACTTCCGGGCGCTGCACGCCCAGATTAAGCCCCACTTTCTGTACAACACGCTGAATACCATCAGCATGCTGGGCAGACGGGGGGAGGCGGAGCGCATGGACCAGTTGATCTCCGCTCTGACCAACCAGCTCCACTACGTTCTGGACAATTCTCCCGATCCGGTCAGTCTGAGGGAGGAGCTGGCAGCCGTAGAGAATTATCTGGAGCTGATGAAGAGCCGCTATCCGGATAAATGCTCTTATGAGATGGACATCGATCCCCTCTCTCTGGAGTTCCGGCTTCCCAAGTTCATCCTGCAGCCTCTGGTGGAGAATGCGCTCTTCCATGGCATCGTTCCCGGCAATGGAGGCGGGCAGATTTATATCGGCACGATGGTGGCCGAGGACGATTGGGAGATTGTTATCGAAGACAACGGGGTTGGGATGGCGGAGGAAATGCTCCGTGATGTGCGGGAGAAACTGGCCCAATCCGGGGGCGTCCCTCCAGGCAAGCGGCATATTGGGCTGCTGAATATTCATGAGCGGTTCCGGCTGATGTTCGGAGACGATTATTCCATCTATATAGCCAGTGAGCCCCGGGTGGGCACGAAGATATGGATCAGACTTGCCCGCAAGGGAGGGGAGGGACATGATGATGAAGCGTCTGCTGTTAGTGGATGACGAGCTGCTGGCCAGACAGCATATCCGGGAAACCTTCCCGTGGGCGGAGTGGGGCTATGAGATTGCGGGGGAAGCCACCAACGGGGTGGAGGCGCTGGCCATGTCGGAGCAGCTTGATCCGGACATTGCCTTGATCGATATCACCATGCCGGTTATGGACGGATTGGCGCTCTTAAAGCATATGAGCAGCCGTCATCCCCGCACCAAGTGCATTATTCTTACGGCTCACCGGGAGTTCAGCTTCGCTAAGCAGGCGCTGGAGAACGGGGCGGTGGGGTATATTCTGAAGGCCCCTGTGGATCTGGGGGAAACCAAGGCGGCTCTGGACCGGGCGCTGCTGGAATCGGAGAAGGACCTGAGGCTGTTGTCCGGTTCCCGGGACCACAGCACGATCCGGAACCACCAGTATCCGCTGCGCAAGCATTTGTTCCAGCAGCTGCTGACGGGCGTGTATGCGGCCGACGAGGAAATTATCCGCCAAGGGCAAGCCATTGGCGCCCACCTGCAGGCTTCCCCGCAGCTCCTGCTTGTCTGTGAAGCGGACCGCCTGCACCGGTTTCAAGCCCGCTACTCGGACAGTGACCGCAGCTTGATCGAATTCAGCCTGCTCGAGATTATCCGCGAATCCCTAGAGGAGCTGCTGCCCGGACAGGTGGAGCTGTTTCCCCTCCACTTCGGAAGAGTCGTGCTGCTCCTGTTCCCCTATGCGGATCAGCGGGACCGGGAGGGGTACGTGGAGCTGTGCACCAGGCTGGACCGGGCGATTCAGCCCATGCTGCACAAGTATCTGGATTTGCAGCTGGTCCTGGCGGCAAGCGAGCCGTTCAGCCATCCCCGGCAGATCAGGGGGATCTACAAGCAGACAGAGGAGCTGCTGATTCACCGCTTCTACCAGGAGCGCCCCCGGCCCATCTTTGCCTATTGCGCCCAGCCGTTCGTGCCTGCAGCAGACGATCGTCTGACTGCGCTCAGGCAGCTGGCGGAGCCGTTGGCCAGGGAGGAACAGCCGGAAGGGACCCGCGTCAAGTGCTTGGTACGAATCCAGGCGGCGATAGCAGCGGCCAAGCTTCAGCCTTCCCGGGTGACAGGCTGGTTCCATTCCCTGCGCTCTCTGTTCACAGACGGGGCGGCATCGGCGGGCTGGCCCGATTACGCTTCAGCCGTCAGCCTCTATGACGCCGTGCAGCTGCTGGAGGACTGGCTCGGCAAGCGGGACCGGCTCCTGGCGGCCGCAGTCGCAGCACGTCCGGAGATTGCCCGGTCCCTCCAGTTTATCCGGGAGCATATCGGGGATGAATTGACACTGGAGAGCATCTCCCGGGAATCGGGACTCAGCACCTCCCACTTCAGCCATCTGTTCCGCAAGGAACTGGGCATGTCCGTAATCGATTATGTGCTGGAGCAGCGGATTGAGCTGGCCAAGCAATATCTGGCTGAGGGGAAGTACCGCAATTACGAGCTGGCGGAGAAGGTGGGGTTCCAGCACTACTCTTACTTCTCCAACATGTTCAAGAAGCTGACCGGCATCAGTCCCAATGATTACCGCCGCTCCGTCAAGCAGGTGGTTCCCGGGCCGGAGCATTGAGACAGCGTGTTTCATCCATCAAGGACGCCAAAACCCTGCCGTAGAGGTTCGCTCTGGGCAGGGTTTGGCTTTTTGCGTTTGGCATCCGGGTTAAGAAGCGCTATTTGCCCGGATTCAGCTTGCTGATGAAATCATTCATCTGCTTTACATAGTCCAGCCCGCCGTTCTTGTACCAGCCGGCAAGCAGCTCGTCAAACTTGGCAACGGACTCCTTGCCCATAATGATCTTCATTACGGTCTGGGACCAGACCTTCTGATAATCCTGATAGTCAGGCTTCTTGGCCGCTTCCGGGAGGAAGCCTGCGTCCATGGGCGTCTTAACCGTCTCCAGCGCGGTAGTCAGCCACGGCGAGATTTTCTCGATCACCTGCTTGGGATTGCCCGCAGTGAAGAATCCGGGGTCATACGCCCGCCTCATGGAATTGCGGCGGATATAGAAGTTGGTGGGTGCGTTGGCCTTGCTCACCTTCTCCCCGTCCTTCAGTTCATAGTCCGTTCCTTCGTATCCGTTCGTCACTATGGGCCAGAGCTCGTCAGACAGCCAGGAGTTCAGGAGATCTACGGCTTTTTGCGGATTTTTGGCCGTCTTGGTAATTCCCCAGAAGCCCCACAGGCCGTTGGCGCCAACAGCCAGATTGCCGCTCGTGACCTGCCCGTTGTCATCCTTCACCCAGATGTAGGTCAGTTCGGCCTGGGGATTCTGCTTCTGCAGTTCGCCCAGGTGCCAGACATAATGTCCTGCGAAGCCGGGGTATACGCCGGTCAGGCCCCGCCAGAACCGTTCACGCTGCTTGGTGCCGTCATTGGTGGCGGAGTCGGGGTCAAAGTATCCCCCCGTATACAGCTTGGCAGTGTAGGCCAGCGCATCCTTGAAGTTGGTGGAGCTGGAATCGTACATGGCATTCATGTATGGATATTCCCCGCCTGCCGCCTTCTGCCAGCCCACCAGTCCGAACGCTCCCGTCAGGATAGGATCGAACACCTTGTTGGCATTGACCACCCCGGCATAGCCGTAAGTGTCCTTCTTGCCGTTGCCATCCGGATCATTGAGGGTAAATTGCTTCAGAACATCCTCGAACTGGTCCTTGGTGACCTTGCCGTCTCCGGGAAGGGAGATATTGAGCTTATCCAGCCAGTCCTTCCTGACCCAGAAGCCGTCATTGCGCACCACAGACGTTCTGGGAATGCCGTAAATTCTCTCGTCCTTATTGACCTTCAGGGCATCCCACTCCGACTGGTACGTATATTTGTTGATGTAGTCCGCGGTCTTCAGATAATCGTTGACCGGAATGATGATGCCATCCTTCAGGGCGTTCTGGAAGCTGGCATCCGAAGTGCCCGGGAAGAAGACCACATCGGGATAGTCCCCCGAGGCCAGCATGAGCTGCACTCTTTCCTTGTAGCCCGTTACCGGCGGAATTTCCCACTGAATTTTCACATTATTATGGGCTTCCAACTGGGCGACAAATTTCTTGTCCGTTTCGGAAATATCAGGCGTGTCGTAATTGGCCATGATCTTCAGCGTAACCGGTGCGGAAGCGGTGGGACTGGCAGCAGCGGCACCCGCCGATGGCTTCGCCGAATCCGACGGAGCAGGGTCGGTATTGTTGGCGCCATCTCCGCATGCAGTCAGCGCGGATGCCAATGTCAGGCAGATAAAACCGGTGAATACCCCTTTTTTGTTCATCTTGTTCATCTCCTATAGTAATAATAGTTCAGTTTTATGATAACGGGAAGACTCCCATTGCCATCTGGAGCTTTAGTCAGCCTTTTACAGAGCCGAGCATGATGCCTTTGACAAAGTACTTCTGCAAGAACGGATACACCATCAGGATGGGGACCATGACCAGCATCAGAGTCGCATATTGAATGCTCTCCGAGGTCACCTGATTGGCGTTGATCTCTGCGGTGTTGGCGGTGTTGGCGAGCATGCTGGCGGCTTCGATGATTTCCCGCAGGAACAGCATCAGCGGCCATTTGCTTTGGGAATGAATGTAGATGATGGCATTGAAGAAATTGTTCCAGTATCCCACTGCGGCAAACAAAGCCAGGGTGGCGATAATCGGCTTGGAGAGCGGCACGACAATCCGCAGCAGAATGTAAGGGTAGGAAGCGCCGTCCATGCTGGCGGCCTCCTCCAGCTCTTCGGGAAGCGACTCGAAGAAGTTTTTCATCAGGATCAGATTGAACCCGGAGAACAGGGCGGGCACGATCAGAGCTGTCAGTGTATCCAACAGGCCCAGCGAGCGCATAAGATAGTAGTTGGGAATCAGTCCGCCGTTGAACAGCATGGTGAAAATAATGGCTACCATCAGAAGCCGGCGGCCCTTCAGGATTTTCTTGGATAACGGGTAGGCGGTGAGCACATAGAGAGCCAGACCCATAACGACGCCCAGAACGGTGATAATGATCGTGTTCAGATAGCTGGTCCACAGCACCGGGCGGGACATGATCTCCCGGTAAGCGTCCAGAGAGAGCTCCCGGGGCCATATCATCATGGGATTGTTCACATAAGCCGAATAGGAACTTAAGGAAACGGAGGCTACGTTGACGAAGGGATAGAGCATGGCGATGCAAATAAGTATGATCAGGAGATAATTGATAACGTCGAATAACTCTATTTTTTTTCTCATAAGGGCTCTCCTACCATATTTGTTGTCCGAACAAACGGGCAATCCGGTTCGCGATCAGGACCAGAACGAAGCCGATTACAGCCTTGAACAGTCCCACGGCAGCGGAGAACGACAGCCTTCCGTCGATGAGCCCGATCCGGTACGTATACGTTTCCAGCACATCCGCAACCTCATAGGTGGCCGGATTGTACAGGAGGAACACCTGTTCGAAGCCGTTGTCCAGGATGCGGCCCATCTGGAGCACCAGCAGGACAATTACCGTTGAAGTGATGCCCGGCAGAGTAATGTGCAGGATTTGCTGGATGCGGGTGGCGCCGTCCATTTTGGCGGATTCGTAGAGTGTAGGATCGATGCCGGTCATGGCTGCCAAATAGATTATCGTGCCCCAGCCTACGCCTTTCCATACCTCGGCAGAAATCAGGATAGTCCGGAAATAATCCGGCTCAAGCAGAAACGGGATCGGCTTGAATCCGAAAGAGGCGATCACATGGTTGACCGGACCCGTTGACGGTGACAGGAAGTTGATGACCATCCCAGCCAGAACAACCCATGAGATAAAGTGGGGCAGGTAAATGATGGTTTGCGTGATCCGCTTGAAGGCCATATGCCGGACTTCGTTGATCATTACGGCAAGCACGATGGGAGCGGGAAAGGTCCAGATCAACTGATAGATGCTGAGCAGCAGGGTATTGCGCAGCACCACGTAGAAATCATGGGAATGGAACAGGTAACTGAAATTCTCCAGGCCCACCCAATCGCTTGCCCAGATGCCCCGGACCAGACTGAAATCCTTGAAGGCGATCACAATCCCGAATACGGGAATGTATTTGAAGACAAGCAGATAGGCGCATCCGGGGATGAGAAACAAGTACAGCCACATGTAGCGGGTAAAATGTTTGGCACGCAGGCTCCTCCGGTTATTCGCCAGAAGGGCGGGCCGGCTGTCTGTGAGGGTATTCATGCAAACTCCTTCCTTTCGTTTCCTCTGTTGTTCGTTTCTTCGGTTGTTCCTGACGGGTTCTTCGACGCAATGCGCTTGCATGCAAGATTGCATACTTATAATTTACGCTGGTCCAGGGGCGGCGAATATGAAGGATTATCTGAAATATTAAGGTATACGGTTATCCCGGTTAAGCTGAAGCGGTCCCGGCGGCGATTGTATGGCATGCCCCAGGCAAGGCCATTCAGTATGAAATTTCGCATAGAATGGGCTCAACGCTACCACTGGCAGCACAGACGGCCCATTTAAGGGAATGCGTGCTGCTTCAAAACGGTAAAAAACCGGAGTGTCCTCAAGAGAAGACAAGCCGGTTCAAGGGAAACAAGCCGGAACGGCAACCGTTCCGGCTGCAGACCGCAGCTGCGGGGGCATCAATTCGTGTTCCAGCAGGAAAGCAAGCACCCCCTCCCCGGCACAGGCAAGAGAAGGGTCACGGGTGTTTGGGTTGCATGGTCCGGGGAGCGGGAGGAGCCACGGGTGTTTGGGTTGCATGGTCCGGGGAGCGGGAGGGGTCGTCACGGGTGTTTGGCTTGCCTGCGACCGGGAGCGGAGGAGATCAACCCGCATCTGGCGTTCGCGTCTACCGGATCAGGATTCCCGGCCGGCTCCAGCGCCGCCCTTCCAGCAGGATCTCCACGGAAGGATAATTCCCGGTATGAGTAAGAATAAGGGGAGAGCCCGTCCCGTCAAGCAGCATCGTATCCTCTGATTTCACTCCGGTGATCGAGGGGTTCCACGCGTAGACCTGATTGGGGGCAATCCGCCGCTCCACGTTGGGCAAGGCCAACTGCTCCCGTGTCATGTAGCCTGTTAGCCCTCCCTGATGGTGAAGCCCGATCTCCGCGGGGAACCCGGCATCCAGGTAGCAGATCTCAAGCAGCGCATACATGTCGCCCAGGGTCCGGCCCGGCCGGGTAGCGCTCATGATGCGGGCATCAATCTCTGCCACACTGATATGCTTGCGTATAAGATCAGGCGAAGGGGGACCAAAGTGGACCAGTCTGGTGCAGGAGACAATCCGGCCTTTGCTCCGCGCCCCCAGCACCAGCATGGCGTAGGAAGCAAGCTTGCGCGGCGTGGGCAGGGGATGGCGGAACTGTCTCACCCGGTCATCCGCGGCAACCAGCACAACAATCGCCTCCAGCTCACGCTCCAGGCACTGCCGGGTCATAGCTCCCCCGATCTCCAACTCGGACTGGCCCTGCTTCAACTCCAGTGCCACAGACTCCAATGCACCGGCGGCCAGTCTCCCGAGCCGCTTCCATGCCTCCTGCTCCTCCTGCTCCACATGGGTCCGAAGCCGGGACAACTCCAACTCGACGGAGGGCTGGCAATCGTCCATTACTAAAGCATAGCCCGCGGTAAGCCTGCCGATAGCGCGCAGCCTGCCGTCAGGCTCATGCCATGGCCACTGATGCACGATGATAGAGGTATTGTCTGATCCCCCGCCGATCTCTTCTGCCGTCATTCGCTCCGCCTCTATATTGCTCGACAGCAGAAAGCACTGCTGCGGTGTAACGATAACGGTACAGCAGGCCAGCTCCGCGGCCAAATTAATATGGCTGCGCGCTTCCGTCAGCCAGGAGATGTTCTTCTGCTGTGTCAGGACCAGCGCGTCCCATCCGCAGCGGTTCATCGCATGGCGCACAGCAGCCAGCTTCTTGCTCAGCAAGTCTATATTCATGGCAACCTGACACCTACTTTGACTTGGTATGCGTATCGCGGTATTGCCCGGGAGTCATTCCCGTCAGCTTGCGGAAGGAGCGGATGAAACCTGTAGATGTGGTGTAATTCAGCCGTTCCGCAATCTCTACGATTTTGAGATCCGTTTCTTCCAGCCACTGCCTGGCGGTCCTGATCCGGTAATCCGTCAGATAGTCGATAAAGGTTACGCCAATCTCCTTCTTGAAGACCCGGCTCAGATAGACCGGATTGAAATTCAACTGGGCGGCGCAGGATTCCAGAGAAATGTCCTGGTCAAACTGGTCGTGGATCATTTGGACCATCTGCAGGGCCGTATTGGTGTATTGGGATTCGAAGCGCTGCCGCAGAAAAACCAGGGTGGGCGGCAACAGCTCCTTTTTGAACCAGGCGGAAATATCCTGTACGGTGCGCAGCTTCATGAACTGGTTCACGACGGAATTGGAGCCGATGAGATTCTCCAGCGTTTCCCCCTGCTGCTGAACCAGGCCGTAGATCCGGGCAATCAATTGGACCATGAGAATCTGGTAATTGTTGAACTGGACGCTCCGTTCCATTATGGCTGCCACATACTGGTCATAATAACCAAGGGCGGACGCCGCATCTCCTGACTTCAACGCATTCAGCAGAACATCCTCCAGATGCTTCAAGGGACCGAATATATTATCGCCGGTTCCGATCATGGATGCATTGTCCCCATAATGAAGAATGATGTCATTACCCAGGCTGATTCGATGTTTGAGCGCCTCCAGTGCTTCTGCATATGCGTTCATCGCATCCGTATATCTGACAAAGCCCTGACTGACCCCGATGCTTGCCTGCAATTGCAGGAATTCGTGGACCTTGGCCCGAATCTGCTCTGCGGTATCGTGAAAGTAGGCTTTGGTCTCGTTAGCATCGTTAGTAGGGGCGGTCAGGAGCGTCACCTGGGACTGGTCCAGCAGGAGCGTGCCCACCATTTGACTGGCGGCAATCACCTCTCCCACGATATTGTTGATGGCGAACAGAAGCAGTTCCTTGTCGCTTTCTCTGTATCTGGTATCCTGGAGCGTATCAATCTGCAGAACCAGCACACCCAGCGTTTTTTGGCTGTAAGTAAATCCGTAGGTCTTCCCTTTATGCACGAACTCGTCTTCGGTGATTTGGCCCAGGAACAGCTTCATCAGGAAAAATTCCCTCATCTGCGGGGTCTGTCCCTGCAATTGCTGCTGCAGCTGCTTGCGCATGCTGAACAAAGCCTGGTACCGGTCTTGGATAACGGCGAATTCATCCTGGCGCTTCAGATCGATGGGCTCTCCGCCCAATTGCTCCATGATGTGGGACAGCCTGCGTATCGGGCTGTACATGCGCCGGCTGCCGAAGAAGGCGATTGCGGCAATGGCAATGAAGATGATCAGACAGGCGTTCAGTGTGATCACCGCAATTTTCTTCGACTCCTTGGTGACCGCATCGAGAGAGACAATGGACACATAGGACCAGTTATTGTAGGGAGACACAATGTAATTGACAATGGATGCGTCCTCCGTGAATTGCCCCTGCTCCTCCCCGGCTGCCCTAAGCTTCTCCAGAATCGGCGTGGGGATTTCTTGGGAGTCAGGATTGTCCAAGAAAGGGCTGCGCTCCTTGTTCAGAACATAGATATTGCCCAACTGGGTGTTGGAAGTGAGCGTCTTATCCAGGTCGGACCTGGACATCTCTACGATCAGCAGGGCCTTGGGCTCCGCTGTTGTACTGATCATGGGCAGCTTGATAACCAGACGGACCATATCCGGGTTGTCCGAGCCCGGAGCTATCCAGAACAGATTCTGCGGATGAGCGGAATAGTGGGACAACCCCTCCCTGTCGGGATAGTCCTCAGTGGTCTTGAATCCAAGATTGCTGATCATCCACTGTTCCTGCAGCTTGACGAGATAGGTATTGGCCACACCCGGGAGTACCTGCAGATTATAGAGCCCCTTGGCCAGGTCGCCGATGATTTGAAAGTCATCGTAGGTAAGCTCGCTATAAATCGTATCCTTGACAAGGGATGAGTTGGTGTACTGAACAGCCGCCAGTTCAACACTGCGGAGCATCTGTTCAAGGCGCATCTGATTTTGCAGCAGGATCTGCACATTGCCCTCATTAACCTTTTCTTCGATATCTCTGGATGCAATATAGTAGGACAGCATCCCGATGGAAAATACGGGAATGGCCGCCAGCAATAAAGTGAAGGTCAGCAATCGAACCAAGTATTTGGGCAATGTGAGATACCTCTTCTGCTATAGTTTTTGTACTTCCTCACCTATTTTAACAGAAAGTATTCTTAGAACCCCGCATTCTTTAGATCCGCGACAAAGCTTCTAGCGCGCATCCGGCAGCAAAGCTCTGCATATCTCATTGTAGGCCAGCAGCAAAGCAGCCACGCCATGCCCGTTATTGTCGGCCACCTTTTCGTTATAGACATAATACTCGTAGCTGCCGTCGCGCACGATGCCGCTGTCGGGATTTCTGCCCAATCCCGCGCCCTTGCAGATTCCGCCCAGCAGCACTTCTCCCTGCTCCTCCCGCAGATAGTGACTTGCCGTGCCGTCGAAGGCGGCTTGTCCCCGCACCGCCCAATGGCTTGGAAGCAGCGAGAGGCGCACGCCCTTCAGAATGGCAAAGGCCAGCATCAGAGTTCCGCTCGCTTCCAGATAATTGCCCGGGCTTGCCCCCCGGTCAACCACCTGGTACCACATGCCGGAGGAATGCTGGTACGGCAGCATTCCCTCGATCACCTCAAGCAGCTGCTCCTGCAATGGGCCTGTGTCGGCAGGCTCTCCCGCGAGCAGCTCCAGCACGTCCACCAGAGCCATGGCCAGCCAGCCGACTGCTCTTGCCCATACCTGGGGGGACCGGCCGGTCTCTTTATCGGCCCAGAAGATGGACCGGCTCTCATCATAAGCGTGGTAGAACAGGCGGTTCTCCCGGTTATACAGGTGCCTGCTGATATTGGCAAACTGGGCAATCGTATCCGAATAGTCGCGGGTTCCAATGAATTGCTTCACATACTCCACATAAAAAGGCTGCCCCATATACAGACCGTCCAGCCAAACCTGATGGGGATAATCCTGCTTATGCCAGAAGTTGCCGCTGTCCGTTCTCGGGTAGAAGGCAAGCTGTCCGTACAGCTGGTCGGCGACACGCTTGTATTTGGGGTCCGGGTCCACTTCATAGAGGGAGAGCAGCACGGAGGCCATCCGAATCTGGTCGATGCTGTAGTAGTCCAACCGGATCCCGGGAATCATCCCCGATTGGTCGTACAGCCGGTCAATGAATAGTTTGACGAACCGGTAGTCGGCTTCATCTCCCGTTCGCTTATAGCTGTCCATGTAAGCTTTAAGAATACAGCTTTCAATATAGTGCCAGCGCAAGGAGTACCATTTTTCCTCTGACCGGTACTGTTCCTTGAGCCGTTCAATCTGAGGGTAAGCCAATTCGTGTCACTCCACTTTCATTGCTCCTGCCGGTTACAGCTTCAGTAGCCCAGCAGGGACTTGTGTATTTTTACCACCACTTTGCGGATGGGCAGGTCCTTCTCCAGACTGCAGCAGGGCCGGTGGATATCACCGGGGAAGAAGACAGCGAAGCTTCCCGGTCCCAATAACACCTGGCTTTCATCCTCTACCCGCTCATACAAGGCGCAATCCCGCGTGGCAAAATGTTCTTCCGCCACTACAGCAGGAGCGGTAACGGGGGCGAACCGGATCACTTCCGTTCCTTCGATAAGATAATGGATATCCGTATAAGTGCGGTGAACCTCCGGCTTCTGCAGAGTCCAATGCTTAGTATGAGTTTCCTTGACTGAGGCGTAGACCAACTCCCCGTTGATGGCGTACTCTCCCGGGGCAAGCTGGTCCAGGTTCATCTTGGCAATATGAAACAAAGCCTGGTTGACCGCCTTGGGATACAGCAGCAGCTCTTGCTTCCAAATGTCATAGCGGCTACAGAACATCTGCAGGTACCTTATACATAGAAGTCCAGTCCGGTCACCCGGTTGTACGCTTCCAGCTGCTCTCTCAGGGAGGAAGCCTCCTGCCGGGTAAGTCCCAGCTGGGGAACGCGCAGAATGCCGATATCAATGCCCCTGAGCTTCAGTGTTTCCTTAAAATAGGCCATATTATTGCTGCCGCTCTTCATAATCTCGCTGTAGCGGTTGGTAATGGCCTGCAGTTCCTTCGCTTTGGCCAGATCCTGCCGGATGAAGGCGTCATAGATCCCCACCAGCAATTCGGGGAATACGGAGGAAACGCTGGAGATGGTCCCGACGCAGCCCATGCCCAGGACAGGCAGGAACAGCCGGTCCGCCCCTTGCAGCACGGAGAAGGAGCCGTTGTTGATTGCCATATATTCATAGGTCCGCAGGAAATCAGCCAGGCTGTACTTGATCCCGATTACGTTCTTGCACCGGGCGGCAATCCGCGCGGCGACCTCCGGCTTGATGTCATTGCCTGTACGCTGGGGAATATTGTAGAGATAGATGGGGAAATCCTCCGGCAAACTGGAGGCAATGGTGACATAATATTGCTCGACCTCCGCATCGTTTACTCCCATAAAGGCCGGGGTTACCACAGCAATGCCGTCCGCTCCGATCTCACAGGCATGCTTGGCCAGTTCAAGCGTATCCTCCTGGGTCATGGCTCCTGCGTGAATATAGACCGGCACCCTCTGCCGGGCTTGCTTGACCACGGTTCCGGCAATGGCCTTCCGCTCCGCGACAGACAGCTTGAACATCTCTCCGGTGGTTCCCAGCGGGAACAGGCCGTGGACACCCTTGGCAATCAGGAACTCGGCCAGTGCTTCCGTCTTCTCACAATCAATCCGTCCCTCGGCGTCAAACGGGGTTAACATCGCTGTAGTTACACCATGCAATAGCTTCATCTTCGGTTCATCTCCCTGTTAGGATGAAGGAGAAGCCTTCGGTTCGAGGGCCTCTCCTTTCATGTGTCTTATTTCTTCGATTGGGCGTTATATTGGGCGGTATAATCTGCGATAATCTTGTCTCCGCCGGCTTTCTTCCAGTTCTCCACCTCAGCTTGCCAGCCTGCGTCATCAATCTTGCCCATAATATACTTGGTCTGGGCATCGCCGATCAGAATGTCAAGCTCCGCGCCCTTCTCGGTATAGGTGTCGGAGGTGAAGGTGAGGGCTACGTTGGGCACAACATGAGGCAGATTATCGGCGACGATCTTCCAGCCCTTTTCCTGCAGCGGTGTCAATTCCGCCTGCAGCCCTTTGCCTCCCACCTCGAAGGAAGGCAGGCTGTCCCGGAAGGGCTTCACTTCCACATTGAACAGCGCCAGATCGGTCATCTTCACTTTGTTGTTCGTGGTCTTGGCAAAATGCTTGCCCTCAATTCCTCTGGTGAGCAGCGTGGACATCTCCGCATCCAGCATCTTGTCGAAGAAGGTGAGTACCTGTCTAAGCTCCGCTTCGGTTTTCACGCTGGACTTGGGGAAGACATAGAAGCCGTTATTTCCCGACTCGGCAGGCACGCGTATGCCGTTTGGCCCCAGATAAGGCTCGATATCTCCCACCCCGGCGGGCACAGACTTCAGCATGTTGTCGATGGAGCTGGCACCTGCGGAGGCAGGCGCATTATGAATGGCGGCTTTGCCCGCATTGAACTTGGCTTGGGAATCGGCCCGCTGAATAACCGAGAAGTCTTGGTTGATGGCCTTCTCCGCATAGAGCTTGCGGAACATCTTCAGAACATCCACATAGGGCTGGGTCATGAATTCAGGGGTCACTTTACCGTCCACTACCCCCCATTTGTTGGGCGCTCCCTGCGGGACGGCCAGCCGGGTCATCAGCGCGCCGCTGTCGGTGGCTCCGTTGTAGGATTTGTCCAGGAACACCGCATAGGTATCGGCCTGGCCGTTCTTATCCGGGTCCTTTTCTGCGATCGCTTTCATAATGTTGTACCAATCATCCAGAGTGGAGGGAGTTTTCAAGTCCAGTGCATCATACCAGTCCTTGCGGTAAATAATGCCCGCCCGGCCAATATCCCGGTAGAGGGGGAGCCCGTACAGCTTGCCGTCGATCTTGATGTTGTTGTAATAAGTAGGGTTCTCCGCGGCCAGATTCTTGTAGTCCTTCAGATAGTCGGTAATATCCCAGAACAGGCCGGATTGGATGGCACTCAGAGTAGTCGCGTTATAGGTCAGCTTGAACGCTTTGGGCATCTCGTTGGATGCGATCATAATGTTCTTCTTGTCCTCAAAAGCGGCCGGGGGAATCCACTGGATATCCAGCTTCGTATTGGTGTACTTCTCAATGGCCAGCTCCACTTCCCCGTCGGCCTTGGGAGCTTCCCCTACCTGGGGAGTGGCAATGGTCATTTCGAACGGCTTGGCACTTTCCGCCGGCTTCGCCTCGACTGCGGTTTCCTCCTCCTGACCGCAGCCGGCTATTGAACCCGCAGCCAGTGTCATTGTGAAAAGCAATGCAGCAGCTTGCTTTCTTTGCATGCTTGACCCCTCCTGTTTGGTTGTTCTTCGTATCAAGCGGATAAAAAGTAAGGCATATGGCGGCTGTTATCCCTTGACGGACCCCAGCATGGCACCCTTGGCAAAATGCTTCTGCAGGAACGGGTATACCAGCAGAATAGGAACGGTTGCTACTACGATAGTAGCCATTTGTACGGTCTGGGGCAAGAAATCGACCACATCATTCTGCGCCGAATCCCCGATCTGCCCCTGGGACAGGAGAATGACCTGCCTCAGCACAATCTGTACGGGGAATTTCTCGGAATCGTTAATGTACATGACGGCGTTGAAATACGTGTTCCAATGCCCTACCGCATAGAACAGGCCGAATGTGGCCATAGCCGGAAGGGACAGGGGAATGATGATCCTAAACAGGATGCCCAGATCATTGCTGCCGTCAATCTTGGCCGAATCCACCAAGCCTTCGGGAATCTGCTGGAAGAAATTCTTAAGCACAATCAAGTTGAACGCACTGATTGCCGTGGGGATCATGAGCGACCAATAGGTATTGATCAAGCCGAAGCCCTTGACGACGAAATAGGTAGGAATCATGCCGCCGCTGAACAGCATGGTTACCAGCACCATCAGCAAGAGCGGCTGACGGCCCCGCAGGGTTTGGCGGGATAGCGGATAGGCCATCAGCGAAGTCAGGACCAGATTGATCAGAGTCCCGAATAGGGTGATATAGATCGAGACCAGCAGTGAGCGAATCATGGTGTCGGTGGAGAAGATGTATCTGTAGGCCGAAAGGGTGAATTCGGTAGGAAACAGCATCAGCCCGCCCTTACTGATCTCCTGAGGTGTAGCAAAGGAAACCGCGATAATATAGATGAACGGAATAATCGTAATCATGGAGAATATAAACAGAAGCGAATAGTTGACGGTCAAAAAGATACGGTCCCCGACTGTTTTATCCTGTCCCCGCATGGATTTCACATCCCTGAATTTTAATATACGCCTTCTTCGCCGAATTTCTTGGCGGTCCAGTTGGCTCCCAACACAAGGGTCAGGCCGACTACCGACTTGAACATGCCTACAGCTGCGCTGTAGCTGTACTGCGCCTGGGTCAGGCCCTTGGTATAGACATACGTATCGAATACTTCGCCAACCTCGCGGTTCATGGAGTTCAACATCAGGAAGATATGCTCGAAGCCTACATCCAGGAATGTGCCCAGACGAAGAATGCACAAGATGATGATGGTGCTCCGGATGGAAGGCAGGGTAATATTCCACAGCTGTCTCCACCGGCCCGCGCCGTCCATCCGGGCGGCCTCATACAGCTGCGTATCCACTCCCGAGAGGGCTGCCAGGAAGATAATCGTTCCCCAGCCTACCTCCTTCCAGATGGACTGGCTGATGATCATGGTGCGGAACCAGCCTTCACTTAACAGGAACGGGACCTTATCCATGCCCATCCTGGCGATGATCTCGTTTACCACTCCGCCTTCTGTCGTGAACATGATGTAGAAGATACCCACAGCGACTACCCACGAGATAAAATGGGGCAAATACATAATCGTCTGCACCGAGCGCTTGTAGAACTCGTGCCGGACCTCATTAAGCATCAACGCCAGAACAATAGGAAGCGGGAAGAAGAAAATCATGTTGTAGATGGCGAGCAGGAAGGTATTGCGGAACAGCTGCCAGAACTGGGGCTCGGTGAAAAACCGCTCGAAGTGCTTCAAGCCTACAAAGGGGCTTTCGAGAAAACCGAGATGGGGCTTGTAATCCAGAAAAGCCATTCCCAATCCAAGCATGGGCACATATTTGAAACAAAGGAAATAAAGAACACCGGGGACTAAAATGGCGTACAGCCACCGGTCCCGGATAATATCCTGCACCAGCGCCGGCCGCTTCTTCCGAATGGACTGCTGTATGGTCACATCCGCTTCAACGGAATTCATGGGTGACTCCTCCTTTCTTTATGCGTTATGCAGCGAAGTGCTTGCTCCCTTATGGTAGGACGGCTGCACATAACAGACAATAGTACCGTTTCAACCATCTGACAGAGCGTTGTCCCAAACGGGCCTTCGCGGGAATTAGCTTGGCGAAAGGCTTGTTCATGCACATCTTTTGCACGGGGATAGTACTGATTTAACCCACGATATCCCCGTCAGGCAGGAGGAAACCATCGTTCATGTTCCGGATATGGAGCTATTCCTGATGCTGGGGGGAGACGTTTCCTATTGGCCGGGAAATGGTGCATAATGATGACAGAGGTTTCGTGGCTGTCACGAAAAACGAATAGGAGTATGAATAGAAGCGAGGGATAAAAATGATGATCGTTCTTGTGTTGATGCTAGTGGCGGCAGGAGTTCTGCTGGTTAGGCTGTATCCCCCGCTGGGGGCGCGGGCGACAGGAGATCGGCAGCTTGCCATGAAGGGCTCCGCCAATTACTCGCAGCGCCGGTTTCTTAATCTGATTCCCACTGTTATGAATACCAGCCTCCGGGGAATGCTGTCTGTTGCCGCAGAACTGGCCAGAGGAGGGCAGAACAGGAGACCCCGCCGCGCACTTTCCACATTGGAGCTTAATCCTGCCGACCTGCAGAACACAGCCCACACCAAGGTTATCTGGTTCGGTCATTCATCCTTACTGCTTCAACTGAACGGGCGGACGCTGCTGCTCGATCCCATGTACGGTCCCGCGCCGTCCCCCTTTCCCTTCATTGGCGGGAAACGGTACAGCCGCACGCCGCCTGTCGATGTGGACAGCCTGCCGGATGTTGATGCCGTGATCCTGTCCCATGACCACTATGACCATCTGGACTATGGATCAATTAGAAGGCTGAACCGGAAGGTGTCCCGTTTCTTCGTTCCCCTGGGCGTAGGCGCGCATCTGGAGCGGTGGGGAGTGCCCCGTGAGAAGATTACCGAAGCGGACTGGTGGGATGAACTGGAGTTCGCCGGGCTGAAGCTGGCCTGCACGCCGTCCCGCCATTTCTCCGGCAGGAGCCTGACAGACCGCAATGCCACACTGTGGTGCTCCTGGGTGATTGACGGGGGCAGCGAGAAGATCTATTTCAGCGGGGACAGCGGGTACGGGCCCCACTTCCGCCAGATCGGCGAACGCTACGGCCCGTTTGACCTGACGTTAATGGAGTGCGGCCAATACAATGAGCAGTGGGCGGCGATTCATATGATGCCGGAGGAGACAGTGCAGGCTCACCTGGACGTGGGCGGCAAGGTGCTGCTGCCTATTCATTGGGGCGCGTTCACCCTGTCGGTGCATGCCTGGACCGAGCCCATTGAACGGGCGGTTGCCGCCGCACAGAAGAACAATGTGACGGTTGCCACACCTAGAATCGGCGAGCCGGTTATTTTGGGGAAGGGTTCGTATCCAGGAGCCCCTTGGTGGCAGGAAGGCTGAACGCTCTGCACAGCATCTGGACAACAACCCCTGCATAGCAACCCCTGCATAGCAACACCTGCACAGCAAGAGCCGCAGCTTTACGCCGCGGCTCTTGCTGAAGCTTTTGCAGATAAATGCTTATGAAAAAAGGGAATCTTGCGGAGCTACGGAGCAGTTTGCACAAAATCTGCGGTGGTGGACAGGTGCCAGTGATCTCCGCCATCATCGGAAATAAGCGTGACCAGCTCGGAAGGAGTCGGGAGAATAGCCCGATATTGCTTGCCCGTCTTTTGATTGGATGTTCCAATCGGCAGATAAGCTCCCTCGGGATCAAATAGCGCTTGTTTGTCCGGCCACACATAATTTAGCGCATCATATTCATCCTTATATACTTGGGATTGTCTGGATTGCCCGTAATAGGTGAGATACAGCTTCCCTGTGCCCGGGTCCAAGGCCAGCTTCTGATTCCATACCTCATAGAAGGACTTGAAGCGTTCCACCAGAAATTGAACCGGTTCCCAGCCTTGTCCCGACTTCTTCCGGAAGAGGCCAAGGTCATTGCTGTACCCGACCTCCGAATCCCGGGTTATCATATAGATCGTGTCGTTCGCGTCGATTACCATGGAAGCATAGGAGTTATCCGTGCCAATCGGAGCAGGCGTCGACCAGGAGGTGATATCCTCGGGAAGAGTGGAGACCGCATACATGGTCGGATCATGATGGCCGTTCATGAAAACATGGAGCCTGCCTGCGCTGTCGAGGCTTAGCACGGGCCAGTTGTGATCGTCAATCGCACGGCCTCCATACCCGATGAACACGGGGGCTGACAGCTGTTTGGTAATCAAGTCGTATACAACCGCATAGGACGGCACGCCATTGGCGCTGTAATAGGTCGTCGCTCCCTTCTTCCAGCTGAAGGCGCTTGCCGGGTGATTCGCCGGGATTGGAGGCGCCTGGTCAAGATCCGTAACGGCATATACCAGGTAGACCTTATTCCCCTTGGTTACGGCAATATTCGAATCGCCGGAGTGCTTGGCCGCGGAGAAGATAACCTTATCGGCAAATTTTACTTGCTCCGAAAGATCGAGGGTGCCGTCGCCGTTCTTCCTGGGAACAAGCAAATAGCCTGCCCCGTCAGTGGGCTCCAGAAATCCCTTATGCAGCGTAATAATCGGCGGATTGTTCAACGCATCACTGTTGTGGGCTTCGATATTCTCCAGCTTCCCGAACGGTGTCGGCAGCTGGTATACCTGCCAGGTCTTCATATGGTCCTTGGAATGCAGCAGCAGTCCGGCAAAGACTCCCTTGCTGCCGTCTTCCAGCAGCTGCTGAATCGTCGTGAGCATATAGGCGTCTCCGCTGCTGTCGAAGCGGATATTGGCATCATTGTAGGCGTAATCGTTCCGGTGCCGGTAATTGAACCAGCCCAGCTGCTGATTGACGAAAGCCTCAAATACCGGTTCAATGTCCAGACTGTACCATTTGCCCTTGCTGCTGTTGTAGGTTTGGATGATGCTGTCCCCGTATTTGATATACAGATGGCCGTCCGGAGCGATACTGACCGGGGACGGATTGAAGCTTGGATTGTAGCCGAACAGAGCACGCTCATTTTTCCAATAGGCCTGATAGCGAATCGGTCCGGCAGGCGGTGGATTGCTTAATTCAGCACCGGCCTTATTCATCACGGATGTGTCGAATGGCACGATGTCATGGACGGCCGCGATCCTCGTTCTCGTCTCCACGAACTGCTCCAGAGAATAGGTGTCGGCTGTTACGCTATACCGGTTCAGAAGCTGGAGATTCTCGGCTGCCAGCTCCTGCTGCCGCGCCGCGGAGGCGGTGGAATATTCCATCTTGTTGTTGACATACAGCAGATAGTCGTCAAAGCTCATGGACTCGAAGCCTGCCGGATATTTCGTTATATAGGAGACGGTCGTTTCGGGTACCGGAATAGCAAGGAGCAGCTGATTCAGATAAGCGGCGGAATTGCTTGTTAACTGGATATCATCCAGATAGAGCACCGTGTCGGGACTCGGCTGCCGGTTGAATAATTTCGTGGAGAAATAAACGGCTTGAATGCTGTTCCAGCCTGCCGTATCTCCATAGGAGGAGAATGCCGCGAACGGGATCTCGATTTTCTTCCATCCGGTCCAGTCAATGTTAAATGTATAATGATAGAATTCCTTCGTATAAGTAGCGGGGTTATCAGAGAACACAACCATGGCTGCATTCTCATGCGTCACCTTCTCGGAATACACCCAGAAGGAGACGGTGTTGGAGGTGGACCAATCGGGATTCACATAACGCGTCGAGATCGTGGGATAAAAAGGATGATTGGCCCATTTGCCCGAATAGGTTCCCTGCTTCACATGAGCCTCCGATAAGCTTACACCGCTGTTCAGAGCGGCAAGGCTGGTCGTGTTGGATTCAAGCAGATCCCTTTCCTGGAAGCTGGGATTATCCTCAAGCAGATAGGCTTCACTCTTCCAGGCTCCGCTTGCTTCAAAGGACAGGGCCGCGCCGGGAGCGATCACAGCCGTATTAGGGCCGGGAGCCGTTTCCCAAGGGAAATAATCGCGGATGCTGATATCGTCATAGTATACGGTCTCCAAGCTGCCGCTCCAGTAATCCCCCAGGGAAATTCGTTTGAATGATTTCTCTGCTTCGGTTGCTGTCACCTGCTGCCCGTCAATATACAGCGCAACACCTGTACCCGTGCGGTAATCGAAGCCGAAGCTATGCCAGCCTGTCGTGCGGTTGACGGTTGACGCGGTATACGTACTGCCAATCCGATAGACATATTTGTTGGTGGAGGTGGAGGTATTCACGCCAAGGGCAACATTGCTCAGATTGCCGTCCGCGAAGGCCAGGGCCTGGGCCGAGGTATCTTCCGCATGATCGTAGAACCAGACCAGGACAGCCTTATTGGTCAGTGCCGCCATATTATGCGTAATAACATCCGTATCCTCATTAATGACATAGCTTTGGGTGCCTGAATGGGCCTGTACCGTGCTTGTTGAAGCCGTGCCGACGCTGGCGGTCCAATTTCCCAGACCGTTCTCGAAGCTGTCGAGGAAGGTCTCCCAGGGGAAATAGTCCCCTACGCTGATATCATCGAAATACACAGTCTCCTTGCTGCCGTTCCAATAATCCCCTAACGCGATCCGTTTGAAAGAAATCTCGGCCGTGGTTGTGAGTATCTGATTGCCATCGATGTACAGCGTTACCTGATTGCCGGAGCGGTAATCAAAGCCCAGGCTATGCCAGCCGGTGGTGCGGGTCACCCCGGAGGCCGTATAGGTTGTTCCTACCCGATAGACATACTGGGTTGCAGTTGTCGGAGTATTGACCCCCAATGCAATATTGCTCCGGCTGCCGTCAACAAAGGCCATGGCCTGCTCGGATAGATCGCTGGCATCGTCATAGAACCAGGCGACTACCGCTTTATTGGTTAGTCCCGGCATATTATGCTGAATGACGTCATTGTCTTCATTCACCGCATAGCTCCGGGTACCCGCATGGGCTTGCGCCAGACTAACGGTGGGTGTACCCATCATCGTGGTCCAATTGGCAAATCCGTTCTCAAAGTCATCATAGAACAACATGGATGCCGGTACTGCCGGTGTATACGGAAGAACATAGGACTGCCAGGGCACCGTGTCCTGAATGCGAATATCATCAAAGTAGCTTCCGGCAGCCGTGTGTCCCGTCCAAAAATCCCCGATGGAGATGCTCGTAAAGCTGGTCAGCAAGGGTGAGGCTGCAACCAGACTTTGATCCATGTACAACTTCACGTCCGTTCCCGAGGTGTAATCGAACACGAGACTGTGCCAGCCGGTTGTCCGGGTAATAGTGGTTGCAATAAAGTCAGTGCCAAGCCGATAGGCGTACCTCGTTGCCGAGACGGGAGCATATACACCCAATCCGATCTGGCTGCCCGAGGAGTCGGCAAAAGCGGCGGCTGTCAAGGAGGTGTCTGCTGCATTGTCGTAAAACCAGACAACCGCAACCTTGCCCGCAGCCGACGGGGAATCATGGCGAATGACCGCCTGGTCCTGAGCCATCTCATAGCTGGCAGCGCCATTATGCGTTCTGAATGTACTGGCGGACGGGGTCCCATACACCGCCGTCCAATTTCCGAAACCGCTTTCAAACCCATCCTCGAACAGACTTGCCCCATAGGCTGTCTGGGACAGGCTGGGGGCAAGGCTCAGGATAGAACTGACCAAACAGGCAATCAGCAATATGGACAGCTTGCCTCTTGCGGAGCTGCTGACTCTCTTCATTATAATCCTCCTCGTGTGGACGCTCAGACGTCTGCCAAGAATTCGTAGGATCGTCTGGCCATGCAGTGGAATTGCCAAGCATTGGTGTCTATCTGCGCTGCTTGAAGCTCCTCACCTCCCAACTGAAGCCGGACAGGATTCGGCGTTCTGATCCGGCAGCTCCGGGTGTGCAGAGACTGGACCCGTAAGCGAGTCACCTTGCCCTGCTGCCACTCCAGATCTACTTCATACCCTCCTCTGGCGCGTATGCCTTGGACGCGTCCGTCCGGCCATGCTTCCGGCAGCGCAGGCAGGAGGTGGAGCTCTCCCTCATGGCTTTGCACCAGCATCTCCAGCATCCCGGCGGCTCCCCCGAAATTACCGTCAATCTGAAACGGAGGATGGGCATCCAGCAGATTCGGATAAGTGGACCGGGTCAGCAGAGTCCAGGCATAGACATAGGCTTGGTCCGGCTGAAGCATGCGCGCCCAGAGGTTAATCATCCAGGCGCAGCTCCAGCCGGTCTGCCCGCCACCATGGGCAAGCCTGCGCTCCAATGCCGCCTTGCACGCTTCAGCCAGCTCCGTTGTACCGGTTGGCGAGATTTGGCTGCCCGGGTACAGCCCGTATAAATGGGAAGGATGGCGATGCCCAGGGTCCGCCTCCGTGAAGTCCCGGTACCATTCCTGCAGCTGGCCGTATTGCCCGATATGCAGGGGGTACAGCCTGGATAGCGCCTGGGTGAGCTGAGCCTGGAAATCCTCATCCACGCCCAGGCAACGGGACGCCTCCAGGCAGAAGCCCAGCAGCTCCCGGATGATGGACATATCCATTGTGGAAGCCACGCTTAAGCCGCAGGGCTCTCCGTTGTCTGTCAGGAACAGATTCTCCGGAGAGGTGGAGGGACTGGTAACCAGATACCCCTGCCCGTCCTCGATCAGCCATTCCAGACAAAAGCAGGCCGCCTCCTTCATAATCGGGTAGGCCTGCCCGGCCAGGAAACGATCGTCTTGCGTGTAGCAGAAATGCTCCCACAAATGTCTGCACAGCCATGCTCCGCCCAGCGGCCAGAAGGCCCATTTGGAGGAGCCCGCCACCGGTGTGCTTTTTCGCCACAAATCCACATTATGATGGGCCACCCAGCCGGAGCACTGATAATGAACAGCAGCCGTCCTGCGTCCGGCTACAGCCAGCTCCCCGATCATCTCCAGCAGCGGTTCATGGCATTCACTTAGATTGGCCGCCTCGGCAAGCCAATAATTCATCTGCGTATTAATATTAATGGTGTAATTGCTGCTCCATGGCGGCCGGAGCTCCGCATTCCAGATCCCCTGCAGGTTAGCCGGCTGTGTGCCCGGGCGCGAGCACGATATCAGCAGGTAACGGGCGAATTGGACATACAAGGCAAACAGCTGCGGGTCCGCTTCTCCGGCAGACAACCGCTGCAGCCGGACATCCGTCGGCAGAACGGCATTCCCGGTGGTTCCCAGGTCCAACTCCATTCGGCCAAACAAGGAGCGGTAGTCCTGGACATGCCGTGCTTTACTTGCAGCATGGGAATGGCTGTCCATTCCGGCAAGCCGCTGTGTGCAGATCAGGTCGGGATCGATGCGGGAATCCTCCGGCCGCACCTGATATCCGGCATAATTCGTTGCCGCCGCCACATAGATGGTAACGGCCGCCGCCTTTCTAACCTGAATCTCGTGCTCTGCTGTAACATGAACCTGCCCGCCCTCTGTCTTCACCTCGGCGTAGAGAGAGAATGTTAAACCGCGTCCCTGTTCATATACGATGGGGTTCGGGCAATCTGCCACATATTCCGGCTCCACATGGCTGGGGCACTCTCCCCGGAGCATGATCGTGGTGTCTTGGGAGTGGGCCCGGGCAGCAAGCCGGCTCTCCAGCCTCACATTCAGATCCAAGCCGCCCGGAGAAGTGGACGTAATGCGGACCGTGAGAAGCTGGTCAGGGCTGCTGCACCAGACCTCCCGCCGGTAAGCCCCTGCTTGTGTATGGAACAGGGTGGCGGCGATTGCGCTATCTACGTCCAGCTCCCTTCGATAGCAGGAAAGCTCCTGTTCATAAGCATCAGGATGATCAATCAGCAGCTCGCCCAACGGAAGATAGGATTGTGACCAGGCGCCCAGCATATGGGCCTCCACGATCTGCTCCGCTTGCCTGTACTGCCCGGCGGACAACAGCTCCCTTGCAGCAGCCAAGTGGGAGAAGGCCTGCTCATTCACATCGTCTCTGGGATAGCCGGACCATAGTGTATCTTCATTCAGTTGAATTCTTTCGCATGGCGCCCCGCCATAAACCATCCCGCCCAAGCGGCCGTTGCCCACGGGCAGGGCCTCCGTCCATTCCGCAGCCGGCCGGTCATACCAGAGCAGCAGCGGATTTTCGCTTCCCGTCTCTTTATGTGCCATCGTTCATGCATTCCTCCTTCTCCTGATTGGTTTAATGGAGATCGTCCGTACGAGAGCATGGGTTATGTTCAGCCCTTAAGCGCACCCACCATAACCCCTTTGACAAAATATTTTTGCACAAAGGGATAGACGAACAGAATAGGCACTGTTGCGACCATAATCGTAGCATACCGGATCGTTTCCGCCACCTGAACGCCGCGGTCCATCGAGGTGCCGCCGGACATGCTGTCCGTATTATTGGCAATCAGAATTTCCCGGAGGATAAGCTGCAGCGGATACATCTCCCGGTCCTTCAGAAAGATCGAAGCATAGAACCACGCGTTCCACTTCTCAACGGAGTAATAGAGCGTAATGACTGCCAGGACAGGCAGGGACAGCGGAATAATAATTCGGGTGAAAATGACGAAATGATTGGCTCCGTCTATCTTGGCCGACTCCTCCAGGGTATCGGGTATGGCCATAAACGAGGTGCGCATGATAATAAGGTTAAAGGTATTGATGGCAAAAGGAATGATAACCGACCATAAGGAATTAAGCAGGCCCACACCCTTGACGATCAGATAGAAGGGAATCAGTCCGCCATGAAAGAACATGGTAAACACGATCATGAACATAAACAGCGGATTCCACAGCACCTGCTTGCGGGAGAGCACGTAAGCTGCCATGGAGGTCATCGTTAGGTTGATCAGCAGGCTGGCGAATACAATAAACAGCGTATTGCTGTAACCGGTCAGAATATTCCGGTTCTTAAACACCATATGATAGGCATCCAGATTGAAGCTGTACGGCTTCAGCAGCAGACCCGTGTGGGACATCAGTTGATCACCGTCACTGACTGAGGCAAAAGCCACATACAGCAAGGGATATACGGAGATAACCGCAAGCAGGGTGACTATCGCAATAATGGCCCCGTCGAAGGCTTTTTCCGGGATTGTCGCTTTTTTCATTTCCACTCCTCCCCCCTTACCATAGACTTTGCTTGTTGATCCGGCGGCTCAGATAATTGGCCCCGACCAGCAGCAGCAGGTTTACAACCGAGTTAAACAGACCAACCGCCGAGCTGAAGCTCCAGCTGTATTCCAGCAGCCCCTTGCGGTATACATAAGAAGAGATGACATCTGCTGTATCGTAGATGGACGGGTTATACAGCAGAATGATTTTTTCAAAGCCCACATTGAGCATATTCCCCATCCGCAGGATGAACATGATCGTAATGGTCGGGAGGATGCCGGGCAGCGTGATGTGAAGCATCTGCTTCAGCCGGCTTGCTCCGTCAATCTCCGCCGCCTCATACTGCTCCTGTTCAATTCCCATCAGCGCCGCAATATAGATGATCGACTCCCAGCCGATGCGCTGCCAGATTTCGGAGGCGATATAGATGAACCGGAACCAGTCTGAATTCTGCAGCATGGAGGTGTCCTTCCCGCCCAGGAAGACGACAAGATCGTTGACGACTCCTCCGCTGTTGGTGAAGTCCTTGACGATGCCGCAAATAACCACCAGCGAGATAAAATAGGGCATATAGGTCAGCGTTTGAATGATCTTCTTGAACAGCTTTCCGCGGAGCTCATTGATGAGCAGGGCCAGAATAATCGGTGCGGGAAATTCGAACAGCAGGGTGTACAGGCTGATCAGCAGCGTATTTTTCAGCACACGCCAAAAATAGTAGCCCGAGAAGAAATCCCGGAAATGAGCCAATCCCACCCAGTCGCTGCCGGCAATGCCATGCACGGGCGTGTAATCCTTAAAGGCAATAATCGCTCCATACATGGGGGAATATTGAAAGATAATATAATAAGCGATAATCGGAAGCATCATCATGTATAAAAGCCGGTTGCGGGACAGGTCCTTAAGAAATTTTATTTTCAGATTACTGGATGGCATCTCCCAATTCCTTCCTTGTAAAGGGCGAAGAGCAGGCCTCGCCCTTTTGCTCTGTGCATTCTCTACCGCTTGTTGTAGCGCTCCATGGCAGCCTGCTGAATTTCGATAGCGCGGTCAATCTTCAAGGACTTCAGCTTCTCCAGATACTTATCGAAGTATTCTACCGGTTCGTTGCCCATAATGATCTTGGCCGTTGTTTCATCAACAAGCGTATTGATCTCATTCATGATTTTGGCGAATTCGGAGCTTTCCTCCGTATTGGGCGTTGAAGGGGGAAGCGAATATTTGTCCTTATCTGTTTTCTTCCATGCATCGATTGCGGAGCGCTGCTCGGCCATCGCGAAGTATTGCTCCCCATAGCGTTTGTCCTGAATGGAGGGAGACATGGGAGCCCGGGTGTAAAGCATCAACGCGGTGACCATGGGATGCTTATCCGGGTTGTTAATAATAAGGTCGCTGTACTTGGGGTATCCGGCGCTGTCCAGGTTATACCCTACCCCCTCCTTGCCAAAGTTGTAGAAGAGCGCTCCTTCCTTGCTGTAGCCAAAGTCCAGATACTTGACGGCAAGCTCCGCATTTTTGCTTTGCGGGGATATGGCGAAGAATCCGCCGGAGGAGGCGACAAAATCCTTTTGCCCGAACTTGGGCGTGTCGCCCTTCTTCAAGACGGGATATGGCGCTCCAACCAGCTGTGCCTTGGCATCCTTGCCCTTCAGGACCGGCAGCCACTGGCCAATGCCTCCGCCTACATTGCCGATTGTTGCCCCGGACTTGCCGGAGGTAATCTGAGCGGTTTGCAGCTTGGAGTCGATCGTGGCAATATTCTTGTCAATCAGCCCCTCGGCGTACCACTTGCGGAAGGTGGCCAGAAATTCCTTATAGCCTGCCTCGGCAGGACCGAACTTCACCTTCCCATCCTCCTGATAGAAGGAGCGGTTGACGCCGAATGCCCCGATGAAGGCGCCATTATACAGATGCTCCAGCAGCCGTGGCTGGCTTTGGAAGGTGAGAGGCGCTTCAATTCCCTTCTTTTCCTTAAAGGCCTTCAAAGTGGTATACCATTCATCCATCGTCTCCGGGATAGGCAGCGCCAGTTCATCCAGCCAGTCCTTGCGGATAATCGGGCCCTGGTAAACGGTCAGAAAATCATCGCCGCGAATGAACGGGAAGCCGTAATAGGAACCGTCATCGGTTTTGATCTGCCTGTCAACTTCCGGGTGCTCCTTCAGGTAGGCGGTCAAATTTGGGGCGTATTTGGCAAACAGGTCATTCAACTTCAGAATATTGCCGTCCTTGATTGCTTTAGTGGGACCGCCGGGATACAGATCCTTGAAGTTAAACTCAATAATGTCGGTAGGCTCTCCCGAGGCAAACATGATGTTCAACTGCTCCTTCGCCTGATTCAGGGCTGGATGAGTAAATTTCACCTTCACTCCGGTAGCTTTTTCCAGCTCCTTGTAAAAAGGGGTGTCTCCTCTGGTGGAGTAGAGCGGCAGTATGGTAGCATCAATTTCCCCCCAGATGCTGAGGGTGGCATCTGTCTTCAAGGGATATGCAGCAGCACCCGAAGCTGCGGTTGGATTGCTGGAGGGAGCCGGACCGGACTCCTTCCCTTCGTCTGATTTGGAGCATGCGGATAATACTGTCGTACTGAGCAGGCTGACCGTAACGGCAGCCGTCAGCCACTGCTTTCTCTTCATAGCCATGCATTTGACCTCCTGTGATGGATTGAACGGATCGAGAAGACGGTGTGACACTCCCGTTGTTCGTCTCCTTACCAAAATAGCACTGCAAGCTGCAAAAAATATATCGTATTAATATCCAATGGGATCGCTTTTCCCGCCGAAGGCATCGCATATAGCTCCAATCGAATCGATTGACGCGAAAAAAAGACCCGCTTCAGGTCTTTTTCGCTGCTGTCATCTCCTTGAATTTCCCGGGGGTAATCCCCTCTGCCTTCTTGAAGGTCCGGATAAATACATTCACATCGCGGAAGCCGCATTGCCTTCCTGCCTCTGTAACTGTTGTTTGGTGGACTTCAATCAGCTCTTTGGCATGACTGATGCGCACCTTGTTCATATAATCCAGCAGTGCTTCTCCGACATGCTCCTTGAACAGGCCGGACAGGTAGGTTGGCTTCATCCGGAATTGCTCTCCCAGCAGCGTCAGGTTCAGGTCAAAGCTGGAGAAATGGGTCTGAATGTACTGCTTCACTTCCTCACACAGGGCAAATACCTCCTGATGCCGGATATCCTGCTTGCTGAGCCTGTGCTTCAATAAGGTATAATCACAGACCTCCCGGAGCAGAAGCTCCAGTTGGCTGACCATCTCCTCCATGGTTTCCGCCGCCGCCAGCTCATCGATCCACCGGGGGCTGTTCATTAATCCGCTCTCTTCCGTCCCGCCTATTTCGCTGATGATCTTGATGAACGTGCTGACCAGATTGAACATCAGGCACCTGGTTAAGGAGACGGAGAGGCGGTTGCCCTCCAGGTTCCGGCTGATAATATCATGAAGAATGATCCGGGCCAGGGTATAATCGCCTGTCTTCACAGCATTCATTAACTGCTGCTCCACCTGCAGCGGATAGAAGTAGCCCTCCCGTAAGGGCAGAGGCTCCTTGCCTTGCAGCTCCTCATAGAAAAGGATGGAACGGCTGCCCATTACCAGCTTGAATTCCATGGCGTCCATCGCTTCCTTGTAGGCCTCGCCCAGGGACGCAACGGAACGGCGAACAGAGCTTACGGAGAAGGTGAGCGTGATCTGATAATGGCGGGACAGGAAGCTCTGTACATCCTGACAAATCGCCCTTAAGTCCTCCACAGGCGAACCGTAGCGTGCCGGTTCATGCAGATTGATGACACAGGCCAGCATTTCATCAAGCTCTGTCATATAGCCGGTATGATGCTGGCTTGCCGTTTCCTCCATGACATTGGCAACAATAAACCGCAGCAGCCTGTCCTTTTCCTGCAGAGACATGCCTGACAGTCTGTCATAGTAAGCCTCATTATGCTCCAGGTACAACAGAACCACGCAGAATGCATCCGTGTCGAATTGCATCTGGAAGGCAGCAAGCGCCTCCTCAACAGGAGTAGGCCCCTCTACTCTGCCCTTGATCAGCCGGTTGATAAAATGGCTCCTAAGCTGGTATTGCTGGCTGTGCAAGCGGGAGCTGACCTCTTCGTATTGGTTAAGCGTATGGGCAATGGACTGCTCGATGAACTGATACTCGTTGCGGTGAAGGTCCCAAGCCTGCGCTCCATCGTGCCCGAAGGTGCGAATGAGCCTTCTTACCGGATCATAGTTCTTCCGGACAAAGTAGTAGGCAAGCAGCGCTCCTCCTCCTATGCTGCACAGGATACTGACATAGGTCAGATTCCTGACGTAAGTGGCCTTGCTCCAGAAGATATGGCTGGGCAGGATCGATACATAGATCAGATCGGAATTCAGCGATTTTACATAAAAAAATTGGGATTTCTCCCCGGCATATTCCTCATAAAAGGAGCCTGAATCTGCTTCGAAGCCGCTTAAATCAAGCTTGTCCCACTCCTGCTGTGAGCTGGACACCAGCACCTGCCGGTCCTTGTCCAGGACAAGAATCTCGCCTCCGCTGAACAACTGGGCATTGTCCAAGGAATGGATCAGCTTGTCCGCATCCATCATAATGACGTTCATTCCAATGGGGGCTTCATTATTTTCCACCGGGTAAGACTGCATGTAAGCCAAATAATGCTTTAATTGTCCATTATCCAGACGCTGGCTTACCGGTAAGAACCTTCTTAGATCTGTCCGCCCGGTCAAAGCGCTCCACTGCTCCCGGCTGATATTTCCCTCCTGAAAATATTGTGAATAGAGATCCCCGTCGTCCAAATACTGATTGGGCATAATCCCCTTGGAGCCGCCGCTCCAATAGATAAAAAAGTGGTCAATCGAGGAATAGGCGGACTTATACGGCTTGAGATCAACGGCAACCTCGTACAAATCATACTCGTAATTGCTCCGGCTGCTCTTGTTTGTATAGAAGAAGCCCTGTACCTTGGAATTCCACATTAATTCGGTGTTCAGCCTTTTGATGCTGTTGACATCATTGTCAATATACTCCCGCACCTGCCGCAGAAGGGCCTCATTAGCCCGCCGGATTTCGCTCTCCAGCATTTGCCGGGAGCGGTCATTTACGATCAGGCTGATCCCGATTGGCACGAACAGCACGAGCATATAGGAGAGCAGCCAAGTCAAAAGAATGCTCTTCCGTTTTTCCCATAAGGTTTTCATCATACAGCATTCCATCCTCCCGGCCTGTTTCATTTTAAGAGATACTACCATTGTAACAGGCCTGAATGAAACAGATTAGTTCTATATTACCGGGAAATATCACTGGAATAACGATTTTGTGCGGACAAACTTTGTTCGCAGCCGTATCTTTCTTTCGGGCCATGTTCTACAGGACCCCAACATTTCCCATTCTCTTGTGAGTCGTGCATAATGGGAGTAGCGGGAGTGGATTATTGTTTGGATAGTTGATGCTGAATGAGATGATGCGGGCTCATCTGGACGCGGGCGGCAGGGTGCTGGGGAAGGGTCCGTATCCCGTGCCGCATAAAATGATCTGCATAGCAAGAGCCGCAGCTTGCGCCGCGGCTCTTACTGAAGCATTTGCTGAAGTTTTTGCATGCTTATCTCATGTGTTGCGGGAAAGGAGCCGGAGTCATCAGCATGCCTTGACCCGTTCATATGTGTCTGCCGTGCAGATCACGAACAGTTTGGAATGGTCGGGGATGACTTCATCCAGCCGTTGGTTGATATTCAGATGGGCACCGTCGGAGATCAGGGTTGCCCCCTGATTCAGCAGGTCCTCGAACGCATCGCGGAAGGTGGTCCATTGCGGCTTTTTGCAAACCTCATACAGTTCTTCACCCGTGTCGCGGGTAAGCAGTTGGGAGAAGATGGACGATGTTCCCGGGCTGAAGGCGGAGCGGACCGCCAGATGGGAGACAGTCTCTGCTCCGAAGACAAAATCGTCGATCTTGACATGCTTGAAGCTGGGCAGGTTCTCTCTGTCCCTGATTTCCGCAATGATGTACACATGGCTGTATTTACGCTCAATGGCTGTGGCCACCAGCAGGGTTTTGCCGTCAATAAAGGCCGGATCAACGATCGTCTGGCCTGAAGCAAGCGTATCGTCGGAGAAGATGAATACGGCCTTGGCTTGTCCCAGATTCGCCATCTCCAGGGTCTGATCCCGCATGGGACTGCCCTGGATATAATGCACCTGGGGGAGCAGGCATGGGGTTCTGTCCAGCGTGGAGATCAAGACAATCTCCGCCGTGGGGTCGGTGGCAATAATCTCCCGGACGGCATGCTCTGCTTGCCTATTCCAATCGATAATGACAAAATGGTTCTGACCGGTATAACTCAATTTGCCTTCCTCCTTCTTGCGCTGATAGGTAAACAGCGCGTCCACGACCTTGCTGATTGCAATGGATATAAGCCCGATACCAAGAATATAGAGCGTGATCCCGAGAAGCTTGCCCGGTACGGTGTGAGGGTAGAAATCTCCGTAGCCTACCGTGGTTACGGTAGTCATGACCCACCACAATCCGTTAAAGGGTGTCTGGAAGGTGTCAGGCTCCATTGCGTAGGCCAGCCAAGAGCTAAGCAGTATGAAAACGGATGCAGCCCCGATGATGAAGCCGCTCTTCATCCGGATGACCCGCCAGAAAAATCTGGAGAAAAAGAACATGGTGCGCCCCTTTCGGCATAAGCCGGCTACTTCCCGGCCGCATTGCCAAGGTATATTATAGCATATGATCCCGGTTGTTTTGGATAGAAAATACAGCGTGACACATGAGATAACATGATCCAAGGAGCAACGATAATGAACAAGCATATTCTCTACATTGAGGATGACCCGGAGATTGGCAAGTGGGTGACGGGGCATCTGACGGATAACGGGTATGAGGTGGTTTGGCTGACCTCCGGAGAGCGGGCGCTGGAATATGCGGAACCTTGCGATCTGGTGATTCTGGATGTCATGCTTCCTGGACTGGACGGGTTTACGGTGGGGCAGCGCCTGAAGAAGAAGCTGCCTGATCTGCCGATTCTGCTGCTGTCGGCGCGGACTACGATCGAGGACAAGCTGCAGGGTCTTCATTTCGCCGATGATTATGTCACCAAGCCCTTCCACCCCGATGAATTGACCGCGCGCGTGGAGGTGCTGCTGCGAAGGTCGGGCAAATTGGTCAGTGCGGTGCTGGAGCTGCGGCATCTGCTGGTTTATCCGGAGGAGAACCGGATTGTGGATACGCGGACCGGCGCCGAGGTTGTTCTGACAGGCAAGCAGCACCAGATCTTCCGGTACTTCCTCCAGCACCCCAATCAGATTCTGACCAAGGAGCAGATCTACGAGGCGGTGTGGCGGGAGTGTTATCTGGAAGGAGACAAGACGCTGATGGTTCATATCCGCTATCTCCGGGAGAAGCTGGAGGCCGATCCCGGGAATCCGGAGATTATCGAGACGGTGCGGGGCATTGGCTACCGGGTGAGAGTATGAAGGCCAAGTGGAGGAAATCCCTGCTGGTCCGCTATCTGATGATTATCACTCTGGCGCTGTTGATGTTTCCCTTGGTGTTTCCCGCTTCCGCAGTCCTGTATTCCCTTCCGCATGAGCTCTATGGGCTGTTGAACGGAAACGGGTCAGGCGAGCCCAATCCTTATGAATCACGCCGAGAGCTTACTGAGATGTGGCATCATGAGGCGCTGGAGCTGGACGGGGCCGATCCTGCTGCAATCAGCGCCAGGATGGGGGTTCTGAAGGAACGGTTCCCCAAGGCGGATATGTTCTGGGTGGGCGCAGGAGGGGATCTGATGCTCGCCTTGCCCGGGCAAGAGGGGCTTCCTGCACACTGGACAGCGGCGGACAGTATTGCCTTCATGAAGCAAAGCTATGACGCCAACCCCTTCACCGTTGTCGCCTTTATCGGAGAGAAGCGGCAGCAGGGCTTCATGGTTCTTCAGGTTCCGCATGTAGTCATAGCCGGAGGGGAGCCGGTTATCGGAGGCCGGTACTTTATGGTGGTACTGGGACTTGTCTTCGTCTTATTCCTGATGGTATCCGGCTTCTTCTTCTACCGGATCCGCCGGCGGCTGGTCCGGCTGGAGCAGGCCATGTCCTCGCCCGATCCCCGGGGCATCCCCCGTCCGGTGAATGTGAGGCAAGAGGATGAGATCGGCCAGTTGGAGCATGCCTTCAACCGGATGATCGGCGAGCTTGATACGAGCCGCAGCCGGGAGCAGGAGGAGGAGCGCCTGCGCAAGCAGCTGATCGCAAGTCTCTCTCATGATCTGCGGACTCCCCTCACCATAATCCGCAGCCATGCCTATTCCTTGAGGCAGGATGTCCTCTCCGGGAAAGGACAGCAGTCTCTTGCCCTCATCGAAGCGAAGTCCGATGACTTGAACCGGTTGATTGATAATTTGCTCTCCTTCACCTTGTTATCAGCGGGCAAGTATCCTCTGGTCCGGGAGCAGGCGGACATGGCCAGGCTCATGAGGACTGCTGCAGCCGGCTGGTACCCCTTGTTTGAGGCGGAGGGATTCGAAGTGGAGGTTGTGTTGCCCGAATATCCGGTCTACTGGCAGATTGACCCCCGCTGGATGATCCGGATTCTGGACAATTTGCTGCAGAATTGCCTGCGGCATGCCAAACAGGGATGCTATGTGGCCATTCTGTTGGAGGAGGGACCGGAGGGAAGCACGGCTGTTATTGAAGATAAGGGACCTGGGATCACAGCTGTATCCGGGGAGAGAGGCGCAGGAATCGGTCTCGAAATCGTTGCCCTGATGACCAGGGAGTTGGGTATCGGTTACAGGGTGGAAAGCGGATCGGGCAAAACCCGGGTTTGCATGAGCTATCGGGCTTCTGTGCCGGTTTCTGACGCGGGTGCTGCCCTTGATGAAATTTAAACCGCTTTTAAACTTGGCCTCTCCTGGTTCTAACCTTGAACTGCTACGCTAAGAGTCGAGGTGAGGATATGAGTGACATGGTTATTGAAACACAAGGGTTAACCAAACAATATGGAAGGCGCAGAGCGGTAAACCGTGCAGACCTGAACATCCGCCAAGGCGATATCTATGGTTTTCTCGGGCCGAACGGGGCGGGGAAAACCACAACCATCCGCATGCTGCTGGGCTTGATCCGCCCAACAGAGGGGACGGTGCGGATTTTCGGGAGGGACCTGCGCAAGGAAAGGCTGGATATTCTCCGCAAGGTGGGTTCATTGGTGGAATCCCCCTCCTATTACAGCCATTTGACGGCGTATGAGAATCTGGAGGCGCAGCGGCGCATTCTGGGTGTGGATAAATCCCGGATAGATGAAGTATTGGCCGCTGTCCGCCTGACCAAGGAAGCCAAGCGGGCCGTCAAGGGCTACTCTCTTGGCATGAAGCAGCGTCTGGGGATTGCCTCCTCTATGCTGGGCAACCCCAAGCTGCTGATCTTGGACGAGCCTACCAACGGGCTGGACCCGGCAGGCATCCAGGAGATCCGGGAGCTGATCAAGAGCATGCCGGATCAATACGGCATGACCGTGCTGGTGTCCAGCCACCTGCTTAGCGAGATCGACCTGATGGCCAACCGGGTAGGCATAATCCGCCGGGGGGACATGGTGTTTCAGGACGGGATTGAGGCGCTGCGGGCCAGAGCGGCCGGGAAGATCAGGCTGATTGTAAGCGAGCCTGAACAAGCCAACCGGTGCATATCAGCAATGGGTTGCCCTGTCGTATTGGAGGAGGGGCGGCTGTTGCTGGAAGCGGCGGATGATGAGATGGTCCCGCGGATTGTGGCAAGCCTTGTGGAGAAGGGCCATCTGATCTACCGGGTGGAAGAGGTCCGCAAGTCGCTGGAGGACATCTTCCTGGAACTGGTAGGAGGGGGAAGCAGCCTATGATCCGCCGTCTGCTTGCCGCCGAATTGCTGAAGCTGCGCAGGACTATGGTCTGGGTGCTGGTTTTTCTGGGTCCGTTCGGCGTTGTGGCCCTGACCGCCGTCAACTTTGGCCTGCGCTATGATTACCTGGTGAATCTCTACCGCAACGATCTGTGGGGAGGGCTGCTCAGGAATATCGCGGAGCTGACCCCTCTGGCTCTGCTGCTGGGCGCCACATTGCTAGCTTCCATGCTGGCGGGGTACGAGCACCGCACCAATGCCTGGAAGCAGCTGCTGGCCATGCCTGTAAGCCGGTTTGCCGTATTTGGCGCCAAATTTCTCACATGCGCACTGCTGCTGGCGCTGTCTTCTGTGCTGCTTGCCGTCGGCACCTGTCTCCTGGGGGGATTCCTCGGCTTCGGTTGGAGCGCTCCTGTGGCCGGTATCCTCCGAATCTCCTTTTATCCCATGCTGGCCTCCTATGCCATCGCGGCACTTCAGCTATGGCTGTCCGTGGTGATAAAAAATCAGGCGTTTCCCATGATGGCAGGGATTGCCGGCACGATTGCGGGTCTTTTTACCTTCGGCCTTCCCCGTTGGGTGATTTGGACATTGCCGATTATCGGTGATCATGGAGCGGCGTTGTACGGGATGGCCGCAAGCATCTTGCTGGTGCTCGCCGGCGTAGTGCATTTCAGCAGAAGGGATGTGGCCTAGATGGGTATATTCCACAGTCTGCTGCGTTCCGAGTGGACCAAGCTGCGCCGGTCGGGCATCTGGCTGCTTGCTCCCGTCAGTCCGCTGCTGTGCATCCTGCTTGGCTTTGGCGCGGTCGCCGAGGGGGAGCCGGGACTGGACTGGCAGCTTATCCTTAGCTACATGTTTTTTCTTCATGCCGTACTCTTTCTTCCTTTGTTGGCGGGAGTTTATGCCGCATTCGTCTGCCGGTACGAGCATGACAACGGGGGCTGGAAACAGCTGCTGGCGCTTCCGGTTTCCAGGGAGAGTGTGTATGTGGTGAAGTTTCTGAGTGTTGCGGCACTGCTCGCGGTAACGCAGCTGCTGTTTGTGGCGGGAGTGCTGGCCGTCGGTTTTGGCGGAGGGTTGCCGGGGGCTGTACCATGGAGGATGATTGTGCAGGTTGGCGTTGGCGGATTCCTGGCTTCTCTGCCTCTGGCTGCGCTTCAACTGGCCGTATCGGTGGGCTGGGCCAGCTTCGCCGCGCCGCTGGCCATTAACGTCATTCTGACTATACCCAATGTGTTGATCGTGCAATCCTCCAAATATGGCCCCTATTACCCGTGGGCGCAGCCGTTCCTTGCCAGTATGCCCGATTGGAAATTTCCGCTGATCGTGGGAGCGGGCTTTGTTGTCTTCTTCCTGTCCGGGTTCGTATATTTTCGGCGGCTTGAGATTTAGGAGACGGACCGGTGGTGGGGCAGGTGGGGCCATTGTGTACGAAATTTAGCATACAATATGCCAGCGCCGCCCTCGGCAGGGCCATCCTGTATGAAATTTCGCATAGGATGGCCCACTCCCCCCACTTACCAGCAGGGTTCAATATCGTAGAGAAGCAAGAGTTCTCAGCGTGTTGTTCTTGTATCGCGGCAATCTGGCACGCATATGGCCTCTGCATCGTTAATGGCAACATTAATCATCTGAACGACCACCCGGCCTGGGCAGTCATTCGGCTTGGCAGATCTACTTCTCTATCCCCTCACTCCCGTCAAGCTCACCAATAGCCGCCTTAAGCCGGTATTCGCTGGGAGTAACGCCGAACCGCTTCTTGTATACGGTAAAAAAGTACTTCTTGTTCTCCCAGCCGACCCGACCGGTGATTTCTTCCACACTGAGCGGTGAATCCCGCAGCAGCACCTGAGCCCGGCTGAGCCGTACCTCTGTTATATAGTCGGCCACCGAGCCGGAGGCCTCGCTGCGGAACAGCCGGTTCAGATAAGGAAGAGTCAGCTTCAGCGTCTGGGCCACCGTGTTGGGCGTGAGCAGCTTATCCGTATAATGGGCCTGGATGTATTTCATGGCAAGGGAGACAATAACCTCGTTCTTATCCTCACGCACCTCTTCCAACGTTTCGGCAATAATTCCGAACAGATTGCGGAATTCCTCGTGAATCTGGCTGAAGGTTTCCAGTGACTTCATGCGCTTGTCGAAGGATACAAAGTCCAGCTCGAAGCGGATGACACTGTTCTGCTCCATCATTTTCATGGTATTAAAAAGCGAAGCCGACAGATAGGACAGCACGAACATGATATTGTTGTAATCGCAGCCGGTGAGAGAATCGATAAGCTGGAGATAGAGGCTGTGAGCCTCATCCTGACGGCCGCGTTTCACATGGTCCAGCAATTGGGAGACGGCGGCATTGTCTATGTTGCAGGAGGAGAGGCTGCCAGTATCCATGCTCCGCTCCGTCAGCACGCACTGGTGGCCGTAAATGAGGCGGTATCTGGACAACTCCCGGGCATGGTCATACAGAACATGAATATCCTGCAGGCTGCCCGTTGGCCCGCTGAGATAAGCGGATACGGACAGAGAGCAATATTTCATGAGCATGGTTTGAATTTCCCGGATTTTTCCTACTAGGTACTCCTCCTGCAGCTCTTCCCCTGTCCCGTTCCGGTCCGCCGTCAGCAGCGTGACCACATGATCCCCGCCGCTGTCCAGAGAATCACAACGGTAATCCGGATGCAGAATTTCATTGGCAATATTGAGCATCGCATACTTTAGCAGCGCCTGATCCCGTTCATTATAGCGGACGCAATATTCGGAATAATGGTCGATCTGGAGCATAATGAGGCTGACCGGCTGATTAACGTGCAGATTAACCTTGAAGGTCTCGCAGTCTGCCTCCGGATTCCTGCTGCGCGCGAGGGTTCCCTGCAGCAGGTTTTTCAGATAGGCTTGTTTTAACGCATCCATGTTGGAGTTGCGAAACATCTCGAGGGACGCCAGCTTCACGTGAGCCGATTGCAGGGTATCCTGGAAGAAGTGGAACTCGTCGTTATACTCGGCAACAGGCTGCTGCTGTCCGATTTGTCCCATGGATGCACGCAGCCGGCGAACCGGGGAATACAGATTCCGGGACAGCAGAAATGCGGCCAGCAGCCCCATCGCCACCACCGCCAGGCCGATGGTTAGGGTAAGAGTTTTTACCTTGCCGGTGGTGCGGGCAATGGTATCGTAGGGGGTGATGGAGACAAGCACCCACTCCGGCAGCTCCGCCGTGACAAAGGTAACAACTGAGGAGGCTTCCTCCACATCGGCAATCAGGGTTCCGGCATGCTGTCCCAACTGAGCGGCTTTGATCCTCTGCATGAACCCTTCCCCGGACAAATCCCGCATGAACCAGCTCTCATTGGAATGGGCAATTACCTTGCCCTCGCGGTCTGTCAGCAGAATATGATTGCCCTTGTCAGAAAAGGTCCCCGTCTGTCCGAAGCTGGTCAGCGTATTGAAAATCCAGTCCATTCTCACATTGACCACCAGGGCGTTTTTTACCTCCTGGTTCTCAGCAAAATATTCGCAAATGACATAAGTGAAAACGTTATCATTAATAGAAGCGGTATTCACCCCCGAAGGGGCTTTTCTTGGGATCGGCACCAAAGCGGGAAGCTTCTGCTTATTGTGGAGAAGATTCACCATCTCCTCGTCATAGAACACTCCCTTGCGGATCATATTCTCCGAGCCCAGAATGTAGTAAGTATCCTCACGGCCGTTATAAACGTAAGCGGAGTGAATAAAAGGCGAGCTGTTCAACGTCATTTCCATGGCGCGAATGCTGGACAAGGTATCCACCATGGGCAACTGGCTGCCATACATCAGCTGTGCCGTATCCGGACTGTTGAAGAGGGCGGAGGTATAGGTTTTGACATAATCATGGGTCTGCAGGGCGTTATTCAGAATCTGCTTCACCAGCTTTTCATTGGAGGCGTTCAGCAGCTGAATGCTGTAACTATTGAAGTTCACATAGAGGAACATGGCGAGCGCAAATATAATCAATGTAATGAAGATAGTAATTTTGCTGAATAAGGAGTAGAAATATTGCTTTTTTTTGACGGTCTTGTTCCACTTCACGACTAACACTCCCTGTTATATCTAGCATATTCATAAGGTTGGTTGTACAGCTATTATAGCATTGGCAACCCTGAAGTTGGAGCATGTGTAAGTCTAATTGCACCTTTTGCCCAAAATTGCACCGGCCGATTGCACCTGCTCCAAGGGGATTGAACTATCTGGATGATCCGGGGTGCTGCTATGATGGGGGCACAGTCGAAAGAGAGGTGGAACGTATGAGCAATATGCATGTAAAAGCAATAAACGGACAATTGCCTAAGGAGCAGGAGGGAATGAGAGCAACCCCTGGCGGTAAGTGGCGGCGGGATCTGAACAAGAATAAGTTCCTGCTAATGCTCACCCTGCCCATGGTCATCTTCGTCCTCGTCTTCAGCTATCTGCCCATGTTCGGCGTGATTGTGGCCTTCAAGCGGTATCAGTTCAACAAAGGAATTCTGGGCAGTGATTGGGTCGGATGGGATAACTTCCGGTTTCTGGTCAACTCCCCGGATCTATGGAGAATTGTCCGCAACACGCTCGGGTATAATTCCCTGTTTATTATCCTGAATCTGGTTGTCTCGGTTGGGGTGGCTATGCTGCTCTATGAAATTGTCAGCAGAAGGCTGCTGAAGGTATACCAGACGATCATGTTCTTTCCCCATTTCTTATCCTGGGTGGTAGTGGCGTACATGGTGTATGCCTTCCTTAATCCCCGTTCAGGAATCCTGAACTCGCTTCTCGAACAGATGGGCCTCAGTGGAATGGACTGGTACAACAAGCCGACCGCCTGGCTGGCCGTGTTCCCGCTGGCGAATCTGTGGAAGGAGATCGGGATGAGCTCGATCATCTATTATGCCGGCCTTATGGGCATTGATCCGGCCTATTATGAAGCCGCCCGGATAGACGGAGCCAGCAAGTGGCAGATTGTCACGAAGATTTCCCTGCCCTTCTTATATCCCGTCATGACCATTTTGACCATTCTGGCAATCGGTCATATCTTTAGCGCCGACTTCGGGCTGTTCTATCAGCTGCCGATGAATTCTCCGACTTTGTATGCAACCACGGATGTCATTGATACTTATATATTCAGGGCTCTGATGGAGCTGGGCAATATCGGGATGTCCAGCGCAGCCGGATTGACCAAGTCTGTACTCGGATTTGTGCTGGTCCTAAGCGCCAATGCTATAGTTAGAAGAATTGATCCCGATAATTCCCTATTCTAAGTCAGGAAGGAGCATCTCTATGACTACCCGCCGAGGCTGGCTTTATCAACTGCCGATCCATCTGTTCTTCATCGTTATTTCCGCTGCTTTCATCATTCCACTGTGGTCGATTGTCGCGATTTCCCTGACCAATGAAAGTGATATTGCCACGTTTGGCTACAAGCTGATCCCGGGAAATATTGATTTTCAGGCCTACCGGTTTATCCTCAAAAATCCCATGTCTCTGATCAATGCCTATAAAGTTACCATCGTGATCTCGGTTATCGGTACCCTGCTGTCTGTGCTGATGGTTTCCATGTGCGCCTGCGCTTTGGCACGGCCTAACTTCAAGTATGCCAGGGTGATTACCATGCTTCTATTCTTCACCATGCTCTTCAATGGCGGACTGGTGCCCAGTTATATTCTGATGACCAAGTATCTCCATCTACAGAATACGTATTTCGCACTCATTATTCCCCTGTTGGGCAGCGTCTGGCATATGCTTTTGATGCGAACCTTCTTCAAGCAACTGCCGGAATCACTGGTGGAATCCGCTACCCTGGAAGGTGCCGGTGAATTACGCATCTACCTGACGATTATCGTCCCGCTCTCCACTCCGGTGCTTGCCACCGTCAGCCTGATGCAGCTGTTGGCCTGCTGGAACTCCTGGTATCCCGCTTTGCTGTATATCAGCGACAGCCAGCTGTATCCGCTGCAATACCTGCTTCAGGTCATGATGCAGAATATCCAGGAAATCCTCAAGAATATGCGCAATGATGTCCCTGTTGATCTGGCCCAGCTGGGACAGCTTCCTACGGAGAATGCCCGAATGGCGATGTGTGTGCTGGCCATAGGCCCCATGCTGTTCATCTTCCCCTTCTTCCAGAAGTACTTCGCCAAGGGGATGACAGTCGGCTCGGTAAAAGGTTAAGAGACTGCGACGAAATAAGTACCGCTAATTTGCCGCCAAAACTCCCAAGAACATGGAGATTTTGTCATCAAAAGCGGGTACTAATTTCCTCGCAGCTCCTAAGTATTGCCGGATGTAGCGCAGGCTCATCTGCCTGCTAATTATATCAACACCAACTATGGAGGGGATTGTATGATTATAAGCAAGAAGATCGGGCTATATGGTCTGGGGCTGGTTATGGCGGCTGCACTGCCGCTTGCGGGCTGCTCAGACGGCACGGAGCAAGAGGCGGCGCCTGTACCAAGTTCCGGCAGCGCTGCCCCGCAAGCATCCGGCGCAGCTGCTGCGAATGAGCTGAAGCCGGTGAAGCTAATCTGGTATCAGCGCAATGCGGAGCCCAAGAATGTCCAGTCGGTCATGAAGAAAGCCAATGAAATCATTCAGCAGAAGATTAACGCTACCCTGGAATTCCGCTTTATTAATCCCGGTGATTATGACAGCAAGATGCAACTGATCATGTCCTCTGCAGAGGAATATGATATCGCCTTCACTTCCAGCTGGGCCAACAATTACCTGAATAACGTCAGCAAGGGCGCCTACTTGCCGCTGGATGAGATTATAGGCAAATACCCTAAGCTGCAGGCGCTATTCACCAAGGAGATCTGGGACGCCGTGCGGGTCAACGGGAAGATATACGGCGTGCCCAATAATCAAATTATGGCGGATCAGCAAGGGTTATGGTTCAAGAAGGATCTGGCGGACAAGTACAAGCTGGATGTGGCTAACATTAAATCCTGGGAGGATATGACTCCTATCCTCCAGAAGATCAAGGACAACGAGCCGGGGGTCAATCCGATCCGGAGCGGCCCTAAATCCCTGTTTGAGGAGTATCAGCCGGCTGTTGAGGATTTCCATGTGGACACGAAAACCTGGAAGGTTCACTATCAGCCTGAAGAGCAGCTTGACAGGTACAAGCTGATGCGGGATTGGAACCAGAAGGGCTTCTTTCCTCAGGATGTAGCCACCCTTAAGGATGAAGCATCTCTGATCAAGGCAGGGAAAATATTCAGCCGCTTCAGCCGCTACAAGCCGGGTGGGGAGGCAGAGTTTAAACAACTCAACGGATTTGAGCCCATCATGATTTCAACTGGTCCAGCGGTAATCCAACGTGGCGGGGTATTAAGCACGCTTAATGCTGTAAGCGCCACCTCCAAGAATCCGGAGCGGGCGGTGATGCTGATCAATCTGATCAATACCGACAAAGAACTGTTTAATCTGTTGAAATTCGGTATTGAGGGACAGGATTATGTGAAGACGGGTGAGAACCGGATTGAAAAGAAGCCGGATACCTATTTACTTGCAGGCTGGATGTTCGGCAATGAATTCTTGAGCTACCTGGTTCCCGGCCAGCCTGATGATGTCTGGGAGCAAACCCGGAAGATGAATGAAACCGCTGCCGTTGATCCCATGATCAGCTTTTCCTTCGACCGCAAGGCAGTAGAGAATGAAATTGCCCAATTAAGCGCAGTCACCAAGGAGTATGAACCCATTCTCCTCAATGGTCTGGATGATCCGGAGAAGATGCTCAAGGCTTTCATGGAGAAACGCAAGGCGGCAGGGCATGACAAGGTGCTGGCGGAGATCCAGCGGCAAGTAGATGAATGGAGGAAGACGCAAAAATAATTCTTCGACTTCCATGATAGGTGCGCGTCCCGCAGCAGCGGATCTTCGGATGGGGAATACCGATGCTGCGGGACGAACTTTTGGGGATAACCAAACGATTAGGAGAGTGATATTTGATGAGTTGGCAGTTCGGATGCACCGTTGTGCTGCTGCTGGGAGCAGTGGAGCCTGGCCGCCGCGGCAAGTTCGTATCCGAATGAAAGCGCTATTAATGCCGATGCAGCCATCCTTCCAGGCGATCAATTCACAGCAATTAGTTCCGGCGGGGCTTAAGCGCTTGCCCGTAGAGGCAAAAGCGGCTGTCCCGGAGCTTGATCTAGCCTCCACAGCGGGGTGAACAAAAAAAGGACCCTGGCCATCAGGCCAGGGCACATGAGGACTTATTAATCTGCGAAACCGAACTTTATAGTGGGAGGAGAAATATAATGCTAAAACGGATTATGGCGATTGCTCTTATAGTTTCACTTGTTGTTCCGGGGATGTCTGCTTATCTTGCTGTTGTTGCCCGCGCAGCCGGAAATATGTATTATGTTTCAGATTCAGGCGGCAATGATGCTTCGGGAGACGGTTCAATGTCGAATCCCTGGAAAACGATTTCAAAAGCAGCACATACACTGAATGCAGGAGATACCGTTATTATTAGCGGAGGAACATACCGTGAGTACGTAGCAAATTTTAAAAGCAGCGGTACCTCCGAGGCCCCGATCACATATATGGCTGCTCCGGGTGAAATGGTCACCATTTCCGGGACAGAGCCGGTTGCCGGATTTGTCCGGGAAGGAACCAGCAATATTTACAAGGGACCGGTTACAATGAACCTTGGCTCGGAAAATCAGGTATTCCGGAACGGTAACGCAATGAATGAAGCAAGATGGCCCGACATGGAGCCAGGTGCAACCTTATCAATGCCTACTCTAGCTACAATGCAAGGTGGATCGCTTACCACTGCTCGGGATACCAATTTGCCGGATATTGACTACACCGGTGCGAAAATATGGAGTGCAGGAGGGTATGCTTGGGTAGGCTGGATAGGAACCATTTCATCATTTAATCCAGCTTCAAAAACACTTACCTTCAATAATGGGCGTACAGCAAACATCAACTATGATGCTACTGGAGGCAATCGGTACTATGTATTCGGAAATAAAGCCCTCTTGGATACTGACGGCGAGTGGTGGTATGATGGATCGGGAAATCTATATGTATACTCGTCTGTCGGGGCTCCGACAAACATTGAGGTGAAAACCCGTATCACAGGGATCGAAATCGCTGCCCAATCCTATATTAATATAACCGGCATCCATTTAATCGGATGTAATATTGTAACAGGATCAGGTTCATCCCATATCACAATAGATGGAATTACTGCACGAAATGTTAGTAGTGGTCCAGGGGCTAACTTCACAGTAGGGAATACTTCGCCCAGACATGGAATTACGATCAATGGTACGGATAATACGATTAAGAATAGTGACCTTGCTTACGCAACAGGCGATATCTTAATTATTTACGGAAGCAGAAACAAATTAATTAACTCTACCATTTCAGACGGCAACTATATAGGCTCATATAATGCTTCTGTTCTTATTGCCGGCATTGATGCAGTGATATCCAACAATACAATAACTCGTTCCGGGAGAACAGGTTTATCTGGCAACCCTTCTATGAGAAGAGCTATCATACAATATAATGATATTTCACAAGCCGGGCTGCTGACAGCGGATACAGCTGGAATCTATATACCCAACGTCGATGCAATGGGAACGGAAATCAGGTATAACAAGATCCATGACATTGACACGCATCTTGGGGCAGGAATATATCTGGATAATGCCACCAGTAATTTTCTGGTTCATCACAATGTAATCTGGAACACAAAGGGTGAGTCGATAAGAGCTAATATCATATCCAACGAAGTTCTGATCTTTAACAATACAGGGGCAAAATCAAAGCTTGATATTGCGCAGTTCGGACCAGCTTTTCTCAATGATACCTTGGGAACAAGATTTTATAATAATATATTTACGTCTGGAAAAGTGCTTGCAGGCAGTCAACTTTTCAGATCAGAGGACAAAGTAAATATATGGAATGCTCCTGAAGATATTTTCGTGGATTATGCAAATAATGATTTTCGCATTAAGCCGGGGAGTATCGGGGACGACAGCGGTATGATCATATCAGGTGTTACAGATGGTTATATGGGAGCCGCTCCCGAAATTGGCGCATACGAAATTGATCCTGCAACAGGCCAAGCCTCAGAAATACAAGCCGGGTTCAATCCATCAAACCCTCTTGCTTTAATAAATACGGTACTTACAGATACAGAGTACAAATCATATGTAAAAAACGGCACTTTCCAGGATGGGATTTCAAATTGGACTGTCGCAAATGCTGTATATTCTGTGAATCCTATAAATGCAAACTCATGGCTCTTGGAAACATCTTTTGCAAGAAACCAAGATAAATCTGTAAGCCTGGGAAATCAGGCTAAAATTATCCAAACCATAACGGGTTTGAAGCCCAATACGACATATTTGCTGGCCGGCTGGATGAAGACGGCTTCCACGGCAGGTAATGTTGCGCTTGGAGTTGAAGATTATGGCGGTTCTACTGTAGAGCAGAATGTGTATCAAACAGCATGGACGGAGAAAAAAGTGAGCTTTACTACAGGGGCGAACAATACTTCTGCCACCATCTATGTTGAAAACAAATTACCGTCGTCTTCAGCAAGTACACCGGTTGCCAATATTACTAAGTTGAAGTCTGTTACGGGTGTGAATACAACCACAACACCGGCAACTATTTCATTTGACGAAGCGATCCCATATATCAATGCACAAATGTCTGCCGATAAAAAAGTTAGTTTCCGATTATTGTCAACCACACCTGGCAGCACGCAGTTATACAGAAACGATTCAACGAATAAGCCATTTCTGATTATGAAGAACCAGGAAGGCACTACTTTTACGATTCCTATCGCTGAAGGAACCTATGTTGCCAGTTTGGCGTCCGATCCTATTAATGCTACTTTTATTAAATTGACCTCAAATAATCCGCAAAGAAACGGTTATATGAAGTTTGATTTAAGCAGTGTTACCGGAACCATATCAAAAGCGGATCTGAAGTATGGTGTAAACTTTGCAAATCAGGCAGCTTTTGATATTTATAGTTTTCCATACAACGGCTGGAGTTCGGGGACGATGACATGGGCTAATCAAAATTATGTAGATACAACTGAGTTCGCCTATGCAGATGATATACAGGCTATCCTTCCGTATGATGCAGCAGGGGCATCACTTGATCTGAGAAATATAATTGTGAATGCTCGTACACAATTATATCAAGCGGGTAATTATATGAATCAGGATATAAAGAATAATTTTAGTCATTCAACCGAACAAGCACATCAAGCATTAAATAGCGCCTCTGCTACTGAAGCTGTTTATTCAAGCGCCTATCAAACCCTTCATTCTCACTTGGAAATTTTTGCTGCACGGCTAGGCTTGGAGAAGGATATTCAACATGCCCAGACCGAGTTAAATGCTGCCGAAGAAAGTACGGAGTATTATAGATATCCCATCGGTTCCAAGTCCGTTCTGCAGAGTGCAATCCATGCGGCAATTGCAGCGTTAAATTCACCTTCAGCAAACAAGCAGGATTTGAATAGCGCTCAGGCCACCCTGTTCACGAAATTTAATTTGTTTAAAAAATCAATAAACATGCCTCCGTTAACATCGTATACAAAAGCTGACATGAGTTTACTAGCGGACAGTAATAACTGGAGTCCGGTACTGACAAATTCCGATAATTTCTATAACATTAATAAACGGAACACATATAAATATTTAAAGAACAAATTCGGAGATGAACGATTTGAATTCGGTTTAAAATATCAATACCTGTCTGCTAACGATACTCCCGGAGTTGTACTGAGAAAACAAGATACAGGGACTACCTGGACAGGCACCCACTACTCACTCGTGTTGCAAAGGGATATCTTTCAGATTCAAAAGTGGGTAAACGGCAATCAAACCAATCTGGCATCATACCCCAATACACTTATAACGGATGGTTCAGAAGTCTATAATATACAGACAGGTGCCGCGAATACTCCTTTGGGAGTGCGATTGTATATGTTTGTCAATGGGCAAGTTGCATTCGATATGATAGATAAAGACAGCCCTATTTTGCAGGACGGATATTTTGGATTCCAGGCACAAAGCGGAAATAACAACGATGTTATGAATATTGCTGCTTATTCAGCAATTCGGTGTACACCATAAATGCCCCGCTTCATGTCGGGGAGAATACATTCACATTTATCGTCATAGCTGAAGACGGTACGACCACTGGGAATTACTCGCTCCATGTATACCGAGCGGAGTTGCCGTAAAGCACAGTTTTGACACTGCAAGCAATTGATGTAGATAAAAGCCAGCGGATAGTATGGGCAAGCGGATGAATGTAGGGCAACACAACATAATTAGTCATGCCGGAAAATGCTGCAGCACATCCGGCATGACTAATTCGCGTCTTAATATAGAGTTGTTATATGAGTCGGCTGTCCAGCTTCAGCCGCAGCGCAGGCTCCGGCGAATCTGCCCCGGGGAGATGCACCAGCAGTTCCCCGTTGACTGCCTGCACCTGGGGAGCAAGGTCCCACTGGCCCGCGGAAGCCGCTCCGTTGAAGGCTTCCCCATACACGGCTGTCGCCAGCCACGTGACGGCGCCCGCCGGGAATCGCACCCTTACCGTAGGAATCACGGTGCGGTTGACGATTACATTGGTGTTGGCCTGGGCGTTCACCAGTTCGGCCTGACCCTCTCCGTACAGCAGCTTTACTCCACTGGCGGCCCGGCCGTAAGCCGCCCGGACCGCATGTCCCTGCTGCTGTACCTGAAGGACAGGGGCGGGAAGACCGTTCCCCGCAACCTGCGGGCTATCGGGACGCACCCCGCCGGAGCCTGCTCCCTCAATCCCCAGGGCAAATCCACCCTCCGCTCCGTCCAGCGCGCGGCCCGCCGCAACCCGGTGAATCCGCACATGCCACGGCACACCCGGAATGATCCAGGTGCATACCTCCACATCCGCCCAAGGCTTCCAACGGGCAAACACCAGTCCGTCGCGCACAGAAATTTCCTCACATCTCCGCTTCACCCGGTACAGATTGTCACCCTCGCTTAACGCCAGCATGGAATCGTACGCCCCTTGGGACAATCCCCATTCCGCCCGCGGCACACTGAAGCCGAAGCAGGTGGAATAGGCGAATTTCTCATATTTGGCAGACGTATGGGTGTGCTCGTTGGAGGAGGGATGCCCGGAATTAAAGGCTACCACATGAGGCGCCTCCGCCTGTCTATACAAAACGATATGTGCGGGTTCCTGCACAAATTGTCTCTTTAGTTTGGGCAGCGGCAGCTCCTCGGCCGTCCAGAACGGATGCTCCTCCGGCAGCGCCAGGAGCAGGAAAGTTTTCATGGCCCAATAAGGGGAGCCGGGAGAATTGTAATTCTCGGCCATCACCAGGTTGGGATAAGCATATCCAATGGTGAGAATGCCGTCCGGAGTAAACACAGGCTGGGCGAACCACCAGCGCATATGGCGAAGGATGATTCCCTTCATGACCCCCATGGAAAACGGTTCCTCCACCCCCGCGAAGACAAGCGCGCTCCAGAAGGCAGCCTGGGAGAAGCGGTAGGCCAGGCTCCGTCCGTAAGGAAGTGCCGCCCCGTCGTCAGCGAACCAATGAATGAACTGGCCGGCGAACAAGGAAGCCCGCTCCCGGTACAGGCGGGCGCGGTCCGGGTCTGTATCCTCCATCAGCGCGGCATAGAGCAGCCCGTAATAATGAATGGCGAATGGAACATAATAATCGCTATGACCACCTATTCCATCGGAGTACCAGCCCTCACCCAAGTAAAAGCGTTCCATCTCATCCAGCGTGCTTGCCGTCAGCTCTTGATCATAGGGTAATCCCGCCTTGCGGAAGCCCATCTGCACCAATACCCGGAACAGAAGCCAGTTGCAATCCCACAGCTTATGGTCATTAATCGGCGCAAGCCAGGCGGCAAGCCGCTCCATCCCCTCTTGGCCCAGTCCCCCGGCAAGCTTCTCGGGAATCAGGGAGAGGGCCAGGCCGAATGCCGCCATCTCTACGGAGCGTTGATCGTAATCACCGGCGGCACCCCAATATTCCTCATGGGCCGGGTTGGTGCCGTTGGCAATCCCGGTCATATAGGTATCCCACAGGGGGCTGTCTCCGCCGCCTGCGATAAGGGGGACAAGCCCCCACAGCACCCGGGAAAAGCCTTCCATGCCCGCCACCTCCCCGCTGTAGCTGGTGCCGGTGCTGCCCAGCATAAGCCGGGCGGAGCCGCTGCTGTAGTAGGGCTGCAGAGGAGCGGTCAACTGCAAGAATGCGCGGCGCAGATCGTCCCGGGTCTGCAGGGGATTATTCTGAATAGGCAAGGGAAAACGGTTCATACGGATACATCCTCCAGGAATTCATAATGAAAACAGGCATCGGCCATTTGATTGAGACAGCGTTTAAGAGAAACCAATATGGAAACGATTCGATTATACGATATACTGCCGGGAAAAAACCGGGCGACAGGCAAGATGTCAAAATAGAAGTTGAATATATCAAAATAGCGTTATGGTTGCGGATCGCCAGTTCTCTATAATCAAGCCATACGTTTATGAATGCATGACAACTACGTGAGAGGTGAGCCAAGGCGATGAAACCCGAACAAAAGCAAAAGTCAGGGAAGCACGTGCTGCGCAGGCAAGAAACCATATCGGGAATTCTGTTTGTCAGCCCCATGATGATAGGGCTTATTGTATTAACATTATTGCCTATTCTGGCAACATTTGTACTGAGCTTAGCCGATTGGAACTTTGTCCAGGGGTTCAAGGGCATCAAGTGGATCGGATTCGACAACTTCACCAGACTGTTCTCGGAGGAAACCTTCCGCATTTCCTTTAAGAACAACATCATCTTCTTGTTGACTGTTCCCATCTATCTGGTGATATCCATGATTTTGGCAATCCTGATCAACAAGCATGTTTATCTGAAGTCCTATTTTAAAGTCGCCTTCTTCATGCCCTATATCTCCAGCGTAGTCGCGGTGGCGATTGTGTGGCAGGTGCTGTTCCACCCTTCTTCCGGACCTGTGAACCAGCTCCTGATGTCTCTTGGCATCGATAATCCGCCCAAGTGGATTGCCGACCCTTCCTTTGCTCTCGGATCAGTGATGATGATCTCGGTCTGGATTTCCATCGGCTTCAACATGATCGTCTACATGGCCGGACTTCAATCCATCCCGAAGGACCTTTATGAAGCGGCCGAGATTGACGGGGCCAACGCCTGGGTGCAGCTGCGCCGCATTACCGTTCCCATGCTGTCGCCAACTACTTTCTTCTTGCTGATTACCGGGATTATCTCTTCGTTTAAGGTGTTCGACCTGATTGCCGTCCTCACTGCAGGCGGGCCCATGCGGTCCACCAGCATGCTGGTGTGGTACCTGTATGACGAGGCCTTCGTAAGCCTTCGGGTAGGCTACGCCTCCTCGGTAGCCGTTGTGCTGTTCGCCTGTGTGCTTGCCATCACCGCGCTGCAATGGCTGGGCCAGAAGAAATGGGTTAACTATTAAGGATCAGGAGGACGAACATACATGGAACCGACTGTGAAAGAACCGATAAGCGTTTCGAAGATTATTTCCACTCTGTTGCTGCTGGCGATCAGCGTCCTGTTCCTCATGCCCTTTGTCTGGATGCTGTCTGCATCGTTTAAGCTGGAGACGGATGTATTCAAATATCCCATCGAATGGATTCCCAGCAAGTGGAACGCCATTGCCAACTACAAGGAGGTATGGTTCGGAGACGCTCCGTTCCTGCGGTACTACTGGAACTCCATTGTGGTAGCCGTAACAACGACCATTATCTCCTGTGTGGTATCCGCGCTGGCGGCTTACGGCTTCACCAAGATTGATTTCAAGGCAGGCAACTGGCTGTTCATGATCGTGCTGGCCACCTATATGGTGCCGGGGCAGGCAATTCTGGTTCCCCAGTTCATTCTGTACCGGAATATCGGACTGTTCGACAGCCACCTGGGCCTGATTCTGATCAATTGCTTCAGTGTGCTGGGCACGTTCATGCTGCGGCAGTTCTTCATGGGCGTGAATAATGAATACATCGAATCAGGCAAAATTGACGGGGCCAGCCATGCCCGCATTTTCTGGCAGATCGCGCTTCCTCTGGTAAGGCCGTCGGTAGCCACATACGCCATCCTGCGCTTTATCTGGACCTGGAATGATTACCAGAATCCCCTGATTTTTATCCGTACCGACCGATTGTATACCATTCAGTTGGCGATGCAGAAGTTCGCTTCCTTAAACGGGGAGTTCTATTCCCTGATTATGGCGGCGGCCGTATCCGCTATTCTGCCGCTCTTGATCATCTTCATCATCGGCCAGAAAAATGTTATCGAAGGTATTGCATTGGGCGGCGTGAAGGGCTAACATGACACCAGAACGGACTATAATGACACGAGAACGGACTATAAACCACGCATGGAGAAGAGCGCTTCTTCGGCGTGGTTTTCCTGCTATTCACAGGACGCCGATAGAAGTTTATCCTCAGTAAATCAGCAAGTATACAATTCCGAGGAAGGAGAGCCCTTTCTCAGAGGTAAATCCGGGTATCCGCGGGCCAGCCCGACTACTTGTAAAAATACAGTTAGTTTTTCCGGTTAGGAGGGAACAGCAGCATGGCCTGCAAAAATACAGTTATTTGGGGCTAATGGAGGGGGAATAAGAAAAAAAGGGGTGTGTGGGCTGCATAATTGCAGTTATATTGTGTTTAAGGTAAGAAATCAGACGAAACAAATGCATAATTGCAGTTATACCCGTACCCCAAGCGTCTCTTCAGCGTGGAAAAATCCGTTATGCTCCGAGGGCGCCAAAGCGGGTTGGGTAGCCGCTGCCTAAGTATGTTAAGGTTAGGCGGCCGCTGCCGAAGCGGGTTTCTTGGGGGAACTGCGGAGAGTATCACCGTGGGAGCGGCTCGACTTCTTGACTTACGCGTAAGCGTCATAAGAACGCCAACAGGCGTTTATCCTCGGGGGAGGGATGAGGATGAGGTGGAATATCGGCCGGCTGTTCTCGGCCAAATCATTTCGGGCCAAGCTTGTTCTGGTGTCGGTCGTCTGTATACTGATACCGGCTCTGGGTACGCTGGTGGTCTATAATTATCTGACCCGGGACGCGGTCAAGGACCAGGCTGTACAGAATGCCGACCAGACGCTCAAGCTGGTGGAGGGCCATGTCGCGGGCGAGCTTCAGCATATGCTGTACCTGATGAATTATTTTACCGTCAATGAGGAGATGAATTATACCCTGAGGGAACTGGCCTCTCAGGCCTATGAGCGGTCACGGGCCAGTGTGGAGCAATATACAGCCGGCCAACTGGTGATCAAGAGCATTGACAGCCTGACTGCCGCGGGGCAGAAGAGCTTCCTGACCGTTGTGCTCAAGAACGGGATGGCCTTCACCAATTATCAGCTTGATGAATATGACCCCCAGCTGCTGTTGGGAGAGCCATGGCTGGGCGGAACCCAGGGCGCCTACGGGCTTCAATCCCACTGGGTGGGTGTGCTGCCGACTGTATTCCGGTTGGAGAAATCGGCTAATCCGTTCCAGATTACCGTAGCCAGACCACTGCGGGGCTACAGGCAGGAGATTACCGGATACGTGGTCGTCACGATTATGGAAAGCCAGATCCGCCAATATTTCAATGAACTGCCGACCAAGCAGGAGATCATGGTGCTGGATCAGAATGACCGGATTATCTCCCATTCCGACCCTGTTCAGGTGGGCAAGCCCTTTCCTTACCTGAAGAATGCCTTGCCGCAGCCCGAATCCAACATTATTTCCATCAACGGGGATGATTTTCTGCTGTCCCGCCGGGAGATTACCATTAACGGCTGGACGCTGGTATCGCTTACTCCCTACAAATCGGCGGTAGCCAAGATCAACGATATTTTCGAAAGTGTATTCATCTTCCAATTGGTATCCTTCGTCTTCTTTTTCCTGCTGCTGCTGTTGGCTCTCCGTGCGTTTACAGTCCCGCTGGTCAAGCTGGACAAGGTGGCGCTCCGGGTGCAGACGGGGGATCTGGCGGTCCGCTCGGCCATTCGCGGCCAGGATGAGGTGGGACGGCTGGGCAAATCCTTCGACCAGATGCTGGACCGGATCTCCGATATGATCGTTGAGATTACAGAGACTCAGGTAAGAAAGCGCGAAGCGGAGCTGGATATGCTGCAGGCGCAGATTAATCCCCACTTCCTGTTCAATGTGCTGAATTCCATCCGCATGAAGGTGATGGGCCAGGGCGACCGGGAGAGCGCCGACATGCTCAGCTCCTTGTCCCGCCTGCTCAGGATGACGATTCAGGAAAAAGGTCTGATCCCTCTGCATGATGAGGTGGAGATTGTGATTGATTATGTGAAGCTGATGAATATGCGGCAAAAACAAAAGGTCAGCTTGGAAGTGGATATCGCTGTGGAGGTGTTTTTGGAGCGGGTCCCCCGGTTTTTCCTGCAGCCGGTCATTGAGAATGCGCTCATCCACGGGTTAAGCCAGCGCGAGGGGACCATTCATGTGCGGGCCAAGGCGGATTCGGACTGTATCCGTCTGGAGGTTCAGGATGACGGGGCAGGAATGGACGAACAGACACTTGCCCAATTGCGCGCCCGCATGACAGGAGCGTCTTCGGTGCATGAGCGGGAGACAGGGAAGCGGAGCTTCTCGGGAATTGGTCTGCCCAATGTATACGAACGGCTGCGAATGACCTTCGGCGAGAGCTTCCGTATGGTAGTGGACAGCGAGCAGGGGCTCGGCACCTGTGTAACCCTGTATCTGCCAAAGAATTCTACCCCCAAGAGCGACGGGATGTCTGAAAAAGAGGAGGAGAGCCTTGATGTATAAAGTGATGCTGGTTGACGATGATTATCCGGTGCTGGAGCTGCTGTCCCGCAGCATCCCATGGGAGAAGCTGGAGCTTCAGCTGATGGGGGCTTATGAGAATGGCGCGGTTGCTCTGGAAGCGGCCCAGGCGCAGATGCCGGATATTGTGGTGACGGATATCGGGATGCCGCGGCTTAACGGGCTGGAGCTGATCCGGGCGCTGAAGGAGCTGAACCCTGCGGTCCGTGTGGTGATTTTGTCCTGCCACAGTGAATTTCATTATGCCCAGCAGGCTATGAAGCTGAATGTTCAGGATTATCTGGTCAAGGATACACTGGACCCGGATGATCTGGAAAAGCTGCTCATTCAGCTCAAGGGGGCGCTGGATGAGGAAGGCAGCCGCTCCGCCAGCCAGAATCAACTCCGCAAATTGGTAGACCGCAACCGGGAAAGGCATAAAGAGACCTTCATTAGGGGAACCATACATTCACCGCTGCTTAATGAGGCAACATGGCTGGAGGAAACGGCAGCTTTCGGTCTGACTGTAGGAAACCGGATTTATCTGCCCGTAGCCTGCTATATTGATGAGCAGCGGTCAGCCCGGGAACGGTTTGTGACCGATGATGTGCTGCGGTTTGCCGTCAATAACATGCTGGAGGAGATTCTGCAGGGGGAGCAGTCAGAGGCAGTGAACTTTACTTATGACGCGCTGCGCTCGTTCATTATCATGCCGGTCCAGGGAGGGATTAAGACTAATCCGTATCAGGAAGCCGAGCTGCTGCTTGCCCGGATTCAGGATGTGGTGGACCGGACGATCAAGCTCAAGCTTTCCTTTATTATCGGGAAGCTGTGCAGCACTCCGGCTGAGGTGAAGCAGGAGCTGATCGAACTGTTGGGCTCCGCCGGACAACGCTTCTATATGCTCGGCAAAACCGTGGAGCGCAAGGCGAAGCTGCCCTACTCCAATCTGGACCTGTTCTCGTCCTACGATACGGCGGCCAACAGCTTCAGGGAGATGCTCATTGGCGGCAATGCGGTGGCGCTGCAGCCTGTGATCAAGCACTGGCTTCAACACATCCGGGAGAAACGCTTCAAGCCGGAGACTGTTAAGGACTGGGCGCTCAAGCTGATGCTGGATCTGAAGCTGAAGCTGCAGTCCATGCAGATGTTCCGCAACAATTTTTCCGTGGATATTCTGCACAGGGAGCTGTTGGAGCTCGATACCCTTCAAGAAATCGAGGCGTGGATGATCCATTTCTTCCAGTCCTCCTTGGTGGTGGCTGAGGAAGTGAAGGTGCTGAGCAAACGGACGGAGGTATTGGACGCCTGCCAGTATGTATCCCTGCATCTGACCCGCAGAATTACGCTTGATGAGGTAGCCGAGCATCTGTTTATGAACGCCAGTTATTTCAGCAGATTGTTCAAGAAGGAGACCGGAGAAACCTTTATTGAATACGTGAACCGGATGAAGGTGGACCGGGCCAAGGAATTGCTGGACCAGACCAATCTGTCGGTGGCCCATATCGGGGAAGCGCTGGGTTATGACAATCACAGCTATTTCATCAAAATGTTCAAGACTGTGGCAGGCATCACTCCCCAGGACTACCGCAGCGGTTCGGGCTAAAGGTAAAAATAACGTCGAGAGAGGTCAATATCCCGTCATTCGGGACACCCGTGCCCTTGATATAATCAGCTTGCAAGGGCAAAGAAAGCGCTGTAAGTACTTGATATAACGGAGGGGTTATGAGCATGCAAAAACGTAAATTGTTGACTGGTCTGGTATGCGGAGCGTTATTGACCGGGATGCTGGCAGGCTGCGGCAAAAAAGAAGAAGCTGCACCTGGCGCCGGAGCAACGGACAGCAATGCTCCTGTCACAATCAAATTCCATGCTTTCGGCAGTGAGGCTCAGCAAAGCTGGAGCAAAATCATCAGCGGCTTCCAAACAAAATATCCGAACATCAAGGTGGAATTGGTCAATCTGAGCGAGAAGGGCGACACGCAGGAATATGCCAAGAAGCTTGACTTGGCCGCCGCTTCCAGTGAAGCGATGGATGTCATGATGTTCAGTGAGGCGGGCATGTACGCCCAACGCGTAGCGCTTGGCATGGTAGCCCCCCTTGATGACTACATTGCCAAGGAAGGCTTCAAGGTTGCCGAGGAATACAAGGTAGACACCCAACTGAGCGGCAAGTATTATGCTCTGCCGGGCAAATTCAATCCCTGGTACGTGATGCTGAACGTGGATCATCTGAAGGAAGCGGGTCTTGCAGTGCCCACCGACTGGACATGGGATGAATTCGCGGAATACGCCAAGAAGCTGACCAAGGGCGAAGGCGCCACTAAGCGTTACGGTACTTACTTCCACGGGCCTCAAGGAGGCGGCTGGCTGGAATATACCCGTCTGGCTATGGCCAACCAACCGGATAACGGCGATTATCTGAAGGCGGACGGAACGTCCAATCTGGATAATCCTAATTTCCGCAAATCCATTGAGCTGCGCTACAAGATGGAGAAGGTGGACAAATCCTCCACTCCATACACCGATATGATCTCCCAGAAGCTGAACTACCGTCCGCAGTTCTTCAATCAGTCTGCCAGCATGGTGGTCATCGGCAGCTGGATGAACTCGGAAATCGGCGGTACCGAGCAATTCCCGTTGAACTTCAACGCTGCCGTTGCGCCGTTCCCGAAGAACAGCAAGTCTGATCAAGGCACCTATTCCATGGTGACTACCGACTTCTACGCGGTTGCGGCAAGCTCCAAGAACAAGGATGCGGCTTACAAGTTCGTCCGCTATGCCACCACTGACGGCGTGCTGGCGCAAGGCAAGTATGTCCCTTCCTGGAGCAAGATCAAGGATGATCAACTGACTACAATCATTGATACCATTCTTGCCGGCACCAAGAGCCCGGACAAGGTGGATAAGGAGTCTCTGGTGAGAGTGCTGCTGAACAGCAAGGCAACCAAGCTGGTTCCTCCCGCTTCCTTCAATGCGGATGTCTACAAGGTGATTAATGAAGAGTATGAGAAGCTGATTCTTGATAAGCAGGATCTGGACGCCATGATCAAGAACTCCCAGGAACGGACCCAGAAGCTGATCGACTCCAATAAAAAATAAATAAATGACAGTCCTGGGATAGAGAGAACGAACAGTTCTCTCTATTTCCTTACGTGTATAACCGAAAGGCGGGTGACCCTGACATGATTAACGCCAAGCTGCCCACGATATGGTATGGGGGAGACTATAACCCGGACCAATGGCCCGAGGAGATTTGGCACGAAGATATGAGTCTGTTCCGCAAGGCGGGCATTAATATGGTTACCTTGCCTGTATTCAGCTGGGCCAAGCTTCAGCCTTCGGAGGATGTCTATCAATTCGGCTGGCTGGACCGCCTGCTGCAGCTGGCCGCCGACAACGGCATCTTCGTGTGCCTGGCTACCTCCACTGCGGCCCAGCCGGCCTGGATGTCCAGCCGCTATCCCGATGTGCTGCCTGTAGATATAGACGGGCGCAAGCGGACTCACGGCTCCCGGGTGAATTTCTGCCCGAACAGCCTCACCTACCGGCATTTCTCCGTCCGTCTGGCAGCCAAGCTGGCGGAGCGCTACGGCAGCCATCCCGCTCTTGCCATCTGGCATGTGGGCAACGAATACGGCCCCCATTGTTATTGCTCCACATGCGCGGCGCAGTTCCGTTTCTGGCTGAAGCAGCGTTATGGAACCATTGAGGAGTTGAACCGGAGATGGTACATGAGCTTCTGGGGACACACGGTATACGATTGGGAAGAAATTGCGCTTCCCTCCAACCTGAACGGGGACAACCGCTGCTTCCAGAGCATGACGCTGGACTATAAGCGGTTCATGTCCGATTCCATTCTGGCCTGCTATCAGGCGGAATACACCGCCGTGAAGGCGGTAACCCCGGATATTCCGGTCACGACGAATATCTGGGGCTTGTTCAACGGACTTGATCTGCGCAGCTGGGCCGAGCATATGGACGTGGTAGCCTGGGACAGCTACCCGCAGATGAATGAGCCCATGTCCCATGTGGCCATGCGCCATGATTATATGCGGGGATTGAAGCAGGGCAAGCCGTTTATGCTGATGGAGCAGACGCCCAGCCAGCAGAACTGGCAGCCTTACAACAGCCTGAAGCGGCCTGGCGTGATGCGGTTGTGGAGCTATCAGGCGGTGGCGCACGGTGCGGACACGGTGCTGTTCTTTCAGCTCCGGCGGTCTTTCGGGGCATGCGAGAAGTACCATGGCGCGGTTATTGAGCATGCGGGACATGAGCATACGCGGGTATTCCGCGAATGCGCGCAGTTGGGCAAGGAGCTTCAGGGGCTGGGGGACACGCTGCTTGATTCCCGGCCGGATAATCACGCGGCGCTTCTGTTCGATATCGATACATGGAATGCGGTGGAGATCACCAGCGGACCCAACGTGGATCTGGATTATCTGAAGCAGGCGCAGAAATATTACAAGGCATTCTACGAACGGAATATCGGGCTGGATGTAGTCAGTCCCTCCGATGATTTTACCGGATACAAGCTGGTAGTGGCTCCAGTGCTGTACATGCTGAAGCCGGGTGTGGCGGAGCGGGCCAAGGAATTTGTCCGCAATGGGGGAGTGTTCGTTACCACCTTCTTCAGCGGCATCGTCAATGAGAACGATTTGGTCACACTGGGCGGGTATCCCGGAGAATTGCGGGAGCTGCTGGGCGTTTGGGTAGAGGAAACCGACAGCTTGCCTCCCGAGATGAAGAACAGGATTGTGATGAAGGAGCCCTTGGGTGCAGTCCAAGGCGAGTATGAGTGCGGCATGCTGTGCGACCTGCTGCATGTGGAGACGGCAGAGCCTCTGGCTGTGTACGGTGAAGATTTCTATGCGGGCATGCCGGTGTTGACCCGGAACCGCTATGGCGAAGGCATGGCCTGGTACGTCGCGGCTGATGCGGAGGAGCGGTTCATTGGGGATTTGATAGGGGAGCTATGCGCGGAGATGGAATTGGCAGCGCCGTTTGCGGCGGAACCCGGCGTCGAACTGGCCCGGAGGCACAAGGCGGGCAGGCGGTTCACCTTCGTGCTGAATCATAAGCCGCAAGCGGCCTGGGCAGAGCTGGACGCCTCTTATACGGATCTGCTCACCGGACAGTCGCTGGCGGGGCGGATTGAGGTGGAGCCTCACGGTGTACTGATTCTGGAACAGACTAATAGACAATGGTGAAGGAGTGGGGAGAATGAGCGGGAACATAGAGGGTTATTGGGCAGAGGAAGCCTGGAGCAAGACCGTGGAGAAGATCGGCAGGACCAGCCGGAGGATCGGGGACGGCTTCCCCCATGCCAGTGTGGGTGGGGAATACAAGCTGGAGCCGGCCTATTGGTGGACCGCAGGCTTCTGGCCGGGGCTGTTATGGCTGGTATACCGGGATACCAAGGAGGAGCGGCTGAAGGAATTGGCCGAATCCTGCGAGCGGCAGCTGGACCAGGTGGTAGCCGATTATTATAAGCTGGATCATGATATCGGCTTCATGTGGACGCTGACCAGTGTGGCCCGCTTCAAACTGCTCGGGGCGGAGGATTCCAAGCGCCGGGCACTGCTCGCTGCCAATCTGCTGGCTGCCCGGTTCAACGTGGCGGGGGGATATATCCGCGCCTGGAATCCCTGGCGCGAAGGCGAGGAGAATGCAGGCTGGGCCATCATCGACTGCATGATGAACCTGCCCCTGCTGCATTGGGCAACGGAGGTCACCGGCGATCCCCGCTACAAGCATATCGCGATGCGGCATGCGGATATGGCCCTGCAGCACTTCATTCGTCCGGACGGCTCCGTGAACCACATCGTCATCTTCGATCCGGCTACCGGAGAGAAGCTGGAGGTGAACGGCGGTCAGGGCTACGCCCCGGACTCGGCCTGGTCCCGCGGCGCAGCCTGGGCCATCTACGGCATGAGCTTAAGCTACAAGCATACGGGAGAGCCCCGTTACCTGGAGGCGGCGAAGCGGGTGGCCCACTTCTTCCTGGCGAATCTGCCCGGGGATCATGTGCCCCACTGGGATTTCCGGCTGCCGGAGGGGGTGCCCGACTATCGGGACTCCTCCGCAGGAGCCTGCGCCGCCTGCGGCCTGCTGCTGATCGCCGGGCAGGTGGGGGAGCGGGAAGCGGCGCTGTACCGCCAGGGCGGGGAGTGGATTCTCCATTCCCTGTATGCCAACTATGGAGCCTGGGATGCGGATGCCAAGGAAGAGGGCTTGGTGCTCCATGGGACCAGCCATTTCCCCGAGCGCAAGAATCTGGATGTGCCGCTGATCTACGGCGACTATTATTTTGCAGAGGGGCTCTCCCTCCTCCTGGGCCACGGGGAGCTGTTCTGGTAAGCCAAGAATTAGTATGCTCCGGTCATTTCTAGAGCCTGTATCCCGACTTGTCGGGATGCGGGCTTTTTATATCCCTACGGTCCATTAGCGGAGCCGGGTTCAGCCGCATTCACTTTAGTGCATCCACATTCAAAAAAAATCATGGTGTCAGCAAATGGCATGAAATATGAAATAAAGCGATTTCATAAGCCAGAAATCGAGTGTTGCTGATGGCGCAGCCCCACTTTATGATGTTGGTATCAGAAGGAGCCTTAAGGATGACTTCTCCTGTACCCAAGATTTCATAAGAAGAGGAGTATGCAAATGAGGCAAGCTCAAAGAAGCATATCGGCCTGGGCCGGCAGGTCTGTATTGCGAAGCAGAGGGCGACTATTGCGGACGGTCAGGCAAAATATCAGTTTCTATCTGATGATCTCTATCCCGGTTATGTTCTATCTGCTATTCAAGTACTATCCCATGTATGGGATCGTCATTGCTTTTCAGGACTACAATATTTTCAAGGGTTTTTTTGGGAGCGATTGGGTTGGACTCGACGTGTTCCGGGAAGTTTTCCGCATGGAACAATTTTGGAAGGCGTTCAAGAATACGTTGGTGCTAAGTGTGCTGGACCTGGCAGTGGGCTTTCCCGGACCCATTCTGCTTGCACTTATGCTCAATGAGTTAAAGAATGGATTATTCAAGAAAATAAGCCAATCGTTACTATATCTTCCCCATTTCCTTTCATGGATCATTGTGAGCGGGATGCTATACCAGATTTTATCGGTAAAGTATGGCATTGTGAATCATCTTATTCAAGCAATAGGAATTCCGGCAATACCGTTCCTGACAAATCCCCAGTGGTGGATTTTCAGCTATGTGGTCTCCGGAGTATGGCACGGAGCAGGCTGGGGAGCGATTATCTATATGGCCGCCATGTCGGGCATTAACTCTGAGCTGTATGAGGCATCCGAGGTGGATGGTGCGGGCCGATTGAGACAGATCTGGCATGTGACGCTTCCGGGCATTCGGTCTACCATTGTTATTCTGCTTATTCTGAACATCGGCAATATCCTGCATGTGGGATTTGAAAGGATCTTCGCATTAACCAACCCTTTGGTTCGGGATAACGCCGAGGTGATTTCCACCTTTGTATACCAGATGGGTGTGCAAAGCGCGCAGTTCAGCCAAGCAACGGCCGTTGGCTTATTCGAGTCCACCATTGCATTTATCCTGTTAATATCCTCGAATTATATCGCGAAGAGGCTTGGTGAAGAGGGAATCTGGTAAAGGAGGTGAAAAAAATCATTGAGAACAAATTGGTTGGTTCGTATCGGCAGTACATTGAACATGGCCTTGGTCACGCTGCTGGCATTTCTCTGCCTGTTTCCATTCATTAACATCCTTGCCGTTTCGCTCAGCTCAGGAGGAGCTATCGTATCAGGGAAAATATTCATGCTGCCGGTGGAGTTCACGGTAGAATCCTATCAAAAGATTCTGAACAATGCGGCGATGATCAAATCCCTTGGCTTCAGTGTCTACGTAACCGTGATCTATGTTATCCTTGCTATGCTGGCAAGCGTTCTGCTGGCATACCCGCTTTCGCGCAAGAGCTTCAAGGGAAGAACGGTATTTTTGTTAATGATCACCTTTACGATGTATTTTAGCGGAGGGCTCATTCCCACATTTCTGGTGGTTCAGAAGCTGGGGCTTATTAATTCCAGCTGGTCGCTTGTGATCCCTGTGCTGATCAACTCCTTCAACATTATCATCATGAAGAGCTTCTTTGGCACCATCCCTGAGAGCTTGATGGAAGCAGCCGTTATCGAAGGCGCAGGGGAGTTTACGATCCTGTTTAGAATCGTGCTTCCGCTGTCCAAGGCGATGCTGGCAACCATCTCCTTATTCTACATGGTATTTCGTTGGAATTCCTATTCAGACGCGCTCTTCTACATTAACGACAACGCAATGTATACCCTGCAGCTAAAGCTTCGAGAGTTTGTTGCCTTGAGCCAGATGAACTTTGATCCAACCGAGCAGGTGGACAACGCTTTTGTACCGGAGGGACTTAAGGCAGCCAGTATTATCTTCGCTACTGTCCCGATTCTTCTTGTTTATCCGTTCCTGCAAAAGTATTTTGTCAAAGGTGTCACACTGGGCGCCATTAAAGGCTGACGCCCTAATCAATTCCATATAAACAATGGGGGATGTATAAGTGAATATTCGCAAAATGACAACGATTTCAACGGCAGTGGCGCTTGCAGCAACGGTTGCAGCGGGATGCAGCAAGGATAATGATAGTGGTCCCGGAGCCGCCGCTTCCGCTGAGCCTGACTCCCAGCCCGCCGTTACTTTGACAGTGGAGATTTTTGACCGTGCCAACGCCCCGGAGGGAGGGGGCAGCATTACCGATAACTATTTATCCAGATGGATCACCGAGAATGTGAAGCAGGATCTGAATATTGATTTGAAGCTGTATCCGGTGCCACGGGCCCAGGAGGTGGATAAGCTGAATGTTCTGATGTCCTCGGGAGCGGCTCCGGATATTATCTTTACGTATGACAAGAACGTGTTTTTTAACTATGCCAAGCAGGGGGGGATCTATGATCTTACTCCGTATGTAGAGCAATTCGGGGCCACGTATAAGCAGGTAGCGGGGGATCGCATCAAGGCGGGGAAATTCGAGGGCAAGCAGATGGCGCTGGTGGCCGTCTCGGGCAATAGCGCTCTGTGGGGCTCCTTCATCCGCAAGGATTGGCTCGACCAGCTGAATCTGCCCCTCCCGGCAACCAGGGATGAATGGTACAACGCTTTGAAAGCGTTTAAGGAGAAGGACCCGGGCGGCGTGGGCAAGGATCTGGTCGCATTCGGCATGTATCCTTCCAATAATACGACGCTGGATAATCAATACGGAGCTTCCTCCATTTTGTGGTCCTTCGTGAAAGGGGATACCTCCGAAGAGGATCTGCAAACGCTCCCCTACTTTATGCTGCCGGGCTGGAAGGATGGGGTTCGTTTCATTAACAAAATGTACAACGAGGGTCTGATTGATTCCGAATTTGCCGTTGACCAGAACAATACCAAATTAAAGGCGAATATCTCAACAGGCAAGTTGGGCGCCTTCTCGCAAAATTTCAATTTTCCGTACGCAACCTCGAACGGTTTGTTGAATGATACATTGGGAAAAAATGTGCCAGGCGCCCAAATGGTTCCTGTCGATCCATTCCAAAATGATCAGGGCAAATACCCGAAGGTATCCAATCCGCTGTATGGCATGTATATTATGGTTCCGAAGACAAGCAAGAATCCTGAGGCTGCAGTTAAATACCTGAACTGGCTGGCTGACCAGGAGCATGCCAAGTATATTACAAGCGGCAAGGAGGGCGAGCATTATAAGGTTGTTGACGGGGTCAATACCGTTATAGACGCCAAGAAAAATGGGATGGAGCTTTGGACAAGCGGAGACATGAATCTGATCAGCTGGCTTCGCCCGATAGAGGATATTCAGAAATCGGCGTTGATTAGCCCAAGTCTGGGGAAAAGCGCTCCATTATATGTAGAATCGATGAACATGGCCCTTAAGGACGGAATCATTGATTATACAAGATCTCCGGTATTCGACCGCCCCATTGCCAGCATTCAGAAGTACAAGGCCAACCTGGACAAAATTTATCTGGATGGGCTGCTGAAGGCCATTATGTGCAAGGCGGAGGACTTCGACAAAATGTACGAGGCCATGGCTCAGGAATATATGAAGAATGGCGGCCAAGAAATACTTAATGAGCAAAAAGAGGTATATCGGGCCATGCACGCCGGGAAATAAGCTATTGTCCGCCGCTTGGACCGCATGGCCAAGCGGCGGTTTCACCCCTCGGGGACAAAGGCTTGACGGCGTCCTTTGCTGCTGACGCGTTTGCCAGAAGTGGAGCCGTCTCCTGTTGAAGCTGACATCCGCGGCGCATTACCCGCTTTTCCGGTTGGACTGGAGCAGTCCGGCATCTGTGCGGCTTGGATTGATCTTGAATATATAACGGAGGGGAAACGATGGTATTTACGAATGTTAGGCAAAGAGGTGTTGTGTGGGTTTTAATGGCGGCGCTGCTGTTTTATGCGTTGCTGGCAATTGCTGCACCCGGTCTGGCGCAGGCGACAGCCTTCCTTGTGAATGAGGATTACAATTCCTTGGCAACCGGCAGTCCGCTTACGGGCTGGACGTACTCATCAGGAGGCAGCGCCACCATCGAGGAGCTTCCCAGTGCATCGAACAAAAGCGTGAAAATCGACAAGGGCAGCGCCAATCTGACCTTGGATAAGACCATCCTGCCGGCTATGAGTGGAAAAAATGCAATCATAGAAATAAGGTTCCTCACAAATGACGCCATTAATAGTAAATTCAATATCAACTTGTTAGGCAGATCGGAAGATGCTGTCAACCCTGCGAATGTGAATTTCATGACTCTCAAAATCAGCGGCGGCACGCTTACCTACTACGATGAGAATCAAAAGGCGCTTTCGCTCTCGGGTTTCACAGTACATAACCAAACCTGGTACACCATTAAGCTCAAGGTGAATACGGATTACGATGTCATATCCTACTATGTGGACGACACTCTGCTGGTTACGGATCATACCAAGCGGCCCATAGCCAATCTGTCAACCATTCGCTTGGAGCAGCAAGCTTCTGTGAGCGCATACATCGATGATGTAAGGGCTTATCAGGATCTGGCGGCCAGTGACAGCTCCGGCTTGTTTGCAAGTATGGAGAAGGTAAGGGCAGCGTTGGGTCTGACGGGCCAAACTCAGGAAGAAAAGGATATTCTGAGTGCAGAATTAGCCGAAGCCGTTGAGGTTTATAACAACCCCTATCTATCCCAGTCGGATTATGACCAGGCGGAGAGCAGCCTGAATGAAGCGCTGAGTCTGTTCCTGGGAGTGCCCCCAGTAGTTACCGATGTGGCAATTACCGGAACGCCCAAGACAGGCCTCCCGCTGCAATCAAGCTATGTCTATGACGCAGCCAACAGCAGACCGGAAGGGAAAACGAAATACAGGTGGCTGCAAAGCGGCTCGGCCAATGGCGGATTTCATATTATTCCAGGCGCGGTCAATGCCGGGCTTATCCCGGACGATCAGCTGGTCGGACAGTATGTGAGGCTGGAGGTTACGCCGGTGGACTCGGCGGGAACAGCGGGTGAAGCAACAGCCAGCGCTGTTATTGGACCGGTCTTGCCAGGCGATTACCAGATTGGAGACATACGGGTCAGTGATCTGTATGGGAATCCGGTGCTTCATCTGGAAGGGATGGACAGCGTCCAGGTTCAGGTCTATGCAAGCTTCGAATCCATTGTACAGGAATCCGGGCCTGTGGCATTAATCGTTGAACTGTTCAATGGCGATAATAAGACGGTTGCTTCCGTTCTTACAGAGTCCGGTATTACGTCCGGGAGCACCATCTTGCTTACGGCGCAGCTTGAACTGCCTGCCGATTTAACCAGACATTATGTGTTGGTATCTGTCGTGGATACGACTGATAGGATGTCGCCGCTAATGGCGCCTTACCGGTTTCCACAACTAGATGCGCTTACAACCAGTGTTCACCCCCAGCTGTTCCTGACCCGGAGCAAGGTGGATGAACTTAAGAATCTGATTGTTACGGATCAGCGGTATATGGAATATTGGGCTCAGGTCAAGGGAATAGCGGATTCCGCAGGCAATCCTCCGCCTTATACGGCAGACAAGGGAGAACAACTGTGGCTCAGAGATGTGGGTAACAAGCTGCCCTTCTTTGCAATGGCTTACTTGCTGACAGAGGAGCAGGCTTATCTGGATAAAGCGGAGAAGTGGGCGCTCGCGGCCTGCGGCTATGCGACTTGGGGGAATTCCTCCAATAAAGAATACACCGACCTGCCGGCAGGACATCTGCATAAGGGCTTGGCCCTTGTTTATGACTGGCTCTACGATGAGCTTAGCGATGCAACCAAGCGTGTTATCCTGGATACATTGGCAGTACGGGGAGCCTCCCTCTACGAAGCGCTGACAGACGATACTGCAGTGGATAGCTGGAATAAGGCGTATCTGCAAAATCATCTGTGGGTGAAGTCAACCGGATTGGCGATCTCCAGCCTGGCGATCGGAAGCGACTATAAGCCCGCTCAAGCGTGGTTCGATGCAGTATTAAGCAAGTACTACCACACGATGGATGCCCTCGGGGACGATGGGGCCAATATTGAAGGCCCCGGCTATGCCCAATACGGGCTGGATTATATGCTGAAATTTATGGTTTTGAGCAAGGAGCTATTCGGTATTGATTTGTTTGAAGACCATCCTTGGTTTGAGAATCAGTCCAGCTTCTTCATCAACTTCATGCTTCCCAAGGATTATTGGACGAAAAGCGAGAACATCATGGATTTCGCCGACAGTCCCAGGTATAACTGGTATGGTCCCGACCATCTGCTCAATAAGCTGGCCAGCGAGTATAATGACGGTTATGCACAATGGCTGGCTGATGAAATTCATGAGCAGAGGATCGAGGATGCAGCATCGGACGGCTGGATCAATCTGTTGTGGTACAACAAGGATATCGTTGCACAGCATGCTAACCAGCTGCCTGCTTTTAAGCATTTCACCGATCTGGATATGATCACAGCCCGCTCCGGCTGGGATGGCAACGAATCCCTGGTATTCTTCAAGAGCGGCGCTGCGTTAGGCAAATACGCCACAGATAAGTTCAGCTATGACAGCAGTCAGCCCAACTATATCTCCAAAGCAACAGGCGGGCATATTCATCCTGATGCGAATGCCTTTGCAATCTTCGGAGAAGGAGAATTCCTCATTCCCAACGGCGGATATAATTACAGAAGAACCGATTATGAGAACACGCTGTTAGTGAACGGGCAAGGGCAGCGGGGGCAGGCTAACAGCATGAACTGGTTTGATCATTCCGCCGAATTGGCCGACAAGCTGCATCCTGAGATTATTAAGGCGGTATCCACGGAGCAAATGGATTATATGGTGGGGGATGCTGCAGCCTCCTATGCAGAGCTGACAAGGTTCCAGCGGCATCTGGTGTACCTGAAGCCGAATGTGCTGCTTGTCATAGATGATATCAACGCCAATCAGGTTAATGATCTGAAGCTGCTGTTCCATGCCGAACAGACATCAGAGCGAGTGACTCGCGAAGCGGGTGGGGCATATCTGGTCGCTGGCGACCGATCGCTGTTAAGAGTGGATGTTCTGACTCCGGAGGATGTGACCGTTAACGGGGCGGATATGGATATTCTGAACAGAAGCGGGGTCGTTGCCGACAAGAAATTCACGGTAAGTGTTGGCAGCAGCTCGGCAGCATTGAGAAACGTAACCGCCTTCTCCTGGTCCGGCTTGCAGGAGGTTCCCGTTGAAGCAAGTATGGTAAAGGCCGGGGAGGTGTGGACGATTACAGCGGGGGATACCAGCATTGTCCTGGATTGGTCTTCCGGCGAACTGCTTGTGAACGTCCAATGAGCAAAACTCTGATTGTTTCTATTGCGCGCTGCAGGGCTGTAAGGAATCTAAGCCTTCTGGTGTGGTAAATGAAGGAGCGGGCTGGACGGACTGGGAATTCTAATCCGTACAGCCCTTTACTTGCTTTTTTGGAGCCAGGGCTATTAATTTCTGGCATGATATTTAAAAAAGCGCATGACGTGTATGCCTGCCGGATAAGAAGCGTGAAAGCGAATTCATAAGCAATAAACTAAGGGTTGCCGTCTGCGAAGGCTTGCTTTTAATATGGGATTATCAGAGAATGAGTTCATGAATCAATCTTTGAGGGGTTGAATTATGATTGGTAAAAGCAAGCTCCTGACGAGGACCTTCTCCATCTTCACCTTGCTGCTGATATCAACCTTCTTATGTATTGTTATGATTTATGATTACAATATCAATCAGTATGCCGAGAAGGAAATCTCCATTTCAGCAACCGGCAAGCTCAAGATTATTCGCGGGATTAACGAACTATTGGTGGATTTTATCGGCAAGGATGCGTTGAAGCTGTCCCTAAATTCGAATATGTACAAGCTTTACGATGCGATAAGCCAGCCGCAGGACGGGGAGTTGATGACCCGCGTGCTTCTCTTGAGGGATGTCATTGAGACACTGAACAAAACAGAGTCCATCAGTGATATTGTTCAGTCCGTCTATCTCTATATGGAGGATGCCAATTATATCATTTCCACCAACTATGGCGCTTCGCACACCGATGATTTTATCGATACCAGCTGGCTCGTTCAGTACAAGGCGGCCGATAATGCGGAGTGGCTGCCCAGCCGAATCCCCACCAATGCCGTGCAGATTCCAAGAGCAAGCCAAGAGGCCGGATCGCCCATGGATTATGTAACCAGCTTCCTGTTCCCGCTCAACAACTATACCACGCAGCTGAGAGGCGCCATCTTAATTAATTTGAGTGAGAAAAAGCTAAGCCGGATGATCAACAGCAATAGTGAAAATGAGGGGCAAATCTATATTATTGACCGGAGCGGGGTAGTCATTTCCCATCCCAATCCCCAATTGATCGGCCAGAATCTGTCCAACCAGCCTGTCATATCCCAGATACTGGAGAGTGACCGGACCGAGGGCTACTTCACTGAAAAAAGCGGCAAGGACAGGAGCTTGATTAGCTACTACAAATCGGATGTGAACAATTGGCTCTACATCGGAACGCATTCACTGGATTTTCTCGCATTGAAGGCCAAGGAGCTGAGGACCAGCCTGCTGTATCTGTTCGGCATGCTGCTGGTGCTGGAGGTTGCGGTGATCTACTTGATCCTGAAGAGGCTTTACAGCCCCGTGAGGCAGCTAGTACAGAGCCTGAAGGATGCCTCCAAGGTGAATCTTAATTACAGCGGGAATGAATTTGTGATATTATCCAGGGCCTTCGAGGAAATTACCAAGCAGGAGGAGCAGCTATTCAGCGCGATTGAGAAGAATAAGCAGACGATGCGCGATCAAGCGCTGAAGGGAATTTTGTCAGGCAAGCAGCAGCCCGAATTGGCGGAATTAAGGCTGATGAATATTTCTCTCTCCGGCTCCCGTTTTGTATGCGTTCTCTTGGCCATTGACCGCTATGAGAGGTTCCGGAATGCCTTTGCCTCCAATCATCAATCGTATCTGAAGTCCGCAATCCTCAAAATGTTTTGTGATGCTGTTCAAGAGCCGCTGGAAAGTACAGGCGTTATTCTGGACGGGGGACGCATTGCTCTGATCCTTAGCGTTCACTCCATCCCCATGACCCAGCTCCGGACTGATCTGCAATCCATCGCCAACAGCCTGCAGCAGGAAATCAGCCAGCTTATGGACATCACCATTACCGTTGCGCATGGGAACATCCATGAAGGATGGACTGGGATTGAGGCTTCTTACAAGGAGGCTGCTGCCGCGGCAAGGAAACGGCTGCTGGCGGGCTGGAACTCCATTCTCTGGTATGAAGAGAAGAATGCGCCCCTCCCCAAGGCCTACTATCCTGTGATGAAAGAGAATGCCATCTTCAACCAGCTCCAGACGGCTTCAATGGAAGGTGTAGAAAAAGCCATAAACGAGCTTATCGCCGAGCTTCGCAAAATGTCCCATTTGTCAGTGGATCATATTTATTTAATCCTGAACCAGTTTATTGCGGCAACCATCAAATACGCTTCAGATGCCAGCATGAATGTGTCCGAGCTGGAAATCAAAGCGAATACGCATATTTATCAGCAGCTGCTGGACTATGAGACGCTGGACGAGATCAACCAATGGTTTATCTTCCTGTTCGGCAAGCTGCATGAGCATATCCATGCCAACAAACTGGAGAAAACGGATTATATGAGCTCGGTCATGCTCTATATTAACCAAAACTACCGCTCGGACATCGATCTTGCCGAATTGGCGGATAAAATGGGGGTCAGCTACTCCCAGCTGCGCAGAAGATTTCAAAGTGAAACAGGGGAAAACATGCTTGTTTATATTAACAAGCTTCGTATAGCCGAGGCCAAGGAGCTGCTATGCCAGAAATCGATCCCGATCATTCAAATTGCCTTGAAGCTTGGGTACAATAATGAGCAAAGCTTCAACCGGTTCTTCAAGAAATTCGAGGGAATCACGCCTGGCGAGTATCGGAGGGTGAAATAGGATTCCAATTGACACTCTGGAGGGAACATCATGCTTACAGATAGCAGCTATCTGATTAACAGATTGGTGTCCGTTGAGCAAGTGGAGCAGCTGTATCCGGATAAGATGCAGCTGCTGCTGCAGCAAACCGCATTTAAGAGCCTGCAGCAATTATTGGCCTGCTTTCGCAGCAAACAAACGGAGTTCACCATTAATCGGATGGCATACTCGGAAGAAACAGATGAGATCGGCGAGGAATATTGCAATGACACCTTCACCATCTATGGGGTCCGGATGCAGATGTCCCGTGATGGGAACGGCTGCTATGACTGGAATACAAAAGGGCCGCAAGCCAACTATTATTCATGGGGGCAAATCTTCAATCGGCATAACTGTTTTTCGCAACTGGCCGAGGCCTATCAGAAAACGGGGAATACCAAATACGTCTCGATGATCGATGAGCTGCTGAGAAACTGGATTGTGGCCAACCCATGGTACAAGCGGGCTTCTTATGAAGATGTGGAGTGGAATTTCCGGCCATGGAGAAGCTTGGAGGCGGCCCTGCGGATTCCCGCGTGGCTGAAGGCCTTCTATGCCTTTCAGGCGTTCCCGGAGCTGCACGACGGAACCATCCTGCTGATGCTGTCCAGTATCCTGGAGCATTGCGATTGCATCCTGAACTATACCTCATGGCCTGCTCACAATTATCCCAATATCTATGCAAGTGAAATGCTTGGTCTGGTATGGGCGGGGGTATACTTCCAAGAGTTCAGGGACGCTGCGAAGTGGATTGAAACCGCTGTACAGGTGTTTAATCAAGATATCGTGCCCAAGCAGGTTTATCCCGACGGTATCCAAAAGGAGCTTTCCTTCAGCTATCATCTGGTTGCCATGCATGACTTTCAGCTGTTCCGGCAGTTAATCGGCCAGGTGGGACTAACCCTTCATCCAGAGTGCCTGAAGATTATTGAACAGATGCAGGCTTATGCCTATCAGGTTGTGCAGCCCAACGGATATACGCCGCTGAATGGGGACAGCGATCACCGCAGCATTCAAGACGAGATTCTAAGAAGTGCAGCAGAGCACAATCGAGCCGATTGGCTGTATATCGCAACCAGCGGGGCGGAAGGGGAGGAGCCGGGCTATCAGAATCTGGTGTATCCTTGGGGCGGGCAGGCTGTTTTCCGCAATGGGTATACAAGAGATTCCCATTGGTCGTTCTTTGACTTTGGCGCTTTTGCCACAAGCGGTCATGGTCACCGGGATAAGCTTCACTTATCGGTCTATAATGAACGGGATATATTGGTGGACAGCGGAAGATATATCTATGAGTACGATGAATGGCTGATGGATTATTTCAGAGAAAGCAGCTATGGCCACAACACCGTGCTGGTGAATGGAGGCAGCCAGTGCGAGGGCCCGGCCGAACAGCTTGAGCCTGAGACGGCATGCGGCGAAAACTATGCAATGGGCACGTACAATAGCGGTTACTATCCCCACAGAGGGGACAGCCGTACTCCCGTATTTACTCAAGCGCATACAAGAAAGGTCATCTATGAGAAGAACAGGTTCTGGTTCGTCATGGATCGGATTATGACGGAGAGCAACTGTATGATTAGTCCCCTCTGGCATTTTCATCCCGATTGTACGGTTATTCACGAGGGTCAAGCCGTCCGCACGTCAGATTCGGGAACAGGGAACTTGCTAATTATTCCCAGCCCCAATATCAAGTGGGACATAACGTTGATTAAAGGGCAAAGAGAGCCGTACATTCAGGGCTGGTATTCGGAGAAATATGGGGTCAAGACTCCCGCCGTATGTGCAGAATATTCCGCCACAATCACAGATACCCAAACATTCGCCTGGATCATGCTTCCCTTTGGGGATCAGGTGCCGGAGGCGGCTCTGGCCGTTATGGCTGACGGACGGTTTCGCGTTACTTATGAAGGACAATCCTATATCTATTCCCTATAAGTTTGGAGGGCTGCATTGCCTTGGACATCAATTTGAATTCATTTATTCAGAATGCGGTTTATATACAACCCGTAGACGGTGCGCTCCAGCCGTTCCGGTTTACTCAGAAGCAATTGGACGTTTATTCGGGTTATGATGTTCCGGGAGGAGCCAGCCGTTGTCCGGCAGGGATCGCACTGGAATTTGTCACGGATGCTTCTTGGATTAGCCTTGTCTATTCCTGCAAGGGATTCGAAGACCGGGAGATCAGCCTGGATCTATTAATTGATCATTGTCTGGAAGAACGCATACCAATTGAAAAGAGCAGCTCTCCGCAAGAAGTGCATCGTTATGATATCCACAAGCTGCCTCGAATGGAACGGAGAATGACATTTTTGCTTCCTCATTTGCTGGAGTTTAGGCTTCATGCCGTTCAATTAAATGATGGAGCGTCTATAAGGCAGACAGAGCCCTTCAGGAAGAAGCTGCTGTGTTATGGCGATTCCATTACCCAAGGGGCAGACGCCAGGCATCCTTCATGCACCTATCCTTTTTTGCTGGGGAAAGCTCTCGGGCTCCAGGTACTGAATCAAGGGGTCAGCGGGTTTATGTTCAATGAACAATGTCTGGACCCTGGCCTTCCCTTTGATCCCGATTATATTACAGTTGCTTACGGCACCAATGATTGGAGGAACCTGCCCACCCTGCAGCAGTTCAAGGACAATTGCTATCGCTTTCTGTCCAGGCTGAAGGAGATCTACCCGCAAGCAAGGATCGCAGTTATTACACCATTATGGAGGGCGGATCACAATACCATAGCATCCGGTGTCGGGGAATTCAGCGCGGTGCATTCCACTATTGACGCCATTTGTAGGGCGATTGGAGGATTTTATGTAATCGACGGAAGGATGCTTGTTCCTCATGAACAGAACTATTTTGGAGACCGGCGCCTGCATCCTAACGAGGAAGGATTCCAGTGCATGTCCGACAGCTTAATTCGGGCGTTGCAGGGATGGTCGTTCAATAAGGGACTTGCATTTCTTTAAAAGAGGAATATAATGAGTATATACTCATTGAGTTATTAGTCATCGGATATGCGCAAGAATTAATTCTTGTATGGAGGCATGATATGGGCGAGCTATCCAGACTTCCCAATATCGGCGAAGTGATTGAAGAACGGCTAAACGCAACCGGAATCTATACACCTGAAGAGCTGGTTCATGCAGGCAGTAAAGAAGCGTTCCTTCAGATCAAGCTTATTGACGATACAGCATGTCTGCATATGCTGTATGCTTTGCAAGGCGCCGTTGAGGGCAAGCGCTATACGGAGCTTGCGGCAGAGACAAAGAAAGAGCTGAAGCAATTTTTTGGTCGTTTATAAGGGGGGGAGAATGATGAAGGTCAGCAAAGCCTATCAATTATTCCAACAGGAAGCGCCCGCGGTGCATAAGGCATGGATGGAAACGGTCCATTCGTTGGAGCAGGACAGTGCATTGGATAAGAAAACAAAGGAGCTTGCTTATCTTGCCGTTTTGGCTGCAACACGTCTTGACAGCGGCTTGCCCTTTCATGTGAAGATGGCCAAGGCCTCCGGCGCTACAAGGGAAGAAGTGATCAGCAGCATCCTGGCAGGCTTGCCCGCTGTGGGCAATGTGGTTATTCAATCCTTACCGGCGGCCTTGGAAGCCTATGATGAATCCTTGCAGTAGCGGCTTGCTGCGCACCGTTTTTACGGACACCGTTCGGGCATTTTCCGGGCAGGTGTTTTTTTTGTTGTAATATACAGTATTCCTATAGAATATTATCGCTTAACGGATAGTCGGCAAGGATGTATAATAAATTCCAACAGCAGAGGGATTACCGGCAATATTTTCTATTAGCAGGAACTGATGAGGGGGAGGTCGGAGGGTCATGAATACAGTGCAGCAAGTGCAGCTTCATGCTATCGGAGTCATTAACAGTCCGTTTCGGGAGCTGGATCACATGCCGGTACAGTCTACGGGAGACAGCGCGCAAGCAGGCTGGGTGGAGCTAAGGCCGGAGTTGGCTGAAGGAATGAAGGATCTGGAGGGCTTTTCCCATCTTATCCTGATTTATCATCTTCATCGGGCGGCTTCTGCCAGGCTAACCGTAGTTCCTTTTCTGGATAAGCAGGAGCATGGCATATTTGCTACAAGAGCACCAGTGCGGCCCAACCCCATTGGCCTGTCTGTAGTGGCTGTGGACCGGATTGAGGGAACCCGAATCCACATCAGGAAGCTGGATATTCTCGATGGAACGCCTCTGCTTGATCTGAAACCATTCGTTCCCGCATTCGATGTGCCTGCGGGGCCGGTTCGGTCCGGCTGGATGGAGGCATCAGCATGGCAGACGGTGCAGTCTGACAGCAGGTTCAAGTTAGCCGATTGAGGCTGCTGCAAGGGGGCTCCCTCTGACAGAAGGGGTATATGGATGTGGAGCGGCTTTTTTGTTCCGGTGGTTGAAACAAACTTACAGGGCTGCCCGTCTGGAGATTGAGGTGATTCTTCATGCTGAAGCGGACGGTCCTATTTCTTTTTTCTATGCTGATCATTGCGGGGATGTTCCTGGTAATTAAGCCTGCGGAGGTACAGGCCTGTTCGTGCGCACCGCCCTTCCCCGTGAGCGTTGAACTGGAGCGCAAGACAGCCATCTTCTCCGGAAAGGCAATAAGCGTTGTGCAACCGGAGCAAAAGCGCGTGATGTCTTCCGCCGATCCCGTGACCATCACCTTTGAGGTGACGACGGTGTGGAAGGGGGAGCTGGGCAGGCAAGCAGTGGTATATACTGCCGTAAGCGGGGAGAGCTGCGGGTTTACCGGATTCGTGGAGGGGAAGGAATACATCGTATTCGCCTATGATTCTCAGGACCGGCTGCAGACTGGGCGTTGTGAGAAGACGATGCTGCTGTCCGCGGCAGCTGAGGAACTGAAGGAGCTGGGTCCAGGCTACCCGCCGCAGGAGCTGCCTGCACCGATGGCAGCGGAACCGACCAATGGCCCTGGCGGGAGTGGGAAGCAGCTCTCACCTGCAGAGGCGGCAGGAATTAAGCAAGAAGCAGCCATAGTTAAGCAGGAGGGGCCGCAGTCAATGCCGGTCCGGGCAATCTTGGTTGTAGCGGTCGCGGCATGCGTTGCCATACTGACTATGCTTGTGTACAGACGCGGGAGACGGTTGAAGCGGAAGTGAAACGGGCAGGGGGATTTATGCTAACATTGAGAAAACATGAGCTTGAAGGACATGATGTTTTTGAGATTATGCGCGGGCACGAGAAAGAATCCCATTGGTTAGATGATTCGCTCTATGTAACAGAGGAGTGCTTTGGGAGTTCGGAGCTAACGGGTATGATGACAAATGCAGTGGCTCACTTCAATTATTATGGTCCCACGGAGCTTAACCAAGCGGACTGGGAAGCCATCAAGCGGATCGCCTATTCTTCCACCTCGGAAGCAACCAAGCAACTGGTTCGTGAGATTGATGCTTGGGCCAACGAGTGTTTCAAGACGGAGCGCTGCTTTACGGTCTGCGGACCGTAGAGAACAGGCAGCCAACTGCAGAACAGCCAACTGCAGAACGGCCGAGCACAGAATAATCCTTAATGCTGCCCGCTCTCCGTTTGCTTGCGGAATTGGCTGGGCGGCATCTTCATGATCCGCTTGAACATCCGCGAGAAGAGCAGCGGGTCCCTGTAGCCGATCTCTTCGGCAACCTGGGCAACGGACAGCAACGGATTCCTCAGCAGCTCACAGGCGCGGTTCATCCGGTACTGCAGAGAGTATTGCTGTGGTGTAACGCCAACCGTGTCTTTGAAAATCTTCGACAGATACTTGCGGTTCAGCTTCAGCCGGGAAGCGACCTCTTCAATGGTCAGATTATCGGCATAATGCTGTTCGATCAGCTCCATCGCCTGCTCTACATAGTGGCCTTGCACATTTTCCGAAGCAGCGAGTGCCGAATCGGCGTCCAGAATCACGGACAAGAAGGAATAGAAGGCGCCCAGCAGCTTCAGTTCCTTGTTCAGTCCCTGCTCGGTGGCCTTGAACATTTCCATAAAGCAGTTCTGGATATGCTCATCCTGGTCTGTCTCGAAGACCGGCTGCTCCTGGGACAGATGGGAGCGCTTGAGGTAATATTCCACCTGCAAGCCTGTGAAGGCTACCCAGGAATAGGTCCAGGGATCTTCTTCATCCGCCCGGTAGAAGGTAAGCAGGCCGGGAGTCACCAGGAAGCCTTGGCCGCGGCGGAGATGATAGGTCTTGCCGCCGGTGCGCAGCACGCCTTTGCCGCTATGGATGTAGTGGATTTTGTAATAGTCGCGGACTACGGGGCCTACGGTATGGCCGGATACGCAATTCTCGGTTCCGCAGTAGTACAGCCGCACGTCCATATTGGTGCTGTTGGGGAAAGTCTGAAATTCATATTGCTGGATGGCCATAGAAATTTCCTGCCCCTTTTTTAAAAATCTCAGAAAATATATGCGTGGAGGATTGTTCGATTTCTGGGCAAACGCATGGCGTCAAAGGACGCCGATAAGCGTTTATCCTTGATACACGAGAATGATTTTGGTGACATTATACCATCAACTTGCGTTTTTTAGCTATGTAGATGGAGAATTTCCGGTTATATAATGAAGAGGAAAAGATTCGCCTGGGGAGAGATTTGCACGAGGAATTACACTATTGCAGGAGGTGGTTGCTGTGCAGAATCGATGGGCTTTGGTAACAGGCGCGGATCACGGCTTGGGATTTGCGCTGGTCCAGGGATTGCTTGAGCGGGGCTGGAGCGTATTGGCGGGCCAGTACCAGAAGGACGAGGAGGGCTTGGGTAAGCTTCAGCAAGAGCATGGTGATGGTCTAAGGCTGTTACCGCTGGATCTCGGGGATGAGTCCAGTGTGAAGCAAGCCTTGCAGGTGGCAGCTGCGGTTACGGACAAGCTGGATATTCTCATTAATAATGCGGCCGTATTGGGCGACAACAAATCTACCATTCAAGATGAGCTGAATTTTGCAGAGATAGAACGGGGACTCGCGGTGAATGCGCTGGGACCCTTGCGAATGTCCAACGCCCTGATTGGATTGATCATGAACAGCGCCTCCAAGCTGATTGTTAATATTTCCTCTGAAGCAGGCAGTATCGGAGATTGCTATCGTATAAGCGGGTTCTCCTATTGCATGTCCAAGGCAGCGCTCAATATGCAATCGAAGATGATCCATAACCGAATTGCCGGTCAGGGTGGCAAGGTGATGGTGATTCATCCCGGGCATTTGCAGACCTATATGCATGGCGAACTGGATACGAAGGGCGATCTGACGGCCCGCGAATCAGCGGAAGCTATTCTGCTGTTGGTGGAGAAGCGGCTGAGTCCGGGTTATGAGGATACAGAGCTGTCGCTCGTAGACTATGCCGGCAGGACGCTTCCGTGGTAGGGACAGCTGCTGTGTATGTGAATGCTATGGATGTTATACTAAAATAATGAGAGGCACTTATCTGTCAGGAGGCTATAGCCATATGTCTATTCAAGCGTTGCTGCTGGGAACCAATGAGGGAGCGCCCTACCATCCGCTGAACGCAGTTCAAGAACAACTGCTGCATATTCTGCGGGGACATGCTGAAGTGAATGCAACGGTAGAGCTTGCCGCATTGGAGCGGGAATCCCTACAGCCTTATGATCTGTGCATTGCGTACACAGATATCTGGAAGAAGCCGGTCCGTCCGGAAGAGAGCGCAGGTCTGCTGCAATTTGTGGCAGGGGGAGGCGGACTGCTGGTGATTCATAACGGGATGTCTCTGCAGGCCAGACCGGAGCTGTGCCAATTGATCGGAGCGAAGTTTACCGGGCATCCGCCGTACACTACGCTTCCGTTCCAGCTTACCGGCATAGAGCATCCTCTGAGCGCAGGTCTGGAGAGCTTCACCATGGACGAGGAGCCGTACCGCTTCGAGCTGGATCCGCTGGCAGAGGTGGAGGTACTCCTCACCTATCACCACGAGGGACAGGACTGGCCTGCCGCCTGGACCCGGCAGTATGGCCTGGGCCGGGTAGCGTTCCTGATGCCGGGGCATCATCTGCCGTCGTTCCAGATCGCCGGGTACGCTCCCTGGATCGTCAATAGTGCCAAGTGGGCGGCAGGACATTAAGTTCGAAGCCTGATGAATGGCGCAGCTGTAAGCTGGGGAACCTGCCACTCTGTAATGGTTCCAGATCCATATCCTGCACAGCCATAAGCGGAGAGCCTGCAGGCCATAAGCTGCAGATTCTGTTGAACCATAAACTGTAGCGCCCCCGCTGGGGATGAGATGAGGCCCCCGCTGGGTTGAATGGATATGTAAGGGCACCTAATAGTGCCCGGTTTGCTGATAAGGAGAAAAGACTGTCCCGCCGTCATTTTATGACTTGTGGGACAGTCTTTTTATTCGAATCGGCACAGGGTGCCTTTAGCCATAACGGAAAAAATTTCCGTTAAATCCGAAAACGAATAGGTTTTTAGTATAGTAGCGGAAATTTTTCCCGTTAACTCCTTACATGGATGGTTAAATTGCCTCTTTTCGCGGCTTATATGTGCAATAACGGAAAAAATTTCCGCTACCGCAGATGAAAACGGCTAAAACAGCGGAATAACGGAAAAAATTTCAGTTACGTTACACGGTAGCGGCCAACGCTTCCCGCATGGCAGGGCGTAGGCAGAAGCTCAGCCGCCCAGTAGCCGCAAGGCAACTCAGCCGCATATCAGAGCGCAGGCCTACGCCCGGCAGCCGCAGCAACTCAGCCGCGTATCAGGGCGCAGGTACAAGCTCAGCGCCTCGCAGTTGCAAATCAACTCAGCCGCAGGCCTACGCTCAGCCGCCCAGCAGCCGCAAGGCAAATTCCGCGGCCGCCGGATTCGTCGAGCACCGCCCCGGGAGTGCAATCTGGCAAACGACCAGCTTGCCTTGCCCAATTCCCTTCTCACCTGCCGCCATGGCCGGTCCCCACTCTCCCGCCTCATTGGTATTGCCGCTCAACAGAACCGGCGCCATCTCCGGGGACGTGAAGGTGTTGTACAAGAGAGGTTGGATCAAGTCCTCTTCCGCATCATGCCACAGCCGGAAATCTTCCGGTTCGAAGCCCTCGACCAAGGGATGCCCCGTCTTGCGCGAGGCGAAGTGCAAGGGCTGCATGCCGCTGGCCTTCACATGCAACGGAACCCCCAGCAGGGCATAATCGCCCGGGTCCAGCTCCAGCAACACCACCCGGGTTCCGGCTTCCATCATGGCCCGGACCGCATTCTCCGCCGTAGCCAGCATAGCCGGGTCATCTGCCAGAATTACATCAGGTCGGGCCTCTGCCAGATCGAAGGGAGCGGCAGAGTATCCCAACTCGCGGACTACACGGAACGCCTTGCCATCCGCAGCGCCCAGCACCGCGATCCCGCAAGAAGGGGCAACCGCTCTGCGGGGATATACCTTAAGCTCCACGGAGTTCTGGCTGAGCAACTGGCCGCGGGCATCGCTTAACCCCATCCATACCGTGATAGTGGTTCGCTCCGCGGTTTCCGGAGCGGTGAACCGCACCACTCCCTGACATCCGCTGCTGCACACGGGAACCCGGGCCGAGCCAAGCTCAGCCGCCAGCAGCTTGGCTCCCTGCTTGACCATTACCTGCCACTTGGCCCCCTCGGGCGCTTCTGTCCGGTCGTTGCAGATCCAGGCCTCCATCTGCATTTCTTCACCGGCTGTGCAGGTGAAGCGGTCTGTCCTCAAGCTGACGAGCAAGGGCTCCAGAGCATTGCGGTAGGCAAAATAAGCGGGCTTGGGCTGGCGGTCCACATCCATGATGGTCTTCATCCAGCCTGAGGGGAAAGCGTCAATGAACAGATGGATGGCAAAGGTAGTCATCCGCCAGTTCCGCCGGAATGCCTCCGTCATGATCCGGGTTGCCCAGGCCTGATGCTTGTGGCTGGCCGTCACCCAATCCTCCAGCGTATCCGGGGTTTCGTAGAAGAAATAATGGAACCGGCCGGTCTGGGCGCCGATGATGGAGCTGGGGGACCAGTTCTTCTCTTCTTCCGCGCCGGAGGGAAGCCAGTCCGCCGGATAATACTTGCGCATCACGCCTGCCGGATCAAGTCCTTCTGCGCCGAATTCGCCGCAGCCGAAATACCAGTCCGGCTTCACCGGCAGCCACCAGCCCTTGTGCAGGCGGCCAATGTCGATGCCGTGTCCGTTGTACCAGCAGGGATAGCAATGATTATCCGGCAATGTCTCACTGGGCGGATCATAATCCCCGTCCACATGCTTGATCACCCGGTCGGGATTGTTCAGTCTGACGGCAATATCCGCAGCCCGGAAAAATTCCATCAGCTCCGGCCGGGTCAGATGCCGGTGGGGCCTGTTCTGGGCATTGGGAAACGGCTCATTAATATAGGTAGACATGATGCAGCAAGGGTGGGAACGGATCAGCCGCTCCATCTCCTCCGCCTGGCGTACTCCCTCGCAGAACTGGCTGCGGCTGAGCACACCGAACAGGGGAAGATCGGTCTGCACCATTAATCCCAGCATATCGCAATAATCGTAGACCTCCGGCTCCACGGGTCGTTGGGTTATGCGCAGGAAATTCATGTTGCACAACTTGGCAAGCAGAATGTCATCGCGCAATTGAGCCCAGTCTTGCTTGGCGATGCATTGCTGCTCATGCCCCATGGTATTGGCGCCGCGCAGCCGGATTTGCCGGTCATTCAAGTACATGGCCCCCTTGGGCGTTGATTCCGTATCCATCCTGAAGGTGCGCATGCCAAAGTGGGAGCTGCCAGTGTCCGCAACAGTATCCCCACTGATCAATTCCACATGCAATTGATACAGCCAGGGGGATTCCGGCTCCCATCTTCTGGCCCCAGGCAAGGACAGCGGTACGATATAGCGGCTGCGGCCCTGCTCGGCAAGCAGAGGAATCTGCGCATTCAACTGGCCTGCCGCCTTCAGATTGGCCTCGGTGAAGGAGTCCCCCAGCCCCACGGCTATGCCTGTCCGGGGACTCCATTCATATTGCTCCAGCACCGTCTGTGCGAAGTTCCGCCCGTAGACAGAGAGTCTCAGCCGGATTTCCTCCGGTTCCTCCGACAGACAGTTGACCTCAACCCAAACCTCCGCCTGCTCCAAATCAGGCAAGGGCCGGACGAACACATTCCCGAGATGCAGCTTCGGGCGCGCTTCCACCGCTACTCCTTGATAGATGCCCATCCCCGGCGGACAATGATGCCAGCCGCGCAAGGGATCATCATAGCCGACTCCGGTAGCCGCATAGATTTTGTCCCCGCCCTTCTTATCGAGTCCGACCGAATCGTTCTCTACCTTGACCACCAGCGTATTGGTACCCGCTGCAACACTGCCTCCGCAATTGACCTCAAAAGGTGCAAAGAATCCTTCATGAGAGCCCAAATAGGCCCCATTCACGAACACATGGGCTTTATAATCCACACCCTTGAACTGAAGATATACCGCCCCCAGCGCCAGCATCTCCCCGGTTACCTGGAAGGTGGTGCGGTAGAGGGTAAAGGCCTTGCCCAACGGCTCCCCGTAATGAGGGATCGTCACCTGCTTCCAGGTCCCCTCACCCGACAGAGCGGCGCCAAAGTTGCGTTCATCTTCAATTGTGCCGATTCGCCAGTCAAACTCCGTAAGCTCCTGACGGATACGGTGGCCGGGAAGCCGGGGGGCATGCTGCTCCATAAAAGGGGCATAGCGCAACCGGGCCTCTTCCAGTTCCTTCAGCAGTTCTTCGGCAGTCTCCGGCTTGTGCGCCGGAGTGAACACAGCCTGGGGATTAATCCCGGACAACTCCATCACCATCTCCGGATATTCTGCCGGCGCCGGTTCCACAAGCCCCTTGCCTGCCAGGCTCATTCCTCCCGCCGCAATGTCGGCAAAGGCGTCCTGCTTGTTCTTCATAAGCTTGCTCCACTCCTCTTGTTATGAATCGACGAAACAAGCCGATCCTGCATGGCTCTCCCCGGCTTGCGCTCTCCTCTTCATTGTAGAAATTCCCGGCAAAATGAACATAGAGCATCCCTTGATTGCATGGATGATTTCTCAATTTGTGATATATTATTTTTACAGACATAAACGAGTATAAGACCATAAACGGAGTTGAATCCTATGGATGATTTCTTAGATTACCAATACTTAGTTCCCACCTTGCACCATATCGTGGACCGCCGGACCCATCCCTCTTGGTACGTGGAGCGGGGACAGCGCCGCTTTCACAACATGCTGTTCATCGCTGCCGGGCGGGGCAGCGTCTGGATCGACGGTGTCAAACAAGAACTGGGTCCCGGGATGCTGGCGTATCACCGGGAAGGGCAGGAATTCGGATATGAGACCTCACCGGCAGATCCGCTGCATTGTCTGGGAGGCAACTTCAGTCTGGCCGTAGTAAAGCCGTGTTCCGGCGGGGGCTGCGAGGCATATAATGTGGCCGGCCTGGAACTTGACGCCATCAGCAGACCGGCGAATCCGGAGCGGCTGCTGCGGCTTTTTGCCGATCTGGCCGCGGCTTGGAGCCGGAGAACCACCGATGGCACTCTGGCCGGGAGGAGCCTGTTTCTGCAAATTCTTGAGGAGCTGCGGTACAGCGGAAGTCCGGAGCTGTCCAAGCACCGCCATACGGTGGATCAGGCCCTGCGCCGGATGGAAGCCTGCTACCGGGAAAAAATCTCCTTGCATGAACTCGCCGCCCAAAGCGGCCTGACTCCCTCGTATTTCGGGCAGCTGTTCCGGCAGCATACGGGGATGACTCCTGTGGAATACCTAAACCATATCCGCATCGAAGAGGCGCTTAAAAAAATGGCCGAGGGCCATTCCCTCAGCCATGCCTCCTCCTTGGCCGGTTTCAATGATCCCTTCTACTTCAGCCGGATCTGCAAAAGAAAGAAGGGGCTGTCCCCAACGGAATACCTCAGGCGGGGAATGCTCTTCTAAATGGAATCTGGCAATATTCAGATTATGACCCGGATCATCATATCCGGCTGTTATCACGAAATGATGAGTCCATCAGAAGCTGTACATTGCTGACGGGCGCCGGCAGTGGCTATACTGAGGACGAAACGGCACAACACCATGGAGACAGCAGACAATATGCCGGAACAAAACAGAAATAAGGAGGTCATTTCGTTGACAAAGAAATGGTTAAAGGTATCTGCCGGTATCGCTCTATCTGCAACGCTGGCAGCAGGATGCGGCTCCGGCAGCGACAGCGGGGCAAGCTCCTCCCCCACAGCTGCCGGTTCAGCTTCTCCGGCTGCATCCGCGCAAGCCAAACCCATCACCCTGACTTACTGGGGCGGGCTTCCCGCTGATGCCGCCCGCTCTCTGAAGAGCTACGGCGAGTCCCTGTTCTATCAGGAGCTGGAGAAGAAGACTGGAGTGCATGTGGAATTCCAGCATCCCGCAGTAGGCAGCGAGAAAGAACAGTTCAACCTGATGATTGCCTCCGGCAAGCTGCCGGACGTCATTGAAAGTAATTTCACCACCTATTCCGGCGGTCCCGAGAAAGCGATTGCAGACAAGGTTATCATTCCCCTGAACGATATTATTGACAAGAATGCGCCCAATCTGAAGAAATATCTGAATGAGCACCCTGAGATGAAGAAGGAAATTATGACCGACAACGGTGTCTATTATGCTTTTCCCGGCCTGGGCATCGGCAACTCCAATGTAAGCAGCGGCATGATGCTGCGCAAGGACTGGCTGGCTGAGCTGGGACTCGCTGTCCCTGAAACTATTGAGGAATGGACCCATGTGCTCCGGGAATTCAAGGAGAAGAAGGGCGTCAAAACTCCGCTTACCTTCGTCTTGGGCGACCTCAATCTGGAACGCTTTAACGGGGCATACGGCATTGGCACGGGCTTCTATTTGGATAACGGCAAGGTCAAATATGGACCGTATGAACCTGCATACAAGCAATATCTGGAGCAAATGAATGCCTGGTACAAGGAAGGCCTGTTGGATCCCGACTTTGCCACCCAGGACGCCAAGTCCAAGGATGCCAAGATCACCAACGGAGGAACAGGAGCCTTCGCCGCTTATGTAGGCAGCGGGATGGGCAAGTATCTGAATGCCATGAAGGGCAAGCCTTATGATCTGGTAGCTGCCCAGCATCCCGTGCTGAAGAAGGGTGACGAGCCCAAGTTCTTTACAGCCGCTTATGAGTACCGCGGTGAGGGCAGCGCCGGCATTACCCCTGCCAACAAGAATCCGGCGGAAACCGCCAAGTGGCTGGATTATTACTACAGCGAAGAAGGGCATATGCTGAAGTCCTTCGGTGTGGAGGGCGTTACTTATAAGCTGGAGAACGGATATCCCAAGTATACCGATCTTATCATCAACAATCCCGACAAGCTCTCTGTGGGTGAGGCCATGTCCAAGTACCTGCGGGTAGCCCAGCCATCGCCGGGCTTTGTAGGAGACGACCGTTATGGCGAGCAGTATTCCACCTTTGATCAACAGAGAGAAGCAACAGCGATATACAACAAGTACTATAAGAATGTGACCGCAACAAGACTTCCCCGCGTAACGGAAACATCCGAAGAAGGACAGGAAATCGCGGCCATCATGGCGGAAGTGGACACTTATAAGAGCGAGATGTTCCTGAAGTTTGTCATGGGAGCGGAGCCTTTCACCAACTTCGACAAGTACACCCAGCAGTTGAAAAATATGAAGATTGAACGCGCCATCACCCTCAAACAGGCTGCTTTGGAACGCTACAATAACCGCAAATAGACAAACAAGACAAGAGAGGGTCTTCGGTCATGCTGAAGAGGCCGGGGACCCGCTCTTTCAGATAGGAGGATTGTATCCATGAAGAGCCTGGCGAGGGATTACCGGAAGCATAAATATTTGTACCTGATGATTTTGCCCGTAGTTGTCTATTATATTCTCTTCCACTATACCCCTATGTATGGAGCCATCATTGCCTTTAAAAATTACCGGATTGCCGATGGGTTTATCGGCAGCGCCTGGGTGGGCTTCGAGCATTTCACCAGTTTTTTTAACAGCTATTATTTCAGACGGCTGCTGCAAAATACACTCCTGCTCAATTTCTACATGCTGATCTTTTCCTTTCCCGCTCCCATTGTATTCGCCTTGCTGATCAACGAGATCGGCGGCAAGCTGTTCAAGCGGGTTGTCCAGACCGTCACCTACCTGCCCCACTTTATCTCCACCATCGTCGTCTGCGGGATGATCACCCAGTTTCTGGCGCGGGAAGGCTTCCTAACCGATCTGCTGGTGTGGTTCGGCATGGAGCGGACCGTATTGCTGGGACATCCGGAGTACTTCCGCACCATCTATGTGGTATCGGATATTTGGCAGGGAGTCGGTTGGGGTTCCATCGTCTACCTGGCCGCGATCACCGGGATCAATCCGGAGCTGTACGAGGCGGCGCGGATCGACGGTGCTAACCGGTGGAAGCAAATCATGAATATTACGCTGCCCGGCATTGCGCCGATCATCATTATTCTGTTTATCCTCAAGATCGGACATATGCTGGATGTCGGCTTCGAGAAGATTATTCTTCTATATAACCCTAACACGTATGTCACCGCTGACGTAATCAGCACCTTCGTCTACCGCAAGGGTCTGGGGGGATCGTTTGAGTTCAGCTACGCTACAGCAGTGGGCTTGTTCCAGTCTGTACTGAACTTCATCCTGATCATTACCGCCAACAAGATCAGCAGCAAGGTCAGCGAGACCAGTCTGTGGTAGCACGCCAGGATTTCGGAGTCCGCTTGAAAGCCGGCTTTGTATAGAACAAAGCTTTTGGAGGGATGATTATATGATTGGCATTAACCGGAGGAGTCCCGGCGAGTATGTCTTCAGCACATTCAATTACCTGTTTATGCTTCTGATGATTGTTGTAACGCTTTACCCCTTTATCTATGTACTCATATCTTCGGTCAGCGATTCCAACCAGTTGGTAAGCCACACGGGCATTCTGCTTACTCCGCAGGGCTTTACCTTCAATGCGTATACCAAAGTATTTCAGAACCCTAACATAATGAGCGGCTATCTGAATACCTTGATCATCGTGTTGGGAGGCACGCTTATCAATCTCTTCATGACAAGCCTGGGGGCTTACGTTCTGTCCCGCAAGGGAGTGCCGTGGACCAGATACGTGATGCTGATGATTGTATTCACCATGTTTTTCTCGGGTGGTATGATTCCGGTCTATCTGTTGGTGAACAATTGGCTGCACTTGGGCAATACATTGCTGGCTCTGATTATTCCCGGCATGGTGTCCACCTGGAATCTGATCATTCTGCGCACCTCCTTCAGCTCTATTCCCGACAGCCTGATTGAATCGGCGCGGATCGACGGGGCGCAGGATTTCACCATCCTGTTCCGCATCGTCATTCCCCTGTCCCTGCCCGTTATGGCCGTAATGATACTGTTCTACGGGGTCGGACACTGGAATGCCTGGTTCGGGGCCATGATTTATCTGCGCGACCGTGCTCTGTTCCCGCTGCAGCTGATTCTGCGGGAAATTCTGATCCAGAACAGCACGGCCTATATGTCAGGGGATGCTTCCGCCGGAGATGTGGAGGCGGTAGGGGAGAGCATCAAGTATGCCACAATCATCGTGGCCACTCTGCCGATCCTGGCGGTGTATCCGTTCTTGCAAAAGTATTTCGTAAAGGGCGTCATGATTGGCTCGGTCAAAGGCTAGGAATAAGTTAATGCGGAATACGGCAATATACAGTTGCGACAGCACTCGTTTTGCGGCCGTCAGGTCACAAATTAATGAGCGGGTCACAAGCTGTGTATTGCCGTCTTTTGATGCAATTGGCTATACTAAAGATGTCCCGTGCAAATCGTCCGTAAGGAGGCCCCAGTTATGAGCACAAGACGGTGGATGAGAACAGCCGGCGCAGCCTTATGGATCATGCTGATGACAGGATGCTTTTCGGAGCATAAGGATAATTCGGATTTAACCCCCAACGGGAGCAATCTGGCGACAGGTCTTCCCCTGACTCTCACTTACTGGGTAAACATCCCCAATGATGCAGTCCGCTCGCTTAAAAATTTTGGTGAATCCCTTTTTTACCAGGAACTTGATAGACGGACCGGTGTCCACATTGAGTTTCTCCATCCGCCTGCAGGCACCGAGGCGGAGCAATTCAATCTGATGATCGCCTCTCGGAAGCTGCCGGATATGATCGAGAGCAACTACACGGTATATCCGGGCGGGCCGGAGAAGGCCCTTGATGATAAGGTCATCATCCCCCTTAACGATCTTATTAATGAACACGCTCCCAATTTGAAGCGGTATCTGGATGATCATCCCCAGATGAAAAAGGAGATCATGACCGATAACGGGACCTACTATGCCTTCCCTGCGCTCGGCATCGGCAACACGAATGTGAACAGCGGCCTGATGCTCCGCAAGGATTGGCTGGATGAGTTGGGGCTTGCGCTTCCCGAGACCATTGACGAATGGACCCATGTTCTCCGCCAGTTCAAGGAGAAGAAAGGAGCTTCGTCCCCGCTTACCCTGGTAACGGGTGATGTCACCTCCGACCGGTTCACCGGGGCCTACGGAATCAGCTCCGGCTTTTATATGGAACAGGGCAAGGTTAGATATGGTCCTTATGAGCCTGCGTACCGGATGTATCTGGAGCAACTGAATGCCTGGTACAAGGAAGGACTGCTTGATGCGGATTTCGCCATCCAGGACGCCAGATCCCAGGATGCCAAAATTATGAACGGCCAATCCGGGGCTTTCGTCGCTTATGTGGGCAGCGGAATGGGCAAATATCTGAACGAAATGAAAGGAATGCCATACAATCTGTCAGCCGCCCAGCATCCGGTGCTTCACAAGGGAGAGGAGCCCCGCTTTTTCCCGGCCTCGTACGATTACCGGGGAGATGGAAGTGTGGGCATTACTCCTGCCAACAAGCATCCCGGGGAAACGGCCAGGTGGCTGGATTATTACTACTCGCAAGAGGGGCATATGCTGAAGAGCTTCGGCATTGAGGGACAGACTTATGTCATGGAGAACGGATATCCCCGCTATACCGGGCTGATCATGAACAATCCGGACCGCTTGTCTGTAGGAGAGGCGTTATCCAAGTATCTTCGCGTAGCCCAGCCTTCCCCGGGGTTCGTGGGAGATGAACGTTACTCCGAGCAGTATTCGCGTTATGACCAGCAGAAGGAAGCGGCGGTTATCTACAATAAATACTATAAGAATTTGGCTGAAACACGGCTTCCCCGCATAACGGAAACGCCGGAGGAGGGGCAGGAGGTCGCTGCAATCATGTCGGACATCGCCGCTTACTCCAATGAGATGATTCTGAAATTTATTACGGGAGTTGAACCTTTCAGCCGCTTTGATGAGTTTATCCTGGAGTTGAAGGACATGGGGATCGAGCGGGCGATCGACTTGAAGCAGACAGCCTTGGACCGTTATAACAACCGGGAGTAGGCAAGGCCCACGTTATTTCAGGACTGGAGTGTGATCCGATGAAGAAGTGGAGAATAAAGAGCGTCCGCGGAAGATGGCTTCAGTCCTACGCAGTCGTTTTGCTTATACCCCTGGTGATGATGGCGGCCATCTACTTTCAGACACGCCGGGTGATGGAGGATGAGATATTCAGGGCCAACTCCGCGCTCTTGACCCAATTCCAGCAGGATATTGACAACTATATCGATTTTACTTCGCGTATGGCTGAGGTAATCTCGCTGAATCCCGCCGTAGCTTCCATTATTCGTGACCAGGTGAGTCTGGGAGCCGTGGAGCGCATCTCCATGTGGAAAACCTTGGCGGACTTCAAAACCTATAATATTGCCAAACGGTATGTGGACCATTTCTATCTTTACTTTCATGAAGGGGATTTCGTCCTCACAGACAGTTCCTATTATCCCGCCGATATGTACTACGATCTTTATGTGAGTCCGTCCGGCATTCCCAAGGAACAGTGGCGCAACCGCCTGATAGCGGTGAACCCGGGGGGCTATACCAATCTGTATGAGTGGACTGGAGACACAGACACGGGGATTATGTATACCCAACCGCTGCCGCTGCAGCAGCGCAGCTCTTCCCGTGCCACCCTGGTGATTGAGTTTGACCAAGAGCAGCTTATGACCTCCATCCGCAATATTCAATCGTATAATCAAGGGGAAGTCTATATCCTGAACGCGGACGACCAGTTAATCGCCTCATCGGAACCGAAGGGGGAGAAGAAGCGGGGGCTGGATCTTCCGGCAAGACCCAAGGGAAGCTTCCACACCATGGCAGCCCAATGGGAGGGAGAGGATATGATCGTCTCCTTCATGGAGTCCTCCCGCACCAACTGGAAGTACGTATATGTCCTTCCTGCCCGCCTGTACAGCGAAAAAACGGAGTATGTGCGCAATATGACCTTGCTGACCGTGCTTTTTGCCGCCATCGCCGGCTCCGTCTCCGCCGTGCTGTTGGCCCGCCGCAATTATCATCCGCTGCAACGGCTGATCGAAAGCGTATCGGAGCGGAGCAAGCTGGCGCCGTCGGCCAAGCTGGCGGATAATGAATACGATTATCTGGAGGAAGCGATAGAGGATGCCTTGGACCGCAATACGGTCATGAACCGGACCATAGAGAAGCAGAACAAGACCCTCCGCTCCAATCTGCTGGTCCGCATGCTGAAGGGCCGGATCGGTCACGACTTTCCTCTGCTGGAGGTGCTGCCGGAGTACGGGATCTCCCTGTATACCGGGGGCTTCGCAGTGCTCATCTTCTACCTGGAGGATTACAGCGGCTTCTTCCGCCAGGATGAGCAGGATGAGGAGAAGAAGCGGGAGTTCGTGCAGCTGATCATGACCAATATTGTGGAGGAGCTTGCCGGCCAATACCATCAGGGCTGGATGGCGGAAGTGGATGATATGCTGGCCTGCATTGTGAATTTCCGGCCCGATACTTCCCCGGAAGCCGCTATGGAGGATCTTCAGCGGGTTGCCGAGGAAGCCGAACGGTTCATCGGCAACCGGTTCCATATCCAGTTCACCATCTCCATCAGTTCGCTCCACCCGTCCGCGGCGGAAATCCCCGCTGCCTACCAGGAGGCATTGGACGCGATGGAATACCGGATGCTCATGGGAGCGCGCACGATTATCCGGCATGACCAGATCCGCCAGGAAGTTCTGTCGTATGCGTATCCGCTGGAAAAAGAACAGAAGCTGATCAACCTGATCGGTTCCGGCGATTATACCAACGCCAAGAGCCTGCTGGAGGAGATTATTGCCTTCAATCTGGCGCAGCCCAATATTTCCGTGGATATTATCCGCTGCCTGATGTTCGATATATCGAGCACCATGATGAAGGCGGCGATGGAAGCCAATACCGACAACAAGGAGATGTTTCAGGATAATGTTCTGATGATTCAAGGGCTGATGAACGGTATGACCGTGGCGGCGATGATCGAGCGCATGTCGGTGTTCCTGAAGAAGGTATGCGAGCTTGCCGATGACCGGAAGAAGAGTAGCAAGCTGAAGCTGAAGGAAAGTGTGCTGCAGTACATCGCCGAGCATTATCATGATCAGAATCTCAGCGTCACCTCCATCTCCGAGCATTTCGACCTCCACCCCTCTTACCTGTCCCGTTACTTCAAGGAGCAGACGGGAGAGACGCTGGCCGAGTATATCAACAAATACCGGATTGACCAATCCAAGCCCCTGTTGCTGCGAGATGAGCTTCTGATCAAGGATATCAGCACGCAGGTAGGTTTCTTCAGCATCAACACGTATATCCGCCTGTTCAAGAAATTTGAAGGGATCACCCCCAGCTTCTACCGGGAGAACCGCTCCGCTTATAGCAATAGCGGCGGGGAGGGGGAAGAGGAGTAGGGGGGCTTGTCGCTATTCGCTGGTCTGCCTGATCTGCCTGATCTGCCTGATCTGTCTGGTTTCCCAGATCTCCCTGATCGAATGAGGGGCTAACTGCAAAAATACAGTTTTTTCTGCTACTTTAGAGCTTTTAGTCAACCGCGCCTGCAAAAATACAGTTATTTTTGGCCAACCAACCAATAATCGACCTCTACTCGCTCAAAAAGATGTATTTTTGCAGGTATGCATAAATATCGGGTTATCATCCAATAAATAACTGTACATTTGCAGGTAGTGTCTCTCCAAATAAGCTCTTCAGTTGCTAGAGATCTGCTTTTGTGCTCCTTCCCCCGGCTAACGCGGTCATTCAGCCCCCGAACCAGATTATGCGGCAGGGGGTGTATCGGATTTCCCTTGAATTCGAATCCTATATGCGTTGTATAGCATCGGGCAGAAGCCCGTACCGCAACACACGCTTGCCTTTTCCCGTCTTGCCGCGCTCTTCCTGCAGGAGACCTTTCACACAAAGGTCTTGCAGCACTTTGACTATCGTTCGGTGATTCATCCCCAGGTGGGCCTCCACATCAATGGGGCGAAGCGGCCGGGCAAGTCTGCAGGCCAGACGGATAATCTCCCGCTCCATCAGACCATCTATGCGGATTGGGGACACATCGGCCTGATAGCGGCTAAGCACCATCCGCAACAGGGCCATGCATAGTGTCGGACGGTGAGCCACATCGTCATAGGCAAAGGAAATAACCTGATATCCCATAGCGGCCAGAAATGTCTCACGGTTTAATTCGTGGCAGTACTTTTGCCTGTCCATATCTCTCACATGAGCAGCAAAGCCCTTTATTTCGATCATCAATCCGATACCTCCGGCCAGCCAAGCAAAATCGCAAAAGTAGGACGATCCCCGCCAGTCCATCACCTCATACTCGGGATGCAAATTGTCATAGCTGCCGCGAAGAGGCCACCAGACATTGCGGCAGAATAGCTTTTCCGCTTCCAGATGCCCACGTTCCAGTCTCCCTCTCCGTTCTCCTGTTCTCCTCAGCAGATGGTCTTGGATAAAAGCTGCATGCGCCTCTTCAAATATCATCTTCATTCTCCTTCCCCCATATAAAAAAGAAAACGCCCGTCTCCACTCAAAAAGAATGGAACGGGGCGTTCTTCGCCACACATAGCTATATTGTAGGACAAGCGGGATCGTTTGCCAACAGTTGTTTTGACGCAGGTCACGGTTCCACGGGTTGAAAAGGAGACACAGCTTCATCCATAGCTCCATGCCGGAACGTCTGGGAGGCGCATTGTCGCTGAACGGGAGCTGTTGATCAGGCCCGGCTGAACAGAGCCAACTGGTCAGCTCCAGTTGAACAGGCACTGTTGATCAGCTCCAACTGACCAGTCCCAACTGACCAGTCCCAACTGACCAGGCCCCCGGAACGTGGTGCTGGAGATATCCCCCGGACGATCCGGGTTCAAGGGGAGATGGACGAATAGTTGCGCCTGCATTCCGGTCTCACAGATTAATGGGCGCTCCGTTCTGCAGGTTTGGTGAAGGCAGCGGAATCCGTTCCACATCCCCCTCCACGAACTGTCCCCGCAGCTGCAGGATGAAGCGGAGCTGGGCGGGTTTTACCTCGCGGACATCGTCCAGTCCCTGGCAGGCGAACAAGGCCGCCGCTGTACCGGCCGCTTCACCGATAGCGCTGACGGAGGCCATAATCCGGTAAGAGCTGTGGGCCTCGTGGGTGCCGCTGATGCAGCGGGAGCTGAGCAGCAGATTGGTGCATCCTCTGGGGATGAGAGAACGGTACGGGATATGGTAATAGCCTGGCTTAGGTATACTCTCCAGCCGGGTAGGGCCCCCGTCCGGGTTATGGATATCCAGACAATAGGCGCAAGCGGCGACCATATCGTCAAAGCGCCGGGTCTGCAGACAGTCCTCCGCCGTCACTTCATACTCTCCGGCTATCCGCCGTCCTTCTCTGACCCCCAGCTTGGGCGCTATAAAGTCCAAGCTGGCCTGCCGGAAGGCGGGGTGCTGCCGGATGGCCGCAAACAATTCCTGCGCCTGGCGGCTTCCCTCCTCCATCCCCCGGGCCAATGTCTCCGGCTTGGTAGGATCCACATCCAGCACGGAGGTGGAATTAAACAGCAGCGCCTCTCCGCCGGGATAGGGGAAGCAGACGATGCCCTGCCGGGGATTGCTTGTTCCCCCGGCCTCTTTCATGGCCAGATAGTAGGGAAGCAGTTCTCTGCGCACGGAATGAATGGCAGACCAGGTCCGCAGATCCTGCTCCTTCAGCAGCGTCCGGTCGATGCCGCTGACCTTGAAGGTAACCGTAGCGGATTGCAGCTTGCCGTCGCCCTCCCGGCCCAACCGGTATTCCAAACCGGCCAATGCGGACAGATTGCCGTCCGCCGTAGCGTCCAGATACACCTTGGCCGTGACGGTTCCGGTATGGCGTCCTTCTACATGCAGGCCGATGATGCGTCCCTCCCGTACATCAGCTTGGGACACGGAGCAGCCGGTCCACAGAACAAGGGTCGGTTCGTCTGCCAATAACCGCATATATGTGGCTTTCAGCTCCTGCTCGTCATAGGTGGGAACCAACTGCTCGCTGAAGTGGGTGTATGCGGCGGGGAACAGCTCCCGGTGAATGCCGCCGGTAATCGGCCTGCCAAGGGAATCCCGGAAGGTGCAGATGAGGGATACACTGGAGAACACCCCCGTCCCTCCCGGCTCCTCCGCCTGCTCCAGGAGCAGCACCTTCTGTCCCAGTCTGGCCGCAGCCAGCGCCGCGCTTATTCCGCCTACGCCTGCACCGGCGACGATGATATCATAGCTGTGCTCTTCCTGGTCTGTGCCTCGGGTTAACGCCAACTCCTCCAACTTATTGCTCATCATCTGCCTGCACCCTCATTTCTTCGCTTGCTTGGCATACAGCTCGGTGTAATCCTTCATGATCTGATCGCCGCCCTGGGTGCGCCATCTTTCCACTTCTTTGTTGAAGCCCGCTTCATCGATAGCGCCGGTAATGAACTTGACCCGGGCATCGGTGATGATCTTGTTCAGCTCGGTTCCCTTCTCCACGGCAGTCTGGGAGATCAGCGGCTCCACCGGATTGGATACGGCAATGGCCTCGTTCTCCTGCATCATCGTACGGAATTTGTTGTCCGCCGCTCCCTTGCCCTTCCAGATCATCAGCGCGCCGTCAGAGGTAGGCAGCTGCTTCAGCGGGGAGACCTCATTGGTGTATGCCGTCTGGTTGGTGATGGCAGGCTCGCCGTCCTCTCCCTTCTTATAGTGGGTGCCCTCGATGCCCCAGGTCCAGGTATACATCATCTCGTCATCTACAATCTTGTCGAAGAAGCCCAGGAGCTGCTTCAGCTCCGCCTCGGTTTTTACAGTGGCTTTGGGGAAGACGAACACGCCGTTATAGCCTGTTGTCGCAAAAACCCGCTCACCCTTGGGTCCCTGAATCCGGCTGACGATATCGACCTTGGCCTCCGGATTGGCCTTCTTCAGCTCATTGCCGCCGGTGATGACAAAGTCCAGCGTGGGGAAGAGCATCCCCGCCTTGCCTTGATAGAATTGCTCCTGCCGTTTGGTGTTCTTGGTGGCGGCAAAATCCTGGTTGATCAGCTTCTCGTCATACAGCTTCTTGTAGAACTTCATAGCCTCCATATCTTCGGGAGTCATGAACTGGGGAACCGCCTTGCCGTCCTGAATATCCCACAGGTTGGGCGCGCCGAAGAAGGAAGCGATGGTCTGGTACCCGGTCAGACCCACGGCGCTGGCCCCGCTGCCGTCCTCCGCCTCCACCAGGCCATAGGTGTCGTTCTTGCCGTTCTTGTCGGGATCGTTCAGCGTGAATGCTTTCAGAATGGCATACAGGTCATCGATGGTCTTCGGCTGCTGCAGCCCCAGATTGTCCAGCCAATCCTGGCGGAAGACAATCCCCTGGCGGGCCAGGGCTCTGGCGCGGTAGAGGCCGTATACCTTGCCGTCTACGGAGATGTTGTTCAGCACCGCCTCGTTGCCGTTATACTTGCTCAGATTGGGAAAATCCTTGATGTACGGCCCGATCTCCCAGAACATGCCCGAACGCTGGGCGTTGATGATGGAGGAGGACTTGGTATCCACGATCATCAGCACCTGAGGCAAGTCGTTTGAGGCAATGGACACATTGACCTTGTCATTGTAAGCCGAGGCCGGAATCCAGGTGGCGTTCAGCTTGGTGTTGGTATACTCCTCAATTTTCTTAATGATGGGGTTATCCGCACTGGGCGGTTCCGTGGTGGTGTACTGGTTCATCATGGTGAACGTGAGCGGTCCGCTTGATGTGGCGGCCGCGTCCTTTTCCTCTTGATTGCTGCCGCATGCTGCCAGACTGGCAGCTGCCAACACAGCTGCGAGGCCCGTCAGGGCTATTTTGCCGGATAATTGCTTCATGTCTTGCTTCCCCCTTAGAATAATATAGATATTGTATCAAAAGATGAGCAGGCTCATCCTTTAACCGAACCCAGCAGCACGCCTTTGGCGAAATGCTTTTGCAGGAAGGGGTAGACCGAGAGAATCGGTACGGTGGAGAAGACAATAACCGCCATGTTGACGATCTTCGATGGAGGCGGCGCGGTCTCGCTCATATCAGACAAGCCCTTCTCCGATAGAATGACGATCTGTCTGAGCAGCACCTGAATCGGCCATTTCTTGGAATCGTTGATGTAGAGAATGGCGCTTAGGAACGTATTCCAGTGATTCACCGCGTAAAACAGCGAAAAGGTGGCGATAGCCGGCAGTGACAACGGAATGACGATGCGAAACAGGATACCCAGGTCGTTGCAGCCGTCGATCCTGGCCGATTCCTCCAAGCCGTCAGGCAGCTGCTGGAAGAAATTCTTGATGATGATCATATTGAACGCGCTGATGGCGCCGGGAATAATCAAGGCCCAGTAAGTGTTGGTGATATGCAGGGATTTGACGATCAGAAATGTGGGCACAATGCCTGCATTGAACACCATGGTGAAGATGACCATGAGCATGACGGGGCGGCGTCCATACAGATCCCTGCGGGAGAGCGGATAAGCCATCAGCACGGTGAGCAGCAGGTTTATTAGGGTTCCCACCACCGTAACCCCTACGGATACAGTCAGGCTGCGCAGCAGGATGGGGGTGCCCAGGATGTAGCGGTAGCCGGTCAGGGAGAATTTGGTCGGAAACAGCATGAAGCTCTTGGACAGCACCTCCTGCTCGGTGGCGAAGGAGATCAGAATAATATACACAAACGGGATAATCATCACCGCCGCCACCAGTACAAGAATAGCGGCATTGGCCCAGTCGAACAGCCGGGATGTCCAGTTGCGGTCTTGTATCATAGGTTAGTACACTCCTTCCTCACCGAATTTTTTGGCCAGCCAGTTGGACCCGATCACCAGTACGAACCCGACCACGGACTTGAACAGGCCAACGGCGGTGCTGAAGCTGAATTGTCCCTGGGTAATCCCTGCGGTATACACATAGGTGTCGAACACCTCGCCCACCTCCCGGTTGATGGCGTTCAACATCAGGAAGATCTGCTCGAAGCCGGTATCGAGGAAGGTGCCCAGCCGCAGAATGAACAGAATCACGATGGTGGAGCGGATGGCGGGCAGCGTTACATGCCACAGCTGGCGCATCCGTCCCGCGCCGTCCATCCGGGCGGCTTCATACAGCTGGGGATCGACGCCGGACAGGGCGGCCAGGAAGATGATGGTGCCCCAGCCCGTCTCCTTCCAGATGACCTCCAGCGTGATCATGGTCCGGAACCATTCGGCGCTGACCAGGAAGTTGATCTTGCTGCCTCCCATGGCTGCAATGGCTTCATTCACCAGCCCGCCGTCGATGGTAAAGAAGGTATAGGCGATGCCCACTACTACCACCCAGGAGACGAAGTGGGGCACATAGATGGCGGTTTGAATCACCCGCTTGAATTTCTCGCGGCGCACCTCGTTTAGCATGAGCGACAGCAGAATAGGGGCGGGGAAGAAGAAAACAATGTTGTACCCGGCCAGCACAAGGGTATTCTTCAGCAGATTCCAGAATGCCGGGTCATGGAACAGCCGTTCAAAGTGCTTCAGTCCCACCCACTTGCTGCCGAAGAAGCCCAGGTACGGCTGGTAGTCCTTGAAGGACATGAGAAGCCCCCACATAGGGGCATACTTGAACAGCAGAAAATATATCACTCCCGGACCAAGCATCAGATACAGCCAGCGGTCCCGCAGCACCCGGCGCAGGAAGCGGCCCCGCTGCTTCGGAATGGAGGCGGGCAGCTTCAGCGCCGCGTCTCCGTTAATTTGATCCATCTCCATTTCCAACTCCACCTTTGCTTTTTCGTGTGGCATTTGTGTTGCGTACTTACACGATAAGCGGCGGGGACGGGGAGCGTCTATAATCCGGGCATAATCATCAGGCAGGAAGTTTGCCGCGGGGCGGGCATAATCAGGAGCGAGTGGAGGATAATCAGCAGCGGAGGATAAGTCTATGTGTGGCCCTCAAATATCAAACAAGCCCCATCCGTTAACCGTGGCACGCAACTGGGCACATGGTTGACGGATGGGGCTTCATGCTGCTGTTCAGATTGAGTCATAAACAGGCGATACCAACCGGTCATGACCGTCCGCGGGTGTGCTGCTCCCGGTACTGGCCGGGCGTCATATCCTCCATCCGGCGGAAGAACCGAATGAAGTTCTGGGTGTTGGTATAGGTGAGCCGGCTGGCGATATCCCCGATCTTCATATCGGTCTCCACCAGCCATTGCTTGGCCATCTGCAGCCGGTACTGCTGCAGATATTCACTGAAGCTGATCCCCTTCTCCCTGCTGAACAGGGGTCCCAGATGGTTGGGGTGATAGTTCAGTTGGGCCGCGCAGCCTTCCAGGGTAAGCTCGGTGTCATAACGCAGATGAATCATCTCTGTCACCCGGTCGGAGATTTGCTTGGCGTGGGATTTGCGCTCCTGCTCCAGCTTCTGCATCACCGGGACGATGACCGTATGGCGGAACCACAGGCGGATTTCCTCCTGGGATTTCAGATCCAGCAGCTTGTCGAATAATTGCTTCTCCTGATGAGAGGACAACGCCCCGATTGATGTGCTGCTGTTCTCTGACCGCTCTGTCCTGTCTATCTTGCCTAACCGATCTGTGTCATCTGTCCTGTCTGTCCTGTCTGTCCTCCCCATCTGATCTGTGGCATCTGTTCTGTCAAACATATCCGCCCCGTCTGCTCTCCCGTCTGACTGGCCCAGCTCGGTCAGCATGGTGTACAGCCTGACCACGGACAGCTGGTATTGGCGCCAGTCGGCCTGCTCCTTGAAGATCAGGCCGATACAGCGCTCCAGCAGTTCATCCATCCGCTGCCATTCCGCCAGCTTCACCGCATCGTACAGCTCCTTAGCCGCCCGGTGAGGGAATGCGCTTGCCGCCATCCGGGCAGGCCGGACATCATCGATGAACAGGATGGATTCCGGCCCGATGCGCACCCGGTAACGCAGAGCCTCCAACGCCTGTTCACTGGAGATGGACGCATCGGCCAGACGCTGCTGCGGACGGCTGATGCCGATGCTCACCGGAAGCTCCAGGTATTGACGTACCGTCCGGGAGATCAGCCCGGCCATGGCGAACAGCCGGCTTTTGCGTTCCCCGTCATCTGCTGCAGCACCCCCTACCAGCGTGATCTGGGATTGCTCCAGCAGTACGGGATCGAGGCGCTCTTCGGCGGGAATCAGCTCGCCGACGATGTTGGAGATGGCGAACAGCAGCAGATCCCGGTCCCGCTCATCATAACGGGAATCCTCCAAGGAATCGATCTGGACAGCCAATGCCGCATGCCACTCCCAGTCCACCGGATAGCCGTATTCCTTCAGCCGGGCGGTCAGCTCCGGCTCCTTCTCTCCGCCTTCGATCAGCTTCCGCACAAAAAATTGCTTCAGCTCCCGAATCTGCCCCGTCACCTGCGCCGACAACCGGGATTCCGTCTGCAGCATGGACTGGAGCCGGTGGCCGATCAGGGCAAATTCATCGGTGCGCGCTTCCTCCGGCGGCTCCCCGAATCTGTCGGCGATGGTGGTCACCAGCTTACGGACCGGCTTGTAGAAGGTCTGGGAACCGAACAGGGCCAGGCCGCCTGTCACCAGAACCATCAGCAGGCAGGCTATCAGGGTCACCCAGCCGATGGAGCGGGAGTCCCTGGTAATGTCCTGGATGGAGATGGCCGATACATACGTCCACCCGTTATAGCTGGATTTGCGCATGATCACACTGGTATTGTCCCCGTCAAGCTCCACGTTGAACTGCCCTGATTGTGCCATTTGTCTTGACTGGACAGGCATTTCGCCGCGCCGCTGCACCTCTGCGCTCAATTGCTCCAGCCCCGGCTGCTCCGGACCGCTGCGGGACAGCAGCCGGTAATCCTTGTCCAGCATCAGAATACTGCCAATGCGGTTATCCCCCGACAGCAGCCGCGACAGCTCGGACTCCGCAATGGTGACAATGGCCAGGCCGTTGGCCTTCAGGGAGTTGAGCGGAATTTTTTTGACCAGGCTGATAGTGGGCGGGTCGCTGTTCTCGTCCGTGACCCAGAGGGAAAAGGAAGGCAGCTCCTCGTAACGCAGGAGCTGTCCCGGATTTTTCAGATCGTCAAAGGTAAAAATGTTACTGTTGTCCACACCCCAGCGGCCGTTTAAATTGACCACCGTCATATTGTGGATGGTCAGCTCGAAGGTTTGGCTGCGCACCATGCTCTGATACATCTCATTGTAGACTTGATAGTGGCCGCCCGAGTAGGGCAGGGACATGGCATTGACAACCAGCGGAGAACTGATGTATTGCGTAACCGAATGATCAATGGTCTTAAGAATCTGCTCCACCCGCAGCTGGGTCTGCTGAAGGGTAGACATGCTGCTCCGGTTGACCTTGTCCTGCACGATGGTGGAGGCTTGGTAATAGGAGATCATCCCGACGACGATCACGGGAATGGAGCCGATCAGCAGACTGAACATGAGCAGCCGGGTGAAATAGGTGCGGGAATGAGTTTTCATGGCATCTCCTTCGCAATCCGTTGCCTGATGTTTCTTCATTATAGTGAACGGAATGCAAGGAGTCCATAATCAGCCCATAATCATTAGGAAGGGTCATGGGAACAATCCGCGTCCCTGCAAGAAGAAGCTATGATGAAGCCAAAAGCCGGATCCATGGGCCTCCCAATGCCCCAATGTCAAGAAGTAACGAACCTACATCAAAACATGCACGCCGGATATCATTTTTGGCACCATCCGAAATTATTGTCGATTTACTCCAAGCGGTTAGCGGGCTATGCTCTGTTCAGGGCAATGCCCAATCCTATTCAGGGGGAAAACAAGAATGAAGTCAACTACCCAAAAAGTATGCAGCTTCGGTCTGACAGTTGCATTGGCGGCGGGAATGCTGAGCGCATGTTCAGACAACAGTGCTGAGCCAAGCCCGTCAGCCGGAGCATCCACCCAGCCTACAGCGGCCGCATCAAGCGCGCCGGTTACCATTAGCATGTGGGCAGAGTTGAACGCCAATGCCGCTGCTGTGCTCAGTGATCTGAATGAGACGGTATCCGTTCAGGAATGGTCCAAGAAAACGAACGCGACCTTCAAGTTCCAGCATCCGCCCGCGGGCTCCAAGGATGCCTTCGGCTTGATGCTGGCAACAGGCAACCTGCCGGATGTGATTCTTCAGAACTGGAGCTGGATTCCGGGCGGACTGTCCAAATTGAAGGCGGACGGCGATATCATTGCACTTAATGACCTAATCGACAAGCATGCCCCCAATTTGAAGAAGATACTGGATGACAATCCGGAGGTTATGAAGCAGCTTAAAGCGGATAATGGTGAAATCTATGCCATTCCCCATCTGCGTGCCGGCCAATACGGCAAATATAAAACCTTCAGCGGATTGATTATCCGGCAGGATTGGTTAGATGAGCTGGGGCTGCAAAAGCCGGAAACGATGGACGAGTGGGAAACCGTGCTGAAGGCCTTCAAGGAAAAGAAGGGCGCAACCGCACCATTCACCATGTATAAGGATCAAATTCCCGGCTATGAAGACTTCCTGGGCGCATATGGCATCGGAATGGACTTCTACGTCAATAACGGCACCGTCAAATACGGCTCCATTGAGCCGGCCTTCAAAGATTATTTGACCACAATGAAAAGATGGTATGATGAAGGGCTGATTGACCGGGACTTCGTAACGAACGATGCGAAAACGAGAGATGCCATCATTACCAGCGGCAAATCCGGGGCGTTCTACCAATTTATCGGAAGCGGCATCGGTACTTATACGCAAGCTCTGCAAAAAGATAACCCGAAGGCGCAGCTTACAGCCGTTCAATATCCGGTATTGAAAAAGGGCGACAAGCCGTCCTTCATCAAACGGAACTGGGAATGGGATTCGTTCGGCGCTGCCATTACGAAATCGAACAAGAACCCTGCGGAAACGGTAAAAGCGCTGGATTATCTGTTCAGCCCTGAAGGGCAAATGCTGAAAAACTTCGGGGTTGAAGGACAAACCTATACGATGGTAAGCGGCCAACCGGTCTATACGGATCTGATCCTGAAGAATCCGAACAATCTGTCCATCAGCCAGGCCATGGCCAAATACTTCCAGGCGAGCTATCCGTTCATCGGCATGGATGATGACCGCTACAATGACCAATTGTACACCAACAACGCCCAGAAGGATGCATTGAAGATTTTCTCGGAGTATGGGGATAATGCGACCAAGGTTCTATTGCCTCCCATCAGCCTTACTCCGGAGGAATCCGACCAGCTGTCCAAAATTGTGACCAACGCCAAGACATACCGTGATGAAATGGTTGTGAAAATTATGCTGGGCGTGGAGCCGCTGTCTTCGATCGACAAGATGGTGGAGCAACTGAAGAAGATGGATATCGAGAAAGCGGTTAAAATCAATCAAGATGCCTTGAACCGGTATAATACCCGCTAATAGCTAAACAAAGGGGAATAGGGGACCTGTTCAAGCTCCCCTATTTCTTATTCGGCAGAGAAGGAGGATGGAGACACTGTGAACCGACTGGAGCTGTTCCGACGTGATTTAAGCAAGCATAAAGCGATCTATCTGATGACGGTGCCTGTCATCTTATATTATCTCATCTTTAAATACGTGCCCATGGGGGGCGCTATCATTGCCTTCAAGGATTATCACCCCTCGGAGGGGATCTGGGGCAGTCCATGGGTAGGCTTTGAGCATTTCCGGGATTTTTTTGACAGCTTCTTTTTCTGGCGGTTGATCCGTAACACCGCGCTAATCGGTTTCTACGATTTAATCTTCGGCTTCCCGGCTCCTATTCTGCTGGCGCTTTTGTTGAATGAAATCCGCCATGCGCTGTTCAAAAGGATTGTGCAAACCTTCTCGTACTTGCCCCATTTTATCTCGATGGTGGTAATCTGCGGCTTCATCATTGATTTTACCAACCGAAACGGCATTATCAACACCATCATCTCCTGGTTTGGAGGAACGCCGAGCGCACTTCTGGCTAACCCGGGAAATTTCCGGTCCATCTATGTCATCTCCCAGATCTGGCAGGAGATCGGCTGGGCATCGATCATTTATTTGGCTGCCTTAAGCGGGGTCAATCCAGAGCTTTATGAAGCCGCCAAGATGGATGGCGCAGGCCGGTTCAAGCAAATTTTCCATATTACGATTCCCGCTATTTTACCTGTCATTTCGATTCTCTTGATCTTGAAGATGGGCAGCCTGCTGGAGATCGGTTTCGAAAAAATTATTCTGCTCTACAACCCGGCAACTTATGAAACGGCGGACGTCATATCTTCCTTCGTCTACAGAATGGGTGTCGTGGAACGGGACTACAGCTTCACCAGCGCAGTAGGCTTGTTTCAATCCGTGGTCAATTTCGTCATGCTGCTCAGCGCCAATACGCTGTCCAAGCGGCTAAGCGGGAACAGCTTGTGGTAAGGGAGGAAGAAATCCGATGAAACGAACCAAGTCCGAGCTATTGTTTGATGCCGGCAACACCATTGTCATGCTTCTCTTGATTCTGGTTACCTTCTATCCGTTTTATTATGTATTTATAGCATCCATAAGCGACTCCAAGGAACTGATCTCCCATACCGGAATCTTGCTTGCCCCCCTTGGCTTCAATACGGATGCTTACAACATGGTGTTCCACAACCCCAATATAGGAACAGGCTATGCCAATACGATCTTCATTGTAATCTCCGGAACGGTCATCAATATGGTAATGACGATCGTTGCCGCGTATGCGCTCTCCAGAGATTTTATGCTTAAGAACACCATCATGATGGGGATCATCTTTACGATGTTTTTCAGCGGAGGTCTTATTCCCAACTTCCTGCTGGTCAACAATATCCTGCATCTGGGTGAATCGTATTGGGCCCTCATCTTGCCGGGGGCTATTAACACATGGAATCTGATCGTCATGCGGACATCGTTCCGCGGCATTCCCGAAAGCCTGATAGAATCCGCAAGGATGGACGGCGCGGGTGAAATGAGGATTCTGGCCCGGATTGTCCTGCCGTTGTCCATGCCCGTTATATCTGTCATGCTCTTGTATTACGGGGTGGCCCACTGGAATTCCTGGTTCTCGGCTTTATTGTATCTGCGGGAGAGGAAGATGTATCCGCTGCAGCTTATTCTGCGGGAGATTCTTATTCTGAACAATACGGAATCCATGTCCGCAGGCACGGCGGCAGGAGACCAGGAGGCCATTGGGGAAAGTATTAAATATGCGACCATCATGGTAGCAACGCTGCCCATTCTGGCTGTTTATCCCCTGCTGCAAAAATATTTCGTCAAGGGTGTTATGGTTGGCGCCATCAAGGAATGATCCGCATGTTTTCCCGTCCGCCATGTTACAATAGGAGAACGGCAAGAAAAGCGAACAGTGTATACCGGAGGGATCACCTTGAAGAAAAGAAACGGAATATTTATGATATGGTTCGTTTCTTATTTGCTGGTTCTTTCCATACCTTTATTATTCTTTATCGTCTTTCAATTTCAGAGTCAACGTCTTCTGGAATCCGAAATCAAACGTTCCAATGACGCTTTGCTGACCCAGGTGAAGCAAAGTATGGATAACCAGTTAAATGATATCAGCCGTTTAGGCACCCAGCTGCTGAACGATTCACGAATCCCCTATATTCTCCAGCATGTGGAGGATGAGGAGCCTTTTTGGAAATTGACGGCGGCGGATGTGATATCCAGCTTCTACAATTATAAGATTGCCAACGGAACCATTACCGATTTTTATCTTTATTCCAACGTGGCGGATACAGGCTTAACCACCACCACCATGAATCAGGGAAGTCTCATCTATGCCAATTACCATCAGGCAAGCGGCATGAAGAGAGAGGAATGGTCTGCACTGATGGCCCGCTGGGATAAGGGCTCGTTTGTCAACTTGGGCCGGGATGTCCAGACAGGCGCGCAGCTTGTCTATTTGGAGAACCTGTCCTTTCCTTATATTAACCGGGATGCCGTGAAGCTTGTTGTCATGTTGAACAACGAGCGGATGCTGCAGGCGATTGCCAATGTCAGGCTGACCGGAGATACGACGGTGTTGATCATGGATGCCGATCAGCGCGTCGTGATGGCCACAGACCCCACATGGCCGGAATCGGATTTCGGACTGTCGCTTGCTTACTTTGAAGGGCTTCAAGGCTCCTTTCAGTCTGACTGGAACTCCAGGCGGGTAACGTTCTCCTATTTGAAATCGGATGAAACCGAGTGGACGTACGTGACGGTTATTCCAACTGAAGTATACGAATCCGGAATGGCCAAGTTACGGATGTGGATGGGCTGGTATCTCATCTTGTGCGTCGGAATCGGAGGCGCGGCGGCCTATTGGATTACGCGGAGGAACTACCGGCCGATTGGGAGCATGGTGGACTTCGTATCCGACAAGGTTAAGGTCAATCTGGAGCAGTCGAAGAACGAATTTACTATTCTGCAGAATTATATGAAAGAAAGTGTGACCCGTCAGGATGAATCGGACCAACGGCTGAAGGAACAGCACCAGACCATGCGGGGGAACTTCCTAATCCGGCTGTTGAGAGGCAAGACTGACACGAATCCCGCTCTTATCCATGCGTTGGAGCGGTACGAATTCCGGTTCGTAAGCGATACATTCATGGTGATCCTGGTTCAACTGGAGAATTTCGAAGGGCTCTTCCGGACTGATGTGGAGACAGAGAAGCGCGATCAGTTTGTTCATCTGATCCTGACCAATATTATGGAAGAGATGATTAACCGGCATCATCAGTCCTATTCGGTTGAAATAGACGGGAAGGTCGCCTTCCTGGTCAATGTCCGCGGCCAGGCGGATCAGGCGAAGCCCGCAACGGTGCAGGCCGTCAAGGAAGCGCAGCAATTTATCCAGGAGAAATTCTGCATCACATGCTCCATTGCGGTCAGTGATACCCATATGTATTGGAGCGGTATCGCAGCGGCTTATCAGGAGGCTCTGGAAACGATCGAATATAAATTCATCTTGGGGCAGAACCAGATCATCTCTCACGATATGGTCAAACGTCCCAAGGAGGAGCTGTATTACCCGCTGGAGGTGGAGCGGCAGCTCATCAGCCACATTTCCGTCGGCAATTACGGCGAGGCGGCCGAAGTGGTGCAGCATGTCCTGAGCACCAATTTTTCCGGGGGAACGCTGTCCATTCAGCTGGGGAAATGCCTGATGTTCGAGCTGATCGGCACCATGCTGAAGGCCGTGGAGCAGATCAAGCTGAGCTCCAAGGAGATAGAGCTTGAGAAGATGGACTTGTTCCGGAGCATGGTTCAGTGCGAGACCATTGCCGAGATCGAAGCGGAGATTATGATGTTCCTGACGTCGGTATGCGATTATTTGCAGTCGAAGAAGAAGAGCCATAATACGGATCTGCGGGATGATATCAAAGCGTACATCATGGAGAAGCTTCATGACAATAACTTGAGCTTGACCATGATTTCCGTTCAATTTAATATCAATCCGTCTTACTTATCCCGGTTTTTCAAGGAGCAATTCGGAGAAAACCTGATTGATTTCATCAATAGACAGCGGATCGAATATGCCAAGGTGCTGCTTCGTGAGAGCAATATGCCGATTAACGAGGTTCTGGAGAAATCCGGGTTCACGAATAACAATACGTTTACGCGTGTGTTCAAGCGCTATGAGAACATGACTCCGAGCCAATACAAACAAATTCAGCCCAATTAATCGGGCAATATCTAAGCTCTCCAGACGACTGTGTTCGTACGTGGAGAGCTTATTTGTGCAACCGTCTAGATCCGAGAATATCGGAGACGGAATCTGTATCGATGGCGCGGCGGCTTCGTCCGCTGGCTTTCTCCGGCATTTTTTTCGGTGTATTGGATATGGTTTCCGCAATCGGATTTACCTGGATGAACTCCAGCGTTCGGGTATGCTCAGCCCGCCTCCAGCTTCTCCCCGTCATAGCGGTAGGTGAGCTTGCTCTTGTCGGCAGCCCGGGTTTCCAGATGGACAGGACGTCCCCATAGCCGGTGAACCAGCGGCAGGGTGCGTTCCACATACTTGCGGTCCAGATTCATCCCCTCATAACGGTGCAGGAGCAGAAGCTCACCGTTGCCGCCGTAATCATCATCCATGGCCGTCACATAGGGGAATCCGCCGTTGGTCCGCTGACGGATCAGGGTGTCCCGCACTTCATTCACGTCCTTGTTGGTGACCACATAGAGATCATCCTTGCGCCCGAACAGGAACAGATCCATCTCCTCCACCAGCGTTTTGTCCAGGTAGTTGCGGAGGAACGACACGTCGGATTCCGTCTCCCGGATTTCGTAGAGGGCGTCGATGCCCTTGTGGCGTTCGATGTATTCGAACATTTTCAGCCCGAGGTAATAGGGATTGAGACTGCCTACTCCAGGCTGCACCACGCCCGCATTCATCTTGGCGAACTCCATGATCTCCCTGTCGGTAAGGTCTAGCTCCCGGACCAGACGGAGATGCCAGAAGGTGGCCCAGCCTTCGTTCATGATCTTCGTCTCCATTTGCGGCCAGAAGTAGAGCATTTCCTCCCGCAGCATGTACAGGATCTCCCGCTGCCAATCTTTGAGTATCCTGCTCCGTCCGGCGATAAAACCGACTACATCCTTGCTGCCGCCCTCCGCCTCGCGAAAGCCCTCCTTGCCTCCGAAGCGGGTGTGGGGATCAATATGCTCGTGAATGGCCAAGCCCGCATCCAGCGCCAGCTCTACCTCCTCGGTCCCGAATTCCTGCTCGAAGGCCCGCATCCGCTCGGCGAACACCGCCATCCGCTCCACCATCCGGCGGTCCGTGCGGGAGAACATGGCATTGTTCTTGAAGAAGTCGCTGTGGGCCAGCACATGAGCCACAATCAGCTTGTTCTGGAGCAGTGAATTGCGGTCCAGCAGGAAGGCATAGCAGGGGTTGGAGTTGATCACCAGCTCATAAATCCGGCTCAGCCCGTAATCATACTCGGATTTCATCCGCTGGTAGGTTTTGCCGAAGCTCCAATGGGTGAAGCGGGTGGGCATCCCGTAGGCGCCGATGGAATACAGCACCTCTGCCGGGCAAACCTCATAGCGCATAGGGAAGAAGTCCAGCCCGCCCTCCGCGGCCCGCCGGGTAATCTGACCGATGGCTTCCTCCAGTTGTTCGTATTCCGCCTGTTTCATAGGGGGCCTCCTTTCTATAGAAGATGATGGTGATGAATGGGGCCGAGGTCTATATTTTCCCAATTCACCCTGTGCTTCCGAGCCGGTCTGCGTGTTTCCGGCATGCACCGGCGCTGAGCTGTACGTTCTTCGGCATGCACCGGCACCGACCTATCGCTTCTTCCAGGTCCTCTTGCACTGGCCTTACCCTGCGGCTGTTTCCCCGAAGAACCGCTTCAGAGTGGCGTGGACATCACCTTTCTCCTGCAGAACCGCCAGAGTAAAGGCATCGTGCCGGATATGGGAGAAGGCATCCCACAGGCGGCTTGTCCGCATGTATCGGCGGATTTCGCCGTATCCCAGCAGATTGGTGCGTTCCAGCAACTTCTTCACCAGCTGAGTGGACAGCTCGTTGTCCGAATCCATGTTATCCCCGTCGGTAAAATGAAAGGCATATGCATTGTACAGCGAAGCCGGATACCTCCTGTCCAGCAGTTCCAATGCCAATTGGTATACCGAGGAGCAGCGGGTGCCGCCGCTCTCCCCTCTGGAGAAGAAGGCCTCCTCGGCCACCTGCTTGGCCTCCGTATCATGGGCGAGGAAGCAGACGTCAACCTGCTCATACTTGGTGCGGAGAAACCGGACCATCCAGAAATAGAAGCTGCGGGCGATATACTTCTCGAAGCTGCCCATGGAGCCGGAGGTATCCATCATGGCGAACACCACTGCGCTGCTCTGGGGCTTGCGGACCTCTTCCCAGGTTTTGAACCGCATATCTTCGTTGCGGATCAGACCTGCCCCTGCACTGCCGCCCGCGGCATTCCCAAGGCTGCTGCTGTCCCCGGAGCGGCCACCGGAATGACCATCTCCGGAATAACCACCGCCAGAATGACCACCTCTGGAATAACCACCGCCGGAATGACCATTGCCAGAATGACCGTCTTCGGAATGACCATCTCCGGGATAACCACCGCCGGCCAGACTGCGCCGCTTCAGGGATTCCATCAGGGTCCGCCGTTTGTCGATATTGCCCATCATTCCCTTGCGGCGAATATCATTGAACCGGATATCCTCCACCGACAGATCCGTCTCGCTCTTCGGCTTCAGACGGGGCAGGCTTAGGTCCTCAAAGATCAGTTCAGCCAAATCATCCACTGTCACCTCCGCTTCATAATATTCCGCTCCCGGCTGGTCCCCCGGCTGGCCTTCCTGGCCCTGCCCGGGCTGCTGTCCTCCCGGTGAGGCCCGGCCAACCACATCGCCCTTCTTGGTGCCGCCTGTACCCTGGCCAACATGCTGCTCCTTGCCGTAATCGTACCGGAACCGTGGCTCGTCCAGCCCGTGGATCGGCACCTTGACAATTCTCTCCCCCTGGGAGGTAATGATGGATTCCTCACTGACCAGATCGGTCAGGTTGCGCTTAATGGCTTCCTTTACTTTTTTCGAATGGCGCTCCTGATCCCGCTCTCCCTTGCGGTGCAGGGACCAGTCATCTTGTGAGAGTACGAACAGAGGGTCCTGCATGTGAAGTGTCTCCTTTCCTTGGAGTTTATCTGTTTTTTTCTGCGATTGCAGTAATGGAACAAGCACGAACAAACGTGAACGGACATTATCAAATTGGACTTGTCGCCGAATCTGCTCGGAACCTTGTAGCTGTATAACGCTAATCATGTGATTGAACCTGCCGCTGTATTAGTATGGATCTATTGCAGCCGAACCAGTTGCTGTATCGCTGCTGAATCTGTAACGGACCGTATCGCCCTTATCTGAGCAATTTGCACCCTTTTTGGATCCTAGCGGACACCAGCGCTCTTATTTCCTGGTTTCTAGGCTGACCTGCCGTCTTTTTCCCCAAATAGCGTCGCTCATGTCCGCTAGAATTTTGAAAAGCCCATTTTTCCCCGAATAGCGTCATCTGAGTCCGTTAGCGCCCCGCAGGCTATCCGGCAGCTGCATCCTCACGCCAGGACCCATGGGTGTAGCTAGCGCCCCGCTGTCCCCCGGCAGCTGCATCCCCAGCCCCCAGCGCCCGCCAGCCCATCCGTTGGTTGATTTCCTCCCCCGGCATGCCGCTTCCTGCTTAACGGTTCAGCAGGCTGCCCACATATTTAAGCAGATCGTTGGCGCAGGAGGCGCAGTACCCGTGATGCTCGATCAAGCGGGCGGATACCTCGTTGATGCGCTTCAACTGGTTCTCATCCGGGTTCTTCACGGAGGTGGTAATCTTGACCACATCCTTCAAGTCCTCGAACAGCTTCTTCTCGATGGCTTCCTTCAGCTTCTCGTGGGAGGTGTAATCGAACTTGTGCCCCCGGCGGGCCAAGGAGGAGATCTTGATCAGAATTTCCTCGCGGAACGCCTTCTTCTGGTTCTCCGTAATCCCGATCTGCTCCTCGATGGAGCGCATCAGCTTCTCATCCGGATCCCGTTCCTCCTCGGTGATGGGGTCCTTCAGCTTGAAGCCGTTGCAGTAGGACTCCACATTGTCCAGATAATTGTTCATAAGCGTATGGGCGGAATCCTCAAAAGAATACACAAAAGCCCGCTGAACCTCCGTGCGGGCCAAGTGGTCATATTCCGTCCGCGCCGCCGTAATCAGATTCAGCAGACGTTCCCGCTCCTCCCTGGATATGGAGGCATGCTGATCCAGTCCTTCCTTCAACGATTTCAGCACGTCGAGAGGATTGATGCAGGGCTTGTCCCCCTTGATCAGCGCACTTGAAATCCGGTTGATCACATAGCGGGGGTCAACTCCGGACATCCCTTCGTCCGGAAATTCCTTCTTCAGCTCGGCAGCATCGCCGCTTTGAACCCCGTCTACCTCCAGACCGTCGTACAGATAGCTCTTCTTCATCAAGTCCATCCCCGGCTTCTTGGATTCCTTCAGCCGGGACAGGATGGTGAAGGTCGCAGCCGTCCGCAGAGCGCTGGGCGCCAGATGCACCCCCTTAATGTTGGACTGGCGGATCAGCTTGTCGTAGATCCGTTCCTCCTGGCTGATCTTCAGATTATACGGAATCCGCATCACAATCATCCGGGAGTGCAGCGCCTCATTCTTCTTGTTGGCAATAAACGACCGGTACTCCGTCTCATTGGTGTGGGCGATAATAAGCTCGTCGGCAGAGATGAGCGCGAACCGTCCTGCCTTGAAATTGCCCTCCTGGGTGAGAGACAGCAGATTCCACAGGAACTTCTCGTCGCACTTCAGCATTTCCTGGAACTCCATCAGTCCCCGGTTGGCCTTGTTCAGCTCTCCGTCGAAGCGGTAGGCCCGGGGATCGGATTCGGAGCCATACTGGGAAATAGTGGAGAAGTCGATGCTGCCGGTGAGGTCGGCAATGTCCTGGGACTTGGGGTCCGAGGGAGCGAAGGTACCGATGCCTGTCCGGCTTGCTTCCGAGAACAGCACCCGCACCACGGGCATCCGTTCGGCATGTCCTTCATACTCTGTGTCCAGCCGCATCCGGCAGACAGGGCACAGATCGCCCTCGATCTTCACGCCGTATTCCTGGTGGAATTCCTCCCGGAGCTCATGGGGGATCAGATGAAGCGGCTCCTCCTGCATGGGGCAGCCCTTCAGGGCATAGACCGCTCCGGCCTCGGTCCGGGTGAATTTCTCCAAGCCTTCCTTCAGCAGCGCGAGCAAGGTTGACTTCCCGCCGCTGACCGGCCCCATCAACAGCAGCAGACGCTTGCGCACATCCAGCCGCTGGGCTGCGGGGCGGAAGTATTCCTCCACCAGCGTCTGCAGGTCATCCTCCAGTCCATACAGCTGCGAGCTGAAAAACTTGTACTCGCGGCGTCCGTCGCCCTTGTCCTCAATTCCCGCCGCTTCGATCATCCGGTAGATGCGGTCGTGGGCAAGCCCGGCAATTTCCGGACGCTCACGCACCATCTCCAGATACTGCGCGAATGTTCCCTCCCAATACAGCTGGTGCTCCTTTTCCCGGAAATGGGACAGCTTGTCCAAGAACGCCATAAGCGGATCCTCCTTTTTAGGAATGTCATCCAAATCATTTCAGGAACAGTGGATGGCCGGCAGCTCACTTGGCATCGGCAACTCCTGATGAAGTTGTATTTATATTATAGCATTTATAATTATCAGATAAAAAAGAATATTCAGATTATTTTTCCGTCGTCCCCAAAAGGAGTAATTTACCGGGCTTGTCCGGTTGCGGTATACTGGTTAACAGGATCACTTTGCCCAAGGCCGGGCAGTGGTGCATCTTGCATCCATATGATTGATCCGGCAAATGGAGGGGAGAAGGACATAATGAGCAAGCTGGACATTTTCAATGATCTGTCCGAGCAGATTAGCGTTCGCATCCGGTCTTGCTTCGATGAACACCATGGGAGCGATTGGAAGGAGAGCAAGCTTCACGGCGATTACGATATCTGGCTTATGCTGGCAGGTGAGGCAAGAATCGATACCTATGAAGGGGACTACTTGGCCCAGGCCGGGGATGCGGTATTCTTCTATCCCAATCTTTCTTACACCGCCTCTACCGGAAGCGAAGGCTGCCGGTTTATTTTCATCCACTTCGATTTCAGCGTAGGCAATCAATCCAAGATTCTCAATGATTACGGCCTGGCGGGCATCGTTCCCGGCAGTCTGATTGCAGAGGAAGGACGGCAGTTCCGCCTCGCCTACGACGCGTTCAAAACGCGCAGCAGCATGTCGGCCCTGGCGCTGAAGGGAAGCCTGCTCACACTGCTGGCGCGGATCATCAGCATTTATGGAGAAGGGAATTTCGCCGGGAAATTCCAGCACTCACAGCCTGCCGGATATACCACCAGTATGGCCGCTTTGCAGCCTGTGTTCAATTATATCCATGATCATTTGTACAAGTCGGTGCGGATTCAGCAGCTGGCGGAGGTGGCCGGGATGTCAGAGAAATACTTCATTTCCTTCTTCAAGAACGCCCTGGGTATTACGCCCGGACAGTACGTGTACCATCTGAAAATGAACAAGGCCAGAGATTTGCTCTGCAAGCGCAAATATTCCATTAAGCAGATCGCCGACCAATTGGGTTATCCCGACGCCTACAGCTTTTCCAAGGCCTTCAAGAAATTCTATCATACGCCTCCCTCCAAATTTATCTGAAGCCAAGCAGCGGCATTGATCCGAAGTCAAGGGCAGCAGTTCCTCTCCCGGTTTTTCGCAAAATCTTACTTTTTGATATCTTCCCCATACTGTGGAATATTCTCATTTCTGCTCCCGGTGATACCATTAGGGTATCCCTAACAGAGAGGAATGGAGTAATCAATATGACGCAAATCCAACACCCGAAAGTTGTCGTAATTGGCGCAGGCAGTTTGTTTTTTGGCCGCCAGTCCATCTGGCAGATGGTTCAATCCCCCTATCTTAATACAGGCACCCTGTCCTTGGTGGATACGGATGAGCAGCGCCTGGAGAAGATGGTAGCACTGGCCAGGATGGTGGCGGAGGCCAACGGCGTGAAGCTGCGCATCGAAGGCTCCGTCAACCGGAAGGATGTATTGAAGGGCGCCGATTTTGTGATTCTAAGCTTCGCCAAGGAGACAGTGAAGTACCGCGGCATCGACTGCGCTGTTTCGGAAAAGTATGGAATACGGATGTGCTCCGGGGATACAATCGGACCTGGCGGCATCTTTCGGGCCATGCGGGATTTTCCGGTTATTCTGGAATGTGCCCGGGACATTGAAGCTCTGTGCCCTGAAGCGTGGGTGATCAACTATATCAATCCTACGGCAATCCACGGAATCGGCATGAAGAGGTACGCCCCCAACGTGAAGAGCTTTGCCCTTTGCGACAGCCAGCACATGCCCCACATCAAGCAAAGATATGCTGCCCGCGCGGGAATTGTGGCCCGGCCGGAGGAGTTCACCGAGGAGCATTCCCGTAAATTTGATTTCCGCATCGCAGGCGTCAACCACTTCACCTGGCTGATCAAAGCCGAATATGAGGGTAAGGACATGTCTGCGGAAATAGCCCGTTCCCTTAAGGCGGATGCCCAGTCCGAGAAGGAAACATTGGGCGGGGATACCGGCGCCAAAGCGATTTATAACAATGCCATCAGCTATGAGCTATACTCGATTTTCGGCCGGGTGCCTACCTGTACCGGGCATACCAAGGAATATGTGCGCTTCTGGCAAGGGCACGGCAAGACTCTGGAGGACATCCCCGCCCTTTCCATCTGGGAGACCGAAGAACGGTACAAGCGCCACGAGCAGATGTGGAGCCAGGTAGACGGCTTCCTTAACGGGCAGATTCCCATTGGGGATTACATGACCACCTTCAAGCCGGACCATGCAACCGATATTATTGAGAATATGGTCGGCGGGCTGGGCAAGCCCTTCTACATCAATACTTATAATGAAGGTGCAGTTGCCAATATGAGCCGGGACGCCTTCCTTGAGCTGTGCTGTGAGACGACCATGGAGGGGGTAAAGCCCTTCGCGGTAGGGGAAATGCCGAGAGGAATAAGGGGGATGTGTGAGCTGATCCTGGATACCCATGAGCTGACGGCGGAAGCGGTAGCCGAACGCAGCTTTGCCAAGCTGAGACGGGCCATGCTGACGGACCCTCTGATCAATTCCATCGGGGATGCGGACAACATCATCCGGGAGCTGCTCGAGCAGGAGCAGGATGCACTGCCCAAGTGGTGGTATGAAGGGTAGGCAATTCGAGTGCAATGCGGAGTGGGAGATGACGAAATGGGCAATTATTTTCCGGAAGAAGCAAGCATTCATTCCCGCCTTCATGAAGATCTGGAAGGAATTCTGGGCACAATCGCCGGCAGATACATGGGACAGCATCCACCGGCGCCATTTGTTTACCGGGCTTTCAGCCGTTATGGTATACTGAACGCGAAAGACAGGCGGTATAGAATCGATCTGAACGAGAAGTTCCCGGATGCACGTCCGGGACAGGTGTCCTATGCTTGCGCAAAGCTGTGGAGCGATGGGACAAGGGAGATCAATCTGGCCCTGACCTGCTTGGGGCCGGTCAGAATCTGCTGCAATGGCAAGCAGGTTTACAAATCTACCGTGAAGGATGAGATTGAGTCCAAGCACAGGAAAACGGATATTGCTTTTGTCCTCAAGCAAGGCTGGAATATCTTCTGGATCACCTGTATCAAGACCACAGCGGGCTTCGGCTGCCTGGTGGGAACCAGCAGTCCCAAATGGCTGCCCCTCAATTTCCACTCCCCGTTTTCCCTAAGAGCAGGGCAGTCGGGCTGGATTTATTCGGAACCGGCAGATGAAGACCGCTTTACGGAGGGAAACCTCCCGGAGCATGACGAGAGGGAGGAAATTACCGGTCTTGTGTGGCATCCCAAGCTGGATTGGGGACCGGATCAGGCGGGGAAGACGCCGCTTGGCAGGATTTTCGGAGACGAGGCTGCCGGTGTGTTTTTCTCGTGGACCCAATTGAAGGTAACTCATTATGGGAGAAGCTTGTGCACCTTTACTGGTGAAGCGCTTTCACCATTCGAGGTTTGGGTGAATAACGAGCAGGCCTTTATTCAGAAGGATGCGGGGGAGTTTGCCTTCACCTTGAACCTGTCATATGGTCTGCACGATGTTCTGGTGAAGACTACGGCTTTGCTTCCCGGCTCCTGCGGCATGACACTGTCTGCAGCCGCGGACGGGAACGGCTGCGGTTTCGCACTCCCCTATCCGGTTCAGGGCATCCCCGGTCCATGGTTATACCTCGGTCCCTTTCCGCTGGAGTTTTCCTTCCATGAAGCGAAGGAAATCCAGACCATGCACCGGCTGTTTGCGGGCAAGGAAGGGAAAACGTACTGGAGGGCGGATGCCCCCGGCGTGTATGTCCGTCCTTTTCTGGAGAATGAGCTTTATGGGAAGTGGTCGTATCCTCTGGGCGTAACACTGTACGGACTGCTGCAGACAGGAAGGATCCTCCAGCGGCCGGATATAGAAGGGTACGTGGCCCGTCACGTGGAGATGTGCGCCGGCATTCATGAATATGCTTTGTGGGACCAGGACTTCTACGGCTACCCGGGCGTCAATCATCAGCTATGCGGAATGGAGTCACTGGATGACTGCGGTTCCTTCGGCTCTCTTATGCTGGAGGCTTCCGGGGCTGCTGTCACGCCGCCGGTTTCCTTCGTGGCGGATCTCATTGCCGACCATATGTCCAACAGGCAGGAACGCCGGGAGGAAGGAGCCTTCTACCGCTGCGTGCCGGACGGCATCAGTGAGAATACATTATGGGCCGATGATCTCTACATGAGCGTCCCTTTTCTATGCCGGTACTATCAGCTGACCGGACAGAGGGAGTATCTCGACGATGCGGCCAAGCAGTTCCTGCTCTTCAAGAAGTATCTCTACCTTCCCGATTACGGGGTGATGTCCCATGTGTATGATTTCAAGCGGGATACAGCTACCTCCATTCCCTGGGGGCGGGGCAATGGCTGGGTTCTGTTCTCCCTCTCGGAAATTCTGGCAGTGCTGCCGGAGGATCATGAGCAAAGACAAGACCTGCTGGAATTCTACCGTGAGTTGAGCCGGGGATATCTGGCCCTGCAGGGGACCCACGGTCTCTGGCATCAGGTCTTGACCCATCCTGACGCTTACGAGGAAACCTCATGCACCTCCATGTTTGCGTATGCTTTCGCCAGAGGAATCCGGTACGGCTGGGTCCGGGAAGAAGAACGGGAGGCATATATCAGCGCGGTACTCCGGGCATGGGAGGGGCTTACCCGTATTTCCATCGACAAGGCCGGCAATATCCACGGAGTATGCCGGGGCTCCTGGTACTCCTTCACCGCAGAATATTACAAGCAGGACCTGCTGTGGAACCTGAACGATGTCCACGGCATCGGAATTGTCATGCTGGCCGGTATTGAAGTGAAGAAGCTCAGAGACCATTTGGGAGCCGGTTTATGGTCGGCAAAGGAGAAATTTTAATAACAAGAAGATAATTCCTCACGGGCTGGGGGGATTATCTTCTTCTCATTTACATAGATGATGCAGTACATCTCTGAATTCGACAGAGTGGGGGGCGCATATATGATTGCGAAGCTGAGCAAGTTCCTGCGCATTAACCGGAGAAGCGTCTTGATAACCTGGCTGCTCTCGTATGCGGCTATTCTATTGTTGCCGTTAGCGCTGGGTTTTCTCGTTTACCGGGAATCAAGCGATACGCTGAAGGGGGAAATTCACAAAGCCAACGATTGGCTGCTCAGTCAGGTCCGGGAGAACATGGACAACCAACTCCAACTGATGCAGCAGCTTAACTTCGAGCTGACCTGGAACGTCCAGGTGCAGGAGCTGCTGTATTCCAACAAATATGACCAGTCCCCCAATGAATATGTCTACGACCTGTTCCAGTCTGCCAAGAGCCTGAAGCAATACAACTGGGCTTACCCATCCGTAGATCTCTTCTACATTTATTTGAACGATATCGGAAGCGTGCTGCTGCCCGGCACATCACGGGATCAGGCCAGCGCCTACCAGACGCTGCATTCCCATCCGGTCTTTCCATACAGCCAGTGGCATGCTGCGGTCAGCAAGACGGACAGCGGCAGCTTCATGCCGATGATGCGCCTTACCGACGAGGGCGGCTCTGCCAGGACGCTTGCTTACGTATGCCGGTACCCGATGGACAACGGCAAATTTATTGCTTCCAATGTGATTATGGCAGACCAATCCCGGCTCATGGGCGCGGTATCCGCGATGGAAATTTTCGATGACGGCTATGTGCTGGTGCTGGACGGGAACAACCAGGTGCTCGTTGCAAGCAGCGACATTGAGCTTGCTCCGGAGTTCCCTTATGACCAACTGAAGGAGGGCTCCTCCAATATCTTCTATACCCTGATCGGCGGACAGAAGTATGAGGTTTCTTCAATTGCCTCATCACACGCCGGTCTGACATACGTGTCCCTGATCCCAAGCCGGCTGTTCTGGGAGAAGGCGGAGCACATCCGTACCCTGACTACGCTGGGCGCGCTGGTCAATCTGACCGGAGGCGGGCTTTTGACCTATTACTTTCTGCGGCGGAACTATCATCCGGTAAGACGGTTGGTGCAGATGCTCTCCCGGCAATCCAAACTTCCCCAGCGGGAGGAGGTCTATAACGAATTTCAATATTTGCAGCACGCGATTGACCGGACACTGGCCGAAATGGACAATGCGAAAACCTTGATGAGCCAGCAGCAGCATATTTTGCGCTCCCACTTTATCCTCCGGCTGCTGAAGGGCAAGCTGGACAATCAGGTGCCGGTGGATGAATCCCTCACCAAGTTTGATATGAACTTCGAATCGGATGATTTTGCCGTCCTTCTCTTGTATGTGGAGGAAAGGTCACAATTTTTCGAAAGCGTCCCTTATCTGGATAGCGGCGACCAGTGGAGGTGGCTGCAATTCATTATTACCAATGTAGTGGAGGAGTTGGCCTCGGAGCGCAACCGCGGCTATGTGGCAGAGGCCGATGAGGCGCTGGCCTGTCTGATTAGCTTCCGTCCGGGAGAGGCAGACAGCCGCAAGGAGGAGCTTCTGCGGGTAGCAAGGGTAGCCCAGCAGTTTCTTGCGGAAAAGTACCGGATTCACCTGACTGTGGCCATAAGCGGCATCTGCAACGGGATTTCCGGCATTTCCCGGGCATATGCGGAAAGCCTGGACGCGATGGAATACAAGCTGGTTGTAGGCAGCAAGGAGATTATCACCTACGAGGATGTGGCTGCGGAAAGCTCCGACAAGGGCAGGATCGGCTATTATTACCCGCAGCAGGTGAAGCAAAGGCTGATGAACTATGTGAAGGCCGGCGAATTCGAGAATGCCATGCAGACGCTTGACGAGATTATTGAACGCAACGTAGGACGGCATCTCCTGTCTGTGCCGCTGGCCAAATGCCTGATGTTCAATCTGGTCAGCACCCTGATTGAAACCATTGACGAGATCGGTGTGGTGGAGGAAAGCTTCCTTATCCACAATCCGAAGCAGCTGGAACGGCTGACCTCAAGCGAGACGATCCAGGAGATGCAGACACAGCTGAAGGGGCTGCTGCTGCAAGTCTGCGAATATACCGCTGCGAAGCGGCAGCAGGACATGCAGCTTGCCCGGATGCGGGAGATCGGCGAGCTGGCGGGTCAAATCAAGGCTTTTATCGAGGAGAACTATCGGGACCCGGACCTGAACATTTCCTTAATCGGCGCCCATTTCCAAAAGAAAGCCACCTATTTGTCGAAGTTGTTCAAGGATCATACCGGAGGCGGTCTGCTGGATTACATTAACACGGTCCGAGTGGAAAAAGCCAAGGCACTGCTTGCTGACGACAAGATGACGATCTACGAGGCAGCGGGCACTGTAGGATATAGAGATGTTAATGCTTTTATCCGTATTTTCAAGAAAGTGGAAGGCATTACACCGGGCAAGTACAAGGAGACACAAGGATAGCGGGAAGACGGCAAAAATATGCGATTCCATTGGTGTTTTTGAAGATGACGGCGGATATTTCCACGACTCGATTGGATAAAATCAAGATGGATTGCCCCCTGCCGGGGTGGAATAATCAAGACATGAGAGCTTCATCTCATAGAACGATACCGGGATTAAACAAGGAGGTCATTCCATTTGAGAAAGCTAAACAGAAAATGGTCATCGCTCTTGGTCGCCACGGCCCTGGCTGCAAGCCTGGGTGCGGGATGCGCCCAGGAGAAGGAGGCGGACCAGACAGCTCCTGCCGCCGGAGAGGGAAGCAGCACCGCTCCCACGGCACAGGCCGAAGCGGGGAAATATCCGCTCAAGACGGACAAAACACTGACCTATTGGGGCGAGCTGCCCACCAGCTTGACAGGAGTCAAATCAAGCCACAGCGAGACGCCTTTCTTTCAGACGTGGCAGGAAAAAACGGGCATTCCCCTGAAATTCACCAATCCCCCCACCGGTCAGGGCAGCGAAACATTGAATATATTGCTTGCTTCAGGCGAACTGCCGGACATGATTGAGTATGATTGGTTGAATAAATTCCCCGGCGGCCCGGAGAAGGCGATCAAGGACGGATACATTCTCAGACTGAATGATGTGTTCGAGAAGTATGCGCCCAATCTGATGAAGTACCTGAAGGAACACCCGGAAGTGGATAAAATGATCAAGACGGACAGCGGCAGCTACTATGTGTTCCCGTTTATGCGCGGGGACGATTCCCTGCTGGTCTGGCAAGGGCCGGTGATCCGCAAGGACTGGCTGGATGAGCTGGGACTGCCCGTACCGGAGACCATCGATGAATGGTATACGGCGCTCAAGGCCTTCAAAGAGAAGAAGGGCGCCTCGGCTCCGCTCACCGTCAAGGGTACTCCGCGCCCGCTTAATGAATTCGGCCATGGCGCGTTTGTAGGTGCATTCGGTATAACCAAGGATTTCTTCATCGATAAGGACGGCAGCATTAAATTTGGGCCCATGGAGAAGGGCTATAAGGAATTTCTGGGCACCTTCCGCAAATGGTATGAGGAGGGGCTGATCGACAAGAACATCGCCATGGCCGACAGCAAGGCGATTGACGGCAACATTGCCACGGGAGCCTCCGGCGCCACCATCGGGTCGGCAGGGGGCAACATGGGCAAGTGGATCCCGCTTATCACGGAGAAGAACCCGAAGGCAGAGCTGGCAGCTGCGCCTTATCCGGTGCTGAAGAAGGGCGATACTCCCATGTACGGACTGAAGGACCCCGAGTTTTCCTCCAACGGCTCGGTGGCGATTACCGCCAAGTCCAAGAATGTGGAGCTGGCGGCCCGGTTGCTGGACTACGGCTATTCCCCGGAAGGCCATATGCTGTTTAACTTTGGTACAGAAGGAAAGACCTATACCCTGGACAACGGTTTTCCCAAGTATACAGACCTGATGCTGAAGAATCCGGATAAGCTGGCTCCGGCCCAGGCCATGTCCCTCTATATTCGCGGCAATACGAACGGCCCCTTCGTCCAGGATGTACGTTATATTGAGCAGTACTATACGCTGCAGCAGCAGCGGGATGCGATAAAGGTTTGGGCCAACACCAATGTTGACAAGCACAAGCTGCCGCCGGTTACCGCAACCCCGGAGGAAAGCAGTCAGCTTGCCAAAATCATGGCGGACGTGGATACGCTGGTAGATGAGATGTCCCTGAAGATCATTCTGGGAGTTGAGCCTCTGGACCAGTTTGAATCGTATGTGGAGAAGTTCAAGTCCCTCAATATCGCCAAGGCAATCGAGATCAAGAAAGCGTCACTTGACCGTTACAACAAGCGCTAGAAGTTTGTACGGCGGGGTTGTTTTGGTGAATAATTATTCATCAGGCAACATTCACTACCGGGACAGGGATGGCTTGGAAGCTCCCGTTCATGTTGTCGAATAATTATTCACCATTTCCTTACCGCCAGACAAACTTCCGGAAGTCTGTGTCCTCCAGCGGGCAAGTCAGGCTAAGGAGAGAAGGAGAGAGAGATGGCCAAGCAAATAACTGTAGCGGCGGCGCAGCCTAAGCCCGTATACAGAACCAATCTGTTCCGGGCGCGCTTTATCCGCGACCTTGCTCTTAATAAATATCTGTATATCATGATGATTCCGGTTATCGTCTTCTATGTGGTTTTCCACTATGCGCCTTTGTACGGCGCGGTTATTGCCTTTAAGGACTACAGCCCTGTCAAAGGAGTATTCGGCAGCGAGTGGGTGGGGTTGGAGCATTTTCGTTCGCTGTTCGAGTCGTACTACTTTCGGCGGATATTGCAGAACACCGTACTCATCAGCATATATTCGCTGCTGTTCGCCTTTCCTGCACCTGTCATTCTGGCACTCATGATCAACGAAGTGCGCAACCGCACATTCAAGCGCACGGTGCAGACGATTACGTACATGCCCTACTTTGTCTCCCTTGTGGTCATTTGCGGAATCATCAAGGATTTTACCAACAGCGGCGGTCTGATCAACCAACTGGTGGTAGCCCTGGGCGGTGACGGACTGGCGCTCCTGCAGAAGCCGAATCTGTTTCGGCCCATCTATATCGTGTCCGAGATTTGGCAGAAGATAGGCTGGGAATCGATCATCTATATAGCGGCGCTGATGGGAATTGACCAGGAGCAGTACGAAGCGGCCCGTATCGACGGCGCAAGCCGGCTGAAGCAGATCTGGCATATCACACTGCCCGGCATCATGCCGACCATTGTCATCATGCTCATTCTGCGGATGGGTCATATGCTGAATGTTGGATTCGAGAAGATTATTCTCCTGTATAATCCGGTCACTTACGAAACGGCGGATGTGATCTCCTCATTCGTATACCGGAAGGGCCTCCTGGAGTTCGGCTGGAGCTTCAGCTCGGCGGTAGGTTTGTTCAACTCGGTGATTAACCTGCTGTTGCTCATCCTGGCTAACCAAATCAGCCGAAAAATCAGTGAAAGCAGCCTGTGGTAAGGAGGGACCCCGTTGAAGAAAAACGCGTTATTGTCCGACAAAATGCTTGATGTGCCGATTTACGCCATTCTGTCAGTGATGATGATCATTACCGTCTACCCGCTGCTCTATGTGGCTCTTGCTTCGTTCAGCGATGCCAGCCAACTGGTCGGGCACAAGGGGCTGATTTACAAGCCTCTGGGCTTCAGCCTGGAAGCATACAAGAGTGTGTTCAGCAATCCAGGCATTATCACCGGCTACAAGAACACGCTGTTCATCCTCGTATTCGGCGTTACGGTCAATCTGGTTATGACCTCGCTGGGCGCCTATGTGCTGTCCCGCCGCAATGTGATGTGGAACAAAGCCTTCATGTTCATCATCGTGCTGACCATGTTTTTTAACGGCGGACTGATCCCCTTCTACCTGATTGTCAAAGGGGTAGGCCTGACCAATTCCCTGTGGTCCACCATCCTGCCGTTCTCCATCAGCACGTTCAATCTGATCATCATGCGCACCTCATTCATGGCCATTCCAGAGAGCCTGGAGGAGTCAGCCAAAATCGACGGGGCCAACCACTTCATTATTCTGCTGCGGATCATTCTTCCCCTGTCCATGCCGGTGATTGCCGTTATGATCCTGTATTATGCCGTTGAGAAATGGAACGGCTGGTTCTATGCCTCCGTCTTCATCAAGGACCGCAATCTGTTTCCGCTGCAGCTGACGCTCCGGGAAATCCTGATCGCCAATTCAACGGACAGCATGATGGAAGGGGCAAATGCGGGCGACCGCTTCCAGATTGGGGAAACGATCAAATACGCCACAATTATGGTGGCCTCCGTGCCGATTCTGGTACTCTATCCGTTTGTACAGAAGTATTTTGTGAAAGGTGTCATGGTCGGCGCTTTGAAGGGATAGGTGCTTATCCTCGCAGGGATTGATCACATTATGAAGGGGAGTGTGTGCCATTAGAAGATATGACAAGCGTATTCTCGCCGGCTTTATTGTATTGGTGCTGCTTGTAGCCATGGTGCCGGGCAGGCTGCTGCCGGCCACTCATGCAGATGAGGAGCCTCTGCTGGCTTTTCCCGGCGCCATGGGCTTTGGCGCGTTTGCCACCGGGGGCCGGGGGGGAGAGGTGAGGAAGGTAACCAATCTGAACGACAGCGGTCCGGGCAGCTTCCGCGCCGCTGTACTGGGAGATGCGGCTAAGATTGTCGTTTTTGAGGTAAGCGGGATTATCCGGCTCTTAAGCAATGTGGATGTGGGCAAGAACACGACTGTTGCCGGGCAGACCTCTCCCGCCGGAATTACCTTTTACAATTTTGATCCCCTCAATCCCCAGGAGCTGGGAGCAAACGGCCGGATCGAGCTGAACAACAATACCATCATCCGGCATATCCGCGTTCGCGGCTCCAAGTTCGGCGACAGTCCGATCTCGGCCCTGGGCCAGACACATAATGTGATTCTGGACCATATATCGCTGGCTTGGGGCGGCGATGACAATCTGTCCCTGGTTACCTACGGCAACGAGGGCGCGCAGAATATTACCGTGCAATGGAGTACCATCGAGGAACCATTGGAGGGCTGGCATGAGCATCCCTATGAGCGGGCGCATAATTACGGGATGAAGCTGACGGGTTCGGCCAACGGCAACATCTCCGTTTACTACAATCTGCTCACCCATGTCAAACGCAGGAATCCTTCCCTGGATTTCGGCAGAGCCGGCATGAAGGGGGATGTGCGCAACAATATTTATTACAACAGCGGAGCGGCCTTCAAAATCACCCATGGCACCGTGGACGAGACGGCGGAGGAGGTGGGCAGCTACAATTACATGAATAACTATTACAAGCATGGCGAGGACAGCGGGATTATGGGTTATACCACCGATACCGTGGAACTGGAAACCGTCAAAAAGCCCATCTCGCTATATATGAACGGAAACTATGATAGCGCTTACGCCGGTAATTATCCGCCTGCCAGCGAACTGCTCCACTATGCGCTGGATCCGGATGTGACTCTTCTGACCGAGCCCGTTCCGGTGGCTGCGCCATATCCGGACAGTACGGCTGCTGCGGCTTATGATTATGTGGTCGCACAGGCAGGGGCCTGGCCGCGCGATGCTACGACGGCGCGTGTGGTTAATGATGTGGTGAACGGCACCGGCTCCATGGTAAGCATCACGCCCTCTACACTCCCCGATGCCAATGTCCGCCAGTATTACTCGGAGTGGCAGGGCCATCTGGATCAGAATGACTTTCCGAATATCCCCGCTCCCTTGGACAGCGATTATGACGGGATGCCGGATGCCTGGGAAGAGGCCAACGGCTTGAACAAATATGCAGCTGACCACAACGGAACCAGTCTGAGTGCGGCCGGGTACCGGAATATTGAGGTCTACATCAATGCAAGAGCGGATGCTCTGCTGCCGGCAGCGCCCCCTCCTCCGGTTATTCCGCCGTTGCCCACACCTACGCCTACACCTGAGCCCACTCCCACGCCTCCAGTCCACAGCGGACTTGTCAGCAACCTTGTGGTCGAGGACCTGGCTAATGCGGCGGATTATTCCTTGCGGGGCAATATCCGAAACGGAGATGTCCGCTATGGAGACCGGACCATTACGGTTGTTTCTCTGCCCTCCGGCCTGGCCGGCTCCGACTGGATCAGAACAGCCAATGATTCCAAGGCGTACACCGGAAATACGCTGACCTTCACGCTGAGTGCAGCTGCAGATGTATACATCGCTCATGATGACCGGGTAACATCGAAGCCTGCCTGGCTGTCAGGATGGGCGGACACAGGGGATGATCTGACGGACAGTTCCAATGTGGTGTTCAGTCTATTCAAGAAGTCCTTCCCGGCAGGCGCGGCTGTTTCCACGGGCACCAACAGCGGCGGCAACATAAACAGCGCCATGTATACCGTGATTGTCAAAGGTACGGGCGGCGCAACACCTACTCCGACCCCTCCTCCCCCGGACAATCTCTTCGAGGGGGAGAGCCAGAGCTGGAGCACATCAGACGGCACGGCGCTGTTCGACAAGTCCGGCACAAGCGGGGGCAAATATATCAGAATCAATGCGGACGCGGCGGGAGACTATGGCGAGTTCAGCTCCCACGTTGCGGCGGGGGAGTATGCAGTGCTGGTTGGCATGGTCAAGAGCAGCAAGGGCGGGCAATTCCAGTTGAGGCTCGACGGAGCGGACCAAGGTCCGCCAATCGATACTTATGGCACGACGGAGGTGCCGGCAGAAGCTTCGCTGGGAACCAAGGCCTTCAGCAGCGCCGGCACCCGAAGCTTCCGGTTGGAGATAACAGGCAAAGCAGGCTCAGCAACCGATTATGACATTCGCATCGACTACGTCAAATTAGAGGAGATACCTTCTCCGACGCCAACGCCAACCGTGACACCAACACCGACACCGACACCGACACCGACACCAACACCGACACCAACGCCAACGGTGACACCGACGCCAACCGTGACACCAACACCGACAGTGACTCCCGCCTTGCTGTTCTCCGACGATTTTGAGGACGGGAATGCAGCAGGCTGGTCGGGCTTGGGCGGAACATGGTCCGTAACAGACGATGGCTCCAAGGTGTACACCCAGTCCCAGTCAGCAGGCAATTACCGGGCTGAGGCAGGCAATTTGTCTTGGACCAATCAGATCATACAGGCCAGAGTCAACCCGCTGGTTTTTGGAGGCACCAACGTGCAGGCAGGAATTCGCGGGCGGTACACCAATACGAGCAGCTACTATCAACTGGTATTAAGAAGCAATAATACGGTAGAGCTGTCGAAGATGGTGGGCAACGTCCAGACGATTCTCGCCACAGCGCCTTACACAGTCAACACAGGAACCTGGTATACCATGAAGCTGGAGCTTATCGGCAACGAACTCAAAGGGTATGTGGACGGCATCCTCCAGGTAAGCGGCAGCGATGGAAGCCTGTCATCAGGTAAAATCTGTTTGTTTGTGTATAAGACATCGGCTGCTTTTGATGACATTACTGTCGCAGAGGCGCCGTGACTTAGGAGCCAGGGTTGCTGGAGCAGATGGTTGCTGCTCCAGCATGCTATTTTTGCATGCCAGATAATGATTGGAAGAAAGGATGGATAAAGTGATGGGGACAGGCAGCGAATTCCCTTCCGGGAAAATGACTTACAAGGATGGGAAAACAGGCAGGGAAGTCATCCGGCTCACATCGGGGGACTCGAACAATTACCATCTGTATTTTACCGACAATTCCTTCACATCGGGAGACAAGGAAATTTATTTCCTGTCCGACCGGGGAGCGGACCGCCCGCTGTTATTCAATTTCTTCCGAATGGAGCTGGATACCGGCCGCGTCACGCAGATTACAGATGAAGCGGAGGGCGTCATAACCCATACGAAAACCCCGGACAGCGAATTTCTGGTGTATACCACAGGTAACCGGCTGCGGAAGATAAACACGAGAACAGGCCGGGCCGAGACGATCTTCCAGGAAGAGACCGGGAGGTTCACAATGGAATCGCCTTTCATCAGCCCGGACAAGAAGTTCGTCGGCCTCACCATGAACGAGCAGGTGGAGTATCGGATCGGCGACAATTATTCGGGATTCAAGGAACGGATGTTTGCCGTGAAGCACGCCCGTATCCGCCTGGTATATCTGAACGGCTCGGGTTGGCTCGATATTCACCACAGCACGCACCAACTGGGTCACTTTCAATTTGCTCCCGATGACAGTACATTGGCCATGTTCTGTCATGAAGGACCATGGAATTTGGTGGATCAACGCATTTGGCTGCTGGATACGGTCAGCCGTGAGGTCAAGCCCTGTTTTCGCCAGGGGATGGACGACTGTGTAGGTCACGAATTCTGGACGCGGGACGGCAGCATCTTCTTCGACAACCGCCGCAAATGGCATGACGGAACGATCACCTCGGACAAAACCCAAGCCACCGTAAACGAGGACCACTCGGACCAGATGCCGTACATCGGCTTGGCGGATAAAAGCGGGAATGTGCTTAGGACCATCGAAATGCCGTTTTACTGCAACCATTATCATGCCAATACCGCCAATGATCTGCTAATCGGCGACGAAGTGGAGGATCTGGTGGCTATCGACCTCCGGTCCGGCCGTCCCCAACTAACCATTCTGTGCACGCATCAGACCTCTTGGCGCTCCCAGATTACCCATTGCCATCCCACCTTCAGCTGGGACAACGGGAAAATCCTGTTTGCTTCTGACCGTGAAGGAACATGCCAGCTGTATTTGCTCGATTCCGGTTTATAGGGTTAGTCAACATAACGGCAAGAAGGCGCCTGCTTCAGTTGCATGTACGCTTTCTTGCCGTGCCAAGACAAAGATTCATTTCATCTGCAGCACTTCTCGCTCTGCCGCTTGCCGCGGCGTCTTCGCTTCCATCATGTTGCGGCCGGGCGCCAAAAAGCCAACTCCCATCATGGAAGCCGGCTTCTGGATCCTGTGTTATCCATTCATTCTCCGTGAAAATCAGCGGGGGCGCCGAAATCCATGATCGGTCCCCATCCCTCAAACGGGTAGTCAATCACGATCCGTCCCACCTCCGTATCTCCGATGCCGCTGTACAGATCGGCCTTGCCGTCTTCTCTCATCACGATCCCCGAGGTGAAGCAGCAATCATTCAGATTGGTTTTTTTGGCCGGACCGTCAGGATAGCACGGGCGGGTTCCGATAATCCGCATATCGTGCACTTCCCTTGTTGCCGGGTCCAGAACCATGGAGTAATTCATATAGGTCAGCTGCTCCTCCCCCTCTGCAGGCGCCTTATAGCACAGATGGCCGATGACCCCCACCTTGCCGCTGTCCAGACAATAAGCCTGGTTGCAGCCGCCCCACTCGTCTTTGCCGAACAGACCGGGGATATAGGCGGCGTTCTCAATCACCTCGGCAGACAACTCATCCAGATTGTCAATCACCGTGAAGCCAACCAGTGACTCGCTCCCAAACAGGCGGCGCACCTCCTCGTTACGCGGGCGTGAGAAGACGCCGATCTTGCCGCCGGCAAGCTGAACGAGCCGAATATCTTTCATATAATCCGGGCCTGTGGTGAAATAATACAGATTGTTCAGGTCAATGCCTCTATAGAAATAGCCGTAGTAAGTGTCGATCCGGCTCTGCCGGATGCGGACATGGGTGCCCCCAAGCACAAGCTGCCCCCCGATTATACTGATATAGGGATCTTCCAGCTGATAGAGCATGGAGTCTTTCACCAGCGTCCATTCATCCCTTCCGCTCTCTTCGAACAACCGGACCCAGGAGCGGGCCCATTCCTCCCGTTTCTCTACACGGCCGTAAATATAGCGCTTGCCTTGCCAATAGAAGGGAATGGAGGAATTGTACACATCGAAACCGTCCACACCCAAAAACGTAAGCTTGGCACTTTCATAAATCCGCTTGTTCTCCTCGAACTGGTGTCTGCGTTCAATCAGGTTCATGATAGGGCTCATCTCCTATATAAAAGTAGTGGGGTTAAAACACGTTCCATACTTGCCTCTAAGATAGCATGGAGATGCGGGGAGAATCTTGCCGGGATTTGAATAATAATTATGGTATTTTGACATTGGCAGAAGTAAAATAGATGGGAAGGCAGGGATTGGCGGAAGCTGTGTGCAGGGCCGTGCCGCAGGCGTAACAGGGCCGTGGATGTTCATGAAGAAGGGGGAGCCGGCATGGAGGTAGCGAGGCTGCTGGCAGCAGAAGGAATCGATCCGCAGATTGAGGCGCATTACCGCCTGATCACATCCGTGAAGAAGACGACAAAGATTCATTGCCATGATTTCTTCGAGCTGTTCCTGATTCTCAAGGGCAGCGTGATCCATTGCATTAACGGCAAGCGGGAGCTGCTGTCGGAGAATACACTGGTGTTTATCCGCGAGAACGATGTGCATTATTATGAGGAGGCCGGGGAGGAGGATTGCCAGTTCATCAACCTGTCCTTCTACAAGCACGCAGTCTATTCCCTGTTCGATTATCTCGGCGACGGCTTCCCGCGGAGCAAGCTGCTCGATCCGGCCTATCCGCCGATGGTTGTATTGTCAGGACCGGAGAGGGATTATGTTCGTTACCGCCTGGATAATCTGACCCTGATTCCCCAGACGGACAAGCTGCTGCTGAAGGCGGAGTTCCGCGCCCTGCTGGCAGAGCTGCTGTCCCGTTACGTGATGGAGGCGGTCAGCCATCATCCCGGCGACCTGCCCGATTGGCTCAGGCTGGTATGTGCCGAGCTGAAGAAGAAGGAGCACTTCGTGGAGGGCATGCCGGCTCTTCTCCGGCTGTCCGGCCGGACCCATTCCTATCTGTGCCGCGTGTTCAAGAAGCATCTGGGCATCCAGCCCGTGGAATATATCAACCGCCTCCGGCTGACCTATGCGGAGAATTTGCTGCTCCATACAGATATGGAGATCGTGGATATTTGTTTGGAGGTGGGCTTCGAGAACATCAGCTACTTCTATCAGCTGTTCAAGCGGCATTACCGGGTTACTCCCCATAAGCTAAGGTCCTCCAACCGGCTGCGCATGCAGGGGAGCGGAATCAAGCACTCTTATGCTGGTTTGACATAAGACTTCCCGTTACAGGGACAGGAGGAGAGAGCAGGATGGGGAATCTGGACATTTTCAACGATTTGTCCGAACAGATTCATGTTCCTTCTATCCCAATCTTCCTTATACCTTGGTGGATACGGACGAACAGCGTCTGGAGAAGATGGTGGCGCTGGCTAAGATGGTGGCGGAGGCCAACAACGTGAAATTGCGCATCGAAGGCTCCGTCAACCGGAAGGAGGTATTGAAGGGGGCAGACTTTGTCATTCTGAGCTTTGCCCGGGAGACCGTAAAGTACCGCGGGATTGACTGCACCGTTTCCGAAAAATACGGAATACGGATGTGCTCCGGGGACACCATCGGACCAGGGGGGATTTTCCGGGCTATGAGGGATTTCCCGGTTATTCTGGAATGTGCCCGGGACATTGAAGCCCTGTGCCCGGAAGCTTGGGTGATCAGTTATATCAACCCCACAGCGGTTCATGGAATGGGTCTGAAACGGTACGCTCCCCGCTTAAAGAGCTTTGCCCTCTGCGACAGCCAGCATATGCCCCACATCAAGCAAAGGTATGCCGCAAGCGCCGGAATTGTGGCCCGCCCGGAGGATTTTACAGGGGAGCATTCCCGGAAATTCGATTTCCGCATAGCAGGCGTCAACCACTTCACTTGGCTTATCAAAGCCGAATATGAGGGTAAGGACATGTCTGCGGAAATAGCCCGTTCCCTTGAAGCGGATGCCCAGGCCGAGAAGGAAACATTGGGCGGGGATACCGGGGCCAAAGCAATCTATAACAATGCCATCAGCTATGAGTCGTATTCGATTTTCGGCCGCGTTCCTACCTGTACGGGGCATACCAAGGAATATGTGCGCTTCTGGCAAGGGCACGGGAAGACCCGGGAGGAAATCCCCGCGCAGCTTTGCCAAGCTGAGACGGGCCATGCTGACCGATCCTCTGGTCAATTCCATCGGAGATGCCGACAACATCATCCGGGAGCTGCTCGAACAGGAGAAGGACGCACTGCCCAAATGGTGGTACGAAGCGTAGTGAACTTATCAGGCAATAGGGTCTTCATTCCAACTGACATAAGAAAAAGAAAAGCCGCAGACCTTATGGTCTGCGGCTTATTGGTTGAAGGTGTATCTTTCGGCAAGTCTGGATTTATCAGACGATGCGTATCCCCGCACTGGCATAACCGGTGATTGTAGTCGCTAGGAATGTAAAGATTTTCGGGTAAAAAGTAAAAATCCCTGAATTTCAAATCCCTCTTCTCTCCGTTATGATAAGATCATACCTAATACGAAAGTAGATGAGCGCCTTGATTGTAAACAAACAGGTCCTTCCTTCGAAAGCGGGGCTGGGAAACCCCTTGGTCCATACGGACAGCAGGAGGAGACGGGGGCGAAGATTGAAAAATGCGGATTTGTATCTGTTGCTGCTTCCTGCTGTCGTATACTATTTGGTGTTCCACTATATTCCCATGGGCGGACTTGTGATCGCTTTTAAGGAGTACAACATCTTTAAGGGAATATGGGAGAGCGACTGGGCGGGGCTGCAATACTTCAGAGAAATGCTTCAGGTGCCTGATTTTGGGAACATGATCCGGAATACATTGGTGCTTAATCTCCTGTCCTTGCTGGTGGGGTTCCCGGCGCCAATCGTGCTGGCGTTGCTGCTCAATGAAGTAACCAACCGCTATTTCAAGCGCATCAGCCAATCCTTGCTGTATTTGCCGCACTTCATGTCCTGGGTAGTGCTGGGAGGGATTGTCTACAATCTGTTGTCTCCCCAATACGGATTTATCAACAGCGTGCTTGCCCATACAGGCATCAAGCCGATTTACTTCATGATCGACGAATTCTGGTGGGTGGTTGTATACGTGCTATCCGATATATGGCATGGAGCGGGCTGGGGGACGATCATTTATTTGGCAGCGCTTACATCAATAGATCCTTCTCTATACGAAGCGGCGGTTGTTGACGGGGCCGGGAGATGGAAGAAACTTGTTTATATCACGCTGCCCAGTCTGTTGCCTACCATCGTAATTCTTCTTATCATGAATGTGGGGCGCCTGGTGTCCATTGGCTTTGAGCAGCCCTTTGCGTTGGCTAACGCTGCCGTAACCAATGTGGCTGAGGTCATCAGCACCTATACGTACAACAGCGGGATCAAGCAGGGCAATTTCTCCATTGCCACGGCAGTGGGCTTCCTGCAGGCCATCATTAATTTGGCGCTGATCTCTGGAGCCAACTATACGGCCCGCAGATTGAGGGGGGAAGGATTATGGTGAATAGGCTTCCAGTCAAGCGGACACGCGGAAGACCCGCCGAGGGCAGGCTGTTCCATCTTTTCAACTATACCCTGCTGTCGGTATGGACCATGGCTTGTCTATTCCCTTTTCTCAATACCTTTGCTTCCGCCTTCAGCGACAATCATGCCATCCAGTCCGGCAAGGTTTCCCTGTTTCCCATCGGCTTCCAGCTTGACGCCATGCGGACGGTGGCCATGGACAGCGCCGTGCAGCGCTCGCTGCTTGTCACGGTATTCGTCGCAATAGCGGGTACCATGCTGAATATGCTGTTTACCATAATCACCGCTTATCCCTTGTCCCGCAGGGACCTGCGCGGCAGAGGCGTGATGATGAATTATATTCTGGTAACCATGGTATTCAGCGGCGGGATGATTCCCTCCTACCTGCTGGTGAAGGAGCTGGGGCTCCTGAACAACCTCATGTCGATTATTCTGCCGGGGCTTATCAGCAGCTTCAATATGATTGTGATGAAAACCTTCTTTCAGAACATGCCCGAGGAGCTTCGCGAGGCGGCCGTCATGGATGGCTGCAGCAATGTACGCTATATTGCCCGGATTGCCGTTCCCCTGTCCATGCCGGCTATTGTAACAGTCAGCCTGTTTTATGCCGTGCATCATTGGAACAATTATTTTGCGCCGCTGCTCTATTTGGATAATCCGGACTTGCATACCCTCCAGGTGAAGCTCCGGTCCATTCTTCTCTTATCCCAGATTAACTTTGATTTTATCGAGGGCACGGCTGGCATGCAGGACAATGAGCTGTCCGTGATCCAGGAATCGCTGAAGGCGGCGACCATTGTAATCGCCACGGTTCCGATCCTGCTGGTATACCCATGGCTGCAAAAGTATTTTGTCAAAGGCGCTATGATCGGATCTGTCAAGGGTTGAGGCTTCACATTGCTTCACTGCAAATTCAAATACAGGAGGTCTATGTACACATGAGAATCCAAAAGAAGTTTGTTGCCTGGGGGCTAGCCGCTTCTCTGGCCACTTCGGCTCTGGCGGGCTGTGCGTCTTCGGACAAGGAAGACACCGCCGTCCAGGCAGAGAACACACCGCAAAAGCCCGTGAAAATTACAGTAGCCATCTGGGACCGGGGGGCGACTCCGTCAGGACAGTCGTACAACGATAATTTCCTGGCCAAATGGGTGAATCAGGAGCTGTCCAAAATCGGCCTGGAGGTGGAGTATGTGCCCTTTCCCCGCGCCCAGGAAGAAGAACGGCTGAATACATGGATGGCCTCCGGTACCTCACCCGATATGGTGGCAACCTATAATTTCAGCCTGATGAACAAATATGCGGAGCAAGGCGGCCTGACTCCTCTGGGCAAGCTGCTGGATGAATACGGACCTGTGCTGAAGAAGGAAAATGCCATTGCCCTGTCCATCGCCGGCAATTACAAGGGGGAGCGCTACGCCATTGCATCCCAGCGGCCCGCAAGCGCCGGAGCCACCATGAAGATCCGCAAGGATTGGCTGGATAAGCTGGGGCTTCCCGTCCCCAAAACCACAGATGAGCTGCACCAGACCCTGAAGGCATTTAAGGAAAAGGACCCTGGCGGGGTAGGCAAGGATAAGGTGGTCCCCTGGGCGCTTCCGGCATTCTCCAAGGGGATGAAGGGCTTTGTATTTGGCGCGGCTTACGGCTTCGGCATCCGTTACGATGCTCCGGGGCTGATTCTGATGCCCTCCGGCAACTATGACAACGGCAAGTTCACTTCCCACATCAGCACGCCCCAGGGTCGGAATTTCTTTCAATGGATGAATACCTTGTATAAGGAAGAGCTGATTTCCAAGGAGTTCCTGACCGACCTGAACTCAGAGAAGTGGACCCAGCAGATTGCGCTTGGCACAACCGGCTTTGTAGATTCCAACGAAGGGGCTTACGATCTTAATCTGATTACCAGAAAATCTGTTCCTGCAGCAAACTGGGTTACGGTGGAGCCGTTTATTGATCCCGCCGGAAAACAAACTATTTTTGGCAGGACGGAGGCCGGTATGCTGATCATGGTTCCCAAAACCAGCAAGCATCCTGAAGCTGTTATTAAATATCTGAATTGGATGTCTGATCCGGCTAATCTGAAGGTGCTGAAGAACGGTCTGGAAGGACAGCATTACAAGATGGAGAACGGTATGGTCAAGATTCTCGATGAAGAACTGTACAAGAAGGATGTGCGCTGGCTGACCAATGACCTGGCCATCATAAAAGTAGATGAGGGGTATACTCCTGAGCAATACCGTATTCTCTACAAAGATGATCCGGAGAAGGCCGAGAACTTTATTATCCGGCAGGAGTTTGCCCAGAAATACGCTAAGTCTGCACCCATCCTGGAGACACCCACACCTTTTGGCGACAAAAACGGAGGGACGCTGGCAAAGTATCTGTACGATGAATTATCCAAGGTGATTATTTCCAATGACTTTGACAAGTCGTATCAACAGCTGCTGGACGGATGGGTCAAAGTGGGCGGCGCCGAATATGACCAGGAACTGGCCGAGGGCTTGAAGGTGCTGCAGAAATGAGTCATGCACGCACGGATTATCTGGCTTTTGCCGGTCTGATCTCCGATAAGTTCTGGAGCAATTATGAACAACGTCTGGAGGAAAGCCGGAAGAATGCGGTTCAGACAGGAAGCTGCCAACCCTTGGGCCACTTGGCCCACCTGGCGGCGGTTGAAGCGTTCCGTTACCGGATAACCGGTGAAGCGCTCCATGGACAACGGGCCAAACAGGCCATGCAGGATATCGGCTCCGGCCGGTGCTGCTTTCAGCAGCAATCCCCGGCTGGCCCGGGGGAGAACGGAGAGGCGCAGCCTGTGCTGGATTCCATGTTTAATCTGACGGAATACTTGCGGGCGTATGAATTGCTGGAGAACACAGGGCTGCTGAGCCCTGTTGATAAGGCCCATATGCAGATGAACATTACGGAGGCGCTGGAACCCGTTTTCCGGATGCCGGACTGGGGACCGCATAACCGCGCCGTTTCCCGGGCGCTTAATCTGGAGACGGCAGCCAGTCTGTTCCCCCAGGCGGAGCAAGCAGAGTTGTGGCGCTCCATGGCCCATAATCTGATGGAAGACAATTGGGGCAGATGGTCCATTGAAGACAGCACCATCTATACGCCCATCTGGCTGAACGGGTTGTTTGCCTACGCGGAGCGCACGGGCCGGAAGGACTTGATGGAGCTGCCCATGCCACGCTATTATTGCGAGATGTTCGTCCGGCTGCTTCATCCCAGAGGCGTGGTCGCCGATTACGGCGATGCCGGTTGGGGCTCCGGCTGGGCCAGGCTTGTGGCCTGCCTGGAGAAAGGCGCCGCTTATTATCGCTCAGCGGAGATGAAATATGCCGCACGTACCATATTCGATACCATGAGCCCTCTGGAAATAAGGGCGGATGGGCGGAGCTTGCGGATGGCAAGCGCTTTGCTGGATGCTTATAGCTGGGCTGACGACCGGGTTGCGGAATGTGTCCCGGATTACGGCAGCGGTGAGGCTCTGGATGATGTGATCGGCAAAAAAGTTGTTTTCCGCAACGGCTGGCACAGGAATTCCGCCTTCCTGCTGTTGAACTACCGCGATGAGGGGGACTATGCCCGTCCGGCCAGGACCTATCTGCGGCAGACTCTTCGGGTAAATGAGGAGAAGGCGCATCATGGTCATGGGGATGAGAATTCCATTGTCTGTCTTATAGCAGGCAACGAAGTATTGCTTCATGACGGAGGCTACCGGGATTCCATTAATGATACCTCCGGGGCATACCGCTCCGACCTGTACCATAACCGTGTACTGGTCCGTCCAGGGCGGCCGGAGCCGGGACAGTGCTTTCTTGACTTCTGCCGTGATGACGGCCGTTACCGCAAGGTCAGGACTGAGAAGCTGCACTTCTCCAAATTCGCTCCTCTGGAGATGAGCCGCACGGCAGTGGAGGATTGCTCGCTGGGGGTGTCCTCTCACCGCACCGTGATCTATCTGAAGCAGGCTGGATGTTATATTATTGCGGATATGGCGCAGCTTCTGCACAACGGAAGCCGCACCTGCGGGCCGGTGTTCTACACGGGGGCGGCGCAGGAGCTTCTACCGGGAGGCTACCGCACCTCTTATGACTCTATCGGCTCCTCGGAATTTCCGGGGCAGATTATCAATGGGGGTGATATGTCCCTATTCGTTTATTTCCCTCTTGGAGAAGCAAGGACGGTGGGTACCGGCCCCATCCGCCGCAGCCATACCACGGAAACCGGCGTGTACCAATATGCCTCCGGCTGCAAGGAGGGGGAAATCCTGACCTTTGTGACGGTGCTGCAGCCTGTGCATGCCAAGGCGGAATTCACTGCAGCCCAATTTGCCCGGGAATGGTCGGTTAAGAGCGGCCCCGGGGGTCATCTCTCCATTGCTTATGAAAGCGCCGGACAGCGTTATCTGATGGGGATAAAGGGAGATCTGGAGGTCGGAACGGCAGACGCAGCCCTAAGGCCCGCTTATGATTATCAGCATGGTGCCGTGAACTATGGAGAGATCTGCTCCGATGCGGATTTTGTATACGGCTGTTTCGGAGAAGCCGGAGGACAGTTCGGCTTCCTGAATGGAACCAGGGTGGATGTGGAAGGGAAAACACGATTTGCAGTGCCTGCCTCCCGTTTTAAGCAATTGGACTTAAGTATGGCTGAAGGCGTGTCCGCATGGGGCCGCTGGGAGCAATGCATGGAAGAAACCAAGACAAGGTGTGATTTAACGCATGAACACAAGACCTGAACAGATTTCCCGCAATTGCTTCCGAATGAACTATGACACCGACGCGCTCCGCGGAAAGCTCCTGCAGGTGGCACGGCGGACCATGAGCATGCCGCTTCCCTCGTGGAACTGGGGAGAGGGGGTTGCTTTGCTTGGTTTATACCGGGCCTGGGAGAGCTTGGGAGATGCGGAGATGCTATCCTTCATCCTGGGTTGGGCGGGCGGCATGGCTCCCGGGGATGAAGCTGTCATTAAAGTGAACTCCACCATACCGGCTTATGCTGCCGCCCTTGCCGCCGCTGCCGCCCGCGGACCGGATTATGCCGCTGCCGGCCCGCTGAGCGGAGAGGACTACGTCCTTTATACCCGACGGATTGCCGAATTTCTCTGTGGCTCCCATGCCAAGCTCGGCAATGGGGCACTTATGCATACCAGTCAGGAACGCAGCCAGCTCTGGGTGGATACCCTGTTTATGGCCGCAGTCTTCCTGTCCTATGCCGGCTGCCGGGATAAGACCGCCGGGTACAGCGGGGAGGCCGTCAGGCAGTTCTCCTCTCACCTGGAGCTGCTGCAGACGGAATCGGGCCTGTGCTATCATGGCTACGATGATATGAGCAAGCGCCTGATCGGCACCCAATGGGCCCGGGGCAATGCATGGATCATGGCTGGCTTCCCCGATCTGGCCCAGTGGCTGGGCGGCTCTATGACAGAGGAACTGGAGCAAATCAGAGCCCGTGTCACCAGGCTGGCAGACGGACTTATGAAGGTCCAGGACGTAAGCGGCTCCTGGCATACGGTATTGGATCAGCCCTCCACTTATCTGGAGACATCTTCTGCGGCCGGAATTGCTTATGGTCTGTTAAAGTCTTTCCGCCTGGGATTGCTTGATCCCAGCCGGTATGGACAGATGGCCGAGAAGGCGCTGTTGTGGCTGCTCTGCCAGATTGGAGAGGACGGAACCGTCCAGCGTGTTTCTGCGGGAACTCCTGTGCTCATCAATTATATCGTGTATAATGAGATCAGCGAAACCCGTATTCAGCTCTGGGGACAAGGTCTGGCCATGATGGCTTTATCCGAATGGCTGCTGGCCCTGGAAGGGTCGGAAGGCTGAGAGGCGCTTCACACAGATGAACGGACCTTGACCGGGGCGGGCGGGCGACCCTAAGTTTTTGGCGCGGGAGAATGTCCTTATGAACAAGATAAAGGATATATGGTACAGGCTGAAGCTCCGGTTTAAATTCTTGCTGTCCTATGCCCTGGTCATTGTCATCTCGGTAATGACCATCAGTATAATTGCGTATCAGGTCTCTTCCCAGGCCATCAATCAGATGGCGGTGGATGATTCCCGCGATCTGATTGAGCAGATTGGATTGAACATCGACAAGCGGATGAGCGAACTGGAGGAATACGTATTCGCCCACTATAAGAATTCCGGTATTGTCCAGCTCCTTCCCTCCGATCCGGAGCTCCCGGCTGACAACCCTTATGTGATCCGCAGCGGCGTGCTCAGCTTTATGGATGATTTCCTCTATTCGCGTCCATTCATCACTACAGTAATGATCCGCCAGATTAACGGGGATAACGAATTTATCCGCCGTACCGGGGCCCCGGACACGCAAGAGGAGATGGAGGCCTCCTTCGACGAAGAGCGGATGAAGGCCAAGCGCGGCCAGGTGCTGTGGTTGCCCGGGAGCAACCAGCGTATTTATATGCAGCGGGCCATGTATAATGTGGAAACATCGGCCCTGATCGGATATATTTCCATTGGCATTGAAGAGGATTACCTAAGCGAGTTTTACAAGGAGGCCCGGGGACGCAGCCGGGGGCAGTTTATTCTGCTCAATGAAAACAATGAGCTGCTGATGAACAGCAGCCGGGAGCTTCAGCGGGTTGTGGACAAGCTGGCAGCGGGCGGCCGATTGGACGGGGAATCCACCAGCTTTGAGCTGAAGGATAATGGGGAAGCATACTTGTTCACCCTGCGTTCTTTTTCGGATGGCAACTGGAAGTTGTTGAACCGGATTGCCGTTTCCGAGCTGACCAAACCGGCACAAGCCATGAAATACGGTATTATTATCGCTTGCCTGTTGTCTTTTTTTGCAGCACTTCTGATGGCGGTATATTTATCCAAGGGAATTACAGGGAATGTAAAGCTGTTGCTCGGCAGTATGAAGGGGGTTTCGGAGGGACGCTTTGACCAACTGGTAGTGACCAAAAGCAAGGATGAAATCGGGCAATTGGCCCACCGGTTCAATCTGATGACACAAAAAGTCAATGAGCTGATCACGGTTGTGTACAAGGAGAAGCTGCTAAAGGAGCAAGCTGAGCACGAATCCCTTCAGTTCGAGTATAAGGCGCTTCAGGCCCAGATGAATCCCCACTTCCTGTACAACACACTGGAATCGATTCAAAGTCTTGCCTTGCTGCAGGGAGAGAAGAAGATCAGCGATATGGTCTATTTGCTGGGAAGCCTGCTGCGCGAGAGCATCCGCCAGAAGAACGATGTGATCTTGCTGCGGGAGGAATTGCAGTACGTAGTCAACTATCTGGAAATTCAGCAGATCATGTACGACGATCAGTTGGAGGTCATCTATGAGTTGGATGAGGCGCTGCTATGCGTACCGGTGCCAAAGCTGATTTTGCAGCCTATTGTAGAGAACGCCATTCTGCACGGGATTGAGAAAAAGCCGGGCAAGGGAATTATCCATATCCGGTGCTTTGCCGAGACAACGGAACAAAGCGGCGGCGGGCAAGAAACCCCACCTGGTGTTCTGCGGGTGGAGGTGCAAGACAACGGGGTAGGCATGGAGCCTGCCGTTGTCCAATCGCTGCTTGCAGCGGACAGCGGCGGCGAGGAGGGAGATGCCAGGCATACCAGGGTCGGCATCGGCAGCGTCAATAAACGCATCAAAATCTTGTATGGGGCCTCTTATGGGGTGATGATCGAGAGCGAAACTGCCAAGGGAAGCCTGATTGCCATCCGGCTGCCTATTGTCCGCAACGAAGAGGGAGGAGAAACACCATGAACGAGCCCATCAGAACCATTGTACTGGATGATAAGCCGTTGATCCGCAAGGCAATTGTACAGCATGTGGATTGGCCTGCTCTGGGCTGCCTCGTCGTGGGCGAGGCAGGCAATGGACTGGAGGGCATGCGGCTTATTGACGAGTGCAAGCCTGATCTGATGGTGACGGACATCCGGATGCCCGGCTGCGATGGACTGGAGCTGGCGGATTATATGAAGCGGGTGTCTCCCGGATCCCGGGTGATTCTGATTACCGGTCATCAGGAATTCGAATATGCCCGCCGGGCGGTAACCGTGGGGGCGTTCGACTTTATTCTTAAGCCCATTCACTATACGGAGCTGCAGCGGATTATTGCCAAAGCGGCAGAAGAGATGCTGCGGGAGCGGCAGGAGGAAGCGGAACGGCTTCAGGCGCTTCAGATAAGCGAGAATTATGAACGGGATTTTCGGGAAGCGCTTCCTTTTTTGCGCAGCAAACTTGTGGCGGACTACATCACAGGACAAAACGGTCAAGGGGGCGGGTTGACGGAGCGGGCTGAGCTTCTGGAGTTTCAGTGGTTTATGCTGGTTCATTGCCGGCTGCGGCAGTCCGATAAGATGCAGGACAGGGAGCATGCGGACAGACCCGCCCTTCCGGCTCTAAGGCAGGCTATTGCCGCCGCCGGGGGGGAATGGGCCCGGGAAGCGGCGGCTGCAGGTGCAGAAGCTGTGCAAGCGGCAGTAGGGGAGGATCTGGTGCTGGTTCTGATGCTGAAGCACGCCCGGTTTCATTCGGAAGAGCGGGCAATGGCAGCTGCAACGGCCTGTGCGGCTCACTGGGAGCAGCTGGTCCTGGACATCGCCGGCAGGGAAGGGGGCATAACCGCTTCAAGCTCGTTGTACGGGCATCCCTCCCAATTAAAAGAAGCTTTTGCAGAAACCGCAAGGCAACTGGATGCTTACTTTTTTGCCGGTTTTAGTGCGGGGGATCAACCGGGCCGTTCCCGGACCGTATACAGCCAGAATGTGAAGAGGGCACTGGAATTTATTCGTACCCATTATGCGAAGACGCTGAATCTGTCCCTGGTTGCCCGGGAGCTGAATGTCAATCCCAGTTATCTCAGCCGGATCCTCAGCCAGGAGACGGGCAGTTCCTTCGTGGAGTTGGTGGCCAGGGCCCGTATTGAAGCGGCCAAGCGCCTCCTCAAGGAAGGACAATACCGGGTAAATGAGGTGTGCGAGCGGGTAGGTTACAAGGAATACAACTATTTTTATCAGATCTTCAAGAAATACACCGGAATGACTCCTACGGATTATAAAAACGAGAAAAAAGGATGATATCCCATGAAATGGGGAAAGTACGTTACTGGAGCGGTAACCCTGGCAGCCATCGCCTGCGTCCTGCAGTGGAGTCCTCCTTCCGCCAGCGCGGAAACGGCAAGCATAACCCTTGCCCCGCAAGCGGATGCATATGTACAGGGCGGCTCGGCATCGGGGAATAATTACGGCACCAACCCAAGCATCGCCTTGCGGGGCGACCGCTACCGGGACGGCTATCTGCGGTTCGATTTGTCGGCGCTTCACGGCACGGTGACAAGCGCCAAGCTGTTGCTCACCGGAGGGGCGCCTGTACCCGCGGTCAGTATCCAGACCGTAGCGGAGGATGGCTGGAGTGAAACGGCGCTGACCTACAGCAATCGTCCCGCGGGCTCAGGTACTGTTATTGCAGGGGTGAGACCCGATACGAGCGGGCCGGTGGAGTTTGATCTTGGAACCCTGGTGAGGGCCGAACAACAAGGAGACAAGCAGCTGTCGCTTGTTCTGTTCTCTACATTGGGCACTTCGGCCGGCACCAATTTTGATTCCCGGGAAACCGTAAGTGGAACGGCGCCCAGGCTGGTGGTGGAGCTTGATCCCACCCAAACGCTTATACCGGAGGCGGATGCGTATGTGCAGGGTGGTTCCGCTGCGGCCAATAATTACGGAGGCAGCGAAATTCTGGCGCTACGGGGAGACCGTTACCGGGATGCCTACCTGAGGTTCAACCTGGGCGGCTTTCCCTACGCCGTTCAGAGGGCCGGACTGCAATTGACAGGCGGGTTCACGCCTCCTGCAACCAATGCCGACTTTGTCAGCCAGGACGATTGGGGTGAGCTCTCCCTCACCCATGCCAACAGACCGTCATCGGTCAATGCACCTGTGTCGGGGGAGCGTACGGGTCCTGCGGGTCCCGTCGTCTTTGATGTGACTCAGGCCGCGAAGACGGAGAGCCTGGGAGACAATAAGCTGTCCTTGCTCCTGTATTCCACCCTGGGCGCTGCCACCAGCTATAATTTTCATTCCAAGGAGAGCACAACCGGCACTCCTCCCCAACTGATTGTTGAGCCTGTGGTCCAAGCGGTCACACTTCAGGCCGAGGAGGTGGCCAGCGTCCAGTCCGGCTCGCGAGCGACGGATACCTTCCCTGATACGATAATGACCCGGGTTAGCAACAAACACGCCTACCTCCGGTACGACCTGAGCGGATTGGAAGGGATAGTGACCGGAGCGAAGCTCCGTCTGGCGGGCACCTCAGATATGCTGAAGGCCTTCGCCGTGTCCGGGGACAACTGGTCCAAGGACACGCTCACGTACAGCAATGCACCAGTGTCCGGGCGGGAGATCGCCGTTGGCCAATACGGACCGGCGGGATACGTCGATCTGGATGTGACCAGCCAGGTCCAGTATGAGCATTCCTTCGACCAACATTTTTCTGTCAAGCTGTCTTCCACGATTGCAGACGAAATCACCTATGTGTACGGAAGCCGGCCTGAGTTGGTGCTGACTATGCTGTACCGCCCCAGGCTCAGCTCCGTTACGCTGGAACCGAAGATTCCATTTGGCAATTCTACTGCATCCATTCCTCTGCAAGGGGAGATGAAGCAGGAATTCCAGGCATTCGCCCTGGATCAGAACGGTGGTGTTATGCAAGATGAGCCGATAATTTGGTCGGTTGACGGTTCTCCTGCCGGGGTGGCTGTGGATGCTGCCGGAGTGTTGAGCGTGTCCAATGCAGCATCCGCCGGCCCGGTTGTCCTGCGGGCGGCTGCGGCCGGGGACAGCGCTGTGGCTGAAACCGCCTCTGTGACTCTGCTTGCTTCCGTACCCAATGCCCGTACGCATCCTTATGCCCTGTATCATGCGTCTGACTTGGCGGCATTGCGGAGCAAGGCGCAAAGCGCGCCCTACCAGCCTTGGTATACTGCCGTCAAGGCCACTGCCGACAAATGGACGCAATCCCAACTGGATGATATTCCGCAGATGAATCCTTGGCGCACCTTTACGTTTACCTTTCAGGCTCCGCCGGAGGCCGTCTCCGTCAAGCTAAGCTACCGTCTGTACGGCAAAGGCAGCATCCGTCTTGACAATGCGGCGCTCATTGAAATCGGGCAAGAGGATGTCTCCGTCCCCAATGCCGGCTTTGAGAGTGGAAGCATCTGGCCGGACGGGTGGAGCAGGACCGTCTGGAGCGGCTCGCCTGTTTTTGAATGGGCCATGAACGGGATCATGGAGCAGGGCAGCACAGGTCTCCGTTCGGCCAGGATCAGCAACGGGGACAGCGGGGACCGTGGCGGCTGGACAACGGCAGGAGGGCTTCCTGTTGCTGCAGGGAGCATGTATTCGGCCCAGGTGGATGTGAGTCAGGTGGAGCTATTGGAGGAAGGCTTCTATGTCATAGCCGAATTCCAGGATGGGGCGGGGCAGGACTTGGGAGCACCGCTGCGCTCGCTTCGCTTTAACCGGCTCACCATGACGCCGAGAGCAGGGCTTGGATTGGCTGAGCAAGCCGTCGCCTATGCGGTGGAGGACAACGCCCTTTATGCGGAAAAAGCGAAAAAAACGCTGGACTATACGCTTCGTGACATGCGTGAGATGATGGTGGGTTACCTGTCTACCGGGAATGACCCTGATCAGACCTCGCAGGCGGTTCATATCGGGCGGGGACTGGGCAACGCCGCCATCGCTTATGATATGATCCGGAGTTCAGGCGTGATTTCCACAGAGGAGGATAATGAACTGCGCTCCCTGTTTTATTGGATTGCAGATCAATTATTGAACCAGTCCTATTATGATTATTCCGACGATACAGCCGCCCGCTCCAACTATAATTCGGACAGAGCGGCCGGATTGGGAATTTTTGCCGTTATCTTTCCGGAGTATGCCAGCTCCTCCACTTATCTGAACCATGCCGTCTCCCAGATTCAGTGGCAGCTTGCCCATGTGGCAGGGGCAGATGGCGGATGGCCGGAAACCATCCGTTACCACCAGGCGGTGATGGACCGCTGGATTCCATTTGCCAAGATGCTGAAGCGCACAGGGGGAACGGACTTGTTCCAGAACGGCAAGTTCAAGCAGATGTTCCGGTTTCTCATCGAGACTCAGACACCCCGGGATGCCGTCCATACCCTCGCTCCCGGCAAAGCCGCTTATCCGGCAATCGGAGATCACACCTGGCGCGAGGCTGTGCACATTCTGGGTATGGGAGCACCGGAATATACGGCCGCCGATCCGTTGCTCAGCAAGCAGATGATGTATGCCTGGAACCGTTCCGGCTCCGTCCTTAAAGCCTATTATTCGGTTATGACACTGATTTCCTTTGATCCGTCCTTGCCGGAGCAGAGTCCTGCGTTGTCATCCCGGGCGTTCGACGATATGGGGTATATCATTTTCCGCCAGGATTATGATCAGCCGGGGGAGGATTATATGGCGATCGTAGGCGGTTCCCCCCAGTTGAAATCCCATCAGCATGAGGACAGGGGAAGCTTCTCTCTTTATGCCGATAATACGCCTCTCTCCCTGGACCCGGGTGTATCCGCCTACGGCATAGGGGTCAATCCCAACTGGTATCAGACCTCCAAGCCGCATAATACGGTGCAATTCAAAAACTCGTCCGGCGTTTATGCCGACGGGCCGGTTACTTCTGTAGTGGAAGCTACTTATTTTTCCTCGGAACTGGATTATTTGCGGATCTCGATTCCCGATAACCTTGCCGACCGTTACATCCGCCATATTGCTTATGTGCGCAAGCCTTATGACGCGTATGTGATCTGGGATGATATTGCTTCCGCCCGGCCAAGCGCTATCCGCTATCATACCTTAAGCACGTCCACGGAGGTGTCCGGGCCTGTCGCCGTAGCCCACGGCTACAACAACAAGGACCTGGAGATTTCCTGGCTGCGCCCGGCCAATCCCGTGATCATGCAGTCTACAGGAGCTTTGGCCGATGGGTATCCGCAGAACTTTCAGGAGATGCTGACGGTGGAGGGGGCAGCGAATGGGGATTACTTGACCGTGCTGTATCCCAAGACAAGCGGAGCAGGCGGCTTGTCCACCACGACGCTGGAAGTCGGTCAGCCGCAGGCGCATGCCTACAAGGTGATGAAGCCGGACGGTTCATGGTTTGTCATCCTGCTGAACAGGGGCGCGGTCAGTCTGACCGTTCAAGTGCCTGTCTCCGCTGATTTGACTGATCTTCGCACAGGCACTGTATACGGCACCTCCGCCGGCGGCACAGCCGTGCATATAGGGCCTGGAGAAATGGCCGTTATGCAGCCGTAGTCGCGCATGGAGACAGCACATTTAACCAAGAAGGACTGTCCGGGCAAGTTCCCGGGCAGTCCTTCTTTAGAGGTCTCAGACTTCCATGCGGACCTGAGAGGCCGTTATTTGCGGAAAAAGCAGGGGTTAGCACGGCTAGCGGACTGGAAAGCCTTTATTGAGCGGAAAACCCCCTGAGTGGGGGCAAAAGAGTTACATAAGAGCGCGTGAGTCCGTTAGAATTCCAAACCCTCGGATTTTTGCTAAATAAGAGCGGTGATGTCCGTTAGACTAAGGAGATGGCCTTTTTTCGCCCAAATACTCCGATTTTCGTTGAAATCCTCCTGTTATGTTCCTTTCTAGGGTGTGTATGAAAACTCCGTGGGGAGCAGATTTAGTCGAACTTTCGTTTCTGGCAAGGCGCTTTTGTGCAGGCGTACCGGGGACCCCGGGCCAAGCGAAGCAACGAAGCTAGGGGCGAAAAGGCGGCAAAAGATGCCCTCAAGCGAGTTTTCAGACACGCCCTAAATAGAGTTTGAAAAAAGCGCATGATTAACGGGAGGTTTGAGATTATCGGTTTTCCCCGTAAAGGGCCGATGAGAGAAAAACTGGCCGTTTTGACGGGAGGTTTTTCCGTTGATTTCCGTTGATTCGTTGGTTCCGTTGATTTCCGTTCTTTATTGAGGAGCGGGTCGTGCATGGATGTTTATTCTGCCGGTGCAGAAAAAAAAGACCTGGCGGTATCTTCCGCCAGGTTCTTCTCAATCTGTTATGGATGTAAGCCCAATTCTTGGAGGGCATGATAAGCTTCTATCGCTGGAGGAGAAATACCGTCCCCAGATATTTGGGCGTTCTGTTCGATTGCGGCGCAAAAGCATGGCCCCAAAGGAACGCCGTCAGACGCTTGTCCTTGCCGGGAGAATGCGCCGCGTGCTCGTCTGCGCATCTTCGACAGCGTTGAGGAGGCGTTAATTAAGGCAAAGCCACTACATCTCCTGCTTGCAGCCCCTCCAGCACCTCAATTTTCTCCGGGGTTTCCATGCCGGTCTTGATGCTTCTTTTCTCCGTTTGGCCGTTTCCCTTGTCCAGCATCACGTAGGTGCTGCCCTGCTCCCGCAGAACCGCCATAGTCGGGATGGCCAGCGCCTCCTCCTTGCGCTCCGTCTCAATCTGGCCGCTTAGACTCAGGCCGGCAATCAGATACTCGCTTTGTTCAAGCGAGATGATCACCTCGAACTGAGCCAGCTGCCCCAGGCTGCTTTCATCCGTTCCCGTCTTGGCGAACTTGGATACCTTCAGCACCTCGCCCTTCAGCACCACATCCTTGACCGCGGTAAGCTTCACCTGCACAGGCATGCCCGGCTTGATGCGGAATACATCCTGCTCACCCACCAGCGCCAGAAATTGCAGCTGGTCCAGCTGCACAATCTTGCCGATGTACTGGTTATCCGAAACAGCGTGCGGACGTTTAACTGTGCTGTCATACAGGAAGATCCCCGATGCGGGAGAGCGGTAATCGGCAGCCTGCAAGCGGGTCTTCTTATCTGCCAAGTCCTTCCGGGCAAGGCCGGTATTGACCTCCGCCAGCTCCCGGTTCAACCGGGCTGTTTCCCTGTCCGCCAGCGCCGCCGCCCGCTCGGTTTCATTGGTGAAGGCTCCGGAGGCCGCCTCCTTGACTCCGCTGGCATATTGACCCAGCTCCGATTCCAGCTCTGCCTTGCGAATCGAAGCCTCTTCCCGGGCGATATCGCTCGCAAGCGCAGTGCCGTCCAGCCGGAACAGCACATCCCCTTGCTGAACCTGCTGTCCGTCTGCCGCAATCCATTCCGCTACCCGGGAGCCGAACGGTGCGTATACCATGGTTTCCTGCTGGTACAGGGACTTCCCCTTCACCTCTACCTGGCTCACCAGAGTTTCCTTAGCCGCGGTAAACACAATATCCTGCTGCGCCGAACCGGGGACAACCTGGGTGGACGGATGGGACTGCATGTAGAGAAATCCGCTTATCCCTATCAGAACAAGTCCCAGAATGCCCCATTTTATCAGCTTCCTCGTCTTTTTCATGTATCGTTTTCTCCCTTCCTCCGAATCACTAATCCCGTTTGATGGCGGTTAACGCATCTGTTCTTGAGGCGCTGACTGCCGGATAAAGCCCGGACAGCACGCCTGTCATAACAGCGAAAACCATACCGGTCAGAATGGTAGCCGGAGGAATGAAGATGACGGGCACCTTGTCTTCCGTCGCCGACATAATCAGCACATTCAGCCCCCACACCACCCAATAGGAAAAAAGAGTGCCCAACAGCCCGCCCAGAAATCCCGTGAGGGCTGCTTCCACAATAAACATATTGCGGATCTGGGCCAGATTAGCCCCCAATACCTTCATGATCCCGATTTGCCGCCGGCGCTGATAGGTGGACATGGTCATGGCGACAATAATGGAGATGGAGGCGATGATCAGAATGAACACGCCGATGCCCATGGCCACCGCCTTCACAATGGCGAACTCCTCCGCCAGCCGTTCCATCTGCTGCAGATTAGTCTGGGTGTTCAGACTAAGCCGCTGAATCTGCCGCTCCACCTGCTCCACGACGGATTGGCTGTCCAGCTTCACCACGGCACTGTCGAAGGAGGCGGTCATATTCGTGTTCTGGCCGGCGCCGTGCAGCTCCTCTCTCAAGAGCTGCAGCGTCTCCATCGACATGTACACCTTCTTGTCATACTGGGCCGATTCGGCGCTGCTCCCCTGGGGAAGCTTCAACACTCCGGCCACCCGCAGGAAGGAGCTGATCCGGGCCTTGCCGTTCTCCCCCGAGAAGGACTTGAACTGCAATTGCTTCTGGTACAGCTCGGATGGAGTGCGCTGCAGCTTCCTGTATTGGTCCATTAAATCCCGGTTATACGGATCACGGGAAATTTGTTCCGTCAGGCTGTTGAGCACCGTATTGTCCACCAAGCCCAAGGTAGCGCCGTAGTTCAGCACAATCGACCCGGCCAAGTCTGACGCCCCTCCCTGCAGGAAGGTGTGGCCGAATGCGGTGAGCTTGTCCAGATCCGTACCGATTAATTCCACATAAGATGTACGTTCATCGGAAGTAACCATCTGCGCCTGACCCAGCCCCACAAAGGGGGCCGCGGCCGTCACATGGGGAAACTGCTGCATCAGGTCCAGCTTCTGCCGCGTCAGCTTGCCCCGCTCCAGCATGCCTGCATCAAGCACCGCACCGGAAATTCCCTGATTGGGGCTTACCGTAATTTCATCCATTTTGAAAAATTGGTTCATTTCCTGCTCCGTATATTTCTGGGCGGAGTCGCCAACGCTCATGGCCACAATAATAGCGGCACAGCCAATGGAAATCCCCGCTGCGCACAGCCCGGTAACCACCTTGCGGCGCTTCACCTGATCCCAGGACAGCCGCACGATATCCCGGATTCTCATGATGCCCCGCCTCCCGTTCCGGCTCCCGCCGCAATTTCCGCCTCCGCCTCCGCTTCCGATTCCGTTCCCGCGGGAGCGGCCGTCCAAGCTCCCGTTTCCAGAAGGCAGCCGTCCCGCAGGGTGATGATCCGCTTCGTATGGCGGGCAACCTCATGCTCATGGGTCACAATAATGAACGTGGTTGCCATGGAGTCGTTCAGTCTTTTGAGAATAGAGATGATCTCATCCTCTGTCTTGGTATCCAGATTCCCGGTCGGCTCATCGGCAAAGATGACCGAAGGCTCCGTCACCAGGGAACGGGCAATGCTCACCCGCTGCTGCTGTCCCCCCGACAGCTGGGAAGGGAACAGCTCGGCCTTCTCGGGAATGCCTACCTGCTCCAGGAGCGCCAACGCCTTCTTCTTGCGGACAGCAGGATGCGCCGACTGGAAGATCAGGGGGAGCTCCACATTCTCCCGCACTGTCAAATTCGCAATCAGCTCATAGGCCTGAAAAATAAATCCGATATGATGCCGCCGAAACTCCGCCAGCTTGTTTTCATTCATCTTGACGATATTCTCGCCGGCTATGTAGATATCTCCTTCCGTCGGCTTCATCAGTCCGGCCATCAGATTCAGCAGGGTGGATTTGCCCGAGCCGGAGCTGCCCAGAAGCGCAAGCATCTCTCCCTTCTGCACCTGAAAATGAATATTCTGAAGCACCTGTGTTGTCTCGCTCCCGCTAAGGAAGGAATGAGACAAATGATCCACTCGAAGCATAGTCACAATCCTCTCTTCCATGTACTCGTCCCCATAACAAGGCACATATTGGCTATAACGGATGAACGGCAAGAAAGGTTTCTTAATTTTTCCTGAAACTACTCTATGAAAGCTTCTTTGCAAATCTGCCGAATTGGAAATGTTCTTCTGTTTCATGTAAAAATTTGATATATTGTTGCTAAGATATTTCTTGGCATCATTGCCCATAGGAGGTACGGATTATGCTTCCTGCTGCCCGCTCTCCCTTACACATTGAAAGATTCACCCCGTACTCCCTGCAAAGACGCATCATGATTGCCATCCTTCTGGCAGCCCTGTTGCCTCTCATTCTGGTTGGCGGGCTTTCTTATGCATCCATTTATTACCTCTTGCAGAATAAAGTGGAGAAAGGAGTGCAGAACGCTCTCGAGCAAAAAGTAAACAATCTGGAAAGCATGCTGACCAATCTGGACCAGGCTTCCAAGCAGCTTATTTTCGAAGGCTCTATCGGCAGCGACCTGCGGGAGTACCTCAGCCTGGAGGATACCATCAAAAAATCCAATATGTATCAGAATATCAACCGCTATCTCACCTTAATCAGCTATACCAATCCGCGCCTGGGCATGATGGAATATTTCCTTACAAATACGCAGGAAATGCTGTCCCCTTACAATTATTATTCTACCAAAAAAATTGATGTAAGCACTCTCCCTTATTTGTCCGGCGGGAATGATTACACGTTTTACGGGCCGCATCCTTCCCTTTATATCAACAGCAAGTGGCAGGTTTTTTCGATTGTTCGCCAGGTGGGCCAATTGGGGCAGGAGCTGCCTATTGCGGTTTATATTGAGACCAACTTCAAGGCTTTTCCGGAAATATTCGATCTGGACACGTTCAGCATGCCTGTCACCCACCAGCTAAAGGATCGGGATGGCAAGCTTGTGTACGCGGAGGAAAATCACTCCAAGAATCCTTACGTGTTCTCTGCACAAAGTGAGATGGGCTGGACCCTATCCATTCTGATTGAGCCTGATGAATACAACCGGGAAATGCGCTCATGGCTGATGGTTACCCTATTCGCCTCCTTGGCATGCCTTTTGGCTGCCCTGCTGATTAGCTGGGGAGTCTGGAGAATGATCTACGGTCCGCTCAGAAAGCTGAAGGGAGAAATTCAGAAGGTAGCCAATTCCCAGTTCCACGAGCCGGTCAATCTGCCCGGAATCAAAGAGTTCGATGACGTATTGATGAAGTTTGACCATATGAAACTGAGAGTTGTGGAGCTGCTGGATGAAATCGAACAGAAGGAGCGGAATAAGCGCCAACTTGAGGTAGAGAAGCTGATGTATCAGATTAATCCGCATTTTATTCATAATACCCTGAACACGGTGCAATGGGTAGCGATGATGAATCACCAGGATGAGATCGTTAAGCTGATTGCCACTTTCACACGCTTGCTCAATTATAACCTGGGCAAGGAAGGACGGATTGTGCATCTGTATGAAGAGGTGGATGTGCTGAGGGATTACATCACACTGCAGCAAATCCGCTACAATTACAAGTTTCATGTGGAGATTGGGATGGAGGAGGAAACCCTGCGATGGAGAATCCCCAGATTTATTCTGCAGCCTCTGGTAGAAAACTCGCTTTATCACGGCTTCAAGAACGATGACGGGAAAATTACGGTGACAGGCCAAATAACCGGCGGCAAGCTTCTGATTGAGGTTGCGGACAACGGCTCCGGCATGACGCCTGAGGAGATAGACCGTCTGTTCGACGATCATCAGCAAAAGCGCAAGGCCGGACTGGGAATCGGCCTTCGCTTCATCAATAATGTGATCCGCATGCATTACGGGGACGGGCATGGTCTGACAGTAATCAGCGAGCCTGGCAAGGGAACCGCCATGTCCCTGCTGCTGCCGCCTCTTCATGATGACCCTGACCGCTTGATGCCGGGAGACGAAACAGTTTAGAGGGAGGACAAGATGCATGATCAGAATCCTTATTGTAGACGATGAACATCTGGTGCGAAAAGGCTTGATCTATTCGTTCCCGTGGAAGCAGTTTGAGATGGAGATCGTGGGGGAAGCGGATAACGGGGAGACTGCACTGGAGCTGTTGGCCAAGCATCCGGTAGATCTGCTCATGACGGATCTGACTATGCCCGTTATGTCCGGGTTTGAGTTGATGCAGCAAGTCCGTTCCGCTTTTCCCCATATTTTTATTGTGGTTCTGACCTGCCACAGCGATTTCGACTATATTCAGGAAGCGCTTCGGCTGGGAGCTATCGATTATGTGCTAAAGACGCAATTGGAAAAGGAATCCATAGAAGACGTTCTGGGCAGAATTTCGCGGCGGATGAAGCATGACGGGGAGATACGCTCCGCAAAGCCGCCCAAAACGGGCACCGCTGTCCATGAGGAATGGGGAGTGCTGCTATGCGGTAGCAACGGCGCTTCCGGCAGCATTGAAGCCGTACCTTGGGCCCACCCTTCCCGTACGATGAAAACCGGATTCAACAGCTGGTTCATATCCTTTGCAGGCGGACAGGAGGATACGGATATTCGCACCTTGCTGAAGCAGCTGCCCCGGGGACAGTGGCTGGCGTTGCTTATTACCGGCATAGACACGGTTAAGAATCTTCATTTATCAGAGACCAAGCTGCGCGAAATGAACCGAAGACTGTTTTATGAATGGCATCCGGAGCAATTATACGTAAAGCTGTCCATGAATGAGTTAAAAACGGGCTGCAGTGGAGCCGAACTCAAGATTACCGACGATTGGGTCAAGGTGTGGAATCGGCTTGCCTGGATTATGGATGAGGGTGAATGGAACAGGCTGGAGGAGCTGACCTTGCACAAGCGCTTTGCTCCGGCGGAGTTGACCTCGTTTATCCTTGAATCTCTTGAAGGCTGGCGGTACGTTGAGGCTTATCTCGAATTGAAGGAAGCATGGAGCAAGGCGGATTTTTCCACCTGGTTTGATTTGCGCCAATGGCTGGAGGAGCTTCGCCGAATATGGAAGCGTGCCTTCGGGCAAGCCGGATGCTCCAGAGAAATCTTCACCGGTGTTCTCCGTTCTGTGCTAATCCTGCGTGCGGAGCTGACTTCGGGCGCCAACCAGACGGATGTAGCGGGCAGAGTGAACATCAGCCGCGGTTATTTCAGCGGGGTGTTCAAGGATATTATTGGTAAAGTGTTCAATGAGTTTGTTCGGGATATGCGGGTTTCCATTGCCCAAAAGCTGCTGAAAGAGCATCCTGACAAGCCGATTTACTGGATTGCCGAGCAAACGGGATTTCAGGATGAGAGCTACTTCAGCAGAGTGTTCAGGGAGAGCACCGGACAATTGCCATCGGATTATCGTTAGCCGGCATACAACTTTTGTCATCTTCGGAGCAAGTGTCAGCTATTTTACGAAAAAACGCTTACAAAAATGGCGGATCAGATGAAGCCCTTTCTATCAGTTTCTTGATTCTGCTGTTTATAATGAAGAAGAAAACGGAAAAGCTTATTATACGAAAGAAGGGGATCAGTTTGAGGAAAGGGAAATTATTCGTGCCATTGGCTTTGTCCCTGGCGATGCTGACTACGGCCTGCTCTGATGGTGGTGACAGCACTTCACCGTCGGGGTCTCCAGGGCAGTCCGCCGGTCCAACTGCAGCAACAGCCACACCTGAGAACGTTGACATTTGGGCTAAGTACAATGAAACCGTCACAGTAACAACTCCGTTCCAAACCAACAGCCAGCATAAGTTCAGGGAAGGGGACAGCTATGAGAGCAATCCCCACAAGACCTTTCTGGAGCAGCAGTTCAATATCAAGATTGACCCCGCCTGGTCTGCTCCTGCAGGGGAAACCTATAACAACCGGTTCAATCTGATGATTGCCAGCAATCAGTTGCCCGACGTATTCATACTAAACACAAATGCTGCCATGTCTGCCAAGGTAATGCTCAATCGGTTGGTGGAGCATGACATGATTGAGGATCTGACCAAGGTCTACGAGACGTATGCTTCTGATGAAGTCAAGGATGTTCACAAATCCATCAATGACGACGCCCTGAAGGATGCCACGTATAACGGCAAGTTGATGGCTCTGCCGAGTGTGACTGATACTGCCGGTGATACTTCTCTCCTTTGGGTAAGGCAGGATTGGCTGGATGAGCTGGGCTTGCCTGCGCCGAAGACATTAGAGGATGTGGTCACGGTGGCCAAGGCGTTCAAGGCTAAGGGATCTAATAATCTGGGCCTTGCTCTTTTCAAGGACCTGATTGGGGGAACTTTTGATGCCAGCTCGGTATTCTTCAACCTCAATTCCTTCCCGTATTACTGGCTGCCGGATAAAGACGGGAATCTGGTGTACGGCGGCATTCAGCCGGAGGTCAAGGACGGACTGGCTTTCCTGGCCGACATGTTCAAGCAAGGGCTGATTGAGAAGGAATTCCCGCTTAAGGGAGGCAATGAGCTGACTCCTGATCTTGCAAGCGGCCGGGCCGGCATGTTCTTCGGCAGATGGACCAATGCTGTGTGGCCCATGGGAGACTCCTGGAAGAATAATCTTAATACCCGCTGGAAAGCATATGTGATCCAGAACAAAGAAGGGGTATCCGTCCAAGGCTCTGCTTACACCACCCAGCAATATCTGGTTGTGCGCAAGGGGTATGCCCATCCGGAGCTGGCTGTGAAGGTGAATAACTTCCGGAAAAGGTACGCAAGCAACGGATATTCCGATAATGCGGAATTAAAAGCGATCAATCAAGAATTCACGGAAAAGAAAGTTACAAAGGATTTGTTTGGCCTTGGCTTTACCATCGCCTATAAGGATACGGTGGCTCGTACCGCCAAGAAATTCACGGACATTCTGGCAGGAACGGCGTCCAAGGATATTCTTGATTCCGCTGAACTAGGTATATATGAGAATATCGAGAAGGATGTGGCGCGTCAGAAGGCAGGAACACCGCTGACTGTGGAAGCTCTGTACCCTCACCAGGTTTATACACAATATATCGAGGGGATTAATGCCAGCAGCAAAGTTAATGTCCAGTGGGTAAACAATAAATTTGTTGATATCACCCCTACGATGAACACCAAGTGGGCCGCGCTGAAGGATACGCAGCTTCAGGCCTACTATAATATCATCATGGGAACGGCGAGCATGGATAGTTTTGATGCTTTCGTTAAGCAATGGAATAATCAGGGTGGTGCTGAAATCACGAAGGAAGTGAACGAAGCCTACCAGAAGCTGAATCAAAAATAAAGGTTTGGCCGGAGTCTCCCTAAGAGACTGCGAGGAAATAAGTACCGCTAATTTGCCGCCAAAACTCCCAAGAACGTGGAGATTTTGTCATCAAAAGCGGGTACTAATTTCCTCGCAGCTGTGGCACGCCAACTCTTTTCATTATATGCTGATGCTGGCACCGGGAATTATTCTGACGATTATGTTCCATATTGTACCCTTGTATGGTGTCGCACTTGCCTTCAAGAACTTTAATCCTACTCTGGGCATCTGGAACTCCCCATGGGCCGGTCTGGAGCACTTTCGCTATATTTTCTACAATCCGCAGAGCAAGCAGATTCTGTTCAATACCGTTTACATCGCCGTGTTGAAGATTATTACCATGCAGATTATACCGGTTACCTTCGCTGTTTTGCTGAATGAACTGCGGAAAATATGGTTCAAAAGAACCGTTCAAACCATAGTCTATTTGCCCCATTTTCTCTCCTGGGTCGTTATCGCCGGTATTATGCGGGAGATGCTTTCCTTAGACGGCTTGATCAACAACGCTTTGGGGAACTTGTTCGGTATCGACCCCATCATGTTCCTTGGCAGCAATGACTGGTTTCGGTCCATCCTGATCAGCACGAATGTCTGGAAAGAGTTTGGCTTCTCTACGATTATTTATCTGGCAGCACTTACCAGCATTAACCCAGCCTTATATGAGGCGGCAGCGATTGATGGCGCCAGCCGCTTCAGAAGAATCTGGCATATTGCGCTTCCCGGGGTTCGAATGACCTTTGTCCTGCTGGCAACCCTCAGTCTGGACGATATTCTCAATGCCGGATTTGACCAGATCTTCAACCTGTATAATGTGCTGGTTTATCAAACCGCCGATATTATTGACACCTATGTGTTTCGAGCCGGACTTGTCTCTTATCAGTATGAGGTGGCAACGGCCATCGGTTTGGCCAAATCGCTGTTCGGCTTTGTTCTGATCTCACTTACGTATTGGTTGGCTTACAAGCTGTTTAAATACCGGATTTGGTAAGGGGGTAATCCCGGATGGTCAACGACCGCACATGGGGATCGCGCATATTTGATTACTGCTTATATTTCGGAATGGTGATTATCTCTTGTATTTCCGTAGCGCCATTGCTTCACACGATTGCCATTGCATTCAGCAATGCTGCCCAGGCCAATGCAGGTATGGTTACTTTTTGGCCAAGAGGCTTTACTCTGGATGCCTTTGCTAAGGTAATGGAGGATAAGCAATTTTTTGTATCCACCTGGGTTTCCATCAAACGGGTGGTGATCGGAGTTGCTCTCAGTGTGCTCAATTCCTTGTTGATGGCCTTTCCCTTATCAAGAGAGGTGGAGGATTTCAAGGGCCGGAATATTGTCATGTGGTTTATGATTTTCGTCATGCTGTTTAATGGCGGACTCATTCCCACCTACCTGGCCATTACCTCCTATGGGCTTGCTAACAACTTCTGGGTGCTGATCCTTCCCGGCTTGGGCAATGTGTTCAACTGCATTCTGGTGATGAACTTTATCCGGAATCTGCCGAAGGAGTTAAACGATTGCTCGGAGATGGACGGTGCAGGACCCTGGACCAAATTAGTTTATGTCTATGCTCCCATGTGTCTTCCTGTATTGGCGACGATTACGCTGTTCCGGATTGTTGCGGTCTGGAACGAATACTTCCAGGCGATGATTTACATTACGGATAGGAATATTCTGCCTTTGCAAACCTACTTGCAGCAGATGGTGGTTGAAATTGATCCTACCACCCATACCACCGAGGAAATGGCTGCTCTTTCAGATCTGACTGGTGTGACCTTGCCATCAGCCAAGCTGGTGTTATCGATAATACCCATTATCCTTATCTACCCCCTCTTGCAGGGCTACTTCATCTCAGGCATCACGGTTGGTTCGGTCAAGGAATAAATTTTTTTGGAAGGAGACTGGTTTATGTACTGCAGGAAACAGTTGGTCATGTTGCTGCTTTTGGTCTTCTCTTTCACGACAATGCTCCCCGTTGCTTATGCCGGGGAGAGTTTTCGCGTGGGAGAAGAGAAAGTGGAAATTCAGGAGGCGGCGTATAACAGTCAAACCCAAATTGTAAGCGGAAACATTGTAAATTTTGGATCAACCCCCCTTCAGGCAGTCTTACTGGCTGTTTTGTATGACCGCTCGGGGCAAATGGTGGAGATGTCAACGGAAACCTTCGAGCTAAACGGAACGGCCCCCCATTTTTTTAGCTTGTCTTTTACAGTTGAGCCCGATCCTAATCTTCATGTTATTAAGCTGCTGGTCTGGGATAATCTCCAGTCCCGGCAGCCTCTGTCAGCTGTCAAGGAGGTTAATCCTTATGAACGGACAGAGACATCGGAAGCGAAGCTCAATCCGTATCTCATGTTCGTGGGCAAGGTCGTCAGAAGCTTTACCGACTCTGAGGCAGATGCGAAAGCAGTCACGGTAAACGTATCCCAATACATTGATCTGGAAGCCAAGACTATTAACAGTGTAACGGGAGAATTGAACTGGAATTATGGAATCGGCATCAACCGCCTCAATACGGCAGTTGGACAAGCGGCTACCGGTGTGCTGAATGCCACGCCTGCTATTGATCTGCAGAATGTGAGCATTGAATCCGGAAATGAATTTGGTACTATCGCTGTGATTTCACTGGACGGCGCTCCTATTGCCACCTCCAGGAAGCTGCTGATTCAGGCCTTTACCGAAAATTACCCCTATGGCTTCCGCTCTGAGGATCAGGCTGACGGCACCAAGAAGATCACCGCCATGGGCGGAGCTCCCATGAATGTGCGCAATATGGACGCCAGAGTTACGCTGAAGGAGATTGCCGATGTAAGCAAGGTATATGCTCTGGATGTCAACGGCTATGTGCGGGAGGAAATTGCCGGAACAGCCTCCGGCGGCAGCTATACTATTCAGCTTCCTGCCGATACGCTGTACACCCTTGTAGAACGGGACGGCATTCCGGACCCTTACGTGCATGAGGAAGTACCTGTGAAGGAGCCTATGTATGTATGGTGGGAAGGGGAGGACACGGTTGTCCGCGAGAACTTCCCGGCAACCTCCGAGTTTGATGCCGATACGTTTCCCAGTAATCGCCACTTGCTGTCGGGCGAGGATTGGCTTGCCTTTGGGCAGCAGCAGATTGTTGAAGGGGCCGAGCCTTATGCCAAATACGCCATCAATGTTCCCGAGGACGGGGAATATTCCTTCTTCATCCGGAAATTCTGGAAGCACGGTCCATTCCAATGGAGATTTGATGAGGGGGAATGGAGGGATCTGGGTGATCCGGTGCTGCTGGATTCAGTTGCCATCAGGCAATATTTATCCGCTAACTGGATTGCACAGGACAATGTGGTACTGACGGCAGGCGTCCATACCTTCGAGATCAAGCTGACGATGGAGCCAGACAAACGCACAGCCTCCGCAATTGATGCCTTCCTCCTTACCAAGGATGCCTTCGTACCCAGCAGCTTAATGCGTCCCGGAGAAAAACTGGGCTATGCAGATCCGAATTTCTGGGCCTTCGAACCGGATGTGGTGGATTGGAGCTCGGAGAGACGCAGCTATATTGACATGAGCTGGATGAATGAGGAGAGCGCGGGCCAATCCGGCTATGTACGCCGCGATGGGGAGCGGATGGTTCTGGGAGACGGCCGGGAGGTCCGCTTTTGGGCGGTAAACGGAGGGCTTGATACCATTAACATGAATCCGTCCCAGTTGGACAGCTATGCCCGGAAATTGGCCAAATACGGTGTCAATATGTTCAGACTTCACGGCATGGTATTTGATGACAACGGCAATATTCCAGATGATAGACTGGACCGGCTCCATTACATGGTATCTACTTTCAAGAAGTATGGGATCTATACCAATATAAGCCATTATTTCGTACTTTGGTCAGATATGACCAAATCCGAATGGTACAATGATGAGTCGGGAACAGAATTTTCAGATGCGTATAAGCAGCCTTTTGGTTTGTTGCTGTTCAGCGAGCAACAGCAACAGATGTATAAACAGGGAGTAAGCCGTATGCTGACTACACCCAATCCGTATGAGAATGACATTCCTCTTGCTCAGGAACCGGCCATCGTCAATATCGAAATTCAGAACGAGGACAGCTTTCTGTTCCATACCTTCAACCCTTCCCGCTATCCCGCCAAGGTGCTCAAGGAGTTGTATGGTAAATTTGGTCAGTGGCTGGTCAAGGAGTATGGCTCCATTGACGCCGCATATGATGCTTGGGGTATTGCCGCCAAAACCTGGACAGATGATCAGGAGCAGCTGATGATGCAGGTTGAAGGAATCGGCTCATTGGCGGGAGCTACCGGCACGGATAGCACGGCATTGCGACGCCGGGACACTTTCCGGTTCCTGGTGGAACTAAGTCAGGACTTCTACTCCGAGATGATTCGCTTTGTTCGGGAGGATATCGGCTACGGAGGGTTAACTAGCGCCAGTAACTGGATTACCGCCAGTCCGCAGAAGATGGAGGCATTGGAACGATACACCTATGAGCCTGCAAACTGGATCGACCGTCATGCCTACTATGATGCTGGCCATAAGGGGGCTACAACCTATAGCGTTACGACGGGAGATACCTACAAGCCCGTTTCCGCTGTACAGAATCCGGACAAACTGCCGGTGAAGTTCATTCACAATGAGGATCATCCCTCGATGATTTCAGAGATCACCTGGACCAATCCCACTCCTTACACGGCGGAAGGCATGTTCTTCCTGTCGGCTTACAGCGCTCTGCAGGGGATAGACGGTGTTGTCCTCTTTGCTTCCAGCGCCAACTGGGACACCAATGTGCAGAAATGGCCGGTTTCCACTCCGGGCATGCTGGGGCAATCACCGGCTTTCGCCTGGCTGTACCGCAGCGGCGCCATTGCCGAAGCCCATTCTGTGGCTCATGAAGAATTGTCCCTGGATTCTCTATTTGAACTGAAGGGATCCAGGATTTATGAAGGGCTCAATATAGATGATTATCGCAAATAAAGGAGGAATCCATATGTCCAAAAGGTGGATGAAGCGCTTTCTGCTCTCATTATGTGTGGCGGCTCTTGCTGTTCCTTCATTCTCGGCTTCTGCTGCGGCGGGAGAGGAGGCTGCAGACGAACAGCCCCTCAGCACGGCAATCGTGGAGACGGCGGAGCCTGGAGTTCTTCTGGCCCAGGACTCCTTCGCTTCCCTGCCGGGAGCGCTGCATGGCTCCGGCGGAGGATTAGGCTGGAAGCAGCCGTGGATTACGCAGAACAATGATACTACTGTACCGGGCTTTGCCATTGCCGATACCAATCCGCTGACCTATCCCGGCGTTTTCACCGGAGGCAATTATGCCGCTATAGGACGTGCCTATTTGAAAGCATATCGTCCGCTGGACAATTCCGCCAGCGGCCCCTTTGCCCCCTACCTCACTGAGATCAATTATGTGGGCAAGCACGGCACCACCCTCTGGTTCAGCGCCCTGATCCGGAAGGAAGTCAACAACAATGAGCCGATTTCCTTCGGAAATGACTGGTCGACGCGGCGGCTGCATTTCGGCTACACCGGCACCGGCTCCAATGACGCCAACGGATTACGCTACTGGTCGATGAATCTGGATGGGCAGGATTATCGCAGTAATGTGCAGGTGACCCCAGGACAGACGGCTCTCTTGGTGGGCAAGGTGGAATATGGCCCGGAGACCACCGTCAGTCTCTATGTCAATCCGGACTTAAGCGGCGGTGTGCCGGAGAGTCCCAGTGTAACGGGCGTCACCTACAGCAATTTGGCCTTTCGCTACATGGTATTGGGCACCAGCAACAGCACTGGCCAGGGAGCTATCGACGAGCTGAAAATCGGCACTGGCTTCCATGCTGTAACCTCGCATAGCTATGACTCCATCCTTCCATCCCCGCCCACTAGAATCGAAGCGGTGAAGGTGCGGCAGCAATCTGTCAGCCTTGTCTGGAGCGGAGCCGCGGACAATGTGGGAGTGACAGGGTACAACGTATATGTGGACGGAGCGCTGGCGACAACGACACAGGAGGCCGGGGCAGTAATTACAGGCTTGCAGCACTCTACAACGTATGCCTTTACCGTTCGTTCCTTTGATGCCCAGGGCAATGAATCGGCCGAGAGCTCATCGTTTATCGTGACTACTGGCAGTCCGCCTGATCCGGGAGTTATTCTGGCCCAGGACTCCTTCGCCGGTGAGCCGGGAGTGCTGCATGGGGCCAGCGGGGGCTTGGGCTGGAAGCAGCCGTGGATCACGCAGAACAATGATGCCACTGTACCCGGCTATGCCATTGCCGGGACCAATCCCCTGAGCTATCCCGGCGTCCTCACCGGGGGCAACTATGCTGTCGGAGGACGTGTCTATCTGACCGCATACCGTCCGGTGGACATTGCCGCGAGCGGTCCCTTTGCTCCTTACCTTACCGAGAACAATTATGTGGGCAAGCACGGCACCACTCTCTGGTTCAGCGCTCTGATCCGGAAGGAAGTGAACAACAATGAGCCGGTTTTCTTCGGGAACGACTGGACTTCGCGCCGGCTGCAGCTGGGTTACACCGGCGCCGGCTCCAACGATGCCAACGGATTACGCTACTGGTCCATGAATCTGGACGGGCAAATCTATCGCAGCGATGTGCAGATGACCGCAGGACAGACGGCTCTCTTGGTGGGCAAGGTGGAATATGGCCCGGAGACCACCGTCAGCCTCTATGTCAACCCGGATTTGAGCGGCGGCTTGCCGGAGAGTCCCAGTGTAACAGCCTCCACCTACAGCAGTCTGTCCTTTCGCAACATGGTATTCCTCGGGGGCAACAACACCGGCCAGGGAGCCATGGACGAGCTGAAAATCGGCACCGGCTTCCATTCCGTAACCTCCGGCGGGTATGATGCTGTTCCTCCTTCCCCGCCCACTAGAATCGAAGCGGTGAAGGTGCGGCAGGAATCCGCCATTCTGGTCTGGAGCGGGGCCACGGACAATGTGGGAGTAACAGGGTACAAAGTGTTTGTGGATGGGACACTGGCGGCTACGATAGAAGAGGCAAAAGCAGAGCTTGCCGGCCTGGAGCCACTCACTGCGTATACCATCACTATCCGCGCCCATGACGCCCAGGGCAATGAATCACAGGAGAGCGCCCCGTTTCCTCTGACCACTGCCGGACCGCCGGAGCCTCTTGAGCCCGGAGCGATTTTGGCCATGGAGCCTTTTGATGCTGACCTGGGAACACTTCATGGAGCAGCCGGGGGTTTAGGCTGGAGCGCCCCATGGATCGTCCAGAACAACAGCACCACAATCCCGGGCTTCAGTATTGACAATGTGTCGCCGCTAACCTATCCCGGCATCGAGACGGACGGGAACTATGCCTCGGGAGGAACGGGATACCTTGCAGCCTATCGGCAACTGGACAGAGCATCCGATCTGATTGCTCCTTATTTGAACACCGCCAAGTCAATCGGCAAGCATGGCGCCACCCTTTGGTTCAGCGCTTTGATGAGAAAAGAGAAGGCCAACAATACCAGCATTTATTTCGGCAGCGAGTGGTCCTCCCGCCGCTTGCGCTTCGGCTACCCCGGCACGGCGGCCAATGTTGACGGGGTCCGCTACTGGACCCTCACTTTGGATGGCCAGAATTACCTCAGCGATGTGCCTATCGTGGCTGGAGAAACCGCTTTGCTGGTAGGCAAGGTGGAATTCGGACCCACCTCCACGGTCAGCATGTATGTGAACCCTGACTTAAGCCAGGGTTTGCCGGAAGAGCCCAATGTTGTTGCCGCAACAACCAGTGATCTTTCCTTTAAGAGCGTAGTATTTTATGGAGGAAATCCCCATAGCGAATCGTCTCTGGATGAAATACGAATCGGTACAACCTTCCATTCCGTAACCCAGGGAGAAATGGACTATATACCGCCTTCCCCTCCTGCTCAAATTGAGGTGTTGGAGCAGACGGGAGAATCCATTGTTCTGGAATGGAGCGGCGCCGCAGACAATGTGGGGGTGCAGGGCTACAGGGTTTATTACCTGGGAGAACTGATGGCTGTAACAGAGGATACCTCTGTGAGAGTTGCCAAATTACTTCCGGTCACGACCTATAATTTCACCATCCGGGCTTACGACTATCAAGGCAATGAATCGCTGGACAGCTCATTTGTCACCGCATCAACGGTGGAACCGGCGGATTTTAACCGCTATAACTTTGAGAACGGGCAATTGCATGGCTTTAAGGCCATAAGTGGGGATGTCCAGCTTGAATTGGACACCGGCTTCTCTTATAAAGGGGATGCATCCATGAAGGTCACAGCCAGTGCAGGAACGATGGGAGTGGCGATTGATAACCCCGACCCCATGTTCCGCAACGGGCAGACGGTCAGCTTCCGGGTTTATGTCCCGACAGATACGCAGTTGGAGGCCATCCAGCCGTTTATTTTCGGAACAGGCTGGAGCTGGAACGGGCAGTATGTGGAAATTGGAAATTTAATTCCAGGGGAATGGAATACCATTGCCATCAGCTTTGCCAATGGGGATTCGCCGAGCCCGAGACTGGGGATGAATATTTTCGCTTCCGGCCAATCGGAGTTTTGGGTGGACAGCATTACGTATTCAGGCTATTCGGACCCGGATACGGTACCTCCCACAATACCCGGAAACCTGAGGCTGACCTCCAATACCGATCATATGGCAGCGTTGTCCTGGAATCCTTCAACAGACGATGTTGGTGTGACCGCATATGAAATTTATAAGAATGGAGAGCTTTATACTATCATCTCCAGCAGTCAAACCTCGGGCAGAATCATGGAGCTTGCGCCTTCCACGGCTTATACCTTTACGGTAAAAGCACGTGATGGCGCAGGCAATGTATCGGAGAGCAGCAATCCGGTTTTCCTTGTCACCGACTCCCCCCATGCAAGGCTTGTGGGCGAGGCTTTCGGGTCCTATACCCAGGGATACCTGGGCATTGATCTGGGGGAAAACGAATTCAAGCGGCTGACCAAGCTGCGCTTCTACGTAAACAATCCGGCAACAGCGGCAGGAGGGAAATTTCAGGCCTCGCTTCAGCAGGATGAGGGTTATTCCACTATCTATTCGGTCCGCTCCGGCATCACACAAGGCTGGAATGAAATCAGAATTGATGATGTGAGGGGCTTCCGCTATTTCAGATATTTGGCAGCGGCTCCCAACGCCGGCGCTTTTGTGTCCGAGATCGAGTATTACGGGGCTGACGGGGATATTGAACCGCCCTCCGCTCCCGCGGCCCTTCAGGTTGCCGGAGTGTCTGAAACGGCCGTGAGCTTATCCTGGACCGCCGCTGCGGACAATTTCGGCATTAAGCGCTATCTGATATATGTCAACAATATGCAAGCCGGCGAATCGACGGAACCCGCCTTCACCGTCACCGGGCTGAATCCGAATGAAACGTATGCCTTTACCGTTCAGGCAGTGGATCTGGCAGAGCTTGTGTCTGTACACAGTCAGCCGGCAACGGCAGTGACGAATAAGGCGGCTCTTACTCTGAGCGCTGTTTATCATGAGGAGCAGGGCAGGATTGTGGTCGAGGGCGCAGTATCATCGGGAGATGGACGGCAGGTATCCCTTGTCATTACGGACGCGAACGAAGTAATCCAATATGCCGGGCAGATTCGAAGCGGCTATAACGGAAGCTTTCTTCTATCGGTCCCGATCCAGTTGACAGCAGCCGGTCCTCTTCAGACAGCGGTTAGCAGCCTGGGAGCGGATGGAGCACAGGTACTCATTGCGCTTCCCTCCGGACAGGATTAGCAAGATGAACGGGCAATAAGTTCCGCTGCCCCCGGAAACGACTGAATGAAAAGGGAAAGAGCCGTCCGAAGGACGGCTCTTTACTCGTAGTGTGCCAACCTCATGCAAGTACAAGGTTTGGTCCAACCAGTATGCTATGCGCCGGCGAGCTGTGCCGCCTCCACATAGGTGACAGGCCGGATGCCGCTTTCCTTAATATATTGAAGAAGTCTTCCGTCTGTCAGCATGCGCCTGTCCCCGTCCCGCTCGTCAGCTATTGTGCCGCCTGAGTAGACCTCATTGCCGAAGGCCCGCGTCTCCCTGTCGTTATAGGCCGGGTGGGTGACCAGCGTGTACAGTCCCGGCTCGGCTTTCTCCAGCCTCGCGATGAGGCGTTCAACCGGATCGTTATGCGCAGCTGTGTCCACATCGGGGAGCCTGCGTGGAATGCTCCGGTATGAAACAAGCCCCTCCCTCATGCACCATTCGTCGAACATCCCGGCGAAGCCCTCCGCCACCCATTCGAATCCCATATGGGTGTCGGCATACCGGATGTCAAAGCCCAGGCGGCGGGCCAGGTGAAGCTGCTCCTGAAGCTCGGCCAGCATGTGCTCCGGCTTGGGGTCAAGGCTCCTGAGCTCGGCTCCGTCTTGGCAAAACGTGCCGTCTCTCCGCACCAGACTGGATACCCGCTCCGCAGGCAGCACCGGTCCCCATCGCACATTGTCCCACTCGCTGGTGAGGGTAGCGTGCAAGCCGAAGACCAAGCCTGGGGTCCCCGCATATTTCCGCGCCGCTTCACGGACTGCCGGGCATGTCACCATCACGGAAGCATTGCGGAGGAGCCCGCAGCTGTGCGCTGCCATGATCGCTTCGCTGCTGGAGAGCGAGTTGCCAAAATCGTCGCCGCGTACAATGAGATATTTGGTTGTCATAGCAGCCTCACCGCTTCCTCGATGCTGCAGCAGCAGGTATAGGAACGCAGAGAGCCGTCCGGCAGCTTAAGCGTCACCGGGACGTTCGCCGGGCCCTTCACTTCAATGCGGAAGAATCCTTTCGTGTGTTCCCAACGGACCCGCACCGGCCCATGCGGCGTGGCCGATGTGCCCTCCGCCCACCTGAGCGGCCCCTCCTTCGGTTCAATCCGGATGCTGGCGAAGCCGGGAGCTCCCGGCTTAATCCCCAGCACCTCCGCGGGAAACTCATACAGCGGCAGCGCTCCCCAGGCGTGGCAATCGCTGCGGTTGCCTGTTGGGCTCTCCGCCCAGGTGGTGAGATGCAGCTTAACCATATCGTGCCATGGTTGCCAAAGGCCGTACGACTCTTCATACAGCCCCGCCACCGACAGGGCCCGGAACAGAAAGTGGATCATCGGGTAAGAGGCCTGTGCCAAGCGATTGTCGCTGAGGGTTCGCCTCATGAGATGTTTGGCCGCTTCGCCGGTCATCAACCCCGACAGCACACTCCACAGCTGGGTATGCTGGCTGTATTCATGAACGGCGGGTCCGTCGCAGAACAATTGCTGCTGCTCCGACCAGCATGTCCGCTTGACCGCTTCGTTCAGTTGGCCAGACAACGCTCGGTATTCCTCCGCAGTCGAGATTCGTCCAACCGCCTGGTTCAGCTCCGCGGCTTGCTGCAGCGTGGCGGCAAGCAGCAGGCTATGCATGGCCATGGGGCCTTTGGCATTCGCCGGTGGTACGCCGTTGGGCCATTCCGCAACCCAGTCAATGAACGACCAGTAGTGTGGATCTGCCGGTTCCACAAGACCTTGCTCCCCGATGCGGCGGCGGAACCATTCCAGTACACCGTCCGCTGTCGGCAGATACATTCTGATGTATTCGGCATCCCCGAAAAACCGGTAGTGCTCATGCAGCATCCCGACCCAGTACAGCGAGAACCCGGGAATCACCTGCGGCTCTACAGATGGAAACCTGCTTTGAAGCATCCCGTCGGGCAGCTGTGAGCAATGGTAATCGTGGATGGCTTTTCTGGCAAGACGGTCGTCTCCGCTGAGCCTATAGGTAAACATCGCCTGCAGCGCCGTATCCATCGTATATTGCAGCTGCTCATAATAGGGGCAGTCCTCATACGTCTCATGCATACACCGCCGCAGCGTCCGCACACTTATATCCCACAGTGGTTGCCATTCGGGGTCGGAGCAGCGAAAGTCCCCATGGACTTCAAGGGGATAGCCCGTCTCCCGATAGTCGGCACGGATAAGAACCAGCGGTTCACGTGCGGCAGTCCATTCGAGCCGGACATACCGAAATGTGCGAAACCAGAAGGGCTCGTACTCCTCGGTGTCCTCATCCGTACCATGTCCGGAGACGAGATAGATGTCGGCGTCTCCCCGCAGCATTTGGCCCTTGGTGGTCCAGTCGTCCCGCAGCCCTTTTTGCCGCTTGCCATCGGCTGCTGTGCTCTCGTAGCATTCCGCATACCGGATGCGGACAGTTGCCCCGCTCCCTCCGCTCATAACCAGACTTATGTAACCGGTGGTAAGCTCCCCTGCATCCAGTTCTATCCAGCCTGTGTCCCCCGGTGCTATGCGAAGGGGGAAGGAGGCGGGCCCTTCCAGCGATGAGCGAACGGCACCGTTGAACGCAGCCGGCGTCTCGGACATCATTGGTATGGTCCGCGCGGTGAGCGGGAATGCTGTCAGAATGCCGTATTTGTTCATCGGCTTGTGAGAGCATACAGCCTGCTTCCAGCCTGCATCCTCATACGTCACCCGCTCTGCTCCTGATAAAGCGGCCATACCGTTCATATGCTCTATCCCGCCGAGCCAACCGGAGGACATCCAGGAGTCATGCACAAGCGCATAGGAATCATCGCGGCAGCACCTCCAACGTTCGTCCGTATGCAACAGCTCCACCGTCATCCCTTCGGGACTTGCCAGCACGCCATCCAGGATGAATGCTCCCCATGGAGAGCGCCAGATTGAGCAGGGGCCGGAGAGAGTCATTGGCCCGCCCATGCCGTAATGAAGCACCTTGGCTGCAATGATGTTGGTTCCCGGGCGCAAATGGGACGACACGTCATAAGTTTCAAAATATTGCCGGTTGGCGTCGCCCTTGCAGGGTCCCACCCCTACGCTTCTGCCGTTTATGTACAGCCGGTAACGGCTGTCGGCCGACACATGCAGCCTTAATGTGCAGCCCTCGTTGGGGACGAAGAAGGTTCTGCGGAACCAGACCAGTTCATTGCCGTTCCCTTGACCTTGCGGCTTCTCCATCCCAATCCATGCACCATCCCAAATCCTTCTCTCCGTCTGCTTGTTCAACATGCAATCCTCCCAATTTGTTGTTCATAATAATCCATTATAAGCAGCAATGAATCATATCCGGAACAGACAACGGTCCGATGAGGGAGTAAATTGGTCCGCGATGTTCACCCGGAGCGATACAGTGAGGAATCTGCCCTCCAAGTGGGAGTTGCCGCATTATGCCCAAGCCAAATCTGTGCTAAAGTGGAGGGGAGAGCGGTGCGGGAGGTGGGGAGCATGTCCTTTTTGAAGAGAGTATGGAAATCGTCGGGGATCAGTGATGTGCTGTACCGGCTGTCCTTTAAACGCCGGATCTGGATTTCCTTCGTGCTGTTGATTACACTGGCCATTACCGCAAGCGGCTCCATCTCTTATCTGATCGCTTCCTCCGTGGTGCAGAAGAATGCCTTCGCATCCAGCCAGGACACGGTGAACAAGTCCGCGCAGATTCTCGACGACAAGCTGCGGAACATCGCCAATTCCGTTGGGGCGCTGATGTTAAGCGATCCGTTCCGCAAGGTGATGTCCGATGTCCAGAGCGGGAACGACAGCCGCTATTATTATCATCTGTCCTCCCTGCAGCTCGTGTTCTCTCAAGTGGGCTTCAGCGATTCACTGATCGAGAACATTCTGATCGCCACTCCCATCGGGGATTTCTATCTGCTTAGCAATATCCGCAGCAGCACGGCTTCGTTCTATGATACCTCCATGTACGAGGAAGTGAAGAAAACCAGGCGGGGGATCTGGGTGCAGGGGCATGAGGATACCTTCTTCTCCAGCAGGCGGCGGGTGCTGTCACTTGTGGTGGAAGGAGTGCCCGAGGATGCCCCGTTCCAGCCGAATGATGCTTACGTTATTGTGAATATTAAAGAAAAGGAACTGATGCAGCTCTCTACCCAGAATCTGTCCAAGGACGGGCGGGACTACTACGTGATCAACGCCAAGGGAGAGCAGGTGATCTTGAATCAGACCGGCTCACTGCCTGTGTGGGGAGAGGCAAGGCCGGATTTTCTCGACCGGATGACCGAGGAGGATACGGGCTCCTTCTTCTACGGCACCTCCGGCAATGACTACCTGGTGAACTATAAGCGGCTGGATATCAACCGCAGCAACGGCTGGATGGTCGTAGGCATGCAGTCGAAGGAACAGCTGCTCCGTGAAGTGCGCAATATTAAGCAGGCCACTTATCTGGTTATTCTGGGTTTTGTCCTGCTGTCGCTGCTGTTCACAAACAAGCTGACCTCGCTGCTGCTGCGGCCCCTGTACCGGCTTCAGAGTCTGATGCGCCGGGTTGAGGACAATAATCTCACTGTCCGCTTCGAGAGCAGATTCCAAGACGAGGTGGCGCAGGTGGGCTTCCGCTTCAACCGGATGTTAGACGAGATTACACTCCTGATCGACAATGTGAAGCGGGGCGAGACGGAGAAGCGCAAGGCGGAGATGAAGGCGCTGACCGCCCAGATGAATCCCCATTTTTTCTACAATACACTCAATACCATTTATTGCAAATCGGTGCTGGGCGAGAATGAGGATGCCAGCTCCATGATCCTGGCCTTGTCCGATATGTTCCAATTGGGGCTGAACGTGGGCAGGGAGCTAATCCGGCTGGAGGATGAGCTGCGCCATGTGGAGCAATATGTAGCCATTCAGCAGATCAGCTATGAGCAGCTGTTCGAGTTTTCGGTAGAGCTGGAGGATGAGGCACTGCTGCCCAGTCTGGTGCCGAAGATTATCCTGCAGCCCTTGGTGGAGAACAGCATTCTCCATGGATTTAAGAATATCAGGAGCGGCGGGAAAATCGGCATTCGTGTAAGCAGTGAAGCGGATATGCTTCACCTGACCGTATGGGATAACGGGGCAGGGCTTGCGGCAGAGCGTATCCTGCCAGGCGCTGAAGAAGCATCCGGACGTCCGGAAGAAGTGGCGCCGGGGGCAATGGATGAAGCTGCCGGCCGGAGGGCTTCTCACAAGCATGGGTATGCTCTGCGCAATATCGTTCACCGGCTGAAGCTGTATTATGGGGAAGCGGCCGGGCTTGAGATGAGAGGCAGGCCCGAAGGGGGAGCGGTCGCAGAGATCCGCCTGCCCATTCACGAGGAGGATGCGGAACATGCCGATGACGGATATGAAACTATGCGTAATTGATGATATTCGCAGCGTGGTGGAGATGATCACCACCCGAATCCCTTGGGGGGAGCACGGCATCACTATCGCGGGCAGTGCTTTGGACGGAGAGGAGGGGCTCGCCTTGGTCTCACAGGTGAGACCGGATATTGTGCTGTCAGATATCCGCATGCCCAAGCTGGACGGGCTGGAGATGACCCGCCGTATTTTGGAGTTCTCGCCCCAGAGCAAGGTGATTATTCTAAGCGCCTATACCGACTTTGCATATGCGCAGCAGGCGATCCGCTTGGGGGCCTTCGACTTTGTCAAGAAGCCCTTCTCCATGGAGGAGATTATCGCGGTGGTCGTAAAGGCCAGAGACGCAAGAGCGGCGGAGCTTGCGGAGCAGGCTCAGGTGCAGGCCATGGAGAAGCGGATCAAGGACAGCATGCCTGTATTGCGTCAGGAATACTTCCAGCTGCTGATGCATCACCAGACGGATATCATCAGCGCCATGAAACGGTGGGAGTTTCTGCATATGGAGATGGAGCCGCGGCATGTCGCGGTGTTGATCGCGGAGATTGACCAGTTTTCCGAGCGGTATCAGGGGATGCCTGTGCAGGAGATGGAGTTGATCCGCTTCTCTCTGCAGAACATTATGGAGGAGACGGTTCAGGGGTATACCAAAGGGATTATATTCCGTGAATCCTTAAACCGTTATGTATGTGTCATCAACAGCAGCGACGACCATCTGGTCTCACTGGTTGCCGATGCTTGCTGCGCCAATATCGCCAAGTATACCAAGTTCACCATCTCTATCGGTGTGGGGTTGGCGGTAGAAGCGGTGAATCAATTGTCCCAATCCTATCAGCAGGCCTTGAAGGCTCTGTCCTACCACTTCTACACGGGTGGCAACGGGGCGCTCAGTTTTGCCACCATAGCAGGGGGACACCAAAGCATCCCCGAGTATTCCCATGCCGAGGAACAGGAATTTCTGTTTGCCCTGCGCTCGGGCAACCGGGAGAGGAGCTTGTTGCTGCTGGAGTCCCTGCTTGACAACCTGGCGGGTTCAGGTACCTTGTCCGATCCGGGCGATGTGGGCAATATCTGCTATGAGCTGGCGTCCAAGCTGTTCCGGGTGCTGCTGGAGATTTTTCCCTATGAACAGCTGGAGCCGTTCGAGAACAAGCTGGAAGAAATCAGGAAGAAAGACGAGGTGTCCTCTTCCTTCCTGAGGTTGCGGTCGCTCCTGCTGGAACTGGTCGCGGAAGGCTGCGAATGGATTGAGAGCAACCGCAAGTATGAATCGAAACGGATTATCCATGAGGCCAAGGATTATATCCGCGGCCACCTCCACCAAGACCTTAGTCTGGAGCATTGCGCCAGGCAATTCAATTTCAGCCCCGGCTATTTCTCCAATCTGTTCCGGAAAGAGGCGGGCATGCCCTTCCAGCAGTTCGTCATTCAAGAGAAGATCGAACGGGCCAAGACCATGCTGATTCAGGATCATCAGGTGCAAGAGATCGCCCAGGAGTTGGGGTATGAGCACCGCCGTTACTTCAGCGAGGTGTTCAAGAAGTCCACGGGAATGACTCCGTCCCAATTCCGGGAATCATATTTGGGACGGCCTCCTACTTCGTAAGAGGCCGTCCCGGGAATAGCGTTACTTTTTCATGGAATTGTACATGTCGTTGGCTTCCTTCTCCAGCTCCGTGCCGCCCATGCTGTACCATTGTTTGACGAAATCGTCGAAGGCCGACACCGGCTTGTTCCCGAATACGATGGCCGCGTACGTGTCGATCTTCAGCTTGGTCAGATCGCCCCAGTACTTTCCGGAGGAGGTAAGCACGTCGGGCTTGCCGAAGATATCGCTGACCGCGCCGTCATACATGCTCCGCAGCTTGGAGGTTTCCTTATCCGTGAATTTCTCGAACAATGCGGGGTTGCCTTGGTCTGCGAATACCGTGGTCAGCCCTACAGAGTCGAACAGCCCTTCTGTGGAAAGCTTGGCTTCATCGTCGTAGGGAGGAAGGCGCTTGAGACCGGCTTCCGGCCCCTTCGCCGGATCGACCAGATCATAGTGCTTGCCCTTCTCGCCCCAGGTCATGGCCAGGTAGGTCTCTTCATCATTCTGAATCGCATTGATGATTTCCAGAATCTTGGCCAGCTTCTCCGGCTGGTCCTTCAACTGCTTGCCGAAGGCCAGGATATGTCCGGCCGTGCCCCATGCCCAGCCATGCTGGCCAGCCGGTCCCTTGGGCAGCGGGCCAAACACCACATTGGCATTCGGGTCGATTTTGCGCGCCTTGCTGATATGGCTGTTGGGATTTGTCGGCAGGGTGGCGGTATAGGCATTGCTGTCAAGGAAGGCCACCTTGCCGTTGACAAATTTCACATCCAGATCCTTGCCGGTGACGAACTCGGGATCAATGTAGCCCTTCTTGAACCAGTCGGCCAGAAGGGTCAGCGCCTGCTTGGCCTCTGGCTGAACAGCGGCATTGACCACCTTCCCGTCCTTGACCATCCATTGGGGAGGCAGTACCCCGAAGGCTCCGAATACCGTATGGAACTGCGCGTAGTAGCTGTTGCCGATGGTGCTCATGCCGTAGACGCCGATTTGCTTCAGCTTGGCGAAGGCCGCTTCGAACTCCTCCAGCGTTTCCGGGATTTTGTCCACTCCCGCTTTCTTCAGCAGATCCTCCCGCCATGCCTGCTTGGCATTGTACCGGCCCAGATGGTAGACGGTGGGAAGCCCGTAGTTCTTGCCGTTGTAGTTGGAATAATACCAGGCCTGCGGCGCATTGGTGTTGAGCATCGCATAGGTGTCCGGGGCGCTCTTCTTGATGGCGTCCACCGGTACCTCGGCCAAGAGCCCTTGGGCGGCATACTTGTAGAGGCTCTGGGATTCGGGAACATAGAAGATGTCGGGTATTTCATTGGAGCTCAGGATAATCCGCTGCTTATCCGTATAGCCTGTAATCGGATTCAGGATCGGGTTAATCTTGACATTGAACTTCTTCTCAATATACTGCTGAGCGTAGGAATTGACCTGGGCTCCCGTGGGCAGCGGCATCCAGGTAATCTCCATCGGCTCCGCCGGTTTTGCCGAAGCTGTGGCGGCTGCAGGTGCCGTACCCTCCGCCGTGCCCCCTTCCTCCTTGGCGCAGGCGCCAAAGACCGTTGATGCCAGCAGCAGAGTTGACGCCCCCAGCAGTCCCCACTTTCTTGCTTTCCATAGCTGTTGTTTCATGTCGGTGATCCTCCCTTTTTATTGATCCTCATTGTTCCTATTATGAAGTCGCATGACTGCATAACCCCAGTTCAGCCCTTGACAGAGCCCAGATTAATGCCCTTCACGAAATAACGCTGCACAAACGGATACACGAACAGAATCGGAAGGCAGACAAGCATCACCGTGGCCGCCTTCAGGGTTTCCGGGGTGTAGGCAGTCAAATCCAGCATCCCTTCGCCGGGAGTAAGGCTGGCGCTCTCCAGCACCGTCCGTCTTAAGAACAGCTGCAATACCTGCTTCTGGGTATCATTGATATAGATCATGGCGTCAAACCAGGCATTCCAATGCCCGACAGCCGACCATAGGGCAATGACGGCAAGAACCGGAAGGGACAGGGGCAGCATGATCTTGATGAAAACCGTACGCTCTCCCGCTCCGTCCATCTTGGCCGATTCAATCACCTCGCCGGGTACACCCTCGAAGAAATTGCGCATGATGATCACACGGAAGGCGGCTACCGCACCCGGCAGCAGCAGCGCCCAGAGGGTGTTCATCAAATGAAGCTGCTGGATGAGAAGATACAGAGGAATCATGCCTCCGCTGAACAGCATGCTGAAGATAAACAGAAAGGTAAGCGTTTTGCGGTGGGGGAACGTCCTCCTGGATAACGGATAGGCCACCGTCGAGGTTAGCAGAAGCACGATTCCCACACCCAGCACCGTCCGGATGATCGTGTTGAGATAAGCCCGGCCCAGATCGGGATGCTTCAGCACCTTGCTGTAGGCATCGAAGGTGGGATCAAGCGGGATCAGATGCAGTCCTTGCTTGGCCGCATCCGCCGGGGTGCTCAGGGAGATGGTCAGCTCGTACAAGAAGGGATACAGGGTCATGAATCCCAGCATGCACAGGAGCGCCGTATTGACAATATCGAAGATGAGCTCGCTTTTGGTCCGTTTCATAGTCCGTCCTCCTCACCAAAGTCCCTGGTCTTCGTCATACCATTTCACAAGGCGGTTGGCTGTCACGACCAGAATAAGGCCCACCAGGGATTTGAATATGCCTGCCGCCGTTCCCAGGGAATAGTCCATGGTCAGCAGCTTGCGCAGCACGTAGGTATCGAGTATTTCCCCGACGCCGGAGGTGGTGGGAGTCATCAGATTATAAATCTGGTCGAAACCCACAGAGAGGAATCCGCTGATATGAAGCAGGAACATAATGATCACTGTCGGCATAATCGACGGCAGAGTGATTTTCCAGATCTGCTGCCATCTGCTGGCTCCGTCTACCGTGGCCGCATCGTACAGGGTAGGATCAATGGCGGCCAGTGCGGCAAAGTAGACGATGGAGCCCCAGCCGATCCCCTGCCAGATATCCGAGGCAATGACGATGCCGTAGAAATATTGCGGGAACAACAGCCAGCTCACCGGCGTAACTCCCAACCAGCCCAGCGCCTGGTTCAAGCCGCCATCCTCCCCGAGAAAGCCGAACAGGATGCCGCTTAAGATGACCCAGGAGAAAAAGTGGGGCAGGTAGGACAGCGTCTGGATGGTCTTGCGCAGCAGCACGATCCGGACCTCATTAAGCATCAGCGCCAGGATAACCGGGGCTGGGAATACAATGGCCAGCTTCAGAAGCGAGATGACCACCGTATTGCGGAGAGCGTCCGTGAAGCCAACGCCGCTGAACAGGCGGTGAAAGTGCTCCAAGCCCACCCAGGGGCTTCCCCAGACGCCCTCCAGCATCTGGTAGTCCTTGAAGGCGATCAGCAGCCCGTAAATCGGTACATAATCGAACAGCAGAAAAATCAGAAAACCGGGCAGAAACATCAGAATGAGACCGCTGTGCGTCCTATAGGAGCGGAACAGCCTCTTCCATGCCGCGGGGCCCCGCCGGACCCGGGGTGCCGTAACTGTCGTTTCCATTGCGCCATAACCTCCGTTTGCAGTAGTCCAATTGGCAACTTCAGCATACAAAGGGGGTCATTCCAGATCAATAATCACCTTTCGAATGAAGCGCTGCGCGGTATTCCCCGGGTGTCAGCGTCTCCTGCTTCTTGAATACCCGGATCAGATGCTGCGCATTGCCGTAGCCCACCTCTCTGGCAATCTGCTGCACGGTCAGATCCGTCCTAGCCAGCAGCTCCTTGGCTCGTGCTACCCGGATACCCGTTACATAATGGATGAAGGTCTCCCCGGTTTCCTCCTTGAAGATCAGACTGACGTAAGAGGGGTTCATCTTCAGCTCGTCAGCCAATGCCTGCAGCGACAGGTCCTGGGCGTAGCGCTCTTCCACAATCCGGAAGGTTCGCTGCACCACTTCGTCACGCAGCTTCTTCTTGCTTCCGGCGATCAGCTCCAGAAGCGGCGGGAAGACTGCGCGGGGGAACCAGGCCGCCATGGCCTCCTGATCCTCCAGCTTGAAGAATTGATCGTACGGATTACCGTCCGGGAACAGCCCGCCCAGATCTTCCTGGTATTCCTGTGCCAGCCGGATAACGGAGACCAGGAGCTGCAGGCAATACGTTTTCACAATCGTAATGGGAGGAGAGCCTGCCGAGATTTCCTTCATAAATTGCCGCAGAGCGGCTTCTGTCCGCTGTTGGTCCCCGTTGTGCAGCCCGTCTTGCACCGCTTCTTCTGCGGCGGACGGATACCGGACCAGACTGCTCGGCTTCTCTTCCATGGCGGAGCCGGACAACAGGGCATCCCCCGGCTTCAGCCAGTTCTGCCGAAGCGCCCGCAAGGACTCGCTGTACGAACGGGATAGCTCGTGGAATTGGGAGACTACCGAGCCCATGGAGAGCGTAACCGTGTGGCGCAGATACTTCTTCACGCTGGAGCGGATCATCTCGGCCATATCCTTAAGCTCCCGGTCCCCGCAAGCCTCCGGCAAATTGAAGATCACCACGGTATGGTCGTGGGTAATCAAGGTTTCTGCGTGATACTCCCCCTCGAACAGCTCATTGATGATATTCGCCGCGGCGAACAGAAACAGCGGCTTATCTTTATCCGCGAAGCGGCCGTTGTCGTCCAACGCATCCATTTCCAGGGAAATAACGCCAAACTTGGGCAGGCGGAACAAGTGGAAATCTCCGCTGTACAGCTCGGCCAGCTTCCCCAGGGAATTCGTATTGCCCACCAGGGCAGACAGCAGATAGTGGGCGCGCAGCAGGGGAAGCTGTTCTTTCCAGGCCGCCTTCACCTCCAGCACCTCCCGCTTCAGATGGGAGATGCTGGTCTCGATATACGCAATCTGGCCTGAGTATCCGGTTTCATTCTTGCGGTTGGCCGGAACCTCGTGGGCAGGATCGAACAACCGGATCAGCCGCTCGATGCCGTTGTGGAACTTGGCAAAGCTGAAGTAGGCGGTAATGAACGCCAATGCGGACAGAAGAACGGTGCTGATAATTATGATCTGCTTCAACAGAGCCACGCTGCTGCTGACGATCCCCACCGGAACCAGCATGGCGTAGGTCCAACCGTTATCAGCGGAGGTCTTGAAGGTGGCGAACATTTCCGGAGCATCGGGATGCTCCAGACGGTAAGTGCCGCTGGTTCCTGCTCCCGGCTTCCGCTCCGGCAGCAGTCCGGCAACAGCCGGTGCGGCTTCCGCCGCGATACTTCCGCTGTTTGCCAGGAGTTCCATCTTCTCATTGAACAGCAGCATGCTGCCCTGGGCGGTGTCCGCAGAGAATTGGCCCAGCATATCCCGGATATAACGGGCGGACAGATTCACCAGGAGCACGGCCTTGGGCTCGTCATACAGGAACGGAAGCACCCTTACATATGTCAGCATCCGCTCCTCCTGCATAAGCCGGTTCACCCCTGTCCGCGGGGCGATCCAGAAGCTCTGTTTTCTTGAGTCCAGGGCTTCCTGCAGATAGGACATCCAGGAGGTGTCCTTATACTCGCCGCTGTCCAGGGAGGTGAACTGATAGGAGGAAATCACCGTCATCTGCTTCAGATGAATGAAGGCCACCGAGTCGATTCCTTCCATGGAGCTGGCGATGGCGGTCAAGTCCCGCTTGACTTCATTGGCAAGCGGCATGCTGCCAAGGACAGGCTCCGCTCCGGTATCCATTAAGGTAATGAAGTTGGATTGCAGCGCCAACTGGGTGGAGAAGCTCTCAATCTGGCCGATTGTGGCTTCCACCTGTCTGCTGGTCTGGTTCATGGAGGCAAAAGAGGAACGGTTCACCTCCGATTCAATCAGATGGCTTCCCATCATATACATCAGTGTGCCGAAGCCCAGCACCGGCAGCAGCGATAACGCCAGAACAACGGATATGACCCGCAAATTGATGATTGTCGCACCCCAACGCTTGATTCGGTTCAAGGTTTGTGCCGCACCTCCGGAGTAAATCGGATGAAGAGCATATCCTTCTATTCTATAAATAAGGGAAGCGGGATTCCAATACAATGACGACTTTTCGAATGGCAAAAATCCGTGGACGTATCCACGGATTCCGGTTGTTGCTTGCGCCTTAGGTATAGATCAGATAAGCGGTTGCCGTACAGCTTTCTTCGGCGGTGATGCGTACCCAGCGGGCGCTGAACCCGGCCGGGAATTCATGGTGCACATAACCGACCGCCGGTACAACCAGCGTCTCGTAGGTCTTCCACGATTGGGTGCCCAGGAAATCCACTTCAACCGTAAACCGCCCGCTGCGGCTGCTGTTGTGGGTCAAATGGAGGACCTTCCGGTCAAAGCCCGTCATCAGATAAGGATCGGACGACGGCCCTCCGGCTTCCACGGCCGTCTCCCACCAGGGTCCGCCCCAGCCCTTGGGCTTGCCGAATTGCCACAGGTCGTCGGTTTTGCCGAACCACAGATTGGACTGGGGTTCGCTGCCTTGCAGATTCGTATCCCAGATGAGCGTCACCTGGTTGCCGCCGAGCACCAGCATTCCCCTCCAGGAGCAGAAATCCGGGACTATCCGCAAGTGGGTGGAAACGGGCCCAGGCGGCTGAACAGGGAATCGAGGTGCTTTTGACAGAAGAAGCCTACACCTCGAAAGCCAGCTTCCCGGATCGCTACCCCTTGCCGCGGTATGGCGAAGAGGGGGCGTTCTCGGGCAAGCGAGTGCATCGCGGACTGTATCGGAGCAAAAAGGGATTCATCCATGCCGATGTGTTCATATTCATTGGAAAACCCCGGACGGCGGCACTCTTGCCTCAGTCGGGGAACTGCCTGTAAACCGGGTATCGCTCAAAAACAGCGGCCGGCTTTCGTCCACCCTGGCCTTGTTCAGGACGTTGATCCGCAAGTCGGACCCTTTTTAGCCTCGAGTGGAAAAATCATCTGCTCCGGGACATCTGGAATGCCTATTGCAACGAATATTATTTAAGCCGGATCTTCACCAACAAGGTCGGCATGTCCCCGTCTTCATTCAGAAGATTGCACCGGATATGAGGCTGCCCTCCGCTGATTCCCCCATACTGATGCCCCGGGAGAATCCTCTCAGGGGCTCTGCGTCTTTTCCGTCAACCGCTCTGACCGCCGTATATAGCCGGCTCGTTCTCCCAAGCTGCTTTCCATGCTCAGATCTGCCCTCTATGTGGAATTGCCCTCATTATGCAGCGTCCCGCGGCGTTCTATAATGAAACTGTAAGAATGATAGCAACATAAGGATACCCCATAACAGCGGCCCGGTGCTTGACAAGCTTGTCCGGGATGAGGTGCGGGGGATTCTCCGGCATTTATGAATCTGTATAAAGAGGGAGGCAATAAAGATGTTGAAAAAAACAGTATTAGCCGCCATGACTATGGTGATGGCAGCCGGCCTGGCCGCTTGCGGGGGCAATGAGGAAGCCGCAGACAACAAGCCGGGCGCATCCGCCGCGCCGGCAGGAGAAAAAACCAAACTGACGTACTGGACCGGTGACCGGCATGATGCGGAATACATCAAGGAAGTGATCGCGCAGTTCAACAGCACCAACAAGGATCATATTGAGGTAGAGATGGTCGTGCGCTCGGAGGATTATGATCAAGCGCTGGACCTGGCCTTCACCTCAGCCCAAGCGCCGGATATTTTCCGTGTGAAAGAGAACACCATCCAGACCCTATACAAGAAAGGCTATATGGCTCCCCTTGACAGCTATCTCACGGATGAATGGAAGAAGAAGTTCCCGCCCATGGAGGACCTGAACACCTTCGACGGCAAGATCTACAGCCTTCCCAACTACGGCACTACCATGAGACTGGTATATAATCTGGAGCTGTTCGAGAAAGCGGGCATCAAGAATCCGCCGACTACCTTGAAGGAGATGGTGGAGGATGCCAAGAAAATCACCGAGGCAGGCAAGGCGGATGGCGCTTACGGCATTGCCTTCAATCTGAAGAGTCCCAACAGCGCCTTGGGGCGTTCCGCGCGGCTGATCGCCGAGCTTAGCGGCTATGGCGGGTTCGGCTATGATTTTAAGGCAGGCAAGTTCGATTTTGCCGGCTGGAAGGAAATTGTCGAAGCATTCAAGCAGATGAAGAGCGACGGCAGCATGCTGCCCGGTGTGGAATCTCTGGATATCGATCCGCTCCGCGCCCAATTCGCTGAAGGAAAGATCGGCATGTACATGTCCTTCTCTTCCGAGCCCGGCGTTTACCAAAACCAGTTCCCGGCCAAGATCAAGTGGGCGGCGGCGCCTGCACCGACTGTTACCGGCGAGGTCAAGGGCGCATCCGGCTTCCTGGGCGGCCAATGGCTGGCCATCAGCAAGGACTCGAAGAATAAGGATGCGGCCTGGAAGTTCCTGAGCTACATGTACGGGGACAATATCCTGAAGACTTACCAGGAGAAGGGCTTCGGCATCTCCATGGTGCCTTCCGTCGCTGAGAGCGCCAAAGCGCCGGCGATCAACGGAATCGACGGCTTCCTGCCCAATAAATCGGATGGGGTATGGCCCATCTCTCCAAGTGTTAATGTGCAAGGGATAAAATACTACGACGCCTTCTTCAAGTACATGCTGGAGGGCGGCGACCTGGACAAGATCATCGAGGACCTGAACAAGCGGTACAACGAGGCGTTGGATAAAGCGGTTGCCGCAGGTGAAGTGAAGACAAAGGCCATACCGGACTTTGATCCTGCCAAGCTGGGCGGACAATACGCCAAATAAGCTTGTGCGGCAAGCCGGCAGGGCAAGGATGGGATGACGGTGACCCGGTCCTTGCCCTCTGCCGGTTGGAAGTCAAAGGGTACCGGAAAGGAGCGGAAGAGATGAGCAAGATCCGAAAATACGCATTTTCTTACAGCTTTATTATCCCCAGCCTGTTTCTGACCCTGGCGCTTGGCGTATATCCCATTGCCTGGGCCATGCGGTACATGTTCTATGATTACAAGGGCTACGGGACAGAACGCTTCATCGGCTTCGACAACTTCAGACAGCTTTTTCAGGACTCGCTTTTCTGGGATTCCGTGGTCAACACCTTCGTTTACGCGGGAGGCAAGCTGGTCATTACGCTTCCGCTATCCTTGCTGTTGGCGGTTTTGCTGAACAGAGGGATCAAGGGAAGAAACTTTCTGCGCGCCGTTTATTTCATGCCTACGATCATCAGCTCTGCGGTCATCGCGGTTGTGTTCTTCAATATTTTCAACTCCTACAACGGTATTCTGAATCAATATTTGCTCAAATGGCATATTATCGACAAAAGCATCGATTGGCTTGGACCGGATCTGGCCATGTTTACTACCATATTGCTGGCTGTATGGGGGGCTGTAGGCAACTACATGCTGCTGTTTCTGGCCGGGCTGCAGAATATTTCCGACGATGTCTACGAGAGCGCCTCGCTGGATGGAGCGAGCAAGCCGCAGCAATTCTGGTACATCACCATCCCTATGCTCGGCCCTGTGCTACAGATGGTGATCATGCTGGCCATCATCAATGCCTTGAAGGGATATGAAAGCATTATGGTCTTCACTGAAGGCGGTCCAATCGGCAAAACCGAGGTCATGTTCCTCTATGTATATAAGCTGTTCTTCCCCGTAGCCGGACAAGGCGCTGTCGTGGAGCAGCAGATCGGATACGGCAGTGCCGCAGGCTTTACCACTGCTCTGATTGTGGGAGCCATTACCGTTATTTATCAATTGGCTTCCAAACGGCTGAACCGGCTGTAGAAGCCGGCATGCCTAAAGAAAGGAGCGGATGTTATGAGTACAGAGCTCACTTATGGACCTGCCCGGAGCAGCTTGCCCCGGATCTCCTATAAACGCATAGCCACAAGGATTTTGCTGTGGGCATTTCTGCTGGTCGTGGCTTTTCTGACCGTATTTCCCGTGATCACGGCTTTCCTGGGTTCCTTCAAGACCAATGCGGAACTGACCGGCGGAGCCACCATCCTGCCGTCTTCCTGGCAGTTCGACAACTATGTGCAAGCCTGGAAGCAGGCCAATTTCTCCCGATTCACCTTTAACAGCATGTGGGTGGCGGCGGCTGTTACAGTGGGGACGCTGCTTATCACCGCTATGGCGGCCTATGTAGTGGACCGGATGTCATTCCCCGGCAAACGTATCTATGTGGGAATCCAGGCGGCCACCATGTTCATCTCCATCGGTGCTGTAGTTCTGCGCCCCCAGTATGACCTGATGATCAGGCTGCATCTGAACACCACCCTGTGGGCGGTCATTATCATCCTGATCAGCTCCCATGCCTACATCTTCTTCATCCTGCTCAGCTTCATGAGCGCCATCCCTAAGGATCTGGATGAGGCGGCGCTGATTGACGGCTCGTCGCCTGCCAACACCTTCTGGCGGGTGATCCTCCCTCTGCTGCGCCCCGGTCTGGGTGTGGCTGCCCTCTTTACCTTCAGAGGGGCATGGAATGAATATCTGCTGCCTCTGGTCTTTACTATGAGCAACCCCAAGCTGCAGACCCTGACCGTGGGGCTGGCCAATCTGCGCTACGGCATCTCCGCCGCCTCCCAGACCCACTACATGATGGCGGGAGCATGCCTGTCCATCCTGCCGCTGCTGGTGGTCTACGTGCTGGCCAACAAGTCCTTCATGCAGATGACGGCGGGTTCGGTCAAGGGTTGAGACAGGCAGATTTATCCGTTGGAAAAGACCCTTGCCACCTTAAATAATGGGATATTAACATGAAAAATTGACATAGGCGGGAAGCGGACTCCTCTTATAATAAAGCTGTATCGTCTGCTGGTATTTCAGATTACCTAAAGGGAGGGTCTTCAGCATGTCTAAGCCTATAATCGGCGAATTGAAATCAAGTCCAGTCATTACCCGTTACCCGCATAATCCCGTGCTTGCCCCCAAGGATGTTCCTTATGCTCCGGCTCTGGTGTTCAATGCCGGTGTAGCCAAGTTCCAAGGCCGTTATGTCATGGTCTTCCGCAACGACTACGGCGATCCGGTGAACAAAACCCTGCTTCCCGGCTCCACCACTAATCTGGGCCTGGCGTTCAGCGACGACGGGATCAAGTGGGATGTACAGCCCGGCCCCTGCTTCGGGCTCAATGATGATGAAATTGTGCGCACCTATGACCCCCGCCTTACGGTCATGGACGGCCGCTGTTATCTCTGCTTTGCAGTGGATACCAAGCATGGTGTCCGCGGCGGAATTGCCGTTACCGATGATTTCATAAACTTTGAAGTGATCAGCATGAGCGCCCCCGACAACCGCAACATGGTGCTGTTTCCCGAGAAGATCGGCGGCAAGTATGTCCGGCTGGAACGGCCGTTTCCGGTTTATAGCCGCGGCGGACAGGACCGGTTCGACATCTGGATTTCCGACTCCCCGGATCTGAAGTACTGGGGAAATACCGGCCTGCTGCTTGCAGTGGAGCAGGTGCCCTTCGCCAATGACAAGCTGGGGCCGGCCGCTCCGCCCATCAAGACGGACAAGGGCTGGCTGACCACCTTCCACGCGGTGGATATTGACCCTTCCCGGGGCAAGAACGGCTGGGAGACGACCTGGAAGAAGCGGTATTGCGCAGGCATCATGCTGCTTGATCTGGAGAATCCGCACAAGATTATCGGCGCGTACCAAGAGCCGCTGCTTGCTCCGGAGACTGTCTATGAGAAGGATGAAGGCTTCCGGACCAACGTTATTTTCCCCGGCGGCATGATTCTGGAGGACAACGGCGAGGTCAAGATCTATTATGGCGCGGCCGATACGGTTGAATGTCTGGCAACGGCTCATGTGGATGACCTGGTTGCCCTCTGTCTGAAGAAATAGCTGAGCCTGAAAAAGGCCAGGAACCAAAAACAGATGGACCCCTCTTGGCACAACAAAAGCAGGGGTCCATTGTCATTCTTAAACGAGGTGATGCATAGTGAGCATATGGGAACAACTGCATAATCCGCCCAACCGATACCGCTCCGTTCCGCTGTGGTCCTGGAATGACCGGTTGGATTCCGCTGAACTGGAGCGGCAGATTGAGGAGATGCACAAGGCGGGAATCGGGGGCTTCTTCATGCATGCGAGAGGCGGGCTGCAGACGCCGTACATGAGTGAGGAATGGATGGAGGCCATCCGCATCTGCACGGAGAAGGCCCTATCCTTGGGCATGTCTCCCTGGCTGTATGACGAGAACGGCTGGCCCAGCGGCTTCGCCGACGGCAAGGTTCCGGCCAAGGGTCTTGCCTGGCAGCAGAAGCGCCTGGCCTATGAGGAGGCTCCGTTTCAAGCGGGGGCGGAACGGACCATTGCTTACTATGCGCGGACGGAGCAAGGCTATTCCCTGCTGGCCGGTATTGAAGAGTCTGATGCCACACGGGCAGCCCTGCGGATTTATTATGAGGTCAATCCCTATTATACCGATACCCTGAGTCCGGCCGCCGTGCGGGCGTTCCTGGATACTATTCATGAAGAGTACTGGCGCAGGTTCGGGCCGGACTACGGTGATGTGCTGAGGGGCATATTCACCGACGAGCCCCAGTTTGCCCGTGGGGAGCTCCCCTGGTCCTTTGAGCTGGAGCAGGCCTTCATCTCCCGTTGCGGCTACAGCTTGAAGGAGGCTCTGCCCGGCCTGTTCCTGCAGATTGAGGGCTGCCGCAAGGCCAGATACGATTATTGGGCATGCGTCACCTCCATGTTCGTGACGGCTTATGCCAAGCAGATCTATGAGTGGTGCGGCGAGCGGGGCTGGTCTTCCGTGGGCCATGTGGTGGATGAGCAGGCGCTGATGAATCAGGTCACCTCCGTTGGAGACCCCATGGCCTTCTATGAATATTTGCAGATTCCCGGCTGCGATTGGCTGGGCCGCTTCATCAGCGAGGAGCCGATCGTACCCAAGCAGGTGGGGTCGGCTGCCAGGCAGCTGGGCAGGAAGCAGACGATCACCGAGAGCTTCGGCTGCTCCGGCTGGAATGCCAGCTTCGAGGATCTGAGGCGGATCGGCGAATGGCAATATGTGCACGGCATCAATCTGATGTGCCAGCATCTTCAGGGCTACAGCCTGAGGGGCAACCGCAAGCGGGATTATCCTCCATCCCTGTTCTACCAGCAGCCCTGGTGGGAGGATTACAGCGCGTTCAACGACTATTTCGCCCGGCTGTCCATGCTGCTTGCCGAGGGGACAAGACTGGCGGAGGTGCTGCTGCTGCACCCTGTACGCTCCGCCTGGGTAGAGCAATGCGGGACGGATTCAGCTGCGGTCAGACCGTACCATGAGGCGTTCGCCCGGCTCTCCCGCTGGCTGTGCCAGAGCTTGATCGAGCACGATTACGGCAGCGAGAGCATTATTGAGGGACATGGCCGGGTGGACGGGGGACGCTTCATCATCGGTGAAGCCGCCTACCGGGCCGTGATAGTTCCCCCTGCCGTTACGCTGGACAGAGCTACAGTGGAACTGCTGAAGCAATTCGCGGCGCAGGGCGGGCGGTTGGTTGCTTTCGCTCCTTATCCGCAGCTGATAAATGGCGCTGAAGCCGACGGCGAACTGGAGCGGCTGTTCGGGAGCGCCGTGAAGCCGGAGTGGAACGTGGACGCCCTTGTTGGCGCCTTGGAGGGCGCTGCGGCTCCATTCATCCGCATCCGGGACGGCAAGTCGGGAGTTGTTCTGGCTGCGGATACGTTGAACGTACAGACGTTGGAATTGGATGGAGCTCTTCTTTACTATCTGGTCAATTCCGGGCAGGAGCATTATCCCGAGGTTCACATCGAGCTGGCACGGGAGGGGGCGGTGTCGCTCATTGATCTGGCTGCGGGCGGGACGATCACGCCTGTGCCCTGTGAGCCCGCCGGTACCGGTGTGCGGGTCAAGCTGCCCCTCTATCCCTACGGGTCTTATATGCTGAGGCTGGAGCCTCATGCGGTCGTAGAAAGCGCCGGGAATCCGGTGGAGCGGGAGCATGACTGGCGCCGGATTATGCTGGACGGGCCATGGAAGATCACTCACGCCGACCACAACAGCCTGACACTGGATACATGCAGGCTGCGGGTTGAGGATGGGGAATGGTCGGACTGGCAGCCGCTGATTCTGATTCAGGAGCAGCTGCTTGGATACGGGCGTCCTGTTCATATTGAACTGGAGTTCTCGTTCCATGTGGAGTTTGATGCGGATGCCGCCCGCGATATGTACATCGTACTGGAGCGGCCGGAGGAGACGGGGATCGAATTGAACGGCCGGAGCGTGCAGGCTATCAGCTGCGGCTGGTGGCGGGATATCTCCTTCCATAAGATCGACATCGGCGGCATGATAGTGCCCGGAGCCAATACCGTCCGGCTGAAATCCTATTTCTATCATTCCCCCGAAACCTACCGGGCAATTGAGAACGCCAAGCTGTTCGAGGCGGAGGGCAACAAGCTGACCCTCGATACGGAACTGGAGAGCATCTACATTGTGGGAGCGTTCGGGGTAAAGAGCAGGTCATCCTATTATCCGGCGGAGCGGGGTGCCGTATGGAGCGAAGGTCCGTTCGTGCTTACGGAACGTCCAGAATTTGTGGAGAATGGCGATCTGGTGGGCCAGGGCTTTCCTTTCTTTGCCGGGAAGCTGCGGCTGCAGCAGACCGTTGCACTGGCGGGCGGGGATTGGACGCAGGCCAGGTGGAGCTTTGGCGCCCATCCCGATTATGTGGCCTGCCATCTTCGGATCAATGGAGAGGAGGCGGGCGCTTTCTTCTGGGAGCCCTACGAGGCGGACATTGCAGCCTGGCTGCGGGAAGGGGATAATGTGATTGAACTGGAGCTTGCCAACAGCTGCCGCAACCTGTTGGGACCGCATCATCATATCAAGGGTGAGGTGCACAAGGTTGGGCCGGACAGCTTCAAGGACAAGCCAGGCTGGACCGACAAGGACGTGGACAAGAATACCTGCATCTACGTGGACCGCTACTCCTTCGTCCGCTTCGGGCTCCAGGGCGCGCCGTGCATCGAGTATTAGCCGTTTCGCGCAAAGGAATACTAAAGGAATACGACGTTCATTGCGGCTTGCCGGCAAGTGTGGTAAGATAAAAAAATCTGATGAAGGGAGGTGAGGCAGGATGAATTGTGATTGTGTGAATAACCGTGTTAGCCAGTTGCCGATAGCGATGGCTGGCATCGTTCATGTTTTTGGGCTGAACGGGAGAGGTCTGTCCAATTATGGGCATACGGTTATTTCACACGCGAAAATTCACCTGCCTTGACCTCAACCGGTAGCAATCCGACAGAGGGCCGCGGGGATTTTCCCGCGGCTCTTTTTTGCATTGAATTTAATGCGTGCAGCCGCAAGGGGCTGCGGCAGACGAAGCGGAAAATGAAGCGGCGCCCGCATTTCATGCGCGGATGTCTGCATAATGGCGATAAAACGGGAATTGCCAAACCAAGCATTACGGGAGGAATAAACGATGATTGTGATCAGCTGCCAGCATATCAAGAAGTACCATGCAGCCAATCTTGTGCTGGAGGATGTGACATTCGAGCTGCATGAAGGAGAGAAAATCGGCATAATCGGCAGCAACGGGAGCGGCAAGACCACGCTGCTCCAGATGATCGCCGGGGTGGAGCCTATAGATGAGGGACAGTTGTTTATCAAAAAAGGCAGCAAAATCGGGTATCTGTCCCAGTTCCAATATACAGGGGAGCTGCTGACCGTCTACGATGCGCTATCATATGGCTGCCGGGAGCTGCTTGCCTGTCAGAACAGGATGGCAGCGCTGGAGGAGGGGATGTCCCGGCCCCGCGGGGATTCGGCCGGGGCGCAGAAGGCGTTGGAGCGGCTGCTGCAGCAGTATGCGGAAGAACAGGAATTTTTTGAGCGCGGCGGGGGCTATGAGCTGGATTCCCGGATTGCCCAGGTTGCAGCGGGGCTGGGGATCGGCCGGGAGCAGTTCCCCCGGCAATACGCTACCCTGTCAGGCGGAGAGAAAACCAAGGTGGCTCTCGGAACTCTGCTGATTGCCCGGCCGGATGTACTGCTCCTCGACGAGCCTACCAATCACCTGGATCTGGAGGGTGTGGAATGGCTGGAGACCTATATCGGCTCTTATCCGGGCGCCTGCCTGATGGTCTCTCATGACCGTTATTTCCTGGACCGGGTTGCCGCCAAGATTGTGGAGCTGGAGGATGGGGAAAGCTCTCTCTATCTGACTAATTACAGCGGCTATGTCCAAGAAAAGGAGGAGCGTTTGCTGCGGCAGTTCGCGGAGTATCAGGAGCAGCAGAAGACCATCCGCAAGATGCGGGAGACGATCCGGCAGCTGGAGGAGTGGGGGCGGATCGGCAGCAATGAGAAGTTTTTCCGGCGGGCCGCTTCCATGCAGAAGGCGCTGGACCGGATGGAGAAGATCAAGCGTCCGGTGCTTGATCCCAAGACGGCGGAGTTCGACTGGAAGCTGCAGGACCGCTCCGGCCGACGGGTTGCTGTGTTGGAGGGAGTGACCAAGCACTACGGCTCAAAACAGGTGCTCAATCAGGTGGAGGGTCTGCTGGAGTTTGGGGAGAAGGTGGCGCTGGTGGGGAAGAACGGCTCGGGCAAAACCACCTTGTTCAAGCTGCTGCTGGGGCTGGAACAGGCCGATAAGGGTTCGCTCCAGCTGGGGGCCCGCGTGGAGCCCGGCTATCTGGCTCAGGAGGAGCAGCCGTCCAGTCTGAAGGAAACGGTGCTGGATTATTTCCGCAAGGAAGCCCGGCTGGAGGAAGGCGAAGCCAGAGCCCGGCTTGCCCGGTATCTGTTCTACGGAGCCGCGGTATTCAAGCCCCTCTGCGGTTTGTCGGGAGGGGAGTGGACGCGGCTGCGCCTTGCCTTGCTGGTGCACAACAAGCCTAATCTGCTGCTGCTTGACGAGCCGACCAACCATCTGGATATTGCCTCGCGGGAAGCTCTGGAGGAGAATCTGGAGGAGTTTCCCGGAACGATTCTGGCGATTTCCCATGACCGCTACTTCATGAACAAGCTGGTCAAGCGAGTCTGGGAGCTGAAGGAAGGGCGGCTTGCCTCTTATCCGGGCAGCTTCGATGATTACCGGGAGAAGGCAAGGCAGCAAGCTTCCGCTGCCGAGCAGGCTGCTCTTCAAGCAGGGCAGGCGGTCTCTGTCCCGGAGAGAGGCCGTGCCGCTGCACCTCCGCTGCATCCGCCGGCCCCCGGGCGTCCTGCAATCGCGCAAATCGAGGCGGCTGCTGCCTCCGGGGAAGCCCGGTTGAAGTCTATCGATGAGCAGCTTGCAGAGGCCGGCAACGCTTCTGATCATGCGCTGCTCAATCAGCTGTGGATGGAACGGGAGCAAGTGAGCCTCACATTGGAGCGGCTGTATGAGGAGTGGATTCTGGTTAAGGAGGAATAAACCGGCAGCCTGGCATGCGCTTGGGGCACTGCTGGCGCGGACCTGGGCAGAGCTCTGAAATAAAGTATATGCGCAGATAAACTGTGTGTATGTTAAATGACTTTGTGATTGATTATGATGAAATTGAAGATAAAAGATACTTCATAATCGAGGTGCGGACCAAAATGAAGCATGAGACTGTGCAAGCGGAAATTACGGTCGTAGGCGGGGGACTATCCGGCCTGTGCGCGGCTGTGGCAGCGGCGAGACTTGGCCGGACAGTGGCTCTTGTCCATAACCGGCCGGTGCTGGGGGGCAATTCCAGCAGTGAAGTGCGGGTATGGGTGTGCGGCGCTACGGCTCACGGAACTAACCGTTATGCCAGAGAAACCGGCATTATGGGCGAACTGTTCGTTGAGAACCAGTACCGCAATCCCGAAGGGAATCCTTACTTCTGGGATTTGACCATGTTGGAGGCGGTCAGAGCCGAGCCCAACATCCAGTTGTTCCTGAATACCGATGTGCATGAGGTGGAGGCGGACGGTCCTAAGGAGGATCGTAAAATCCGGTCTGTGACCGGATGGATGATGGGCTCCGAACGCCGCATCCGGTTTGAGAGCGAAGTATTCCTGGATTGCACCGGCGATGGGCTGGTAGGCTTTCTGGCAGGGGCGGAATACCGCATCGGCCGTGAGGCGAAGAGCGAATACAATGAAGAATGGGCGCCAGAGGTGGCAGATGATATTACCTTGGGAAGCACGCTGCTGTTTTATACCAAGGATACCGGGCATCCGGTGAAGTATGTGCCTCCGTCATTTGCTATAGATATTACCAACACGACCATCCCAATGAAACGGGTCATCCGCAGCGGCGACAACGGCTGCGCTTACTGGTGGATTGAATGGGGCGGTGAACTGGACATTGTGGAGAAGAATGAAGCCATCCGTGACGAGCTGTGGGCGGTTATCTACGGCATCTGGGATTATATCAAGAACTCGGGCCAATTCGATGCGGACAACATGACGCTGGAATGGGTCGGCTCCATGCCCGGCAAGCGGGAATACCGCCGCTTTGTGGGAGATTACGTGCTGAAGCAGGGAGATATTATCGCCCAGGAGCCCTTCAAGGACCGGATCGCCTTCGGAGGTTGGTCGATTGACCTTCATCCGCCCCAAGGCGTATACTCCACCGAGAGCGGTTCGAAGCATCTTCATGCGGACGGCATCTACCATATTCCGTTCCGTTCCCTCTATTCCGTTAATGTCTCGAACCTGCTGTTCGCCGGACGGAATGTGAGCGCCACCCATGTGGCCTTCGGTACCATCCGCGTGATGGCGACTTGCGCTGTTATGGGCGAAGCGGCCGGAACCGGTGCTGCCCTGTGCGTAGCCCATGGAGCGACGCCGCGGGAAATCAGCAGCAACCACCTAGAAGAGTTGCAGCAGACGATGCTCCGCCAGGATGCCTCCATCATCGGGGTGCCTCTCCGCGAACCGCAGGATTTGGCCCGGCAGGCGTCGGTTGCCGCTTCCAGCAGTCTGGCCTATCCCGCTCTGGAGCAGCCCGCAGAAGCGTATCCGTTAGAGAAAGACGCCGGTATCCTGATTCCGGTGGAGCAATCCCTTGGAAGGCTGGAGCTTCTCGTGGATGCAGCCGGGGAAACGGCTCTGACCGTTGAGCTATGGTCTACAGGCAAAGCGGAGAACTATGTTCCCGCCGTGCTGGTATCCCAGGCCGCTGCCGAGGTGCGTCAGGGCAACGCCCAGTGGGTGTCCTTCGACCTGAACTGGTCACCGGACCAGCCGCAGAATGCCTTCATTGTGGTGAAGGCCAATCAAGCGGCAGCCCTGCGGCATTCCGCGGACACGTTGACCGGCATACTGAGCTTCAACAAGGGGGATAAACCCCGGGTATCCTCCAATCTGGAGGACCACCAGCCGGATCAGCCTGTGGTCCAGTGGAACATGCGCGGATTGGTACGCAAGCCCTTCTGCTTCCGTGCTTTGCCGCAAGAACCGTCAGCCGCTACCCCGTATGCAGCTGATAAAATCACCGACGGCTTTCTCCGTCCCTACGGCGGTCCGCATACCTGGGTGTCCGAAGCTCTCCAGCAGGGCGGCGAAGCCTATGTGGAACTGGCTTGGGCAGAGAAAGTGGCATTTTCCCAGGTGCAGATTATTTTCAACGATGATGTGAACGAGGATCTGATCAATCTCCATCATCACGCGACGCCTTTCCCGGTTATTCCCGAGCTGGCCAAGGATTACCGCCTGGAAGCCCTGACCGATGGGCAATGGGTTACGCTGCTCCGTGAAACAGCTAACCGCAAGCGCAACCGGATTCACAAGCTGGAGCAGCCCGCGGCGGCAGAGCGCCTGCGCCTTGTGATCGAGGCAACCAATGGCAGCCGGCATGCTGAAGTAGTATCCATCAGTGTGCGGGCATAAGATATGGATGAGCGAAGAGGACAGTTCTCCCGTAATGGGGAGGCTGTCTTTTTCTTGTAAACGTCAAATAGTCCCCACCTAGGCGGAAGATGGGGATGCGGGTACACTATGGAGTAGAACGAAACACGCGGCAAGTCAAAGGAAGCGAAGGAG
>JAQSYI010000015.1 GCA_029256185.1 Paenibacillaceae bacterium
TCTCCTTCGCTTCCTTTGACTTGCCGCGTGTTTCGTTCTACTCCATAGTGTACCCGCATCCCCATCTTCCGCCTAGGTGGGGACTATTTGACGTTTACCTTACATCTGGTCATCCAGCCAAAGCAGGGTCAGCCGGAGCGCTTCCCGGAACGCTTCCGTCTCCCCGGCATATGGATGCACGGTGTTGAAGCGGTGGTCCCCTCCGGGCACCAGATGCCAGCGAAGATGCGGCTGAGCCTCTATAAGCCGGGCCGAACCGCGCAAAAGGCGCTCAGCATCCTTCTCGCCCTGAATCAGTACCGCGGGGATGCGCAGTTCTCCGATTCTGCCGATCAGGTCGAATCGCTCCCGGTTGCGCTCCATATCATCCAGAATAACCCGGTCAAGAGGAAGCATCTGTTTGGTCCGGGCGTTCAGGGTATAGGCCCTGCCCTCTGCCCGCATCCTCCGCTTTTCCTCCTCGGAGAAAAGATCCACATCGGCAATCCCGTTCCAACTGATGACTCCCGCAATGAGTTCAGGATGGTCCAAGGCAAATAACAATGCTGCTCCTCCACCCTTGCTGTGGCCAAGGAGATAAACAGGACCCGGAGAGGGCTGGCCGCTATCCCCCGGCGGAAGGGTGCCTGAGCGGATTGCTCCTACTACCTCCAGCAGATCGTCCTGCTCCAGGGAGTACGTATTCTTCGCGAATTTCTCCGGCTCCGTAATCTCCAAGATTTCCCCGCCTACTCCATTGTGGCTGAAATTAAAGATGACCACGTCCCGGCTGCCGCATAACGCTTCCCCGATATAAGGAAACATGCCGTAATCCTTAAAGCCCTTGTAGCCGTGAATAACAATAATTGTGCCTTGGGACGGCTCTTTGGCGGGAAACCAATCGCCGCGGATGGTCCGCTCTGTCCCAAGAATAACGCTGAAGCTGCGTCGATGATCCAATACGAGCCCCTCCTCACGAGCAAAAATGTTGCCATGCGCCTTTCTTCAACGGAAATGTTGCCATGCGCCTTTCTTCAACGGAAATGTTGGCTCGCTCACTTCGTCCATGTTGGACAGCCTCATGCGGACCAAACCGCGTGCTGGAAGACCGCGCGAAGTCGGAAGATTGAGAAACATGATCTGCCCCTTTACTTATGGGAGATATGATGAAGACCCTGTAGAAACAAGCCCTCCACATGCTGGTCGTCCAGGGAGTAGAACATCATCTTGCCCTCCTTGCGGCGCCGGACAATGCGCATATTCCGCAGCACCCGGAGCTGGTGGGACACGGCGGACTGCTGCATGTCAAGGACATCGCATATATCGCAGACGCACAGCTCCCGGTTCAGCAGAGAGTGAATGATCCTGAGCCTGGTCTGGTCCGACAGAGCTTTGAACAGATTGGCCAGATCCTCGATCTGGTCCGAGCCGGCCGCCTCTTTCTTCGCAGACTCAACCGCATCGGCATGCACGCATTCTGATTCACATTTATCCGCTGTATGATCCGCTTCATCCCCCGCAGGCTTGTACTCCGCATTCTCCACTTGACCGCCTCTGTTCATATGTTTCCTCCCAATCTCAAACTGCCCCGCCAAAAGACCTTCCGTCAAGAGTACGGGCTATGAGCTTATTCTATACAACCCCGCAACATTTGTCACTTCGCATCCGTTCATAAGGGTGGAGGTGCAAGCTATGAGAAAACACACATGCAGCTTTATTTTGTCCCTTGTGCTGGCTTTTTCGCTTCTTCCCAACATGACAGGCTTTGCCTTTTCCGATACGGACCATGATCCCGGCAAGAGCAGCATCCGTTCCCTGCAGGAGCAGGGAATTGTGAACGGTGTAGAAGACGGGCAATTCCAGCCGCAATCGGCACTGACCTATGCCCAGGCCGTTCATCTGATGGTGAAGGGCTTCGGTCTGAATCTGGACCGGTTCCGCTTCGCACAGCAGCCCCAAGCCAGTGATTATTTCACTGCTGTAGCCGATGATGCATGGTATGCCCCATCCTTTGTCTCCGCCTACCATAACGGATTGTCTCTCTCCGGCGATTTGGACCCTGAGGCCCTTATGACCCGCGAGCAATATGCGGAACTTCTATGCCAAGCCATACAAACCAAGGGGCCGTATGCCTTCATTCAAATGTTCGTGTTGATCGGAGACGAGGCGTCAGTGGACACAGCTTACATGGGCAGTATCCAGACCTTGCTGATCGCCAAGATTGCCAAGCTGGACCAGGACCAGAACTTCCTGCCCAAACAGAACATTTCCCGTTCGGAAGCGGCCGTCTGGCTTAATGAAGCGCTGAAATTCGTAGCGGAGCAGAAGCTCATATCGGAGAACTTGCAGAAAGAACCGGTTGAGGAGCCCATCAGAGTAACCATGGTCAAAATCAGTGAACAAGTCAATGAAGTGGTTCTTACCCGCGGGGAAAAGCCCAGTCCGGGCTACGGCATCAGCGTAGATTCCATTACGTTTTCGGGAAACACAGCGGTAATCCGGTACAGCCTGCATGACCCGCTGCCGGGCAGAATGTATCCGGCGATGGTCGTGGACGTGAAAACCTCCACTTTCGTGGGAAGTCAGTATGAGATCGAGACAGAACACAACCGATAGAACCCCCTCCCGCAACACGGAGAAACCACCAGGTTTTTCCGTGTTTTATTTTGTGTTGCTTGGTAAATGCTTAGAACCGTAGGTCGAGTTTCCCCAGCACGAGGAGGGTTCACGCATGAACAGCCGATTATGTCTCCGCCGCATTGTGCTGTTTTCTCTTATACTGTCCGCCGGCCTGTGCGCCGCAGCTTCTCATACCCATGCAGTGCAGGATGAGCTTGCCGGCTATAACGCCGGGCGCAAGCCCTCCCGGGACGCCGTGGAGAATCTGGAACTGTCCGTCCGCTCTTCAGAGGACGCCGCGCTGCAAACCACCCTGCAAATCCAGTCCACCCAATGGTCTTCCTGGCTGGACAACCTGAAGCCGGCACCAAGCGGTCTTCCTGCCATTCCTTATACACAGCTGGAGCTGTCAGCAGGTCCTGCCGCCGCCAGAACCAGCTACCGTTATAACGGCAACGGCATCCTGACTGCCAGAACCGGCAGCATGGGAGAACCTGTTGCCTACAGCATGCCGGACGGCATGGCCCGTGCGCTTCAAGCTGCAAGCAGCCAACTGTCCCGGACCCATTACGGCAGATCGGTTGCCTGGGCTGAAGCGGATAAGCTGGTTCCCAAAGGCATGATTGCCACCATAACCGATTTGGAAACCGGGCTGGCCTTCCGCGGACAACGCCGGGCCGGCTCCTCCCATGCTGACGTTCAGCCGCTGACCAAGGAGGATACGGCGGTTATGAAGCAGATATACGGAGGAGAATGGAGCTGGAACCGCCGCGCGGTTCTGGTGAGCACGGAGAAGGGGATGATCGGGGCATCAATGCATGGCATGCCGCATGGAGGCGATGGGATTCCCGACAACGACTTCAGCGGACACTTCTGCATCCATTACAAGGGCTCTATCACCCACGGCTCGGGACATACCGATCCTGCGCATCAGGCAATGATCCACAAGGCATGCGGAGAATTGGAGGCTTATCATCAGCGTCTCACTCCCGTTGAGGTAGCAGACTTGTTCTTGATCGCCTCCAATCAAAAAGACAAGCATATCCTGCAAGTGCTGCTCCAAAACGGCTCCCCCGAGCAAACACTCCTCACCGGGGAATGGCTGGACGCCTCCCTTAAGTCCTCACGCCGCATCGGTAAAGCACCGGATGGAGGCTCACCAGGGTCCAGTGTGCTGGACACCGTGCTGCGGACCCGGGTGGTGCTGTGGCGTACAGGAGCACGCCCCCAGGCTGTTACCCTTTGCTGGAATATGAGCCGGTCCTCTGCAGCCGGTCCCTGGCAAATCACCAATATCCGCCCTGAGGCCGCCATCCGCTAGGATTTAGAGCGGCGGATCATCCCGCCTGCCAGCAGCAATAACGGCAGTGCAATGGCGATCGGCAAGCTAATGTAGGGCCAGTAGGCTTCCTCCCAACGCATGGCCCGGAAATGATTCGTCACAATCCAATAGCTGAATGCCCCCAGTACAAGCGCAGCGGGAACCAGCAAGGGCCGGTAATCTTTTATACCGAATGTCTTGGACAGGCAATGGCTTGCACAGAACAGGCACATCATAATCTGAACCATCGTGGAAGTGGCAAAGAATACGATCATAATCATTTCATACCGGTGTATAAAATGACCCAGATGCGCGCTTCTGGCCATCTGCATGCATGCGACCACATATTGGCCCGCTACCTCCGCAGAAAGTACTCCAGCTTCCATAAGGGGCCACATGACGACCAGCAAGCCGCCCATCAGCATGCTGACCACACTGCTCTTCCCCCAGTTGCTCCGGTTGTTCACCAACGGAAGTATGATCGCCGCCATCATCACCGCCACCGCCCATTCCGTATCATTATGCCGGCTTGCCCATAGGGTAGCTCCCACGCCGTTCTGCAGGACAGGGGCCAGGTTGCGGATGTCAAACTCATAGAATGACCCGGCCAGGAGCGAGATGTTGAGACAGAGAATGGTGAATACACCCACGAAGGCCATGCGCGCCATTACCTCAAGACCGTGAAACGCGCCGAAGCAGCCCACCGCCAGAGGAATGATGATGAACACGTACACAGGGACCTGCGGCAGAAAATAGTCCATCAGGTGGTATACAAACGTGATCATAACCCCGGCAAACGCCCCCGTAAAAAAGAGAAACATGAGCAATGCCGCCGCTTTCCCGGTCCACTTGCCCATATGAATTCCTACAGCGTCGATTAACTCCTTGCCGCCCGCACGCCTGACCGCGACAGCTGTCAGCCAGATCATGAACGCTCCTTGCATGATGGAAAACAGGGTGGCGATCCACATATCCGCCCCTACTTCCCTTGCCGCGATGCCCTGGGTTATACCGATCGATTTGGCATAAATCATATTGATCACCAGCGCCATCAGCATGCCGGATGTAATGCGGATCTTCATGGCTTCCCCCCCTTCATATTCAGATTCCCCTTCAGCTTGAGAACGGAGCTGTCGATCCTGGCCTTGACATGGTAAACGATCTCCGCTTCCGTGAATGCTTCGTCCCAGTTATCTGAGAAGCTCCTCCACTCCAACGGATACTTATTATTGAAGACCTCACCGAACTTGAGAAAATCCGATCTGTATTTGTGCTGCGCCTTCTCGGTAACAGCCTGAAGCTGCTTGCGGATCTGCTCCTCCAGGCTCTTCTGCAGTTCATCTGTTACCTCTTCGAGGGATTCCAGCTTGCCTGCCTCCACGATGCTGGCGGTAGCATCCACCTTGATGGAAAATCCCGGCCTGCCGTTCTCAAACGTTGGCGTAACCTGCACCCTCTGCTTTTTCAACTCCAGGGTGACCAGTGAATTCTCATGTCCCGGGCAGGGCAAGGCTTCTACCGAGGAATCTATCTTTTGCAGCAGCAGCAACAGCCCCCTGGTCTCCTCCGATGTAAGCCAGCCCACCATCTTGTCCCCCTTGAAGACGGCGGCCCCGGATAGCTCCACCTGATTGACCGAGCCAAATTCCATGGGCTTCTTATTGGAGATGCCCCGCTTCTTCAGCTGCAGCTTGGCCAGAACCGGCTGGCTCGTCTTGCTCATATAGGCTTCGAACAAACGCATCATATTGGTTGAGGGCGCCTCACCCACAATCTCGTTGTAACGAAACAGCTTGTCAATGGCTTCACCGGGCACGACCTCAAGTCCTGTAACCGTGGAGATAACCTCACTGGCAGCATCCGGCGTAACCACAACCCAAGTATTCATGCGAAGCTCGGGGTTGCGGGTGAAGAAATCGATCATGTCCCCGATTCCCTTGCGCGCATACTTTTCATTGAGAACAATAACGAAATTATGGGCCCAATAGACTCTGCGGGAAGAGAAGCGGGCCAGATTGCGGATGGCCTCGAAGATCGTCTCCCCTTCAGCAGAGATGGAGTAAATGGGTTCCCCTGTTCCTCCTGAGGGTGCGCCGGTCTGGCCTCTGGCATCGGCCGCCCGCACAATCTGGACAGCCATGCGCACACAACCCTCCTTCTCCCCGGGATCTATACCTACTGCAGTAACAATCGCAAGCTCATTGATCTGGATCTGCCCGCAGCCAAAGAGCGGAAGCAGGAGAGATGCCGCAAGAGCCGCCTTAAGCACCCTCTTCATCGGATGCACCTCCCAATTTGTCCGAAGATGGAGGAGAAGGTCGCTGGCCCTTGGCTATTCTTGTCGCCTCTCCGCTGGCCAGTTGGGGCCGCCTCATCATACTCCACCATGGAAATCTCAGCAGAGTGTCCTTCTGGTCGGACGGGCGGAACGGCGTCAGCGGAGACAGATAAGGCTCGCCGAAGGAACGCAGGGACAACGCATGGATAATCAAAGCAAAAGTTACAGCAGAAAATCCCAGTAATCCCAGCGTTCCCGAGGCAATCAGCAGCGGGAAGCGGATGAGCCTGATGGAGAAGGAGGCGGCGTAATTGGGTATGGCGAAAGAGGATATACCGGTAATGGCCACTACAATGACCATAAAGGGGGAAACAAGCCCTGCTTGGACTGCCGCCTGTCCTACAATCAGGGAACCGACGATGCTTACAGCCTGCCCGACGGGCTTGGGCAGGCGAAGCCCGGCTTCCCGCATCAGTTCAAAAGCCAATTCCATGAATAATGCCTCCAGCAGCACCGGAAAAGGCACAACCTCTCTTCCGGAGGCAATCGTCAGTGCAAGACCAGTGGGAATCATCTCCTGATGGAAGGAAACCAGCATGATATAGATAGAAGACAGCATCAAGCTGATGACAAAGGCGATGTACCGGATAATCCGGAAGAAGGAGCCTACCCAATAACGGGAATAATAATCATCCGAGGCTTGGAAATAGCTCCAGAAGTAAGTGGGCACAATCAGGCAGAAAGGGGTATTGTCCACAAGGATTACGGCTCTGCCTTCCAGAATGGCCGCGGCTGCCTTATCGGGCCGTTCTGTGCTCTGAATGGTAGTGAACGGAGACAGCGGGGCATCCTCAATAAATTCTTCGATATATCCGCTTTCCAGGATGCCGTCCACTTGGATTTGGCCCAGCCGGTTTCGGATTTCTTCTATGAGTCCTTTCTTGACGATCCCTTTGATATAGAGGATGCAAACATCGGTTTTGGTGCGCTCCCCAATCTGCATGGATTCGATCCGCAGCTCCGGGTCGCGGATCCGCCTGCGGATATGAGCCGTGTTGGTCCTGATGCTCTCCGTGAATCCGTCCCGCGGCCCCCGGACCACGCTTTCTGTAGCCGGCTCGTCTACTCCCCTCTTTTCCCAGCCACGTGCCGCAACGATAAGCGCCTTGTCCATTCCGTCTACAAAGACTGCGCAATCCCCCACCAATACTGCATCGACACATTCGTTTATGGTGGACGCAAGCTTCACAGAAGCATTGACAAGCAGATGCATTCTGAGCGCCTCCGCATCGGGCAGGCTGCTTGCGGGGGAGTCCGGTATCCGGGAAAACAATACAAGCGCCTGCAAGATCAGCTGAATGTCATCCGAACTCACCAGACCATCGGTATACATGCATCTGCCCGCTGCACCACGATTCTCCTTCATGACAAAGTCCCGCCGTTCAATATCCGAGCTGTCCTCCAGGATCTGATCCATTATGCGTTGGTTATCCGCTAATTGGGCGGAGACCGCCCCGTCCGGCTGAGCCGTATTATCTGGCGTCATAGCGTTCCCTCCCGGCATGAATGTAATTATCTTGCTGAACCGCCTGTCGTTAAGATGCCATTCCCGCGGGCATTTTATTCCCAGATGCTGCATGTTCAGGGGAGTTTGAGGGGAGGATAAGATGCAGCAGGAGGGGCACACCATGGACATAATGGGCACCTGGGTCTACAAGTATGTTCTGAACAGCTGGTGGTTTCTCTGGACGATTGCCGTGTTGATTATTGCCGGCAACTTTCTTGCTCCGATTATGATCTGGCTGATTATGGCCGGCAAGCGGGGAGCCGGCGGCAAGAAATCAGCAGATGAGCCAGGCCAACCGGAATAGGCCTCTGCATCACTGTCCCCCTTGTAATCCGGAGGATAGCCATGCAGAGGCCTGACCATTCATAGCAATTGCTTATTTTCTCCCGAAATCCGCCTTGATCTCTCCCCATTCTTCTGTGTTCCATTTAATGACCTTGTTGGAATAGGTATTATTCTCCAGCCATCTGACCGCCCGGTCCGTCAGCTCCCAGATCTTCCTGGTGGATTCGTTTCGGACCAGGGTGGAGGCAACCTTCTTGTTTTTTAACCAACTGAGGGCTGTTCGTGAATCCGTATATACCGTTTTGTTGCTTCCCGTTTGTTTCAGATAAGCCAGCGCATGCACAATAGCGATGAATTCACCCAGATTATTAGTCCCGTTCTCAATCGGTCCCGCATAAAAAATAATTTCTCCGGTTCCCGTATCCACACCCTTGTATTCCACCGGCCCCGGATTGCCTCTGGTTCCTACATCCACGGAGATGCTGTCATAATCAATTTCCGCTTGTCCGCCTGGGGCGGCAGCCTGCTTCTTGCCTGAGGCCGTTCCTCCGCTGGCCGCGCCTCCGCTTTTGGCCCACATTTTCCCGGCTCCCGCCTTGTACGCGGCCTCAGCTTCCCCCGCCGTTTCGAAGGACTTGTATCTGGCCTGGGGATAGCCGTCCACCTGATGCTTGCACTCCTCCCAGGTTCTATAGATGCCTGGACTTTTTCCTTTCCATACTACATAAAACTTCTGCTTGGCCATAGGGACAATATACCACCTTTGTTATATACCGCTATATGTTGCATGAGTACAATTGTAATCCATCCTGCTTTCACCATCTTACCATTTCACGCGCCTGCCTGCCAGAATCACCGGAGAGTGCAACGACCACCGCGGCAGTCCGGGGCAGGGCTAACCCTAAAGCTGAATGTACGGCAGCGTAACGGTAAAAGCGGAGCCTTCTCCCGGGTTGCTCTCCACCGCGATGGAGCCGCCGCACAGATCGATGATCCGTCGGACCAGCGACAATCCCAGACCGTTGCCCTCCGCGGAACGCGATTTATCCCCCTGATAGAACTTCTCAAATATATGTCCCAGCACCTCCGCGCTCATCCCGATCCCCGTATCGGCAATCCGCACCACAACTGTGTTCCCGGAAACTGTCAGGCTAACCGCGATTTCGTCGCCTTCATCGGTGAACTTGACCGCATTGCCCAGCAGATTCAGCCATACCTGCATGAGCAGATCCTCGTTGCCGTAGAAACGGACGCTGTCCAGCGCAATATCCAGATTCAACAGCTTCTCGCTCCATTGGGATTCCAGCAGAAGAATGGCATGACGGATTTGCTCGTCCAGATCAAACCGGGCTTTCTCCAGCACAAACTCCTGATTCTCCAGCTTCGACAGCTTCAATATATTGCTGGACAACGAAGATAATTGTCTTGTGCTCTCCATGATCAGACGGCTGTATTCCTGCCGCTCCTCCACTGTTAGATCCTTGTCCTGCATCAGGGAGGCGTAGCCCTCGATGGCCGCAATCGGAGTTTTGAATTCATGGGAAACATTGACGGTGAAATCGTTGCGCAAGGTCTCGATGCTGTTTAATTCCTGCACCATCTTGTTGAAGTTGGCGGCCATCTCCCCAAGAATCTGCACCCTGTGGTTTTCACTCCCCAGCCTGACCTTGAAATTGCCCTTGGCCACTTCCTTGGCCGCTTCGCTCAGTTCGGTAATGGGAGCCAGAATCTTGCGACCGGCGAGAGCGGTAATGCCGGTCCCGATCAGCACACTCGAGATCATGGCAAAGACAATCGGCCACAGCACATTGAAGCGGTTCAGATTGAAAATCTGGAAGTTGACAATGGCAAACGCCATAAGGGACATTAAAAAAGCCGCCGCCATCATGATCAGAAACACCATCTGCACCAGGATGCCCCAAAGATTGCCCGACTGTTTGCGCTGCTTCAAGACTTCCTCACCGCCTTGTAGCCCAATCCCCGTACTGTGACAATCTCGAATTCGGCGGTGTGCTTGAACCGTTCCCGCAGCCGGTTAATATGGACGTCCACCGTGCGGGCCTCCGTCTCCGAATCCATTCCCCATATTTCATCCATGAGCTGATGCCGGGTGAAGATTTTGTTCGGATAAGACAGCAGTTTGTACAGCAAATGGAACTCTTTCTGGGGGAGCGCCGTAGTATCTCCTTGAGAGAGGACAGACAATGAATCATAATCCAGCACCAGATCACCGATGTTGAGCCGCCGCTCACTGGCGATTTGCGCCCGGCGGAGCAGCGCCCTTACCCGCAGGATCATCTCATTGATGTCAATGGGCTTGACCATATAATCGTCCGTTCCAGCCAAATAACCTTTTTGCTTATCCGAGAAGCTGTCTTTGGCCGTAACGGTCAGAACCGGCATGTTGTAGCCCGCCTCCCGCAATCTTCCGATCAGTTGGAAACCGTCCAGATTGGGCATCATAATATCCGATATGACCAGATCGATATGATGCGTATGCAGAATATCCAGCGCCTGCTCGCCGTCTTCCGCCATAACGGGATTAAATCCTTGTTTGGCAAGAACCGTGCACATTAACTGCCGCAGTTTTTCATTATCTTCAACCACCAGAATCTTGATCATGTTCTCACCCGCTTCTTCCGTTGTCCAAGCTTATCCATTATATAACAGAATTATCAACCCAATATGAACCGCGGACTGCCTTTATTTGCCGCAAGCGCCCTTGTTGATATTCAGTTGATCTTGCTATGGTAGCATAACATCTAATCCCCCGGAAGAGTTGGAAGACTCTCAATTACAGATGAAGGCCGCCCTTTTCCGGAAAGCTGCCAGAAGCATTTCCCTATAAAACAATCCCCCAAAAGTGACGAAATGCTTTGAAGCAAAATCCGGCTACTTTTGGGGGAGCCCCCCGAATGAAAACGCCATAATCTGGCATTTTCGTATAAAAAGAGAGGATGAGACCATGCTGCAGTTAAAGAATATCTCGAAGAGCTATACCACGGGCACGTTTACCCAGACGGCGCTCAACAACATCAGTTTGTCCTTCCGCAAAAATGAGTTTGTGGCCATATTGGGCCCCAGCGGATCGGGCAAAACCACCTGTCTGAACCTGATCGGAGGCCTGGACCAATACGACAGCGGAGATCTGGTTATTAACGGCACTTCCACCAAGTCCTTCAAGGACAGCGATTGGGACGCTTACCGCAATAACAGCGTCGGCTTTATCTTCCAAAGCTATAACCTGATCTCCCATCTCAGCATTACCGATAACGTAGAGATGGGCATGACCCTAAGCGGAGTTAGCGGTGCGGTCAAGCGCCAGAAGGCTGTAGAAGCCCTGGAGAAAGTGGGTCTGAAGGATCATATCCACAAGAAGCCCGGGCAACTGTCAGGGGGCCAGATGCAGCGTGTGGCCATCGCCAGAGCGCTGGCCAACGATCCGGACATCATCTTGGCGGATGAGCCTACCGGAGCGCTGGATACCGGAACGAGCGAGCAGATTATGGATTTGATCAAGGAGATTGCCCGGGACAAGCTGGTGGTCATGGTTACCCACAATCCTGAGCTTGCCGGGACTTATGCGGACCGGATCGTGCAGTTCAGGGACGGCAAGGTGGTTTCCGACAGCAATCCCCCGTCTGATGTTCAGCCTCACAGCAATTATCAGCTTAAGAAAACAGCCATGAGTTATTATACCGCTCTGAAGCTGTCCGGACGTAACATCTCCACCAAGAAATGGAGAACCGGACTTACCGCTTTCGCTTCAAGCATCGGCATTATCGGCATCGCCCTGATTCTCTCCTTGTCCAACGGCTTCGACAAACAGATCAGCAGCTATGAGTCCGGAGCCTTGTCCAATTTTCCTGTGATGATTTCCCAAACAGCAGCCAACTTGGATCTTGCCCAGCACCCGGGAACAAACGCCGGGGACGACGGGGATAAGCCCGTAGAATTCACCACAGCCGCGGAGATTTATCCGTATGATCCTGTGGCCAATACCATTCTGCATACCAATCTGATCACCCAAGAGTATCTGGATTATCTGGGCAAGATCGACTCCTCCCTGCTGGATGGCGTCTCCTACAGCCGCAAGGTGAATATGAACATTCTGAAGCTGGACGGACAGAACGCTGTTCCCGTGAATACCGCCAAAGCAGGGTTTGTCTCTTATCCAAGCCAGTCGGAGGCCTTCAGCAGCAGCTACCTTCAGAGCTATTATGATCTGCTGGCAGGCAGCTTCCCGCAGAAACCCACTGATCTGGTGATGGTAGTAGACGAGTATAACCGCATGAGCCTGACGGTGCTGGATGCCATCGGACTGGATTACCAGGTGGAGAACATCGGCTTCGACAAGATCGTGGGCAAGGAGTTCAAGCTGATTCACAATGAGGATTATTATGTTAGGTCCGGGGATTTGTTCAAAATAAACGGCAGCACCTCGAACTTAAGCGAAATGTACAACAGCAGCAAAGCCGTAACCTTGAACATCTCGGGGATTATCCGCAAACAGCAGGATTCTCCCATGTCCACCATGTCCGCGGGCATCGCCTATTCGGATGCCTTGGCCCAGGAATTCATTACCCATGCCCAAGCCTCGGCAATCGTGAAGGCCCAGCAGGAAAATGATAAGGTCAATGTATACTCCGGCAAGGTGTTCGCAGGAGTGGCCGGCTTCCCCATGGGACCCGGAGGAATGGGAATGGGGATGGGAATGGGCGGAGGCGGCAGCTCCATGTCCGATCCGCTCGACGCCGCCTCGAAGGAAGATGCCCTTGCCTCCTTGGGAGCCGTGTCCATTCCCGCCTCCATCTCCCTGTTCCCCAAGGACTTCGAAGCTAAGGAAGCGGTTGTGGATTATCTGGACCAATGGAATGCAGGCAAGCAAACCGAGCAACTGATTATTTACACCGACCTGGCGGCCATGGTGACGAATCTGTCCAGCGGGATTATGAACGGCATCACGCTGGTTCTGATCGCTTTTGCCTCCATTTCATTGGTCGTATCCCTAATTATGATCGGCATCATTACCTATATTTCCGTACTGGAGCGGACCAAGGAAATCGGCGTGCTTCGCGCCCTGGGAGCCCGCAAGAAGGATATCACCCGGGTGTTCAACGCAGAGACGACGATTATCGGCAGCATCTCGGGCTTGCTCGGCATCGGCATCGCTTATCTGCTGACCATTCCGGTTAACAGCATCATTAAGTCCATGACTGACCTGTCCAACGTGGCCCAGTTGGACCCGGTTCATGCCTTGCTGCTGATCCTGCTCAGTGTAGGATTGACCATCCTGGGGGGCTTCATCCCCGCCAAGTTCGCGGCCAAGAAAGATCCGGTTGTGGCTCTGCGCAGCGAATAAGCTTGCGCGTGCCATTCAAGATATGCCTGCAGAATTCTCCCTGATACGTGAAGAACCGGCGCTAAGCGGAATCAAACCGCTCGGCTCCGGTTCTGTTGTTTGCCGGCTAATAGTGTGCCGCGGGCTGACGATCCAATCCCCTAGATCGCCCGGGCCACCTCATTGGCCTCGGCTACAGCATTCAGTGCCCTGCGGGCGCGTACTGCATCGCCGATGGCATGACAAGGAATGCCATGGTCCCGGCAATACGCCTCTATCTCTTCGAAGCGGCGGGACTTGGCGCCAATGGCGACCACGACCGAATCGCAAGGGAGTTCTGTAAGCTTCCCTCCGCTTTCCACTACGACGGCATGCTCCTTAATCTCCACACACTTGGAGTCTGTCAGCGTCTTGACCCCCGAGGCCAAGAGACTTTCCATGACGCAGATGGAGCGCAGCTGGCCCAAATCCTTGGCAACCTGATCCAGCATTTCCACGACCGTAATTTCCGAGGCCATGCCGTGCACATATTCGGCGACCTCCAGGCCTACCAGTCCGCCCCCGACGATAACCACTTGACCGGCTACCTTAGCCTTGCCCGACAGAACATCATGGGAATTGGTGACCAGAGGCAGCTGACTTCCGGGAACCTTCAACTCCATGGGAACAGCGCCTACGGCAATGACCACCTCATCGGGCTGCAGCTCAGCAACCAAAGAAGGAGTGACGGGAGTGTTCAGACGAATTTCCACGCCTTCTCTCCCCGCTTGCTCGCCCATCGCCAAGGCGGCTTGCTTCATCTCTTCTTTTCTGGGAGCCTCACCGGCAAGGGCGAACTGCCCTCCCAACGAGCCGGAGGCCTCACAGACAATCGGATAATGCCCTCTGCGCTTTAAGACCATGGCTGCTTCGAGACCTGCTATTCCCCCGCCTGCCACCAGAATCTTCTTCGGCAGCTCCGCCGCGGTCAGCCTGTATTCCGCCTCCCTGCCCAGGGCGGGGTTTCTCAGACAAGTGATATACGCGAATTCAGGGGAGACGAAACCGTCGTAGCAGCCCTGGTTGCACCCGACGCACCGGACAATCTCCTCTGCTCTCCCCGCTTGAGCCTTGTTGCAGAATTCAGGATCGGCGAGTTGGGCGCGGCCGATCACTACCATATCGGCCTTGCCGCCCGCCACAATCTCCTCTGCCTGGCCGGGATCATTGATCCGCCCAACAGCAACAGTAGTCATGCCGGTTTCTCGCCTGATCCGCGCCGCATTATCCACGTTGAAGCCTCTTGGCAGATCAATGGGCGGCACCTCGTAGATGATGGCCGAAGAAGAGAAGTTGCCGCGTGATACATCCAGGGCATCCACTCCGGCAGCCTTGGCCATCCTGCAGAATCCGATGACCTCCTCAATGGTCAGCCCCCCCTCCAAATAATCGTCATGGGCATCAATTCTCATGAACAACGGCATGTCCTCAGGAATGTTCCCCCGGATGGCCTCTATGCATTCGATCAGGAATCTGGCGCGATTGGCAAGCACTCCCCCGTATTCATCCGTTCTCCGGTTAAAGAAGGGGCTGAGGAAGGAATGGGGCGTATAATTATGTCCGGCGTGAAACTCTATTGTGTCAAATCCGGCCTGAACTGCCCGGCTGGCGGCTTCGCCGAATGCCTTCACCGCTTCCTTGATCGTCTTGAGATCGGCTCCGGGAATGGTGTATTCCGTCCCGGGTACCGGAATCGGACTGGGAATGATGATCATCTGCTCTGGATCACTCCCCACTGCCAGGCCGCCCAGCCACAGCTGCACTCCCGCCTTCCCTCCGGCGTCATGAATGGCGTCAACAAGCTTTCGCAACCCCGGAATATACTTATCCTCCGATATGGCGAGAAATTTTTTGGGAGAAGCAAGCTTATAGACGGAGCATACTTCAGTAAAATTCAACCCGCAGCCTCCCACCGCTCTGGCTATGTGATAATCGATCACCTGCTGCGTAACGAACCGGTCTTCGGTTGCCATCTTGGTTCCCATCGCCGGAAACATGATCCGGTTCTTCAATTCCAGACCCCTGATTGCAATCGGACTAAAAAGAGTCTCATATGCCATAAAAAGTCTCCTCCTTAAATGATATCTCTGTATACGGGCCTTACTACGTTATTCTTTTCACAATCCTGTTCAGAAACCTTCCTTGCTTTCCGATGTACAACTCCACTATACCTAAGCCTTGTTTTTAAATCAATACGTTTAAAACATATTGTTTGAACAATTTCGTAAAAAAAGAGACTATGCCAGGATAGTCTGTTTAGCGGTCCGGGAGCATGGACTATACCGATTTCAGCGCCTTGATCAGCATCTTAAGATACATGATTCTGTTCTCTCTTTCATCGAGCAGCCTTCCCCCGAAATCATAGACAATGCCATCATATTGGGTGGGGTAGTTAATGGAGGACATGAATATTAAATACTTGAAATTGCCGGCTGCCTCATCGCCCGGAACAACCTTGCGCAGCAAGATGCGCAGCCGGGTCCCTACTTCATCGGAGATGCGAATCATCCTCTTCGAGGTGTCATCCATCTCGGGCAATTTCATGGAATCACTCACCAGCACCGCGTTGCCGGGAAACCTCAGGGAATATTCCATAATCTCGTTTCCTGCGAGCATCAGCTTCTCTTCATCGTCGTATTGTTCGCTGTCCAGTATAGCAGAAACCGTCATGGTATTCTCGATGTAGAACTCTTTCACCAGCCGCAGCATCTCTTCCTTGGTCCGGAAATAATAATTGATGGCGCTGACGTTGACACTCGCTTCTTTCGCTATAGCACGAATCGGGATATCGCAAGTCCTCCTGATTCCCATCAGGTACAGCGCCCGGTCCAGAATCCGCTCTTCAATGCTCTTCAGTTCTCTCATCTGCCACCTCGTAACATATTATTCCTTAGCATATTATAAACACAATAGCCGGGTTTAACAATGGAAGTACAAATTGAACCTCTCGGAAAACATGCAGAAGGCCGGCTGCAGGACTGCAATCGGCCTTACCTCTTTATGATATCGAAAGCCGTTCAGGATTGCATTAATGAAGACCGAGTACTGCATCATGCGCCTCGTGGACGGCATCCAGCACCTTTCTGACCTGCACGCTGTCACCTACGTTCACGATCCTGATCTTATCCTGCAGCGCCCGGAAAATATGGGTGTTGGGCAAGAAGCCCATAGCCAAAACCACATTATCGCAGGGAATGATCTCCTCTTGCTCCGGCGTCTGCACCGCAACGGCATGGTCGTCAATCCGGATTAGCTTGCTGGAGGTCTTGAAGGTGATCTTCGGATGCTGGAGCATTCGATGAAGCATCATGGCATTCTGAATGAAAACCGGCTCCGGCAGGATCTTGTCAGCCATCTCGATCACCGTCACGCTCCTCCCGTTATTGGCCAACACAAGCGCTGTTTCACATCCGACCAACCCCGCCCCGACGACAACCGCATTCTCTCCGATAAACACGCTGTTGTCCAATACCTCTGTGGCGGAAGCAACATGGGCCTTCTCGATGCCCGGGATGGACCGGGGCTTCAGCGGCGACGCCCCCGTTGCATGAATCACCGCATCGGGCTTGTACGCCAGCACCTTTTCCTCGGTGGCCTCCATGCAGTACTTTATGCGGATATTCCGCTGCTTCAATTCGATCTTATAATATTGAAGCAGCTTTTCTCCATCTCTCTTAAAGGAGGGCAGGCAAGCGTTATAAAAATTCCCGCCCAGCCGGTCTCTCTTCTCCCATATTTCCACATCATGTCCCGCCTCGGCGGCGGTGATTGCAGCCTGGCATCCGCCTGGGCCTGCGCCGATCACCAGTATTTGCTGCGGCTTGGCGGCAATGCCTACCTTTTTCACGCTTTCGTACCCGGCCAGGGGATTCACCGCACATTTGATGCTCTCCCCTTCCACCACACTTTTGATGCAGCCCTCATTGCAGTAAATACAGGAGCGAATCTCATCCGTCCTGTTTTCCAGCACCTTGTTGGGAAAATCGGGGTCGGCGAGAAACGCTCTGGCAACACCGACAATATCGATCCAGCCGTTCTGCAATGCGGCCTCCGCTTTGCCGATATCGCCAAGCCTGCCGTTGGTGATTACCGGCAAGGATGTGGCTTCTTTGACCATTCTGGCAGCATACAGCTGGGTCACAGCCTCCTGCTGATAGATCGGGGGCATCGCCATATACCAGTTATCGTGGCAGCCGGTATCCACATGGAGAGCATGAACGCCCTTGCGCTCCAATAGCTTGGCAACTTCAATGCCTTCCTCCATCGCCCTGTAGCCCTGCTCAGGCGGCAAGAAGTGGCAGGGAGTAAACTTGACGATCAGCGGAAAGTCCTTGCTCAATTCCTGCTGCACGCCCTCAATAATCTCGGTTAAAAATCTCATCCGGTTGTCAAAGCTTCCTCCATACTCATCTGTACGGATATTCCACCTGGCCGTCATGAATTTATCCGTCAGGTATCCGCCGTAAGCATGAAGTTCAACCGCATCCGCTCCGGCCCGCTTGGCCAAACCCACCGTTTTGAACACCTCTTGCTGAATGAAAGCAATCTCCGCCTTGGTCAGCTCCTCGAACATCATATCCGCCGACACGCTGGCAGGCATGGTCCGGTGGGGCGCCTTACCGCCAAGCCCCACTCCCGGCATGATCTGAATACAGACCTTGCAGCCGTATTCATGAGCTTGATCGACAAGACTCTTGAAGCCCGCAAAGCTCTCTTCAGTCAGCGTAGAGGAAGGACCATGCCCGTCAATGGCTTCGGTGGCGATCACATTGGTCAGGATCATGGCGGCGCCGCCCTTCGCCCTCCGAACATAGTAGTCCACCGTTCTCGCGTCAAAGTCGCCCAGCTCCGGCCCCATCGCCGCCATGATGAATCTGTTCTTCAATACCAGGCTGCCAATCTCTATCGGCTGCAATGACTTCATCGTTATCCTCATCTTCCTCTCTCTATACATTGTGAAATATATAACAAGGATATTTTATCACCGCCCCTTATGTAAATCAATATGTTTAAAACAATATGTTTTAATTAAAGCCGACACATATAGCAATCCCCCCTTGCCGCTCAGGGAGCGCAAGGGGGGATTGCTTGCGATGCTTTGCCTATGGGCAGCTTACGCCATGAGCATAACCGAGGAGGATTTGATAACCGTCGTTACCTCGGAGCCCAGAGTCAGCTCCAAATCCTTAACGGATTCCAAGGATATAATAGAAGTGATCTTGTTGCCGCCGCCAATATCTACAACTACCTTGGCATTGACCTGCCCTTCGCTGATTTCGACGACCTTGCCCTTGAGTTGGTTGCGTGCGCTGATTTTCACCTTTGAACACTCCTTTATTGTCGTTTTTGGAATGACGGAGCCGGCAGCTTGTCCTCATGCGAGTTAAGAATGCCTCCATTTCCTTAGCTGCATCATAATTCTTTCCAGCAAAAAAATCAAATGCGCCGGACACGCCCCAGCTAAAGCTTCCACCCGGCCGCCGCCTCGCGTATAGTCAGAAACCTCTTATAGAGTCCCTCCTGCCGCATAAGCTCTCCGTGGGTTCCCTTCTGTACAATACATCCCTTATCCACCACCAGAATTTGATCCGCATTCTGAATGGTCGACAAACGGTGCGCTATGGTAATAAGTGTTTTACCCTGTACCAGCGCGCCGATTGCCTGCTGGATGCTGCTCTCATTCTCCGGGTCTACACTGGCCGTTGCTTCATCCAAAATAATGATCGGGGCATTCTTCAGCATGGCACGGGCAATGGAGATCCGCTGCTTCTCCCCGCCCGACAGAGTAGAGCCGCCCTCTCCAATCACCGTATCGTACCCGTCGGGAAGACTCATGATAAAGTCGTGGCAGCATGCCTTGCGGGCCGCCTCCACAATCTCCTCCATGCAGGCGTCCGGCTTACCGAAGCAGATATTATTCCTTACCGTATCATGGAACAAGTACACCTTCTGAAAGACCATGCTGATATTGCGGAGCACGCTGTCCGAGCTCATTTCCCTTATATTGACCCCGCCTATAGAGACAACGCCCTGACCGGCTTGATAGAATCTGGCGATCAGATGGCAGATGGTGGATTTCCCGCTTCCCGAGGGACCGATAATGGCAGTGGTCTTATGCTCCGGCACGGTGAAGGATATTTCCCGGAGCACAGGTCTTTGCCCGTAGGCGAAGGTGACATTGTCGAACCGGATCTCATGGGAGGACAGCTCCACCGGTCTGCTGCCTTCATCCAGCCTCGCCTCGCTTAACAGACCGTCCAGCTTCTCGAATGTGGCGTCGATGACTCGGAGCACATGCGCGGCGTTATTGATGGTTTCAACTTGGGAGAAGATGACGAAGGAGAAGACCGCCATCATCAGAACAGTGGCTAACTCCATCGCATTGTGCATCCCCAGCCAGGCCGACACAAGCACAATGCCGACGGATGCCGCATGCAGAGAAAAGATGTGAAGGCAATTGAAGGGAACGTAATTCCGCTCGATCCTCAGATTGATGTCCTTGCTTCTCTTGTAGGCCAGGCGTATGCCTTCCTTGGAAATACCGGCCTGCTTGTATGCCTTCACAACTGCCATGCCTCTGATATACTCCAAGGTTGCCGCAATCATGCTGTCCTGCGCCTGCTGGTGCAACGGGGCATTCTCCTTGCTTTTCTTGCTCAGCAGCTGCAGGAAGACGGCGGACAATCCAATACCCGCCGCGGCAACCAGTGCGGCCTGCACACTGTAAAAGGACAAACACAGCACCATTGCAAATGCGCCTATGTATCCGTTAACCACTACATCGACCATCTTCATTCCCATCATTTCCAAAAAGGACAAGTCCGTGGTAACGGCAGCAGCAAGCTCCCCTGCATTTCTCCTGTTAAAGAAGCCCATGGAAACCTGCTTCAGATGGCTTCCAATCGCCAGCCGCTGCTCTGCCGTCACCTCGTACCCGATGCTTTCTTGCGTAGAGGCCCGCAGATAAGCAAACCAAAACCTGCCCGCCACGGCAAAAATCATGAAGCCCGTCAGATAAACCACCCAATGCGCTGTCAATACCAAGCTTCCGTTCCTGTCCCCGATAATCAGGTTAAGCCCGTAAGCGGCTCCTATGATGGGCATTGCCGCGAACAGCGAGTGCAGGAAGGAGTAGATGCAACCCAGATATAAGCGTCTTCTCCGTTCTCCGGACCAATTAATAATCCGCCGTATGGATGCCAGCATCCACCTGCACCTCCTTGCGTCCGTGATGGACCGCCCATGTCTTGGCGCCGATGTGGGACTCCCACATCCTCTTGTACAGCCCGCAAGTTTCAAGCAATTCCCCGTGTGGCCCCGTCTGTACAATCCTTCCGTGATCCATAACAATGATCCGGTCCGCATTTCTTATGGTTGACAGCCGGTGGGCAATGACCAGCAAGGTTTTGCCCTTGGTGAGGGCACGGATTGACCGCTGAAGCTGATCCTCGTTCTCCGGGTCTGTAAAGGCGGTGGCTTCGTCGAGGATAACAATGGGTGCATTCTTCAGAATGGCTCTGGCAATGGAAATCCGCTGCTTCTCTCCGCCTGATAATTTCCCGCCCGCCTCTCCGGCCTTGGTATCGTATCCGTATTCAAGCCCGCGGATAAATTCGTCGCAGCAGGCCGCTTTCGCCGCCTGGATAACCTCTCCGTCTGTCGCGGACGGGTTGCCCAACCGGATATTCTCCATCAACGAGCAATTGAACAGGTAATTATCCTGGGTTACGAAGCTCACCGTATCTGCCAATTGATCCAACGGAATCTGCTTGACCGGGATGCCGCCTATCCTGATTTCTCCCCCGTCCGCATCCCAGAAGCGCGCAATCAGCCTGGCAACCGTTGATTTCCCTCCTCCTGACGGACCGACGAGAGCAGAGAAGCTTCCTTCGGGCAGCATGAGGGAGAGGTCCGAAATGGCATAGCCGCCTTTGCTGCCGGACGCCCCGGTGCAGTCCGGATCGTAAGAGAAGAACACTTGGTCAAGCTCAATATTATAGCTGCGAAGTTTTACCGGCTCCTCCGCTTTTTCAAGTCCCTTCAGCCTTAAGAACTGATCCGCTTCTTTAACGGCGTATTCGATGGCTTTAGCTTCATTTACAAATACGGTAAAGCTTGTCAAGGGGCCTATGACCCCAAGCGACAAAATCAGGCAGATGGCGAGCTCCGCTGCATCTAAACTTCCATGGAGATACAGGGCCATGCCTGCTGGCATGGTTCCCAGCAAAGTGGACGGCAGCACCGCGCTGCCGAAGTTCATCAGCTTCCAGGTTTTCCTGAACCAGCCCAAGGTGTACTCGCGAAAGGCTTCCACAGCCTGTTCGAACTTTTGGTAAGAGGAAGCGGATTGATTGAAGGCCTTGATGACCTCGATCCCTTCCACATACTCCACAATCACGCTGTTGACTGCATTGCTGGATTCCATAAAATCGGCATATTGCTTATTAAACGTCCGCATCATGATGGTATAGGCCGCCGCTGCAACCGGTATGGTAATCATGGCGGCAAGCGCCATACGCCAATCGATCCACACCAGATAAGAGAATACGCATACCGGCAACAGCAAATTGGAGATCCCCTCGGGAATCAGATGAGCCAGAGGAAGCTCTATAGTCTCGATCCGGTCAATGATCACACTTTTGTGCTTGCCGATGGATTGGTTCAAAACGGTGCCAAGCGGGGCTTCCATCAGCTTGGCGGCAATCTCAAGCCTCATCCCCTCCAATATGCTGTAGGCGGAATAATGGGCCAGCATCGTGGACAGAGCGTAGAAGCCGACCTTGATTATATAGCCTCCCAAACATACCCCGCTCCAGAGCAGCAGATCGGACACTGTTGGTCCTTGCCCAAAAAACAACAGGATGATCCGGTAGACGCCTATATATGGGATAAGACCTCCCGCCACGCTGATCAGGGCGCACAGAACCGAGACGGATAATTGCGGCTTGCAAGGGGCAGCAAAGGACAGCACCGAGCTTATCCAATGTTTTTCCTTCATAGGTTCCCCTCCCTCCATTCATACGGTAGATTTGCGGTACACCAGCGGGTTGCAGCCCATAAGGCTTTTAAAGGCGGCGGAAAATTTGCTGGCATTGTCATAACCGCAGCGGGCGGCAATGTCGGCTATACTGTCGTTGGTCCGGGTTAACTGGGCAGCGGCAGAATGAATCCGGCAGCTGCGCATATAGGCATAGATGGATGTGCCATACACGCCCTTAAAAATATGCTTCATATTGGTAAGAGGCATGTCAAATTGCGCGGCAAGCTCCTCCAAAGTATGGTGCTGCTGAAGGTCTGCCGTAATAAAAGCCATTATCGCCTTCACCTTTTCCACCTGATGCTTGGGAAAGTAGCGGTGGGAGGTATGCTCTCGCCGCAATTCCAGCGCATTGAGTAACAACAACAGCTCAAGCACTTTAATCTTGCAGTAATAACAGCCGGCCGCCTTGGGAGCCATGTAAAAATCGGCGAATGCAAACCCCTTTATATCCGGGGCTCCCGCCACAAACGGCTGGCCCTCCAGACAATACTTGTTCCGAAGCGCATACAGATCTACGGGAAATCCGGGAAACAAGCGCGGCATGCTGCGCGACGCCTCCTCCAGCAGAATGCATACGGACAAACCGCGATAACGTTTGAGAGGAAAGCTGTATGGACGCACATGATTGCTTCTGGTATCGAGATACATGCTGCTGGGCTCCAGAAACATGCAGGAATGACCGCCGCATTCCCACTCAATCCGTCCTTCATGGCAGTAATCCATACACAGCATATCTGCGGAAGACCGAAAGTAGGAACGGCAACTCTCCATATTAAAGTCATTATGAAGCAGCACAACACCGGGGAATAGCTCGTACATGGTCATTTGGCCTTCGCCGGTAATGTCTTGCATCCGGTATACGGCACAATCTTCATCCCTGGACACCAGAGAGATCCCCCGGCCAAAATGCACTTGATCATCTAACCTCACAACATTGCGCCTCCCCCATGGTTGCCCCTCATACAGCGTGTTCCCCGCATGTAGCCGGGCGGAGAAATAATGTAAAAAAAATGATTATCAACGCTTCTCGTTGATAATCATTATCACACTTGCTCGGCAATATTTCTACTCCTTTTGGCCGATAAATACTCCAATTAGACTCATAAACTCATTTCACGCCAATTCACGCATGATAGACGCGAAAAGCCATTGAATGCCTTACCTCATATTATGCAACCGGTGACAAAGGAGCTGCATGAGCGCCTATCCAGCCATGGCCTGGCTATAGCTATACCACATCTCCTGTCCAGGCAGACATGCCGCCCTTCATGTTGACGACCTTATACCCCAACTGGGACAAGTACTCGCATGCCCTGGTGCTGCGCCCGCCGCTCATACAGACCAGAATATTTTCTTGCTTCGGGCTTAATTCTCTCAAGCGCTCCGGAAGCTCCGCAAGCGGAATATGCTTTGCGCCCGGGATATGTCCGCTTCTCCATTCATAGGCTTCCCGGACATCAATAATATGCAGCGGCTCTCCCTTCTTCAGCTTGCCTGCCACTTCACGGGGCATGACCTCTTTCCATTTATGCTTCAGCATCGCCATCTCTCCCTTGTTTTGTTAATACAATATATCGTAATATTATGATATTACAATTATAAAGTCAATGGGTTGTTGCCTTCTTCCCATGCACGGGGTTGCTTTCTTAAACTTTATATTGTAATATTACGTTATATTGATTTTTAAGGGGAGCGAGGTGTGATTGCACATGGATAACAATTTCAAATCCTATACGGAAACAGCCGAAATACTGAAGGCTCTGGCCCACCCTGTCCGTCTGTGCATAGTAAGGGGGTTAATGAAAAAGGAGTACTGCAATGTAACGTACATGCAGGAATGTCTTCATCTTCCCCAGTCTACCGTATCCCAGCATCTGCAGAAGCTCCGCAGCATGGGCATCGTGGAAACCGAGCGCAACGGCTTGGAGGTTAACTACACACTTGCCAACGACAAGGTAAAGAAATTGATTGCCATCTTTTTCGGGGAGGAATAAGGATGAGAAAGGTAGTGATTGTCGGCGGAGTGGCCGGGGGAGCCTCGGCGGCGGCCAGATTACGCCGTCTGGATGAAGAAGCCCACATTGTCATGTTCGAGCGCGGCTCCTATATTTCCTTTGCCAACTGCGGCTTGCCATATTATATCGGCGATTCCATTAAAGAACGCTCCAAGCTGCTGGTCCAGACGCCGGTGGCCATGCATAAGCGCTTCAATATTGATATCCGCACCGAAAGTGAGGTGATCCGCATCAACCCGGACGCCAAAACCGTCCTTGTCCGCAGCAGAGAACGGGGAGAATACGAGGAGAGCTACGATTCCTTGATCCTCTCTCCGGGAGCTAAGCCCAGCCGTCCTCCCTTGCCGGGGATAGAAAGCTCCAGAATTCATACGCTGCGCAATATCCCGGATACCGACCGGATCAAGGAAGTGGTAGCGAAGGAACAGACCCGGTCCGCCGTTGTGATCGGTGGAGGTTTCATCGGGGTAGAGATGGCGGAGAACCTGAGGGAGCTGGGACTGGAGGTCACCTTGATTGAGGGAGGCCCGCAGCTTCTGGCGCCCTTCGATTCGGAGATGTCTGCTGTACTGTCCAAGGAATTGGAGGACCATGGTGTTACACTTTTGTTCCAGCAAAGCGTGCAGGCCTTCCGGGAAACCGGGGAACACATGGAGGTTCAACTCTCGGGCGGACACACGCTTACTTGCGACCTGGCCATTCTGGCTGCCGGAGTCACTCCGGATACGGCATTCCTTAAGGACAGCGGCCTGGACTTGGGTCCGCGCGGGCATATTATCGTCAATGACCGGCTGCAAACCAATCTGCCGGACATCTATGCGGCGGGGGACGCCATAGAGGTGAAGGACTTCGTAAACGGAGCCCAGACGGCCATCCCCCTTGCAGGCCCCGCCAACAAGCAAGGAAGAATCGCTGCCGACAATGTTTGCGGATTGGGAACAGCCTACAAAGGCACCCAGGGCACCTCGATTATCAAGGTATTCGGACTAACGGGGGCAGCTACGGGGAATAACGAAAAAACATTGCAGCGGCTGGGCATTCCCTATCACGCCATCTATATCCATCCCAATTCCCATGCCTCCTATTATCCCGGAGCCGCCCCAATTTCCCTTAAGCTGCTATTCCACCCGGACGGCTCCATATTGGGGGCCCAGGCGGTTGGTTCAGACGGAGTGGATAAGCGAATCGATGATATCGCTTGCGCCATCCGTTTTAAGGGCACTGTTGCCGATCTTACCGAATTGGAGCTTGCTTATGCGCCCCCCTACTCCTCGGCCAAAGATCCGGTGAACATGGCGGGATACGCAGCAGAAAATATCCTGACCGGCAGAACAACGGTGTACGTGCCTCAGGAGTTGGAATCCCGCCCTTCGGAGAGCACCCTGCTGGTGGATGTCCGTACGCCAATTGAGCATGCCAGCGGCCATATTCCCGGCTCCCTTCTCATTCCGGTGGATGAGCTCCGCAGCCGCCTGAGTGAATTGGACCCCGCCAAAGAAATCTGGGTGTATTGCCAGGTGGGGCTGCGGGGCTATACCGCCTCCCGGATCCTGCAGCAAAAAGGGTACAGGGTACGCAATCTAACCGGAGGCTATAAGACCTATCTGATGGCGGCATATAAGCCCGGCGCCCGCCAAGCCTCTCCCGCCGCTTCGTCTGTCCCGGCTCAACCCCACCGGGAGGTCGCCGTGGCCAAGGAGCCGCTCCTCCGCTGGGATGCGGAGCTTGATGCCTGCGGATTATGCTGTCCCGGCCCGCTCCTGCAATTGAAGGAAAAGATGGATCAATTGCAGGAGGGCCAGGTGCTGCGGATCACTGCATCCGACCCGGGATTTTATGAGGATGTCCAGGCGTGGGCGCAACTGTCCCATAACCGGATCATGCAGATCAGCAAAGGAACCAACGGCATTATTGAAGCGTTCGTATGCAAGGAGCCGGTCATTCGACCGTCGTCCGCCCACCTCCAATCCGCTCCATCAACCGATGGCTCCACAATGGTTGTATTCAGCGGCGATCTGGATAAGGCCATCGCTTCTTTCATCATTGCCAACGGCGCTGCCGCCAGCGGCAAGAAGGTCACCATGTTCTTCACCTTCTGGGGTCTGAACATCATCCGCAAACCCTACAAGGTGTCCGTGACGAAAAATTTCATTGGGCGGATGTTCGGGGCCATGATGCCCAGGGGAAGCCGGAAACTGGCGCTGTCCAGAATGAACATGCTGGGCATGGGAGCCAGGATGATCCGGGGTGTTATGGCACACAACAACGTGTCCTCCCTTGAAGAACTAATGGATACCGCTATCAAGCAGGGGGTGGAAATGGTCGCTTGCCAGATGTCAATGGATCTGATGGGCATCGCCCGGGAGGAATTGGTGAATGGCGTAGGAATCGGCGGAGTCGGTTATTACCTGGGCAAAGCGGACCGGGCGGGGATCAATCTGTTTATTTAAACACCTTCTATTGACGAAAAGCGCCTCATCCCATATAATGAAAGGCGTTCAATAGGCGATGGAGTTCGCCATAACCGCCGGAAGGCTAATGACTCCTACCAGAGAGCATACTCCCTGGTAGGAGTCTGTTTATTATTGGGCACCATTACCCTAAGAGGAAGTGTAAACGAAGATGGAGCGCCTGGGAATGAGGCTTGAACGTCTATCGAAAAAATCCGCTTTAACCGCATTGACTGGCACATTTTTGAAATGGACCATACTGGGAAGCGCTGTAGGGATCTTAACCGGGACGGCTTCCGCCGTATTTCTCACGGGGCTTACGTATGCGACGAATTTGAGAACGGGACATCCCTGGCTGCTGTTCTTGCTGCCGCTGGGAGGCGCATTGGTGAGCTGTCTATATTGGCGGCTCGGCAAGAACAGCTCCAAGGGAAACAATCTTATTCTGGAGCAGATCCATCATGGGCAAGAGGCAATCCCCCTTCGGATGGCTCCATTGGTCTTAATCGGCACATGGATCACCCACCTTTTCGGCGGCTCGGCGGGCCGTGAGGGAACTGCCGTGCAGATGGGCGGGAGCTTGGCGGAATGGCTGGGAGCACGGTTGAAGCTCAGCGCCGCCGACCGGAGAATATTGCTGATCTGCGGAATCAGCGGCGGCTTCGGCTCCGTGTTCGGAACCCCCTTGGCCGGGACTGTCTTCAGCCTCGAAGTATTGGCGATTGGACTGATTTCCCATGAAGCGCTGCTTCCCGCTTTTGCGGCCGGCTTTGTCGGGAATATAGTGACAGCTTCCTTCTGGGGGGTGCCGCATATTCATTACTCTATGGGAGAGATTCCTGCCATGACTATCATGGTGCTGCTTAAAGTCTTGTTGGCCTCCGTGTTATTTGGGCTGACAAGCCGACTCTTTAGCGGACTCACGCACTTCTGCAAAAAATGGTTCAGTCAGCTGCTGCCTAATCCCATGATCAAAAGCGCAGCGGGCGGCATCATTGTGATCGGACTGGTTTATCTTGTCCGAACCCGTGACTATCTGGGTCTGGGATTGCCGCTGATTCAGGACTCGTTTACGGGGGAAATGTCTCCATTTGCCTTCCTTTGGAAATTGCTGTTTACCTCATTGACCTTGGGCGCCGGTTTTCAAGGAGGAGAAGTAACTCCCCTGTTTGCAATTGGGGCCTCATTGGGAAACGCCTTGTCCGGCTTCTTGGACCTGTACGCCCCGTTCTTGGCTGCCCTTGGCTTTATTGCCGTATTCTGCGGGGCCGCCAATACACCCATCGCCTGCTTCATCATGGGCATCGAATTATTTGGCTCAGACGGTGCGGTATATCTGTTTATCGCATGTTTGATCAGCTTCCTATTCTCCGGCCACACGGGCATTTATACATCCCAACAGATTGGCGTGCCGAAGTCCCATCTCCTCCCCGTCCGGGAGGGGGCAACGCTGGGGTCGATCCGGGAGGGGAAGAAATGAATTCCATGCGCGGCCCCCTGATTCAGCATTTCCATGAGACCGGAGAAAATAATGACTGGAGGACGGACTCCGGTCTTCCCAGCCTGCCGTGGCATGCGCCATTGTACCTTTTGGATGACATTCACTAAAAACAAAAGCGCTTAACCCTCTTCCCGGAGTTAGACGCTTCTACATTCGACTCAATCCTGTTCAATCTCGTTCTCAACAAGCCTTACTAAATCTGAAGCCTTCATATTCAGAGCACTGGCAAGAGCAAGCAAAGAATTCAATGTGGGTTGATGGACCCCACGCTCAAGCATAGAGATGTATGTGCGGTCAAGATTACTTTGAAAAGCCAGATTTTCTTGACTCATGTTTTGTTTTTTACGTAAATTCCTTAAAACTCGCCCAAATATTTCTTCTGATTTCAAGACATTACCTCTTTTTAAATCTATTATCAGACTGTCCTCAAAATTAAATCCACGTAGTATACTCTACAAAATTATATTTGTGTGATATATTTGTAATTAGGATCGCGATGATCGAAACTAAAGAAGGGTAGGGTGAATAATGCCAAGTCTTTTGGAGCAGTTATATCAAGGCAAGCTAAATCCAGATGAAAAAGCAGTATCCTCTGATCCGCAATATCGTGAGTTAAGTACGAAGGTTGCCGAGACAATAAGGAATTGGCAAGAGTTTCATTCTGAAGAAGAGTTTAGTAAGCTGAGAGCCTTCTTAGACTTATATGACCAAACGCATGAGATGGAGCTAGCTTCAAATTTTACATACGGCTTTCGGCTCGGTGCTGGTCTGATGGTGGAAATTCTCACGGATGCAAGCGGACTGGCACAGAAGCTTAGCGCTTATTCTGAACATCCCCCACGATAAGCATATTTATTACCGAAAATTAACAAAGAAAAATGGACCTCACGTGCCCTTTTACAAAGAGCAGTGAGATCCTTCTTTTATTAATCTATACTACGGAGAGTGGGACTTGAACCAACCTGTTGTCACCTATCACAAGAGCTATCGACCGTAAACCTAGCAGTTTGATCTGAGCTTTGTAAGAGGCACTAATGGTTTGAAAATTTTAGGTCTTTTTTTCATCACACATCTCCCGTTCAATGTTGATCTGTAGAAGTATATGTTCATTCGGATCTGGTTCGTGTTTCTTCTCCAACTTTGGAAGCAACTCTGCCGGAATCTTTGGATCAAATCCAAGTACCTAACGCACCTCTGCTGCCGCTTCCTGTGGCGTGATATAAAAATTGTTTTCTGCAATTAACAAAGTTGGATCTTTTTTACTTCATGTCGCGTTCTACCTCGTTTTCAGAACGCAAATCAATCGGTAAATAATCTACCGTGACCACCGTTTGCGTCCCTCTTACTCTCGCGGCCAAAGAAAAAGCCCGCTGCCAGAACCTCTTAGTGATGTTCCGGGCGGACTCTACGTTTTTGATATAGATTTGGGTGTCTCCCGAACTATATGTCTCCGTAGATCCTTGGTGCCGCGACAACAGCGTGAGCAGCGTTTTAAGACCTGTAGCCAATGATATCAATCAATTTCTTAATGTCGATCATCGGCCCCGTATTGCCGCCCTTGAGGTATTCCACCTTGGTACTATCCCAATGCACGAATGCATCATCGCGATTAAGAGAGGAAAAATCATTAGCGTTGCATAAAACCTTAGACATCACCTTACCGGACGATTGTGTACAATTTTCCATGCTTCTTCCCACATAGCAAAAAGTTTACAACCTGAGTGAGAGCGCTTTTCAAGCTTTTCGCGGGAATGAGATCAAGTTCTTGTCAATTTCGGTAATGTTCTTGTCACCCGACATCCACAAAAAGAACGGAAACAATTTTCCTCATCGTTTTTTTGTTGTATATGGTGTCATACATTACTTCACTTTCTCTGATCCCACATTAATCATAAGTCAACTAAACAGCAGCAAACTGCCAGTTGCTTCAATGAGAAACGGCAGCTGAGCATTAAGCCAGCTGCCGTCGTGTTCTGTTGAACTCTTCTGGATGTGCCGAGCTTTCTTCGTTTTTTCTCCTTCACGTCACAACCACTCCCCTATGATTTAGGGTATGCGCGACCTGATTTCCTATGCGACATCCTTCTGCTTACGCCGCGCCCAGCGTAGAATAAGGGATGAGGGGGAGAAACCATGCGTAGGAAACACCATCGCACAAGCCGTTGCGATCCGTCCAAACGACTCCTGACCTACGCTAAGCGCTTTGTGGGCATGCAATTTCGACGACATCCACCACCGCTGGAGCTCGACTGTTCGCAGTTCACGCAAATGGTATTCGCACATATCGGCGTGAAACTGCCCCGCACCTCGCAAGCGCAAGCGAAACAGGGCTTGGCGGTGAATCTCGATGACCTGCTACCAGGCGACTTAATCTTTTACCATGTGCCAGATCGGAACCTCGCACTAGAAGACGTGGGGCACGTGGCGATCTATGCCGGTCACGGGAAGATGGTACACTGCCTGCCGACCTCGAACGTCTTTTTGACCGACATGGCGAAGCCGTACTGGAATGACAAGGTGCGGTTTGCGCGGCGGGTGTTATCGCAAAAGTAGAACTGCCCAAAATCAGGAAGTTCTACTTTTGTTAATCAAGCCACTGCGTGTACGTCGTCGAAGGGGTCGACGTTTTATCCTTATTCCCCCGCATCAGACACATACTTGCTTCACCGGCGAAATAGCTTGTGTACTTACCAGCAGGGTGGCGATATCCTTCACGATGCAGCCAAGCGTGTTGTAAGGAGCCGGATAGAAATACCGTTGAGACGTTGGTTTTGCTTAAATCTGACGAATTAATAGTAACGGAGAGTGGACTGGTTTCGGGGTCGGAGGCGTTGGAGGCGGAGATGGTGGAGTCGCCGGACTCGCGATACATGATATACGCTTTCGGGGCGCGTCCAAAGCCGTTAGCAGCAATCATAGTGGTGAAACCGTCCATCTGGACCGATGCTGCAGCAGCGCCGTTAGCGAGTTTGTCCTCAAACCACACAGGTGCGAGGTTGAACCTGGCGTACTTGTTGACGCAGTACTGGTAGTTAGAAACTTCACCTCTTTCGATTTGACTGAAATGAGCATCCCAATTTGCTAATACAAGGCCGATCATTTGTCTTAAACGAGACACTTGTGTAGCCGTGAATCTTGTGTCGATATAAAACGTCATGAGTTCAGGCAATGCTTCACCAACCGGAGCCTGAGGGACGACCACTTGGACCATCCGATACGTCGCTGCTACATGGGCTTTGGAGTTGCCTAGCTTTCTTCGATTTTTATCGATCGAAACCCACTCCTTTCTCCTTCCAGTCTATGAGGCCGAAGGAGGGGGTATGCCTTTACAAACGGCGTAGCGTAGTGAAGGGCCGCCAGATTGGCAGCCCTCATGATAGCCAAGGCCCATGTAAAGCTAACTTTAGAGTATAGCAACACAAACACTTTACCTTGCCGCAAGGAAGCCATTAGAGCGGAAATCCAGCGTCTGAGAATGGAGCGAGACGGAATACTCGAACGTAGCTCCAAAGCCAACAATCCATCCTCTTAAAGCAAGCACGAACATGAGAATGAGCGTGACGGAAAACCCGAAAAGTACGCAAAAAAGAAGCAGCGTTAGCAAAATGTTAGCAAATCGTTCTTAAAATAAATCAAGGGCTTCAGCTACGTGAGCTGAAACCCTTAATTCTGTAGTGCGGAGAGTGGGACTTGAACCCACACGGTTGTCACCAACCCCAGGATTTTAAGTCCTGACGGTCATTCAGTACCAGATGGAATTTGCGCCCCTGGAAGAGAAGCTAAAACCCGTGAAAAGCCTTGATACATCAAGGTTTTTCACGGGCTTTTTCGCTTTTTTCAAGCGCCACAAGGCTTCCCGGCAATGACTCAAAAAGCGGCCAATTTTGGACGTTGGGAAGAACTCGGAGAGAACCGGGACAGAATCAGAATCTACAGAACCAAAGCACAATCAAAATAGGATCTTACAAAGCCGCCCGCTCCCTGCCATTGACAAATGATCGGAGCGAATGCTCCAGGGAGGGTTATCAATGACCAAAGCAAGAACCATTACCATCGCCAATCAGAAAGGTGGCACCGGCAAAACCACATCCGCGTACAATCTCGCGCATGCCTTATCCCATGAAAATAAAAGGGTATTGCTGGTGGATTTCGACCCGCAGGGCAATCTCAGCCTGTGCTTCGGTATCGAGCAGCCAGATCAATTACCGATCAGCATGTGCAACGTTCTGGATGCGATCATGACCGACCAACCGCTCCCCGCGGCAGATGAATACCTGCATCACCAGGACAACATCGACCTCATCCCCAGCAATATTGAATTATCCGTCACCGAAATCAACCTGCGGGATGAAATGGGCAGCGAAAAAACACTGGCTACGCTGCTGGAGCCGATGAAGGAGCAGTACGACTACATCCTGATCGACACCAACCCATCACTGGGGCTTCTAACCATCAACGCTCTCGCAGCAAGTGATAGCGTCCTGATTCCCGTCAACCCACAGCTATGGTCTGCTACCGGACTGACGCAACTATTGAACATCATAGTGAAAGTGAAGAAGCGGATTAACCCGCAGATTGCCATTGAAGGCATTCTGATGACCATGTGCGACACCCGCACTAATCTGTACAAAGATGCCTTCAAGCTGGTGCAGGATTACTACGGAGAAATCATCCGCATTTTTGATTCGCAAATCCCTCTATCCGTGAAAGTCGGGGAAGCGAACTTTTACAGCCAGAGCCTGATGAGCTACCAACCGAAATCGAAAGTCACGCTGGCCTATCATCATCTGGCAAAGGAGCTGATGCAGCATGGCAACGCCTAAACAGCGGATGGTCCCCAAGCTGGGCAGCATTGACGAGCTGCTAAAGCTCTCCGAACAGTCCTTCAAGGAACCAGAAGCCGTAGAAGCGGCGAAGGGAGGCATCCAGTCCATTCCGATTTGCAAAATCAGATTTTTCCAGGACCATCCGTTTCGGCTCTATGAAGGGGAGCGCTTGACCGACATGGCAGACAGCATCGCTAAGAACGGTGTGCTGGTGCCGGTTATTATTCGTACAATCGAAACCGACGAAAATGGCTGCGAATACGAAATGCTGGCGGGACATAACCGGATGAACGCCGCCCTGCTGATCGGCTTGCAACAATTGCCCTCCATCGTGAAGGAAAAGCTGACCGATGAAGAAGCGCTTATGTACGTAGTCGAAACCAACGTCCTGCAACGCTCCTTCTCGGATATGCTGCCCTCGGAAAAGGCTAAAGTGCTGGCCCTGCGCTATTCGGATATGTTTTCCCAGGGCAAACGCAACGACATCATTGAAGAGCTTAAAAAGCTGGAAAACCCGCAGTATATCAAGGAAAATCCAACTTGTGCCCCACTGGGGCACAAGTTAAAAAGTCGAGATCTGGTCGCGGGTGAATACGGTTTGTCCAAAAACTCCGTTTCCCGATTATTACGAATCGACAAGCTAATCCCGGCATTAAAGCAACGAGCCGATGATGATGAGCTTCCCCTCCGTTCCGCCGTTCATCTCTCCTACCTAACGGAGGAAGAACAAAACAGTGTGGAGACGAAGCTCGCTGAGGCAGGGTACAAAGTAGATATGAAAAAATCAGAGTTGCTTCGAGAATATTCAGGTAAACTTACACCCGAGCAAGCAGGTAAAATTTTGTCCGGTGAAGCAACTCGAAGACCGCGTGGTCAAACGCCCGCACCTTTCAAGCTCAAGTATAAGGTATATACCAAATATTTTTCACCGCAAAGCAAAGCTGCCGAAGTAGAGGAGATCATCGACAAAGCGCTGGAGATGTATTTCGCTCACCAACGTCAACAGCATCCCCAATCAAATGAAGAGATGGAGGAATCCGACCATGTATCCGAGCTTTAAAAACCTTGACCATGAACAATTTTATGAAGGCAACCTGCGGATGACCCGCAGCCAGCAAGACCCGTATCGCAAAGCGCTGTTTTACCTGCTGGGCGCGACTCCACAGACCCGCCAACACATCCGGGATTTGTACGATTTTGAGGAAAGCTGCATTCGCCTTACTGGCTTGGAGCAAAGCTGGCAAACCAGCAGCACCATGAAGCTGACCCGGCTGGCCTTCAACCTGTTTAACGGGTACACCGGAGATAATGAAGCCGGTCAGGACCATCCCCGGAATTACAGCCCGTATCATTTGTTCGACACCAGCCTGATGCCGTATTTTTTTGAAGCGGTAAAGCTGAGGTATGCGGAATATGCCCGTGCCTTGGAACAGCCCTATCTTCCGTTCACCCCCATGAATGTGGAAGCAAGCTTTCACGAAGCAAATGAGATGGAAGCCTGATTGCTTCCGTAGCATTATTCCCCCAACAACCCAAGAAAGGAGAGCCAGCCATGGGCCGAATGGAACGATTGCGCGACCTCTATGAATCGGAAATCGCCAGCCTGACCAGCAGCGGGGAAGCCTGGAGAGACTATCTGCAATTTGCCGCTTCCATCTATAAATATTCCTTTGACAACAGCCTGCTCATCTATGCCCAACGTCCGGAAGCGACCATGCTGGCTCCGCTCCCGCTGTGGAACCGATTGGGGCGCTTTGTGAAGAAGGGCGAAAAAAGCATCGCTGTCTGTGACTTTGGGCAAGGAAGCCCTGTATTGAACCATCTATTTGATGTCACCCAAACCACCGGCAAGCCGGTTCCCGCGCTGTGGAATCTGGAGCAGCTTGACACCGCCGAACTGGCCGGAAGACTGACCTCCTACGATACGATGAACCTGCCCGCAGCCATTGCTCAATTAATCCAATCCGCCGTCGTCGCCGCCTCGGAGGAATGGCTGCAAGATATGGAGCATGACATTGCCGATCATTTTTTGCAAGCCATGCCCTTGCAAGGCCTGGAGCAGCATATGGGTGACCTGATCGGGGAAAGTGTTCGTGTGCTTGTCCATCACCGCTGCAAGCTGCCTGAGCCGGACAATGTAGATTTTTCCACGATTGCGCATTTTGATACCTTGCCCCTTGCTGCCCGCTTAGGCTATCAGGTGAATACCATTGCCCGCAGCCTTCTGAACGACATCGCTCGCTATATTAAAATCATGGAACATGAAAGGAGCTTGTCTCATGGACAAAAAGAACAATCCGAAGCTCAGCTATCAGGAGAGGGACGGCCTGCTGTATCCCGACCTGCGCATCTCGAACGAAGCGGAGGCCGACCAGCAGCCCTTGGGCAAATATGGCCGGATGGCACTGAATCACCTGCGGCAGCATCACCCGCAACGCTTCCTGATTCTCCAGATGCAAGGCGACCTGATGGAAAAAATGCACCAAGTGGAAAACGAAGCGCTGGCGCGGATGGAGCAGTTGACCGAGCAGTTGCTCCGGCTCCAGCCGCTGCCGAAGACCGACGATACCCTGGAGCGGACGCGACACCTGAACCAGATCAAAGCAACCGCCGAGGAACTCGTGCTGAACGACATCGTACTGAAGCCGAGATAAGCGAAGTCTCAGCACAAGTCGCACCTCTATCGACCAACCCGGAACCGCCTGCCAGCGGTTCTTTTTTTACGCCCACCGAAGCCTTCGCTGAAATACATACCGCAGAGGACATGCTGGAGTTTCTGCTGCGTAGTGACCGGGACAAGGAAGTTATCAAACCCCGAGTGTACAAATTCGTGACAGAGCAACATCCGGTGAAAGCCGCCGAACTTGTACCGGTTTTGAAAAATGCTTACGGAATCGGCGGAACCTGGAGCGATTTGGGCAATGGTCTGAAAAGGTATATGACAACCGGAAAAGGAATTGAATTGGGCTGGATCGACGCAAGCGGCAAGCAGGAAGCAGCGCTGACCTGGAATAAAGTGGCGGCAATGGTGTTGCGCCTTATCCGGGAAGGACGCTACGATGATCGGTTTGCTCCTTTTCCGTCGCCGGAGGAAGCGGAGTGGACGTTGTTCGATTATGCGGCGCTGACGGAGGAACAACAGCAGACAGGCGAACCGCTAACCGATCCCGAAGGAGATGAAACCAGCGTTTCGGCAAATGCCGAGGCATCTGAATCGGAGATAGATAGCCTCGGCCAATCGCCGGTAACCCACCCTGGTTTGCCTGTCGTCCAAGCCAAAGCCGGAGCTGCATTGGAATCCCCGCCCATTCCCGCTGCTGTCAACTACCGCTTTCACCCGGAAGCTTCCCCTTATGTATCCGGCCCCAAGAGCAAATACAAGCGCAATGTGGAAGCCATCCGATTGCTCAAGCAGTTGGAGGCTGAACAGCAACAAGCGACGCCGGAGCAGCAGCAGATCCTGGCGGGCTATGTCGGCTGGGGCGGGTTAGCCAATGCCTTTCACCCGAGCGCTTCCGGCTGGGAGGCAGAATACACGGAATTAAAGCAATTGCTTGATGAAGCCGAATATACGGCGGCACGTAATTCCACCATTACTGCCTTTTACACTGAGCAGTCCGTCATTCGCCCGATTCACGATACCCTGCGACGCTTTGGGTTGACGGATGGAGTGGGCCGCAGGCTGCTGGAGCCCTCCATGGGTAGCGGCAACTTCTTCTCCGTTCTGCCCCCGGAATGGGAGGGGGCCGAGCTTCACGGTGTAGAACTGGATTCCCTCACAGGACGCATTTCCCGTCAGCTTTACCCGCAGGCAACCCTCTATCTGCAAGGCTTTGAAACGGTGGACTGGCGCGACCGGCGCTTTGACGCCATGTTCTCCAACATTCCCTTTCACAATATCCGTATCCATGACCGGCGCTATACCAGCAGCTACTACATTCACGATTATTTCTTCATCCGTTCCCTGGACTTGCTCAAGCCCAGGGGTATCCTGGCCTACATCGTCAGCAAAGGCACCATGGACAAGCAGGACTCTACTGTCCGGCAGATCCTGGCGCAACAGGCGGAGTTGATCGGCATGGTGCGTCTGCCCAATACTACTTTCCAATCGCTGGCCGGTGCGACGGTAACGACCGATATTGTATTTTTGCAGAAACGGGAGCAGCCGCTTCAACTGACCAAGGACGAGATACCGGAATGGGTAATGATCGGGGAAACCGCCGAAGGTGTACCAGTCAATCGCTACTACCTGTCCCATCCCCACATGGTGCTGGGACGCATGGCCTGGGACCGGGGCATGTATGGCGCGGAGCAAACCAGCGCCTGTCTTCCTCACGAGGGGCAAGCCCTGATTCCCACGCTGGAGCAAGCCTTGGGAACACTGCAAGCCTCCTTCCCCACCATGCCGGAGCCAATCCAACAAGAAGCCAATTCCCATTCCTCTATCCTGCTGGAAGAAGAAGAGCCGCTAAACCGAAAAGCTCCGCCCGGCACAAAAAACTTTACCTTTGTCATCGAACAGAATCGGATTTTTTATTGCGAAAACGGTGAACTGCTGCTCCAGGACATTAAGGGCAAAAAGGCAGAGCGGATCAAGGGCTTGTGTGACATCCGAGCAGCCTTGCTGGAGGTTATCCAGCTTCAATCCAGGGAATACGGATATGAACCCGCTGAATTGGAGCAGGCCCAGCAAAGTTTGAACCAAGTCTACGACCGCTTTGTCCGGCAATATGGCCCCATGAATGACCGGGCTAATACGTCTGCCTTTGCTGACGATGACCAATTGCCTCTTTTACGCTCCATCGAAGACTTGACGCCGGAGAAATCCTGGACCAAAGCCGCTATTTTTATGCGACCTACCATCAGGGTCAACACCTTGCCCGAGCATACCGATGATCCACTCGAAGCCCTGCAAATCTCGCTGAACCATCGGCTTCGTGTGGATCTGCCCTATATTGCCCATCTGTGTGGCCAAACCACTGCTGAGGTTCGGGAGGCACTGGGGGAACGCATCTTTCTGAATCCGCAGAAATACACGGGCGACGAAGAAGAAGGCTGGGAGTTGGACGAGGAATATCTGTCCGGGAACGTGAAGGATAAACTGGCCTATGCGATGCTGAAGGCCCAGGAGCATCCCCATTTATTCCAGCGCAACGTGTCGACCCTTACCCGCGTTCAGCCCCCGCCGCTTTTGCCCGGCGATATTGATTTCCGCATCGGTAGTCCATGGATTCCCGTTCGCTATTACAAGGAATTTATGTACGAATCCTTCGGTACGGCTCAGGTGCTGCAAAACACCCAGACCGTCGATGTGGATTATTTGGAATACACCAATCTATGGCGTGTGTCGGGCAAATCTCTGGAGCGAGACTCCATCAGAGTGAATCAGACCTACGGCACCCGCCGAGCCAACGCTTATGAAATTTACGAAAGCAGCCTGAACCTGCAAAGCATCACTGTCCGCGACCCAGTCACTTACCTGGATGCCAGTGGCAATGAGCAGATCAAATACGTGGTCAACGCCAAAGAAACGATGATTGCCCGGGCCAAGCAGCAGCAAATGAAGGAAGCCTTTGCCTCCTGGCTATTTCGGGACAAGGACCGCGCGGACATCTTGCTGACGATTTACAACGAGAAATTTAACACCCTCCGCCCCCGCGCCTATGACGGCGATCATCTGGTATTCCAAGGCATGAACGAGGAAATGAATTTGCGCAAGCATCAAAAGGATGTTGCGGCCCGCATCATCTATTCCGGCACAGCGCTCATGGCCCATGAAGTCGGGGCTGGCAAAACCGCCGCCATGATTGCTGCCGGAATGTACTTGAAGCGCATCGGAGCCATTCACAAGCCGTTGTATTGTGTGCCGAACCATCTCACTGAGCAATGGTCCAACGAGTTTTTACGCTTTTTCCCTGCCGCCAACATTTTGGTGACGACAAAGAAGGACTTTGCCTTAACCAATCGTCAACGGTTCGTCTCCCGGATTGCCATGGGCGAGTATGACGCCATCATCATCGGCCACAGCCAATTCGAGAAAATCCCTATCTCCCGGGAGCGGCAGGAGCAGCTTCTGGAGGACGAAATTCGCAACGTCTCCCGCATGATCGACCAGATGAAAAAAGAAAAGGGGGACAACTGGAGCATCAAGCAAATGGTCGTCTTCGAGAACAACCTGAAATCCCGACTGGAACGGCTGGTCAATGAAAGCAAAAAGGATGACCTGCTTACCTTTGAGCAGCTTGGCGTGGACATGTTGTTCGTGGATGAAGCCCACGCCTACAAAAACTGCTTCACCTTCACCAAAATGCGCAACGTGGCCGGAATCGGCAAAGCCAGCAGCCAGCGGGCTACTGACATGCTGCTCAAATGTCAGTATCTGCAGGAGATGAACCAAGGCCGCGGCGTTGTATTTGCCACCGGCACGCCGATCAGCAACAGCATGTCCGAGCTGTATGTCATGCAGCGCTATCTCCAGCCCCGGCTGCTGCAAAAACTGGGCTTAGACTATTTCGACAACTGGGCAGCTACCTTTGGTGAGGTGGTGTCCTCCCTCGAAATTACTCCCGAGGGCAGTGGTTATCGGATGAAGTCCCGCTTCGCCAAGTTTCACAACCTGCCGGAGCTAATGAGTATGTTCCGGCTGGTAGCCGACATCCAGACCGCAGATATGCTCCAATTGCCTACGCCCAAGCTGGAGGGCGACAAAGCCACCATCGTAGTCAGCGAGTGCTCCCCTTTCCAGCAGATGATGATGGATGAATTTGTGGAGCGTGCCGAGAAAATTCGCAATAATGAAGTAGACGCCAGCATAGACAATATGCTTAAGCTGACCCATGAAGCCAAGCTGATGTCCATCGATCCACGATTGGTTCATGAGAGCGCTCCGGTGGAACCAGATTCCAAGCTGAACCTCTGTATTGAAAAAGTATTCGAGATCTGGCGGGATACACAGGCCGAGCGCTTGACCCAAGTCATTTTCAGTGACAGTGGAACACCGAAGCCGGGGCAGTTCAATGTCTACGATGAAATCAAGGCCCAACTGGTTCAACGCGGCGTGCCGGAGCAGGACATAGCCTTTATCCATGATGTAAATACGGATGCGGCACGGGAGGCCTTGTTTGAGCAGGTTCGCCGCGGCGAGGTGCGGGTACTGTTAGGCTCCACGCAAAAAATGGGAACCGGAACCAATGTCCAGACCCGGCTCATTGCCGCCCACCATCTGGACTGTCCGTGGCGACCCTCTGACATTATCCAGCGGGATGGCCGCATCCTGCGACAAGGGAATCAGAACGAAGTGGTGCAGATTTTCCGCTATGTGACCAAGGGAACGTTTGACTCGTACCTTTGGCAAATACAGGAACAAAAGTTGCGCTACATCTCCCAGGTGATGACCGGCAAGAGCATTTCCCGCTCATGTCAGGATGCCGATGAAACCGTGCTATCCGCAGCCGAAGTCAAGGCTGTCGCGGTGGGCAATCCGATGCTGGCGGAGAAGATGGAAGTGGATAATGAAGTGATTCGTCTCAAGCTGCTGAAAACCAACTGGCATAACGAGCAGGTCACGTTGGAGCGCCAGGTTCACCAACACTATCCCCAGGTGATCGCTTCGTGCGCGGAAAAGCTGGAGCAATACAACGCGGATGGGCAGCGAGTCGAGCAGAACCGGCAAGCGGATTTTTCCATCACGTTAGACGGAACGGTTTACACGGAGCGCCCTCAAGCTGGAGAAGTGTTGCTGCTCTTGTCCAAAGTCACGGAGTTGGAACATCAGGCTGTACAGGTGGGACGGTTTCGCGGTTTTGATGTTCTTCTGTCCCGGTTGGGTTTCGATCATGTGAATCTGCACTTGCGAGACACAGCGACCTATACCGTCGAATTGGGGGAATCCACACTGGGCAACATCACCCGATTGGAGCATGTGTTGGATAAAATTCCTGCCCGGATCGAGGATACGGAGCGGCAAAAGGAGAACATACTTCGGCAATTGGAAGCAGCGAAGAAGGAAATAGGGAAGCCATTTGAATTTGAGGAACAGCTTCAGCGACTCGTGGCTCGGCAATCCGAGATTAATTCCGCGCTGGAATTTAAGGAGTTGCAGGGGCAGGAAATCATGTCGGGGGTGATTGAAGAGGGGGCAGCAGATGGACCGGGTAAAGATTTTCATGAGGAACGAGAACAATGAGCAAACGGGCACAAAAAAAGCCGCTCGCATTGGAACGGCAACATTTGCACTTATGATCGCCACTGCTCAATTTGATTCGGCAGGAAACCCGTCACTTTAGAAATAAGCGATACATCCACGCCCTCGTCCAGCATACGTTTAGCTACTTTTTCCATGCCTTCTTTTATGCCTTCTTTCTTAGCCTTGCGTTCAATGGCATCCAGGGTTTGCTCCAAGCTCATGGTTTTCCCTCCCGTTTTATGAATAAACTCCGTAATGGACTTCCGGCTTCCGCGAAGCTTTCGGGACACAATCCGATCCATCCAAGTAAATAGGCGATCCCGCTCTTCCTCCGGCAGCACCTTCACAATATCCGTTAGCTGCTCCAGGCGGTTCAGCAATTCATTTTTATCCCGCGCCTGATCGATATAGAACACGGCTCCGATGGTATTGGTCAGCTCCAGAAGGTCTTCTTGCTTGTATCGTACGACATCAATAAGGAGGTATTCAAAATCAATCAGTTGACTTCCAAATAACTGCTCCCGGGCGATGACCTGACGAAATTGTCGGCTGGCCGTCCAGCGCCGTTTGCCATTATACAGCACAATCGGCACGATGGGCGGCAAGCGGAAGCCCTTTTGCTTCGTTCTCTTTTCCTCCTGCTTGGACATCCAGAAGCGCCACACCTCAACCTGATACAACAACAGCCGGTAAGCCATCTGATAATCCACTCTAGATTGCAGCTCAACCAAGAAATAAAACAACACTTCCTGACCGTTTACCTGCACCAAATACACCAGATCGGCTTCCTTCTTCTTGAAATCAGGATGAATGAAGGAATGGGGGACTGGCTCCAGATTGGCTTCATTTACCTCATCGACCCAGCCCCTTTGAACGAACGAGCGAAGCAATTGCACAAACAGCTTTTTGGAGGAGAGCAGGTATTTGTATGCTGTATCGTGAGGTTGATGAACATCCTCCGGCTGCTCCTGATCCTGTTGGTTATGATCGTCCATATGCGGGTTCATCGCCCCTTTTGGAGATTCTTCATAGCTTCATTATAGCTTTATTTAGTGGAGGGAACAACGAGCAGGAGGGATCTATTTTGGGCAGATTGCCTTTTACGAAGGAGCAAATTAGCGAGGCGAACCAGGTCAACCTCATGGAATTGGTAAAATCCTGCGGCTACCAGTTGGAAAATGGTGGACGCCGCGCTCTTCATGCCAAGCAAAGTGGTGGTCTGTATCTTTTTCGAGACAGCAATAAATATTACCACTTCTCAACCGATAACCGCGGCGGGCCCATCGATTTTCTAATGCAATTCGAGCGAATGAGCTTTAGAGAGGCGGTGACACATTTACTGAGAATAAATCTTGAGGCACATACTCCTATTTCCGAATCAAGGGGACGGGGACAGCTTATTTTACCTGACCGGGCTACCAACTACCGCCGCGTGGCATGGTATTTGACTCAAATTCGTTGTATTGAGGCCGACATAGTTTCTCGGCTTATGCACGAAAAAAAGCTGTACCAACAGGACAGAACCGGCAATTGCGTCTTTGTCGGCTATGACGAGCTTGGCACTGCAAAATATTGCTCCTTGCGTGGAACCAGACCGGAGCGCTCATTCAAGCAAGACTGTGAGTATTCGGATAAAAGCTATCCCTTTCACATCGCGGGTAGCAGCCAAAGGGTTTACGTTTGTGAATCACCGATTGATGCTATGAGTCAGGCCAGTCTCCTCAAATTAAAGGGCCAGGACTGGACAGCAGACCATTATATTTCACTCGGCTGCTTGTCTGACCAAGCCTTAGAGCGATTTCTAGGGTTATATGAGATAAAGGAGATTGTCTTCTGTTTGGACAATGATGAATTTGCCACCTATCATGACGGCAGTCCCGCCCCCAACTGGGGGCAGGTGGCTGCCGTTTCATTTGCTCAAAAATATACCGTCATGGGATATAGAACATCGGTTGAGATACCAGAAAAGAAAGATATTAACGAGGATTTATTGGATTTTCAAACAATTTATTCGGTAAGTCAGAGTGCCATAAAAGAGGAAAACGATAATAGACGTTAGCTGTCTTTCTGGGCCAACATCAAGATTAAACCTTTGCGTTAATTCAGGTCTGGTGTTTGAAACATAGCCGATTCATTTCAACCTTAATATAAGTATTGAACCGAAACCGAAATTAGAGATAGGCAACGCTTGTAAAAATAATCATAGTGTCTATAATCCTCAATATCTGTTTTTGTTGTTTCATGGTGACGAATTCTAAAGTTATTACCAATTTGCGTAAGTTCATGAAATTCCTTTTCAAAAAGTTCTATATAATGAGCTTTTTGACCGCTCATATCACCAATAATCTTACTTGCAGATTTCTTCTTATCCAAAGTAGGAGAGTAATATGTTTTGAGCCTTTCAAAAGCATCCCATAGCTTTTCAACAGCAATTTTAAGATTACCTTCATCGTAATAGTTAGCTGCTTCTTGAAGCAACTCTTTGAGACCTGCTTCCTGAATCGGCGCTAATGTACTATCCTGTATTTGAATATTAAATGAGCTTTCAACTTTGCCATTATTCAGCTTTAAGGGAATTTCATTCAGTTTTAAAATTGCATTTACTTTTGTCTCGAACTCAGTATTCAGATTATATTTTTCAAAAAACTCTACTGCATCAATTACACAATAGGGCGAACTAGAGCACACAAAGTCTTGTAGGCTGTCAGTTTCCACATACTGTCTCTGTTTATTATAACATTTAGGTGTATAAAATTGCCGAATATCATTGAACACCTCATCACTTGTCGTAACATTATAATTCCAACCAGTTTCATCTGTTTTTTGATAAACATCATTGTGTTTTTCTAGAAGTTGATATATTTGATTTCTTGTGCTGAGCTTGATGGAAAGTTGCATTCTTTTTTCTTTGATTGCCTTTTGATTTCGTAGAGAAAATGGGATAAAAAGCTTATTTTCTGCTGAATCAAAAATTCTCCAACTATATACATTACGGTTGGATATTCTATCCGCTGGATAAATATCATATCCATCATTTTGTAGTAAATTGTTAACTTCATCAAGGAATTCTTTCCAATATCCCTTTTCATCCCTTACTGTCGGATGAAATATTTCGCAGATAAATTTTAAATATGTTTCATCACTTCCGTTTTTTAAATGGAAGCGTTCGTCCTCAAACACCCAACAAAATGGATAATCTTCATTATTTACTGTATGTTTCCAGATATCGTCCTGAGCATTGTGATATCTAGAATCCAAACTCTGCATTCTTTTTAAATCATACAGTCTCTTGAGAAACTCGATTTCTTCTAGTCGTCCAAAATAATTGTATTGTACTTTTTCAGTTTCCCAAAGAATAGTTATATCAAGTCCAAATTTGAATAAATCTAAAATATCGCGTTTTGTTATCTCACTAATGGAATTCACTTGTTCGAGTGGCACTCCTTTCTTACGATTTAATAAATAAAGCTAACATCACAGTTTCTAAATAAATCCAAATTCAATGCAATAGTGCTTAATTGTTCACAGAATAATTTAGTTCTTATTTTTTACTACTATTCGTGGATTATATGAACGCAATTGCCATGTGCCATTTTCATATGTAAAGAACAGCCCAGCGATATTGGCTATATTTGAAAAAGGTAAACCATCTGTAGATTCAACTTTTTCATAAAAATAACCATCGCTTGAAGTAAGAAAATACTCCCCATTGTTTACTCGAAGGTATAATTTATCAGGAAGATTGTCTTTTTCCCATGTGAAATGAGGAAAAGACAACTTTTTAGGTGCATATGTTTTTGCAGATTCCTTAAGCAACTCAATCCATACCTTTGAGCTGTCCGAAAGAGAGTGATCCAAAGTTGAAAAATCTAAGAGTGTTTGCTTAATTCCAGAAATATTCTTATTTTTAAAAGTTTCAAAAGTAGAAAGCTCTAAAGCCGCGCTTCTTGAACGTACGCCTGCCATATATATATTCACTGCTGTGTTATTGGGAAGCCCCAGTTCAACAAACATGGCAAGTGAAGTATATAACTGAATTACATTTTCCTCTATTTCATGTTCGAATAATTGAGAAACAGCATGTATAATCCATGGCAACGTAAAGCCGTAGTATTCTTTTGAAATTTCACTCGCAATTTCTACCTTCGTCATTATTGAAGCGAGGGCTTCTCCACTTATCCAAGCACGACGCATATTATCCAGAGCCGTTTGCTCCGGTACAGAGTTCATTAAGTTACGAGCTTTTTGATTACTCCAAATCTCCAGTTCACGAATAATATTATTTATCAATTGAATATCATCATGTTCGCCAACTGAAGAGTGAATATATGTCAAGGCGAGAGTCCTAAAAAAATCAATATCACCTAACATTGATTGAGATGCTGACAATGGGACGCTCGATGAAATTAACTTTTTTCTATCCGACCTATTTGGTATTCTGCGCAACAGAGCAGTGGTACGTGCTTTTAAAACAGCTAGGTATGTTTCTTCGTTCTCTCTCTCTGCCTGAATAAGTGCTAATGATCTTCTAAAGACATCATCAATCCAGTTTATATCGGCATCATCTGTACAAAAATCTTCATGCATTGCAAGAAGTTCATCGTCTATATAGTCAAAAATAGAGTGTAACCGCTCAGAGGAATCGTCATCAATATTTCCTTCTATAAAATCATTCGCTATTGTTTCAACAAGCATAGTGAAATCGATGCCAGCACGATTTGCTATTCTGCATATAGTCATTAGCGCGGCGAGTAATCCACTTCGTACTTTCTCCATTTGTCGATCATCAAAATAGTTCTGGGCAAGTTGTCTATCTTTATTAACATGCCATTGTGATCTTTTTGTATCAATTGCATAGAGTATTTTGCCTTCAACATCAGAATAAGCACGTCCTGCCCTTCCGCAAATATTCCAAAAATCTCTTTTATTTATTGCCTTGTCACTATAATACGGTGTTGACACAATCACACTGGAAATACCCACATTAACTCCTTGTCCGAGTGTTGAAGAAGCAATGATTATTCGTGGGGGTTTAGAGCGCATAAGCCTTTCGATAGCAATGCGAACAAGTGTAGGCAATCGATTATTATGACATATGACTCCTTTTCTCGCGGCTGTTAGTACAATATCGTCATTGCCAACTTCTTCACTACAGACACTTTCAAAAACATTCCATAAAGAATCATCCCACAGATAATCTTCTGGCTGCTCTCCTAGTGCTAGAAGGACACTCTCAGCCAACCCATTAATTGAATTGGCTCTTGCGGAATAAATCATGACTGTTCCGTTTTGCGCTAATCGTACTGCCGTTGCAGCTACAGCTTCATTTTTATCATTTGGGAAATGATTCCTTCTACGTCCAAATCCCAAAGGACTCTTTTGGATAAAATTAGGATTAAATGGTTCACCTTCACTTTTCCACTCTAACCTAACGCGATTACCATCCCAAAGTAATAAGCCTAATCGTTCCAAAGCAGGCTTCCACTCTGACTTTGCTACCAAATCCGAGTCGCTTGTGATCCATTGAGCTAAGTCGTCTGCATTTGGCAATACAGCAGATAAAAGTAGCATTCTTATTTGATTTCTTGAAGCAAACTCTTTGATATGCGTAAGGAACATTTCATTCTTGATATATCTTTCTTCTGCCCCCAACAAGTGTCCTTCATCAACAACAATTAACTTAATTTCTTTTTCAAGTCCTGACCCGCAACGAATAAGTGCTTTTGCTTTTTCAGGTGTGGCAATAATGACTTGTGATTCATTGATCAGTTCAAAGTCTGTTACATTTGCGGATGAACCACCATATAACTGCGAAACAGTGATGCCTAGTGGTCCAAATATTCTATTTAAACTTTGCTCAATTTCAAAAGCTAAGGAGCGGAACGGTGCAAGATACAAAACTTTTGATAATATATGAGTAGATAAGGTTTTGAGGATCGCTATCTCTGCTATTCTTGTTTTTCCTCCACTTGTGCGTAAGTTAATAACAGCACCACTATTATCACCAATAGCAAGGGGCAGCGCTGCTGTCTGAGATGGCCAAATTTCTGTAATAGGTGAGCTAAACCCGCCTAGTAAACGGATATATTTTTTAGTGATATACTCTGCTGGAAGAAGCGGCGGCAAGATAGACCATAGAGATGAACCTTGAAAAGTTGAAAAAATGATTCTTAGCAGTCGAATAATAAGCCAGAATAGCGTCAAAGCGCTTTCGGAAGAAAGCGACAATAGTTTTTCTAAAATATCTTTAATAAGTGTAAAGTTCTCTTGATTGCCTGTGTAAATGAAGTCTGTAACGATTAAAAAACAGCGTGCAATTTCATGTGATATTACCCATTCATCAAAATCACGAAGATGTAATTGTTCTGGCGCTTGCGTAAATAGAAGACTACCTACCATTTGAAGCATGGTTTCAAAATCTTTTTTTATAAAATTAATAATTATTTGTCCAACTGCAAAATCGGCATCGATATCATGGAGGATAATAAATGCACGTGAATATTGCTTAGCAGCATATAACGACATTCCCGCAATTAGAAGATTATAGTTTTTCGTTTCTATTTCATCGAGATTATACTTAAATGCATCCGACAAAATCTTTCCCGCTTTTTCTAGCACCACTAACCCTTCAGCAGTTTCCGCATCTTCATTTTCTACCAATGAACAACCACAAGAAATATAAGTGTATGCTATATATGTTGCTTTTTCTGTAAGTGTAGAATCAAAATTAGGATAATTTTCAGGGATTTCTTTAACTTCTTGCAATATTCGTCGTGCATCAGCTTGAGTTACGAGATTTTCAATTCGACTATGTTCTAAACTGCGAAGCAAAGATATTGCATAATCTGTTGGGATGTTCATATATTACCCTCCAATCGTGCAAAAGCATGTTGCACAATCGTCTCTGGTGATTCAACATTTAAGGATATCATTAATAAATTATGAAGCTCACTTGAGGCATGGGTATTTACAATTCTTTTCGCATTATGATTGCTCATCAGTAGACCAACATAATCTATTTGTAATTGATTTGTTGCAAATAATATAGCGCAATTCTGAACCTTCATTGCCAACGCAGAATTACCAACTTCAAACAAACGCTCGGCAACAAACATTAATGAAATAGGTAATCCCGCTTTATTTGAACGTACAAGCCCGTCAAGTATATCGACTACTGATTGCTTATCTGGAATCCCTCTGAATTTTGATTCTCCAACAATAATACGCACTGGATCAGAATCCATATCAAAAAGCAACACATCGTCGCCTTTCATTGATTGTTCCACATTTGGATTATACCTCAATCTATAAATTGGGAGTTCAGCCTCAGTAGTTGTACACAAATACTCTGCCAGAAAAACTTCAGCGAAATTTCCTTTCTGGGTTGTGAGGCTCTGTGGATATGGAGATAAGGGAATTGGCGCATTAATTATCCGTAAAGATTCGATTAAATCTTTACGACGTTCTAGAGCATCAGGACTAATATGATGATTTTGTATTGCCTGTGTCATATAGTCAAGCAAAACATCACCGTATTCATTTTCTATTAAGCATCTATGAAGAATCCCGCTTGTAGCATTTTCATTAGTGCATGAAAGTGATATGGAAAATGGATGAAATCCAAGTGGATGATCATTAATGATTGACATAACTCCTGTCAACTCCCTAGTAGCGATTTTTGATTACCATTAGAATCCCCATGATGTATGTCCTTCTTACGAGTTTCTTCCTTCATCTAATATACTTTAATTTTCGACAACAAATTGGAAATTCCTTTATTGGAATAGTTCTGTAGTCTACCACTCTCAGATGATCTCATAAACACGTTAATAAACCGATTAGTTAGGATTTGAGATCAGTTATTTATGGCATCTAACAACAATACTAAAAATTAATACCCCGACTAACAGATGGGGAAAAATATAGTTTTTAGCGAATAAGGAGTGAACCATTATATGCCACCATTTTCTTTTTTTCATTGGATAAGAATTCTGCCTTACCTCTCCCCAAGAGGCCCGCCTCTTGGGGAGGGGGTAAAGGCAGGAATAGCCAAATGTCATTTGGCGAAAGAAACCGCGTGGAAGCAGAGCTTCCACCGACATTTTTGAGGCTTTTCCCCCGGCAATCGAATGTCGCTGGCCGGAGGCTCATTGCGAGGTGATGCCCTTGGCTCAAACAGAGAAAACGGTGCAAATTACAGTTAAGCTGCCTAAAAAGCAATATGAATCCCTCAAAAAATATGCCGCGGCAAAGCATCTCAGCATGGCGGACATCGTCCGCGCCTTCATTCAGAAGGGTATGTCTGTGGAAGCCTATACGGAAGAAATCGACTTCATCACCGCCATTATCCGGCAGGAGATCAAAGTCGCCATCGACGGGTTAAGCAATCGGTTGGCGGGGCTTGCCAGTAAAGACCTCATCATGTCTGCCGCGGCGTACTATTCCACCATCGCTATCATTACCGACCTCATCGACACCAACCGGTATACCACCTTCCGGGAAATCGAAAAGAAGGCCCGGCAGCTTGCCGTGGAGTATATGAAAATGAAGCTGACCGATGCGGAAAAGCTGTTTCTCTCCGGGGATGACTTTGAGCAGAACATTGAGCGACTGCGCGGAGGAGATGCCGATGTCGGCCCTAATCTATAAGCAGCGCTTTTTTCACCCCAACCACCCGAAAACCCCCGTCAGCAATTACGTTCATATCGGCTACATCGCCACCCGGCCCGGCGCAATCCGGCATGAGAATAGGACGCATGGCTTGTTCGGCAAGCTGCGTCCTGGCGATTTGCAGAGGTTCACCTCTTGGCAGGAAGTGGCTCGTACAGCCAGAGAAATATCCCGGCAAGGCAAAAACATGTACCGCAGCGTCATTTCCTTTCGCACCGAAACGGCGCTGGAGCTTGGCCTCTCCACCTTCTCCGATTGGCAAGCCTATATGGAGCAGCACATAGCCACTCTTGCCGCCCAGAACCAGATCAAAACGGAAAATCTAAGCTGGGCGGCTGCTTATCACAATGAGCGCGAACACCCCCATCTGCACGTAGTGTTTTGGGACAACAAGCAAGCCGTCATGAAAAACTTTACTCACCCCGAAATTCCCAACCGCATCCGCAAGCAGCTCATCAAGGATACCTTCGCCTTCAAGCTTAAGGAGTTTTGCGCCCAGCGGGATGCTTCCAAAGCGAGTGTCACCCAAGTGACGGACCGCATTGTGGAGGAGTTTGAAGCCTATCTGAAAAGACTGAACCCCAAAGCGTTCCGGGCGCTCCAGCAGCGGTTCGAGCAGGAGGATGAGGATTGCCTGCTGCGTTTTCCCAAGCACCACCTCATAGAACCGGCATCCGTCAAACAGTTGGCCGAAAGGCTGTTTGAACTGCGCCGCCATATGCCGATAGCCGGCAGACTGGCCTATCAGTTGCTGCCGCCGGAAACGAAGGCGCTGGTGGATGTGTTGGTGCGGGACCTGCTGCAAGACAACCGCTATTTGGCGCAAATGGTGGAGGACTATGTACAGGCCAAGCTGGATATGGCCCGCCTGTACACCTCCGACCCGGAGCAACTGGAGAAGCAACGCAGCAAATATGTGGCGGAAGCAGAAAAACGAATCGCTAACCGCATTTTGGCAACCATCCGCACCATCATCAAGCTGGAGCAGGAGGCCGACATCGGCATCCGGCAAGCAGAGCGGCGGATCGCACTGGCCGAGCAGCTTCTCCTGGAACTGCTGAATCGAATGGAAGGCTTATTTATGCAAGCTCAACTGGACTACGATGACAAAGCGAAGGTGATGGGAGGTGACCTTTCCAAACAGGCGAAAAAGGAATGGTTGCTCCGGCACAAGGACCGGGGCCTGGAAAGATAAGCACAAACGCGCACGCTCTAGGCAGCGTGTTTTTTATTGCCCACTTATCCCCATGGGCTGTGGAAAACGCTGTGGGTGATCTGTGAATAACTCACTCCCTGGGAGGTGAAGTACTGTTGTCCTCTCCCCGTTATACCATCCTGAGCTTAGGAGCCGGTGTGCAGAGTACGACTCTGCTGCTTATGGCGCTGCATGGTGAACTGGGCGTCCGGCCGGATTGCGCCATTTTTGCCGATACCGGCGCAGAGCCGCAGCGGGTGTATGCTCATTTGCGCGTATTGGAGAACATTGCCAAAGCCCATCGGTTGCCGCTGCTTCGTGTTTCCCGCGGCAACCTGCGGCTGGATATTTTGGAGGCGGTGCGAAACCGGACCGGGCGGGTAGCCAACCCGCCTTTTTTCGTCCGCGGCAGTTCATCCCCAGCAGCTTCCATGGGCATCTTAAAGCGCAAATGCACCCGGGAATACAAAATTGACGTGATCCAGCAAGCCATTCGCAGGGAAATCCTGGGTTTACGACCTCGCAAGCATGTCCCCAAGGGCGTCCATATCGAGCAATGGATCGGCATCTCGTTAGACGAAGCGCTGCGGATCAAGCCCTCCCGCACGCCGTACATCACCAATCACTGGCCCCTAATTGAGTTGAACATGACCCGGCAGGACTGCTTGAAGTGGCTGCGGCAGCAGGGCTATCCCAAGCCGCCCAAATCGTCCTGCTTGTTCTGCCCTTATCATTCCAACGAAGCGTGGCGGGACATTTATCGCCATGACCCGGCAGGCTGGGAGCAGATTGTAGAAATCGACCATGCCATACGCACCGGCTTGCCCGGTTTGCGGGGACAAGCGTATCTGCACCGCTCCCTGCAACCGATTGATGAACTGCCTTGGGACGAGATGTGCTTGCCGGAGGATCAAATCGACCTATTTGATGACGAATGCGAAGGCATGTGCAGCGTGTAGCCCCGCCTGTGCCTCCAGAATCTAAATGAGAAAGGAAGAACCCCATGCTGTTTACCGATGGCAGACTGCAAGCTTTTGAGCAAATGATGCGACAGCCCCCGCGCCGCCCGATGAATCCAACCGGAAAACAAAAGAAAACACAGCAAACGGACCCAGCCCAGCAAATCAAGTCCCCCGCAAAGGAGAATCGCCATGGAGATCAATGATCGGCTGCTGAGCGTATTGCGTTACGAATTGAGGAAGGAGGGACTCTATGCAGCGCATCCCGTCCCCGATGAAGCGTTGGTGGTTTCAAAACATGGCATACCCGTTGCTTACATTCGGGAAGACGGATTCATTATTTACCCGGCGCTGGACAACCGGAAGGATGCCAAACCCGTTCCCGCTATCGTGAGCCGGGTCTGGGAAATGGAGCGCGCGTATCAAGAGGCGCCTGTTATGGACATTGATTCGGTCAGCGAGTACCGCAAATTGCTTGAATATAATGGCTTTGTCCTGGCGGGCCGCTACGATGGAGACGGACAACTCACCTTTGTTAATTGGCAGTATACGTATGACAAGAGCGCAGTCTCACTCGGACACTATTTTCACAAAAATGCTTATTCCGCAGCTAAAGCAGATTTTCTGTTTCGCAGTGGACTTGCAGACCGATTCACTTCATTTCGGCCTGATGAACTGTCGGTTATTCGAGAAACCCTCCTCTTTCGCGGCATTCACGACACGGCACTCAAATCGGAAGATCGTGAGGACATCGATCGAGTGCTCCATCAAATGGATGCACTTCTTGAGCCTACCGACAAGCTTTTGCTGGAAGCCGAGGCAGAAGTTGATCGGGAGCGCTGATAGCTATGCAGATTGATCCGTAGGAGTGAAGCCCGATGAAAAGTAAAGCCGAGTTTTACAAAGCCTTCTTTGCTGCCCTGACTACTCAAGGCATCGAAGTCCGCCGTTCCACCTCCGCCGATTATTTAGCCGACCTGTATCAGAACGACCAGCTCATCGCTTTTTATACCCGGATAGACAGCATTGATAAAAATCCCTTTGTCACCGTCCCGGACCGGCTGATGAGCAGCATTCAGGACTTGGCCCGGAAAACGGCGCTGCAACTGGGCATCTGCACGGAGAAGCCCTATACGGAGAAGGATAGCAAAATCGCCAATGGTGTCTACAAGCTCAGTGAATACGGCGATGTGGTGTTGGCCTGCAAGCATCATCCGCTATTTGAGTATGTGTTTTCCACCTACCGGTTGGCCCCGGACAACCAAGCGCCGGTGCAACGGCAATATTTTTATAACAAGGACGAGGCGTTGGAAAGCTTCGCCGTTCGCAGCGGACTGGTGGATGCCCGGAAGCTGTTCAGCGAAATGGAATTGGTGCTGATTCACGACGAAATGGTCAAATTCCTCATTACCCCCAACGACAAGTCCATAGAGCAGTTTGAACAGGTGCAGATCCTAATCGACCGCCTGGAGGACCTGCTGCCTGCCTTGAAGGACCGGGAGATTCATTTGGATTATGAGACGGAATTTGCTCACGACTACGATGGCAACCCGGAGGCGCTGGAGCTTGTCGGGCTGATGGAGCAAGAACGGTAAGCATAGGGGTTGCAAACAATTTTAATAGAAGGAAGGGATGGTTATGCCCCAGCCGGAGGTGTCCATTTGGGGGACGATTTTAACCTGCGTCGAGATCGGACTGCATATCTATGCGCTGCAAGCGGAGCGCAATCAAGGCTTGGTGCTGGATGCGGATTACGCTGAGGAGGTGTTAAGCGAGGATGCGCTGAAGCTGGGTCATAAGCAGGGGGAACACATCTATTTTGACGATGTGAAAAGTGTGGTGCCTGCCTATGAATTGGCTAAACAAGGGGCGATTACCCATCCTGAATTAAGCGAGATCACCGAACACCCGGAGAAGCTGGCGGAAAACGGCAAGTATTTTGCGCCGGAATACTTTGGAGAATTTGCTCCGCCGCAGGACACGGCCTGGAAGAAACTAACGAAGCATCAGCCACTGGATAACGGGATTTATTTCGTGGAGCAGGACGGTCAACCGCTGCTGGCGGTACATCAAACCATCGGGGAGCAGGTGCTGTCGGAAATGGCCATTCATCAGGCAGGTGGGCAGGGTGAATACCTGCAATACCGTTTAGAGGATTGCGCCATTCCTATTTACGAGTTGTCCGCCTCTCATCCTGCTGTGCTGGCGCAGATCGTAAACGAGGATAGCCTGCTGCATACGTTGTGCGACGACCACCCGGACTATGTAGCCATGCATAATTTGCATACGGAGGAATGGGGCCATATCCATGACTGCCCTGCGCCCAAGTCGCTGTTTTTGCAGCTTCAATTGGATCGGGCCGCACAGCAAACGGAACAGCCGCAATCCAGCCCGGCACACGACTCTTGGCCACAGACGCAGGAGCAAGCGGCCTATATGCAGCAAGACCCCGTCCCCTCCTTGCAAGCAAGAGAACCGCAGGAGGATTTTTTTGAACCGAGCGAGGACCTGGAGTGGTGAAAACCAAGCAAAAGCTGCTGCTCTGCGCCTTGCTGTTTGTCAGCGGAGCAATCTTCAACCTGTTTTTTACTACCGCTCTGCATGGCGCATTATCCGGCACAACGAAAACATTAACCCTCCCCTCTTTGGGACAAAGCTTGACCAGCCTGTTGACCCACAAAGCCCACTTCCTGCTGTTTCTTTGTTTGCAGGGTATCACCTTGCTGCTGGCCGTTCTCTTTTTCGTTGCTAACAGCCAGCCGTATCAAAGCAAGCTGAAGCAGGTTGCGCCGGGCATTGAAACACCCGTTCCCGTGGGGCAGCATCAGCATGGCTCCGCCCGTTGGCTGCGGGAGGAGGAGATGCCTTGCGTGTTCGACAGTCAGGTGCTGGACTTGTCTCATCCATTCATCCAGCAGTTGGTGCAAACTGGCTATGACGACCTGGAGTTTTTGAAATCTGCTGCAAAGGAGGAGGAATCGCCTGATGATGCTGCCCCACCCGAAGAACATCCCGAGAACGAAGAAAACGACTGATCCGCCTGTCAATGCCAAAACCCCGCCTACCATCCCTTCCGGCGGGATCGTGCTGGGGCTACGTCAGGAACGGGAGCAGGAGCGGCTCTACTACATTGGCGATGATGTTCATTCTCTGTGCATCGGGGCCACCCGCAGCGGCAAATCCCGGACGGTAGTGCTGCAATCCATCGGCTTTTTGGCGCTGTCAGGGGAATCGCTGGTGGTGTCGGACCCCAAAGGAGAGTTGTTTCATTACAGTCATGTGCTATTAGAAAAGCTGGGTTATGAGGTATTGGTTTTGGATTTTCGTCACCCGGAAAAGAGCCATCATTACAATTTGCTCCAGCCGGTCATCAACGCCACCTTGGAGGGGGATCAAGAGCAGGCGGAAATGCTAGCTTGGGATATGACTCAGGTGCTGGTGGGCAAGGCTCAGGGCGAAAAAATCTGGACCAACGGCGAAATGTCCGTGATTGCCGCCTCCATACTCAGCGTGGTATGGGATAACGTCAAGCGGCCGGATTACCAGAACCTGACCAACGTCTACTGGTTCTTGGCGGAGATGAATCGGCAGATAGGCAACAAAACGCCGATGCAGGAGTACATCAAGCGATTGCCCCAACACCACCCGGCCCGGGCCTTGCTCAGTATTTCCGATGTGGCTCCCTCCCGCACCAAGGGCAGCTTTTACACCTCAGCCCTCACCACCCTGCGGCTGTTTACCTCCAAATCCATTTACGCCATTACCCACAAAAGCGACTTTTCCCTTGCCAGTCTTGGTGAGCGGAAGCAGGCGCTTTTTATCATTTTGCCCGACGAAAAGACCACCTTCTATCCAGTGGCCTCCCTCATGGTATCCCAGCTTTATGAGTTGCTCACCGCCGAAGCGGACAAGCGCGGCGGGCGTTTGAAGCGGCGGGTGAATTTCATGCTGGATGAGTTTGGCAACTTCACGCCCATTGCCGACTTTACCAACAAGCTCACCGTAGGCGGCGGGCGGGGCATGCGCTTCAATCTGTTTGTGCAAAGCTTCGAGCAATTGAAGGAGAAATACGACGATCACGCCGCCAGTATCATCAAATCCAACTGCCAAACCTGGATCTATCTCCAGGCAGACGATCTGGAGACGCTGCGGGAAATCAGTGAAAAGCTGGGGACCTACACCACCTCCAGCTACCAGCTTTCTGCCTCCCATGGCAAATACTCCACTCCCAGCACCTCCCATTCCCTCAATCTACTGGAGCGCAAGCTGCTGACCGTAGACGAGGTACGCCGGGTATCCCGCCCCTACCAGATTGTCCTCTCCCGCAGTCATCCCGCCATGATGTTTTCCCCTGACCTCAGTGAATGGGCCTTTAACCGCATGATGGGCTTAGGCGACAAGGAGCATAACCGTCTGGTACGGGAGGAAAGAGAGCGCAAGCGGCCCATCCGTACCGATACAAGAGAGGAGGTGAAACTGTGGAACATTTGGGTGTATTACCAAAAGGACATAGCCCGGCAACTGGCCGAGCAGCAGCAAGCGGCAGCGGCCAAGGGCATGGGCATTCCACCGATGCCGGACGAGTAAGAAAAACTAGCCGGTGGCCTCCGCTTCGTCCAAAACTTCGTTTCGTAACAGTAATTGCTGTTGTGCTTTGTTGGGGCATTTCAACTTCAACATCAGCTTTCGCTGCTGGGGATATCAAGGACAGCAAGCTAGTATCGGGAACGGAAAAGCTGATCGGGGACATCACCACGTGGCTGATGATTCTGGCTCCTATCGTGTCCGGGCTGCTTATCATCTACTTCTGCATTCGTCGCTCCGCCGCGGATGAGATGGATGTCAAAAAGTGGAATAATCGAATTGTTGTCGCCATTGTCTCCTGCATCGGGGCGGTGCTGGGTTCGGCAACCTTGAACATCATTATCGGCTACTACAAGTAGGGTGAGCTTGTCTAATTCCGGCAGGCTCTTTTTTTGATTCAATTAAAACCAATCGGGAGGTTTTGAGCATGAAGAAATGGTTGAAGTCGGCCAAGGAAAAGGCAGCACAAATGGTAGTAACCACAAGGCTGGCACTGAACAATAGTCGCGGGGAAGGCTTCGTGGATAGCGCCGTGAAGATTTTGATGGCGGTCGTTATCGGGGCGCTCCTGCTGGGCGGGCTGTACCTGCTGTTCAGCGGCACCATTCTGCCTACCCTGACGGAGCGGATCAAGGAAATGTTCAATTACCGCGGGTAGGATAAAGAACGAAAAGCCTTTAGCGGGAAGCGGCCAGGCGCTGCTTTCCGCAGAAAGGAACGGTGTATCTTGGAAAAAATCCTACTGCTACTCATTATTGCGCTATTAAACGGCTCGTTGGTTTACCTGGACAGCTTGTTGAAGGATATTGTGCCGATTTCCCTGTATGCAGAAAAATATATGACCCTAACCACCGGCGCAAATCTGCTGGAGGATCTGTATGAGATCGTGTTTGCCTTCGGCGTCGCCTGGATGATTCTGAAGTTTTTGAAAAAAGGCTTTGAAATCTATGTGCTATGGACTGACGGCGACCCGGACGAGGAGCCGCTGTTTCTTCTGACCAACTTTTTTCGGGCCATGGCGGTCGCCATTTGCTTTCCCACAATCTATGCCTGGCTGGGACAGATGGTGGAGGATTTAACCAATCGGCTGCTTACCGCCATCGGTCAATCCACCGATTACAACTGGCAAATGTGGGTCAATGCCTTGGAATCTGCCGGATTGGTTACCGCCGTATTTGGCTTGATCTTCATCGTCTGTTTCTTCATCCTGTATTTTCAGTTTCTCATGCGGGGGCTGGAAATGTTCATCCTGCGGGTGGGCATTCCTTTGGCCTGCGCCGGACTTTTGGACAATGACCGCGGCGTTTTCCGGGCTTACGCTCAAAAGTTTCTGCAATCCATGCTGGCGGTGGTGATCCAGATTGGGCTGGCCAAGCTAGGCGTGGGGCTGATGCTGCAGAACCATGTGTTTTGGGGCGTAGCCTGCATGACGCTGGCGATCAAGACACCACGTTTCTTATCCGATTTCCTGATCACTACCGGCGGAGGCGGAGGCGTAGTCAACAACGTGTACCATTCGGTCAAGCTGGTGGGCATGGCCCGGAAATTAACGAAGGCCAGGTGAGGCGATGATTACGCTGGAGGAGTTGGCTCAGGCGCTCATGATGCTCATCCGGCTAGGCTGCATTTGTCGCTTCATCTATACGATGATTCGTTTGTCCGGGGCGGACGAGGAAGCGGTGAAATACAAAAAACGCGCCCGAAATGTGGTGCTGTTTTACGTGTTGGCCGAAAGCATTTGGCAGGTGAAGGAAATTTTATTTTTTTACTATCGATAGCATAAAGCAAAAGCCCTGTGAATCCCAGACGGCGGGATATACAGGGCCTATATGTTTCTACGACGATTAACGCTCCCATTCTTCCTCAGACTGTATGCCGCTGTAGGCAATATCTTCGGCAATATCGGCGCTGCGTTCATCCCGCCAAAATGTGTGGTTTCGGGTACGGATAAACTCAGCCAGCATGTCGATGCGCTTTAGCAAGGCTGCACACAGTGCTTCGCACCGGGCAGTATCGATAAACATTGAGCCACGCACCACTTCCCGAAGCTCCTCGTCTATGCCTTGCAGCGCCGATAGATCAAGCCAATCCACATTCGTCACCAGCTTAAGCTGTTCGTCGTGATCCTGCTTGAACGGCTTGCAGGTCAGCTTCGCGGTGGGGGAAATCAACCCCAACGGCTTGGAGAACCATAGAGAGGAGCCGCTGTCGTAAATGGGCGCAGGCCCCAGCCATTCCAAGGTTTCCGCATTCCGAATGACGCCGAAGTTGTTTTGGTGCCGATCCTCGTTGGCGATCAGGTAGTCCACGACGATCATCCGGTCGAGAGCATCGATGATGCCGGGAATGCCTAACGCCTCACAGCAATTCACGTAATGCTGATAGACCGATACATGGTTGGGCTTCTGCTGAGTCCGCATCACATACCAAGCCGTAATCAACTCGGTTTGAGGAGTGATGAAGTTTTCGCATACGCTGTACGGATAATCGTCCTGCAGCAGCAGCGTATAGGGAATATGGGGGATGTTCAGCCGCTCCATGATCCGGCTGGCCAAAACCTCGTTATACGGCTCCTGTTGAGTCGCCCCGCTTCCGCCTTTGATCAAGCAGCGTTTTCCCTCCAGGATCGTCCATTTCTTTTTCAACCAGCCGTCGGATGTGTTATCCGGCGACATCAGGCTGAGCCGTTCGCTGGATGAGCCTTTGCCAAACAGGATATTGCCCACATCCTCGGAAAAAGGCTGCTCAAAAAAGTTCACCTTGGACCAGCTGATATCAGAGCCGGTGGGACAAATCCAATACTGATCGGACAGGCTTAGGCCCAGGCTTTTATCAAGCAGCTTTTGAGTAGCAGAAAGGTTCAACTCCAGCAGCGCTTCCTGAATCCCGTCCCGGCTGGCGGGAATGGCGCGGCTTCGCCACCATTCGTTCAAGGCCGCACGGTCAATCCGCCCCCGCTTCACGGGAATGCCTACTGGAGCATGCTGCCCATGATAAACATATCCAATGGCAGAAATCGAACACGAAGCCTCATCAAGCTCAATGTTGGCAACGGGTATATGCTTGTGCATCAGAAGGTATTGCGTATGAGAGCCGTTCGGCATATCTTCTCCTCCAATCCTCCACGATCATGGCCTGTTCAAAACATACGTTTTTTATGAACCGATTCACATTCTTCTATTATACCAAGCCTCGCTTGAATACACGAGTATAAAGCAAGGGCATTCCTGTTACTTTTCACATTCGTTGTTAACCTCAATAAAAGGAGGCTGGATCACTCCGTGATGACCCAAGAACAAAGCCTGTATATCCCCATGGGCGTGAAGCCGGATACAGAATGGTTTCCCGGCTTTGGTAAGCCGCAGCTGCTCCAAACCTTCACCGGCTCCTGCGCATCCATGCTGCTGGCGCTGCTACTCTGGCTTATAAAGGGCAGCGTACCCTTGGCAGTCGTTACCTTTCTCACTGGCGTATCCGCCTCGGTGATGATGACCACCAAAGACCGCAACAACCTGTCGGTGCTGGATCAAGTCCGGTTTATGGCGCGGTTCATGAATAGCCAAAGGGTGTATCCCTACCGCGCTATCAAGGAGTGGCCCTGGCAGGAGCAAAAGCCGTGAACAGTTTGCCGCCATTGATCCTGCAAGGTGTCTTGTTCACGGCTCTGCTCCTTTACGCCAGTATATGCGACCTGAAAACCCGGCAGATTCCGAATCACCTATCCCTCCTAATCGGTATTGTTGGGCTTATACATGGCTCCCTGATCCTTGCTTGTGTCGGACTCCTCATTACTGGTTTGCCCTACCTTATGGCCGCTGTGCTGTCCCAGGGTAAAATCGGCGGCGGGGACATCAAGCTGATGGCCGCTTGCGGCTTCGTGCTGGGACCCGTGCATGGCACGCTGCAAAGCATCGTTAGCTTAACATTAGTTCTGCTATTTGCGATTGGAATTGGTTTCCGTTCCGGTCTTCAAACCGCGAAGCAAACCGCGCTGCCACTGGCTCCGTTTCTATCCGTCGGCGGCATATTCGTCTATTGGACTCTTCATTTCGGATAATAGGAGGTTGTGTCTTTTGAAAAAGCTTTTCCGCAACCGCACCATCCTGGGTGCAAGCTGCATCCTGCTCTCCCTGGTGCTCGCTTTCGGTATTGCCCCTTTGTTGAATCGGACAGCCAGCGAACAGACGGAAATTGTCCGCATGGTCAAAGACGTAGCCAAGGGCGCGGCGATCACCGCCGAGCAGGTCGAAACCGTCAAGGTAGGGGCCTACCAATTGCCAAAGGAGGTGTTGAAATCCGCCGATGCCATCATCGGTCAATACGCGGCGGTGGACCTGAAGCAAGGCGATTATCTGCTTCCCGCCAAGTTGTCCGCTGCCCCGCTGGATGCTTACCTGAATCGGCTGAATGGTCAAAAGCAAGCCATGTCTGTGACCCTCAAAAGTCTCGCCGCCGGATTATCCGGCAAGTTGCAGCCGGGCGATATTGTAACCCTGATTGCCTCCGACTATGGCGAATTGCGCACCACCAGCCTTCCGCCGGAACTGCAATTTGTGGAGGTGCTGGCCGTCACTGCAAGCAACGGGTCAGATGCGCAAACAAACAGCAACACAGCCACTAACAAGGAGGAAAAAGAAAAGGAACTGCCCTCCACCTTGACCCTGTTGGTCCTGCCGAAGCAAGCGCAGCTTTTGGCGGACCTGGAGAATAAGGGCAAGCTGCACGCGGCGCTGGTATTTCGGGGGGATTCCGCCACCGCTAAAGCCTTCATTGACAAACAGGATGCTTATTTCACCGCCAAATCCGCCCAAACGGAGGGAGCCGCCCATGACTGACAACACTTGCATTGCTGTTTGGGGCAGTCCTAACAGCGGCAAAACCGTAACCGCCGTTAAGTTGGCCCAAGCCTTGGCCGCAAAGCGCAACAATGTGTTGCTGCTATGCTGCGACTTCCTTTGTCCATCCGCTTACACCATTGTTCCGCAGGGAACCGCCAAGCAAGCCTCTCTGGGCGAACTGCTCAGCTTGCCGATTCTAACCCAGGAGGACATGCTTCGCTATGCACTGCCTCTGGACCAATCTCCTTCCATTGCTCTTTTGGGCTACAAGAAGGGAGACAATACTTTTTCTTACGCCAGCTTTGACCGGGGACGGGTGGTCGATCTTCTGACCCTGGCTCGCCATCTGGCCGATGTAGTGGTTGTGGATTGCGCCAGCTACCTGTCTGCGGACCCGCTCTCAACGGTAGCTCTGGAACTGGCGGACAGCGTCATTCGCTTGCACAGCTGCGACCTGAAAAGCCTGATGTTTTATGCCTCCTACCTGCCGCTATTAACCGATGCCCGTTTTCGCCGTACTACGACGCTATCCGTTTTGTCCAATGTAAAACCGGAACATGATGAGAGGACATACAGCCAAGTGTTCGGAGGGATTCAGGTGACGCTGCCCCATGTGGTTGCATTGGAGCAACAAGCAGCCTCCGCTGGACTGCTGGAGAAATTGTCCGGCAAGGAAGCGCAAGCGTATACCAATGGCATTCGGCAGATCATGAGCTTCCTCGGGCAGGAGGAGCATGTTCCTTCCTCCAAATCGTCTGTATCTTCCACTTCCTTTAGCCATATCGCCGCTGTGTTGCAGCGGGTATGGCCCAAGTATCGGGGGAAGGACCAATGAACCAAGCGGCGCTCTTTTTCTCCACTCAAGAAGCCAAGTCCTTTCCCGATGTGCTGAAGGAGGTACAAAGCTATCTCACCAGCAAATACGCCACCCTGTTAAGCCGCCGACCGGAAGATCAGAAACAGCAGATTATCGCCTATATGAGCCAATATCTCACCGACCACCGCCTGCATGTGGCGGCCATGAGCTTTGATGAATTGTTGGACCGCCTGTATGCGGAAATGGTGGAGTATTCGTTTTTGACCCGCTATCTGTTCTCCAAGGAGGTAGAGGAGGTGAATATCAACGGTTATAACGATGTGAAAATCAGCTACACGGATGGTCGTATCGTTCCCGCTGACGAGCAGTTTGCTTCCCCGGAGCATGCCGTCGATGTAATCCGGCGGCTGCTGCATCAGTCCGGCATGATTCTGGACTACTCCCAACCCATCGTTCGCGGGCATCTGGCCAATAACATCCGCATTACCGTCTTCGGCGCGCCGGTGACGGATAAGGAAAAAGGAATTGCCGCATCCATTCGGATCATTAACCCGCAAAAGCTGACGCGGGACGATTTTGTCCGAAACGGCACGGCCACCGGCGAAATACTGGATTTCTTGAGCCTGTGCCTGCGCTATGGCCTATCTATGTGCGTCACCGGTGCGACCGGCAGCGGCAAAACTACCTTGATGAGCTGGCTATTGTCCACCATTCCCTACGACAAACGGATTTTTACCATTGAGAATGGTTGCCGCGAGTTTGATCTGGTAGTGACAGGCGATGAAGGCCATGTCCTGAACAATGTGGTGCACACCGTCACTCGTTTCAGCGAGGACCCCCGGCAGCATATTGACCAGGAAAAGCTGCTGGAGTTTGCCCTGACTGCCAATCCCGATGTGATCTGCGTCGGCGAAATGAAATCAGCCGAAGCCTTTGCCGCCCAGGAAGCGGCCCGCACGGGGCACACGGTCATTACGACCACCCATGCCAACTCCTGCTTGGCCACCTATTACCGAATGGTGACGCTTTGCACGCAAAAGTACGAGATGAACGACCATACCCTATATAACTTGGTTACAGAAGCGTTCCCGCTGGTGCTGTTTGTGAAAAAGTTGGAGGACAACACCCGGAGAATGATGGAAGTGACCGAATGCTGCATTTTGTCTGATGGAACCCGGGAAATCCGCACTTTATACCGCTACGCCGTCCAGGCTACCCGCGAGGAAGCCGGAACCATCCACATTGACGGCATATATGAGAAGGTCCAAAATATTTCCCCTGGACTCCAAAAACGGTTGCTGGAAAACGGTCTGCCCCTCCAGCAGTTGCAAGCTCTCCTTCAAGGCGGTGATGCTTCGTGACGATGTTAACCCTGCTCGCCTTTGTCGGTTTATCCGCAGGCTGCTTGCTCCTGCTAAACCTTTCGCCTCGCTCCTTCGTCCGGGAGCTTGCCCGACTGCTGGCCCATCTGCCTGCCCGTAAACTGCCGTTAGGCAAGCAAGCTCGGGCCATCCAACGCCCCCGCAGGCTCAAAGGCTGGCGGGCGACGGTGCAGGAAGCCAAAGCGATCCTCCAACAAACCGGACAAGGGGACAAGCTGGGCTTGCTTTTTGTCGGCTCCTTGACATTAGCCCTCCTGGGGGCGCTAATGGCCCTCCTATTGCACAACCCATGGCTGCTCCCGGTGTTGACCGGCGGCTTTGCCCTGCTGCCGTTTTGGGGCGTGTTGTTTCGATCCGTGTTTTATAAAAAACAGTTGCATGGAGAACTGGAAACGGCGCTGTCCGTCATTACCACCTCCTACTTGCGCAGCGAAAATATTTTAGCCGCGGTGGAGGAAAATCTGACATACTTGAATCCTCCGGTAGCCGATGTATTTCAGGCGTTTTTGGCCGAATCCAAGCTAATTCATGCCAATTTGCGGCTGGCGCTCCAGCAATTGAAGGGGCGGATCAACGAAAGCGTATTTCAGGAGTGGTGCGACGCCATAATCGCCTGCCAGGAGGACCGGACCCTGAAAACCACCTTAATGCCCACCGTCGCCAAGCTGTCCGATATGCGGGTGGTGTCGGCGGAGCTTGATTCGTTGCTGTATGAGCCGTTGAAGGAATTTTTGACCATGGCGCTGTTATTGGTCGGCAATATTCCGCTGCTCTACTTTCTCAACCGGGACTGGTTTCATACCCTGACCACAAGCACCCCCGGCCATCTCGTGCTGGCCATTTGCGCTTTGGTGCTGTTTGTCTCCTTTGCGGCGGTGATTCGCCTCACCCGGCCTCTGGAATACAGACGATAGGAAAGGAGCATGTCATGGACACTGTGAAGGAAACGACCCGACTGTTGGGCCAACTGCTGGAAGCTACGCCACAAGAAATAGACCAACTGACCGCGCTGCTCCGTCAGCATGGCTCTGCCACATTTTGGGAGTGTTTAGAAAAATGGGATTTGCCCACCAAGCTGCTGAGCAAGCTGCAAGCCGTAAGAGAGGTCTTACGGCTGATGGAGCCTTTGCCTTCGGAAAGGAGTTCTTCCCATGGAACCAACCTCACTCAATGATGCGATCATACGCAACTATGTACAAACGCTGCATCACCTGACTGGCATACCCCTCAGTAAGCTTCAGCGTTATGGCACCACCAATAGCCTGATGAATGCGCTGGAGCATCCCCACACCCTGGAGTTGACCGCCAAGCAGCTTCAAAAGGTAGAGCAACTCAACGCCTTCCTTCAGTCCCACAGAGTACTGCAATGGGAGGAGGAGAATGCCAAGCAAAGCATTTCATCACCGGAAATGGCAGGCAGCTACTTCTCCGCATTTTTAAGCGACTTAAAGGATCGGGAGCGATTCCTGGTCGCGTTTTTGGACAGCGGCAATCATATCATTGAAACTCGCATCCTCTCCGAAGGCGGAATTGATCAAACACCGATCTACCCGCGGAATGTGCTGAAAGCGGCGTTAAATTGCGACTGCGCCTCCATGATTTTTGCCCATAATCATCCCGGCGGCAACATGCGTCCCTCTTCGGAGGATGTGACCTTGACAGAGCGCATGATCGACATTTTCGAGCCGTTGGGCATTCACGTTCTTGATCATATCATCATCAGCGGTACAAGATATACGTCCCTAGCCCAATGCAAACAGATGCCAATTGCAGCGGAGAAAGCCGCAAGCTATGAAAGCATCGCGTTGCACACACGGGAGGAGTTCCAGGATTACACTGTTTCCCGCTTTGCTGCCGTAGATGATGCCCATGCTCCCTGTGAAGACGAGTGGGAACGTTAAAGGAGGCGTGATTGCCGATGGCCGGATTGCTCGTTTGCTTCGGACTGTTGGTTGCAACCGGAGCTTATTTTCTGTTGGCAGACATACTGAAGCTGCCGACCCTTGCCGCTACTCGTGCCGTGATCCAGGCTGCGAAAAATGGCAAGCCCAAAGCCTCGCAATTGGAGACGCTGCTTTTTCAGCTATCTGCTTGGCTGGCCGGGAAGCTGACGCTGAGCGACTATACCAAGCGTAAAACAGCCGCCACCCTCCAGTCCGCAGGCATTCGGCTTACCCCGGAGGCATATATGGCCCAAGCCATTGTCAAAGCGGGCCTGATCTTCTCTGGCGGACTGCTCGTCCTGCCGCTTTTGCCCTTGCTCTCGCCGTTGTTTGTTTTTCTCGCAGTAGCTGTTTACTTCAAGGACACTCGTACTGCCAGTGAAACGGTGCGAAAAAAGCGGGAGCAAATTGAAGCGGAGTTGCCCCGTTTTGTGGCGACGATTGCCCAGGTGCTAAAGGCAAGCCGAGATGTATTGCGCATGTTGGAGGTGTATGCGAAAAACGCAGGTGACAGTCTGCAAAGCGAACTCCAAATCACGATAGCGGATATGAAAAGCGGCAATCAGGAAACAGCGCTGCTGCGGCTGGAAACTCGCATCGGCAGCACCATGCTGTCGGATATGGTGCGGGGCCTGTTGGCCGTGCTGCGCGGTGATCAAGGCGTCGTGTACTTTGAAATGCTGGCCCATGATTTCAAGCTGTACGAAATCCAGCGGCTCAAGCTGATTGCCATGAAGCGCCCAAGTAAAATCCGCAAATATTCCTTCTATATGCTGGCCTGCTTCATGCTCATGTATATGGTTGTTTTGGGCATGGAGATTATGAAAGCCATGGGCAAGCTGTTTTGAGCCTCCTTCATTCCATGAAAAGAAAGGAGGGATTGCCATGCCATCCATCCTCCGCAGTAAGCGCGGAGAAGGCTACATCGATGTCGTGGTGCTGGTGTTGGTGGCAATGCTGTGCATCGCGCTGGCTGTAAAGGTATTTCCCGTATTCGTCGCCAAGCACCAACTGGACACCTTTGCCACAGAATTAGCGCGGGAAGCGGAGATTTCTGGCAGGATCGGTCCGGAAACCACCCAGCGGACAGCGGAACTGCAAACACAAACGGGACTGCACCCTACCATCACCTGGAGCAGAAGCGGACAGATCCAGATCGACCAGGAAGTCACCGTGACGCTACGAACGACGGTCAATATCGGTTTGTTCGGTAGCTTCGGCTCCTTCCCCATCGAATTGACGGCTGCAGCCAAAGGGAGATCGGAGGTGTATTGGAAATGAAGCGGCTCTGGAGCAACCGTTCCGGCAACGGGCTTCCGCTCACGGTGGCGATGGTGCTGGCCGTTCTAATGGTGTCCTGCGCCATCTATGAGTATATGCGCTTGACTATCATCGCCAGTGGCGTGCGGGATGCGGTGCAAAGCGCCATTGTGGAAGTGGCTACCGAAAATTATGATGAGGTCTATCCGGGACTGCGCGAGGGTTACTCCGGGGGCTATCGCTACTCCGGCGGATGGCAGCAGCGGGTGAGTACCGGAGACGTATGGCGGCGTTTGGATGGAATCTTGGGACTAACCCCTCAAGGAGGTCAACATGAAAAAGCAGCAGGAGGGCAGATGGAGTATGCCTTGTCCGGGCTATCCATCCAGATACGAAACGCTCCTCTGGCTCCCGCTTCCATCGGAGAAGCCAACAAGTTCCAAGCCGAAACGGAGATTCATCTGGAGGTACCGTTGTCTTTTGGCTGGAGCGCCTTGCCGTCCATGAAAGCCACCCTGCAAGTGAAAGCCGGATATACGCCGAAATTTTAACATCCTGTGATGATCGCCGATTTTATTGGTTTTTACAAATTTATACAGTATAATGGAAGCAAGGCTTGATCCAATCATGACTGAATAGATAGGAGAGGATGCATATGCGTAAATCGAATAAGAGGACATGGTTCCTGATAAGTGGACTGGCTGTTATCGGCTTGGTGCTTGTGCTGACGCTGACAGGAGCGTTTCGGGATACGCCCTCCACGGAAAAAGAGGGCCGACAGGTGCCTTCTCCTTCATCCGAACAGCCTCTTGTGATAACGGATATCCAGACGGAATCCAGCCTGCCGTCACAAGCTCCGACTCCTTCGGTAGCCGTGCCGGAGATTACCTCACAGCCTACCGCTACCGAAGCCCCGATCCTGCACCCCGCGGCTACCGATCAGCATATCGAGGTTCCGCTCACCCAACAAACCCCAACCGCTAAACCGACAGAGCCGCCGAAGCCAAAAGCAGAAGCCTCCGCCAACCCTCAAAATCCAGTTACTCCGCCCACATACTCCAAGCAAGAAACGGAACCGAATCAGCAGAAGACAGAGCCGAAAGCGGGGGAGAAAAACAGCGAAGGAAAGGTCTGGTTTCCCGGCTTTGGCTGGGTAGAGGATCACGGAGGTAACACCCAAGTCACTGAAGTAGGTAAAGAAGGAGACGAACTGACTGGAAACAAGGTTGGAAAAATGGAATAACCTATATCAATTAATTCAAAAGGCGCGGCATATTGCTGCGTCTTTTGATTTTGGGAGGGTGAATTCTTGAAAGCTATTATTCGAGTTTTATTGATATGGTCGTTATTCCTAGCGGCCTTTTCCTCCATAACAGTCCATGCAGAAGGCGATGGAAATATTGATCATGGAGGAGGAGGGATGGGCAGTGGCACAGATCAAAACTATTGGAACACGCATGATGAGGGTGTTCGTGTTACAATTGTAAGAAGCCAGGATCAGGCTCCCATTACGACTCCTGTTGATTTAACAAACAGAACATTACCCAGTACAGTTTTACATTTCGGAAAAATCAGTAAGCTTGACTATACTAATGGCGCATTTTTAACACCGACCACAACCGCATATACTTGTGTACAGCCTGCTAAAGAACTTCCCTACATTATTCAATCAGATCAAGGACAGGCCAGCCTTGAAGAGATAAAAAGCTATTTTACAGATGAACTGGTTGTTCGTTATATCGCCGAAATCACAGGCGTTCCATACGATACGCTAATCAATGGCAACTATAAAATCCTCCTCGAGCCCATCGCCTACATCACCTATCAAGGCGTGAAAATGGCCCTGACCGCCACCGAAGTAGCCCTGTATGACCAAGCCCTGAATGGCGGGCTTCGCGCCAAATTCGCCGACCTGTCCCACAAAAACCTGCCGTTGGCCATGTTTCTGGAAACCCCCGACCTGGGCTATCCCGCTTGGTCCGGCTCCACCAACAGCCGGGTATCCAATGAGGACATCCTTTCTTCCCTGGGCCTGGGCATTGTTCGCTTTACCGAGACGCCCCCGCCGCCTCCTGTCGAAAGTGCCGCCGATTATGAGTATCGGACCAACACGGAAGTGATCACGTCCGTTTTTCTGTCTACCGGGCGACAAATTACCCCCAACAGTCCTGCCACTGTCACCTTCTCCTTGATGGGCAGCACCTACACTGTTTCCGGTATTGTCATCCCCGAGGGGGACAGCCAAGTGGTCTGGTGCAAATGGCGCACCCCCAGTACGCCACAAACCGTTACCATTCAGGTCATTTCCAGTCAAGGCGTGTTAAGTCAAGCCCGGATTCAAGCCTCCATTGTGGACTTGGACGAGAATCCGCCGCCCGATCCTCAAGCCACTGACCGCAACGATTCTTTTATCTTACCCGCTCTGCCTGCTTCCTCAGCCAAAACTTCAGCCTCCTGGGGCGTCTGGTCCGCCAGTTGGCATCCTTATTGGGTGTGGATTTCCAACTGGGTTTGGTTCGGCATCGGCAATGGGGGCGGGTACTGGGTGGATTACGGCTACTGGAAGGATAACGGCTGGTGGGATTATCACTGGACCAGCTATTCTGCCTCTTTATCAACTCAACATACGATCAAGCCCAGCAGCAAAACCCCCACTGCTTCCGGGAGCACCATGAAATCCGGTTATGGGGTTGAAATCGACACTACAACCGAAGTTCGTTCTAATGCGCCAAGTTCCCACCTTACAGGAGCGCAAACCGCCGTCACCATGTTTCCCGAGTTTCACTACCAAACCTACTGGCGGCTTCATGAGCGGATGACCAACGGGCTTACAGCAACGTTCAAGCTGAAACCTAACATGTATTCCACGTATCAGAGCCGTTCACATTTCACTCCACTGTGGTTCCCAGACGGCCCCTATACACCGGATACGCTCATTGAAGACGTGTGGACCCCAGATGGTATGCTCTTCCTCCATGTATCCGGTTCCGTTCAGATTAGTGGAAATCTCTATATGGACTGGCGAATTGCGCCACAAAAATAATTCGGCTCCGAAAGGATGACGCCTGTATGCTTCTTCCTGTTCTCATTCTGCTCCTCTGCCTCGTCGGCGGGGGAGCGGTTTTGTTTTATCTGAAAACCAGCAAGCCAAAGTCCAGGGAACAAGCCGATCCGGCCGCGCAAACGGCCCAACAGTTTGTGAACGTTCGGGATATCCAAGGGAACTTTCTGTACACCCAAGACGGCTGGGCCCTCTGCTACTTACGGCTGTTCCCCATCAGCCTGGACCTATTAAGCGCGGCGGAAAAACGCCTCCTGATTAACAAGCTGACCGCCGAGCTATCCTCCATCCGCTTTCCCTTCAAGTTTCTCGCCGTCAGTCGTCCGGTGGATATTTCGCCGCTCATCACAGGGCTTGCCGCCTTGCTCCCTGCCGCTGACCCGAAGCAAAAGGAATTGCTGCGACAAGAGATGCTGGAGATGAACACCTTCGCCTTGTCTGGGGAAGTGGTTGAACGGCAATTTTATTTGACGCTGTGGCAGCGTCAAGAAGCCGGAGGTGACCGGGACTTGCTGGAACGAGCCAAGCGGCTGGCCCAGCATTTTGAGGAAGGGCAGGTACAGGCCCAGCTACTGAAGCAGCAGGATATCGTCCAACTATGCAATCTGGTCAACAACCCGGCCTATACCCACTTGGAAAGCACTTCGCCGGAAGCCGCTTTTCCTTTCCTTTCGCTTCAGGAGGTGTAATTCATGGACCCAGCTACTGCAAAGCTGTTGGCTAGAATTGCCATCAAAATCGCCGCCGATGAAGAGTCCCGCAAACGCCTGCTAATGCTGATCCTGGCTCCAGTCATCGGGTTTCTGCTGCTCACCGCCATGGTATTGCACTTGTTAACCTCCCCCTTGGAACTGCTCAAGCTTGTACTGACTTCCAATGAAGCTCCCGTCGTGAATGAGATACGCACCGATTACGGCTATACGCAGTTATTGCAGGAAACGGACTCCGGCTACCGGGAAAGCCAGGGCAAGCAGTATGAGGGCGTGACCTTTCAAGCCGGTAGTCGGGAGGTGGTGTATTTCAACCAGATGGATTCCCGCTGGGCAAACAAACCTTACGGCCCCACGGATACCATCGGCGCTTCCGGCTGCGGGCCGACTTCGCTGGCTATTGTCGTCTCCACCTTGACGGATACTGTCGTTGATCCGGTAGCCATGTCCGAATGGGCGTATCAAAACGGTTATTTGGCTGAAGGAACCGGTAGTTACCACAGCCTGATCCCGGATGGAGCAAAACATTTTGGCTTGCAAGTGGAAGGGGCCACAACAACCGAGAAGCAGAAAATCATCGACGCACTCTCTGCTGGGAAACTGGTCATTGCCATTATGGGTAAGGGCCACTTTACTTCCTCCGGCCATTTTATGGTGCTGCGCGGCGTAACAGAGGACGGTCAAATCCTAGTAGCTGATCCGGCCAGCTACAAGCGCAGCGAGCAGGCTTGGGATTTCAACATCATCCTAAACGAAGCCCGGCAAAACGCCGCAGCAGGTGGTCCGTTCTGGATCGTCAGCAGGAAGGAGTCGTAAGCCGATGAAGCCCTCCCATCAACCAGCGCCAATCGTCAATCCGTCACTCTTGAACGTCATTACCCCCATGGGCCTGGAATTTGCCCGTAGCGGCTTGACCATCGGGGAACAGTCCGCCAAGCTGTACGGTGTCATTCAATATCCGCCAAAAGCGGAGATCGGCTGGCTTTCCACCCTGACCAATTTACCTGCCACCATGGTATCCATCGGCTTTCAGCCCATCGACAACAGCGCCCTCATTTCCGCCATCTCCAAATCCATTACGCAAAACCGCAGCTTAGCCGACAGTGCCAAGGACCCCCTTACTCGCCAACGGGCGGAAAAGGCTGCGGCGGACGGCGAAAATATTATGCTGCAAATCGACCAGAATGGGGAAACCGTGGGGCTGATGAACCTGCTGGTGATGCCCTTTGCCGAGGAGGAGAAGCGCTTTGCCCGCTCCTGCAGGCGCGTAGAGAACACCTTCAGCATGATGCGCTGCAAAATCCGCACACTGGCCCATTTGCAAAAAGAGAGCTTTCAGCATCTTTCTCCCCTGTACCCGGCTCAAGATCAGATTGAGAGCATCCTGAACAAAATCATGCCCATGAGCACCTTTGTTGGCGGATTTCCGTTTGCAAGCTCCGGCTTTAATGACGGGAGTGGCTATTACCTCGCCAAAGATGCCAGCGGCGGATTGGTCATCATCGATTCATGGAAGCGCGGCGGGGATCGAACCAATTCCAACATCGTCATTATGGGCGTGGCAGGCGTGGGCAAGTCCACTGCCGTAAAGCATATTGCCTTAAGTGAGTATATGATGGGGACCAAAATCATCTTCATCGACCCCGAGAGGGAATATATGGAGCTATGCCAACAGCTAAACGGCGACTGGATCAACGCCGGAGGCGGCTCCAACGGCAGGATCAACCCACTGCAAATTCGCCCGGCGCCCCGTGACGACGAGAATGAAGAATTTCCGCTCTACAAGGATGAGGGCAACGGTATGTCCGACATGGCGCTGCACCTGAAGAACCTGGAAATCTTTTTCAACCTCTACATCCCAGACCTTACTATGATGCATAAGGCTGTCCTCAAGCAATGCCTGATCGAACTGTACAATCAGTTCCATATTACCTGGACGACGGACATTACCAAGCTGCAAAGCACGGACTTCCCTACCTTTTCCGACCTGCATGAGCTCATCCATGGGAAGGAGCAGGTTCTGGGGGATGAGGTATATAGACAGTTGTCTCTGCTGCTTCACGACATCGCGCACGGCGGGGACTCCTTTTTATGGAACGGTCACAGTACGATTCAGACTCATAGCCGCTGCATCTGTCTGGACACGCATACGCTGCAAAACACTTCAGACAACATCAAGCGGACCCAATATTTCAACTTGTTATCCTGGTGCTGGGAGCAAATGTCTCAGGACCGAACGGAACGAGTGCTGCTTATCTGCGACGAATGCTATCTGATGATTGACCCGAATGTACCGCAAAGCTTGGTGTTTCTGCGTAATGTGGAAAAGCGTTCCCGGAAGTATGAAGCTGGCCTGGCGATTATCTCCCACAGCGTCGTGGATTTTCTGGCTCCCGAGGTGAAGATGTATGGACAAGCGCTGCTGGATATACCTTGCATCAAAATTTTGATGGGGACGGATGGTAAAAACCTGCAAGAGACGAGGGAGCTATATAACCTGACCGATGCCGAAGAAGAATTGTTGGCCAGTAAGAAGCGCGAGCACGCCCTGCTCATGATCGGCTCCAAGCGGCTGCATGTTCATTTTGAGATACCCGAGTACAAGTTTGCTTATATGGGATCGGCGGGGGGACGATGAGACTTGGATAAAAAGAAGCAGCTCATGGAGCTTTTCTTCTATGCGGGTTTGGTGGTTGTAGGAATTATTTTGCTGCTGATGAAGGAAGGATAAACCGATGATCTTATACCTAACCAGCAAGTCGCATATGAATCTGCTGGACTTTATCGAGCAGGAGAGAGAATTTCCGCTGAAAAAGCTCATCGGGCAATTCTCCCTCCTGTCCTTTGTAGTCAAAGACATGCGGCATTTTAACCATGTCCGTTACGTTGCCATTGACCGGGAAGCCATTCTGGAATCCGATGAAGAAATGGTACAGGCCCTCCTTTCTTTTCAAACCATGTATGAGATGCGAGTCATTGTGATTGCCGAAGGACTGCCTGAAAGCAGTCCTTTTTTGCACCAACTGGTGCAGACCGATATTTTGAATATAGTCACAGCAGAAGAAATCAAGACCATGCAGGAGGAAATTCGAGAATGCTTCTCCGAACAGGGGATGCAACGGTTTATCCTCGCCGCGGATATGATACAGTCGGAGGAACAGCCGATACTATCACCCAGTGAAAAAGAAGAACAATACCACTTTGACTGTACGAACGTGACGATTGCCATTGCCGGTTGCGACCGCCGCGTCGGTGTCACAACCCTTGCTTTTAATCTGGTGTGCTGGATCAATGCCCATGGCGGAACCGCCTGTTACTTGGAGGCAAACTCCAGTCATCACTTGGCCCAAATCATTCATTTGTTTCAGGCGGAAAAGAACCAGAATGCCTATGTGATGGAAAGCTGCGATTTCTATATGACCAGAGAAATAAACAAGGAGTATAACTTTATCGTGGTGGATTGCGGGTTATTGGGGGAACGACAATTGCAAGAGGATTTCGCTAACGCCCAGATCCAATTGCTTTGTGGTTCAGCAATGCCTTATGAGTTGCCGGGATTCATTAAGGCGATGGAACGATGTAGAAATTTTCCGGTCCAATTTGTGAGCCTATTCGTTCCCAATAACTTAAAGCCTTATCTGAAAAACTTAATTCAGCATGATGTGCTTTGTGGTGAGCCTTGCCGGGATGTTTTTGAAACAAGAGCCAATCAAAACCTGTTCACGTCGATTCTCCGCTCCTATATAGCGGACAACTTGCCTGAGTATAATGGTTATTCTAATCTCATGTAATAGGAGTAACCAGTTCATTCATAACATAGACTTTAAACTTAATCCACTAATCATTTAAAGAGATATCCTAGAAATGGTCATATAACCAGTAATCATAACGTTTAAGTATTGATAACAAAAACAGGAGGAATTAACGTGAAAAGAAAGATGTATTGCTTAATAGTTTTTGTATGTGTTTTAGTGCTTAGTTTTCCATCACTAGGATCAGCCGCCATAAACCGTTCATTAGAAATTGCTCCGCCTCCACTTATTATTCAGCCGTTCACATCCTTCGATCCCGACTTTAAATACCTTGAAAATGGTGCTGCCAATATATCAAATGTTGAAAATGGCATGATAATATTAAGCGGAGAAACAAACGCTACTCAATATGTGGATACAATTGGCATCAAATTAATTATACAAAAGTGGAACGGTTCTGAATGGGAAGATTTCATCGTAGATAACGAACTAACCCAATCAAATGAAATAGATATTTATACTTCTAGGCAATTGAACGTACCTATTGGATATTATTACCGAGTTCATTCGATTCATTGGACCATTCAAAATGGAACGCAAGAACAGGGAGAACAATTTTCATCATATGTCTTAATACAGTAATTTCTGAATGGTGCCGTAAATGAAGACAAGCAAAGTAAGAGTTCTTGTTTTCATTATACGGCACCATTTTAAAGCTATTTTAATTTTACGGAATCGGCAAAGGCTAGGATGTCTTCCTCTGACAATTTTCCGTTTATATCAATAATAACATCATCCACCAACCATTGAAGGCGTGCTCCTCCTCCAGTGAATAAAACTAAAATTCCTGTACTTCCATTTATATGAACATCCTTAATTCTCCCGGATGCTTCGTTAATAGTTGACTTCCAGCCTGTTCCATCCTCAATCAGTTTGCGCTGAGTCAATATGAGTATTTCACTATTTGCATTTTTAAACTCCATTCGAACTGTACGTTTTTTTTCGTCTGCATCGGGATAAACCTTTATTCGATATTCGGTGTAGCCTTTTGGAATAGTATAGCCAGTTCGTAAAAGAAAATCGGCACTGCTTCGCGCCTGCTCCAATGACATTTCCAACGGTTGTACAATGTTATCAATTTGGTCGTTTTTTACTTTATCTGTTACATGATCGGGTGGCGGTGACGTTTTCGCACCCTTTGGCTCATTCTGCTGCTTGCCATACAAAATGCTTACCAATCCATCACGTGCTTCCTTTATTCTGGTAAATAAGCTTTTATAAGCAAAGCTTTCATTGACATCACCTGAGAATGAACCCACTATGATGGACAAACTAGCTACAGCCGCGCAAATGGCGACGAGCCTTTTTCGACGTGAGCGCTTGGTGATTCGGTTCATTTTGTTCTGCATTTTTTTCCAGGTTTCTTCACCATCGGGAATATCAATACAAGAATCTATAGAATGGACCGCTTTTGAGGCAAAGGTTTCTTGTTGTTGGTTGCAGTTGAAATTATTGTCTGGCTTCACCTCAATCACCCCACTTGGAAATAAAAATATTCGTTAGCTTCTTTTTGGCCCGTTCTACACGCTTGGCTGCGGTTTGCTCCGATATACCAACCTCATTAGATATTTCCTTGTAGGACATTTCCTCCATATATCGAAGCACCAAAACAACTCGAAATTCATGCTGTAGTTCATTAAGCGCTTCAGTCAAGGCTTCGTTTCGTAACATTTTTTCCACATACTCATCTGTAAGTTCAACTGCATGGGGCTCATTTTCATCATTAGTCATAACGGTATCAAAATCAGAAACATGACAATACTTTTTGTTTTTACGTATCATATCGTACGCGGTATTTCGCGCTACCTGTTTTAGCCAGGCTTTTATATTGGAATCATATTGGATTCGTGGGCCCTTTTTCATCGCTTTTATAAACGATTCCTGAACAGCATCCTCGGTTAGCGACCAATCGTTCAAAATAAAATACAGATTGCGAAAAACTAATTCCCTGAATGAAAAAAATAAATTTCGCTGTGTGAGGGAGTCCAATTTAGCAATATCACTCCGAAATAGCGTAAACAATGCGTCATTCAAACTCTTACCTCCCGAATTATCCTACCCTGAATCCTTCATCATTCGTGACACAGTGCCGATTATTGCTTGGAAGGACTCTGTAGTTGTTTTGACACGACCTGCATGAATGGAGTCATCCTTGGAAGGTTATCCTCACATTTATGAATCGCCTATGCTTGTGCTTTCATGATATCAAATCCAAGGATTTCTAATCAACAAATCTTTACTCCTTCGTATGTCAAAAAATCAAGTTTTGTTTCGTTAATGATGTAGAGGGCAGTTTTAAACTATTTTGAATCGAGAAAATCAGATGTGTCTTGTGTTATATTTCATACCCTGGAAAAACACCGGGAAAGTACTGCCGCGAAACGAATTCGTAGTGAAGACAATACTTCCCAAGTAACTCTTTATATGCAAAAATTGATATAGAGCATAAAGGTTTGCTGCTGGGATGTAGTGTTTGCACATAAAACTGTTGCTCACTAACCTTAAGGAGATGACGAAATGAAAAAAAGAACATTTGCATGCGGATTAGTTGCGGGTGCTATCATAGCCAGTTCAACAACCGCCTTTGCTGCAGATTTTATTCAAGCCGCTTTATATCCAATAAAATTGGTGATTAACGGTGAAGAACAAAAATTACCTGAGGAATACAGTATATTGAATTATAACGGTCATACGTATGTTCCTCTTCGGTTTATCACTGAAAATGTTGGCGGAAAAGTTGGCTTTAAAGAAGCGCCGACCTACGAGGACACAACAGTGACTATAGACTTCGATAACCCCAATAGCAGTCAGGAAGGCGAGAATAACCTCAATATTAATGATCAATTCTTATCTGCCGCCCAACAAGGAAAATTAAACGGAATTTCAATTCCGTTAGGTACACCCAAACAACAATTACTGAATATACTTGGTGAACCGGATGAGATAGGCAAGCTCAATTCTCCCTTTTTGAAATACGGCAATACCACTTTTTACCTTTTAGATGATACAGTAAACGTAATTCAAGTGAAGATCGATCTTTCAACAAGTAAAATTAAGGACCTGCTAGGAAATCCAGACTTGGATGGATGGAGCGATGCCGGTACAACTGAATATATTGTCGGATACGATGTCGATCCTTATTATCTGTATTTCAAATATAGTTCAAAAGAAGCCGAAACGGGAACATTACTATTTAAAAATCCTAAGGGATAGCAGAGTTATTAATTACGCTCTGGTTACCCCCGTAAAACATAAATGAAAATAAGCGAGTTCCATGAAGACTAACCAATATCGTGACTTTAGAAATCAGGTGACATGATGACATAAAGTTAACTATACACATTCAGTTATGGGAGTGCCTGTGGATTAATTCCTATCCATTGGCACTTTTTATTTCCTTCTTTGTCATATAATGTAGGTCAACTTCGTTTCTATATTAGAGGCCCTTCTTCATGATCAAATTCACCGCAAATTCGCGCTTCAAGCAAATGCGCAATAAAAGTATTACATACTCTCATAAACTTCGTATTTGGGAGAAGCAGCACATTAGCAAAGGAGGGTGATAGCCACACATACACCACTAAGGAACTGATACAGATTAATCCATGCTATTTTCAGGCCATCAGACTGGTATATCACCAGGGTGAACCTAGCATCGAAAGATTATATCGGCCAGTTCCTTCGTGCAAGCTCCAGAATTAAATTGTAGTAGTTCAAGAATGGCGAGTTTATAAAACTAGGAGGTTTTCAAGTTGAAAAAATTTCTTTCGTTAACTGTCCTGGCTATTGTTCTGGCTATCGCGCCTTTGGCGACAGCATTTGCTGCTGATTCTGACTACGGAGACTTGGGTTGGCATTATATCACTGCTAACTATGAAATTACTTCACCGTACGGCTGGAGAGGCAGCGAATTCCACAAGGGGTTTGATATTGGGGTAAACGAGGAAAATGCTTGGTCCATTAGCGCGGGTACGGTGTTGCTTGCCGGGTATAGCAGTTCCGCAGGGAATTGGGTTGTTATTCAATCCGATGACCAGGACCCCAATGGGAATAATTTAACTGCAAGGTATCTCCACCTTAAAGGTTATGCCGTTTGGACTGGAAAAAGTGTTATAAGTGGCGAGTATCTTGGCGTCACTGGAAACACTGGTGATTCAACAGGACCGCACCTTCATTTTGATGTAAATAATCAAAATAAGATTAATGGTTCTGATATCACATCATCCAACACTATTGATCCGACCTTATTTTGGCCGGATGCCAACTGGGTATATCCGAGTTTACTGCGTACAAGCAGCGCAGACAGCACGTACAAAGAAGGCGATATAGATTTAACAAAAGCCATTCCTGATTATTTAATTGATTATGTGGGAAAAACTGCTTTTGAAAATTGGCTAGCTAAAAACGAGGTTGACTACACGGTATTGGATAACTTCGTTAAAGACTTCAACATTCCCCAAAAAGATATCAATAACATTAAGACAAACTTTATTACAAAAAGTAATGCGGCAGTGAAATAATCTGTCTTTACTTTGTTGTCGCTCACTTTCTCTTTTTGAGAAGTGAGCGACAACTTTTTTATAGCCTCAAAAGTAAAACCTCAAAAAAAATCCCATGACCTATTTGATACAAAAGCAAACGGCAAAGTGTTGGGCGGAGAAGCTGGATTTTGCGGGTTGTCGGAAACTTCCGTTTTGGGCTTCGGCGGCTCTGTCGGTTTGGCAGTTGGGGTCTGTTGGGTGAGGGGAACCAGCTGATCGGCAATTCTCGCTCCTATCTTTTGTGGTCAAGGATATGCGGCATTTCAGCCATGTCCGCTACGTAGCGATAGACCGGGAAACTATCCTGGAATCCGATGAGAAAATGGTGCAAGCCCTCCAGTCTTTTCAGACCATGTATGAAATACGCGTCATTGTGATTGCCGAAGGACTGCCGGAGAGCAGTCCTTTTTTGCGCCAGCTGGTGCAGACCGATATTTTGAATATAGTCGCAGCAGAAGAAATCAAGACCATGCAGGAGGAGATTCGAGAATGCTTCTCCGAACAGGGGATGCAACGGTTTATCCCCGCTGCAAGCGTTGAGCTACAGGAGGAAAAGCCACAGCCAGTACCCAGTGACGAAGAGAAACAATACCACTTTAACTGCACAAATGTAACGATTGCCATTGCTGGATTTGATCGAAGAGTTGGTGTCACTACGACAGCTTTTAATCTGGTTTGTTGGATCAATGCTCATGGCGGGACCGCTTGTTATCTGGAGGCCAACCCCAGTCATCACTTGGCACATATTATTCATCTGTTTCAGGCAGAAAAGACCGGCAATGCCTATGTGATGGAAAACTGCGACTTCTACATGACCAAGGAAATTAAGCGTGAATATAACTTTATCGTGGTGGATTGTGGGGCTTTGGGAGATAAGAATCTGCAAGAAGCATTTGTAAACGTCAATATTCGTGTGCTTTGCGGTTCAGCTATGCCATATGAACTACCGGTGTTTTATCGGGCAATAGAACGCTGCAAAGACCTTTCTGTTTGGGCGTTGGGCTTGTTTGTGCCTGCTGATATGCAGCTATACTTAAAGAATTCCATACAACACAATATACAATTTTCTGAGGTTTCCCATAATTTGTTTGATTGGAAGGCCAATGACCGGGTCTGTAAAAACTCATTAAAAGATTATATTGTAAAACATAAATAGTGAAATTGATGAGATGGACCAGGTTTAGGACCTACTCCTGTAAATACTTCCGGGTTCACCCAACTCCTTTTCTTTATTGCCTCTTTCTAAAATATCAACCAGTATTTCTACTGCTCCACCAACAAATTGTTCGCAGTATTGGTGATGCTCCGGCTCTCCCCATTTTACTGGGCGTGTCAGAACTCGACAGCATGTCGCCTTGTATCTTTTCTTAAATTCATCATGCAATTCCTGGGTCAAAGCGAAAACTTCATCTACACTTTCTTCTTTTTTCGTTCTTCCTTTCAAAGCACTTAAAACCAATACAGCACCTGTTATTGAGCCACAACTGCATTTTGAAGCGCCTAATCCAGCCCCGAATCCTGTAGCCATTCGTATTGCGGCATCGTTCAATCCCAAGTTCAACTCCTCATTAAACACTTGGAGAATGGCCTCCGAACAAAATAAACCACCCTTAAATTGTTCAATAGCTTGGGCTGTCAAAGATTCTTTTTGCATGTCGGCACTCTCCTATATCTGAATTTATCCGATAAAACACATGTGTTTTCTTGAAATATATTCTTCTTCTCCAATAAATTCAATAGGTTATGGAATTTGGACACATATTGTCTATAGTTTTAACGTCGATGATGAGAGCGGTCTTTTGATGATTAGCAGCTTTTTAATATGCACCTTTCACAGACAAAGATACCGCGGCAGACTAAGCTTTACTGTTTGGTGCAACTATGCTGGGAAAATAGAAAAAGCGGCCAATTATCAGCCGCTTTTTACTCTGGGTTTATTTCTGTATCATAATCCGGGTTCAATAACTCTTTTAAGATCCGATACGCTTGATGTTGTTTCTTTTCGCTATGCTGCTGCAACAAGATAACACTTGCCCACAGCCATTTCCTCTGTTGCAGGCTATTCTCTTGATCGTCATTAAAAAGATCATAGACAGTCATATGTAAGGCAGATGCGATTTTTTCAATGGTACTGAGTTTCACATTTTTTTCACCACGTTCAATTTGGCCCAGGTAGGTTGCCGCCATACCGATTGACTCCGCCAATTGCTCCTGGGTCAGATTTTTTGCCATACGATACAATCGTATCTTGGCTCCAATTAGTTCTGCAAACGTAGCCATTTCTTTTCTCACAACCTCTCTATAACAAAAGTGTAGTCTACACGAATAGAGGGTTGGAGTACTTCTAAAGTACATATTTAAAATTCAATTGTAGTTTTAGTTTTTGGGAGGTATACTTTTCCATAAAAGGCTCAAGTCCAAATTACCAGGAAGGGAATATAACTCACCCTTTCTCTAACCATTTGCCACAACATTGTTACTTGAAAATTGTCAAAGCGGAGGTGCAACTCATGTACAACTCAAAATGGGAAGGCAACATTATTGAGGTACGAACTCAACATCATAGTGAAGGACCTTGCATATCAAACATAAAAGAAGTTGAAATGGAGTGGTGGTGGAAGTTATATGGCTATTTCGGATTGGCATTCATGTATTCCGCATTCATTACATACATTTTTCTGGTTATTATCGCTATCATTTACTACTCTTATGCCTTTGCTTCATATGCCCTTTAACATTATGGGTCGCCTTTAGAATTTCCAAAAATTCGAGCAAGGAGTTTGACATCCACTTTTTAGGGTGAACAACCAGCTTTAAATGCAGCCGAATTTCAGAATGAGAAAAAGGAAGAGCAACCAGTTCTCCGGTGCTTATTTCATCTTCAGTAGCCATGCGGGGCAATAATGAAATGCCTGAACCTGCCATTACGCATCGCTTGATGGCTTCCGGGTTACCCAACTCCAGGCCAATCCGGTACGGTATTCCGTGTGCCCGCAATACATGTTCCAGCATGATCCGATAATTGCAGCTTCCTTCTGTCATAATCCATTCCACATCACTCAAATGATCGAGCTTTATTTCATGAAGTCTCGTTAATGGATGATTCGGACTGGCAATTAAAACTAGCGGCTCTTCTCTAATCGTGATCCATTGGAGGTTTGGATCGGAGGGTTTATCTTCTAAAATCAATCCGATATCCAGTTCGCCTTCCCTGATTTTATTTACAATCATGGTTTCGCGGTCCGGTTGAAGACGAATCGTCAGTTCAGGATAACTCTGACGAAGCTGTTGAATCAAGGGCGGAAGATAATAGGAAGCCACTGAATCTATCGTTCCTATTGACAGGCTTCCGCCTCTTTGTTGCGATAGTTTCTCTCTGGACTGTTGATATAAATCGAGCATCTGAATAACAATCTTCAACAGTTCTTCCCCAGCAGATGTTAAACGCAGTTGTCGGCCATAGCGTTCAAATAACGGTACGCCATAAGATTTTTCCAGTTTTTGAATTTGCATGGTTACACTCGACTGCGCATAACCAAGCTCTTCAGCTGCCCGGGTAAAGCTTTGGCGAAAGGCTACCTCTCGAAAGGTTTGAAAATAAGTTAGCTCCATGCTCTTCACCCATCATTATTATTGATACTGCACATCATTTATTATAGATAACGCTGATGCCAAATTCCATGATAAATTTAAACAAAACACTAAATAGAATTTGGAGGATTAGACATGCTGAGTGAATCTGACTTAAGAGGTATTTACGTACCCGTTATAACACCTTTCTTATCAAATGAAGAAATCGATTTGGATTCTTTTCGCAATTATATAGGAGCATTGTTGGCACATGAAATCCAAGGATTGGTTATTAATGGCACGACTGGGGAATCGCCAACCGTTTCATGGGATGAAGTTGAAGAACTTGTTCAGATAACCAAGACCAGTATGATGGTTCATAAGAAGAAGCTTCCACTGATCATAGGCACAGGAACTAACAGCACCGCTTCAACTATTAGGCGAACAGAGCTTGCGGGAAAGACGGGAGCAGATGCCGTTCTTGTGGTGATACCCTATTACAGCCGCCCATCACAAGCCGGTATTGTGGAGCATTTCCGAAGGATAGCACAAGTGGGAGTCCCCATAATCTTGTACGAAATTCCTTCCAGAACCGGAATTCAATTAACCGTTGATACAATAAGAAGAATTATGGATTTAAATGAGGTTATTGGTTTAAAGGATAGCTCTGGCGGAATTAGACTCATTTCCGAATTGACTCGCTTAGATACAAAGCCCATTCTTTGCGGAGAAGATATACTTTTTCATGCCATGTTATCCCAAGGAGCAAGCGGAGGAATTTTGGCATCGGCCAATATAAATACCAGTGCCTTTATTGAAGTGTTCCGTCTTGCTTGTCAAGGCGACTTTTATAAAGCGAAAAAGATATTTGATACTCTGCAACCACTCATCCAGAAGCTATTCCAGGAATCCAATCCTTCTCCGTTGAAATGGTTGCTTGCTCAGCAAGGAGTTATTTCTTTCAATACACTTCGTTCGCCAATGGGTTCTATTTCTCCAGAATTACAAGCAGGCTTAAAAGCGGAATATGATAAAATTCAAAACCTTGTTAAGCAATAATCTGCATACGGACGCCGGAACAGATTTTTGACGTCGATAGACAGTTAAAATCTGTTCCTGATGCGAGTCCAGTTCACATTTTATTGTTAGTGTCGCTACATAATGGGCGTATTTGTACATATCACTCAGCCTTCAACCATGGGGCAGGTGGAAGCCGCGGAGGATAGTCGCTGACAAACCGAATCAGATGCAGATAGATTAAATAAAGCATTTAATACTAAATAAATAATTTATAATTATATAATAATGGGCTAATATTTCAGATGTATTTTTATATATGAAGATGAATTCATGAGGAGGTTAAACCTTGAAAAATCCCATCGTTATTTTATTTCTTTGTACGGGAAACTCATGTAGAAGTCAAATGGCAGAAGGATTTGCGAAATATTACAGAATGTTAAACCAGCTAGACGTAGAGATTTATAGCGCTGGGCTTGAAGCTCATGGTTTAAACCCACGGGCCGTTCAAGTCATGGAAGAAGCTGATGTTAGCATTAAGGATCATACTTCGGATATTGTTTCCCTTTCCTTGATCGCGCGGTCGGACATTATCATTACTCTTTGTGGACATGCGGATGAGCATTGTCCTGCTTTGCCTCCAAAAGTCAAAAAGGTACACTGGGGGTTTGAGGACCCCGCTAAAGCAACAGGTTCCGAAGAAGAAATTTTGGATAAATTCCGGGAAGTAAGAGATTTAATTGACCAAAAAATGAAATGGTTCATTAAACGGTTGGCATCAGCAAAACAATTTGATTATGAAGATATTTTACGATAGCTCCATAATAATCCATGAGCCAATCATCCAAAGATTGGTTCTTTTTGTGTTAATAAAATATTTACAAATAGCCACTTTAATATATAAGCATTTAGTTATATAATGATATACAAATAAGAAAGGGCGTGAGACAATGGAAAAGAAACCAGTTCGTTTGTATTTTCTTTGTATCCAAAATCGCTGCCGAAGCCAAATTGCTGAAGCTTATGCCGCGTATTTTGGCGGAGAACATGTCATCGCCGAAAGTGCAGGAATCGAGGCAAGCGAAATTCATCCCTTTACCGTGGAAGTCATGGAAGAATTTGGTATCGACATATCCAATAAGGTCTCAAAGCGAATCAATATGAAAACTTTTATTTCTTCGAATGCAATTATCAAATTATGTGAACAATCAAGCGAGAAGTGTCCTATTGTACCCTTCGGAATTATGAATGTCCAATGGAGTATTCTCGATCCGTTAACACACGGGGGAACAATAGAAGATGTGCGTAGAGCACGCGATGAAATTAAACGGAATGTTCTGGATTTGTTGAAGGGGTTAAAGGTTCCCATCAATGAATAAAGGGGTGATATCTTTGGTACCAATCGAAAAATTAGCTGAGGAACTTAAATTGCTTGGCGATAAAACTAGATTGTCCATTGTATCTTTTCTTAAGGAAAGAGAATGCTGTGTTTGCGAGCTTGCGGAGCTTTTACAAACTAGTCAACCAAATGTCAGCCAGCATATGCGAAAACTGAAGGACGGTGGACTTGTAAAAGAATCCCGTAAAGGACAATGGATTTATTATTCCTTGTTTCTTGAAGATAAACCATATCTTCATGAGTTGCTGCAAGTTCTCCCTCCCCAAAAAGAAAAGGTGGATAAGGTTTCTGCCGAGAACTGCTGCCAGTAATATATTTTGAAAGGAGCGTTCTTTTTGAGTCACAATAAAAAACTATCATTCCTTGATCGCTACCTCACCCTATGGATCTTTCTGGCCATGGCGATAGGCATTGCGTTAGGAAACGGTTCCTCTGGCTTTGTGGATTATTTGAACCAATTTCAATCCGGTACTACATCCATTCCCATCGCTGTCGGCCTGATTTTGATGATGTATCCGCCGCTGGCAAAAGTACGCTATGAAGAATTAGGCAAAGTATTTCGCGATTGGAAGGTGCTAATTTTATCTCTTGTACAAAACTGGATTATTGGTCCCATTTTGATGTTCTTGCTGGCGATCACATTTTTAAATGGTTATCCCGAATACATGGTGGGGCTGATCATGATTGGCTTGGCACGTTGTATAGCAATGGTCATCGTTTGGAATGACCTGTGTAAAGGGGATAGCGAATACGCGGCAGGGTTGGTTGCCTTTAATTCCATCTTCCAGGTATTGTTTTATTCCGTGTACACCTACCTGTTTGTAACAGTGATGCCAAACTGGTTCGGACTTGAAGGAATGAGCGTTCACATCACCATTGGAGAAGTAGCCAAAAGTGTGCTTATTTATTTGGGCGTCCCCTTTTTCGCCGGTATGCTGACCCGATTTGTACTTGTCAAGTCGAAGGGCCGCGACTGGTATGAGCGGGTATTTATTCCCAAAATTAGTCCAATCACGCTGATTGCACTGCTTTTTACGATTATCGTCATGTTTTCACTAAAGGGCGATACCATTGTTCAGTTGCCGCTTGATGTTGTTCGTATTGCCATTCCGTTGCTAATTTATTTTGTAGTCATGTTTCTCGTTTCATTCATGATGGGCAAACGAGCAGGAGCCAGCTATCCTGTTACCTCCACACTCGCCTTTACAGCCGCGAGCAATAACTTCGAGTTAGCGATTGCTGTGGCCGTAGGAGTTTTCGGTATTCATTCTAGTGCGGCATTTGCGGCTGTTATTGGCCCACTTGTAGAGGTGCCTGTTATGATTGGCTTGGTCAATCTGGCTTTATATTTCCAGCGAAAATATTTTCAACCCAAAGCTGGAACTTAACTATACCACTTAACAGAGGGGAAATTCATTATGAATGACAACAAGAAACTGGTTTACTTCCTTTGCACCGGCAATTCATGCCGCAGCCAAATTGCCGATGGTTTTCTGAAAGCTCTTGGCAGTGAACACTATGAAGTAAAAAGCGCAGGTTTGGAGGCGCATGGTTTAAATCCGCGTGCTGTTCAGGTTATGAAAGAAGCAGGTATTGACATCAGTACCCATTCGTCTGATGTGATTGATCCGGAAATTTTGAATAAGGCGGATTATGTCATTACGCTTTGCGGACATGCAGATGAGCACTGCCCGGTTATTCATAACAAAAACGTAGTGAAATGGCACTGGGGATTCGATGACCCTGCCAAAGCAACGGGTACCGAGGATGAAATTATGGCTAAATTCCGGGATGTTCGTGATGCCATAAAAGGACGGATTGAATCATTTCTTTCAGAAGGAAAATAAAGCCCAAAGGTGGGGGTTAAAATGCATAAGAAGATCGAAATTTACGATCCTGCAATGTGTTGTAGTACCGGCGTATGTGGACCAAGCGTTGATCCGAAGTTGATCCAGATCGCAGCTGATCTGGAAAATCTAAAAAAGCAAGGGGTAGTTGTAAGCCGTTATAACCTTTCTCAAGAAATTGATGCATTTGCTGCCAACAATACCGTAAAAGAACTGCTTGCAAGTCATGGGACGAATGTTTTACCAATTACAATTATGAACGGCGAAGTGCTAAAGCTAGGCGAATACCCGACAAAAGAGGAACTTGACTCGTGGACTTCGGCAGATAAGCTCCCCGCTTCCATACAAAGAACGAAAATCAAATCCATTGAAGTCACCCCGCGTAGCGGAGGATGCTGTGGCAACGATAGTTCGTGTTGTTAAGAAGGGAGAATCTGATGAACAATACACCGTTTGATCCCAAAACACTAACGACCAAATATGTCTTTTTTACCGGAAAAGGTGGGGTGGGCAAAACATCATTAGCCAGCGCAACAGCGATCCATTTGGCGAAATCAGGTAAACGAGTGTGCATCGTCAGCACAGATCCGGCCTCCAATCTTGATGATGTTTTTCAAATGACATTAGGTGCCGAGCCAACTCCTGTCTCCAGTGTTAAAGGATTGTTTGCTGCAAACCTGGACCCGGAAGAAGCGGCAAAGAACTATCGGGAAAAAGTAATTGCCCCGTATCGCGGAGTGCTGCCGGATGCTGCGATTACCAGTATTGAAGAACAACTATCAGGAGCTTGCACAGTGGAAATCGCTGCATTTGATGAATTTGCCAAGCTTCTTGCAGCGCCCGATGTGGATGGCTTCTATGACCATGTGATTTTGGATACAGCTCCTACCGGGCATACCCTTCGCCTCTTGCAGTTGCCAAAGGCTTGGAGCGGTTTTTTGGAAGAGAGTACCCACGGAGCCTCGTGCCTGGGGCCTCTTTCCGGCCTTGGTGAGAAGAAAGACCTGTATGCTGATACGGTCGCCGCTTTAGCCAATAGAGATCAAACTACAATCGTTTTAGTGGCTCGGCCGGACCACGCGGCTCTCATTGAAGCTGCCCGCGCGTCGTCTGAACTGCAAGAACTGGGTATCTCCAATCAGTGGTTAATCATCAATGGCTATCTTACCGATCCTGGCGATGACGTTTACGCCCTTGCCTATCGTAATCGGCAAGATCAGGCACTCGCTGATCTTCCTCTTGATATCACGATGCTGCCTACTTTTAAAGTTCCTCTTAACCCCCGCGGGTTAATTGGCGTACAAGCGTTAGCCACATTGCTGAAGAACAACCATGATCAAATTTCTGCCAATCAACAGGATACAGTTGTACACAGTAACGAAGCATATCCGCAAGGACTGACTCTGGTCATTGAAGATTTGGCCCAGCAGCAGCGTGGCGTTATCATGACAATGGGCAAAGGCGGTGTAGGCAAAACAACGATGGCCGCTGCCATTGCAATTGGCTTAGCCGAAAAAGGTCTAAACGTGCATCTAACGACAACCGACCCTGCTGCACATCTTGATTTCGCTTTAGGGAATCACCAGGAACGCTCCAATCTGAAGGTAGCTCGTATTGACCCGAAAGAAGTGACCGCACAATACAAGCAAACCGTTCTTTCTCAAAATGCCTCTCAACTCGATAAAGAGGGATTGGCATTATTAGAAGAAGATCTGGCCTCTCCTTGTACCGAGGAAATTGCTGTATTTCGTGCATTTGCAGAAACGGTGGAACAAGCGGAACATGGTTTTGTTGTTCTTGATACTGCTCCCACAGGGCATACGCTTCTGTTGCTTGATGCGGCAGAAGCCTATCATCGCGAAGTTTTGCGATCCACCGGTGATATCCCGGAGCATGTACGGAAGCTGCTTCCCCGATTGAGAAACCCGAATGAAACTCATGTTATCCTTGTTACATTGCCTGAAGCCACACCAGTTCTTGAGGCCGAACGTTTACAGTCTGATTTGCAAAGGGCGGGAATTTCCCCTCATTGGTGGATTGTTAATCAAAGCTGGAGCAACATTGATACCTCCCATCCTGTGTTGAGCAGCCGGGCTCGATCTGAGAGGGATTGGATTAACTACGTACAGAATATCTCCACCAATAACACAATTGTATCCTGGTGCGTAAACGAACCGGTTGGGGAAAAGTCACTTCTCCAATTAGCCTATACTTAATGAATGCGGGGAAATCGGAATGAGTGGATCATACCATGCTTTAATCCAAGACAAAGTCTTCTTTGGCGGAGCCAAGGATGTAAAAGATATGGTGGAGCAAGAAGGCGTCGAAGTGATTGTTGACCTCCGGGAAGAGTCTACCGAATGCGCCTATTCCAAACCCGGGGTGAATTGGCTGAAAGTTCCTTTAGGTGATGATGCCACTGAATCCCAAGAGGCATTATTTAAGCAAGCTATTGATTATGTAGTCGAAGCGTATAAAGCAGGGAGAAAAGTAGGATTCCATTGCGGAGGCGGCAAAGGTCGAACGGGGACAGTCGCTGTTGGCACACTAATGGAACTAGGGTTTGCCCCAACGTTGGAAGAAGCTGAAGCACAAGCAAAAAGCATTCGGCCTATCATCTCAGTAAAACCTAAGCAGTGGGACGCATTGCGTCTGATATACGAAAAATAGTCTTGATTGCGGAAAAGGCTTGCCCCAAGGGCAAGCCTTTTGTCAGTCGCAAACCGTTTTATCTGCCCGACATTCCAATTCCTCGATTTTGAATTTTAACGAAGGGATATATTTCAATACATCCTGAACGTAAGGTTTGTCTTCAATGGTTAATGCATAATATATCCATTGTCCACGTCTTGTTTCCCGGACAAGACCGGCTGATTTCATTCTTCGTAAATGTTGGCTGATGCTTGGCTGAGACATTTCTAAAATATCAACAATGTCACAAACACACAGTTCTTTCTCTCTCAGCAAGGCAAGAATGGTTAAACGTGATTTGTCTGCCAGTAATTTCAGCACTTCGGACATGGTGTAAATGACATCCATAAGGACTCCTTCCCATAGTCATAGGCAGGAAGTTGATCATTGAAGTAGCATGACTATGATTTTCGCATATTATATAACTTTATTATAATATACATACAAAGGGAAGTCCCCAACAAGCCAGGTTTGATTCAATGAATTACGGGGCAACATCATTCACGAACAAATATGTCGTCTTTTAAGAGGGTATAGCCCTCCTTCGATCAACAAGATATCAGAGGGCTATACGAAAGAAGTGATATGCTTGCCGCCTAATCGAAATTTACCTTTTTACGGCTTGAATAACAGCGGATGTTATATAGTCTTCGATACCTGTTCCTGGTGCCCATTTGTGGATATACTCCCGAATTCCTTCTTTCGGAGTCACTGCAATTTCTTCAAAACCTTGCTCCTTGAGCATTTGGAGGATGTCTTCTTGATGCGACGCTCCTGTTACGCAGCCAGAATATAAAGCCACGTTCTGCCGCATCTCTTCCGTAAACGGCTTTAAAGCCACAATATCGGATATAGCCAATCTTCCCCCTGTTTTTAATACCCGAAATGCCTCAGAAAAAACCTTCGATTTGTCCGGTGAAAGGTTAATCACACAATTGGATATGATCACGTCCACAGAAGTATCCGCCACCGGCAGATTTTCAATTTCCCCCAGCCTGAACTCTACATTGGAATATCCACTTTTTTCGGCATTGCGGCGAGCTTTGCTTACCATTTCGGGCGTCATGTCAACTCCAATTACTTTTCCTGTTCCCTGCAATTGCTGGCCTGCTAAAAAACAATCGAAGCCCCCTCCGCTTCCTAAGTCAAGAACAACTTCTCCTTTTTGAATACCGGCTATGGCTTGGGGGTTGCCACATCCCAGACCAAGATTAGAGCCATCTGGAACAGAGCCAAGGTCCTCAGGGGAGTATCCAAGCTCTAAGGACTTATCTCCAACTGGTGATTTTTGTTGCCCGCAGCATGACGATCCAGCACCGCAGCTTCCTGCGGCATCATCCGTTATCGCGATATTCCCGTAAGTGGAACGTACCTGCTGTCTGATTTGATCCTTTTCTACTTGACTCATGGATATCAACTCCTTAAGGGTTAATTCAGCCTTTGATTAGCTGCATTTATGGAGACGGAATTATTGCAAAAAGGATGCATCCTTACCTGCAACAAGCCAAATTTTTTTCATATCCTATATCCTTGGCTTTATAATCCATAATATAGCCTTGACGGTCAAATTCCAGTTCGCAGCAATCTAAAATCATGTTTTTCATATATTCTCTTGCTCTCAATACCCTGGATTTAGCGGCGGGAAGAGATATGCCAAGCTTTATGCTCAACTCCTTCTGAGTCATTCCATACATTTCGGTCATGATCAATGCTTCACGGTATTTATCAGGCATTTGATTTATCATCTCAAGTACACATCTAGACAAATCGCGCATCATAAATGCTTCTGCCGCATCCGCACTTTCGTCCAACATTGAATCCTGAATTTCGTACATATTTTTTTTGCTTCGGTAATAATCGCAAATCGCATTCCGTGTAATTTGATAAACCCAACTGCGGATTTTGCTCCCATCTTTTAAAGTGCTTATGGAACTGTGAATTCGCATAAAAACTTCCTGGAGAATATCATCAGCTTCATGGGAGTCCTTAACTTTTTGTTGGATATAATGTCTTAGAGGACGACTAAACGTTTCCCAGACCTCTTCCGTCTTCGGCATTTACAACACCTCATTATTTTTCTTAAAGCATAGCATTTTATACTTGTATTTTGCAAATAATTTGTGTATAACTAAGTTAAGGAGTTGAGCATAATGGATATAAACTTGCGTGAGTTGTTTCAAATCATGACCCGTAGGCTAGGATTACTTAATAAAAACTGCTGCTCCATGGGAGGGGTTGACATTTCCTTGGTTCAAAGTCATATTTTATATGAAATTGATCGTCAGCATACTCCCTCTATACAGCAGGTGGCCGAAGCCTTGGCCATCGACATTACTACCTTCAGTCGTCAAATTCAAACCTTGGTGAAAGCCAACCTTGTGAAAAAAACGCCTTCGGCAGAAGACGGAAGAGTGTATCTGTTAAGTCTGACCACCGAAGGCAAATTTGTTGCTGCTACAATTGACCAGCAAATGAACAGCTATCTGAATGAGGTTTTCAATCAGATGAATGACTTTGAGCGTGAAACTGTTGTTCGTTCCATTCAATTACTGAATACGAGCATGAGTAAATCTGCCATGTGCTGCAAGCCTATGGGATAAATTTTCATTTTTTCTCGATATATATTTGCAATATGCAAATATTATAAAAGAATGAGATAAGCGGGAGGAGAGTTGCCTAATAGCTTGTTTACATCCGATGGAAACACGGAAAACAGAGCCGCGGTGCAAACAGAAAGGAAAGAATCAATTCTATTCATTTTCGTAAAAAATGAACCACTGGGAGGAATAGACTCGAATGAACACTAACATTTTTGCTTTGGAATACCTCATGGAAGCAAATGAAAAAGAAATACAACAACGCAGCATGATCGCGTGGATGTGGGAACAGCCTCCAAGAAAAAGGTGGAAACCATTTCTCAAAAAGTCCAATAATATGGCATCTACGGTTATATGCTGCCAACCTTGTTGCTAAAGTGTGAGGTGATCAGAATGAATATAAGATTGGCTGAACAAAAAGACTTATCGGGAATTCTGGATATCTACAATATGGGCATTATAGATCGGATTGCAACCTTGGAATCAGAAGCGAAAAGCATTGCGGACATGCAAACTTGGTGGGATGCTCATAATAGTCGGTACGCCATATTAGTCGCAGAAAAGCATGGACATGTAGTTGGCTGGGCATCGTTAAATCCTTATTCCCATCGGTGTGCTTATAGCGGTGTTGCCGATTTGTCCATTTATGTTTCCAGAATTCATAGAGGCACTGGGATAGGCGCAGTCTTACTTCATCAACTGGATATAGAAGCCCGGAGGCAAAACTTTCACAAAATCGTTTTATTTACATTCCCTCAGAATATAGCCGGGCAACGCTTATATCTCAAAGCTGGTTATAAACAGGTTGGAATTTTTGAAAAACAAGGGGTACTGGATGGTAACTATATGGATGTAATGGCTATGGAAAAAATCCTATAAAAAGTATGAAGCCACTTAGCGGATAAGTGGCTTCATACTTTTTATAGGCATATAGAGAATATGTGTCTTTCTTTTAAACGTTTCCCATAGTGCTGGTTAGCGTTTGTGTTATGTCTTTGTTTTGATTTCATTGTCTTTCAGGGTATCAGAAATCTGCTGGCTTCCTCACGCAAATCGACAACATCTTTCTCCCTCGTTATCCACCTTGTCCTTAACTTCTTTAACCCCTTTAACGAATGTAACCTCCTTTATAGAATGTGCTCCCACTTTATCCTTGAGCCCGTTGTTTTTGTTAGGTCATCAAATCTCCAAAGCTACTCACCAAATTCTGCCTTATAATGCTCGTTTGCATACCAACTTTTTCAGCAATTTAGGATATCGGGACCTTTGTCCATTACTCATTTGTGCTAGTGGGATGACCTGACAACTCGGTCATTTAAGTCACGCCCGTCTATAAGTCGGCACATTCCAGAATACATATGTTTCCTTTAAACATCTTTTTGTCGAAAAATACATTATAAGCTTACAATTTCTTATTTTTTTGATTGGTAGTTGCCTTTTCTTATCCAGCTTCCCATTTACTTAGTGAGAGGAGATGTTAAAAATGAGTACAAGTGAAAGTACTATTGAAGCAGTTGAAAAAGGATTCAGCAGTTACGTTAAGTCATGCCTTCGCCATGCTAGCAGAGACTATTTCAAAAAGCTTCATCGAGACTATTATCACTTAAGGTCATTTGACGAACTGGCTTGTGAAGTCAATATTATTCTTAACATCTGCGCAAATCCTATAAATGAAATTGAGGAGAATGCAATTCTCTCAGAAGCAATCGGGACATTAAGCGCCTCGGAGAAAAGGGTTTTATACCAAAAATTCATTCAGGAAAAAACGGATAAGGAAATAGCCCTTTCGGTCGGAGTCACGAGACAAGCAATTACAAAAAGCAAAATTAACGTATTGGTGAAGCTTAAAAGTCAATTGGAGTAAATTTTATTTATCCGCATGGACTCGCGCTCCTCCCCTCCTTATTGCGCTAAGTAACAAACTTAAAGGAGGGAACCTATTAAATGCGAAACGTAATCGATTTAATTCAACTTGCTCAAAATGGTGACAGGCAAGCCGAAGCAGAACTCATTACACGCTACGAGCCATTAATCAACAAATATTCCCGACTAAAAGGATCAATCAACGAGGATTGCAGACAGCAACTAATTATTGAGTTTATCTTGGCTATTCGTCGTTTTGACCTTCAGCGATACATCCAGTGATTTGAAAAATAAACCGAGCTTATGGGGCTAGTAGGTAGTCCTAAAGCTCGGTTTGTGATTAATTTCACTTATTATTCGCATTTAATTTTTCTAATAAAACAATAACTCGGTTGCCTTTTTAGACTCCACGTCCCATTTAATACTATAGAAGATCATGCTCCTGCTTCTTCATGGATTGGATCATGCTTCTATCATTATCTTGCTTCTACAGAAAAAAAGGGCAGGATGCACTTTGAAAACCTCATATGAACTGTTTCAAGTACGTTCCTTTTGTCTCTGCTAACACCAGAAGCGACGAAGCGGAAGCGCCATGACAGCCGTCAAATGAACGGCCGAGCGACTATCTTTCCGGCTGAAATCATCCTGTGGTGGGATGAATCGCCATAACCGGCAAATAGGGATCATGATACTTCTGCCCAGCCAGCGTCACTGCATTGGGGGCAGCCTGCTCGGATGAGGGGGAGCTTTGGGAAACCGGAGCTATGATGCTGCTTAACCAGCGGCAGCTTGAAATGGGCATTTACTCTGATGCATTGGAGATGAAGCATGGGAAAAGCAGGCTATTATGCGCACGGTCCGCCGGTCTCTGCTTACATACTCTTTTGAAAGGAGAACTTCCGCATGGAACATAATTCTTTGCCGGAGCTTGACCCGTCACACCTTTTCACACTCATGTTTCAGGATTATCCTGACGTTGTTAATATTGAGGAAATGTGCGACATGTTGGGTGGCATCAGTACGAAAACCGCCTACAAGCTTTTACACGCTAACCGCATCCAACACTTTAAAATTGGCCGGTCCTACAAAATCCCCAAGGTCCAGATCATCGCCTACCTGCAAGCCATGATGGCTCCACAGCCAGACTCTCACTTTGACGCTTTACCGCATTGAATCGTCTATTGTACTATGATATAATTAAAAGTGTCAATGGTAGGGAGTTTGGGCTGCTAAACAAGGAGGAACGGGGTTTATGATAGCAGGCCACCTACAGGAAAAGAAGGGCCTTTTCTATATCGTGCTCAATTGCAGGGATGAAAATGGCAAACGCAAGCCCAAGTGGATTCCGACAGGCTTGCCAGTAAAGGGCAACAAGAAGAAAGCCGAGGGTATGCTGCTGGAGGCTCGTCAAAATCATGAAGAGCAGCAAAAGCTGGAGGCGAAAGCTCAAAAAGAAGCTGAAGCCTCCGAAAGTGAAAAAGTGCAAATTCTTTTTGCAGATTTTCTGATCGAATGGCTGGAAATGATGAAGCACCAAGTGGAGTTTACCACATACGTTTCCTACTATAATGTCATTCATAATCGTATAGCGCCTTACTTCAGAGAAAAAGGAATCGCCTTGGAGGAACTGACAGCCAAGCATATCCAGGACTTTTACCAACAGGAGTTGTCGGAACGCGATGTGACAACGAACACCATCATCCATTACCATGCCAATATTCGCAAGGCTCTGCAATATGCTTTCAAAATCGAATTAATCCCCTCCAATCCGGCTGACAAGGTTGAACGTCCAAAGAAGAATGCTTTTGTGGGCAGCTTCTATGATAGCACGGAAGTGAACACGCTATTCGCCGCGGTAAAAGGCGATCCGGTAGAACTGGCAGTGATTCTGGGCGCGTTCTATGGCCTGCGTCGCAGTGAGGTGGTGGGCTTAAAATGGCAGTCTATCAACTTTCAGAGCCAAACTATAACCATTCAACATACTGTCATACCCGTATACTTTCAAGGAGAGCAGATCATTGTAGAAAAGGACCGGGCCAAAAACAAGGCCAGCCATCGGACGCTCCCCTTAGTACCGGCCTTCAAGGAATTGTTGCTGCGCATGCAGGAGCAGCAAATGCAGGACAGAGCGCTGTACAAGTCCTCTTATTGCAAGAAATACGCGGAATACATCTATCTGGACAAGCTGGGGCAGCGTATCAAGGCAGGCTTTATCTCGCAGCACTTTTCCATGCTGCTGGAGAAGCACAGACTGCGTCACATTCGGTTTCACGACCTTCGACACAGCTGCGCCAGCCTGTTGCTTGCGAATGGCGTAAGTATGAAAGAGATTCAGGAGTGGCTGGGCCACAGCAACTTCTCTACGACCGCCAATACCTATGCCCATTTGGAGTATAAAGCCAAGGTTAGCTCGGCCCATGCCATGAGCCAATGCTTGCAGTTTTAAAAAGAAAAAATCGCATAACCCTTCGTTTTCACGAGAGTCATACGATTTTCTTTTGAGATGTAATGCCGAGAGCGGGACTTGAACCCGCACGATGGTCACCCATCCCGGGATTTTAAGTCCCGTGCGTCTGCCGATTCCGCCATCCCGGCAAATCAGAGTGAAATTCGCTCCTTTGGAAAAAGGAGAGAACTTCAGGAGAGAACTTCGGCAATAGGTTCTCGCCTATAAAGCTTCAAAGCCGCACCACATCAAGGTTTTTCACGGTTAGCTTCGGGCGCAACGCTCCAGATTTTAAGTCCTGTGCGTCTGCCGATTCCGCCATCCCCGCGCAGATGGTGCCTCCAACATGCGAGACAACGAATTTCAGTATAGGCCATTTCTCCGCAAAAAGCAAGAACTATTATTTCACTACGAATTGGTAATACTGCTTGGAGTAATGCTCATCGTCATAATCAAAATATACGGCTTCTTCGGTATGCTTGGTAATGCAGCCTCCGAAATTGACATATTTCCCTGCATGCCAGACTTCCAGCGCCACCGCAAAAAACAAGGCATTATCAAAATCAACGGATGCTGTCAGTAGGTCTCCCTTTTTCAACATATGTCTCCTGCTCCTCTGCGCTCAAATTCGCTGCCATCTTGGCCTGCTTCTACGCCTCTCTTGGTTTGGCTACTTGCTGTAATTCTTCTGCACGCCGGGCAGAACGGCCACCGCCTGGATCGCCAATCCCAACGCGACGTAACCGAGATGCACAATACCCACACCCGACAATACGTACATCTGAACATTGATCCAGATAATCAAGGCAAACCCGATATATAACGAGAATGCCCAAGACCAATGAAGTGCGGGAAACAGATTCAGCTTCTCTGCCAGGGCCCAGTTCCAGCGCTTGATCATCCCGCTTGCCACGACAAGGGGCAATACCCCCAACACCAGTAGAAGGATAATCCCCGGAATCAAAAAACTGTCAACCGGCCAATTCTTCAATATGGAGGTATCGGTTCCAAGCAATTCTCCGCTGGGATCAATCACCATAGTTCCGCCCCCGTAGATGGCGCCAACCCCTTGAAGAATCAGTAAAATAACGAGCAGGTCCCAACGGCCTGCCTTCTTGCCGCGCATATTCATTCCTAGCATTCCTCCCCGTCCGTTTCCTTCTCAGATCTTGTCTCCTTATTCCATTCTCCTCCAGCGGTTGCGGCAAGTCAATGTACAAATAGCGAACTCCATATTAAGGTAAGGAAAACAAAAAAGCAGAATCCCAAGGACCCTGCATCATCATGCTTACTAAGCTTATGGACAATCGTTTTGCTGCCAAACCAAACCCTATGGCATTGGCGGTGCGGCGGATTGCTGCTCCTGCAGGACCTCGGGTGTCCCGGTGCGCCGGGACCGTCGTTTGCGGACAACCTTGTATGTCGTATAGGCGGCGAGCACAACACCCCCGCCCAGCACCAGATATGCCGTTTGATCGGCAAAAGCGGATGTGAACCCATAAGCAATAATGGACATGATGAGGAAGAACAGCAGGTTGCCTATAATCGTGCCGAGAATAAAGTGCTTCATGGATACAACACTTGCACCTGCCGCGATATTCACAATACTGGTAGGAATAAACGGAATCACTCTGCCAAAGAAAACAAACCAGGGTCCCTTCTTCTCCACCTGGGAAAGCCACCGGGGATTCACTCTGTTCACCAGCACATCCTGCAGCCAATACCTCGCGGCCAAAAAAACGGCAAGTCCTCCCAATATGCTGGTAAACCAGCTCCATAGATACCCGTGCCAGAAACCGAATAAGGAAATATTGACGGAAATCACCAGGATCAACGGGATGATGGTGAAGACATTCTGAATGATCATAATAATCAGCATGCTGAGCAGAATCATGAAGTGACTCCCGTTGGACAGCTCACGGATTCCCTCCAGGTCAACCGACAGCAAAACATCAAACCGCCCGGATTGGTACAATACAAAGACAGCGATGGCAGCGAGCGCAAGCAACAACCATTTGAACATGCTCCTCATTGGAGTCACCCCCCCTGTCACTTCAGTCAAGCAACTTCCTTATCCGTTTATGATACCATAGACCTGCCGGTTTTGTTATCCTCAATATGGCTACGGGAAATCCGAATGGCCAACAGGGCAGCCAACATGCACACCACGCCTGCCGCAAGAAACGGAATGGTGTAATTGCCCAACCAATCCCTTATGACTCCTGTCCCGTATGCAGCCGTTGATGCCCCGATCTGATGGGCGACCAGAATCCAGCCGAAGATCATGCCGGATTTCTCCTTGCCGAACTCCTTGCTTGCAAGCTTTACCGTTGGAGGAACCGTCGCAATCCAGTCAAGGCCATAGAAGACGCTGAAGACCAAAAGATACGTTCCGCTGGAATCGAGCGCATACGGCAGGAACATCAGAGACAATCCCCGCAGGCTATAATACCAGAACAGCAGCCAGCGGCTGTCAAAACGGTCGGACAGCCAGCCCGACAGCGTAGTGCCTGCCAGATCGAATATCCCCATCAGAGCCAGCAAACCTGCGGCTGTGACCTCGGGAATGCCATGATCGATACAGGCGGAAATGAGATGGGTGCCGATCAGGCCATTGGTGGAGAACCCGCAGAAGAAGAATGTTGCGGCCAGCAGCCAAAAAGTTTTGTTCCCCATGGCAGAACGCAGGGCAAGCAGAGGCGACAGAAACAGACTGCCGCTGAAGGCCGCCGGACGGACCGGCTCAGCGGATTCATCGCCGTAAGGTTCTGCGCCTACGTCGAAGGGATGATTCCGCATCCAGACTCCCACCACGATCATGACAATTACCAGTGCGCCCACCGCCGTATAAATGGCGGATTCCCAGCCGAAAGCGACAGTGATTTTCGCGAGTAAGGGCAAGAACAGCAGCTGGCCTGTCGCGGCACTGGCGCTGAGCATGCCAATCACCAGACCTTTGTGCTTGACGAACCAATGATTGGTGACTGTTACACCCAGAACATTGGCCATCGTTCCGGTGGCCAGTCCCGCTACCACTCCCCATAACAGCTGAAATTGCCATAGCTTCGTCATCAGCGGAGTAAGGGACAAACTAACCGCCAGCAAGGCCAGCGCAAAGGTGACAACACGGCGGATGCCGAACTTTTCCAGCAACGCGGCAGAGAAAGGTCCCATCAGGCCATACAACAATATACCTGTAGACACCACACCGGACATGCCTCCCCTGCTCCAGCCAAACTGGTCTTCAAAGGGAAGCATCAGGATGCTTGGCATGGAACGGATTCCCGCAGAAACCAGCAGCGTGATGAAGGTGATAATAACAACGACCCATCCATAGTGCATCCTTGACGAACTTACATCCGATTTCATGTACTCCCACTCCGTCATCCAATATTTTAGTTGTACATACAAAAAAGTAAAAACACTGCTTTATTGGTCATTCATCCAACATAAGCACGCCCGCACGGCCATGTTGGATGGCTACTCTAATTGCTCACTGGCCGCTTCCATATCCGAGCTTAACTTCCGGGAAACATTCTGGCCCAGAATGGCCTCATATCTTTGGTGCAGCCTGTATGATGCCTGGCGGATGGTCTCCTCCAGCTCATTCCCCTTGACGGTAGGATACACCAGCACCGTCTTGCCCTGAACCTTGCGCTCCACCAGCCGTTTGCTCTCCAGCTTGTCGATAAAGCGTGTAAGCGTCGATGGTGCAACATAGAGCTTCTCCGACAGCTCCTTCTGGGATATTCCGGGTGCTCCATTAACAAGCCGGACAATATAGCCGTACATAGGAGTCATGCCGGTAGGGGCAAATTCCTCCTCTGCCATCTTCGTCATGATCCGGCTCAAGCGATTGGTAGTAAAAAATAAGCAGTTATGCAGGAATCCTTCATCCATTATCAGTTCCTCCTTCGCTTATTTTGTATGTACAACTAATATAAGCTTCTGTATAGATACTGTCAATATCCTTTTCCGCACAGTACATCTTATAACGGGCAAAAAGCGAGGCCCCACCTATTCAGCGATAGGATGGAGCCTGCTGCTTTATTTGCTATTGGATAGCACCCGCGGCAATTGCTCTTAAATGCTCTGTCTGAAATGAGCCACGCCGGCTTCATGAGCGGCAATCAGCCGGTCGCAGCAGCGGTCCCACTCCTCATCTTGCTTAAGAAGCTCCGGATGCCGCAGATACCATTGCACAGACTCACGGATTCCTTCCCGGAAGCTCTTCACGGCCTTATACTCCGGCACCAGCGCCTTGATTTTGGAATTATCGAAGATTACGCTGTTGATCTTGTCCCCTACCAGCTCACTGTGCAGCTCCGGCAAGCAGGACGTGACAAAATCAGTGGACAGATGGACCAGCTCCGGCTCATAACCCGCGGCTTCACCCAACAAGCGGGTGATCGAATTCCAGGTCAGCACCTCATCGGAGGTGATGGTATAGGCTTCTCCAACCGCCTTGCTGTTGCCCAGCAGGCCCACGAACGCCTGGGCGAAATCGGTATTATGGGTCATTACCCACAAGGAGGTGCCGTCGCCGGGGATCACGATCTTCTTCCCCTGACGCATGCGCTCGACGATGCTCCATGTATGCTTGCGGCTGTTAAAGATGGACGGCAGCGAATTGTCCCCGTAGGTATGGGACGGACGCACTACCGTTACCGGGAAGCCGCTTTTGGCATATTCGGCGAATAATCTCTCCTCCGACGCAATTTTGTTGCGGGAGTACTCCCAGTAAGGATTGATCAGCGGTGTCTCCTCGGTTATAATCGGGCTGGCAGGCGGCTTCTGGTAGGCCGAAGCCGAGCTGATGTATATGTATTGTCCGGTCTTGCCGGCGAACAACCGGATGTCCGTCTCCGCATGCTCCGGCACAAAACTGATCCAGTTCACTACTGCGTCGAAGAACTTGTCCTTCAACAGTTCCCTGGTCGCTTCCTCATCGCGGATATCCCCCTGAAGAATATGCGCCCCTCCGGGGATGAACTCTGTCCGGTTCCCCCGGTTGAGCAGATACAACTCTATCCCTCTTTCAATCGCCAGCCTGGAAACAGCGCTGCTGATGGTCCCGGTACCGCCGATAAATAACACCTTCATTTTATGAACACTCCCCTCAATAGATGGCACAATTGATCCATTTTCCTGTTCCCGTTTCACTTCCAGGCAGTTTGTTCCCTGCCGCGGAGCCGGCTCGCATGTTCACGTTAAACCCCGCTCCCTTACTAGTATGCAATGCTTTTGCACAATCTTCAAGTGGTTTCATCCAGTGAAACTGGAGGAGCTCGACCAACAGGCAAGCTTTATTTGCCAAACCAAAAAACAGTTGACAGCATGCAGGTCAGTGCATATATTTTAATTATTAATTATCTTAGTCGCTAAAATACTTAGATAATGAGATTATTTTGCGGTAAGGAGAGCCGCTTCGACGGAAATCATAAATATAACCGGATTTCCTGACAGAAAGGAGATGCAAGAATGTGCCGTTCTCACGATTACTCCAACTCCCTCCGGGAGAAGGGTTCCGCCAAAGAAGCGCTGACTCTGGAATTGCTCGGTCATCTGGAAACCGCCTTCCGCCGGTACAAACAGGAGCGCAGTAAAATTGCCTCCCGCATGAACCTAGCTGAAGGACAAATCATTCTGCTTGTCATGCTGGGCAAACGATTGCGGTGCAACGCATCGGATATTGCCGCACACATTGGGATCACCTCCGGCGCCGTTACGGGAATGACTGATAAGCTGGTTCAGTTGGGCCTTGTCCACCGGGAGCGTTCGGAGGAGGACCGCCGCGTGGTGCATTTTTCCTTAACGTCCGATGGAGGAATGCTGGTGGAGCATATCCGTGCAGAACAATACCGCCTCATGCTCGAAATGGTTGGTTCTGTCACCGAAGAGGAATTAGGCCATGTCATCCGTTTTTTCCATCAAATCAATAATTACGGGCGGTTGACAGAAGATGAAGGAAGAGAGGAACATACAAAATGAATATGATACCCGGCTTAAAGCGCGGCCCTATCGTCGCTTCCATACTGATCGGAGCATTCGTCGCCATATTAAGCCAGACCCTGCTTAATGTCGCTCTGCCCACCATGATGGAGGATCTGAACATCAGCGCCAACACCATCCAATGGCTGTCCACCGGTTACCTGCTGGTTAACGGCGTGCTTGTTCCCATCAGCGCCTATCTGATTGAACGATTCTCCACCCGGCAATTGTTTATAACGGCCATGAGCTTGTTTACGGCAGGCACTGTCATTGCTGCTTTCGCTCCGGGATTCGAGCTGCTGTTGACCGGACGGCTTGTGCAGGCGGCGGGGGCAGGCATTCTTATGCCCCTCATGACCATTATTTTCCTGACGATCTTCCCTGTGGAGGAGCGGGGCAAGGCCATGGGGACCATGGGCATCGCCATGATCTTTGCTCCGGCCATCGGGCCAACCTTGTCCGGCTGGATAATTCAGCATCACTCCTGGCGTGTATTGTTCTATATCGTCCTGCCGTTATCCGTCATAGCGTTAATCTTCGGTTTCATCTACATGAAGAATGTAACCGAACGCTCCAAACCCAAGCTGGACTTGCCCGGCGTTATCCTGTCAACCCTGGGCTTCGGCGGACTGCTGTACGGCTTTAGCGATGCGGGCAATCACGGCTGGAGCAGCACTACCGTCCAGGCCAGCTTGATTATCGGCGGGATTGCGCTGGTGCTTTTTATCGTCCGGGAGTTAACGGCGAAGCATCCGATTCTCCAGTTCCGCGTCTTCCGCTACGATATGTTTTCCCTGACCACGCTGATTAATGCCATTGTCACCATGGCCCTGTTCTCCGGCATGATCCTGCTGCCCATCTATACCCAGAGAATTCTCGGCTTCACTCCGCTGAAGTCCGGTCTTCTCCTGATGCCCGGCGCCTTGCTGATGGGCATCATGATGCCCATCACAGGAGCCATCTTCGACAAGATCGGCGCCCGCTGGCTGGCGGTGCTGGGCCTGTCCATCACGGCCCTGTCCACCTATGAGTTCACCCGGCTGACTCTGGATACATCCTATACCTACATCATGCTGATGTACACCCTGCGATCCTTTGGCATGGCTCTTCTGATGATGCCCATCCAGACTGCCGGCTTGAACCAGCTTCCCCCCAGTCTGAATGCCCATGGCTCCGCCATGTCGCAGACGCTGCGCAATGTGTCCGGCGCGTTGGGTACGGCGTTTCTGATCACGATTATGACCAATACCGCTGCGGACCGAGGCAAGGAGCTTATGATCTCCGGTCAAATCGCACCCACCGACGCGCTCAAAGTCGCTGAGATTACCCGTGAAGCCACTGTCTATGGCATTAATCACGCCTTTGTCATCGCTACTTGGATGACCGTTGCCGCGGTTGTGCTGTCCTTCTTCATCCGCCGGGTTAAGCCCCATCAACAAACCGGCTCCGCCGTAGAAGCTGTCAAGGATGAAATCAACAAAGCAACCCAGATTCCCAGCGCGGCAAAATAAAGACCATCCGCCGCGCACAATCGCAAAACCGGAGCCCGCAATCCCGCCGGCTCCGGTTTTGTTGCTGCCAAAAGCAAGGGAGGTATTTTGCACAGGCTGCTTTATTAAGTTGTACCGGCGACCGCAGAGCCGTTAAATCCAACGGGTCCGTTCATCGTAATCTCAAGCGTAGAAGACACGAACAGGCTGTATCTGATTTGACCCGCGTTTACTGCAACTGCCGGCGGAAAATCCCCTGTTGTAATACTCAAGGGACTTAGAGAATCGCTTCCGTCCGTTTCATAAACTTCCGTATAAATCAGAGTCCCTGTACCGGCTATACCGGTGCTGTTTCTTTCAATAGTCAGAGTAATGGTGGTAAAAAGTTCAACTTCACCCAACAAATTAACCGTTCCCGCAAGTGCTATCCGTACATCAGCAGCATTAGGCGTGTTGGCTACACTAAATGTCTGAAGCCCAATATCACCGATCAGCAAAGCGGTTGTGTCCACTAGGGTAGTTCCTGTGTTGATATTCGAGTGGATCGAGATTCGTTCGTCAAGAAAAACAATCGGCATGCAATTCACCTCCTTTTGGGATATATTATGTTGTTGGAACATTTCGGATTGGACGGGTATGGCCAACACCCCCGCTTCCACGGAAGCGGGGGTGTTGGCGCTTTCGTTTAGTGACTTTTCCTTATCCAAGGCAGCATCTGCATTCAGTGCAATGATCTTGCCGATCCCCTCGCACTTGGGGCACATGCCGATGGGGTCGTTGAAGGAATAAGCGTTGCTGTAGCCGATGTGGGGCTGCCCGAACCGTGAGAACAGCAGCCTCAATAAGGAGTTAATGTCGGTTATGGTCCCCAGGGTGGAGCGGGCATTCCCGCCAAGACGCTTCTGGTCTACCACAATAGCCGTGGACCGGTTCCGGAATTCATCGGCTTCCGGCCGGCTGTACCGCGGCAGAAAAAGCCGGACGAAACTGCTATAGGTTTCGTTCAGCTGCCTTCCTGCTTCTTGGGCGATCGTATCGAATACGATGGATGATTTTCCTGAACCGGATACACCCGTGAAGATCGTAATCTTCCCCTTTGGAATCTTGATGCTGATGTTCTTAAGGTTATTCTCCCGTGCATTGATGATTTCGATAAAGTCTTGATTCATCCAGCCGCCTCCTGCCATTTTATAGAATAAAACGACAATTTGTGTGGCTGCCATTGATTTTTTATTATATGATCCATTACAAATTCTTCACTCAGCTGCCCTAAGCTTCATAATCATTATATCTTTTGACTTATCCTCACCATTTGTGTATGGAATATTAGGAGTATACGCACGTATTGAAAAATCACCAGTCAAATATTCCTTGGGGAGTATGAATGCCGGCACCCTAAATTCTTCGGTGTTTTTTGCATACCTTTTATCTACAATAAAAGTACTGGCATTTAAAATTCCCCTCTCAAAGTCTATATAGCTTTGAGCCTGGTCTTTCTTTTGAGCCCTAACTGATATTGTAATTGGCATATCCTTGCGGTTGGCATAACCAAAACCCTGATCAATCGAAACTTTTGATTTCCAAAATATGAGGTAACTTCCCGGATAATCTTTGATGTCATAAAAGGAATCGCCACCCCGCCATTGCCAATTTTCAAGATCTACCCCGTACTTTTCAACTGAAACGGGATCCTCCATATCCACTACAATTAATTTTTCCAATTCAGCAGAATACGCCCCATCATTTGTTTCCAGCTTCATTTGGTCATGATTTAAACCGTAGTTATAGTCACCGCGAATATGTAAATCCAAGTTCTCCTTCATAGCCGTGTACAAGTTAGTTTTATGCCATTCAAATTCTGCGTCTTCCATTACCTCTTTATTGGCAGGATTTAATTTATTCCCGTTCTTGATTTCCAAAAAACGTTCAATTATTGTAATAGCTTCTGCACGGGTTGTTGTTCCCTCCCCGTGAACTTTGCCATCAGAATACCCTGAAAAAAGTCCTAATGTAGTCGCAAGATACAAGTAAGCTGCATGATTGAATTTTGTATTTGGATATTCATACTTGTATTCAGTCTTGATAAACTTTCTATTCCTCATAGCATTTTCATATTCGGCTAATGAATTAAAATCAGCACGGTTAAAGGTGGAATCATAAGTCACGTGGGCAAAGACATTCTCGTTTTGGATGCTGCTCCAAAATGAATCTCTAATGAAAGCTGGCGCATACTCTCCAACGATGTCTGTACCCGGCTGTTGAAGAAATGAGTCTAAATATCTTATTAGAAATTGGGCCATTTCAGCACGCGTTAACTCTTGATTCCACTGTTCAATGGTGTACTCCGTTTCTTTATAAATTCCTGCCTTCAGTGCGAGCTTGATATATTCAGAATACCACGGTTCACTGATGATTTTTTTAGGACCTGCTCCTGTTGAAGCAAGAAGCATTCTCAAAAATTCGGCCCTTGTTATCTCTGTATCCGGTCTAAATGTGGAATCAGGATACCCCTCTACGTATCCTTTATTGATTGCACGAAATATGGTTTCTTTCCCCCAGTGATCTTGAATATCGGAAAAAGAGACAGCTGAAATATTAATGATATTGTTTTTTTCATCTATTTTGCTCCGGGCAAATACCTGACCACTATTTCCCAATAACATGATGCTTAAAAAAAATATGTAACATCGCTTCATTGGTAATTGAACCACCTGTCCCAATATTTAGTTATATCTGATATTATCCTTATCTAAACGGCTTAGTATCTCTTACATTTACAACAGGACGAGGCAGAAGGAGGTTTGTACAACCTCCTTCTGCCCGTCGCGCTACTAATATTCATTACAATGCATATTATCAATCTTTAGCTGCACCTGCTGTATCCGCAGTTGGTGCATGTCTTGCACCCGTCCGAGGGGATCAGCGAGGCTGTTCCGCAGCTGGGACAGATGTCCTTGGACTGGTTCAGTTCGCCCAGGCCGTGATGGCTGTGGCCGTGAGCGCCTTCCGCCGCCGGAACAGACGGTGCGGACGCTTGGGCAGCAGGTGCTGCGGATGCGTAAGCGTGGCTGGCCGCCGCGGTGACATAAGCATCGCCGTTATGGGCGGCGTTGGCCTGAACATGCATCTCCAGCGACTTGGCTACCGCATCTGCGATGGATTCCACGCGGTTCGCGCCGAAGCCGATGGCCCCGGAGCCGCCGATGCCCTTCAGATGCTTGATCAGCAGCGCCTCCTTGTTGCCGTGGTTGCCGTAGCGGAGGAACAGGGAGCAGACACGTCCCAATGCTTCGGACATGGCGAACACATCCGAGCCCGCCTTGCCCACGTTCAGGAAGATTTCACTGGGAATGCCGTCCAGATCGTTGATGGTGATATAGGCCATGCCGAAGGGCGTATTGACCTTATAAGTCGCACCGCGGAGCACCTGCGGACGGCGCTTGTATTCCTTGTCGAAGACCTGCTCGGTTTTCTTGTCCACATTCACGGCGAGCGAGGAGCTGATTGCCCCAAGCGCCTGAGCTTCAGAAGTTGAAGAAGCCTCTCCGGCGGCAGGGACGGCTGGAACACCTCCGGAGGCTTGGGCCGTGGCTGCTTCAACGCCCGCTGCAGTTGTTCCTCCTGCAGAAGCGGCTGCAGCCTCGGCATCGCCGCTCACCGCGGAGTCAGCCGCGCTTGCTGTCTCTTTCTTCTCCGTGGACAGCACCTGCACATCCCGGCTGCCGTCGCGGTAGATGGTCACGCCCTTGCATCCCAGATCGAAGGCCAGCTCATACAGGCGCTTGGTTTCCTCTACGGTGAAATCGGAAGGACAGTTGGCCGTCTTGGAGATGGAGCTGTCCACCCAACGCTGGATCGCCGCCTGGGCGCGGATATGATCCTCGGCAGACAGGCTCATGGCGGTAACGAAATAATCCGGCAGTTCTTCCCCCGGATGCCCGTCCTGCCACTCCTGGGCAATGGGCACCAGCTGCTTATCGTAGCCGAGGCGGCTTTGACGGTAATATTCAAAAGCAAAGTACGGCTCAATTCCGGTTGAGGTTCCCACCATTGTACCGGTGCTGCCTGTAGGCGCCTGAGTGATCACAGTCACGTTGCGCATGCCATTTTGCCGGATGGAGGCACCCACCTCGGGGAATTGCTCCACGATATTTTTCATGAAGCCGCTTTGCAGGAATTTCTCTGTCTCGAACTTCTTGAAGGAACCCTTCTCACCGGCAATCTCGGAAGAAGCGAGATAGGCTTCCTTGGCCATAAAACCATAGAGCTTGTCCAGAAATTCCAAGGATTCCGGACTGCCGTAGCGGATCTCCAGCTTGATCATCAGCTCGGCCAGCCCCATGGACCCCAGACCGACCCGGCGTTCATTCAGCTGATTCAGACGATTCTCCTCGAAGTGGTAGGGCGTCTTGTCGATGACATTGTCCAGGAAGCGGGTGGAGTAGCGGACAACCCGCCCCAATTCCTCCCAGGCCACATCATGCCGGTCCGCATCATAGAACTTGGACAGGTTCACCGCCGACAGGTTGCATACGCCCCATGCCGGAAGCCCTTGCTCACCGCAGGGATTGGTGCAGATGATGGGGTTGAAGTACCAGCTGTTGGACATCTGGTTGTAATACTCCATGAATACGATGCCGGGCTCGGCCGATTTCCAGGCGGATTCAATAATCGTATGCCATACCTCGCGGGCTTTGACGGTTTTGTATACCTTGACCGCCTTGCCCTTGGCCTGCCATTCGGACAGGTTGCCGTCCCATACCTGATCATATTCGGAATCCGAGGTATCGGGGAAAACCAGCTCCCACTCCAGGTCCTCCTTGACCGCCTTCATGAACCCGTTGCTGACGCAGACGGACAGATTGGCGTTGGTGATCTGGTTCATTGTCTGCTTCACCGTGATAAAATCCAGCAGGTCCGGATGCCAGTCGTTGATCATCAGCATCAGCGCGCCCCGGCGGCTGCCCCCCTGCTCGATCAGACCGGTGGTGTAGCTGAACAGCCCGCCCCAGGACACCGCTCCGGAGGAGGAGCCGCTGACGCCGCGCACCAGCGAACGGCGGGGGCGCAGCGACGACAGATTGATCCCCACTCCGCCGCCCCGGGACATGATCTCGGTCATCTCGGACAAAGTGGACATAATTCCGCCCCTGCTGTCATGGGGAGAAGGGACAACATAGCAGTTGAACAGAGTCAATTCATCGCTGGCATCCGCTCCGGCTGCGATCCGCCCGCCTGGAACCAGCTTCCAGTCATCGAGGATATAGCGGAATTTCCCGCTCCATTCCTTCTGCTTCTCGGGGGTTGCTTCCACGGAGGCCATTGCCCCCGCCAAACGGTCCCATAGCTCCTCAGGCGTCTGCTCCTTGGTCAGAGTAAGCTTTTCGATAGTGGATTCCACCAGGTCTCCGCTTGTTCTCAGCTTAATCGTCACATTCTTGCCGTTGCGGGCAATGACCTCGCCGACTTCCTTGGCAGGGAATTTAGGATCATCCTTGGTCAGCACCAGCACGGCGTCGCCAACCTTGGTATTGTTGGTATCAGGGTCCTTCATGGCATAACGGTCTAGAAAAATCTTCTCGCTCAAGCCCTCAAGTTTGTTGGATTTCAGCTGCATGGTCTCCAAATCAACACCCTCCTAAGAATATATAAAGTATGTACAATAACTATATATGGTATGAGAAGACCATTATACATCACTATATATGGTGTATCTAATGGTTAATTAGCGATATTCGCCTAATTAGGCGGTTCGTTGGCCGCTTTTCTATTATTATCTCTATGAAGCTCTCTTTTTCGGAGAGAATATTTGTTGAAATATTCGACTTTTTCCGACTTGCTCTCACCAAATGCAATAGGCCGACGGGTGCAATCTTCAGCAGTTGGCAGTATAATAACCGCATGCAGCATTACGAGAGAGGAGCAGCAAGATGACCAAATATTTGCAGGACAACACCATTATTGAGATGGACCAGGCGGCAGTCAGCCCGCTTGACCGGGGATATTATTTTGGCGACGGCGTATATGAAGTATTCCGGATCTATAACGGCCGGTTATTCGAAGTGGAGGCTCATCTCGCCCGGCTTGTGCGCAGCTGCGGCGAAATCGGCATTTCCCTGCCCTATCCGGCGGATGAAATCGAAGGGCTGCTCTTGCGGTTGGCCGCTGCCGACCCTGTGGAGACGGGCATTCTCTATATGCAGATCACGAGAGGCTGCTCTCCCCGGAACCACGCTTTCCCCCCGGAGGGCACCCGTGCGGTGCTAACCGGCTACTGCAAGGAGCTTCCCCGTCCTCTTGCCAAATTCGAGCATGGCTTCCGTGTGATCACCGCGCCGGATATTCGCTGGCTGCGCTGCGACATCAAGACGCTGAACCTGCTCGGCAATGTTCTGGCCAAGCAGGAAGCGGTAAGCAAGGGCGCCGACGAAGTGATTCTGCACCGCAGCGGCATAGTGACGGAGTGCAGCTCCTCCAATCTGATGATGGTCAAGAATGGCGTTGTGCGGACCCATCCGGCCAACCATCTGATTCTCCACGGCGTTACCCGGCAAGCGGTGCTCCGGGTTGCCGGAGAACTTGGGGTGGAGGTAGCGGAGGCGGCGTTTGATCTTGATGAGCTGCGTACTGCCGACGAAGTGTTCCTTACAGGCACCACCACAGAGGTAATGCCTGTTGTGGAGATCGACGGCGTTGCGGTAAAAGGCGGACTGCCGGGGCCTGTCACCCGCCAACTGCATGAGGCGTTCGAGAAGCTGTTCTTGTAAGGGGCGGAGGCGGGCAGGAAAACACCCCTCCCGCCCCTTCGTTCTCTCCTACTTCCGCAGGTTCCAGGTATCACTGCCGTATTTCTCTATGGCCAGCCTGTCTGCCAGCTCCCGCTCATAACCGGACAATTCCGCTTCCTCCAGACGAATCCCGAGCCCCGTCTCCATCCCGGTCCGGAATACTTCCTCCGCTTCCACCAGTTCCACCGGCGGCATGCCCAATTGCTCCCGCAGTTCGTTAATGGCCACCGCACGCCGCTTGAAGCCCTCCATCATCCGTTCCCGCAGCTCGGGAGTGCGGAACTTCAGCAGAGAGAACAGCAGCGGCACATCCAGATCCAGCAGAACCGAGCCGTGCTGCAGCACCACGCCCTTCTGCCGCAGTTGGGCGCTCCCGGCGGCCTTGCGTCCCTCCACCACCAATTCGTACCATGACGGCGAATCGAAGCAGGCAGCCGATCCGGGAGCGTCATATTTGCTTTTTTCCCCGTCCGCGCTTAGATCCGCCATCTCCGCCTGCAGACCCAGTCCCCGGAAGCCGTGAAGCAACCCCTCGCTCAGCACCCGGTACGCTTCTGTTACCCGCTGTGGAATTCCCGGATACTCCTCGGCCACAATAATGCTGTAAGTCAGCTCCCGGTCATGCAGCACCGCCCGGCCGCCGGTAGGACGGCGCACGAACCCCAAGCCCAGCTGCTTAACCCGCTCAAGCTCCACCTCCGCCTCTCCCCGCTGAAAATATCCGATGCTTAATGTGGGCGGATTCCATCCGTAGAAGCGCACAGTCGGCAGCGACCTGCCCTCGCTTACGGCCGTCAGCACCGCCTCGTCTACAGCCATGTTGAACTCGGGCGCTGCCTGTCGGCAACGCAGAAGACGCCAGGTTGGCGGCATATCGGCACCTCTTTCCTTATCAATGAAAGTGTTCGGAATATGTGGGTTTGTACGGGATTTTTTTATGTGCCCGGTTATCATCATACCTGAACTGGCTATCAAAAAAAAGTAAACCGGAGATGGAGATGCCGGGTCACAACCCCTTTTTGCATCGTCTCTCTTGCCGCATATGTTATGAAAGCTTGCCAAATGGAACATACTAGACTGTACCCCTGCAAACTATGAACACAATTGCTGTATGAACCGTAAGGACAACAAGCCGCAAGCATGAAGGAGGTGCCCCAAGATGAGTGCAACGAATCCGGAAAACGAGGTTCGGAACATCACGAGCAAGCTGGAGATGCACATAGACCGGAGTTTCACGGGGCAGATGCAGGCGAGAAGCGAGAAGAACGGGCCTTGGGATGATTGGACCCTGTTTCAGCTGGCGTATGAAGCGGAGCAGTCGCGGCTTGTTGCAAGCTTTGATGAGCTTCTGTGCCTTCAGCATATCCGCCATGTGGAGCCCATGCCCCATCAATTGGAGACGGCCCGCAAGGTGCTGCATGAGATGCGCGGCAGGGCGATTCTGGCGGACGAGGTAGGCCTGGGCAAAACAATCGAAGCGGGCCTGATCCTCAAGGAATATATGGTGCGCGGCCTGGTCCGCAAGGCATTGATCCTGGTTCCTGCCTCTCTTGTACTCCAGTGGGTCAGAGAGCTGAACACCAAGTTCGGCATCGCCGCAGCGGCGCAAAAAAAAGAATATATGTGGGAACAATGCGATATTGTCGTAGCTTCCATGGACACTGCCAAGCGGGACCCCCACCGGGACATCGTGCTTAATCTGGATTATGACATGCTAATTATTGACGAAGCGCACAAGCTGAAGAACAAGAAGACCACCAACTACCAGTTCGTAACCGACCTGCGCAAAAAATATTGCCTGCTGCTCACCGCCACACCGGTCCAAAACGATATGAAAGAGCTCTATAACCTGATCAATGTGCTCAAGCCGGGACAATTGGGCGGTCAGGGACGTTTTCAGAATTCTTATATTCTCGGTAAAAGAACACCGAAGAACGAGACCCAGCTGCAAGAGGAACTGGCCAAAATCATGATACGCAACCGGCGCAGTGATGGCGGAGTCGCCTTCACCACACGCAAAGTCCGCAACATCTCCCTGCAGCTGTCCCCGGAGGAGCTGGAGCTCTACAACGGCGTAACGGAATTCGTCCGCAGCCGCTACCAGGAATCCATGGGCGACTTAAGCAGTGTGCTATCCCTCGTTACCCTGCAGAGGGAGGTCTGCTCCAGCCGGGATGCCGTATTCCTGACCCTGTTCAAGATGTTCAAGACCATGCCGGAGGACTCCCCGATGCGCAGCCGTGTCGGAGAGCTGGTGCAGCTGATCCGCGGGATCAAGGCCAATACCAAGGCGGAAAAAGCGATGGAGCTGATCTCCGAAATCGGCGACAAGGTGATTATCTTCACCGAGTACCGGGCGTCCCAGGAATACCTGCTGCATTATCTGAAGGAGCGCAAAATTTCCGCCGTTCCCTACCGGGGCGGCATGAACCGGGGCAAGAAGGACTGGATGATGGACCTGTTCCGCACCAGGGCGCAGGTGCTGGTGGCCACTGAAGCCGGCGGCGAGGGCATCAACCTGCAATTCTGCAACCACATGATCAACTTCGATCTGCCTTGGAATCCCATGCGGGTCGAGCAGCGGATCGGCCGGGTGCACCGGTTGGGGCAGATGAAGGATGTCCATATTTACAATATGTCTACTGAGGGGACAATCGAGGAGCATATTCTCAATCTGCTGCACGAGAAAATCAACATGTTCGAAATGGTGATCGGCGGGTTGGACACCATCCTGGAGCGGATCGAGAAGAAGAATACCAGTCTGGAGGCGCTCCTGCTCCGCATGTCCATGGAAGCGCGGAATGAAGCCGATCTGAGAAACCGTATGGATGAATTGGGCCGGGAATTCCACCAGGTGCGCAGGGAAGTGGAGCATCAGGAGCACGGAGGGCAAGATGCCGCTGTCGGGGCAGACAGGACAGCGGGCCGGGAACGCGTCAAGCGGCCAGAGGGGTCTCTGCTCAGAGCGGCCGACCGGATCAAGCTGGCCCAATCCCAAGCGGATGAAGATGAGCGTTCTTTCGAAGAGGAGCAGATTCTAGCCGCCGCTTCGCGTGCTCTCGCATCCGGTATGGGCGGCGATTATGTGGAGGTGGTTCCGTGAATCAGGCTTCAATCGAACAGTTCGTCATGCGGTATCTGGAGACGACAGGCTGTCACATCGCCGAGAGAGGCGAGGGGCATGTGACTGTGAAGCTGTCTCCGGAGGCCGACAAGGATCTGATGAACCGGGCCTACTACTGGGGATTCGTAGAACGGACAGGGGCCGCTCCCGAGCCCATGAGCTTCACCTTCGTGTTCGACCAAGAGGCGTGGTCGAATTCTGGCCAGACGGGAGCAGGGCAGCCGCCGCGGCAACCGGGGAGCGCCGCGGGAACAAGTACGTTGGCGCCTGCCCCGGGGGGCAATTCCTCATCGGATGTGGCTGGATCCGTGTTGAAGGGCAATGCTTCCCCGAGTGCAGCCGCAGCCGGTGAAGCTTCAACAACGGGTGTGGCACTCCCTACGGCAGACAGCATTCTGGGGCGCTACTTTGGCGCAACTCCCACTGTCTACAGCGGCTACGGCCGCATCCCCAATGATGTGATGACTTTCGGAAGCAGGCGGCTGGAGCAGCTGTTCGGCGTTGTTCAGACCCGGGGGCGCTTCATCCGCATGTTCGAGCAGCCCGATCCGGCCAGACAGAACCCCTATGCTTCACTGGGCTATTCCACCTGGCTGTGCGTGAACTACAAGCTGGAATTCGTCTGCGACATGAAGCGTGACGAGCTGCACTCGCTGGGCATCAATCTGGCTACGGGGATGATTGCCGAAGGGTTCTTCGAGCGGATCAAACGCCGCAGCCTGACACCGCAGATCCCCCCCAATGTCCATCTGGAGCCTACCTCCATCCGCCTGGAGCAGGCAGTGGCCATTCTGGAGAATCATCTGGAGACTATGGTCAAAACCTATGACCACACCTGGTCGGAGGAGGCCTGGAAGCGGCTCAAGGAGGAATGGAGCCGCATAGATGATTATTACGGCGAGCTCCTGCAATACGCGGAGCCTGCCCAGAAGAAGGAGATCGAGGAGCAATACCGCAGCCGTGAGCAGGAAATTGACTGGCAATACCGCCCCCGGATCCTTGTATCCGTCACCAATTGCGGTTTCTTTCACCTGGGTCAGGGCATACGGACAGCGATTGACGCCAGTCGCTAAATGTTCTCAAAAAAAACGGCAAAACTACCATCACAATGAAACAAACTTTTTGCTAGCTTTGCTCTACACTGATAGTACACAAAAACCTCCAACCGGCAACTCTGATTCTAACCTGCAAGCCTGTGAAAGAGACGGTGAAGCATGAAAACCTGGAAGCTCGCAACGGGAGCATTCATAATAGGCTGCACGGCCTTGCTGCTTTCTCCCCTTACTGCAACAGCCCTTAATCCCAAGCTGCCGGATAACGGACAGGCAGCATTGTCCAGCCTGGATCAACCGGTCCATCACGAGATGCTGGCCGCTGGCACTGCTCTTGCCGCCGATGCCCGTCAATCTGCTGCGGCAACTCCGCCAGGGCCGGAGGCCGCACCAGAGCCTCTGCAAGCCGGCCAACGGCCAAATACTCCCGAACCGGACACCCAAAAGGCGGAAACAAGCCTGATGCAGCAACATCCGGAACCGTCCTCAGGCGATGATGCCGGCACCCCTGCATTGGAGCAGCAGATCAAGCAATGGGCCACTTCCCTCTCCAAGGAACCTGGCTTCGAGGCCTGGTCCGCGGCAACCTGGAGCGTCTACCCGCTGGGTCCCGGCACGCACAGCTGGATGATCCTGCTGCAGGGCAACGGGCAAGAAATCGGCTATATGATCATAGCCTCCACCAAGGAGCATACTTATAAACTGATGGAATACGGCCTGGGTCCCAATCCGTTGTTCAGCATGAATACGCTGTACCAAAGCTTGGTGCAGCGTGCACTCATTCCCGATACTATACCTTACGAATCATTTGCTCAAGAACCGTCCATGAAGCTTACCCGCTGGTATATCCTGCCGCTTCAGGCCGTATGGGAGGTGCAGCAGGGCACGACCACCTTATACTTGGATGCCAAAACAGGCGAGGAGCTTCCCGATATCGGAAGTTGGCTCACCGGTACCAAGGAGATACAGCAGGTTCTGTCCCAGTATCCGTTGTCCTCCGGTGTGATTTCCGAATCCCAGACCCGTGCGGACTTCGATCCGTTCATGAAGACTACCTGGTTAACTGAAACTCCACTCGCACAGCTTACCTTCGCCCAATGGAAGAGCACCGCCGCTCCAGAGCTGCACTTTACTTATCTGGGCAAATTATTCGGCGGCCGCGCCCTTTATCCGCTTGCTGTAAGCGGCTATCATCTCTGGGATACGGATTGCTCCTTCCTGCGGCTGGAGCATGAGGGCTCCCGATTTGTACCTTACATGGATGCCCTTCTTGCAGGGGAGTTATTTTCCGGTTCCTGATATTTTCTCCTCCTTCCTATATACGAAAAGCTGCGTACAGCATGATGTCCGCCATCATCCCTGCAGCAGCTTTTCACTTGCCATCCGCCCTCGATTTTCTCCATGAGGCCAGGATGGTTTTTTTCTGCCTGTACCATAGACCAAGCGAGAACGGCAACATGCCGAACCAACGGTAAGACCAGTGCAGCTCTCTTTTTTTGATGCGCCGCTCCTGGCGGTATTGCCTGCGGATGTCCTTGGGCATATCAATGTAAGTTACCGCACGTTCGGTAATATATTTGACCAGATCATCGCCTTTGATTTTAGCCATTTCTCCTGATGCACCCCGAATCTCGCTGTCGCTATGCGAAAAATGTTCTTTATTCATTTTTTCCATATCGCGGCTGATTTAAACGAGGTAGACTAAAGAGGGACGGCAACGCGCTGCCTCGGTTACAGATACTCAAAACTTAGCGGATGCTTACGAAGCCAGTTTTTCGCTGTAACCGCTCTGCTTGGTTACAGATACTCAAAACTTTTAGGAGCGGATCAACTTGCAGTTTATATCGGATTACAAGAGTGAGACTACGCTTAGGCTGGGCTTCAACAGCTTGGCGCAGCGGGTGTTCGGGATCGATTTCGAGCAATGGTACCAGTTGGGGTGCTGGAATGACGACTATATCTGCTATTCCTTTGCAGACGGGGAGCGGATTGTCGCCAATGTATCCATTAATAAGATGAAACTGCTTTTGGATGGGCGCATCTGCCATGCTTTGCAGCTTGCCACCGTCATGACCGATCCGGAGTACCGCAACCGCGGGCTGTGCCGGAAGCTTCTGGAAACGGCGTTGGCCCATCATGAGAGCGCCCATGAATTCACCTACCTGTACGCCAATGCCAGTGTGCAGGATTATTATCCCCGGTTCGGTTTTGCGCAGAAGCGCTTGACCCGGATTACGGCGAAGGCTGAAACTGCAGGTTTCATGCGGCATCCCGTGCGCCAGCTGGACATAAGAAATCCAAGAGACTGGGAATTAATCAGGAAGCTGACAGCGGAGCGGACAGCCCCCTCCAGCCGCTGCGCCGTCTTGAATGGAGACAACATATTTGCTTGGTATTGCTTAAATGAATTTCCGCAGGAGCTCTATTATCTCGAGGATCAAGAAATTCTGGTGGTTTGCAGAAAGACGGGAGATACTCTGCTGCTCCTGGATGTGGTAAGCCGCCGCGGCGTGGGGATCAGCGATTTTATCGGTTCTTTTGCAGAGGGAGATCAGGTGCATATAGAGTTTGATTTTACCCCGGGCTTTGCGGATATCGTCCCTGTGGCAGAAACCCTGGAGCTTAGGCAGACGGATCTCTTTTTCATGAAGCCGTCCTCCGCACTGCTGCCGGAGGGATGCCGATTGCCCCTGACAGCCCGTACGTAGATTAATTTTCCACTCCTGCACTTAACCGGGGTTCACCGCAAATAAACCATCCCTCCCATAACCGGGAAGGATGGTTTATCCGCTTTGACTCAAATTTGTTCCGGTGACTCCAGACCAATCAGCTTCAACCCGTTGCGCAGCGTGATCTGCACCGACTTGACCAGAGCCAGCCGGGCTTGACGAACCGCCTGGTCCTCCACCAGAATCGGACATTCGTGATAGAAGCGGTTGAACGCCTGGGCCAGGTCCACCAGATAACGGCTGACAATGGACGGCTCCAGCTTCCACATGGCTTGCTGGACCTGTTCGCCGAACACGTACAATTCCTTAAGCGCCAGCTGCGCTTCCATATTGGTCAGCAGGCTTGCATCGACGGGACCATCGAGAGCAAGCTCAATACTGCTGCTCCCCCCGTTGGCCTTGCGCAGCACACTGCATGCCCGGGCATGGGTATATTGCACATAAGGGCCGGTTTCCCCGTCGAAATTAAGCGCATCCTCCCAGGAGAAGACCACATCCTTGATCCGGTTGGTGGATAAGTCGTTAAATACAATCGCCCCCACGCCTACCTGGCGCGCCACCTCATCCTTGTTGGGCATACTCGGATTCTTCGCCTCAATAATCTCCCGCACCCGCTCCACGGAACGGGTCAAGAGCTCATCCAGCATCACCACATTGCCCTTGCGCGTAGACAGCTTGGCTCCTTCCAGACTGACCTGGCCAAAAGGCACATGGATCATGTTCTTGGACCACTCATAGCCCATCAATTCCACAATCTTGAACAACTGGTTGAAGTGAAGGCTCTGCGCCGCTCCGGTGACATACAGACATTTATGAAAATCATAGGTTTGCTGCCGGTATATGGCCGCCGCCACGTCCCGGGTATGATACAAGGTGGCTCCGTCCTTCTTGATCATCAGCGCGGGAGGCATGTTATACTCCTCCAGGCGGACCAGGAGCGCGCCGTCATCCTCCTCCAGCATGCCCTTCTCCTTCAATTCACGGACCGGCTCATCCATCTTGTCGTTGTAGAAGCTCTCGCCTGCATAAGAATCGAAGCTGATGCCAAGCAGACTGTAGATTTTGTTGAACTCCTTCAGACTGATATCCACGAACCAGCGCCACAGCCGATGGGCTTCGGCATCATTGCGCTCCAGCTTCACAAACCAGGAGCGGGCCTCCTCCTCCATCTCCGGCTTCTGCTCCGCCTCATCATGGAACTTCACATACAGGCGGAGCAGCTCAAGAATCCCGCCTTCTTCCACCGCACGCTCCTCACCCCAGTTCTGGTAAGCCACAATGAGCTTGCCGAACTGCGTTCCCCAGTCTCCGAGATGGTTTACACCCACACAGGTAAAACCGAGAAACTGGTGAATCTGGTACAAGGCATTACCGATCATGGTGGAGCGGAGATGCCCGACGTGAAACGGCTTGGCAATATTGGGAGACGAGAAGTCAATCACGACGGTCTTACCTTGGCCCATGTCGGCGGAGCCGTAACGTTCCCGCTCCTGAAGAATAGCTTCTACCAATGCGGCGGCGAACACCTGCTTGTCCAAATACACATTCACATAACCGGAGACCGAGTCCACCCGGGCGAACGGCTCGGATACTCCCAGCTTTTCCTTGATCTCATCGGCAATCGCTTGGGGAGATTTGCGCAGCGCCTTGGAGAGCTTGAAGCAAGGCAGCGAGAAATCCCCCATCTCCGGATTAGGCGGATATTCAATCAGGTCCTTCAGCATACCGGCATCCAGGCCGTTAACGGCGGCAATCTGCCGGGCCAGTTCTTCCTTGTAGTTAACCATGGATATCTTCCTTTCATACCAACAGAAGCACCCCGGTCTGGGGTGCCCTGGAATAATAAGCATGAGTATTAATTGGTTTGAACACTTCTGAAGCATAATTATACAATATGCCGGGTTTTATGGCAAACTTAAACTTTTGCCCGATTGCCGCCGCTCCCCGGTTCGCCCCGTTATTTATTCAATCGCACTGTTCACAGGTGTCATATGCATGGTGGCTTCCGGATCGATCTTCTCTATGATCTGCATGACTGCGTCCCCCTGAGTCTTGGGAACCGTAAAAAAAAGGCTGTTAGGCTGAACACCCTCAAAGTTGGGGGTATAAAAATCAATGCCGGGAGTGCTGCTTATGGCCTGCTTGACGGCCTCGGGGCGGCAGGTTTGAATCCAGACAGCCTTGTACCGGTAAAGCCGGTTGATGGTCCGTTTGGTCGCCACCATGGCAATGGCATAGGTGACCACGGAATAGAGAGCCTGGTCCCAGCCGAAGATGAACCCGGCCAGCCCAAGCAGAGAGAGATTGATCAGCATGATGATCTCATCGATGGTAAGAGGAACGCGCTTGCGGAGCAAAATGGCCGCATCCCGGAATCCGTCCAGCGGGCCGGTATAGAAGAGCACCATGCCTACGCCGACTCCAAGCAGCACGCCCCCTCCCAGGGCCGCAAGCGGCGGGTCTTCCACCAGAGGCGGGAACGGGTGCAGGATGAGAGTAATGCCGGTAAGGAGAAGAAAGCCGAAGGCAGTCAGGAAGAAGCGCTGCCGCTCCTTGGACACGCTGGTATACAATACATAAGGAAGGTTCAGGAAGAACAGGATCAGACCCATTTGCATTTCTGTGACATGGGACAGCAGGCTGGATAATCCATGCACTCCACCGGGTATAATCTTGTTCGGGGTAAGGAACATCTCCAGACCAAAGGCAGCCAGGAATGCTCCTATACCCACATACACCACGCGCCTCCATACGGGAAGCAGGTTCCGTTGACCTTCACCCTTCTTGTCCGATGCTGGAAGCATGGCTTTTTTTGCCCCCTCTCTCCAACTTGAAGAAGAACTGATTGAAGAAGAACTGATTCGTCAGCTTGCACATTGCTTTGGATTCCTTGGTCATATGCGGGGTTAAAATGGCGGACTCGACACGGAAAACGATGGCCGGACCGAAGCCGAAGAAGAAATGCATGCAGAGGGACCGGTTCATCAGGGGAACCAGCTTCTTTCCGGTCCCGGGAAGGCCCGATTCCTGAGGGTGGACATATTGTACCTCCTTCATGGCGTCAAGATGAACAGAACCGTATCTCTATTAAAAATATACCTAATCAAATTGTATATCCCTCATGATAATTGTATCCAAACGTATACAACAAATCAAGGTTTTCAGGAAACGCTAATAACTGTCAGAAAAAGTCGCTCCGATGGTTAGGTTTGTAAAGTGTGATACGACCCCGTCCCCCTTAGCCCTTTAACTCCTTGCTCGTTATGTTCCTTTGCTCGTTATGTTCCTTTGCTCGTTTGCTCGTTTGCTCGTTTGCTCCTTATGCTCGTTTGTTCGTTTGCTCCTTATGCTCGTTAAGAGCTTAACGGAAATTTTTTCCGTTATTATCTAGATAACCTCAGAAAAGAGCTCTATTTCTTCCACTCAATAGGGTTAACGGAAATTTTTTTCGTTATTTTCTCCATTTTACCGGCTAAACACCTTTTAAAGGAAATTTTTTCCGTTATGCTATTCTCGGATCTCCACACGTCTGAAGCTCTCCCTGCACCAACTCCAACTTAGACGCTTTCGGCCTGCAAGCGAGGTGTAAGTGGTATGTAAACGGGATGCGAGGGACTTGCAAGCGGGAGGTAAGTGGTAATGTAAACGGGGTGCGAGGGACTTGTATCGGAGGGCATGTGGTATGTAAACGGGGGGCAAGAGACTTGCAAGCGAGAGGTAAGTGGTATGTAAACGGGGTGCGAGGGACTTGTATGCGGGGGGCATGTGGTGTGTAAGAGGTGTGATAGCAGGATAAAAGGCAAAGTTCTTCTATGTGGCACGCCGTACCAAAAAACGCCCGCGCGGTCTCGGACGTTTGTACATGATTTTAACCGTTGCCTCTCTGCCAGTTCCTGTCCGATCCTGTGAACTCAGGCTGCCGCGTCTGCCGCCCTTTCCGCAGAACCGCCGCGTCCCCGGGTCAGGCTGTTCACCTGCACGACGCCCTTCAGCTTCAACCGCTTCAGCCGCAGGGAGTTGAGCAGCACGGAAATAGAGCTTAGCGCCATGGCACTGGCGGCCACCACAGGATTCAGATTGCCTGTTGCCGCCAGGGGAATGGCCAGCAGATTATAGATGAATGCCCAGAACAGATTTTCCTTGATGATCAGCATGGTTTTGGCAGACAGACGGATGGCTGCGGGAATCGCCGGGAGATCGTCCTTCAACAGCACAATATCTCCCGTCTCTACAGCCACATCCGTGCCTGAGCCAATAGCAATGCCCACATCAGCTGCTGCCAGCGCCGGCGCGTCGTTGATTCCGTCTCCCACCATGGCTACCACCTTGCCGCGTTCCTTAAGACGGACAATCTCCTCCGCCTTGCGGTCAGGCAGAACCTCTGCAATCACCCGGCCGATACCCAACTGCGCCGCAACCGCCTCGGCAGTCTGCCTATTGTCACCGGTGAGCATGCAGATCTGAAGCCCCAGCTTCCGCAGCTCCGACACAGCCTCCTGCGCCCCTTCCCTGAGCTGATCCGCCAAGGCGATCACCGCAGCCGGTGACCCATTGATGGCGATATACACCGTGGTTTTGCCGGTTCCGTTCAAAAGCTCTGCCGACAGCGGCATTGCCGCTCCCGTGTCTACCCCATGCTCCTCCAGCAGCAGAGCCGATCCGGCCAGCAGCTCATAACCGTTGACGACAGCGCGGATTCCTTTGCCGGGATGCTCCTGAAATTCCTCGGGATCGGGAATACCCTGAGAAAATGCAGCCAGGCCGGCTTCATAGACAGCCTGGCCCAAGGGATGGCCGGAGCGCTTCTCAGCCGCCGCCGCGAGGAACAAAATCCCGTCGCGTCCTAACTCCTCGCCCCGGGTACCAACCGGGAGCAGATCGGTCATCTGCGGCTTCCCCGTGGTCAGGGTTCCGGTTTTGTCCAGCACCACTGTGGTGATTTTGCCTGCCCGCTCCAGCAGTTCTCCGTTCTTGATGAGAATGCCGTTCTGCGCCCCCTTGCCCATCCCCGCCATAATCGCTGTGGGCGTAGCCAAGCCCAACGCACAGGGGCAGGACACAACCAGAACCGCAAGCGCATAGATGAGCGCGTCGCTTAAGAAAAATACGGAATGCTCATAGATGACCCAATACCAGATCCCGAAGGTAACCGCCGAAGCCAGCAAAACAAAGGGTACAAAATACCCGGCCACCCGGTCGGCGATTTTCTGGATGGGCGCCTTGCTGTTCTGGGCAGCTTCCGTCATATGGATGATTCTGGCCAGGAACGTTTCCGCCCCTACCTTGGCCGCTCTGAATTTGAATGTACCATGAAGGTTGATGGAGGCGCCGATTACCGTGTCTCCCTCCCCTTTCTCCACCGGAATGCTTTCTCCGGTCAGCATGGACTCGTCTACAGAGGAACGGCCTTCCGTAATGATGCCGTCAACGGGAATTTTGCCGCCGGGAGTGACCACGATCAGCTCATCCACCTGTACTTCCGATACCGGTATTTGAAGCTCCCCGCCCCCGCGGATCACCCTTGCTGTCTTTGCCTCGAGCTCCATCAGACTGCGGATTGCTTTGGAGGTTCTGCCCTTGGCTACCGCCTCCAGGTACTTGCCGAGCAAAATCAGCGTTATGATCACTGCCGATGCCTCAAAGTAGATATTGCGCATACCCGCAGTAATCAATTCTTCTTCAAATAAAGAGGTATAAACACTGTAGCCAAACGCAGCGCTTGTACCGATGACAACCAGCAGGTCCATGGTAGCCTTTCTGGCTTTGAGGGCATAGAAGGCGTTCTTGTAGAATTTATATCCGATAATAAACTGTACCGGTGCCGCCAATGCCATCTGCAGCTTCCAGTCATGGAGAAACAGTGTCTTCACCCGCAGCGTATTGAGCAACTCCGAGAATGCCGTAACCGTATCTTCTCCATATACCGCATCATGGCAGAAGCCAAGGCCGCCAAGGAGCATCGCGAAAAAAAGCGGCAGGCTCAACAGCACAGCCGCAAGCACCCGGTTGCGAAGCTTGACCAGTTCCCTCCGGCTTCCGTCTCGCTTATCCTTGGCGCCTTCTTTCGAATCCACCGAGAAACCCAAGGACTCGATGGTTTTGGCAATGGCCGGAAGCTCCAGCCGCTCCGGATCGTACGTCACAAGCGCCTTTTCCGTCGCATAGCTCACGGAAGCCTCCTGCACACCATCCAGCCTGCTTAATGCCGCTTCGATCGTTATCGAGCACAAAGTACAGGTCATGCCATAAATCCGCAACGAAGCAGTTGTTGCCATCAGCGTTCTCCCCTCTCATCGATTGGCGGCAAAGCCTCCACTACCGTAATTTTGCTTTCAATCATTTCCATCCAACAGGTAAAAGGGAACTCTCCCGTCTCAAGGGGCGTGAACTCCAGTATATTGTCTCCTGCCGCCAAGTCCTTTCTCAGAGCAAAAGCGGGAACAATCAGGGTGTCGTTGCATTCGTTCAATTGATCCTCGGACACCCGGATCGTCCATCGAACGGCAATCCCTTTATGAACCGTTATCGGCGTATATCCCCCCGAGCTTACCAGCGTGACGGCCGTTTGCATCTGGCCGCCGCTGTTTATAACCGCAGTTCCCGGGTCGCCTTCTGCCTCAGAACTCGCCGCTGCCTTAGGCTGCATGCCTGCATGCTCTGGCGGCGCTGACTCTCGCACAGCCGTCACGGGCGCTGTTGCGGCCTGATCTGCGGCTGCAACCGGGGCTGCCGGTCGCTTTGGTGCTGCGCCTTGTCCGGCAGCCGAGGGATGCCCGGCTGTTGGAGCTTGCTCAGGCGTGATTGCCTGCACTGCAGCTTGCTCAAGCGCGGCTGCCTGTGCCGCAGTCTGCTCAGCAGTTGGAGCCTGCTCCGCAAGCGTCGATGGCGCTGCAGCAGGCTTAGCCGACAGAGCCTCAGAAGCAGCCGGGGCTTCTCCCCCGGCAGCGGCAGCAGCAGTCCCTGGACTGGCGACAGCAGGATCTGACGCCCGCGCTGTCGGGGCGGCAGGTAAGGACCCGGATCTCCCGCCATCCCCATTGCCGTCTGCCGCTGGAGCTGCGTCTGGCCCGGATGTCTGCTCCTGCAGATAACGTCCAATATCATCAACAACAAGAATGGTGCCTTTGATCATTCCCATCCAGCAGGTGTACAGGTAACTCCCCTCGGATAAGGGGGTGAACCGGATCAGATTATCCCCCGGGGCCAGCTTCTGCTCAAGATGAAACTCAGGGATAACAATGGAATTATTGCAGTTGTTCAAGTCCCCTTCGTCCACCTGCAAATTCCAGGTCACGGGAACCCCTTTTTGCACCACAATCGGGGGATAGCTGTTGGCGCTTGCCCTGGCCGCTACAGTCTGCCTGCCGCCGTCTTGCTCCACTTGGGCAATACCCCAATGGCCGGCCACATGCGCCTCCCGAGGCAGAAGACCGATCCCTGACAGAGCCAGCCCCCTGTTGAACATGACGCCTCCCAGTACAATGACAAGGATGGCGCTGACCTTCATCATGCTCCCCGCAGCCCGCTTGCTGAAGACTGTATTCACAACTCCAAACAGGAATAAGGCTGGCACTGTTCCCAGAGAAAAGACCAGAGCGGACAAAGCCCCATAGAGGACGCTGCCCGTTCCCAGCGCATACAGCTGGATAATCTGCAGCGGGCCGCACGGCATCAGGCCGCTGAGCAGGCCTACTCCGAAGGGATTGAGTTTGCCCGCTCCTCCAAGAATTTTCTTGGCGGCAAAAGCTGGCATCCTCAGGTTCAATCTGCGCAGCGCTTTAAACACGCCCAGCAGATTAATGCCCATAATCACCATAAACAAGCCGCCGAACAAAGGAATAAGCCCGCGCCAGATCCCGGTGATCTGGACAACGCTGCCGATTCCGCCCGCGATGCCTCCTATTGCCGTATAGGAGACAATTCTGCCCAGATTGTAGCGCACCGAAGGCGCATACCGCTTATAAGCAGGCTGCAGCGCCCGTTGTTCCCGGCCTGTGCGGAGAGATTGGGAGACAGCGATGCCTCCGCACATGCCCACGCAGTGAACGGAAGTAAGCAGACCCACCACAAGAATCATGCCGAAGCTGGCCCCCGCTTCAAGCTGCGGCAGCTTCTTCATCATGAACAGGTCGCCAAGCACGCCGGAGGACTGGGTGAACCTGAGCAAAACCGCCGCTGCTATAAGACAACCGGCAATAACGGCAATACGCAGCAGTCCGCCGGAAAAAAGCTTATGCTTGACCTTTTGCCTATGCAGGTGGAGGGAATCTGAATGATTGGGTTCTGGCAATTGATGAGACATGGCTGCTCCTTTCCCGGTTTTCCGGGATCAACTTGCTCAATGGCCCGCTGCTGCGGGGACATGATAAGTGCTCCCATCCGCCTGCCCGGCCGTTTCTTGGTCCGTTTGTGTCGACCTGTAGTCCGTTTCCTTCGTCCCGTAATCCGCTTGTTTCGTTCCGTGATCCGCTTCTTTTACACCATGGCGGGCTTCGGCCGTTCCGTGATGGCCTTCATTGTTTGCTTCCCCATGTCCGGTGTCATCGTTTGCTTCCCCATGTTCCGTGTCATGGCTATGCTCAACCTTCCCCGCCGGGAGCGGCGCATGGCCTAGCGCATCCTGAGCAACGGATATGACCTGAATCCCGTTACCTTCAATAACTCCGGCTGCGCGGACAACTATGTTGCTCTCCTTGTCAATGCTGTCCAGTAGAGCCGCGGCCAGTTGATGGCCAACAGAGTCAAACTTGTAGTATTTGTACACGCCATCCTGCTGCAAAACCGCAATGCCAAACCCGGAAGCGGCGCAGTCCGGCATCAGCAGGCATAATTTCGTATGCTTCTTCGGATCGGCCAAACCGCTGTGATGGCCTTCTATTAGAACACCCTCCAGCACCTGGTAGCCGACAGCATGCTCAACTGCCTTCTTATCCCTGCCAACCGCTTCAATTTGCAGCACTTGCAGCTTGCCTTCAGCCACTCCCTGAATAGCTGTTATACTCACTTCAACGGATTCTCCTCCTACAGCCTTGGTTCCGGCAAGGGTGACAGCACCCGGTCTGGTTAAGGCATAGCCGGCGTCGCTTCCGTCCGGAACATGCCCGGCTGTAATGCGGAAGCCCTGTGAAGATTGCTCCAATGTCCCTTCATATACGCGTTCTGCAGCATCCGCCACCGGCTTGAGCCCATGAGGCAGCGTACCTTTGACTTTGGCAAGAGCCAAAATAACTTCCGATCGGGTAAGAGGCTTGTATGGGAGTATGTAATTGTCACTAGAAGCCAGGATTAACTGCTCCTCCACTGCCCGGTGAAGCCATTGGCCGCTTGCTCCTTCCGGCAGATAACCCTGATCCCTGTAGCTCTCATCCTTGTAGTCCTGATCCTCACCGCTCTGCTGCCCGCTGTGCTCTTCCTCATCCCATTCAAGCAAACGGGCTAATACCGTTGCCGCCTCAACCCGGGTTACCGCATCATCGGGCTTGAACAGACCTTGCGAATCGGCTGCCAGATAATCCGCTGCAACCGCATCAGCAGCCGCCTGGGCATACCAGGCCCCGCCGGGTACATCAGGGAACACGGCCGTGCCGCCGCTGCCCGGAAACGCCCTGCTCAATAGCACAGCCAGCTCCGCCCTTGTAACCGGGTAATCCGGCCGGAAGCTGCCGTCTTCATACCCTTGCACCCAGCCGTTCTTAAGCGCTGCCGATACAAGCGGCTCCGCCCAATGTCCGTTGTAATCCGTTTTCTGTCCCAACCCTTCATTGGCATAAGCTTGAAGCGTTCCCGCCTGCCAGGCAATAATTGCCGTTATGGCAACAGTCCTTGCTTTTTGGACCACGTTTCTATTTCCCATATCTTGCATCTCCTGTCCATTGATCAGATTGAATCATTCTCCGGCAAAACAAAAACAATCCCCCAAAGTGACGAGATGCTTCGAAGCAAAATCCGGATACTTTTGGGGGAGCCCCGAATGAAAATGCCACAACCGGACATTTTCGCAAAAAAAGAGACAAAGCCGCCCCGCTTTCCGGAACAGTTTGTCTCTGGTTTCACCAGTCAACATATGCGATCACGCCTATGGGATTCATCATTCATTTTTTTCTTTGTTTTCCTATAGTTTTTGTTGGTATTATAGAAAACATTCTACACCATTTTCTGCTTGAGATAAATGGCTTTCTGAAACGAATGGCATGGTAAAAAATGATGATTTTGTGACAGCGGCCATCCTCCACAGAAAACCCGCCAGTTCAGCCTGTGAAATCTGCCGCCCGGCGGGTTAGTCACCTTTCATTTAAACAATCCCAGATACTCCCCGTACCCTTCCTGTTCCAGTTCCTCCTTGGGGATAAACCGCAGCGCCGCGGAGTTGATGCAATACCGCAGGCCCCCCTTGTCCCGGGGACCGTCATCGAACACATGCCCCAGATGCGAGTCTCCTTGACTGCTTCGCACCTCCGTACGAACCATGAAGTGGGAATAATCCCCCTTTTCCTTCACGCCGGCCTGACGGATGGGCTTGGTGAAGCTGGGCCAGCCGCAGCCGGAATCGTATTTGTCCTCAGAACTGAATAGGGGCTCGCCTGAGACGATATCCACATAGATGCCATCGCCGTGATGATCGTGGAACTCGTTATGGAAGGCGGGCTCAGTGGCGTTATTCTGTGTCACTTCATATTGCAGAGGAGTCAAGCGCTGCTTAAGCTCCTCTTGGTCCTTGGAGAAAGACCAGTTCTCTTCGATAAACTGATCCCGCCCCGAACCCTTGCGGTAACGCTTGTAATGGGCAGGATTCTTGTTGTGAAAATCCTGATGGTATTCCTCCGCAGGGTAGAAAGGGGCAGCAGGCACAATAGGAGTAACAATAGGCCGGTCAAATCTTCCGCTTCCCGCCAGCTCCTGCTTCGATTTTTCTGCCGCCTCCCGCTGCTCCTCGCTGTGATAGAAAATAGCCGTGCGGTACGAATCCCCGCGGTCCGCGAACTGCCCTCCCGGATCGGTAGGATCAATCTGCTGCCAGAAAAGCTCCACCAGCTTTTTATATGGAAAGACGGTTGGATCAAATGTAATCTGCACCGCTTCGGCGTGGCCGGTGGTTTCACTGCATACTTCCTTGTAGGTGGGATTGGTCGTGTGTCCGCCCGTGTAGCCCGATACTACGGAGACAATTCCCGGCAGCTCCTCGAAGGGAATGACCATGCACCAGAAGCAGCCTCCTGCAAAAGTTGCCTTTTCATAGGAGTGTCCTGATACCGGCGTTGTTCTTTCGCTCATGCTCCAAAACCTCCATTCTATTTGGAATGATTATAGAAAAGTATATCATTGTGTTCCATCCGGCTCAAATAAAAGGCCGCTGCGGTCTGTTAAAAATAACACAGCCGCGGTCCATACCGTTTAAAGTATGGCCGCAGCTGGTCAAATTCATTACATAAGGGAACATATACGCATGGAATAGCCGGAAACGGAGCGACTGGGGGGAGCAGCTTGGAATACTGGCAAATCTTTGATTACCCGGCATGTCAAGAAGCTGCGCAAGCCGCTGGAGGGCAAGCCGGATATTCTGATCCGCAATGGCGAGATCGATACGGCTCTGCTTTCGCGCAGCGGTCTGGACTTTGACAAGCTGCGGGCCATGCTGCGGGCTCAGGACATTTTCTCCATAAGCGGAGTGGCATACACCATCTATGAAACCAACGGTACCTTGAGCGTTCTGCGCAAGTCCCGGTATGACGGAGTAACCCGTCAGGACCTGAATCTGCCCGACAGGGAACTCCGTTTGCCCTGCAGTCTGGTGGAGAACGGAGTTATCTGCCGGGAGAACTTGCAGGAAATCGGCCGGGACGAAGATTGGTTGCGCCGCCGGCTGCAGGATATGGGTTACCTCGACATTCAATCCGTCACTTGCGCCGAAACAACCGAGACCGGAGAGCTTGCCGTTATTGCCCGGGCCTACATGACTTCCGCAGCCGCCAAAAGCACCACCCCTGTCCCGTGATCATCATTCATATGATAGGAAATGCCGCAAAAGTAACTGGATGAAATCCGCATCTTGGAAACAGCAAAATCCCGTCACCATGAGGATGACGGGTATGTATGATCATATCAGGCCGTTAAGTTAGTTTAAGCCCCTTTTTTGCGGAGATCCACTTCGACCCGCATGGGTCCAATAACCGTTTGAATGGGAAGCACCAGCACCCGGCCCGAGATGACGTTCCATTCCGGCGGCTGCTCGCTGACTTGGATCACCGGAGGAAGAATGTCGCACGCATAGTGGCTCTCCGAGAAATCCGTCACGGCATTGCCGCTGATGATATTGACAATCTCGCTCAACGCCGAGGCGACAAAGTCATCGAGGGTTTCCATCTCCATGCCGGACATAATCCGCACCATTTCCAGCGTCATGCTCTCCGGGAAGCAATAGAGGATGCTCCCTTCCAAGTCGCCGATGATACCAATGCTGACATAAGCTTTTTTGTTGGAGCTCCCTTCATTGAGGATCTGTTCCACGCCGCGGTGTATCTCCAGATCCAGCATCAGTTGGAACACTTCACGGGTTGCCTTATAGAAGGGATTGACCAGTTCAGTGTTCATGGGCTGGCTCCTCCAGACTGTGAAGGAAGTCGGCGATCTTCTGATCCGATGCTCCTACATGATTAATCAGCCACGCCAGCAATTTCCCGGCAAACTTCTGCACCAGCGGTTCTTGGAAGCCCTGCTCCTCGAACAACCGGATGAACTCTCCCACCTCAGCGGTAAACTGGGCATGCGTCTCGCAGTGGCGGGCGCAGTCAGGGTAGCAGATTTCCTTCTGATACGCCTCTTCATCCCGGAAGTGGATCACCACGTATTGCTTCATAAAGTCCAACGTTTCCTTGACCTTCTCCACCTTGTTGTCCCAGGACTCCTTGGACCGCAAGGCCAATACAAATTCCTCTACCCGTGCAAATAACTCCTTATGCTGCGCGTCGATCAGTTCCACACCAATATTATACTTTTCCTTCCACATCGTCTTCGGATATCTCCTCTCAACTGCAGCTTTATGAGAAATAATATCAATTATAAGACAAAGTTCGGCAACATTCTATTTTATTCTCATAAAATTCTGATAAAATTTTCCCTCGATAAAAAAAGCCGACTGTCCCTTATATTGAAGGAACAATCGGCGCATGCTTTGCGTCCGTCCGGTTCGGAAATAGATGTGATATCTACTTGATCGGCTCTACCCCTATTTGCCGAAAGCCAGAGGGTCCTTGCGCCAGGACTGGAGCAGCTCCACATCGGATTGGCGGACACGGCCCAGCTTGACGGCTGTTTCGATCAGCGCCGTGTAATTGGACAAGGTGTGCAGCGGCATATTCCGCTCCCGGAAGGCAGCCTCCGCTTGCTCCAGCTGATAGGTGAAGATGGCCAGCACGCCAAGGGCTTGTCCTCCCGCTTCATTAACCGCAAGCGCTGCCTTTAGGGAGCTGCCTCCGGTGGAGATCAGATCCTCGATCACCACGGTTTTGGCCGCGGGCTTCAGCACGCCTTCAATCTGGTTCTGCTTGCCGTGCCCTTTGGCCTTGTCGCGGATATAGATCATGGGCAGGTTCAGCTTGTCCGCCACCCACGCGGCATGGGGAATTCCCGCTGTTGCCGTGCCGGCGATAACCTCCGCATCGGGATGAAGCTCCCGCACCAGGGATGCGAAGCCGTCGGCGATCAGGCTGCGGATCTCCGGAAAGGACATGGTCAGACGATTGTCGCAATAGATCGGGGAAATAATACCCGAGGTCCAAGTGAACGGCTGCTCCGGCCGCAGGGCAACAGCCTCAATCTTAAGAAGCGCTTCGGCGACTTGCGCCGCAAGAATTTCCTGCTTGGTGGTCATTGGCTCATCAGATCCTTCAGTATGGACTCCAAGGCAAGACGGGGCTCGGCGGCGGCCGTAATGGGGCGGCCGATCACCACATAGTCCGTACCCTGGGCAAAAGCTTCCCGCGGGGTCATCACGCGGGCTTGATCACCCTTGTCGCTGCCCGCGGGCCGGATGCCCGGGGTCACCGTGATAAATCCGCGGCCTTGCGCAGCCTTGAGCGCCGAAACCTCCCACGGTGAGGCAACTACGCCGTCCAGACCGGAGGCGGCTGCCAGCGCGGCATACCGCAGCACCGTGTCCTCCACGGAGCCGGGAATGCCGATTTCCCCGTTCATCACGGCTTGGCTGGTGCTGGTGAGCTGGGTCACGGCAATGAGCTTCGGACGGACAGAGCCGGATATACCCGGCTGTGACAAGGCCCGCTCCATCCCTTCCCGCGCTGCCGCCAGCATAGCACCGCCACCTGCCGCGTGGACATTGAACATGTCCACGCCCAGGCGGGTGATGCTCGCAGCTCCTCCTGCCACTGTATTGGGGATATCATGCAGCTTCAAATCCAGGAATACCTTGTAGCCCAACTCCTTCAGCTCCCGGACAAAATCGGGACCCGCGGCGTAGAACAGCTGCATGCCTACCTTCATATAACAGGGTATGCCGGCCAGTTCCTTCAGCAGCCCGCGGGCATCTTCAGCAGATGCATAGTCCAGCGGGATCATGATGCGGCCGGCGTAATCCGCTTCCGTGACCGGCTTGGGCATATCTTGATTAATCAGTGTATGGTTATTGTTCATCAAGGCTTATAACCTCCACTTTCTGGGACTTTTTTTGGGAAACAGCACCTGGCCGCCACTACTGTACTTAGGAGCTGTGAGGAAATTAGTACCCGCTTTTGTTGATCATATTCAGCAATTATCCAAGCCTGCTTCTTACAGCATGACTGCATTGGCAGGCATGGGCTTGGAGGAGAAATTGATCGATTCCAGCGTCAGCAGAAGCGCTCTTACTGTATCCAGCGAGGTCATGCACACCACGCCGTTCTCCACCGCCTCGCGGCGGATGCGGAAGCCGTCCCGCTCCGGTGTCTTGCCCTTGGTCAGTGTGTTGACTACGAAGTGGGCTTGACCGTTGCGGATGAGATCGAGAATGTTCGGCGAACCTTCAGACAGCTTATGGACGCGCTTGACGCGGATGCCCGCTTCCTCGAAGGCGGCAGCCGTCCCGCCGGTGGCCACAATGTCGTAGCCCATGTTGTAGAAGCCCTTGACAATCTCGATGGCTTCCTTCTTGTCGCTGTCGGCCACAGTCACGATCAGGGAGCCTGTAGGCGGAATCTTCATGCCGGAGCCGACCAGACCTTTGTACAGAGCTTTGGCAAAGGTGATATCCCGGCCCATTACTTCGCCCGTAGACTTCATTTCCGGACCCAATGTGGTATCCACCCGGCGCAGCTTGGCAAAGGAGAACACCGGCACCTTGACGGACACATACTCGTCCTCCGGCCAGAGCCCTTCCGAGTATCCCAGCTCCTTCAAGGTTTGGCCCATGATCACACGCGTAGCCACGTTGGCCATAGGGATCTTGGTCACCTTGCTCAGGAACGGCACTGTGCGGGAGGAGCGGGGGTTTACTTCGATCACATACACCCCGCCTTTGTAGATGACGAACTGGATGTTCACCAGCCCGATCACCTTCAGGCCTTTGGCAATGCGAATGGTGATTTCCACAATCTCTTTCTTCAGTTCATCCGTCAGAGACTGGGGCGGGTAGACTGCGATGGAGTCGCCGGAGTGGACACCTGCGCGCTCCACATGCTCCATGATCCCGGGAATCAGCACGGTCTCCCCGTCGCAGATGGCGTCAACCTCCACCTCTTTGCCCAGCATGTACCGGTCGATCAGCACCGGATGCTCCGGATTGATCTTGACCGCCCGCTCCATGTAGCTGAGCAGTTCATTGTCGGAGTAGACAATCTCCATTGCCCGGCCGCCCAGCACATACGAAGGACGGACCAGCACCGGATACCCGAAGCGCGCGGCTGTTCCTACCGCCTGGTCCACCGAGGTAACCGTTCCACCGGGAGGCTGGGCAATATTCAGTCCGGTCAACAGGGCCTCGAATTTCTTCCGGTCCTCGGCCGTATCGATGCTCTCCAGATCGGAGCCCAGAATCCGCACCCCCGCTTTGGTCAGCGGTGCCGCAAGATTGATGGCTGTCTGTCCGCCAAACTGGACGATGACGCCAATCGGCTTCTCCCGCTCGATCACGTTCATCACATCCTCGTAGAACAGGGGCTCGAAATAGAGCCTGTCGGAAGTGTTGAAGTCCGTGGAGACCGTCTCGGGATTGTTGTTGATAATAACCGCTTCGTAGCCGGCTTCCTGAATGGCCCATACCGCATGGACGGTGGAGTAGTCGAACTCGATGCCCTGGCCGATGCGGATGGGGCCGGAGCCCAGCACTACCACCTTCTGCTTGGCCGTTTCAAGAACTTCATCTTCTGTTTCATAGGTAGAGTAATAATAAGGCGTAGTCGCCTCAAATTCGGCAGCGCAGGTATCCACCATCTTGAATACGGGCTTCAAGCCCAGTTCCAGCCGGTATGCCCGCACGTCCGCCTCACGTACCCATTCGGTGAGTCCCGCTTGCGCGCGGATCTCGGCAATCGCCCGGTCGGTGAAGCCCATCCGCTTCGTCTCCCACAGCAGCTCATAGGTCAGCTCAGGCTGGGCAATCTGCTCCTCGAACCGGATCATCCCCTGAAGTTTGCTCAAGAACCACCAGTCGATCTTGGTCAGATCCTGGATCTGCTCCAGTGTATAGCCCCGGCGGTAAGCCTCGGCAATCAGGAACATGCGCTCGTCATCGGGACGCTTCAGACGCTGCACCAGCGCTTCCGGCTCCAGAGCATCGGTGCCCTTCAGGTACAGCCGGTGCACGCCGATCTCCAGAGAACGGATCGCCTTATGAATGGACTCCTCGAAGGTCCGGCCGATCGCCATTACTTCTCCCGTCGCCTTCATCTGAGTGCCCAGCTTCCGGTTGGCGGAGATGAACTTATCGAAGGGCCAGCGCGGGATCTTGCTGACAATGTAGTCCAGCGTAGGCTCGAAGCAGGCGTAGGTCTGTCCCGTCACCGGATTCACGATTTCGTCCAGGGTGTAGCCTACCGCTATTTTGGCGGCCATCTTGGCAATGGGATAACCGGTCGCCTTGGAGGCCAGGGCAGAGGACCGGCTCACCCGGGGGTTAACCTCGATCACATAATATTGGAAGCTGTGGGGGTCCAGGGCGAATTGGACGTTGCAGCCGCCCTCAATGTTAAGGGCGCGGATAATTTTCAGGGATGCGGAACGCAGCATCTGGTATTCCCGGTCAGACAGGGTCTGGCTCGGCGCCACGACGATGCTGTCCCCGGTATGGACGCCAACCGGGTCGAAGTTCTCCATGTTGCAGACCACGATGCAGTTGTCGTTGGCATCGCGCATGACCTCGTACTCCACTTCCTTCATGCCGGCGATGCTTTTCTCGACCAGACATTGCCCGATGGGGCTGTAGCGGATGCCGGAGCTGACAATCTCGATCAGCTCTTCCTCGTTTGCGCAGATGCCGCCGCCGGTGCCTCCCAAGGTGTAGGCAGGACGGATGATGATGGGATAACCGATCTCCGCGGCAAAATCCACCGCCCCCTGCACCGTGGTCACAATAGCGGAATCGGGCACAGGCTGCTCCAGCTCACGCATCAGATCACGGAACAGGTCCCGGTCCTCCGCCTTCTCGATGGCGGACAGCTGGGTGCCCAGCAGCTTCACGTTCTCCCGCTCCAGCACTCCCGCTTTGGCCAGAGCCACCGCCATATTAAGACCGGTCTGCCCTCCCAGAGTGGGGAGCAGCCCGTCAGGCTTCTCAGTCCGGATGATATTGGTGACAAACTCCAAGGTAATGGGTTCGATGTACACTTTGTCCGCCATGTTGGTGTCGGTCATGATGGTGGCCGGGTTGCTGTTGATCAGTACAACCTCCAGCCCCTCTTCCTTCAGAGCCTGGCAAGCCTGGGTGCCGGCATAGTCGAATTCGGCAGCCTGCCCGATTACGATAGGACCGGAGCCGATCACAAGAATTTTTTTGAGCGAATTATTTTTCGGCATACTGGAGATCTCCTTTCAGTTCGGCGGCTGCCGCATGTCTGATCTTGTCTTCGGTTGCGGCGGCCATGACGGACTGCTGCGGGACATAAGGCTTTGCGGCCTTCAGAGAGCGGATCAGCTCCAGGAATTCATCGAACAGATAGCTGGAGTCGAAGGGGCCGGGAGCCGCCTCCGGGTGATATTGGACAGAGAACGCCGGATATTTCGTATGGCGCAGTCCTTCTATGGTTTTATCATTATTGTTGATGTGGGTGACTTCAAGACCGGTTCCCGCCACCGAATCCTCGCGGACTGTGTAGCCGTGGTTCTGGGAAGTGATATAGCAGCGTCCGCTGGCCAGCTCCTTCACCGGGTGGTTGCCGCCGCGGTGGCCAAACTTCAGCTTCTCCGTGTCAGCTCCGGATGCCAGTGCCAGCAGCTGGTGTCCCAGGCAGATGCCGAAGATCGGCAGCTCACCCAGCAATCCTTCAATCATTTTGGCAGCATGGGGAACATCCTTCGGGTCTCCGGGGCCGTTGGACAGCAGCACACCGTCGGCGCCCAGCCTGCGGATTTGCTCGGCAGTGGCGGTATGGGGCACCACAACCACATCAGCGCCCCGCTTGCTCAGTTCACGGATGATGCCGCTCTTGGAGCCGAAGTCCACCAGGACAATCCGCTCCTTGGTTCCGGGGCAGCCGAACACGCTTTTGGTGGAAACCCGGTCCACCTGATCCCGCAGCAAGGAGGAGGCACCCAGCCTCTCCTTGAGTTCCTCCACCGGTGCCTTGGAGGTAGTAAGGATTCCTTTCATTGTGCCATAGTGGCGGAGAATCCGGGTCAGCATCCGGGTATCAATCCCGCTGATGCCTACAATCCCGTATTCCTTCAGCAGATTGTCAATGGTATACTGCGCTCTCCAGTTGCTCGGAGTTTCCTCATGGTGACGCACAACAAAACCGTGGATGAACGGCCGCATGGATTCGAAGTCATCCCGGATAATCCCGTAGTTTCCGATCAAGGGATACGTCATCGTGACAATCTGACCGCAATAAGAGGGATCAGAAAGCACCTCCTGATAGCCTGTAATCCCTGTATTGAACACTACTTCTCCGGTGGATTCGCCGGACGCGCCGAACGCCTTGCCCGTAAACAGCGTACCGTCCTCCAGAAGCAATCTTGCTTGTGCCTGCATGTGGATCTCTCCTTCATTTCTGTAATATGTAGCTGTGTTCGTATATTCATTACCCGTTCCAACCGGTCTAGCTTCAATCCCTCACCTGCGTGGCAACGTCAGGGGCTAATCTTCTGCCCGCTTCTCCTGCCAGACCGTACGCCCGCCCACCATGGTAAGCGCCGGCCAGCCCTTCAGCGTCCAGCCGATAAACGGGGTATTGGTGCTTTTGGAGAGAAAGTCTGCCCGGTCGACCGTCTTCTCTTCCTCCAGATCGATCATCACCAGATCCGCATCCGCGCCTTCTTCAAGTTTGCCCTGGGGCAGACCGAACAGCCGGGCCGGTACCGCGGACATCCGGTCCAGCAGGAATTCGAGCGTCCAGCGGCCTGTAACCACAAACTTGGTGTACAGCAGCGGGAAGGCCGTCTCGAAGCCGATGATCCCGAAGGGCGCCAGCAGCATGCCCTTGGCCTTCTCTTCCGCACTGTGGGGAGCATGGTCGGTTACCACAATATCGAGGGTCCCGTCTTCAAGCCCTTCGATGACGGCCGCCACATCCCGCGGCGTCCTGAGCGGCGGGTTCATCTTCCAGTCCGCATCCATTCCGGGGATATCCTCGTCGGAGAGAATCAGGTGGTGGGGACATACCTCCGCCGTCACACGGATACCGATGGCCTTGGCTTGACGGATCAGGCGCACCGACTGCTCCGTGCTCACATGGCAGACATGATAATGGACGCCGGTCGCCTCTGCCAATAAAATGTCCCGGCCTACATGAATCGCCTCGGACTCGTTGGGAATCCCCTTCAGGCCGTGCTTGGCGGCAAATGCCCCTTCCGTTACCGGCGCGCCTTCTATAAGGGTATTGTCCTCACAGTGGGCCACCACCGGCATATTCAGCCGCTTGGCCTCCGCCATGGCGTTCTTCATCATCTGTGAGCTCTGCACGCCTACTCCGTCATCGGAGAAGGCCACCGCACCCGCTTCCTGCAAGGCGGAGAAATCCGTCAGTTCCCTGCCCAGCTCTTGCTTGCTGATGCTTCCGTAAGGGAGCACCCGCACGCCGGAGCCTTCTGTTCTTGCCTTCTCCAGGATATATCGAATCGTCTCGGGAGTATCGGTCACCGGTCTGGTATTAGGCATGCAAGCGATGGTGGTGAACCCTCCTCTTGCCGCCGACCGCGTTCCTGTTGCGATGGTTTCCTTATGCTCAAAACCCGGCTCACGAAGATGGACGTGCATATCGATGAATCCGGCGGAGACCAGCCTGCCTTTGGCATCGATGATCTCATGGCCGTTTGTACGAGCCGGAGGCAACGGTTGCGAGCCGTCCGCAATCACGGCAATCCTGCCGTTCTCCACCAGTATGTGCTTTGCCGTCTGCTCGTTGCCGGTTGTCACTGCCTTGGCGTTCAAGATCCAAACTCCCATAGTATCCTCCCTTTTGCACCCCACAAAGTGAAGTATGGCTGCGATGCTTATTCCGATTACTTTGCGGGGACCCCAACTCTTAACACCCACAAAGTGAAGTATGGCTGCGATGCTTCCTTTTAAGACAGTACCCGCTCAATGACCGCCATCCGCACCGGAACCCCGTTGCCCATCTGGGTGAAAATCTTCGAACGTTCGCATTCTACCAGCTCGTCGTCAATCTCCACATTCCGGTTGACCGGTGCAGGATGCATAATGATGGAATGCGCCGGCATCTTCGCCGCCCGTTCCACCGTCAACCCGTATTGCTTGCGGTATTCGTCAGCCGAGCTGAACAGTCCGTCCTCATGCCGCTCCAACTGCACCCTCAGCATCATGACCACATCGGCGAGCAATGCTTCTTCCATGGAGACATATGGAGCATATTGAGCCAGCTCCGGCGCCTGCATGTTAGGCGGAGCGCAGAACTGCACCTGGGCTCCCAGCGTCTGCAGCCCCCAGAGATTGGAGCGGGCCACACGGCTGTGCTTCACATCTCCTATTATCGAAACCTTCAGCCCGCGAAGCTCGCCGAAGTGCTTGCGCATCGTATAGAAGTCCAGCAGGGCTTGAGTCGGATGTTCGTTATTGCCGTCCCCGGCGTTGATCAGCGGAATTTTGACTTTTTCGGCCAGCACCTGAAGCACGCCTTCCGGCTTCAGGCGGATGATCCCCGCATCGATTCCCATGGATTCCAGGGTCCGCACCGTATCGTAGATGGATTCGCCCTTCTGGACGCTGGAGACGGCAGCCGCAAAATTCAGCACCTGCGCTCCCAGACGCTTCTCGGCCAATTCGAAGGAAAAGCGGGTTCTGGTGCTGTTCTCAAAGAACATATTGGCCACAAATTTCCCCTGCAGGACTGAAGTGGCTTTGGCCGGATACTGCTCCCAGAAAATGGCTCTGCTTAGAATGGCGTTGATTTCAGTGGCGGACACACCCTTAAGTCCCAACAGATGCTTTTCCGTACCCAATTGAATCATGATTGCTGCCTCCTTTGAATAATAACCTGATCATGTCCATCTACTTCCTCCAGCTTCACCTCTACGGATTCAAGACGGGAGGTTGGTACATTCTTGCCAATATAGTCCGGCCGGATCGGCAATTCCCGGTGTCCCCGGTCGATCAGAACCGCAAGCTGAATCATCTCCGGACGTCCGCAGTCCATCAGCGCATCCAACGCCGCACGCACAGTCCGGCCTGTATACAGCACATCATCGCAGAGAATCAGCTTCTTGCCTTCTATGCACAGTGCCTCCGCTTGTCCGGCAGAGTGCCTGGAGTCAGGCCCGAGATCGTCCCGGTATGATGTCACATCTACCTCGCCCACCGGTACCGGCACTCCCTCTATTTCCAGGATTCGCTCTGCAATTCTCTTGGCCAGATAAATCCCGCGGGTACGGATGCCAATCAGCATGCTGTTGTCAACACCCTTGTTGCGTTCCAATATTTCGTGGGCAATTCGGGTCAGCGCCCGCCTGATCGCGGTTTCGTCCAATAAAACGTGCTCTTCCTGCATGAGCATATGGAGTTGCCCTCCTTATGGGTTTGGGTTGCTTGTGCTGATTCCCTTTATGTACTCCCGTCAGCCCCGAAACAAACATTCTTCAGCAAAAAAAACCTTGCCGCATACGGCAAGGTTTGGATGATAAGTTAGGAGTCCGCACAAAAAAGCACATCCTGATCGATTACGAAACAGGAAGCCTTCGCGTACACAACTTAACTGACGGAACACGCAGCTCCACCAAAAGATCGTTCACCTTGCCAGCCTCACGGGACTGTCACTTAAAGGTGCTATTCGATTACAGGAATTATCCCATGTTCGACAAAAGAAGTCAAGTCCCAACTTCCTTTGTACGGTCTGCTCCTGTGTCAGTTCTGTGGCATGGCTTTCCCCGGGGAAGGCAAGCTGCATCAAGAGCAATTTCACTCCTCCATAAAATATGCAAAATAAACTTTGCAAAACATGCAAAGTTAGCTTGACACTATTCGCAAAGCTAACTATACTAAAATTGCAAAGTAAACATTGCAGGGGAGTGAGCGCTTGAAAACGAGAATTCCGGAGCTGCGCAAGCAGCATAAGCTTTCCCAGGAAGAATTGGCCCTGGCAGTCGGAGTTACCCGGCAGACCATCACCTCTCTTGAGGTGGGGAAGTATACAGCTTCTCTGGTTCTTGCCTACAAAATCGCCAAGTATTTTGGACTTGCCATCGAAGACGTATTTGATTTCAGCGAAGTGGAGGAATTCTAATGGATAACTACAGAACAAAAGTTCAAAACCGCATCAACATTTTATCCCTTGTTGCCGTAGGTACAGCTTTGATCTATACGGTTCTTACCTTGTACCGCGATCATCTTCCCGACATTCCCAGCTTTATTAACGGCTTCCACAGCGGGGCTTTTTTCGGGCTGGAGCTGATTGTAATTCTGTTCATTGTCAAGTTTTTCAGAGTCCGTAAGAATGATGCTGCGCTTAAAAAGCTGCATATTGAAGAAAACGATGAGCGAACCGGCTTGATTATCCAGAAAGCAGGCTCCCTCGGTATGGTCATCGTCCTCGTTGGACTTACCGTTGCCACAATCATCTCCGGCTTTTTCAATACATTCATCTTCTTTACTTTATTGGGCGCCTTGCTTTTTATCCTGCTTGTCTTTTATTCCTTGTGGATCTATTTTGCCAAGAAAATCTGAATATCTGCAAAAGCCATGCGGTCGTCGCAGGATGGGAACGGATATATCTTGAGGAAGGCGCAGAAGGTCTTTACAAAGACCGGCGCGGCCGGTCTTGCAGCACAAAACCAGGGCGTCCACCAAAACTGGACAAACAGGCGGAGGAAGATTTGATAGCCGAGAATCAGCGGTTGCGCATGGAGAATGACTACTTAAAAAAATTGAACGCCTTAGTTCGGGAACGCGAGTTGTCCGAGAAAAAGAAAAAGCTCAGGTAATCTAAGGCGTAAATACAAGATTACTGAGCTGATAAAGATAGCAGAAATCCCTCGTAGCACGTACTATTACCATGTGAAGAACTTTGACAAGCCGGATAAGTACGCCGAAGTTAAGCAGGATATTCTGCGTATTTTCCGCGATGAAAACAAGTGTCGCAGAGGATATCGGGCTGTTACCCTTGAACTGCGCAGAACCCGACACATCAATCACAAAACGGTGCAGCGGCTGATGAAAGAACTCGGCCTTTTCTGCATGGTCAGAGCAAAAAAGTATCGCTCTTACAAGGGCGAAGTGGGAAAGGTTGCGCCAAATCTGCTCAACCGGGATTTTACGGCAAAACGGCCTAATGAAAAGTGGGCGACAGATATAACCGAGTTCAGCTTATTTGGGAAAAAGCTGTATCTGTCAACGATTATCGACCTGTACAACAGCGAGATCGTCAGCTACACAATCAGTCCTCATCCGCGCCTGTCGTTGGTTATGGATATGCTGAACCAAGCCGTGGATCGGTTGCCGAGGCAGCACGCACTTATCCTTCATTCCGATCAGGGCTGGCATTACCAGATGAAGGCGTACCAACGAGTGCTTGAAGCAAACCATATCAGTCAAAGCATGTCTCGAAAGGGTAATTGTCTGGACAACGCCGTACAGGAGAATTTCTTCGGTATTCTCAAATCTGAGCTTTTGTACATTCAGCAGTTTGACTCCATTGAGCATTTCATTCAGGAGTTGCATAATTACATGCACTGGTACAATCACCGGAGGACGAAGGAAAAATTAAAAGGAATGAGCCCGGTTGAATACCGAACCCATTCCTGTGGTGTTGCGTAGTCGATGTAGTTTGTTAATCATGGGTTGTGCTCGAGACGGTTGCGCTATTTGTTCGCAATAGGCAACCAAATTTCGAAGCAGTTTTCTTGATGCCCATATACTTCTAAATATGGCGCATTCTCATCACGGATATAATTACTTTGAGGTAACCATTCTGTTGCAACACGGGCATATGTTTCACCTGCCGCATCTTCACCCGATCTGAAGACGAAGGGGAAGACTGCCCACATAGCTGATGGGATCGTTTCAATATCCATATCTTCGGGATAACCTGAGCCGTCAAGCTGTGCGCCTATAATGACGGATTCATCATTTTGACGATTGAGGAAGGATGCTCCGACATACCAAAACGGTGCTTTAACTAAATCCAACGATTTTAAGCGTGGCAGACCTATTTTATCAAAATCACACCACTTATCATATCCTCCGTCACATTTCCTGCCAATGATTTTGAAACTGTCTTTCTTCTCGATTTTGAAATTCATTTCATTCACTCCTTTTATAGTGAGTACGAAGGTGATTGGCGGATATGTTTTATGGGACACGTTTAACTTCCGAGCAGACAAAGGCGTTGTACCGTGTAATTCTTTGAACGCTCGTGTAAACGTAGTTGGCGATTCATAGCAGTATTTCAGCGCAATGTCGATAATTTTTTCGCGGCCATCTTGAATGTCGAAAACAGCTTGTGATAGTCTTCTGCGACGAATATACTCTGAAATAGACACTCCTGCCATGAAAGAAAATATCCTCGAAAAATCATTAACAGAGCAACCGACAAGGCGTGAAAGCGATTCGTACTGTATCGGTTGAGTTAGGTTCTTTTCAATATACTCAATTACGCTGTTCATCCCTTTGAGCCAATCCATGCAATCCCTCCTCTCGTTTATAATTTTAAGTGAATGAAGTATATTTTTCTTCGCTTTTCTCACGAATTTCGGATAGATTCAGAGTATTTGAATTAACCTTATTATATCACATAACGAAACAAGAAAAGGACAGGTTCTTATCTTTCAAGAATCTGTCCTTTCTGATCGAAATCTTTGTCTAACTTTTTGGGTGCAATTCATTACCCGGCGGCCTTTTGCAATACCTTCTTTTAGAAGCTCAAGCTCTTGAAGCGTTCCACAGCCTTCTCGGTATTCTCACGGCTGCCGAAGGCAGTCAAGCGGAAGTAACCCTGCCCGCTTTGGCCGAAGCCCACGCCCGGCGTGCCTACGATATGGGCCTCGTTCAGCAGCTTGTCGAAGAATTCCCAGGAGCCCAATCCGTTCGGGGTTTTCAACCAGATATACGGAGCGTTGACGCCGCCGAACACCTGAATGCCCAAGTTGGCGATGCCTTCGCGGATGATCTTGGCGTTGGTCATGTAATAGTCCACCAAAGCGGCGATCTGAGCCTTGCCTTCCGGTGTATAGACAGCTGCGGCACCCTTCTGGGTAATGTAGGAGCAGCCGTTGAATTTGGTGGTCTGGCGGCGGTTCCACAGATCGTTAACGGGTACGCCGTTGCCCTCCTCATCATAGGCCAGCAGTTCCTTCGGCACTACCGTGTAAGCGCAGCGCACTCCGGTGAAGCCGGCGGTTTTGGAGAAACTGCGGAATTCGATGGCGACTTCCTTGGCTCCCTCGATCTCATAGATGCTCCGCGGCACATCCTTCTCTTGGATGTAGGCTTCATAAGCGGAATCATAGAGGATGACGCATTTATTTTCCTTGGCGTAATCCACCCATTTCTTCAGCTCTTCCTTGCTCAGGGTCATGCCGGTAGGGTTGTTGGGATAGCACAGATAGATCAGATCCACCTTTTTGTCAGGCAGCGCAGGAATAAAGCTGTTGTCGGCGGTGCACGGCAGATAGACGATATTGGCATAGCGGTTGATGTCTTTCACATACTCGCCGCTGCGTCCAGCCATTACGTTGGTATCCACATATACGGGGTACACGGGATCAGTAACTGCCACAACGCTGTCCAGACTGAAGATTTCCTGGATGTTGCCCACATCGCATTTGGAGCCGTCACTGACAAATACTTCGTTGGCCTTGATATCAATACCCCGTGCTTTATAATCGTTTTCGATAATAGCGTTAAGCAGGAAGTCGTAGCCTTGCTCCGGCCCGTAGCCGCGGAAGCTGGCCGCTTCGGCCATTTCGTCCACTGCCGCATGCAGTCCTGTAACAACCGCTTCAGGGAGTGCACGGGTGACATCTCCGATACCCAGACTGATGATTTGCGCATTGGGGTTCTCGCTGATGAACGCCGTTCTTCTTCTCGCTACCTCTGCGAACAGATAGCTTCCTTGCAATTGCTTGTAGTTCTGATTAATCTTAGCCATGGACTTTACTCCTCCTCAAATTCTTTGCTCTGATATAAATGTAGCCAGTTTTCCCCGAAAAAACAATGCATCTATCGGCTGTTCCTTTGCACTATTGGCCAATAAAATCAGTTCATCCTCAGCCGTTCCAGCAGTTCCTGCATATCCGCGGGGATGGGCGCTGTGAACTCCAGGTATTCTCCGCTTGTAGGATGGACGAAGCCCAATACGCCGGCGTGCAGAGCCTGTCCCTTCATCTCACGGTCGCGGCTCTTGCCGTAGAACGGATCTCCAACCAGAGGGAATCCGATATATTTCATATGAACGCGGATTTGGTGGGTGCGTCCGGTCTCCAGCTTCAACTCCAATACGGAGAAATGCTTCAGACGCTCCAGCACGGTAAAATGAGTAACGGCATGCTTGCTGTTTCTTTCCGTCACGGTATACAGCTTGCGGTCATTGGTGTCGCGGCCGATCGGAGCATCTACAGTACCAAGGTCATGCTGCATGACCCCGTGCACCACCGCGACATATTTGCGGGTCACAGTATGCTCTTTCAATTGGGCGGCCAGCGACTGGTGGGCCAGATCATTCTTGGCGGCCATGATCAGTCCTGACGTATCCTTGTCAATCCGGTGGACAATACCCGGGCGAAGCAGTCCGTTGATCCCCGACAAATCCTTGCAGTGGTGCATAAGACCATTCACAAGCGTACCGCTGTAATGACCCGCGGAGGGATGCACCACCAGTCCCCGGGGCTTGTTCACCACAATTACATCGCTGTCCTCATAGACCACATCCAGATTCATGGCCTCAGGCACGATCTCCGCTTCAACCGGCTCGCGGAGTATGACCGTAATCCGTTCTCCCTCGCTGACTCTGTAATTCGGTTTGACCGCCGCTCCGGCCGCAAGAACCAGCCCTTCCTTAATCCAAGCCTGCACCTGGGTCCGGGATACTACCGTATCCATGGAATCACTCACGAATTTATCCAGACGCTGGCCGGAAAATTCACTCTCCACCGTCAGTTCGATTTCTTCGTCAAGCTCCCCTTGCCCGCCTTGGGCCGCTTCGTCCGTCCCGCCGGGTTCCTCTTCGTCAAATTCATCAACCTCGTACGCCTCCGGCTCTCCCGAGACGCCGCCGGCCCTATCTTCTTTATCCCTGCGTTCCTTGTGATTCATTTGCATTCCCCCGCTTTTCCATCCGCCATTCAATCAGTGTATCCAGAAACACAAGCCCTACCCCGATTACAATCCCCGAATCCGCCACATTAAAGATGGGAAAGGTGTAATCGATATGCTTGCCGAACAGGTCAAAGACAAAATTAAACTGAAGAAAATCCACTACCTCGCCATAGAGTACCCGGTCAATGAAGTTTCCCAACGCTCCGCCCAGCAACAGCGCCAGCGCCCAGCACATCAGCGTCTTCTTCGAACGGATCATCCGGAGCAGATACCAGACAATCCCCGTCAGGACAACGATGGTGATGCTGACAAAAAACCAGCGCCCCCCTTCAAACATGCTGAAAGCGGCCCCTGTATTCCGATGTGAGGTAATCTGAAAAAAATCTCCAATAACAGATCTTGTCTCTCTGAGAGCCATCTGATTGACGATCACCCATTTACTGGCTCGATCCAGAAGCAGCACAATAAGCGCGATAACAAAATAGATCAATTGGAACCCTCCTGAAGGTTTTTGTCTTCCGGATAAACGGGTAAAGTAAGTTATACCCGATCTTCATACTAGGGGCGTTTTCAGACACGCCCTAACAATTTCCGGGCGAGAAAATGCCTCTTGCAAGGCACACTACTATACAAGGCAAGCTTGAAGGGAGCGAATTACTTTGAAGCATTTAACAGACGATCAGCTGAATCTCCTGCGCAGCCGACTTATCCGGGACAAGCAGGAGTTGGAACAGCAATTGCGCGGCAGCCTCCACTTCGGTCTTGGCGGCTCTTTGTCGGAAGCAACCGGTGAGTTGTCCGCTTATGACAACCACCCTGCCGATGTGGGCAGCGAAGTGTTCGAGCGCGGAAAGGACCTGGCTCTGGCGGAGCATGCCCAGCATCAACTGGATGATATCGAGCGTGCCCTGTCGGACATGGCAACGGGCTTGTACGGCGTCTGCAAGGCAAGCGGCAAGCCCATTCCCTACGAACGGCTGGAGGCTATGCCCACCGCCGAATACTGCATCGAACATGCGCCTGATCAGATTCACTCCAACCGGCCCGTAGAAGAGCAATTCCTGACCCCGCCCTTCGGGAGAACCAGTATGGACGAGCGCCTGGACGAAACAGAATTCGACGGCGAGGATGCCTGGCAGACCGTTGAGGAATGGGGCACCTCCAACACGCCGGCCATGTCCGAAAACCCGCAAGTCGAAAGCTACTCGGAAATGGCCATAGAATCCGATGAGAATGTAGGCTATGTAGAAGCCATCGAGAGTTTTCTGGCCACCGACATCTATGGCAAGCATGTAACAGTCATCCGCAATAAGCAATACCGGGACTATATCCACAGCCAGGAAGGCGAGCCTCTGCTTGAGAACGACCCTGCTTATGAAGGGGACCAGTAAACCGACCGACGGGAACTTCTTAAGAGCAAGCCACTGGCTGCCAAAAACAACGGGCAAACCCCGAGCGTCAGCATATGCGGGGTTTGCCCCCTTGTTTATCTTAAGCGGGATTCCCCGGAAGCTTCTCCACCACGTCGGCACAACGGCAGCATAGAGTAGCGTGCTTCTCCACTGTACCTACTTCAGGGGTGACGATCCAGCACCGTTCGCACTTCTCGCCTTCCGCCTGCTCCACAGACACCTTCAGCCCTTTGAGCACCGCAGCATCAGCAGGCGCCTCCTCTTCCTGGCCATGGAGATGCGCGGCAGACACAATGAACAGCTGGTCAAGCTCAGGGAACCCCTTGAGCAGTTCCTCTGTGCCAGCATCGGGATACAGCTCCACCTTGGCACCCAGAGAATTGCCGATGATTTTCTTATTCCGGGCTTCCTCCAGCGCCTTGTTCACCTCGTCACGGACATCGATCAGCTTCTCCCAGCGGGCTTCGAATTCATCATCGAACAGAGATTGATCTGCCGCCGGCATCTCGGCCAGTTGGGCGGAAGGCTCTGTCACGCCCGGGATCAGGCGCCACACCTCGTCTGCGGTGTGGGGCAGAATCGGCGCGATCAGCCGCGTCAGAACCGTGAGGGTATGATAGAGAACCGTTTGAGCAGCTTTGCGCTTGCTCTCATCAGGCCCGCTTGCATACAGCCGGTCCTTGGCGATGTCCAGGTAGAAGGCGCTCATCTCCACGGCGCAGAAATGGTGAACAGCTTGATAAACATAGTGGAACTCGTACTTATCATATGCATGGGTCACCTTGTCTATCAGCTTGTGCAGACGGATCAGGATAAACCGGTCCAGACCGGCAAGATCGCCTGCCGCAACTTGGTCCGTGGTTGGCTGAAATCCGGCCAGATTGCCCAACAGGAACCGGAGCGTATTGCGAATCTTCCGGTATACCTCTGCGCTTTGATTCAGAATATTGTCCGACAGCCGCTGGTCGGATTGATAATCGGTGGATGCCACCCACAGACGGAGGATATCCGCTCCCAGCTTCTCGCATACCTTGTTCGGGTCCACCGTGTTGCCCAGAGATTTGGACATCTTGCGTCCCTCGCCGTCCAGAGTGAAGCCGTGGCTCAGCACCCCCTTATAAGGTGCGCAGCCATTGACGGCCGTGCTGGTGATCAAGGAGGAGTTAAACCAGCCGCGGTATTGGTCAGACCCCTCCAGGTACAGATCCGCCGGAAACTGCAGATCGTCGCGTTGACCCAGTACACCGGCATGGCTGGAGCCGGAATCGAACCATACATCCATAATGTCCTTTTCCTTGCGGAATTCATGATGGCCGCATTGGGGACAGACCGTTCCCTGCGGGAGCAGCTCGGCTTCCTCCTTGATGAACCAGGCGTTGGAGCCTTCCTTGGCAAAAATCCCGGCCACCTGCTCAATCGTTTCTTCATTCACATGAGGATGGTTGCAGGAACGGCAGTAGAAAATGGGAATGGGAACCCCCCAGGTCCGCTGCCGGGAAATGCACCAGTCTCCGCGCTCGGCGATCATATTATGCAAGCGGACTTCGCCCCATGCAGGAGTCCAATCCACCTTCTTGATCTCCTCCAGCATATCGTCCCTGAACTTGTCGATGGACGCAAACCACTGCTCGGTTGCCCGGTACATAACCGGCTTTTTGGTCCGCCAGTCGTGGGGGTATTGATGAACAATGGAGGCTTGCTTCAGCAGACGTCCGGATTGCTCCAGCATCTCCAGAATCATGCTGTTGGCCTTCTCGTAATAGATCCCTTCAAATCCGGGAGCAAGCGCGGTAAATTTCCCTTGATCATCTACCGGAGACAAGACATCCAGCTTGTAGCGCTGGCCCACCTCAAAGTCGTCCTCGCCGTGTCCCGGAGCAGTATGGACACAGCCGGTTCCCGCCTCCAGGGTGACATGCTCCCCGTTTATCACCAGAGAGTCCCGTTCATAGAACGGATGGCTGCACACCACATACTCCAGCTCGGAGCCCTTGAAGCGGCCCGTCACCTGATAGCTGCTCCAGCCGATTTCCTGGGCTGCCGCCGCAAGCAGTCCTGCTGCAAGCACGAACTTGCTTCCATCGGCCTCTACAACGGCATACTCAAATTCCGGATGCAGGCTGATCCCCAGGTTGGCCGGGAGCGTCCAAGGCGTGGTCGTCCAGATGACAACTGAGGCATCTTCCGGCAGCTTGCCTTTTCCGTCCTTGACCGGGAAGGCCACATAAATCGAAGGGGAAGTCTTCTCCTTGTATTCAATCTCCGCTTCCGCCAGCGCGCTTTCAGAGGAAGGCGACCAATAAACCGGCTTCAATCCCTTGTAAATATAGCCTTTGCGGACCATCTCGCCGAAAAGCCGGATTTGCGCCGCTTCATACTCTGGTCTCAGAGTCAGATATGGATGCTCCCAATCGCCGCGGATGGCGAGCCGCTGGAACTGGGACTTTTGCCGCTCCACCCATTGCAGCGCGTATTCCTTGCAGAATTCACGGAATTCAGGCACTCCCATCTTCTTGCGGTCCACCTTGCCGCTGTTGGCGATGGCCTGCTCGATAGGCAACCCATGAGTATCCCAGCCGGGCACATAAGGGGCGTCAAAACCTTTCATGGACTTGTATCGTACGATAAAATCCTTCAGCACCTTGTTCAGCGCATGTCCGATATGAATATCGCCGTTGGCATAGGGAGGGCCGTCATGGAGGATAAATTTCTTGCGCCCCGCATTCTTCTTCTGTACCAAACCGTAGATGTCGATTTCGTCCCACCAGGCCTGAATCTTGGGCTCTGCCTGGGGCAAGTTGCCCCGCATGGGAAAGTCGGTTTGTGGCAAATTCAACGTTTTACCGTAATCCATTGTTCATAGACACTCCTCACTATAGTTATCTGCCTGCTCCCCGCTCTGGCGGGAGACGGGCAAAAAAATCAAAAACCTCTCATCCCAAAAGGGACGAGAGGTCAAATTCTCGCGGTACCACCCTCATAAAGCGCCTTCCCTGCCTGACTTCAATAGGCAAACAGAAGGTTGCGCTCCACTCGAACGATCGGTAACGGGATCACCCGATACTCCCTACTGACAAGCTGCATGTTCAGGAGATACTCCTGGAGGATATTCGGCCGGTTGTGAATATCAGGCTCGCACCGGTTCCTGACTCGCTTGATTCCTGTACGCGGCGTACTTGTTCCAGTCATCGAAATACCTTATGCCATTCAGAAACAAAATTATACCGGACTTACAAAGCAGAGTCAAGAGACCGGCGTTCCCGCTCCCAATCCCGTTCTCGCTGGGACTCATTCTTGTCATCCAATGTATCCCAGCTGTCCACCTTCAAAAGCTCAAGCTGAGCCTCTACCAAGGTACGGAACCGGGTGCGGTAAACGGATGCCTGCTTCTTCAGCTCCTCGATTTCCAGGGAAATCTTGCCTGATTTCACCAGAGCCTCGTTAATAATGCGGTCGGCATTCTTCTCGGATTCACGGATGATCAGCTGCGCTTCCTTCTTGGCATTTCCCTTTACCTCATCGGCCGCTTCCTGCGCGACGATGATGGTTTTGCTGAGGGAATCCTCAATATTGGAATAATGATCCAGACGGTCCTGCAGAGTCTGAATCTGATTTTGCAAATCCTTGTTTTCCCTGATTATGGACTCATAATCCTTAATAACCTGATCGAGAAATTCGTTGACCTCGTCCTCATCGTATCCACGGAAGGAACGCCGGAATTCCTTGTTATGTATATCTAATGGCGTAAGTGGCATGCCGCACCTCCAAAAAAATAACTGATTACCTGCATGTATTCGACAAAAGACCGCGGAATCCTTCCGTTCTCTGACAATAATTATACATACTTGCCGACACGAACCCGCATTCGTCCCTTCTTGGTCACTCCTTCAATCTCCAATACCTTGAATCGGCCAAAGCCCTGAAGGGAAACCACATCTCCTTCCTTCAGCAGCCGGCTGGGGTCTTCCTCGGCCTTCCAATTCAGCTTGCAGCGCCCCGCCTTGATCGGCAGCAGGATCTTGGCCCTGGACAGCCGCCATACATCGCTGGCAATCCCGTCAAGCCGCAGGGAAGCAACCGACAAGCCCATTTCCTCCAGCTGAACCTGGGCCGTTGTCAACCCGGCGAGAGGAAGCAATGTGGTGCTCACCCCGACACGATGCACCTGAGTCAGATTCATGCTGAAATATTCGGCAATTTCTTCCGCAACAAGAATATGGCATGCATGGCCGATAACGTGTATATCGCCGATCCGGTCGCGCTTGATCCCCAGGCTCAGAATCGCTCCCATAAAATCTCCATGGTCCAACGAATTGAACCGGCTGTCGGCAGACGTTACGGCCAGCACCTTGATGCCTATCTCCTCTGCCGCGGGATCCCGGTAATCCGGGGTGATGACCGCCCGCTTCCGCTCCGCTCCCTCATAACCCCCATCCTGCCGGACATGGACATCCGCCCGGTTAGCCAGGGTAGTCAGAATATGGCATTGGCGGGGATCCAGGAAATCCGTCCGCTTGACCGCATGATGGTCTTCGGCACGCTTGATCCAGTCCCAAGCCTTATCCACAAAAGCCTTCTCGTCATCATTAAAATGAGCGTACCATTCCCGTTCCATAAAAGGAAGCCTCCCGTCTAAACGAAAGGCCTGAGGACTAAAGCTATTATTGCCTTGATGCCTTCAGCCACAAAGTTCAACGCGATCAGAGCCACGATCGGCGAGATATCAAGCATCCCCCCAATAGGCGGAATAAGCTTGCGGAACGGCTTCAGATACGGATCAACCAGCTTGCCCAGCCATTCTCCCACGAAGCTCTCCCTCACATTGGGAACCCAGGACATGAATATGTAGGCAATAATCATAAAGTAGTAAATCGTCTTCACATAATCAATCAGCCCAAAAACATCCAATAGTGTCACCCCAGTTGATCAAGTTTTAAATCCGTGTTCAAAAAGTCCAGTTTCAGGGCCGAACCTCTTCTAAGAATGGTCCATGGCCTCTGCCGCTTCGCTGATGGCACCGAGAATATCCACGCCGTCAGGAGTGCAGAGGAAAATATCGGGTCCTATCTTGGAAATACTCCCATTCAAAGCATATACGGTTCCGCTTAAGAAGTCTACAATGCGGAGGGCCTGATCGCTGCGGGCTTTGTGCAGGTTCACAATCACGGCCCGGCGCGAACGCAGATGGTCGGCGATATCCTGCGTATCCTCATAATTCCGGGGCTCGCTTAGAATGATGCGCATATTCTTCTGTGAATGGATGCTGATGACATTCCCTTTATTTCTACGCATGTCCGCCGGATTGGTTTCAGGTTCTTCCGTCTGCTCCACAATACTTTCGCGTTCAATGATTTCTTCTTCTTCCTGCAGACCGATAAAGTTCATGAACTTGTTCATTACTCCCACAATAGCATTCCTCCTTAGCGCATTGTTTAGCCTTGACCCACCAGAACCGTTCCAAGACGGATGCAGGTAGCCCCTTCCTCAATTGCGGTCTCGAAATCTCCCGACATGCCCATGGACAATCCTGGGATCGGGTAAGGGTAAATCTGTTGTCCATTCAGTTCGTCACGCAGTCTGCGCAACCCGGAAAACACGGATCTGGCCGCTTCGCCGTGACTGTCATGAGGCGCCATCGTCATCAGACCGACAACCCGGATATGAGACATGTCCGCTATGCTCCGGACGAAAGCTTCCAGCTCTCCGGGCGCCAGACCATGCTTGGTCTCCTCCCCGGAAACATTGACTTGAATAAAACACTTTACCGGCTCTGCAAGCGATGCTGCCTTCTTGTTCAGCTCCTGTGCAAGCGCGAGCCTGTCCAGGGAGTGGATATAGGAGAACTTGCCGATAATATCCTTCACCTTGTTGGTCTGCAGGCTGCCGATAAAATGCCAGACCGCCCGCTCTCCGATTGCCTCCCACTTAGGCTGCACATCCTGCCACCGGTTCTCGCCGATATGGACAAGCCCTGCCGCCAGCACTTCTTCAGCTACTTCCAATGTTGTATATTTGGTTACCGCGATAATCGTAACCTCATCCGGGTCCCGCCCCGCCCGCGCGCAGGCTGCTTGAATACGGGCACGGATTCCTGCCAACCGCTCTTGCACTTCCACTGCTGTCACCTCAGGTTCTGCACACCCTTCTACGCTTCCTTCCATCCGATCCAAGCAGCCATCCGGCCGGTTAAATCGCCTTCCTTGCGATGGGAAAAGAAACGGGACAGATTGCATCCGGTGCACAACTTAGTTATTTCGATATGATGCGGCATAATTCCTGCTTTTATCATAATTTGCCGATTGATTTCTTGCAAGTTTAGCATGTATTTACCCGACGGGGAAGAGGTCCAGTAAGGCTCGCCGCTCATTCCCGTCTTCTCCTGTACAGTTGCTATTATAGCATTATCCACCTCGTAGCAGCATGATCCGATGGAAGGACCAATCACTGCGCGGACGGCTTCGGTTTTTGTTCCAAACTGCATGGCCATGGAGCGCACCGTTTCCCCGGCCACCTGCAGAACCGTTCCCTTCCAGCCCGCATGGGCAATGCCTACCGCTCGGTGCTCCGGATCGAGGAAATACAGGGGAACACAGTCTGCAAACAGGCCAGCCATTGCCACCCCCCGCTCCCGGGTGATAAAAGCATCCTTGCCTTGAAAAGCGTCCTCCCGTGAATGGATTCCCCGTCCGGCTTCTTGGGAGGTTACGCATTGCACCTTGCAGTCATGCACCTGCTCTCCGAATGTCCAGGAGGACAAGGGAATTCCCACCCCAAGGGCTGCCCGCCTGCGGTTTTCCAGCACCGCTTCGAGACGGTCGCCAACATGCAGTCCCATATTAAGCGAGGCATAGGGAGGCTGGCTCACCCCGCCGCCGCGGCCGGTAAAGCCTGCCGTTAAGCCGGGGAACGCTCTGGACCATGAATCAATGATATACAACTCGGGTTCTCCCTCTTGCAGACGGATAAAGGGTTCCACGCTTGTCCTCCTAAAAGTTTTGAGTTGATTGCCACATAGTGGCTTATCCGAAAAACTCGCATCGGAAGCATCGGCTTATGTTTTGAGATCACTCCCGGCGAAGCGGGAATGGCGAAAAACTCGCATCGGAAGCATAAACTTAGTTTTGAGTTGATTGCCACATAGTGGCTTATCCGAAAAACTCGCATCGGAAGCATCGGCTTCCCCGCTTGCAGCAGATGGCATATTGTAAGTATTATAGCACATCCCCGGCACTCAACGGTCCCGGTAATACCCGCGGCTGTACTCCCTGTCTCTGTCCTGCTCCCGCACATCCTCTTCCCGGTACACACGGTTATCATCGAGCTTGACCAGCACCACATCCATACCGATCTTGACAATATTTTTCCACGGGATGACCACATCCGCACCGCCGCCCCAAAAGCCGAACAGCTTGCCTGAGGTAGGCACCACAATAGAGTCAATGCGCCCTTGGCGCAGATCCAGCTCCAGATCGCTGATCTGGCCCAGCTTCTTCCCGTCCACAATATTGATGACATCCTTGGATTGAAAATCGGATATTTTCACAGGCCAGCACCACTATTCCTTGTCGAATTGGTCTTGCTCACGGAAGGCGGGTTATTATTCATTATATGAATGAAAAGCCCAAAATGAACTTGGCTGCAAATAAAACAGCGAAGCACCTGCTCCAGTAGGAGGATGCTTCGCTGCTCACGGGCATCTTGGTTAAAATCTATGGACGATGTCTTCCTGTTCACGGAGAAAAGGCTCATTATATGCTTTCTTTAGCCGCAGCGGAAAGACCAAAGAAAAAAAAGAGCCCGGACAGCACCGCGCTGCACCGGGTCTTACAATGGGAAACTTATGATTTCACATGTTTTTGCATCTGGGAAATCGCTGATTTTTCCAGCCGCGATACCTGGGCTTGGGAAATCCCGATTTCATCCGCCACTTCCATCTGGGTTTTGCCTTCGAAGAAGCGCATGGACAAAATCATCTTCTCCCTGTCGTTCAATCTGCGCATGCCTTCCCGCAGCGCGATTCCTTCGATCCAGGAAACGTCCTTGTTGCGGTCATCGCTGATCTGGTCCATCACATAGATGGGATCGCCGCCATCATGATAGATCGGCTCGAACAACGATACCGGATCCTGTATGGCATCCAGAGCGAATACCACATCCTCCTTGGGCACATTGAGCGCCTCGGAGATTTCGTAGATGGTGGGCTCCCTGGAGTTTTTATTGGTGAGGCTGTCACGGACTTGGAGAGCCTTATAAGCGATATCCCGCAGGGAACGGGATACGCGGATCGGGTTATTATCCCGCAGATACCGCCGGATTTCCCCGATGATCATCGGCACCGCATAGGTAGAGAACTTCACATTCTGGCTCAAGTCAAAATTGTCGATCGCCTTCATCAGACCGATGCAGCCAACCTGGAACAAGTCATCCACAAACTCACCCCGGTTATTGAATCTTTGGATGACGGACAGCACCAATCGAAGGTTGCCGTTGACCAGTTTTTCCCTGGCATAACGGTTCTTTTTCTCTTGCAGCTCCACGAACAGCTCGCGCATCTCCGCATTTGTGAGGACCGGCAGCTTGGATGTATCGACACCACAGATCTCGACTTTGTTTCGGGTCACCATGATTACCTCCCAAGGAGAAACATTAATGTTCATTATCCCCTTGGTTGGTTTTTTTATGCGTTGGCTACAGCCGCTGTGAAGCGAAGAGATAAACCCACTGTCCGTCTTTGCTTACCCCCGCCAGTTCCGCATCGTCACCAATCCGGTCTGTAATCAACTGCTCTGTCCCTTGATCCGCATCATATAAAAGGAGACGGAGCGATTGGCCGTCATTCACCACACTTACCAGCTTGCGGGTGTCCGGCAGCCAACTGGACCTGTATGCATCCAGATTATGCGCCGTGACCCGCGTCACAAGCTCTCCATCCCGGTACAGGGAGCCCTCCCCATACAGGCGGTATTGTCCGTCGCTGGAATCCTTGAAGGGAAGCCAGTAGTAGGATTGCTCGACCGGGGGATTCCAGGGGCTTAAGACTTGGGAATCCCACTCATACCGGTAACGGGAGGCCGGTTCGGAGCCTTTGCCCGGCAAGCTGAAATAGGCATACTCCCGGTCTGTATAAAAAGATACGGGCACCTTCGCGCTGCTGACCTCTCTGTCGCCCAACTCCTCTTTAACAGCGCCTACAAGCTTTACTTCCTCTCCTGTTTCCCTGTCATATACGATCAAATCAAGGCCGCTGACCTGCTCCTTCGAGCTGCCTCTGGCCATAATGATCCTGCGTTGATCCTTGCTCCATGCACTGCCCCAGATATAGCCTCCCGGGCGAATCCGGACGGTTTCACCGCCGGAGGGAACTTTCTCCCCGGCCGCAGGAGCAGCGAAGAAGAAACCGCGGGTATCCGCATAGAAGTCCCCTTCCCCCTGATAGTTGTTCATAATGGTGGCGGGATAAGAAGCAAGCTCTCCGGTTTCCAGCCCATAAGCAAAGGATAAAAGATCCACAGACATGTCGCAGTAGCAATACTGGATGCCCCTCTGCAGAAAGGCTGTATTACCGCTTACGGGGATATCCCGGCTCACATAATACGGCTCTGTGAAATCCGACAACTGCTCCCGGGAGCCGTCCTTGAGGCTGATCCGCCACAGCTGCCTGCTTTCCAGCATCTCCGCATGGAGAAAATAGCCGTCTCCCAGCGTTTTGCCGGATTGTGTTCTTGCCCCCTCCAGATTCACACTGTAAGCGTACCGGGGGGAGCCTCCGGGAGGCCGGGGTCCTTCTGTACCTGTGGGACGCACTGCCAGCTTCAACAGTTGATCGTTCTCCCATTGAAAGCTGTACGTGAGTTTGTCCCATACTGCATTGCCAAAGGCCCGCTCCATATTGGACTTGATCGCCTTCTCCACATGCTGCCTGTCCATCGCTTCTGCGAATGCAACCTGAAGGACTTCAGGTCCCATTCCAACGGATGTGGTGACGGGCGATTGAATCCGCGGCTCCTGCACGAGCCATATACGTGCCGCTTTTTCCTCTGCCGGGACAACGGATGGAGAAGGCTCTGCCCGCAAGGTTTCGGCAAGCGTGGGAATCGTCCCGGTCGGCGAAGCGGCAGACACCGGAGTGGCTGTTGCCTCTGCCAAGCGAATGGCTGGAGTGGATTCGCCTTCGGAAACAACCGGACTCACCGGCTGCGTCCCTGAATTTTCATTGCATCCGGGCAATACCAACGCAAGGACAAGGGCGCAGCCGATCCATTGCAGCTTTTTCATTCTATCAACTCCTTATCCATAATTCCTCTATATAGTATAACGAAAAAAAGCGCCGCTTCCTGCCGGAAGGACACTTTTTTTGCTCATCACACCATTTTATTGAATTCCTTGCGCAAGCGTTTGATAATCCGTTTCTCCAAACGGGATATGTAGGATTGAGAGATGCCCAGCATATCGGCTACATCCTTCTGCGTCTTCTCCTCCCCATCCGTTAGGCCGAAGCGCAGTTCCATAATAATCCGTTCCCGCTCCGTGAGCTTGTCGAGGGCCTTGTGCAGCAGCTTCCTGTCCACCTGCTCCTCAATATTGCGGTAGATGGTATCATTCTCCGTGCCCAGCACATCGGACAATAGCAGTTCATTGCCGTCCCAATCGATATTAAGCGGCTCATCGAAGGATACCTCGGTCCGGATCTTGCTGTTGCGGCGCAGATACATCAGAATTTCATTCTCAATGCAACGGGAGGCGTATGTAGCCAGCTTGATCTTCTTCTCGGGATCAAAGGTATTGACCGCCTTGATCAGGCCGATGGCTCCAATCGAGACCAGATCCTCAATGTTGATCCCCGTATTCTCGAATTTCCGGGCAATATATACAACCAGCCGGAGATTCCGTTCAATGAGCATCGCCCGGACAGCCGAGTCGCCGGATGAGAGCTTGGAGAGCAGGAACTCCTCTTCCTCCCGGGTCAAAGGGGGCGGCAGCGCTTCGCTTCCTCCGATGTAGTAGATTTCATCACTTTTTCGTCCCAGCAGAATAAGCAACCTGTAGTAGTAGATCTGCAGCATCAGCCGCCATTTTACATGCATGTGAGTACCTCCTTAGAGCTTTGCGCATGCAAAGCTGGCTTCGTAAGCGTAAGCTGAGCTTTGCGCATGCAAAGCTGGCTTCGTAAGCGTAAGCTGAGCTTTGCGCATGCAAAG
>JAQSYI010000056.1 GCA_029256185.1 Paenibacillaceae bacterium
AACCCATCCCCGAAGGAATGAATCCGCTCGACTTGCATGTATTAGGCACGCCGCCAGCGTTCGTCCTGAGCCAGGATCAAACTCTCCATAAAAGTGGCTTCGAAAAGCCTCTATTGTAGAGCGATTAGCTCATTTATCCCAATCTCTTGGGGTCCTCAAAAAGTATTCGGCATCCACCTCTCGGCTTCGCTTCACTTTTTGGGGCCGAAACATTTGGCTGTGTTTTCATTGCTACTCGTTGTTCAGTTTTCAAAGAGCTAACTTTCACAAGGAAGTTACTGGAATAGCCCAAAATAACTATCCCTTGCTGTCGAATTATCAGCCGTTTTAAGGGCCGGAATATAATTTAACACAGGAGAGCCTGGAAAACAAGGGTTATAATATGTCCGTTTCGTGAACAGCCTTTCAGCTCTCCTCTTGCAGATTCGCCAGCATTCGAGCCGGCAGTCGGTATTGATCGAGTTATGCGCTCGCCCGGGAAATGATCGGGGAAATGCTCCTGGTATTTCCCCAACCTTACCCCGTTAACAGACTCCAGAGCACTAGCACTAAACCGCCTGACAGCGAACTGAGCATATTGACCGCATCATTATCCATCCACTTCCATCCGCGGATAAGCTCTGTCCTCTGCCCGCAATGAAGCTTCGCCTCCACCACATCCCCGCATACAGGGCAACGGTACAGTGCCTGAACAGCGGCACCCAGTACAGAATCGGCGTTAGCGCCAATCCAGCCAGCCAGAGCTGCCAGAGGAATGATCCATACGAGCGAATAATCGGATAGAAGCCCCCCTTGTTCCAGAGGGGTGCTTAAGCGACTCAGAATATAGGCAAGGCCGCCAATAAAAGCCCCTCCTGCCGCAGAGGCCGTCCACCCAAGAAGGCTTACACCGCCAGAGGTTCCTTTGGGCACCTTCTTCCAGGAAAGAATGGAGCGTGGCTGCCCCCTGCTCAAACCTCCCACTTCCGTAGCCCATGTATCAGCCGTAACCGTGGCCATTACACCGATATAAGCCGCTGTGAGCCATGAGGCTTCCGGGTATATTCCATAGAGAAGACATAGAATAGTCCCTGCCCCTCCGTTAGCGATTACTTGTCCGGCATCTCGACGGCCTGACTTTTGATACTTGCTCTCTGCGTCCTTCTTCAGATGCTTCTTCCACTTGGTAAGCAGTGTAGACGACACGAAGAAGCCTATCATCAACCCATACCAGAGCAAACTGCCAAACACGAACAGGCATGTCCCTACAACAATAGCAGCAACTGCCCCTGAAGCTGTCAACGCACGTTTCCAATAAGCTGCTCCGGCGATCAGCAAGCTTCCTCCTGCTCCAATCATCCACTCCATCCGGCTGTGCCCCCTGTGGTGCTGTAATTTCGTCTTTTTCTATCATAACCTAACCGGCTAAGAATCGCTCGGATCTTCTCCAAAAAAAAGAAACGCCCGGATATCAATCCGGGACGTTACACGATAAAGGTATTTGAATATCATTCTTCAATCGGAATTTGATGCTTATCAGCGAATTGGCGGATCAAGCTCTGAGCCTGGCTAAAATTCAGCTTGCTCTTCTTGCTTTGCAGGACAAACGGCTCCTCCTTGCCTTTCACATAAATTTCAAGCTTCGGCAGCATTTTTTTGGAAAACCATGATTTTACCGCTTCCTCTCCCACCTGGATGCGGTTGATTTTGTCCGAGGCTACCTGCTGCTTCACAATGCTTTTGCCGTTGGATATCTCCAACAGCATCTCCGAACGGTCAAAATTAACATCTACAATGGTTAGCAAGATGAATCCCTCCCGCAAAAAGTGAACTCGATATAGATTATGTTCGAGGCCCCTTTTCAGAAGAGGAACTGCAAAAAATTATCGGTCCATTAAATAACTTTTCACCAAAGCGGCAAATTCCCTTGTGTAAGCCTTGGGAAGCGTATACTCAGGTGTGCGCGAAGGCAACCCGGTTGCTTGCAGACCCACCCGCTTGGCCAGCATTTCGGCACGGAACATATGGAAATCATTCGTGACCAAAGTGATAACGGCGGACTGAAGATCCACGCCCCGTTCCTCCAACAACTCTCTGGAAAAACTCAAATTCTGATAGGTATCCCTTGAACGGTCTTCCAATATTAGCTGGTCTGCCGCCACTCCTTGTCCGATGAGATAGCGCTTCATGGCCTCGGCTTCGGAAATCTCTTCTCCAGTCCCCTGCCCCCCGGACAAAATCACCGGCGTATCCGGATATTGCCGCAGATAGACTAATCCTTGATCCAGACGTTCCTTCAACGAAAGGGACACCGTCTCTCCTCTTACCCGCGCTCCCAGGATCAGGAGATAGTCAGACTGTTGCGGTTCAGTGGAGCGTCCTGCGCTCCAGATCAGCCCCTCGACAAGCAAGAAGCATAACAACCCGATTGCCGCCAAGATCTGCCCCGCACGAAGTGCCCGCAGGCTCCTGCCCGAAAATTGCTTGGAGCGCCAGATGATGATCCACAGCCCTAAAACCGAGACAATCACCCCGCTGGCAAGCTGCAGGAGATTCCACCAATCCTGCTCCCATCCCCTGCCTAACCCGCTTAAATAATACAAGCTGTGCAAAGCACCTGCCAACAGAATCAGAATTCCTGCTACTGCACGAATCACTGCCGATCTGCGTCGAATTGCCAAAGAAATCCCCCTCCGTTTTGCCGCGGCTTGTGCTTCTTTCAGCAGCATTTGCATCGACAACTACATTTACTTCGGTTAATTATTAATGAAATTAATTATTAGCTTCATAGAAGGAAATGAGGCAGAACAGCATGCTTGCTCCACTTCCCCACTAAAAGCAGCACCATTAATTTAGACGAATTACGCTGAAAATAGTTCAACTCATTTCCTTCCCTCACTCAGCTTGCTTCTCCATCTGCCGGAGCAAAGCAATCCAAGCTCCATGGGTTAAATCAAAGCAAAAAACGCCTCCACCAGACGCAATGGGATCAGCATGGGCTGAATATCCAACGCATCTGTAGAGGCGCTTAAATCGTCTATGAGGCTCAATCAATAAACAACCTGTGGGATGGCCCGTTCCAGGACGCCGTTCATATGGGCAAGCGCAATACCATAGTTGGTGATAGGCACGTGTTGGGCTTCAGACCTGGTCAGCCGCGCCATGAGCTGCTTTCTGTTAAACGCGCAAGAGTTGCAATGCAGCACCAGCTTATAAGGCGTCAAGTCAGCGGGAAAATCGTTGCCCGCCCGCACCTCAAATGTTAGCTCCCCACCGGCCTTTTCCTTCAGCCATTGAGGCACCTTCTCCCTGGTCACATCCCCCTTCAGCTCATGGTTGCCGCATGCCTCAGCTACCAATATCCGGTCCCCCGGCTTCAAACTGTCTATCGCCTTCGCACCGCGGATGAATACATCCAGTTCCCCTTTGGTGCGGGCCAACAGAATGGAATAGGTGGTGACGGGGATTCCGGCCGGCACCGCTTCACATACCGTTTCGAATACATCCGATTCTGTAATAACAAGGTCCGGCTTGCGGCTCAAATACGAGAGAACAACCTGCAGTTCCTCCTCTGTAGCGGTGAGAGAAACAGCCCCTTGATCCATAATATCCCGGATCAGTTGAGTGTGAATCGTAGGAAGACGGTACCGCGGCGCTTTCAGATCCTTGGGACTAACCAGAAGCACAAGATCCTTCTCCGAAACCAGGTCGCCAATGATTGTGGACCGTTCAAATTCAATGGGAGTCATACGGCGGATGGACTGGCGAACCCGGTTCAGGTTAATCCTGTTGCTGGCGCTGATTTTTACGATAGGAATTTCGTCAAACTGGATTTTAATCGGCTCCACATCTACAAACCGGTCGTCTATCTTATTGACCACACCTAGCACAGGGATATGACGGTTGGATAATTCCTTATAACAGCGACGCTCAAGAGAGTAGTCCTCATTGGTATCCGTGAACAGAAGCAGGGCAAGATCAGTCTGATCCATGACTTCCTGCAATTTGCGGCTGCGCTGCTGTCCTAATTCGGAATGCTCATCCTGTTCGAAGCCAGCCGTATCAATCAGAACAACAGGGCCTACCGGGTCCAGATCCATCCGGTAAAACAACGCCTCAGTCGTACTCCCTGGCTCTTCAGACACAACCGCTGTCCGCTCACATGTGAGCGCATTCAACAAGCTTGATTTGCCTGCGTTCTTCCGTCCGAAAATAGCAATATGCAGCCTGTTCTTAGGGGAAATATCACTCATGCCTGCTCACTCCTAAAAGTTTTTGAGTTCTATAACCTAGCAAAGTGGTTATACCTAAAAAACTGGCTTCGGAAGCATTAACTTATACAAGGTAGGTATGCCAACTTGAACCGCTGCACTTCGTGAAACATTTCACATTTCTAAGCAAGATGGAGCTATATTTATATTTCTCCGCCATAATCCTTTCTCCTGCTTTTGGGAGCCAAACAGCACCAAACGGGTACCTCTCTCCATCTGCAATTAAAAGGAAGCGGCATACAACGGCCTGATCCATTGACAGAGTGCAAATGCTTCAATCAGCACCGAAATGGGACTCTGTCAATGGATAAGGACGAATCTGTAAGTTCAATCAGAACCGCAAATCTCTTTCACCGGCCTTGATCCGCTCTATACGGCTCACCGTTGCTTTCCTGGCGGCTTCCTTGGGAATGCTCTTCAGACTGTTCTCGATCAGCTCTTCGCCTAATGCAACGGCTTCCTCATCGCCATAGTCAATCAGGAATTCCTTGAACGTCAGCAATGCATTGGGCTCGCATACATTTTGAATCTGACCGGTCTTGGCCAGACGCATGAACCGGTCTCCGGTCCGTCCTTCCCGGTAGCAGGCTGTGCAATAGCTGGGCAAGTAGCCGCCCTTGCACAGACTCTTGACAATTTCCATGGTGGAGCGGTGATCGCCAATTTCGAATTGGGGCTTTTCCTCATGGTTATGAAGCTGGTACTCCTCCACATATCCCCCGACGCCAGTACATGATCCTGCGCTGACCTGGGATACACCCAGTGCAAGCACCTCATCCCGGAAGCCGGCTTCCTCTCTCGTGGAGAGAATCATCCCGGCATAAGGAACGGCCAGACGGAGAATGGCCACAATCTGCTTGAATTGCTCATCGTTCACCAGATGGGGATATGTTTGCAGATCCACACCTTCCGCAGCGCGCATCCGTGGCACAGATACAGTATGGGGGCCCACACCGAAGGATTCCTCCAAATGCTCCGCATGCATCAGCATAGCAAGCGTTTCGTATTTATAATCATAAAGCCCGTACAAGACGCCAACTCCAACGTCGTCAATCCCGCCCTGCATCGCACGGTGCATGGCAGTCGTATGCCAATTGTAATCGCGTTTGGGCCCTTGCGGGTGATGTTTTTCGTAAGTAGGTTTGTGATACGTTTCCTGGAACAAAATATAAGTGCCAATCTCCGCATCGCGCAGCTTCCGGTAATCTTCCACGGTTGTCGCTGCAATATTCACGTTGATCCGGCGGATGCTGCCATTATTGACTTTGACCGAGTAGATTTTGCGGATGCACTCCAGCACATAGTCAATGGAGCAGTTCTTGGGGTCCTCTCCCACCTCAAGCGCGAGACGCTTGTGTCCCAGGGATTGCAGAACCTCCACTTCCTTCTCCAGCTCTTCCATGGTCAGCTTGCGGCGCTTAAAATCCTTGTTGGAGCTCTTATACCCGCAATAATCACAGTTGTTCACGCAATAGTTGCTCACATACAACGGGGCAAAAATAACAATGCGCTTGCCATAGATCTTTTCCTTGATCTCCTTGGCTGCTGCGAAAATATCTTGCCAGATGGCAGGCTCCTCTACATGAAGCAGAACGGCGGCCTCCTGATGGGTCAGCCCCTTGCATGCTCTTGCTTTGGCAAGCAGCTGTTCGATATAGGAACGGTCCTCTGCCAGCCCCTGCCCTGCCTGAATGGCAGCAATAATCTCATCGTCACGGATAACATCCTTGGCATCAAACTGTCTCAAATCTTCCTGCTTCAATTTTTCCATAGTCAATTGCCTCCCGGTCCTTAAGTAATAAAGAATGTGTACCTCGAAACCCGTCTTCCACATCCAGTAATAGAAGTAACGTTGGAACCTCACCGCTTCGCTACAGCTTGTTCATCACCGATTTCACATTAATGCCATCGATTTTGCCCAATTTGCCTGTCAGCGAGCTTATTTCATCCGACGTTGCGTCCACAACAAGGGTGATGACGGCGGAAATACCCCGTTCTTTATAAGGGAGACCCAATCTGCCGATAATCACATGCGAGCTATCGTGCAGAATGGCATTGACTTTGGCAACCCCTTCAAATTCCTGAACTATGATATTTACAACACCGATTCTCTTGCTCATGCAAGATGCCTCCCCCTCATGCTCAGATGATCCTTGCAATTAGGCTGATATATTATCCGCCGGCTCCGGAAAATTTCCGAAGCCGGCCGATTAAAAGTAAATGAGAGTAATTAATTCTTGGTGCGCTTCACATAATGAGTATGGAGCAATTCGTGTGCCAGATGGCTGTTCGGCTTGCCCAGGAACTCGGAGTACAGCTGTTGAATGTACGGATTCTTATGGGACTTGCGGTATTGCTGGGACTGATCTTCGTCATAGATGGCCTTGGCGCGCTCTTGCTTCACATTGACAGCGGTTTGAGTCTTGGCGTTAACGATCGGTTGTCCGCCGCCTGTTACGCAGCCGCCCTGACAGGCCATGACTTCGATGAAGTCATATTGCTTCTCGCCGCTTTGAATCAGTTCCATCACCTTGCGGGCGTTGCCCAGACCATGGACAACAGCAGTCTTGATCTTCTTGCCGTTGGGAAGCTCCAGCTCGTTTTCCTTGATGCCGTCAAGTCCGCGTACAGCGGTGTATTCGATAGCGTCAAGGTCCTTGCCTGCAAGCACTTCATATACAGTACGGAGGGCTGCTTCAGCAACACCGCCGGTAGCAGCGAAGATAACGCCCGCGCCGGAACCCACGCCAATCGGATTGTCGAAATTGTCGCCAGGCAGATTGCGGAAGTCAACACCGGCTTCCTTAATCATCTGCGCCAGCTCACGGGTAGTCAGAACGTAATCTACGTCCTGCATGCCGTCGTTGGACAGCTCATCCCGTTCACCTTCGAACTTCTTGGCGGTACAAGGCATAATCGAAACATTGACGATAGTCTTGGGATCGATGCCTTCCTTGCTTGCGAAGTAGGACTTGATCATTGCGCCTTCCATTTGGTGAGGCGATTTGCAAGTGGACAGATTATCCAGCATGTCCGGGAAGTTATGCTCCATGAACTTCACCCAGCCAGGGCAGCAGGAAGTCATAAGGGGCAGATTCTCGCCGGAAGTCAGCCGGGAAATCAGCTCGGTGCCTTCTTCCATGATCGTCAGGTCGGCAGCAAAGTTCGTATCAAATACCTTGTCAAAGCCCAGCTTGCGCAAAGCAGTGACCATTTTCCCGGTTACACGGGTGCCCATGGGATAACCGAATTCTTCACCGAGACCAACACGGACTGCAGGTGCGGTTTGCACTACTACATACTTGGTAGGATCAGAGATGGCCTTCCATACATCCTTGGTGTTGTCGCGTTCGGTCAAAGCGCCTACCGGACAAGCGGAGATACATTGACCGCAGTTTACGCAGTTGGTCTCTCCGATAGGACGGTCATAAGCGGTGGCAACCTTGGTTTCAAAACCACGGTTGGCGAAGCTGATTGCATGCACAGTCTGAATATTGCTGCAAGCGCCAATACAACGGCCGCACAAGATACATTTCTCGGAATCACGGACGATAGAAGCCGAAGAATGATCGATGCCTGTCTTGGAATGCGCTCCTTCAAAGCGAATGCTCCGGACGTTCAGATCCTTCGACACGGATTGCAGCTCGCAGTTTTCGCTGCGGTTGCAGGTGGTGCACTCCCGGTTATGGTCGGAGAGCAGCAGTTCCACAACGGTTCTGCGGGCGTCGCGCACCTTCTTGGTGTTGGTTTGAATCTTCATGTTGGGCTCGGCCTTGAGCGTACAGGAAGCGATCAGCCTTGGACCTACTTCTACCACGCACACCCGACAGCTGGAAGATTCATGAATGCCCTTCAAATGGCACAGGGTTGGAATATCGATTCCGACTTCGCGTGCGGCTTCCAGCACGGTTGTGCCTTGATCCACTTCCATCTCGATGCCGTCTATTGTAAGTTTTACCTTTTCCACCATAGTCACCTCTTCCTTCCTTATCCTCTGAGAATCGCTTTGAACTTACAAGAATCGAAGCAAAGTCCGCACTTGATACATACGGAGGAATCGAGAATATACGGTTCTTTCACCTTGCCGCTGATGGCATTAACCGGACATTTTCTCGCGCAAAGGCTGCAGCCCTTGCACAGTTCTGCGTCAATCGAATAAGTCAAGAGGTCTTTACATACCCCGGAAGGACATTTGTGGTCAACAACGTGGGCCAAATACTCTTCACGGAAAAATTTAAGGGTCGAGATAATCGGGTTAGGCGCAGTCCCGCCAAGAGCGCAAAGGGATGCATTCTTGATGTTAACGGACAGATCCTCCAGGATGTCCAGATCATCTACGGTTCCCTTGCCTTCGGTGATCTTCTCCAGAATTTCCAGCAGACGCTTGGTGCCTACACGGCAAGGCGTACATTTGCCGCAGGACTCGTCACGGGTGAAATCCAGGTAGAAGCGGGCAACGTCAACCATACAGTTGTCCTCATCCATAATAATCATACCGCCGGAACCCATCATGGAACCCAGGCTGTTCAGCGTATCGAAGTCAATTGTGGAATCCAGATGCTCTTCGGTCAAGCAGCCGCCGGAAGGACCTCCGGTTTGCACAGCCTTGAACTTCTTGCCGTTCGGGATACCGCCGCCGATTTCGAAGATAACCTCGCGCAGGGTGATGCCCATAGGCACTTCCACCAGACCGGTGTTGACAATCTTGCCGCCAAGGGCAAATACCTTGGTGCCTTTGGACTTCTCTGTGCCGATACTGGAATACCAGTCAGCGCCCTTCAGAATGATCGGAGGAATATTAGCCAGTGTTTCAACGTTGTTGATAACGGTAGGCTTCTTCCACAAACCTTCGATAGCCGGGAACGGAGGCTTCGGATTCGGCATGCCGCGTTTGCCTTCAATGGAGTTCATGAGAGCGGTTTCCTCACCGCAAACAAACGCTCCGGCGCCCAAGCGGACTTCTACGTCAAAGTCAAAATCCGTACCGAACAATCCTTTACCCAGCAGGCCGTGCTTGCGGGCTTCATGGATAGCTACGAACAAACGCTGTACGGCAATAGGATACTCTGCACGGACATAGATGAAACCTTGGTTCGCTCCAATAGCGTAGCCGCCAATCGCCATAGCTTCCAGAACACTGTGAGGATCGCCTTCCAGAATGGAACGGTCCATGAATGCACCTGGATCGCCTTCGTCGGCGTTACAGATAATATACTTTTGTTCATTGGTTTGCTTTGCGGCAAATTCCCACTTCATCCCTGTAGTAAAACCGCCGCCCCCACGGCCACGAAGACCGGATTTTTTCATGGTGTCGATCAATTCCTGGGAGGTCATGGTGGTCAATACTTGATGGAGAGCCTTATACCCGTCACGGGCAATGTACTCTTCAATCTTCTCGGGGTCAATAACACCGCAGTTGCGCAGGGCAATCCGCATTTGTTTCTTGAAGAAGCCCACATCATTCAGCGGCTTAATGCTGCCATCGGTTTCCAGAGCTTCCTTGTAAACCAGACGCTTTACGATGTTGCCCTTAAGCAGATGCTCTTCTACAAGCTCAGGAACATCCTTGACTTCGATACGGGCATAGAACGCCCCTTCCGGATATACAATCACGACCGGGCCCAGTTCACACAACCCGAAGCAGCCGGTACGAACGATTTCGATTTCATTCTCAATGCCATGATTCTTCAGTTCTTGCTCAATCGCGCGCAGAATCGGCATGGAATCGGAAGACGTACAACCTGTACCGCCGCAGATCATAACGCTCTTGCGGGTAACAGAGGAACCGCCGTTTTCTTGACGTTGGCCGACGCGGGCGATCGTATTATCTCTAATTAATTCCAGTTCTTGAATAGATTTCATACGATTCCCTCCTTATTTATAATCCTTCAGAATTTTCGGCACATCTACAGCAGAAACCTTGCCGTATACCTTTTCACCGATGGTCAATACCGGAGCAAGGCCGCAAGCGCCCAGGCAACGGGTTGCTTCCAAAGTAAACTTCCCGTCTTCTGTAGTCTTATTAACCTCTACCTTCAGTTCCTTGGCAAAGGTATCTACAATGGCCTGCGCTCCCTTTATGTAGCAGGCAGTACCCATGCAGATGCGGATGATGTGCTCGCCTTTTGGCTCCAGAGAGAAGAAGTGGTAAAACGAGGCTACCCCGTATATTTCGGACAGGGGAACATTCAGTTCCTCCGAAACGATATTCAATACGTCCTCCGGCAAATAACCGTAAGAATCTTGCACTTCATGGAGCACAGGAATCAGCGCACCCTTCATAGGCTTGAAGGTCTCGATCGAGTGCTTGATTTTCTCCAGCCGCTCGTCAGCAACTGCTGTGCCGCCGCAAGAGCATTTTTCTCCCATAGCTAATCCTCCTAAAAAATTGAGATATACTTGCTCCCAGAGCATATTTTTCCTAGACAGAGAACACTTCACAACCACGGGCCGCAAGCCAGGTCAATCATGCAGGCGGCCCGTAACTGTGAATCGGAGTGAAAGGCTACTATCCAGATAGCTTACTGGTCAAAATTTTACAGCAGCGGGTTCTCGTGTCTGGCCTTCAAACGTTGCCATCTGCGTTCCACTTCGTTCTCGAATTCCACCAGCAATTCGTTTTCCTTGGTCAGATGCTTGGATTTGCCCATGGACTTCAGCCATTCTACAACCGGCACCTTGCTGCCCTTGGCTTCCGGATCATAGGTGATATTGGTTACGCCGTTTTCGATTTCATACAGCGGGAAGAAGCAGGAATCCACAGCGGTCTTGACAATCTTTTGACCCAGACGGTCCTCGGTCTTCCAGTTCAGCGGGCAGGTGATCAGGATTTTGCCGTACACGCAGCCGACGTTTTGTGCATAGTAGTGAGCCTTGGCAGCCTTTTGGATCAAGTCCATCGGGTATGCTTCGGAACCGGTGAACACATAAGGAATGTTGCAGGATGCCATAATTTGAGGCGTATCCTTATGGTGGTAGCCCTTGCCCTTTTGCGCCTTGCCCACGCCTGAGGTGGAGGTCATGTGGCCCAGCGGCGTGGAGTAGGACAATTGGGAACCGGTATTCATATAACCTTCGTTATCATACTCCAGCATGATCATCTTGTGGTTACGCAGCGCTGCGCCGATAGCAGCACCCATGCCGATATCCATACCGCCGTCGCCGGTTACCATCACGAAGGTGATGTCATCGGAGATATTTACTTCGCCGCGGCGTTTCATTTCCAGGAATCCTTCAACCATACCCGATACGGTAGCTCCACCGTTTTGGAACAGATTGTGGACAAAGGATTGCTTGTGCGATGTGTAAGGATAAGAAGTGGTAACTACATATGCGCAGCCTGTTTGGAACAGGGCAACGATATCGCCTTCGATGCCTTTGAAGAAAAGTTCAAGAGCAGGCAGTACACCACAGCCCGGACAAGCGCCATGCCCTGGAGCGAAACGTTTGGGTTTCTTGGTCAAGCTGCGCAGAGGCGGAACCTTGGCTTTTACCTTGCCGGTTGCTTCATCTACGGTCACAGTGATCAGGCCGGTATTATAGGATTCACCATGAAGCGGAGCAATAACTTGCTGTTCGGCTGCATGACCCTTCACACCCGGATTATGTCCGAAATAATCAAACGGCTTCTCGGCATAACCCTTATTGGCTGCCTCAAGTGCCAGATTGAAGAATTCTTCAGCATCCTCGGCGTAGAAGTCCTTGCCGCCAAGCCCGAACACACGGCTCAGGATAATGGTATTGTTATCTTTGTCTACTTGAAGAGCGGAACGAACCTCATGGGTCATATTCCCGCCATGTGCGCCGTAAGAATCCGCGCGTTCGCCAACCAACAGGGCCTTCACATTCTTCAGCACCTTGCGAAGCTGTTCGGCAGGGAACGGACGGATGATGTTAGGACGGATCACACCGGCTTTGATGCCTTGGGCGCGGAGTTTATCCACAACGTCCTTGGCTGCTTCGCCTGCAGAATTCAGCAGGAACAGAGCTACTTCGGCATCTTCCATGCAGTACAGATCAAGAGTAGGATATTCACGTCCGGACAATACGGCGAACTCAGCTTGAAGTTGATCATACACAGGGCCTGCTGCATACATAGCTTCGGATTGCTGGAAGTGATTGTTGATCAGGTCGTCGCCGTTCATATGGGCGCCGATGGACACCGGATTGCGGGGATCGCTCACATCCGGGAATTGGGTCGGACGCTCGCCCACAAAATTTTGAACAACTTGACGGTCCTTGAAGTAATTGACCTTCTTCTTTTGGTGGGAAGTGAAGAATCCGTCATAAGCTACGATAACAGGCAAGCGGACTTCGGAATGCTCAGCCAACTTAAGAGCCATAATATTCATATCGTATACAGCTTGCGGAGTGGAAGCCGTAAGCACAACCCAGCCTGTATTCAGGGTGTAATACAAGTCGGAATGGTCGCCGCGGATATCAAGCGGTCCGCTTACAGCACGGCACACCAGGTTGAGCACCATGGGAAAGCGTGTGCCTGCCTGATTGGGCAGTTGCTCCAGCATATACAGCAAGCCTTGGGAGCTGGTAGCGTTCAGCACGCGTGCACCTGCAACCGCTGCGCCGTAGCAAATGCCGGCTGCGCCATGCTCGCCGTCCCCTGCTACGAGCTGGATATCGTGCTCGCCGCGGGTTTTCATTTGGTCCAGATATTGTGCTACTTCCGTAGAAGGAGTAATCGGGAAGTAACCCATAAGATGATAGTTGATTTGAGCAGCGGCCGTAGCGGCCATTTCATTGCCGGATTCAAAGGTTGTAATCTGCTCAACAGTGCTTGCAAGTTTATTTTCCAAAATAGCCATTATTGAGCTCCTCCCAATACATAATCGAATCTGGACGGTACCCGGTGTGCTTCGGCGTAGCCAACTTCTTCGCGCAGATCCGTGAGGGCGCCGGTAGGACATGCATCAACGCACTTCAGACAGCCTTTACAGTATTGATAGTCTACACCCTTCAGCACCATCTGCATGATGCCGCGCTTGTTGGGCTCTTCTTCCCAGACGAAGCACATATCGCCGCACACGACGTCGCATTGGGCGCAGCTGATGCATTTCTCTGCATTGAACTCAGGAATGAAGCCTTGGCGGGAGCCGCTCATATCCTTCAGGATGGTATTGGCTTGTGCGCTGATCACCCCGCCCAGAGGCTGGGATTCATAGCCGTATACGGTAACAGCGCGCTTGAACGCCTTGCCTTCCGCGCCTTCCGGAACTTCATAGGTCTTGAATTTCACTTCATTATATCCACGGTCAAAGGTACGGATATTGGGCTCAACCAGTTGCGGGTATTTCTTGCCGAAGGTCTTGCGGATCGTGTTGCGCATATCTTCAGGATCAAGAAATTCGCAAATGCGGTACAGGGCACCCAGCATGGAGGTGTTAACCTTAGTCTTCTCTTCAACGGCAATACCCATGCCATCCACGACAGCCAGCGTGCCGTATTCCAGCTTCAGGTCGCGGCGGATTTCGTCAAAATCACGGGTGGAGTTGACCAGTACAATACCGTCAGCAGGCAGACCGCTCACTACATTGATGGTCTTATACAGCTCTTCATGGAAAATAGCAACAACATGGGGCACTTCAATCGGGCTATGGTCGCGGATTTCAACTTCCGGCTCGGTGAAACGGACGAAAGTTTTAATAGGCGATCCTTTTTTCTCGGAACCGTACGACGAGAAGTTGGAGCCATTCAGGCCCATGCCGAGCACGCCGGCTTCAGCAAGCATCTTGCCTGCAAGGTTAGCGCCCAGACCGCCAATGGATTCAAGACGGATTTCAAAAAAGCCTAACTCGTTTTTCTTAGGTAAGGTGGACATCTGGTTCCCTCCTATTTATTTAATAACAGCCGACCAACCTTCTACAGTTTAAGAGCGCCATGGATGCGGGTCTGTCAGACTGATATTTGCATGAACCAAGCTGTGAAACCGTTCGCAAAAACCGCAATTCATTTTTGTCTCATTACTGGTAAAACTGCCCTGTTATATGACTTGAGTCGAACTGTTACACCACTTTCAAACACTGCCGTCAACTGGATTTTTCTGCAAAAAACCGCATAAGTTCGACAAGAAACCTACACAAATCCTCCATATTAACGCCTTACAATTTCTATTATAAGATTCCAAAGTGAATGTTTTCACAAGAATTTTGACAATCTGTTGAACTGTCCTAAAAAGCTGTTATATTGGTGAAAAAAATGTGGATTTAGAGAACCATTCTCAGTTATAATTGAATGTTTTATGAATCAAGAGAATGATTCTCAATGAGAACGGTTTTTTTACAGTCTGATGACCTCTCCCGTATGCGCCAACCGGACCTCTGCCGGCAATTCCGGCAATGCGTTCAGGTCGATGTCATGGGACATATGAGTGAACCAGGTTGTCCCCGGCTTGAGTTCCTTCAGCAGTTCAAGGGCCTCCACCATATCATATACGGAACGGGTATGAAGCTCCGCCTCCTCCCGGTAAAAGCTGGTGCCCAGGATTAGCAGCCGCAACCCTTGCATACAGCCCTTCTCCCGCTCTCCCAAGCTGATGGAATCGGGGCAGTATACCCAGGCATTCTCCCCTTGCTCGAAGCGGTAGGCATAAGAGTAGCCGTTCTTGCCGTGGTTTACCCGAAAGGGCGTCACCCGCCACCCGAGCAACTCCCCAGTCCCGTCCATTGCCGTTATTCCCATTGCTCCCGCAATCCAGGGAAATTGCCGCAAGATGACGGCTATCACCTCCGCAGGCGCATATAAGCGCGGAGAAGCGCCTGTGTAGCGGCAAAGATCAGCAAGCTCGGGCAGACCCCCGATATGATCAAAGTGTGCATGGGTAATCAGTATATCCTCCGTGACGCGCCAACCCTGCATTTCCATCTGAGTCCGCCAATCCGGCCCGCAGTCGATCAAGAGCCGCTCTCCTCCCGATTCAAGAACTGCAGAAGAGCGCAACCGTCGGTTTATACCGCTGCTTCGGGCCTCCCGGCAGACAAGGCATTCACAATAAACCCGCGGCACTCCCATGGAATCACCCGTACCCAATATGCGAATAAAAGACTCCTGTTGCTTCATCGCGCTCCATCCTCCCGTTTTATCTGTGAATTCTATTTCTTCTATATAGTTCTGTTCCCTGTGCGGCTGCGGTTTTCCTGCCGCCCTAAATCCGGCTTTATGCCGAGCCTTCCGCCATTCGCAATATTCCCTTCCGCTTCTGGCTGACGGATGAAGGCAGATGCGTTATAATAATCGGGGTATCTGCAACAGACCGGCATTAGAGAAAAGCATACTTTCGGGAGGGAAACCATGTACAAGCTTATTGCAATCGATCTGGATGACACGCTTCTGAACGACCAACTGGATATTACCGAAGGAACCCGCGCTTCACTGGCCGCCGCAATCGAACAAGGGGTAGTGATCACTGTAGCCACGGGACGCATGTATGCCTCCGCCAAGAAAATCGCCGACAAGCTGGGACTGGAGGTGCCGCTGATCACTTACCAGGGAGCTTTGGTGAAGCATGCCAAAGACGGCACAGTCCTCTATGAGAGGAATGTACCGCCGGAAGTGGTCACTTATGTGTTCGATTACGCCAGCCGGCACGGCCTGCATCTCCAGGCTTATCACAACGATACACTTATTGCCAAGGAAGAGAACGAACGGCTGATCGCGTACAGCAAGCTTAACAATATGCCTTATGAAATTGAACCTGAATTTGACAAACTGGCCGAAAAGTCAGCCCCCAAGCTCCTGATGATCGACGAACCGGAACGGTTGGACCAAGTGCTGGTTGAACTCAAAGCCGCCGTAGGCGACAGGGCCCATATCACCAAGTCCAAGCCGCATTTTCTGGAGATCATGCATCTGGAAGGCACCAAAGGCCACGCCCTCGCACATCTGGCCGAACATTACGGGGTCAGGCAGGAGGAAACCATCGGCATCGGCGACAGCTGGAATGACCGCGAGCTCATCGTGCAGGCTGGACTTGGGGTAGCCATGGAGAATGCAGTGGACTCGCTGAAGGAAGTGGCGGATTATATCACCAAAAGCAACAACGATGAAGGCGTGCGTCATGTTATTGAAAAGTTCGTGCTGAATTAAGGCCGGAAATTAGAGAAATTAGAGCGTCCTGCAGAAGTACCGGAGTTGAAGTAGCGCAGCCAATCGGCAAAGTGATACATCTTCAGGATGTAATCCGCAGCGCAGCCTCCTCCGGGAAATTGTTCCTTGTTCGCTCTGATGGATTCCTCCAGGTCCCAGGACAGCCGGTACAGCCGCTTCATAAACTCCTCTTCGGTTCTGGGCTTGTACAAATCCGTTCCGTGGGAAATCTCCGCCTCTTCCAGAATAACACCCTTGTACAACGGGAATATATTGCTGTAGGTCCCCTGATCCTTGTAGCATAGGCCTGTATATTCATAAGGGAGCCAAAATAAATGGGTTTGCTTGTCGGGAAGCATAACGGTATAGGCGAGATTCACATTCAGCGCCACGGGATAAGGATAATTCTGAATCTTCCCGCTCCTTATATAGTCCCACACATGTTCCAAAAAGCTCATATTGCACCTTCCGATCAAATCAGGCGTTTCGCACTATTGCACAACTATAAGAATACGGTGTACGGGAGCGAGAATCAAGTTGATTTCAAGATTTTTTGATAAATGGCAAGCACGCGAGAAAGGGGAGAGAAAATGAAAGGTCGCATATTCCAAACCGTCGATTCTCACGCGGATATATTCAAGGAAACAGCGCTGTACATTGGACGAAATCCCGAGCTGGGCCATGAGGAATTCAAGGCGTCCGAACGGCTGACCGGGCTGCTGGAAAATTTCGGATTTGAGGTGGAACGGGGCACTCTGGGCATCACCACTGCCTTTATTGCGCGTTACCGCTCGGCCAAGCCGGGGCCTGTCATTGCTTTTCTCGCCGAGTTTGACGCATTGCCTGAGCTGGGACATGCCTGCGGGCATCATCTGATCTGTTCCATGTCTGTCGCCGCGGCAGTGGGCCTTAAGTCCGTTATAGATGAAACGGGAGGAGAAATCCGGGTCTACGGCACTCCGGCAGAGGAAACCAAAGGAGCAAAAGTGCCCATGTCCGCCGCTGGGCTGTTCGACGATGTGGATGCGGCGCTGATGGCTCATCCTTACCACACCTATGAACATTCCGGGCAGTCTCTGGCCATGGACGCTGTGCAGTTCGAATACTTCGGCAAGCCCGCCCACGCCGCCGCCAACCCTGCGGAGGGCATCAACGCACTGGATGGGGTTCTCCAGCTGTTCAATTCCATCAATGCCTTAAGGCAGCAATTGGAGAGCCATGTCCGCATTCATGGAATCATTACAGAAGGCGGCGTAGCGGCTAATATCATACCCGAATATGCAGCGGCACAGTTCTACATCCGCTCTGCCAATCGTCCTTACACGGACCAAACCGTGATAAAAGTGCGGAAATGCGCAGAAGGCGCGGCGCTGCAGACGGGTTGCAGGCTTGTTATTTCCAATTACGAGTTTTCCTATGATGAGCTGGCAACCAACGAGATCCTTTCTTCTGTCTACACGGATAATCTCACCGCATTGGGCATTTCCGGAGAATCGATTGGAACAGGCAAGGACCACGGCTCCGTGGATCTGGGCAATGTGTCCCGCCGGTGTCCGGCCATTCATCCCTACCTGAAAGTAATTGAGGAGAAGCATCTGCTTCACACGGCAGAATTTCGTGATCTGGCCATGACGGACCGGGCACTGGCGGGCATGCTCTTCGGCGCCAAGGTGTTGGCTGCAACCGCATGGGATGTGCTTGCAATCCCGGGCCTGAAGGAACGGATCCGGGAGGAATTCAACCGCACCGTCAACGCAGCGGCAGCCGGACGGAACGGATGATGCCGTCGATCCGCTTATATAATGCAAGGTCGGCATGATCCTTGAATAAATTGTACTGGGGACGGGTATTGGCTTCAATCAGCCACATGTTCAGACATTCATCGATGCCTATATCCAGCCCCAGTTCCGCTATCATGGGAAATTTGCGGTGGAGAGCTTGCGCGATACTTAGGGAAAGGCCCTCCACCCGTTTCTCCAGCTCGCCTGTCTCCTCATCGGCCAGTCCTTTGCTCTGTGCGATTGCCTGGGCGAAGGATATGGAACTGCCTCCCCGGCAGTGGTTGGTGACGATCTGCTCCTTCACCGCCAGTTTCCCCATAATCCCCATATAGTCCCACTCAGTCTTGGGCCGAAGCAACAGAGTCCGGAAATCGATCGGCCTCCCCTCGATTTTGATCAAATCGATGCCCTGCTGAACAATATAGCTCCGTTTGCCCGACAATGCCTTCACTTTCGCAAAAGCCGATGCCAGAGGAACGTGATACCGTTCTGTTGTTGTCATGATATGGACCGTGTCGTTGCACCGCATCAACTTCAGAACCCCCTTGCCCCCGCCGCCACAGCTCGGCTTGGCATACACAACAGGATGATTCCGCAGAAAGGTATGCAGATTGTCATGATTCAATACCGCCGTTTCCGGCAGATGGGCTGCAATCTCCTGTTCGTTGCATAACGCGACATGCTTGCGCCACTTGCTCCAAGGATACTTCTGTGCCAATAAACTCAAAGGATGTCTCCTCCTTCCGCTTGGGACACATGAGGCAGGTCATTCACACAGGACAATACTATCCTATGCGCCGGGAAATCCTCTGGTATAGACATTCGTCCAGATAAACGACAATAGGACTGTCCGCTCATGACCGGGGAAATTCAGCCCGGATCAGGAAAGGGAACAGTCCTGTATGCGCTTATCATGAATGCTTTACTTCCAGCTCAAGCCGGTCAGCTCGGAGATATGATCTACCCGAAGCTTGTCAAGCCAGGCAGGCAGCTCGCGGATAATGGCCGGACATACATAGGGATCTACAAAGTTAGCGGTCCCCACCATAACCGCGCTGGCACCGGCCAGATAAAATTCGATTACGTCCTCCGCATTCATAATTCCGCCCATGCCGATGATCGGGATCCGGACAGCCTGACTGACCTGATAGATCATCCGGATGGCCACCGGCTTCACGGCCGGACCGGACAGCCCTCCGGTCTTGTTGGCGAGAACAGGCTTCTTGGTCCTGAGATCGATCCGCATGCCCAGCAGCGTATTGATCATGGTGATTCCGTCTGCGCCCGCATCCTCCACGGCCTTGGCCATTTCCACAATATCCGTTACATTGGGCGACAGCTTCACATATACGGGCACGGACGAGGCCATCTTGACCCGCCGCGTCAACTCCGCCGCAACATCGGGTACAGTACCGAAGGCAATCCCCCCATGCTTCACATTGGGGCATGAGATATTCAGCTCCAGAGCCTTAACATTGGGCGCACGGGAGATACGCTCCGCCACATGCACGTATTCTTCAGTAGTTGAGCCGGCCACATTAGCAATAATCGGCAGATCGAACTGCTCCAGCCATGCCAGTTCATTGGCAATAATCCCTTCAACCCCCGGATTCTGCAGTCCGATGGCATTCAGCATCCCGGAGGGCGTCTCCGCTACCCGCGGCGTAGGATTGCCGAACCGGGGCTCTCCGGTGGCCGCCTTGATGGCGATGGAGCCCAGCAGATTCAAATCAAAGTATTCGGAGAATTCCCGGCCGAAGCCGAAGCAGCCGGAGGCGGGAATCACAGGATTCTTCAACGACAGTCCCGGCAGTTCCACTGCAAGACGCCGGTCGGATTGGATAACCTCATGGGCAACACTCATAACACAACCTCCCCGATGGGAAATACAGGCCCGTCCTTGCAGACCTTGCGGTATGCAAGCCCTGTCTCATCGCCCTGCACCTTGCAGACGCAGGCGTAGCAAGCGCCCACACCGCAGCCCATGCGCTCCTCCAGGGAAAGGAAGCCCTTCACGTCCCGGTACAGAACGTCCAGCGCCTTCAGCATGGGAGTAGGCCCGCAGGCATACAGCACGTCAAAGGTCAAGCCGCGCTCGGCGATTACATCCGTCACAAACCCCTTATCCCCGCATGAACCATCGACCGTGGCCAGATACGTCTCCCCCAGCGCGGAGAACTTGTCCTGATAGAAGACATCCTCCTGTGCTGCAAAGCCCAGAACATGTACAGGACGAACTCCTCTTGCCAACAGCTGCTTGGACAGATAATACAGGGGCGGCACCCCGATTCCACCCCCAATTAACAGGGCTGTCTCTCCCGGCGATGCTTCTTGGACGGGAAATCCGCGGCCCAACGGCCCAAGCACATCCACGTAATCTCCCGGCTGCTTGGCTGCCAGCTGGCGGGTTCCCTTTCCCTCAGCCCGGTAGATCATCGTGAATTGTCCCTTGGCCGTATCCGCTTCACAGATGCTGATCGGTCTGCGCAGCAGCGGGTCTGTTCCCGGCTCCGCCTTGACATGGACGAAACGCCCCGGCTCACCCATCTCCTCGGCCAAACCGCCTTCCAGCACCAGTTCATATATATGGCGCGCCAGCAATTGCTGGCTGACTACTCGCATGGATTCATTCTTCATATTGAACTCCCACCTTTCACTATAGCAGTAGGCATATCTTATTAATCATACCATTGTTTCTCATGCTCAGTCCAGAATGAAATTTCCATTTCATGATATTGCAAATTTTGCAGGGTTACAGATTACAGCTGTATTACAGCAGGTTTACATTTTCCGACGAGCATTGACGCTATACGCCTTCTGGATTCATACTGAACTTATAAAGAGAAGCTTGGAGTCAAAGGAGGGAAATTCCATGGGAGTCATCGTCACACCTCAAGTTGCAAAAGGGATTGTAACCGTTTCCAAAAAAAGGAGCGCCTACACCCGTTCTCACTTTTTTCTGGCCGTTCTGCTTAGCTTCGTCTTCGTCGCAGTAACGGCAGCCGTCGGCTTCCATGCCTATATTGCCTGGCTGCTGGGACGTCCGGTCATTGCTCCCCTCTCCTCCAATCCTCTGGAAGCCATCGGTGTGCCTTATGAAGACTTAAGCTTCCCCAGCGCCAATAAGCGCAGCAATCTGGAGGGCTGGTATTTGCCGGCGGAGCATTCCAAGCGCACCGTTATCTTCTCCCACGGCTATGGCGCCAACCGGGAAGAAAGCTGGGTCCCGATGTACGACTTGGCCAAAGCGGCTCATATGCAGAATTTCAATGTGCTCATGTTCGATTACGGCTTCGTTCATCCCGAGCAGGTGGTAACCGGAGGTGTACAGGAAACCTTCGAGCTTCTTGGAGCCATTGATGTTGCCAAGGAAAAAGGAGCGGAGCAGATCTTTATCTGGGGCTTCTCCATGGGTGCGGGTACAGCGCTGGGAACAGCCCTGCAAAGCGGTGATATTACCGCGATGATTCTGGACAGCGCCTTTATCCTATCTCCCGACACCCTATATTACAATATCCGGCAGCATGCGGACCTTCCTCGCTTCCCGTCCGTTGGCCTGCTCCGTCTGTTCTTCCCGATGATGAACGGGGTAAGCATGAACCAGTTGCCGTATGAGCGGGTGCTGAATACCTCCTACGAGATTCCGCTGTTTCTGATCCACGGCATGCAAGACGAGAAAGCACCTTACCAGTTGGCCAAGCAAGTCTTCAACAATCAATCGGAGCAGGCCTTATCCAAGCTGTGGATCCTGCCGGACGGCCACCACGAGCTGATCTACACCGTGAACAAGCGGGAATACTTGCAAAAAACCCTTTCCTTTCTGGAGTCAGTCTCAGCGGGCATTCACCAGAAATGAACAGTCCTCGAAGCCGTGTTCTCATCCGACAAAAAAGTGCACAATCCCCCGCAGCCTAAACCGCCGCTCAAAGGGAATGTGCACTTTTAGATTATATATGAATGCAGCTTTCAGTCAGGGCACTCTACGTATGCGACACCAGAATGCCGCCTTCTCCTGCGTAGGTGCCGATGACAGGCCCCATCTCCGCCAGGATTACTTCCTTGAAGGGATAGCGCTTTAAGATCATCTCCATTACCTCACGGGCCCGTTCCTCGCAATTGCTGTGGGCGATGGCAAGAATCCGCTGCTCAAAACCATGTCCCGCGTCCCCGATCCGGTCAATCATCTTCTTGATGGCATTCTGCGTGCCTCTTACCTTCTCCAGCACCTCCAGATTGCCCTCCTCGCTGGCTCTCATCAGAAGCTTGATATTCAGCACGGAAGCTATAGCGCCCCGCACCCGGTCCAGACGGCCGCCCTTGACCACGTTCTCAAGCGTATCCAGCACGAAATAATTCTTGACTTCGGTAATGCTCCGTTTCATGGTCTGGACCATTTCTTGCAGCGTATGGCCTTCCTTGGCCATCTTGGCCGCCTTGTATACCAGCAGCCCCAGTCCTAAGGAAGCATTCTTGCTGTCAAGCACTTCAATGCTCTTCTTGCCTTGATGCTCCTCCTCGAACATGGTTTTGCCCATCAATGCATGATGATAGGTGCTGCTCAAAGCCGACGACAAAGAAATACAGAGGATCTCTTCATGCTCGGAAGCATTCTTGAAGTATTCTAAGAAGGAGTGCGGTGAAGGACTGCAGGTCTTGGGAAGGACGCATTCTTCCTTCATTTTGCGGTAAAACAAATCCAGGTCCATATCGGAGTCATAATGATCATGCTCAAAATGAACGGATAACGGCACAAGAGTGATATCCAATTGTTCCAAAATACGTTTGGGCAAATCCGCACTGCCGTCTGAAAAAATTTTGATAGCCATTTGTCCACTCATTTCTATATAAGAATCCACCAAAAGGATGTGTGATTAATTATACCGGATTCTGCTGCCGAATAGAAGAAAATGCGAAATAATGTTGAATGATGTCGATCAAGATTTACTGTCAAAGTAAAAGTGCCGGGCTTCCACACAATTCCCGTTGCTGATCTCAATGACTCCGTAAGAAAACCGGGGCTGTCTCCGCTTATCTGTAGGGGAGCCGGGATTAAAGAGCAGTGAACCTCCCCTGCGCTCTTGATAAGGAATATGGGAATGGCCGAAGATAATAATATCGGCTGCGCGGCCGGCAAAGGCGTCAAAGGCCCGTTTCTCCGTTGTTTTGCCATGACCGTCGCCGTGGATCAGCCCGATGGTGACCCCCTCCACTTGCAACAGCTTCTGCAAGCCGAACCGGTCGACAATCTCAAAACCGTCATTATTGCCGGCTATGCCATCCACAGGAGCAATCAGCTCCAACTCATCAGCCACCCGCTCCGATACCCAATCTCCGGCATGGAGTATAAGATCCACTCCATCCAGACCGCGGACCAAAGCATCCGGCAATCTCACGTTTCTGCAATGCAAATGGGTGTCGGAGACAACTCCGATTCTCATGCACGCCACTCCCTGCGTTATCATCTATCTCTTATTATGAAGGATGCTTGGGTGATTTACAAATGGGTGCAAAAAAAGAAGCCTGCCGCAGATACGGCAGGCACGGATCACCTTACAACACTTTACCCAAAAATTCCTTGGTCCGCGGATGCTGCGGATTGGCGAACACTTCGGCCGGATTGCCCTCCTCGGCAATGGCGCCCTTGTCCATGAAGATCAGGCGGCTGCCTACCTCACGGGCAAAGCCCATCTCGTGGGTTACCACAACCATGGTCATTCCTTCCGCCGCGAGACGCTTCATAACATCCAGCACCTCGCCTACCATCTCCGGATCCAGCGCAGAGGTAGGCTCATCGAACAGCATCACATCCGGCTGCATGGCCAGCGCACGGGCGATGGCGATCCGCTGCTTCTGTCCGCCGGAGAGCTGAGCCGGGAAGCTTGCGGCCTTATCCTCAAGCCCTACGATGCGCAGCAGATCCATAGCGATCCTTTTGGCCTCATCAGCCGCGGTCTTTTTGAGTCTGCGGGGACCGATGGTGATATTGTCCAATACGGACAGATGCGGGAACAGATTGAACTGCTGGAAGACCATACCCATTTTTTGCCGCAGCTTGTTGATGTCCGTCTTCTTGTCGGTTATGTTCTGGCCCTCGAAGATGACGTCGCCTCCCGACGGCCGCTCCAATAAATTCAGACAGCGCAGAAAGGTGCTCTTGCCTGATCCGGAGGGACCGATCACAACCACAACCTCGCCCTTCTCAATATGCAGATTCACATCATTCAGCACATGATTCTTGCCGAAGCTCTTATGGAGATGGTTCACCTTAATCACTGGTTTTGAGCCTCCTTTCAATATAGCTGAGCAGCTTGGACAGCGGGAAGGTCAGCGAGAAATAGATAGCCGCAGCCACCAGAAGCGGCTCCAGAGAAATATATGTGGCCCCGCGGATCAGATTGGAATTGTACATCAGCTCAGCGATACCGATTACCATAACCTGGGAGGATTCCTTAATAATAACCACGAATTCGTTGCCGAGAGCGGGCAATATATTGCGGATGGCCTGAGGCAGTATGATGTAAACCATCGCCATCCAGCGGGGCATGCCGATGGACCTGGCCGCTTCCATCTGACCCTTGTCCACAGCCTGGATGCCGGCGCGGAATATCTCCGCCACATAGGCCGCGCTGTTGATGGACAGCGTAACCACCCCTGCCACGAAATCGGACATCGCCAGCAGGTCTCCCGGCAGTCCCAGCTTCAGGCAGATCCACTCCAGCCCCACAGGCAGGCTGAAATAGATGATGAACAGCTGCACCAAAAGCGGCGTTCCCCGGATAACCTCAATGTAGGCGGTAGCCAAAAAACGCAACACCACATTGCCTGACAGGCGGAGCAAGGAAATGAGCATACCGGCAAGCCCGCCAAACAAGACAGTGAAAAAGGCCAGCTTGACGGTAGTCCAGGCGCCGGTGACGTAATAGCTGCCGTAATCGTTCATGAATGAAAAATTCAAAGCGACAAAAGCATGGGTCATGATCTTCCTCCAAATCTTCGGGTATCTCTCGTACAATGAAAAAACAGCGGACTAATCATCCGCCATTCCTTCTTCACGCATAGCCATGCTCTCCGGTGCCTCTCTTATTGCTCCTGAAGCAAGAACGCCTCGTCCACCAGCTTGTCAATCGTCTTGTCTTTGATCAGACGGTCCAGCGTCTTGTTGATTTCCGCAGTCAGCGCATCATTGCCCTTCTTCACGGCAATTGCCGATCCGGCTTCTTCTGCCTCCGGCTTCACGCTGCTGATGGCCAGATCGGGATTCTTCTTCACGTAACCGTTGGCTACAGGAGATTCCATCACAATGGCATCTATCTTCTTAGTCTTCAACTCAAGGACCAGGTCGGTAATCTTGCCAATGGGCTTGATTTTGGCGCCTGCCAATTGCTCCTTGGCCAGATCCTCCTGAATGGAGGCGGTTTGAACGCCGATATTTACTTTTTTCAGATCATCCATAGACTTGAACTTGTCCTTGTCGCCGGTCCGGATCAGAATAACCTGTTCGGCATTATAGTAAATTTGGGAGAAGTCCACACTCTTCAGACGCTCTTCATTGGGAGTCATGCCCGAGATTACAAAGTCAACCTTGTCTGAGTTCAAAGCGGCAAGCAGGCCGTCAAAGCCCATATCCTTGATCTCCAGCTTCACACCAAGATCAGCTGCGATCATCTTGGCGATTTCCACATCAAAGCCTACGATAGTATCCTTGCCTTCAATGTTCTTGTGAAATTCATATGGAGCGTAGTCGGCGCTTGTACCCATGACCACGACTCCGGCCTTCTTGATCTCGGCAACCTTGCCTTTGGCGGCTTCGGGAGAGGCACTAGGAGCAACCGTTGCAGTTGCGGCAACCGTAGCGGCGGCGGATGGAGCGGCTCCTTGTTTGGAATCGCTCTCTCTGTTCTTCTCCCCGCATGCGGAGAGGACGGACAACATCATAGCTGCTGCAAGCAGCAGGACAAGCTTCTTCATCTTCAATATGCACCCCTTCTGTATATTCATTCAACACACAACTTGTTCAGTATAAGAGGTATCGTGAATTTTCACAACCGCAAAAACAGCACCATTTGCCCTAAATCAGCAGAAAAACCGTCAATAAAGCTGCTTAATCGACAATAATTAACCGATTGCTAATTGATTTACTGACTTACGGTTAATTACATCAAAAAGGAACGGGGGCCATCGCCGGATGACCCCCGCCCCCTGCTTCCGCTGTCATGCATACAGCTGCAAACTATCCGTTCTTTCCATACACCGGATTATCTGACATTCATCTGCGTTGACGGAAGCACGGCCGGACTGATAATCGATACCTCAACCCGCCGGTTCTGGGCCCGTCCCTCTTCTGTATCATTAGTGGCAATAGGACGGAATTCCCCGAAGCCCGAAGAACTGAAGCGCTTCTGGTTCACATCGGGATTGCGGAAGAGCTCCTTCATGAAATTCAACGAGCGGTCCGTGCTCAGATCCCAGTTGGACTGGTAAGCACGGGAGGTGATGGGCACATTGTCCGTATGCCCCGACACCGTTACCTGATAATCGGGATAGGACGTCAGAATATCCGAGATGGCATCCGCCAGCACAACGGCCTCCGTCTTGATTTGAGCGCTCCCCGAGGCGAACAAGGCCTGGTCCCGGATCGTGATCATCACATAATGCTCGCCCAGAGTGGTATCCAGTTGGGTGGTAAGGCTATTATGCGAGATATAGGTATCCAGCTCCTGCTTCAGCGAATCCAGATTCTCCTGCTCCTGTTTTTGCGCTTCGGCCAGTTCTTCAGCGGTCTGGCCGGCACGGTCGCCCGACGCGTCCCCTCCCGCTGCGCTTTCTCCCCGCTCCGGTTTCTCCAACGAACCCGAGGTTTCCTCATTAGTCCGGTTTCTGGAATCGGAATCCTCCCGCCGGGAAGGGGGAATCACTCCGAAGAATTCGAAAAATCCCTTGCCCCCGTTAAAAGCTCCATACATGGACTCGGAGAGCTGGTCCAGCTTTTTTTGGTCCGTTTGTCCGGAAGCGAACAATACGATAAAAAGCGCCAGGAGCAGCGTCAGCAGATCCGCATACGGGATCAGCCATGATTCGTCTACATGCTCTTCATGTTCTTCATGCCTTTGCTTTTTCGCCACCGGCCGCTACCTCCCCTTTTGCCTCCTGAGAGCGCTCACTGGTGGGAAGGAATACCAGCAGCTTCTGGCGGATGGAATTGGCTGAGCCGCCCAGTCCGAAGGTAATCAGACCCTCTACCATCATCAGCTTGATCTCCACTTCCTTCTTGGACATCCGCTTCAGCTTGTTGGCGATGGGATGCCAGAGCACATAGCCGGTGAAGATCCCGAACAGGGTAGCGATAAAAGCCGCGGCGATGGAATGTCCCAGCTTGTCAATATCCTTCAAATTGCCCAATGCCGCGATAAGTCCGATAACGGCCCCCAGCACACCGAGAGTAGGGGCATATGTACCTGCCTGCGTAAAAAGAAGCGCTCCTGCCTTGTGACGCTCCTCCATGGCATGGATATCCTCCAGCATGACATCCCGCACAAATTCACTGTCGCTGCCGTCTATAAGCATTTTCATGCCATTCTTCAAGAACGGGTCTTGTACATTCTCAGCTGTCACTTCCAGAGCAAGCAGACCTTCGCGGCGGGCAATGGTTCCCCATTCCACGAAATTAGTGATTAACTCTTGCTTCTCCATCAGTTTGGGCTGCTTGAAGGTCAAGACCAGCAGCTTCGGCAGCTTCTTCAACTCCGACATGGGAAAACCGATAGCCAAGGAAGCAAATGTTCCCAGGAAAATAATCATAAGGGCGGCGGGATTCCATAAAGCTGTAATGTTTGCTCCCTTTAATACCATCCCTACCCCGATGGCAATAAAACCGCTGACCAGGCCTATAATTGTTGACTTTTCCATCCTTCCAACTCCCAGCTCTTGTTTTCTTTGTCTTCCTTTTATATCGGATTGGAGACAACAATATTTGATACTCAATGTCACTTTCTGTCGAAACTCAAAAATAAACCAGGTAATTTATTCCATTAATCCGAAATAAAAGCACAACCTTCAACTGCATCCGCTAATAGAATAGAATTTTTGGCAATTCCTGTCGAATCCATTGTAACTGCAACGTTTCTATAGTATCATATTTAAAACCTGTTTTTCATAAAAAAATAACAAGATTTTGTTCAAACAGGAGGCGTATTCCCAATGAACGTACATGAAGCCATTTCCCAGCATTCCCGCAAGCAGCATTCTCACTTGCAGATCTTTGAACAGTTGGACCATGACCGGGAACTGCTGATTCAAGAAGCGGTTGACCATTGTCTGAAAGGAGAAAGCTTCTCCACCCAGAGAATCAATGAGGTAACGGCGCGCATTATTGAGCATGCCAAGAACGGGATCTCTCCGTTGCGGCAGTTTGTTAACGAGGAAATGGTCAGGGATTACGTGGATCGGTTAAACAAACCGCAAAACGACGTGTAGGATTTTTTCTGCAACCCGCCAGAATAAGCATTGGCTGATAAGGATAAACCTTTGACGGGCTCCTTTGAGAACGTGCCTTTGCCCAGAAATCGAACAATCATCCACGACGCGTATGCTTCCTGAGATTTATAAATAAAGCCCCGGCGGCAGTTATCTGCCCCGGGGCTATCTGTCCTCGATGCAAGAGAAGGCCAATCACCGGTCGCCATCCAGAAGATTGCCTAACCCTCCCAGGATACTGCCTTCCTCCCGGCGTCCCGCTGCTCCGGCAGCGGATGTAATCCGGTCCGCCAGCCGGCTGAAGGGCAAGGACTGCACCCATATTGCTCCCGGTCCGCGCAAGGCGGCAAAAAACAAACCCTCGCCACCGAACACAGCGCTCTTGACTCCTTTGACAAATTCAATGTCATACTGAACGTCCCGGGTCATGGCCACCAGACAGCCCGTATCCAGACGAATCAATTCTCCCGGCTGGAGAATCCTCTGGTAAACCATGCCTCCGGCATGCACGAAAGCAAGTCCGTCTCCTTCCAGCTTCTGCATAATGAAGCCTTCACCGCCGAACAGGCCTGCACCCAGCTTGCGCTGAAACTCAATGCCTACCGTTACCCCTTTGGCCGCGCACAGGAAGGAATCCTTCTGGCAGATCAGCTTGCCCCCCAGTTGGCTTAAATCCATGGGAATAATCTTGCCCGGATAGGGAGAAGCGAAGGACACCCGTTTCTTGGCATGGGCGCCATTGGTGAACACCGTCATAAACAGACTCTCGCCGGTAAGCAGCCGTTTGCCTGCCCCCATCAGCTTGCCCATCAGGCCCCGCTGCTCGCCTGAGCCGTCTCCGAATATGGTCTGCATCTGGATGCCGTCATCCATCATCATGAAGCTTCCAGCCTCGGCAATTACACTTTCCTGCGGATCAAGCTCCACCTGTACAAATTGCATTTCGTTGCCTATTATTTCGTAATCGATTTCATGTGCATTCATCGGCTCTCCCTCTCCTTCCAGACTATTTCCGAACCAAAATTGCTCTTGCTTTAGGCAATATTCTTATTTATTGCGCTGCATTCCTGTTTTTCCCGAGATGGATTGTTCAATCCGCGAGGCCAAGAGGCTGATGGCGATCTCATTCTCTCCGCCCTCCGGTACGATCAGATCCGCATGACGCTTGGACGGCTCGATGAAGGCCTCATGCATGGGCTTGACCGTTCCCACGTACTGGGCGAACACGGATTCGAAGGTCCGGCCCCGCTCCCGCAGATCCCGGGAAATTCTCCGCAGAACCCGCACGTCCGCATCGGTATCCACGAATACCTTAATGTCCATCTCCTGGCGCAGCAGTTCATCTGCCAGCACCAGAATGCCCTCCAGCACAATAACCGGCCTGGACTTCAGCATCACGGTCTGGTTCGTCCTTAGATGCTCCGAGAAGGAGTATACGGGAACCTGGACTGCTGCCCCCGCCCGCAACTGCTTCAGATGCTCCACAAGCAGTTCGTTATCGAAGGAATTGGGGTGGTCATAGTTAACCCCCGCCCGCTGCTCTTTGGTAAGATGCGGCAGATGCTTGTAGTATGAATCCTGAGAAATAAGCGCAACGTGCTCCGTTCCGATCCGCTTCACAATCCGGTGGGCAACCGTTGTTTTGCCGGAACCGGTTCCTCCTGCGATACCGATGACAAGCATGTAGACCTCCCGTATTTGCACCGATATATTTATATTTAGAAAACGATATCCCGTTCCCGGCTGGTCAACCGCCTGGCGGCAATGTCCAATACAATCTTCCCCTTGGACAATCCCCATATCCGGGTGGCATAACGCTCCGCCAATTCCAGATTGCTGATGCAGCAAATAACCGTTACCCCGTCACGCTTGCAGACATTGCGCAAATCCTCCATTACCCGGTTCTGCGCCTCCGGCTGCAGCCCTTTCATAGGCTCGTCGGCAAAAATCACCTTAGCCCCTTTAATCAACGCCTTGGCAATGGCCACACGCTGATTTTCACCGCCGGACAGCTTGGAGAGAGGCTCATGGGCCTTATCCAGCAGTCCCACCTTCTCCAGATAATCCATAGCAAAGACGTGCTCATCCTGGGAAACCTTGCGCGTCAGCTGCCTGACCCAGGACATATGCTGATAACGGCTGTCGAGCACATTCTTAAGGGCATTCTTCTTGGGATTCACGTCGGGAGTTTCTGTCAGAAATCCCCACTCCCGCTTGAGCTTGAACGCCTCAAGGGGATTTAGGGAAGTGATGTCCCGGCTGTTGTAGATATATTGTCCCTGATCCCACTTCTGCTTTAGAGAGAGGCAATTCAACAGCGTAGTTTTGCCCGAGCCGCTGGCGCCGATGATGGCGATAAACTCTCCCTCATCCACCTGAAAGCTCAGCTTGGACAATACCTCCGTTCCATCCTTCCATGACTTGGTCAGATTGCGGACCGTAATCATTCAGATTGTTCCACCTTTCCTCATGGTACTATCTATCGTTCCTCCGCTCGCTCCCCAAATTATAGCACAAACCGTCACGTTCTTAAAAACAACAAGGATTCACACCTGACGGCGTTGTCTGGCAACCTGCATTTGCGCACAAAATCGAACAATCAGCCGTCTTTGGTTCCTTGGCTCTTTGGTTCCTTAAGCCTCTTAGTGTCTTAACGGAAATTTTTTCCGCTAATCCTCCAATTTGCTTCTTTCTCTCTCTGTTAGCGGAAATTTTTTCCGTTATTCTTCGCTGTTCACAAGCAGCACACGCCTGGGGCCGCCTCACGAACCTGCTGCTCACGGCCGCTCATACGGACCGCCGCCCCCGCCGCCGTCCCCCCAACTCCGCCCCTGCTCCCAGCAACTCCCTGCCTGCTCACGGCAACTCCGGTTCCACTTTTCTGCCGACTCCGCCGGTGGTACTAACTGCTGCTCCAGTCCTCATTACACACCGCCAGCTCCAGTTCCCCTGCGCCTCCAGCTCCGAATCCTTCTTGCCCAATCCTGCTCCGCATAGGCTTGACCGAAGCTTGTTACGGCTGACTGGTGGCCCGGCCGGCACCGGTCATGAACGTCTTTTCTTCCTGGTTGGCAGCCGCCGGCTTAAGAATCCGCGCATAGACGAAGTCCTTGTTGCGGGCCAGGAATTCCCTGAACCTGTATTTGTCCATATCATGGTATTGCCGTTGATCCGCCGCGACGCCGTAGGCCTCCATGCCAAGGCTGCGCGCCACATACACGGCCCGGGCCAGGTGATAATCCTGGGTCACGATAATCAGCTTCCGGACTCCGAAAACCGCCTGCGCCCGGTATACGCTCTCATATGTGCTGAAGCCCGAATGGTCCAACAGGATGTTCCCGCCAGCCACCTTGCGGTCTGTCAGGTATTTCCTCATAGTTCCCACCTCATCGTAGTCAGGGCTTCCGTGATCCCCGCTGACCAGGATTTTGGGGGCGCGCTTATGCTGATACAAGGACAAGGCGGTATCCAAACGGTCCTTCAAAATATCGGATACTCCCCCGTTTCCCAGCACCGAGGCTCCAAGCACCAGAATGACCTCCGCGGCAGGAGCTTCATCGCTTTCAACCATATACGGCTTGCTCTCCGAGTCTACATGGTAATTGACAACACCCGCTCCGATTATCACAATGAGAACAGCGGTTCCTGCGGCAACAACCAGCTTGCGGATCAGCCTGATCATGTCGCCTGCTACTCCAGCATCAGCTGGTAGAACAGCACATCCTGCCAACGCCCGAACTTGCTGCCCACTTCCCTGAAATTGCCCACATACTGAAAACCGAATTGCTCATGCATCCGCACGCTAATCTCGTTGCCTGCGGTTATCCCGCTAACGATAGTATGAAACCCCACCTTTCGGGCGCGGTTTACAATCTCCAGCATCAGAGCCTTCCCAATGCCCCTTCCCCGGAAATCCTCGGCAATGTACAGCGACAGCTCGGCAGTAGATTTGAACGCCTCCTTTTCCCGGAACATGGACAAGGAGCTGTATCCGGCAATCTTCCCGTCCGCGTGAGCTACAATCAGAGGATGATGGGCGCCGTAATGGCTGAACCATTCCCTGCGGTCCTCCAGCGTCTTCTCCTCCAGATCGAATGTTGCCGTCAGGCGGCGGATGGCGTCATTGTATATTTCAAGAATACCCGGTAAATCTTCCACAATTGCATCGCGGATAATCATTGCTTCCATACCCCTTCATTCCTTATTAATTGGAACCGCCGCCTCTTCTCACCCCATGTTCAGGCTTTCATCCACATGATACCTGACCTCGGAGGAGTTGCGGATCAGCAGTTCTTCTGTAAGCTTCTGCCCGGTCTCCCGGTCCAGCGTCAGCCGCCATATTTCATTCTTACGGTGCCAGATCTCTCCGTCCCGCTCAAACCGGTGGTTACGTTCCTCAATCCGGTAGGTATGGGGAAGAGCAGAGTCACTGCTGATCGCGCCTTCGAGAAACCTGTCGGACAGCCAGAGGTGGAGCCGGAAAGTCTGATTCGTCGGGTTGTAGAGCCGCAAATCCAGATAATTATAGTAAATCGTTGTGCCGCTGCCGAAAGGAAGAGTCCGCCGATCGTCGGGAAACAAATCATAACTGTGATGATGGCGCTCTGCTATCGTCAGGGGAGTATGGAGTCCCAGCCAAAAAATCAAATTGGCCAACTGGCACAAGCCGCCTCCCACCCCCACTTTTACCTCTCCGTGAGAGATGGTCAGACCATGAATATATCCCTTGCGGGCAGTGGGGTTTCCTACCAGCTTCCAGAGCGAGAAGGTCTCACCCGGCTTAACCAGAACTCCGTCAATGGTGGAGATGCTGATGCCCAGATTGACCACCTTATTGTCCTGCAGTTGGGGATCGGTCTGGCCCAAGGTGCGCTTAAGCACAGACTTATGCTCCTTAATCAGACAAGGAAGGGGCTGGGACTGCCGGAGTGCGGCAAAGCGGATCCCCTGCCGGAAGTCGGTGATATTCCTGTTCCATTGCAGCTGCTTGATCCGCAGGTCCATGAAGTAAGGCACGCGGCGAAGCAGCCGCTTGAAGGATTGGCTTTGGGACAATATTCCCGCCTCCTATAAATCGTTCAGCTTCCAATTAACCGGTTCCATACCCTGACTGTGGAGAAAGGCATTGGTTCGGGAGAACGGCTTGCTGCCGAAGAAGCCCCTGTTGGCGGCAAACGGACTGGGATGCGCCGATTGGATAACCAGATGCCGTTTGTTGGTAATAAAGGCCAGCTTCTCCTGGGCATTCTTGCCCCATAATATAAAGACCACCGGCTGCTCACGCTCATTAAGCACGGCCACGGCCCGGTTGGTGAACTCCTCCCAGCCCATGCCCCTATGAGAATTGGGCGTATCCTTCCTCACCGTCATCACCGCATTAAGCATGAGCACTCCCTGCTTGGCCCATTGCTCCAGATAGCCGTGATTGGGAATGGGAAAACCCAGATCATCATGAAGCTCCTTGTAAATATTCTGCAGAGAAGGGGGGACGGCAACGCCCGGCTTCACGGAGAAGCTCAGCCCATGTGCCTGTCCGGGACCATGGTACGGGTCCTGCCCCACAATCACCGCCTTCACCTGGTTGTAGTCGGTCAGATGAAAGGCGGAATAAATGTCGTACATATCCGGGTAAACAATTCCCTTCCTGTACTCGTCGGCCAAAAAACTGCGAAGGCTCTTGTAATAGGGCTTGCCGAATTCCGGCTCCAGCACCTGATTCCAACCGTTATGTAAAATTGCCACCATGCCGCACTCCTTTTATTTCTATGCATGCTCTTCTATTATCTTACATGAAATAGAAGGAATCGGCATCAAGTAGTTTTTAGAGAGCGGCATCGTCCACACGTTCCAGCCATGCTTCAATCTTGCCGGTTACCGCATCCACACAGCCATCCCGGAAGGGAGAGACCAGCCCTGCCAGCTCCACCAGCTCCGTAAACGGCTTGCTCCCCCCTGCCCTGCACAGCCTGAGGTAATCCTCCCAGGCAGCTTCGGCGCCGTCCTGCGCCTTCACCCAGAACTGGAATGCGCACAACTGGGCAAGCGTGTAATCAATATAATAGAACGGGCTTTTGTAGATATGCCGCTGCTGCTGCCAGAAGCCACCGACTTCCAGGTAGGCATTCTCCGCATAATCCAGATGGGGCAAATACTTGCGCTCTATGTCCCGCCATACCTGCTTGCGTTGTGCGCCAGTCAGCTCCGGATTGGCGTACATGGCATGCTGGAATTCATCCACAGCCACGCCATAGGGGATAAACAATAAGGAACCGCTCAGATGGCTGAACATGTACTTCTCCGTATCAGCTTCGAAGAACAGCTCCATCCAGGGCCATGCCAGAAATTCCATGCTCATGGAATGAATCTCGCATGCCTCCAGCGTAGGAAAATGATATTCCGGCGGCAGATAGCTCCTGCTCATATAATATTGAAACGCATGCCCCGCCTCATGGGTGAGCACATCGATATCCCCTGCCGTACCGTTGAAGTTGGCAAAGATAAACGGGGCCTGATGCACAGGAAAATGAGTACAATAACCCCCGCCCGCCTTGCCGGTTTTGCTCTCCAAATCCATCAGTCCGTTATCTTGCATAAAAGAGAAAAATTCGCCGGTTTCCGGGGAAAGCTCATTGTACATCCGCTGCCCCCGTTCAAGAATCCATTGCACATCGCCCTTGGGCTTGGCATTGCCGGAGGCGTAGCTGAATTTGTCGTCGTAATACGTCAAGGCAGGCACATCAAGCCGCCGCCGCTGCCGTTCCTTCAACCGCTGTGCCGCAGGCACGATCCGCTCCTCCACCTGCTTGCGGAACACCGCCACCTCTTCCGGTCCGTAGTCCGTGCGGTTCAATCTGGCATAAGCCAGCTCCGTGAAGGACGGGAATCCCAGCTTCAAGGCAATCTCCGTGCGGATTTTGACCAATTGATCGTACAGCTCATCGAGCTGCTCTCCATTTTCCGCGAAAAACCGGTAGGATGCATCGCTTGCTTCTTTTCTGGTTGCCCGGTCTGTTGAAAGGCGGTAGGGAGTCATCTGGGATAAGGTAAACTCTGAACCGCGGAAGGAAATTTTCGCCGATGCCAGGAGCTTCACATATTCGCTGACCAGCTTGTTCTCCGTCTGCAGATCCTCCAGCACTTCCGGCTTGAAGGTGGACAAGGTAAGCTCGGCCAGGCGGAAGAGCTGGGGGCCCCACTGCTCCTCCAGCTCCCCGCGGAACCGGGAATGGAGCAAGGCCCGGTAATAATCGGTCACAAGCCCCTGGTATACCGGCTCCGCCTCATCAAAAAACTCGTTTTCCCGTTCATAAAAGGCATCTCCGGTATCAACGGTATGGCGCACATAAACCAAATCTCTCATGGACTCAAACTGCCAGCGGTAACGGTTAAGCTCCTCCAGCGCTTGGGATTGCTCAGCGAAGCTGGCCGCCTGCCCGAACTGGCCGATAAGCCCGGCAAAACGGCTTTTTACCTGCTCCATATCCGGTCTTGCATAAGGATACTGGGAAAAGTTCATCCGGTATCACTCCTTGTTTAAGTTGGGATGATTTCTATAAACCCGACAACAACGGCCCGTAACGGGAATAAAGGCTGCGAGCGCAGGGTGCTTCATCCTCTGCCGGTCCCTTCGTCGCTTTCTTCTCTGTTGCGCCGGCAGCCGCCTCTCCCGGCATCACCGCCGACTCACGAGCCTCCTCCCGCTCTTCCGCCAGCCTCCGCCGCAGACCGTCTGCAAAGCTCCGCAGCTCTTCCGCAGCCTCAGAGAGATTTTCTCCGGCCTCCTGCTGCTCTGCGAGCCGCTCTGCCAGTCTGGCAGCTTCTGCCGCCAATTCCCCGGAAATCATGCGCACAGGCGCATATGCGATGAGAGCGCCCCTGGGACCCGAACAGATTCTCAGGTAAAGGGGCCTCCCGCCGAAGCTGCTCTTATGCTCCGTGTACCACTCGTCACGGAAGAACCGGATCATCCGGTCCCGGTACTCCTCTTTCTTCCGGCAGCCCAATGCTGCTGCAATAAACTGCAGATTCTGCTGAAGCTGCTCCTCTCCCCACAACCGCCTCAACCAGTTCTCCAGCCGGTGAACCAGCATCTCCGGCGTAACAACCGCCGGCTCCCGGGCGTATGGACGTTCCCCGTCCACAGGGTAAACGTTCAGCGCACAGCCCGCGGCATAAGACAAGAAGGAGGTCATCTCTTCCTTAAGCGTCCGGGAGGATAACACAGGCTCTTGCTCCGGTTGGCCCTCTCCGTGCACCGGCTCCAGCCCGTAATGGGCGTAGACCCGCCTGTCGATCTCCTGCTCAAGCGCCAGCTGAGCACTTTCCCGCTGCTGCCGGTCATGCATGTACCGTTCAAATCCTTCGCGCAACATACTCTGACTTCCCGCCGCCGCAGCCACCGGATGCCCCAGGTAATTCCAGGACCACTCTGTTTCGTCCCAAGCCGCCCGGGCCAGCTCCACACAGGCTGCGCCCAGACGGATAAGCTCCTTGTCATCCGTCAGCGCAGGGTCCAGGGGAAGTCTGGCTACATCTCCCGGCTGGACATTCAGCGTGGGGTTCATCTGCCGCAGCAATTCAACAGCGACTCCCGAATTCAGATACGCCAGAAGCCCGCAGTGATTGGTGCGCTTCCGGTCCAGCGGGAACAGGCAGGAGCCGCCGTTGTCGAACAGGAAGCCCGGCTCCAGCAGCCGGAAGCCGGGACTGCCGGTGGATACCGTGGACCAGGTGATTCCCGGACGTCCGTAATAGGCTGCGTTCCTCAGATTGGAGCGGGGATCTCTGCGGATGGCTGCGCCATTGTCCGACCAGCGGACCACATAATAGTGATTGCCGTACCATTTGCGCTGGCCCCCGCCCTTTGCATAGGGAAACCAGCGGGCTGCTTCCGGACGCTCTGCCCGGAAGCTCAGACTTTCCTCCGGCACCTCGTGCCAGAAGCGGACATAGCGCTCGTTGCAGCCTGTGTCCATTCCTTTCTTAACGGCGTACAAGCTGCTTAAGGGCGGCAGTTCACGAAACAGACGCCTCCAAGAGGCCGGAAGCCCGTAAGCGAAACGCTTGCCGGGTAAAGCGGCGAATTCGGACTGCCTGACCAAGAACAGCCTGTCCCGGGGCCGGTTCGCATAGACCGCTTCCTTGGCGGCGGGGGAGCCTTCCTGCGTAAGCATCCAGTATGCCCCTGTCTCCCCGCAGCCGGGCGAATGGCGCATAACGAAGCAGACGCTCTGCACCACCTCCCCGCCAATATCCTCGAAGCTCCTCGTACCCAGATGCAGCAGACTGACAACCGCCGCCTCCTGCAAGATATGGGCGCGAAGCTCTTCGTAACCGGAGAGAAACATCCAGGACTGTTGGTTGATCGCCGCATGGTAGCCTCCGGGGCGGAGCAGCTCCAGCCCACGCTCCAGGAAAGCGGCAAATAGGTCATTGCGGCCCCGGGGATATTCCCGGTCCAGGAACGCCGCCAATCTGTCGCTCATATTCCGCCTTCCCAGGTAGGGAGGATTGGTGATCACAACATGATAACGCTTCAGCAGCAGTGAAGCCGCTTCGGTATCCATACTCATCTCCGGCTGACCGGCAATCTCTCCAGAAGCCTCATGCTCCATTGGCGTTCCGCCGAGGGGCAGGTCGAATGTCAGCTGCTCCACATCGCAGTCCAAACGGCTATCTGCCCTGTGTCCAGCTGCAGCTGCAGCCTCCCTGTCCATACGGAGGAGACTGCCGAACTCATCAGGGGCATCTCCCGCGAAAGCGGCAATCCCCAGTCTGATGGGCTCCCGGACAATGGCAGGATCAATCTGCGCCGCTTTAAGCAGGAGCACAAACCTGCATATCCGCACGGCCAGCGGATCAATGTCCAGCCCATGGAGGTTGGCCCGCAGAATCTGCCGTGCTGCCTGGCCGCCCTCCACTCCGGCCTCAGCGTATACTCCGAGCAGCACATCGAAGGCAGCCGTTAACAGATGCCCGCAGCCGCAGGCCGGATCAAGCACCGCCCAGGAGGCGATATCCGGCATATCCGTCCTCTGTCCGGACAGGCAAGAGTCCGCCCCCGCCGGGTCAGCGGCTTCCTTCCTCTGTTCCTCCCGCGGACTATTGCCTGCTGCTTCGTTATCGAAGTAACGCCAGCTCTGCGCGAGAGCTGAATCCGGCCTACTGTCGGCCCATAGCCTGCCTATGGTGTTCTCCGCCATATAGCGGGCGATCCACTCAGGGGTGAACAACTGGGTAACAGCCGGGATATCCTCCGGCCCGGCCTTCTTGCCCCGCTTGAATCCGGCAAAGAGCGAGTCCTTGCGCTCTTCCAATATGTATTGATACAGCCAGCCGGGAAGCTCCGGATACCGCCTCCACTCCTCCTCCGGAATGCTTGCCAGCACCTCTGTCGCTTGAGACAGAAGAGCAGCAGAGCATCCCGGCAGCTCCTCCGGCGAAGGCTGGAGATCAGCCTGAAGCACCCAGGAGGAGACAGGAACCCCATAAGCCCGTGCGGCAACCTCCATCGCCGCATGAACAAACAGCAAAACCGTCTCCCTGGCGCCTAAGGCAGCTTGTCTTGCTGCAAGCTGCCGGAATTGCTGGGCCGTATGCTTGTACAACTGGCGGTTCAAAACTGTTGTTCCCCGAATACGGCGTCACCCAAGACCTTGCCTATAGACTCCCGAATGACCAGATTGGCATACCGGTCATAGGCAGTCTCCGTCTTGTTGATCAGCACCAGCTTGTCCCCGCGGAAGTAACGCACCAGCCCCGCAGCGGGATTCACCGTCAGCGAGGTGCCACCTACAATCAGCATATCTGCATGGCTGATCGCTTCCATCGCTCCTTGCAGCACCTCCGGATCAAGAGACTCCTCGTACAGCACCACCTCCGGCTTGATGGTTCCGCCGCAGCTTCTGCATATCGGCACGATGCTCTCCGATTCGATGATCTCATACAACACATATTGCGCCCCGCATTTGACGCATCTGTTGCGGTATACGGAGCCGTGCAGCTCCAGCACCTTGTTGCTGCCGGCCATTTGATGAAGACCGTCTATATTTTGCGTAATAACGGCTTTCAGCTTGCCGGCTTTCTCCAGCGCGGCCAGAGCCTCATGGGCCCGGTTGGGCACGGCATCGGGATAGAGCATTTTGGATTTGTAGAATTCGTAGAAGTCCTCGGGATGGGCAAAGAAGAAGCTTCTGGACAGCATAACCTCCGGCGGATAGGCCATATTGCTTTTCGTCTGGTAGAGTCCTGTTTCCGAGCGGAAATCCGGAATCCGGCTTTCTGTCGAAATGCCCGCTCCTCCAAAAAACACAATCCGCTCGCTCTCTTGTATCCACTGCGCAAGCGCATCAGCATGGTTCGTACCGTAACTCATATTACCCCTCTTTCATCCCCGAAAAGCGGCACAATGCCCGAGTGTGAGGCTTCATTCTCTTCGGGGAGCAGATGTAATCAACAACCGACCAACCTATTATAGCATAGAACAAGCCGCCGATTGCCGGATGCGACTCCGTAATCTGGCGGCTTGAATTTTTCGTCCAGGAGGTCAAGAAATCCCTGCGGCGGCGGCAGAGCCAAGCTGAAGCTGGTACATGCCGTAATACTTGCCTCCCGCCTCCATCAGCTGCTCATGCGTGCCTCGCTCCACAATCCGTCCATGGTCCAGCACCAGAATTTGATCGGCCTGGCGGATTGTGGACAGCCGGTGGGCGATCACAAAGGTGGTGCGCCCCTTCTTCAATACGTCGAGGGCCTGCTGAATCAGACTCTCTGTCTCCGTATCGATGCTGGCGGTAGCCTCATCGAGTATCAGTATAGCGGGATCAAACGCCAGCGCCCGGGCGAAAGAAATCAACTGGCGCTGGCCCGAGGACAGGGTGCTGCCCTTCTCAATTACCGGCGCGTCAATTCCGCCGGGCAGCTTCAGGAACATCTCATACGCCCCGACAGCTCTCAATGCCTGTTCCACCCGTTCCCGGGAAATGGCAGGGTCGTTCAGACTGACGTTAGTGGCGATTGTGCCGGTGAACAGGAACGGGTCCTGCAGCACAATTCCCATGTGCGCGCGCAGATGCTGCCGGGGAATGGAGCGGATATCCTGCCCGTCGATGGTGATTCTCCCCTCCTCCACATCATAGAAGCGGAACAGCAGATTCATAATGGAGCTTTTGCCCGAGCCGGTATGCCCCACAAGCGCAACAGTCTCTCCCTGGCAAGCCTGAAAGCTGATATCCCTCAGCACCCATTCGCGTTCCTGGTAAGCAAAGAATACATGCTCGAAAGCAACCGAGCCCTTGTACCGGGGAATGGTTCCCTCCGCCACATCATCGCCTTTCTCGTCCAGCACCTGGAATACCCGCTCCGCCGAGATCCGCGCCGTCTCCAGGTTGGTCAATTGGTTGACGATGCCGACAATAGGCTGAAACATCCGGTTCATATAATCCACGAAGGCATAAAGCACGCCGACGGAGACGAATGTGCCCAAGGTTCCGCCCCAGAACAGCCAGATCACCAGCAGGAAAATGGTATTGCGCAAGAAATTGACCAGATTGTGCGATGTAATGGAGTTAAGGTTCAGCATCTTGGTCTGATACTCGTACAATTCCCGGTTATGGGCTTCAAATTCCTGCTCCGTCTTCTTCTCCCGGCGGAACGCCTGAATGATGGGCATACCGGATATCGCTTCATTGATCATCCCGTTAATATCGGACACTTTGGAACGGATCACCTTGTTGTAACGGCCTGCTATACGCCGGTAGACGGCAATCCAAACGATGAGAATAGGCACCATAGGCAGCGCAAACAGAACCAGCCGCTTATCCAGAATAAACAGCGCTCCCAGCACGGCGGCAATGTACACGATCCCGGTAAAAAAATTGGCCAGCACAGCCACGAACAGCTCCCGGACCGCTTCTGTATCATTGGTGATCCGGGAGACCACCTTGCCTGCAGGCAAATTATCGAAATAGCCAATCGGCAGACGCTGCAGACGGGAAAACACATCCTCGCGCATTTTCTGCACAATCCGGTTTGCTGCCGTCTGCAGAAACAAACGCTGGCCGTAAGTAAACGCTGCGCCGATGACAAGCAAGCCGAAATAAGAGCCGGTCATCATCAGCAAGCCGGGGAATTCCGGTTTATAGAATGGATAGAGCTCCTCTCGGGATAACGCCTTCGCCGGATAGGAAGCACGTCCCCACTCCTCGGAAATGGTCACTGCCCCGTCCGCCGCCTCCTTCTTTCCATCCGTTCTGTCCACCGGTTCGCCAATCCAGTAATAAGTGCGTCCGATCTGCAGAATTCTCACCTGCCGGCCCTTTTCCTCTCCCGCCTGGAAACGGCCTTCCCGCTTGTAATAATTCCCTTCATATTCCGCTGAATATGGCATCTTCTCCGCAACCTGGTACCACGGCTTCTCAATGCCGAGAATCCGGTTGTCAATGACACTTTTGGCCACGAATGGCCCGATCATCTCCGCACATACGGCCAGCGCCAGAAAGATAAGCGCCATGATAATATGCTTCTTATAGGAGAGGGCATACCGGAGCAGCCGTCTGCCTGTCGTTTCCACAACAATCACCGCCTTCGCATCTTGCAGCACATGCCTGCTTGTGCTAATTCTCTTGCCCGATTGCATCCTCCAGCTTCTGGCGGTCGAACTGTTCCTTATACCAACCGCCCAGCTTAATCAGCCGATCATGGGTTCCTTCCTCCATAATCCGCCCTTCCTCCAGCACCACAATCCAGTCGGCATGCTGGACAGCCGACAAACGATGGGTCGTGATCAGAGTGGTTTTGCCTTTGCGCTCCGTGCGGATGCCCTCGATGATCTCCGCCTCCGTCTTGGCATCCACAGCCGAGAGGGCATCGTCCAGCAGCAGAATCTGCGGATCGGCGATCAGCGCGCGGGCAATGCTGACCCGCTGCTTCTGTCCCCCGGACAGCGCCACCCCCTTCTCGCCCACGAGGGTCTCAAGGCCTTGGGGCAAAAAGCAGATGTCCTTGGCGAACGAAGCTCTCTCAAGCGCGCGTTGCAACTGCTCGTCGGTGGCATTCTCCGCCCCGAACAAAATATTCTCGCGGATCGTCCTGGAGAACAGAATCGGCTCCTGGGGAACATAGCCGATCCAGGCAAGCAGATGGTCCTTGGCTATCTGATGAATCGGTATGCCCGAAATGGCAACCTCACCGGCACCGTGGGGATACTCACGCAGAATCTGCTTCAGCAGCGTGGTCTTGCCGCTGCCTGTGCGTCCTACAACCCCCAGCGTCTGCCCTCTTCTCAGGGCAAAGGACACACCCTGCAAGTTATCGGCTTCCGAGGAAGGATAGCGGAAGGTCACTTCGCCGAATACAAGAGATTCCGGCAAGAGCACTTCCACGGGAGCTTCCGCCTCGGCCACATCCGGCGCATGCGCCAGGGTTTCACTGACCCGGTCTAAGGAAGCGTTGCCCCGCTGCATAATATTAATCAGTTCTCCAATGGCGAACATCGGCCAGATCAGCATCCCCAGAAATACATTGAAGGAGACCAGCTCACCCAGGGTAATATCTCCCCGGAACACCAAATAGCCGCCATAGGTAATGCCGATGGTATAGCTTAACCCTACCAATATTTTCATAGTAGGCTCAAACAAAGCGTCGATCCGGGCGACGCGGATATTCTTCTCCAGCACCTCATTGGTTTTGCCGCGGAAGCGCTCGATATCCGCCTTCTCCTGGACAAACCCGCGGATCACCCGCACTCCGGAGACGGACTCCAGCACCTGGTCATTCAATTCCCCGAAGGCGTCCTGCGCCCTCATGAACCGTTCATGAATGATCTTGCCGTAATGCTTCATGGCCAGCGCGATAAAAGGCAAAGGCAGAAGCGCCGCCAGAGTCAGCTTCCAACTGATCAGCACCGTCATGACTGCCAGTATCGTACACATAAAAATAGTGGAGTCCGTCAGTGTCAAAATTCCGAAGCCGGCAGTAGTGGATACAGCCCACAAATCATTGGTGGCTCTAGCCATCAAATCCCCGGTGCGGTTGCGTTCATAAAACGATGGAGACATCCTTAGAAAATGCCGCATAAGCTTGGTCCGCATGGTCTTCTCCAGCACGAAAGCACCGCCGAACAGCTTGTAATGCCAAATATAGTTCATTCCGTAGCCAAATACCGTTACCCCGGTCCATAGCGCAACAATCCGGGCAAAATCATAGCCGGTCATCGTACCCTGCTGGATGCCGTCAATGGAGATGCCGATGAGTTGGGGAGGGATGACTTCTATAATTCCGGCCAGCGCCAGCAAGGTTACTGCAACCGTATACCTCTTCCATTCCACACGGAAGAACCAGCTTAATTTGCGAAGCACAATAAACAACGGTCCACACCTCTTTCTTTCCTGCAAATCCGCAACAAGAACTTATGTTCGCATAATGATAGTATCATAACCCGCGCCCAAAGTACAGAGTGGAATATATCTCCTTTTGTCACGTAAAACTGTATCATGGCCGCTTCCGAAGCGTCAACGGAACAACCGCCTTATAACGATTCTTTCCGGATTGGGCAAAGCAAAAAAAGCCCCGCACTCATGAACCTGAGGTTCATCAATACGAAAGCTTATTCTGTAAGGGACGATTCTATCCGCACGCGCCGAGAGGACTCCCGCTTCTGCATGCGGTGAGGTGAATCGGACCCCCCCTGAACATGCCCACAAGAACCTCTTTCCTTCCGCCTGCATGAACGATATAATACAATGGGAACGTATATTCGCATTTTGTGTTTGGAAGGAGGTGAAGTCATGTCGGATACAACGATGATGTACAGAACCCATCAAGTGTGGATCAAACCGGGCTATCGGTTATTTGCCTACCTGGAGCAAGCGTGTCAGAAGGTCAAAAACCTTTATAATACGACCAACTTTTATATCCGGCAGGTGTTTACTTATGGGCGGAACGAGCCTCTACAGCCCTTGCAACAACAGGTGATGGACACACTGGAAATGCATATCGACGCGATAAATGAAAGACGGTGTGAGAAAAATCGTTCCCGTCCCTTGGAGCTGCCTTCGAGGGAGCAGCCCTTTGTGTCTTACCCCTTTCTGGATGCATTGTTCCGAGTGATGGATCAACCTGATTATCGCGCCCTCCCTGCGCAGAGCAGTCAAAGCGATCAATCAGTATTACAACAAGATGAAAGCGCACTACATGGGGATTCTTCGACAAGGCAGGAAGCCGCGAGAAGGGGTTCATACCTCCAAACGGTTGGAACGCTTGCATCGAAAGCGTCAGCTGCGGATCAAGGACGTGTTCCACAAAGCCAGTCATCACATCGTCAAGTTGGCCGTGGATCAGCACATGGGTACGATCGTCATCGGTCATAACGACGGATGGAAGCAAGCATCGGCAATCGGACGACGAAACAATCAGACGTTCTGCCACATCCCCCATCAGATGCTGATCCGTATGATCCAGTACAAGGCGGCTGAACAGGGAATCGAGGTGCTGCTGACGGAAGAAGCCTATACCTCGAAAGCCAGCTTCCCGGATCGCGACCCCTTGCCGCGGTATGGCGAAGAGGGGATGTGGACGTTCTCGGGCAAGCGAGTGCATCGCGGACTGTATCGGAGCACCAAGGGATTCATCCATGCCGATGTGAACGGCGCGGGCAACATCATACGCAAAGTATTCCCAAACGTAACTGCCAAGAGCAGGAATGGGATAGAGGGGTTGGGCGGTAGCCAGTCCGTCAATGTGTCAACTCCACGAATGTTAAGCATCCTGAAATCATCAGGTTGAGACATCCGAAACCCCCACTTCAGCCGAAGCGATAGCATCGGTCAGTGGAGGGAG
>JAQSYI010000057.1 GCA_029256185.1 Paenibacillaceae bacterium
GTGTTGTCTTGTCTCTTTCACCAGAGCACCTCTTTCTCGTTGTTGTTATTATCGATCTGTTCTTAGGAGGTGTCTACTTTTTATTCTAGCAGCATTTTGCAAGCTGTTGGCGTCACTCATAGTTGATAGACAGTCTCCCCCTCTCGTTATCTCAGACACTGGTATGAAGCGCAACGGATTGCAGCGGAGTGGTGTAAAACTGCAAATATGCAGTTACTTAGGCTGATTCCCCTCACGTTGCACCGAAAACTGCAAAACTGCAGGCATTAAACGGACTTCATCATTATTTTTCCACTGCAAGCGGCAAAAGCCTGCATATTTGCAGGCTTGAACGCCTTTTTCCGCCTTTTAGCCAAAAATGCCTGCACATTTACAGGCTTGAATACCTTTTTCCGCCTTTAGCCAAAATGCCTGCATATTTGCATTCCTGCTTACTCAGTTGCCCCGCTTTGCTTTCCCGCTCCTCCTTCATGTCCTGAACATGGATTCATCCTCTTGCATTTCGGTTCCTTTCACTTCACCAACCGGCAGCCCCATCACTATTTCCGCCCTGAAGCCACTAGGCTATATAAGCCCAGACCGCAAACGGACGGCTCTGAATCGAATCGGTAGCAGCGTTCAAGAAACGGAGTCCGGTATTCCTCCGTATAAAGCAGCCTGCGGAGAATTTCACCGGGCAATGTCCGCGCCAGCGCTCCCGGCCCCCCAAGCCGGATGCTGCCCAGTCCGGCCGCAGCCAATGCCTCAGCCAGCTCCTCCGGCCGGAACAAATAAGTGACAGGCCAAGGCGTACCGCCGCTCATCATCTGCTGCAGCACCTCATCAGGCTCAGCCATCAGTCCTCTCTCCCACAGCATATCCGCCCGCTTAAACTCCGGCTGCCATTCCTCACGCTTCTCCCACTCCCGGACATACCAACGCATCGCAGTATCGGGATCACTCTCGTCCACCAGAAAAGGCTTCTTGGTTGCCGGATTGAACCGGCCCGGATACGCGCCCAGACGGCTGGAGACGCATAGTACAATCCCCTTGGCGGCTATACGGACCAACTCCCCGATCACTTCATAATGCCTGGGATACGTGTACGAAACAGGCGCATCCAGGGAGATCACCAGATCGAATTGACCTTCCCCATATCCCGACAGGTCCGTCAGCTTCCCGTGCACAAATTCAATCCGGTCGGCTACCCCCTTCTTTTGCGCCTGCTCCTTGGCCTTGTCGAGCATAGGTACAGAGATATCCAGGTGGGTCACGTGAAACCCTTGCTCCGCCAGCCAGATGGAAAATCGCCCTGTACCTCCCCCCGCATCAAGAATGGTCTTGGCACCGGCCATCTGCGCCGTGATCTCGCGCTCAAAGTGGGCGTGGAGAATTTGGTCATCCATAAACAAGTGGTCCCGGTTCACCTCCTCCCCCGGCTTTTGCGGCAGGCTCCAGAATTTCGCCGAGATGCATTCGCATTCATAGTTTTTCTCCACATCGATCATCCTCTCACATGACTTCAGCAACTACCCGCCGATCCCCCGGGATAAAAGCCTGACGGTGTCCCTTGGCCACCTGCGTCTACCCGGTAATGGAACAATCATCCACGGATAAACTTTCCGGCGATTTCCCAAAAAAAGCCGCAGCACACCAGGGACTTGATCTTGCACAAGTCGCCTGGCGCCTGCGGCCCAAACGGTAGGCATCCGATCCGGATGCATCCGGCTATTACCGGACTTACTGCCCTTATTGTACTTTCGTTGAATCCGCCCATCAAGAGAAACAACCGTTATTAACCATTCTTGCCGAACCGTGTCCGCCGGCAGCTAATCGTGTCCACCAGCAGCTAACCCTGTCCGTCAGCAGCTGTTACTCCGCCGCCGCGGGCACTTGCCGCTTCATATACTTGAAGCACGTGGCCAACAAATCCAGCAGCAGTCCTGCCGCAGCCGCTTCCCAACACCAGGCCCACAGCGGGCCTGCCAGCGCGTACAAGAACTCAAACAGAGGCTGCAGCACATAGACCACAATGAAGCTTAAGGCCGCCCAGTATAAGGAGAACCTCAGGCAGATATGCCCTCCCAACTGGAAGCGCTGTTCCGAATAATCCCACCACTGCTTGCGGCAAAAATGCTTCAGCAGAAGCCCGCTGGTGAATTCCACCAGAGTGGGAACCAGCGTAATCAAAGCCGCCAGCCACCACCAGGGAGTCCCTGGTCCGGCAGAAGCAAGTATAAGAACAGGAGCGATTCCATACATGGGCTTGTAAGGACCATGCAGGAACCCCTCCTGGGCGAAGCTTCCCGTCGTCAGCTTATGATAACCATGCTCCAGAATCCATCCGGCGCAGGAGTACAGCAGGAAATAAAACAATACCGCTTTAACATCCCACAACTGGATATACGCATCCTCCGGAAACCACAGCCGTTGTGCTACAAATGTCATTTTCACCAATCCCCCGTTCCATAGAATGCCGACTACGGATTAGGGTGCTCTCAGACAAGATAAATATTCATTATTTTCCAGCGTTTCGGAAAGCTCCGGCACAAGCTCCTCTTCCATCCTGCTTCCCTTGAGAGCGCCGGCAATCATCAGCTTCAGGCGGTTAACCTGGTTTACCTCCGCTGCACCGGGATCATAATCAATGGCGGCCAGATTGGCCTGCGGATATTGTTCTTTCAGCTTCTTGAACATGCCCCGGCCGGTGATATGATTGGGCAGACAGGCGAAGGGCTGGAGGCAGGCAATATTGCTCACTCCGTCGTCCAACAGCTCTATCATCTCGGCAGTCAACAACCAGCCCTCACCGCATTGATTGCCCAGAGAAACCAGTCCGCTCACCTTCTCCGTCAGTTCCATGATCGTATGCGGGGGACTGAAGCGCTCACTTGCCGCCAGCGCTTCACGCATTTCCTTGCGGTACCCCTCCAGAATCCGGGCCACTGCATTATACACCAGCTTGGCGCCCGCTCCCCTGTTCATATAACGGTAGTAAAAGTCCGAATCATATGTGCAATATAAGAAAAAGTCCAGAAGGTCAGGCACAACAGCCTCCATCCCTTCACTCTCCAGAAAATCCACTATCCCGTTGTTGGCTCCCGGATGAAACTTGATCAGAATTTCTCCCACAACGCCCACTCTCGGCTTGCGCTCCCCGCGGATCTCCAACTTGTCGAACTGCCGGACGATGTGGCGCATATTGGACTTGAATAGTCCGAATTTGCCGCTTGCGACGGATTCCTTGCACTTCTCCATCCACTCGCGGAACAGGCCGGTGGCCGAGCCGGGAACCGCCTCATAAGGGCGGGTCCGGTACAGCACCCGCATCAGCAGATCCCCGTAAGCGAAGGCCATAATGGCCTTGTTCAGCAGTCCCGGGGTCAGCCTGAAGCCCGGAGTGGGCTTCTCACCGGAGAAACCCAGCGGAATAACGGGGATATGACCATAGCCTGCATCTGCCAGCGCCTTGCGGAGGAACCCGATATAATTGGTGGCTCTGCAGCCTCCCCCGGTCTGGGTGATCATAACCGCTGTCTTATTCAGGTCGTATTCTCCAGACTGCAAGGCGGACAGCAGCTGGCCGATCACCAGAATGGACGGGAAGCAGGCATCGTTGTTCACCAGCCTTAATCCCGTATCCACCACTTGCTTATCCGTATGGGGCAGCACCACCATATGGTAGCCGGATGCCCGGAAGGCCACCTCCAGCATTTCGAAGTGAATGGGCGCCATCTGAGGTACAATAATGGTGTGGGTTTGGCTCATCCCTTCCGCAAACACCGCCCGCCCGCTTGGCTTGGCACCGGCAGGTACAGCGGTCCGCTTCTCCTTGCGCTCCTCTACAGCCGCCAGCATGGAGCGGATGCGGATGCGTACCGCCCCCAGATTGCCGCCCTCGTCAATCTTGAGCAGCGTATACATCCGCCCGGAACGCTCAAGAATCTCCTTGACCTGATCCCCTGTAATGGCATCAATGCCGCAGCCGAAGGAATTCAGCTGAACCAACTCCAAGAGCGGCTCCTGCGCTACCAGACTGGCCGAAGCATAAAGCCGGGAATGGTACATCCATTGATCCACAAAAGTAAGAGGGCGCTCCACATGGCCCAGATGCGCCACCGAATCCTCCGTCAGCACTGCAAGCCCCATTCCTGCAATCAGATCAGGAATGCCGTGATGAATTTCCGGGTCCAGATGATACGGCCGCCCCGCCAGCACGATGCCCGGCCGCCCCGTCTGCCGGAGCATGTGCAGGGTCTCCTCTCCCTTACTGCGGATATCCTGCTGCGCCCGCTCCTCCTCTTGCCTGGCCCAAGCGACTGCCTGGGCCACCTCCTGCCTCGTCACCCCGTACTCCTGCAGTTCTTCGTACAGCCGCCTGGCAAGCCGCTTGGTATCATCGAAAGGCAGGTAAGGATACAGAAAGGGAATGGACTTCTCCTTCAGCACATCCTGATTGGCATGAATCACTTCGGGATAGGAAGCCACTACGGGACAATTATAGTGGTTATTGGCGGAAGCATGCTCATTGCGTTCGTACGGCAGGCAGGGATAGAAGATAAACCGCACATCCCGCTTGGCCAGACTGGCGATATGGCCGTGAGTCAGTTTAGCCGGATAACAAGCCGTATCCGAAGGCACCGATTCCAGACCTTGCTCGAACAGCTTGCGTGTGGACTTGGGAGACAGCTCCACCCTGAATTTAAGAGCGGTAAAGAAGGTGAACCAGAAGGGATAATTCTCGTATACGTTCAGCACCCGGGGGATACCGACCTTGCCCCGGACAGCTTCCTCTTCCGACAGAGGGGTATATCCGAACAGACGCTTCAGCTTATAGTCGAACAGATTGGGGGTCTCCACCTCCGGCTTCTCCCGGCCAGCTCCGCGTTCGCAGCGGTTGCCGGTCACATGCCTCCTGCCGTCCCCGAAGCTGTTGACTGTCATCAGGCATTGATTGCCGCACAGCCGGCAGCGCTCCATCTTGGACTCGAAGGCCAGAGCAGCCAAACTCTGCTTGCCGAGCAGCATGCTGCGTTCCTGGTGCGATCCCCGTTCCCGGGCGATAAGAGCAGCGCCGAAAGCCCCCATTATTCCCGCTATTTCCGGCCGGACCACCTCACGTCCTGTTACCAGCTCGAAGGCCCGCAACACCGCATTATTGCGGAAGGTTCCCCCCTGCACCACAATCCGCTTGCCCAATTCCTCCGGGTTCCGTACCTTGATGACCTTGTATAACGCATTATTAATGACGGAGTAAGAGAGTCCGGCAGAGATGTCACCCACCGTGGCCCCTTCCTTCTGGGCCTGCTTGACCTTGGAATTCATGAATACCGTGCATCTGGAGCCCAGATCGAGAGGCTCCTTGGCCAGCAGCGCCGCTTCGGCGAAGGCTTCCACATTCATCTGCAGCGACTCTGCGAAGGTCTCCAGAAACGAGCCGCAGCCCGAGGAGCAAGCTTCATTCAGCATGATGCTGTCGATAGCGCCATCCCGGATGCGCAGGCACTTCATATCCTGCCCGCCGATGTCAATGATCAGATCCACGTCCGGCAAGAAGTACCGGGCGGCCTTGTAATGGGCCACCGTCTCAATTTCGCCCCAGTCGGCGCACAACGCCGCCTGAATCAAGCCTTCCCCGTATCCTGTAACAACCGAACCGGCAACAACGGCGGAAGCGGGCAGTTCATCATACATGTCCTGAAGAATAGCCACTGTGGATTGCAGCGGTTTGCCTCCGTTGCGGAGATAGCGGGAAAACAGCAGATTGCCCTCCTCATCAATCAGCGCCGCCTTCGTTGTAGTCGAACCGGCGTCAATCCCGAGAAAGCATCTGCCGGAGAAGGACTTCAGCTCCTTATGTCCGATCCTGCGGTTATGCCGGGATAGAAAAGCATCCAGCTCTTCCTGGGAACCGAACAGTGGTCCAAGCCGACCGCTTTTCTCCCCTTTGCTCTCGAACATTCTGGGAAGCAGAGCCGCCAGCGCCTTCACCGTAATAGCCGGCTCCTGCCAGGCAGCCAAGGCTGCTCCCATAGCCACATACAGCTGGGAATGCTCCGGCATCATCACCTGATGGGGCTTAAGGTCCAAGGTTTGGATGAATCTGCTGCGTAGCTCGGACAGGTAAAAGAGCGGTCCGCCCAGGAAAGCCACATTCCCCGTGATTTTCCTGCCTGCAGCCAAACCCCCGATCGTCTGATTGACCACCGCCTGGAATACGGATGCCGCAATATCCTCCCGGGAAGCTCCTTCATTCAGCAGAGGCTGGATATCCGTCTTGGCGAATACACCGCACCGGGAGGCAATGGGATAGATCGTCTGGTGAAGCTTCGCCAGCTCGTTCAGACCTGCCGCATCGGTCTGCAGCAGCGCCGCCATCTGGTCAATGAAGGCTCCGGTCCCCCCGGCGCAGGAACCATTCATCCGTTGGTCAATCCCGCCCCGGAAGAAGGTGATTTTGGCATCCTCCCCGCCCAGTTCCACTGCCACATCCGTTGCAGGGATGAATTGTTCCACTGCTTCCGTACCTGCTACCACCTCTTGAATAAAAGGAAGCCCCAGCCATTCCGAAACGGCAATTCCCCCTGAACCGGTTACCATAACGGATACGCTTGCGCCGCTGAAGCGGACACAGGCATCTTTTAGCAGGCGGAACACAGTGGTTCTTATATCCGAATAGTGCCGTTCATATCTGTCATAGATCAGCTGGTATCGTTCACTCAGGATAACAAGCTTCACTGTTGTAGACCCGATATCGAGTCCCATGGTTAACCGGTCCCTCATGCTTTTGTCACACTCTTCCTCTCATGCAATATGCGCAGGCTACATTCCATCCTATTATTATAATCCGAGCTTGGGCAACAAGTAAGTCACAGTTCGCATATTTCGTGAAAAAACTTTGTACGGGAGCTAAATTTCATGTAAACCAGCCAAAAACTTACTATAGCTGTCCCATCATCCTGCTTTTCAGCAAAAAGAGGCTTCCTTACAGGTGTGCTGCCGCCTGCCGGGAAGACCTCCTTTGATCGGTCTATTTTTTGACCACAATAAAGTTCTCTTCGATCAGAAGCCAGTTCTGCGGGAACGGCAGGCCCAGCTTCCAGTAGCTGATCCCCCGGAGACCCAGTTCCTTCAGCAGATTGAACTTGGCCTGGATGGAGCGGGCATCCTCGAACCATACCGTATGGGCCTTGCCTTCGGAATCCGTATAATTGAAATGGGGGGCCTGAGCCTGATAATCATACGAGATGGCCACGTTGGCCTCCCGGGCCAGCGCAATCGCCGCCTGGGGACTGACCGCCTTGGCATACGGTCCTCCTGGGACGAATGGCAGCGTCCAGTCGTAGCCGTACAGATTTTGGCCCATCATGATCTTATTGGCGGGTATTTCCGAGATGGCGTACTGAAGCACCTGACGGACCGGTCCAATCGGGGAGACCGGCTGGGGAGGTCCGCCGCTGTAGCCCCATTCGTAGGTCATGATCACCACAAAGTCCACGATACGGCCATGTGCCGCGTAATCATGAGCCTCGTACCAGCGTCCTTGCTGGCCGGCGCTTGTTTTGGGAGCAAGGGCCGTGGAAATCAGGTACCCTTGGGCATGGATCCGGGCCGCGGCTTTTTCCAGAAAGGCGTTATAAGCCTCCTTGTCCTCGGGCCGCAGGAACTCCATATCGAAGTGGATATCCCGGAAACCCAGCCGTGCCGCATCAGCCAAAATATTATCAAGCAGCCTGTTCTGAATATCCGGGTCGTTCAATACAATCCGTCCCAGTTCATCGCTGAACTGGTCATTCTCCAGATTAGTGACCACCATCATCAATGTCACATCGGCAGATTGGGCCACTGCGGGCAATTCGCCCAGCGGAGGCGCCAGCAGGGTGCCGTCACGCTGAATGCGGAAGCTGAACGGGGCCAAGTACGTCAGATTGGGGGCAGCCTCCCTGGAAGCCTCTGTCAGTGCTCTGCTTACCGACCCGCCGCGGGGCTCCACGTAAGCATTAATCTCTGCTTTGCGCTTGGGGCGGGGCGGCACATACAATCTGGTGCCCACTTGCAGGACGCCGTTCACCGGAATCCGGTTCGCCTGAGCCAGTGTCCGGTAGTTCACGCCCAGACGGTTTCCAATCTTGTACAGGGTATCACCCGGGCTGACCCAATAATAAGAGCCTGTTATGGGAATCACCAGCGCTTGCCCCACCACAAGCCCGGCGGGATCAGGGATCCTGTTCGCGCTCACAATCGCATCCACCGTTGTTCCAAATGCCAGTGCAATGCCATAGAGCGATTGTCCTCTTTGCACAACGTGAATCTGCACTGCTCCACCTCCCGGTCATCCTCCTGCCTGCTGCGGGTTGCTCCGAACCCGTCACAGCACCACTACACCTTATGCCGAAAGTGGAAAAACATGCTAGTTTTATGGAATGTAACAATAAAAAACGATGGTTGCAAGGAGTTTCTCTATCCTGCAAGCATCGTATTCTTTCGTATGTGAAGAGAGCAGACAGCAGCCGCATGTCTCACCCGCTCCCGCTGAAGGGATTCGGGCAATGCCATGAAACCTTCTTCCCGGGCTATGGCAAGCAAGGCCAGCTTAGCCGCGGCGAGCGCCTCATCCTCTTTGCCAAGCAAATAATAGGCCGCCTGAAAACATAAGCATTCGTGCTGCCTCAACAACTGCTCCATCCCGGCAGCTTGCTGAATGGTTCCCAATGTTGATCTCCCCCAAATGGTCTCTCTCTAGCATGAACGTAAGGGAGCCGCTTTTTCTGACGCTTCAAAACCACTGTCATCCGGATTAATTTATGGAGCGCGCCACCTTCATGGCCTCCTTCTCCGAAATCAACCCGCTAAGCACAAAGCTCATGGAAGAGGTCATCCACTGGAGGTGAACGAAGTTTCCGCCGCTTACCAGAATAACCCCCTTATGGCCGTTGATGCTTACTTCCTTAACCACAGCATCAGGATCGGATATGGTCATAGCAGATCCGTATTGCTCCGCAAGCAGCCTTTGTGTGAGCTGGAAGCTGTACCCGGCCGCTTTGTTATGATAGTTCAGGATAATCTCTCCGCTTTTCTCCTCCTTTTCCCCCAGGAATAAGAGTGCCGTTTGCAATACAGTTCCGTCAGGCAGGTGGGGAGGAACCATTACCGGAAAATCCACTAAGGGAGCCGCCTCTTCCACAGTGGCGAACTCCAGTCTGTCGGGCTGCCCGTAAGAAGCGGCCTCCTCGGCAGGAACAAAGCTGTGAGGCACAACCTCTTCCGGTCTGACCACCCGGCCATGCCGGTCCTCCTCCGGAGGCGGAGCCGTGAGCATGCCTTGGGGGTCCTTCATATCATAATTGCCAAACGATACACTGGTTGCCGAAGGACCGTAATAGACCTCCAAAAAATACTTGGAAATCGCCTGAACCGGATTCAGGGCGCCAAAGAACAGATGCAAAAAAATCATGATGCCGGCTGCAGTCGCAGCCAGCTTAAGCCGCTGCCTCCAGGGACGGAATACCCGCTTTCTGTCATCGAGCCGCTGCTTCATCAGCTCCCAGGCCGCTTGCCCGTCCGGGATATCCAACTGCGAATGATATTGGCGCATGGCTTCTTGCAGGCGGGGTTCAGACTCGTGAAAGGCAGCACCGTGTTTCTCACGCATGGCGATCCCCCCATTTCCCGGAGAACTGCGCGGCCAGCTTCTTCCGCGCTCTGGCAAGCCGCTGGGTAAGTACCTGCTCGGTTATACCGATTTCTTGGGTAATCTCAGCGTACGATAGCCCCGCAATGTAATACAGGAACAGCACCAGCCGATATTCATATTTCAATTCCCCCATTGCCTCATGCAGAGCTTCATCGCGAAGCATCTGCTCCACCGCATCCTCCACATCATCGGGGGAAACCAGCGGGGATTCCGTCTCCTCATTCCTATTAACGGAGGATAGTCCTGTGACATGACGAAAACGCTTATTTTTGCGGAGCATATCATACGCGGTGTTCCGGGATACTTGACGCAGCCAGGCACGCATATTGGAATTGTCGTGAGTTTTCGAGGCTTTAACGATTGCTTTCATGAAGGCTTCCTGAATGACATCCTCCGTCAACGCATGGTCACGCAGCAGGAAATAGATGTCCCGGTATACCAATTGGCGGAAGGAAAAGAAGACCTGGCGCTGTGTTTCCGCATCCAGCGTATGGATATTGTGCCGAAGCAGCACATATGGTTCTTCGGTGTTGCACAAACCGGCCTCCCCCTTCCGCCAAAAATCCCTTTCCCATTTTACCTTAATTTCCAAAAGTTGAAAACAAAAAATAAACCAATTGGAATATAATCCCAAATGGTTTTGAAAAAACAGAATTTTAGACCTGCTTCTATCAGCGGGCGCATATCCATCCGCCCCCTTCGGCATGATGGGGAGCGATCAGCCGTGCTGGCCCGCTCTGATATGATGGGGCAGTCAGCCGTGCTGGCCTGCTTTGACATGCTTCAATTGGGCGACGATCATGAAGCTGACGATGACCAGCAGGAACCAGCTGCTGACCTTGCCCAGATGCACCATGCTCCAGCCGAGCCTCTGATCCGGATATTGCCAAGCTCCCAGAAAAGTAGCGATATTCTCCGCCAGCCAGATGAAAAAGCCGATAAGCAGAAACGAAAGCAGGAGGGGCATCCGGCGGACTGTATCCAGTGGGGTATATTCGACAAAGGTGCGGATGAATACCACGCACAAGAGCCCTGTTAGCACCCAACGCAAATCATAAAAATAATGATGGGTCATAAAATTCAAGTAAATTGCCAGACCAAGAGGAGCCGTATACGCGGCCCGGGGCCACCGGACCAGACGAACCTTAAGCCGTCTCCAGGCCTGGCACAGATAGCTGGCCACACTGGCGTACATGAAGCCGCTGTAGAGCGGAACGCCCAGCACCTTGATCCAGGCTTCCTGGGGATAAGCCCATGACCCCATGTGTACCTTGAAGATTTCCAGGCAGAGGCCGATGAGATGAAAGACGCAAATCACCTTCAGTTCATCCTTGGTCTCCAGTCCGGACCGGACCATGAGAACCTGCACGAGGACGCAAACCAGCAGCACGAAGTCGTACTCGGGGATAACCGGGATGTCCACCACTTTCGTAAAAGCAATCGTGGCGAAGATCAGCACCGGGAACAGGCAGGAGAGCGCCTGCAAGTAACCGAAGGCCAGCAGTTCCCGGAATGCCCCGGATAATGAAGACTTTCGGGGAGGAAGCCTGTTGCTCCCGCGGGATGCATTGGCCTGATCTCCTGGTGCATCGATGTCCTCGCCTGGTTTAAGCGGCGAAAGGCGGGAAAAGCCGCTGTTCCTGCCGAACCTCATTCGCTTGCCTGGCCTGTAGATGCCGCCGCTTGTCCACCGTCCGTTCCTGCAGCATCCCTTTGACCTCCCAGCTCTGCTTGCCTCTCTCGCCCTGGCTGCTCCAGTTGCTCCAGCTGTTCTTCCAGCAGCGCCTTGGGAATTTGCTCGCCAATGAATACCACTACATCGGGCACGTTAATCTGCGGCGTTATTTTCATAAAATCCGCCTGCCTGTATGCATATTGGAACAAATAGCGGTTGGCCGTATCCGAGAATGTAAGCACTCCCTTGGCGCGGTATACGTTCTCGGGCAGGCGCCCTACGAGTTCCTCAAAGGAGCCGCTGTCCACTGGGCCGGACAAATAACGGGTGTACACCATCACGTGGTCGTGAGTGTGATGATGCCCGCGGGCATGGTGATGATCATGCTCGTGGCCGCATTGATGGTCATGGTTGTGATCATGATCATGGTCGCATTCACGGTCATGGTTGTGATCATGTTGGTGCTCATGCCTGTGATCATGGTCATGCTCGTGGTCATGGCAGCCGCACTCTTCTCCATGTTCATGCCCTGCTTCATGCCGATGCCCGTCTTGGCAGGAACAAGCCTGTCCCTGTCCGGCACCGCTCCGTGTTATCCCTTCCAATGCATCGAAAATCCCCAGATCCACATCCGCCCGCACCGACCGGATAATCTGGGCATGGGCGTTCCACTTCCCCAGCGTCTGCTCCAGGCCGTCCAGTTCGTCAGGACTGGCCAAGTCCGCTTTATTCAATATAATCACAGAAGCACAACGGATCTGCTCCTCCAACAGCCGGTAGGTTTTACCTGCACCCTTGGCACTCTGCTCTCTCAGCAGTACGGCGTCCGCTACCGTAATAACGCCCTTCATCTCCACCTTCATATATAATGAAGCTTCCGTCACGCCATCAAGAATCTCCATCGGGTTAGCCACACCGGTTGCTTCAATGAAAATAATGTCGGGCTGCTCATCCTTCACCAGTTGCTGAATGGTGATCCCCAGATCACCGCGCACCGTGCAGCAGATACAGCCGTCCAGCATTTCCGCCATCGGCACCTCAATGCCTACAGCAATGCCATCCAGATTGACCTCGCCTAATTCGTTCATGACAACAGCAGGCTTGCGTCCCCGTTCTTGGGCATGACGAATAACCCGGCTTAACAGGGTTGTTTTCCCGCTTCCCAGAAATCCTGATAAAATAAAGACAGGCACCGGATGATCCATATGTGGCTGCTCTCCTCTTCATGATTGTTACTGATTAATAGTAATGCTTACGAATGTTGCTGACCATACTATAGTCCTTTCCATCATCCTGTGTCAATATGGAGTTGGATGCAGCCCGTCAGGCGAATCTGAACACCGTACGCGCCCTGTGGTATAATAATCGCTATTGAATCAAACCGGATCATTTCTGGACATGAGGAGTGTATGATGATGAATAGCGTGGAACAACACCGCAACGAAGCCCCCGCCCGTGTAAATTGTATGATCATCACAGTCTCCGATACCCGCACGCCGGAAACCGACAAGAGCGGGTCGTTGATGAAGGAGTTGCTGGAGGCTAATGGGCATCAGGTTACGGGATACAGGATTGTCAAAGACGAATATGAGCCGCTACGCCGGCTTCTTCTTGAATCGGCAGAGCATCCGGAAGCAGAAGCGGTGCTTCTCAACGGGGGAACAGGCATTGCCCTGCGGGATACGACCTATGAGGCGGTCAGGGACACACTGGATAAGGAGATGCCGGGCTTCGGTGAAATCTTCCGCTACCTCAGCTTCACAGAGGATATTGGCACCGCCGCGATACTAAGCCGTGCCGTGGCAGGCGTGATTGGAGGGATAGCGGTATTCTCTGTCCCCGGCTCCACAGGCGCGGTCCGACTGGCCATGAACCGGATCATTATCCCCGAGCTTGGACATGTCATCCGGGAAATCCGCAAGGACCGCAAATAAATGACAATCCAAAAAAGAATAACCCCGGATCACAGCGGTCAGCCGCAATCCGGGGCAGTGGCAATCCAGGGCAATCGTAATTCCGGCAGGCAGCTATTCCCTCACCCCCGGACTTCATTCGGGCCCTTCTATGTATGTATGGCAGCAGCATTCAGATCAGATTGTTGATGCGCAGATATTGCCCGATCTTCATGTCATTCTTGCTGATATGGGTCAGGAGCCAATCGGTCAAGGTTCTGTTCAACTTCAGGGTAGACAGGATCGTGGCGCCCTGGTTCAGAATATTTTGCTCCAACTCGACGACTGTGGCAACGAAATCATCGTGATCCTTTTTGTGGTCCGCATATTCGGGATAATCATACTTCAGCATGATCTCCTCTTCGCTCTTGAAATGCTCCACGGTATACTCCTTCAAAAAGGATAGGGTTTCAATGATCTGTTCCTTGCCCTTTTGTTGAATGCACGCATCCAAAAATTCATTTAGCTTCACTACCAGCTCCTGATGCTGCTGATCCACCGTATCAACACCAATATTGTAAGTTTCCCGCCATGCGATCATTATTCACCGCTCCTTTTTTTGGATTATTGTTCATATTTATTCGTTATACTTCGAGCATTTCCTTCAATTTACATCTATTTCCTAAGAATAAGTATTAATTTCGTCACAATTCACACTATTTAAATTAAACTTTAATTAAAAAACAGTTCAAATTAATGCCCAGTGGAACAAAGGGGACATGTACGCCAAAACAAGCAGCTCTCGCAGGGAGAGCCGCTTGTTGCGATGGAGCTGCGCCGCTTCGGCAGTATGATGCGCAGTATTATGGCCTGACCGGCAGACCAGGCTACAGCAAGCCCAATAGCTGCCAGAACGGGACGCTAATGAGCAAGCCGATGATATTGACGGCCATGTAGATGATGGAGCCGAGCATGGTTTGCTTAGCGGTGGCCATCTTCCCGTCAATGGCGTAATAGGTGGTAAGAAACGGCGGATTCTGGTACTGCAGAATCCAGATGTTGACCGAGGTGATCGTCGCAAAGGCGACAATGAACGGATTAATGTCGGTGCCGGCCAATAATGGGAGTACGATCAGAATAAAGATGGTGACCGCTGCGGACAGGGAAACGAGTAGGAAGCGGATCGCATAGACCAGCAGAGCCAGCACCACAACCAGAATATACGGATTCTGCAGCACCGGCTCAATCACGGGAGTGAGTGTGCTTCCAATCCATTTGTCAATGCCCACCTTAGGCAGAACCGTTCCCAGATTCAAGGCGCAGCCGATGAAAATGATGGCATTCCAGGGAAGCTTGTTTTTGAAATCGGCCACTGTTATCACCTTAAGCCCCACAAGCAGCGAAACGGCGATGACGGCAATGATAGCCGACGAAATATTGGTCGTTTTCTCCAGCATCCACAGCGTAAGGGTGCCGATCAGCACCACCGCCGTGATTTTTTCGTGCTTGCTCATCGCGCCCAATTGCTTCAGCTGGTTCTGGAGAAAATCCCCCGGCAGCTTCGTATCCTGCTCCGGCTTGAAGAAATGCCTGATGGCAAAATAGCCGCCCGCAATAAAGACGACGGACCAGGGCAGGGCATACAGAAACCAATTGCCCCAGGTCAATTGCTTCTGTACGGATTCCGCCAGCAGCCCCCTGGCTACATAGTTCATAAACGTAGCGCTCAGGAAGATGGGCGAGGCGCAGACAAAGCCGAAGAACATGGCCAGGAACAGCCCGGCGCTTGGCTTGCTTTTCCGCTCATATCCCATGGTATCGCTGATGGACATGCTCAAGGGAGCAGCGATAGAGCCTTTGGCATTGGTGCTGGGAATGGTAGGCGAGACAATCAAGCCCGCCAGCATAACGGCGAGACTCTGCCCTTTGAACGTGGTCGGGAAAAACTTCATCACATGCAGGGCAATCCGCTTCATCAGCCCGGTGCCGCTGACGGCAATGCCGATTCCCAGCCCGCCGATGACCATCCACCAGCTGGTTCCGGAAAATTGCGAGAAGGCTTCGTTGAAGGGCACCACCTTCAGAACGACCCAGGACGCGCACATCAACAGGCTTACGGCAAAGTCCGGAATCACATCAATAATCCAATAGACGACCGCACAAACCAGCGTTCCCAGCACAATCATGGCTTTCCGGTCCAAGCCCTCGAAGGGCGGCATACAGGCAATTGCAGCGGCAAGCGCCAGTCCGGCAACGGCAACGATATTTTTCTTGAGCTTCATATTATTCACCCCTGTCACCTACTTCTTCCAGACTTCAGGATTGACCACATAGGCTGGCTTCTCTCCCCGGTGGAAATCGACGATGGCTTGTGCGGCGCCAACCGACAGATTTTCGATGGCCTCAGCCGTTGTTCCGGCAATATGGGGGGTGAGAATGACGTTCTTGGCTGCAAACAGCGGATTATTCAGCTCCGGCGGCTCCACCGAGTAGACGTCCACAGCAGCGCCTGCGATGATTCCCCCGTTCAAGGCATCCGCCAGATCCTGCTCATGGACAATTCCGCCCCGGCTGGCATTGATCAGATACGCGGTAGGCTTCATCTGCTTCAATGCTGCGAGAGTGACCAGATTCTTGGTCGTTTCCGTCAACGGCACGTTGATGGTGACAAAATCGGAGGTTTCATAGATTTCCTGCGCCGTGCCGACCTGAATCACGTTGGGACTGTCCGTCTTCACATATTCATCATACACCGCTACAGCAACGTTCAGAGGCTTGACCAATTCCGCCACAATTGAGCCGATGCTGCCGAAGCCGATGATTCCCAGCCGCTTGCCCTTGATTTCACTGCCCCCCGCTTTGTACTTGCTGACCAATCCGGGCAAGGATGCGCCGGTATCCGACAGCTTGCCGGTTCTGATCAGCCGGTCGGCGGGGAACAGGTTTCTGCCCAGCGTCATCATAGCAGAGACGATGTATTCGGCCACGGAATAAGAATTGGCGTTCAACACGCGGCTTACCAGTACCCCCCGTTCCGTAGCTGCCTCAAGATCGATATTGTCCACCCCGATTCCGTGCCGGGCAATGATGGATAGATGGGGAGCGGACTCAATCACCTCTCTGGGCAGGGGGCTGGTCCGGATAATGATGCCGGATACGTCCCTGCTCAAATTCTTCAGGGTTTCCACGTCCGTGGAAGGAGAAACCACCAGCTCGAACCCGTGCTCCTCCAGAAGAGCGGCTCCTTTCGGAGCGATTTTTTCACATAACAGCACTTTCTTGGACATGTAGACCCTCCGTTGCAATAATAGAATATGGTTGAAAAACTTTGTGAAAAATTTATCAAGCAACTGCATTCTAAGGGCTACACTTACTGTACTGTCAATAACGGCTGCAAAAAAAATGAATAAAAAAAGGAGCGAAACGGAGCAAAAGCGGCGCCATTTCATTCCTTTTCTGTTCTGCTGTTCCTATGCTCTTGATTTTCTGTCTGCCGCTCCTATCCTTCCGAACCGGTTTGCGCCTGCTTCTGCAGGCCCTCTACAGTTACTGTACCTTGTCCCTGAAAGGAATCCACGCTTCAAAATAGCGGTACCGCTCCTTGTGGCCGCCTCCGGCTTGCAGGGCATTGGCTATGGTGACTAATTGCACATCTCCGTTCAGCTCCAGACGGTTGTCCGCCATGAACTGCTCCGCATAATCCAGATAGCTCCATTTCACCGTATCATACGAATCTACCTTGAAGATCGTATAGATGCACGCCCGCGGCTCCACATAGAAGGAAGTGGGGATTTGGTCGAAGCCGAAAAATTCGGCAGACGGCGCATCCATGGTCAAATCGCAATACGTGGACACAGGATTGGGCTTGGTTTCAATGTCGGATTGTTTGATGGCCAAGGTATGCCGGCATAGAGGCATGGCTTCCATGGCGATTTTCCGGGCCAATGTGCCGTTATCCGAGTTTTCCAGAATGTCCTCGCGCAGATGAAGATGATGCCAGCGCCCCGGCAGGACCCGGTGGAAGCAGCGCTTGTAGAATACCGGGATGGACTCGACCAGCTCCTTGAATTGCTTCATTCCTTCCAGGCAAAATTGCTTTTTTTGCAGCTCCCTTTCCGTTTCTTCAATCTTTTCGCTCAAATTCCCGGCAAGCTGCTCCAGATCATTCTCATTGAAGATTTTTTCCGTTTCCTCTATGGAGAAGCCCATGTTCTGGTATTGTTTGCGGACCATAATTTTGTAGACGTCATAGGAAGCGTACAGGCGCTCGTTCTTTTGCTTCTTCTCACTGGGAAGCACGATGCCCACCTTGTCATAATAACGGATGGTCTGGGGGTGCATGCCCAGCATATTGGCGATTTCACCGATGCGGTAAGTGGCCTTGAATTTCCGGTCTTTGTTTTCCATACGCCCCTGCCAGCCTTTGATTGGTTTTGATACAGACATCTTATCATTGGGCGGGGAAAAGCTCAAACTTCCCTGCTTCCACTCTTCACTCGGGAGAACAGCCGGGAAATTACGTCCATATGAGCGAAATCCAGTGCATTCCCAAATCTGTCCAAACGTTCTATGATAGCTGAAGTAAACTGGAAATAAAAAGCCTAGAATGGCTGGAGCAAGCACAATAAAGGAGTGGGTCGGTCATGCGTTGGGAGCAGGTAGAACTGCATAATGTGGAGGAAAGAATAGAATTGCCGGATAGACCCGGGGTGCTGCTGCAGCGGCTGCCCGAGTCCGTTCGGGTGCAGCTTAATGAAGGGGCAAGGAATGCTGCCAGACGGGCCGCCGGTGTGGAGATCCGGTTTGTTAACGAAGGAGACGGCGCGGCCGTTGTCTCGCTGGCGTCGTACCAGTCCCCGAGCAAGGTATATGTGTATGCGGGCAGCCATTACGTGGCGGAATACCAGGAGGGGGAGGAGCCTCCAAGATGAATGGGTCAGGCAGGCGACACACGATGCAGAAATTCTGGCGGACTGAGATGACGCTATACGGGAAGAAACTATGACAGCAAGATTGACTCATCCATTCCTCCTTGAATGGGTTGCCTGCGATCCGCTTTGGCGCAACGAAAAAGAGAATCCCTGATAAAAGTGCCCGAATTCCCTTTTTGAACGCAGCAGCGATCAAAATGATAGCTGTTGGCCGGGGCGCGGGGCGCCAGGAGCCGAGTTATGTCCAGTTATCGTTAGCTTAGCCCTCCGGTTAGTTCCCTTAATCCTTAATCAGACTCTGCTGAGGAAAAACGTGTGAAGAGATCCGAGATCTGCGGGATCTGATCCGGTACCGTCGTAAGTTGACGCAGCACGTTACCCAAGAGAAAAATCGCGTGCACAAGATTTTGCAAGATGCCAATTTGAAACTGACGACCCTTATAACGGAAGTGTAAGGTATTCAGGTACCTGTCGGCTGCCGGGTGATTGGCATCGATGATATTGCGACTTCCGCCTCCCCTCAGCCTTCGCTGACAACGGTCTGCCTGGCCAAAGAAGAGCTGGGGGTGCGGGTCGTCGAAGTGCTCCGGAGGCGAATCGTCAACAGCCATGCGGCTCCCGAGAAGATCATTCTGTCCGCCCGGCTGGTAATCCGCCAAACGGTTTAAAAACAAACCCGTTCCATCTCCTCGGCCGGAGTTTTACACTTCTCAACTTTTCCATCTGCCACCTGATAGAGCGTCCGGTTGGTCTTTGTCATATATTCTATAAACTCCTTGTAGGGTCTGTTGCAGACATCCACGCATCCGATCTGGTTACTTTCGCCATCGAATCTTCCCAGCACTGCCTGATCGTTATAAATGAAATAATGCGCTCCGGTAAAATACTTTTCCGCCGCACCATTTTCGAGATAAAATTGATACGCTTTCCCCCGTTCCGCCTGTGAACTCACCCCCCTCAAGCCGGTACTCATTAGTCCCCGGTCCAAGGCGCCAAAATGATATTCCCCTATCATCACCGGCAGATTTGTCATTTTCCCAATTTTCTCGATTTCTTTTGCGGGATCCATCTTGTAGCAGTTAAATGAAAATACATCAAAGTACTCGCAGCCTGATACTTGCTTGGCCTGACATATTTCTCCATACCTCATGCCAAGGTTTAAATGATAGGGATCGACCCGCTTGACTGCTTCGCTCGGAATTCTGACGTAGTTCCTGATCATGATTTCCGAAAAATCCTCCAAATCTTGTGCCGCCGCTTCCGATAACCGAGAGGCCTTCTTGATGGGCTCCTTTAACTGTTCAAAAAAAATAAAGCCCGTATTCCATGCTGCATTAAGCTTTTCAATTGAGCCCTCATATCGATTAGAGATGAATTGAATCAACTCATCTTTGGAAGCCAAATCCTCCGGATAGGCCAACAGCTCTTCCGCAATATTGAGATCCTCGACAAACGCCCAGGTTGGTTCATTTCTAAGAAAATATCCGATCAAATACGAATCTCCTGCAAATTCCTTTAATTGTTGCGCAAACTTTTCCGCCTCTCGCTGATATTCCTCACTGAAAACATCAGGAAAGTCCCTGAATATTTTCTTTTCTGTCTGCGGGAAACCAACCAGCGGCCAGACGTAAGACATTTTGGCATACCTTATAAATTCCAATGAAGACCAATTTGCAATGGTATTTACTCCCCATTCCATCAGCCTCCTTTTTGTCAACCTCGCCCATGGCTCCCACCAATTCCGTCCAAAAGCCCTGATTAAATTGGCAACAGCAAAATTATAGTATGCTTGGTCATCAAATCTTTCGCCAAGCCTCCACGCATCACTAAATTCTCCATCCTTGTCAGGAAACTTCTCATAGAATGCTTCAATATCCTGAATTCTTCCAGCCTCTCCCGGATTGACACTGTCGATTCCCGTACTAATAAATGCATATCCTTCCGGGTCCACCAGCCACCATCTCGTTCCATCGTGCTGAGTTCTAAAGTACCCTGTTGCATCAAACCTCTTTTCCTTCCAGCCGCCATAGCGGCTCCAGTTCTCAGGAAAAGCAGCCGTAACATCCTTGTCAGCTTCATCTGTCAAATACTGCTTCAGCTCTTCCACATCCCCGGTTTTCCCGGGCCAATCACGAATCGTTAACTGTCCCAGCTCATCCACCATCTTCTTGGCAGGCAAAGGATAGTCAGGCTCTTTATCCGTGATATGCAGGTTGGAAATCTCCAAGCGTTGTTTATCAAAACATTTCATAGGGCCTACAGCAAACCGGCTAACCTCTGCGGTTTCCACCCTGTTTCCGAAAACGACAGATTTCAGCTTGCCGGGAGTACGCGGAAGAAACATTTGCTGAGAGTCCAAAGCCTGCAACGGAAGGCAAAGCCTGGTTTTCACCCCGGGAATCAATCCAAAAAAAATATTCATATCTGCTTCCGCTGTTAGATTGGAGTCTTTCCAAAATCTGAATTCCACCCCCAAATTCCAGCCTTCCAGATTAGTCGCATCCAGTACAATATATTTATCGCTGCTCCAATCCACACCGCCTAACCTTCCGGAAGGACCGTTCAGAACAATTGCTCCTCCGGTTTTTTCCGCATTTATTATCATGCTATTCCCTTCGGCGGATTTTTCCAGTGTACAATGAAGGGGCGTGAAATCGTCCAGATCCAGTTTATATTCCATCGTGTCAACTCCTTCTTTTTCCGTGAGATAGTAGTGGCAAATCTTCCTCCACGCCCCAATTGTAAACGCTATAATAAGGAAACCATATATCTGTAGACCAGATGTTTTTTATCCTTAAATCAGCTTTCATCACCACGCGTCCTATATCATTTCCTCCGGGCCAACAGATTCTTCAGGAAATACATCTGCTTCTTGCGTCCCAGTGCAAGCATGGAGTGGGTCAGCCATTTGTCTCCTTGCCTGCGTGCTCTTTGAAGCATAGGACTCTCCGTAATTCCCGTTGCAGCGAACAGGCAATCGTCGGAGCGCACCAGATCCTCCAGAGCAAGAATGACACGATGGTCCTCTATCCCCATTCTCCGGCAGCGGTCAGCTTCTACCCGGTCCTGGGGCATCAACCGGGCCTGCATATCCCCGCCCAAGCAACGAAGCGCTACCGCGGATACCACACCCTCCGGCGCTCCGCCAATACTATAGAACATATCGACAGCCGAACCGGGAACAGCCGGGGCCACCGCAACGGAAACATCTCCCTCCTGGAAGGTCATCACCTTCGCTCCCGCTTCCCGCAGCGCTTCTATGGCAGCATCATGCCGCTCCCGCTTCTGGATGGCCACTGTCACTTCCTCTATCGGCTTGCACAAAGCCGCCGCAACGGCCCGCGCATTATCCACAATCGAACGGTTCAAATCAATACAGCCCCGGGCATCCGGACCCACGGCAAGCTTCTCCATATACATGTCTGGAGCATGTAACAGACATCCTCGTGGAGCCATGGCAATGACTGAAATGGCATTATCCTGGCCGTCGGCCACCAGACTGGTGCCTTCCAGAGGGTCCACGGCAATGTCCAGCGCAGGTCCGTTTCCGGTTCCCAGCACCTCGCCGATATACAGCATCGGCGCCTCATCCAGTTCTCCCTCGCCGATCACCACCGTTCCCTTCATCGGCAGCCGGTTGAGAAGCTGGCGCATGGCGGAGGTGGCGGCGTCATCCGCCTCATACTTCTTTCCCCTTCCAATCCAGCAGGCAGAGGCAACGGCAGCGGCTTCACAGACTTCCACAAGCTCCAGACCAAGCAGTTTCATGGGATAATAACAATTTGGCATAGGGAATCTGTCCTTCATGTGCATCCACTCCCCCTTGTTTTCGTATACTTCAATAATATTATCATATATTTTCGTTTAACTTTCAATATACTTTCGTTTATTTTCGTTTATTTTCGTTTTGGATAATAAAATAGACCAGCCTGCCGGATATCCGACAAACTGGTTCACAAAACTCTCCGCTTATTATTGAATCCTGAGGGTCAGTTTCGGTTCGCTAAAGAAATCCTCAATGACAAAGTGGCATCCTCCCAGCCCACAGGTTTCCTCATCCAGCATTCCTAACTGGACGGTTACCTCTTGTATGGCATAATCGGATGTATTAATCTTGATGGTTTCATAGATGGTTCTGTAGAAAATGTTAGCTTCACCGCAGCTTAAATCCCCGATGATGACACTGGAAACGTCCAGCAATTTAATCGCATTTGACAGATGGAGTCCAAAAATTTTCCCCGCCGCTTCCAGGACATGCATGGCATGAGGATCACCATGATCCGCTTTTTCAATCACGCTGTCAAAGGTCAGTTCTTGGCCCGCGCCTTCATGAACCGAACCTACAGCCGCTTTATACTGTTTAACGATGGCTCTTTTGGAGCAATAAAGCTCCAGGCAGCCCCTTTTTCCGCATTCACAGCGCTCGCCGTTGGCATGAATGGCCGTATGTCCGATATAACCGGAATTTCCGAAATTGCCCTCATAAAGCGCATTGTTGATAAATATCGCCATGCCAATGCCCGAGCGGTACAACACATACAGAAAATTGGCTTCTTTTATATTCAATAATTTCTTCTCAACCATTGCCAGAAGATGCGCATCGTTGCGAACGTAAACCTTCAGGCCCGTTCTATCCGTAATGGCGGTATGAATGGGGATATTGACCCACCCCTCAATCCGCTCTATTCTTACCGCCGCATTATCCGTCGCATTGATAATAGCCGGCATCCCCAGCCCCACCCCGATAATCGCCTGTCTGTCAATGCCTGACTCGCGGATGCTTTCTTCAATATGATGAACAATTGACTCGACAATTTGCGGAATATCCACTCCATAATGGAGCTCCCATTTCCGTGAATAAACCTTTTCTCCCTTCAGATTGGATATCATCAAGCGGATCGGAGGATAGTCCATGTCGATTCCGATTGCATAATAGCTTGATGTATCTATGGCAAACAATGCGGGCTGACGACCGCCCATGGATTCGGCAAAGCCGCACTTGCTGATCAGCCTTCCTTCCGTCAGTTCCTTGAGAAGGGTTAGTACAGTCGGCCTGCTCAGATGTGTTTTCCGGACAATATCCTCCACCGTAACCGGTTCATAGTCTTTAATCGTATTTAAAATAAGAAAACGATTGGCCGTTTTGATGATTGTTGAATGATTCGCCTTCACCGGCAAAACCTCGCCTTTTTTTCATATCTTTCATAAAACACATTGACTGATTGATCATATTATACACATATACAAGCTGGAAATACACTTCTTTTCCACGGTCTGCAATATATAAAATACTTTTGTAAAACATATTGACGTTATAATTTTGTTCTTATAAAATACTCTTGAGGAGCCCTTATACCGGTCCTGAGATTGGAATATGCGAGGTTTTTATGAATCGAAACCAGCTTAACCTTGGAATTGACATCGGTGGAACAAAGATCAGCATTGGCTTGGTGAATGATGCGGGTCACGTGGAGCAAAAGGCAAAAATACCAACGCAGCATCTCTCAATTTCTGCACAGCCATCAGCTTGGACTGGAGGATATCTGTTTTGTGGGCGCGGGTGTGCCCGGTACAGCAAGCACAGCGACGGGAATTATCGATTACTGCCCGAATCTTGACTGGAGCGACGAACCTGCCGGGAGCTATTTCGCTGAATTTCTGGGACGGGAGGTCAAGCTCATTCAGGACTCCAGAGCGGCGGCAGCGGCGGAAATGCTGTACGGAGCCGGCCGGGAATTCAGCGATATTCTATGCGTCACCATTGGTACAGGTATTGGCAGCGGCATTATCAGTCAGAGAAAGCTGCTTAACGGCGGCATGAATACGGCGGGAGAGCTGGGGCATATGTCCATTGCCAAAGGTGGCAGACCATGTGTATGCGGCTCCTGCGGCTGTCTCGAACAATACGTATCCGGCACAGCCATTATTCAGCGGGCGCTTGAGCGCTTTCCAGCCAAAATCGAAGGCCAGCCAGAGAATAGCGAAACCGTATTCAGTCTTGCCTATTCTGGAGACCGGCAGGCGCTGGAGCTATTGGATGCCTGCATGGATGATCTTGCGTTCGGGATATCCAATACCGTTGCCATTTTATCCCCGCAGGCGGTTATTATCAGCGGCGGTCTCTGCGAGCATGACTCACTGGTTATTGCGCCGCTGGCCAAAAAAATCCCGAAATATGGATACAAGTCCTGGGTCAAGAAAGCAGCCTTGAAAATTCTGAAGGCAGAGCTTGGAAGCGATGCGCCGATGATCGGAGCGGCATCCTTGTACAAAGTGCTCTGATTTTTTATGAGGTGAGAACAATGGCAATCGATATCAACCATCTGGCCGCGATATGCGACCATACCGTCCTGAAGCCTGATACAACACGGGCAACTCTGGACAGGTTCTGCAAGGAAGCGATTGAATGGGGCTTTGCGTCAGTCTGTGTCAATCCGGTAAATGCGAAGTATGTTGCAGACCGCCTGAAGGGCAGCGCTGTAAAAACATGTACCGTGATCGGCTTTCCCTTGGGGGCTAACACCTCTGCTATCAAAGCGGCGGAAGCGAAGGAAGCCATCGCCAACGGTGCGGAGGAAGTCGATATGGTGATCAATATCGGCGCATTGAAGGACGGCCTTGACGATCTGGTATACCTGGACATAAAGGCTGTTGTTGATGCCGCCGTCGGTCAGGCGCTGGTCAAGGTCATTATCGAGACCTGCCTGCTGTCGGATACGGAAAAGGTCAGAGCCTGCCGGATAGCCAAAGACGCAGGCGCCGACTTTGTCAAAACATCCACAGGGATGAGCGTCGGCGGAGCCACAGCGGCGGATATTGCCCTCATGAGACAAACCGTCGGTCCGAATATGGGGGTTAAAGCATCGACAGGTGTAAACAACCGCGAGATTGCCGTTGCCCTGGTCGAGGCAGGCGCGACTCGGCTGGGAACCAGCAAGGGCATTCTCATTCAGACGGGGAAGGATCCGGCTGCACAGTCTTCCGCCAACGGCGGTTCTTCTTCAGAAGGCTCCGCGGATGCGAAGAATGGCTACTAATTTACAGGTTTAGGAGGATTTATATGGATATCAAGTCATTCCCGGAGGGTTTTATGTGGGGAACCGCTACTTCTTCCTTTCAGGTGGAAGGAGCATGGAATGAAGGCGGCAAGAGCGAATCCATCTGGGACAGATTCTGCTCCATTCCCGGCAGGATTCTCAATCGAGATACCCCTGCTGTTTCCTGCGACTATTATCATTCGTATGAAAAGGATATTAATTTGCTGGAACAAATAGGCGTCAACACGTACCGCTTCTCCATCTCTTGGCCCAGAGTAATGCCCGAGGGCACAGGGGCGCTGAATCCCGAGGGCATCCAATTCTACAAGAATGTGATTCAATATGTGAAGAGTAAGGGCATTCAGCCGGTTATCATGCTGTATATGTGGGATCTGCCGCAGAAGCTCCAGAATATCGGGGGATGGGTTAACCCGCAGATCAGCGATTATTTTGCAGATTATGCAGGCGCCATGTTCCGTGAATTCGGAAGCGATGTATCCATATGGATGACTGTGAATGAGCCTCATATTATTTCCCATCTGGGCCATGCCAGAGGTGTTTTTGCTCCCGGGCTGAGAGACTTTAAAGCATCCCTGGAGGTTTCGCATCAGCTGCTGCTTGCCCACGGCAAGGCAGTGAGAAGGTTTCGCGAATTGGAAGTAGTCGGTGAAATCGGTATCGGTCTCAATTTCGATATGGCCTTGGCAGCCAGCGGAAAGCCCGAGGATGCGGAAGCAGCGGACAGATGGAATGAGTTCCAGCGTTCCTGGTATTTTGACCCACTGTTGAAGGGACATTATCCGGAGAAGCTTATCGTCTGGTTTGAACAAAGAGGGCTGATGCCTGAAATCCTCCAGGGAGATATGGATGTTATTCAAACGCCGTTTGACTTTATCTCTCTTAACTACTACAAAATGATATTCATCCGGCATAATGGAAATAACTGGCCTCTGGAGACAGAAGAAGTGGATGTGAAAGGGCTCATCCCGTTTGACGGAATTGGCTCGGGACAAGCTTATCCCCAGGGACTCTATGATTACATTATGTGGGTGCATAACAAATATGGTCCAATAAAGCTGCTGATCGGTGAAAATGGCATCCCTGTCAACGATGTTGTTTGTTATGACGGAGGGGTTCATGACCAGTCGCGGATTGACTATCTATACAGGCATCTGGAGATGGTGCATAAGGCCATCCAGGACGGGGCCAATGTCAGGGGATATATGGTTTGGTCCCTGCTGGACAATTTTGAGCTGACCTTCGGCTATTTCTTGCGGTTTGGTCTTGTATTTGTCGATCTGGAAACACAGAAGAGAACCTTCAAGGACAGTGCTTACTGGTACGGCGAGGTAGTCAGTCAAAACGGCCTGAGCCCTTACCGCCCGTGGCCATAAACAGCTCGTCAAGGCAAGCGCAATGAGCCACTATAGTGGAGAACAGGAAGGGACAATCCATATGCAAGCCTCTGATTTTCAGCTTGATCCAATGTTTGGGGATCACATGGTGCTTCAGCGCCATAAGTCTATTCGCGTATGGGGGCATGGCGGCAACGGCTCGCCTGTCCAGGTATCCGTTGCCGGAGTGCAAGCGGAAACCACCGTGCAGGATGGCTGCTGGTATTTAGAGCTGCCTGCCCTTGAGGCAGGCGGGCCCCATACCCTTATTGCCGAATCCGGCCATACCTCCATCATCCTCCGCGACATCCTGATCGGTGATGTATGGCTGGCAGGCGGCCAATCCAATATGCAGTTTGCCCTTAAGGAGGCGGACGGCGGGCTGGATATGGCCTTGACCACGCTGCCGTCGATGCGTTTTTTTACAATCCCCCAGATTTCCTGGGAGGACCCTGACAATCTTCAGACCGGCAGCTGGAAAACCTGCGCTAGGGAAGATGCCCCCAACTTCTCCGCCGTCGCTTTTTACTTCGCCCGAAAGATGCTGGCGAATCAGCCGGATGTGCCTATTGGCATTATCGGCTGTTATTGGGGCGGGACCTCCGCCGCGTGCTGGATTGCGGAGCAGGACATTCTCGACGCCCCTGAGCTTCATATTTACCGGGATGAATTTCTGGAGACCATCCGGGACTTTGACTGGGAGGCTTATAATAAGAAGGAGCAGGAATTCAATGCTGCCATGGATGAATATAATCGGAGATTTGCGGAGACGAAGGGCAAGGATCCCGGCACTAACCCATGGCCCCCGCCACTCAGCCCCCGGCACTTCCTTCGCCCCTGGGGCCTGTATCACAGTATGCTGCAAAAAGCGGTCCCCTATGGCCTGAAGGGCTTTCTCTATTACCAAGGTGAAGAGGACACCAAGCGTCCTCACTTGTACGAAAAGCTGTTGACGATTCTGATCCGCCGCTGGCGGCAGGATTGGCAGAATGAGCAGCTTCCGTTTTTATTCGTGCAGCTGCCCGGCTACGGATGCCAGGGACGGCCCAATGATGAGGAATGGGCTTTGCTTCGCGAGGCTCAAAGCAAGGTGGCTGACCAGGTCCCTGACGCTGCCCTCGCTGTCTCCATCGACTGCGGTGATCCGCGCAATATTCATCCCACCAACAAACAGCCGGTGGGAGAACGGCTGGCGCTGCTTGCCCTGGAGCAGGTTTACGGGTTCGAGGTGCAGGGGGAAAGTCCGGTGCTGGCCGAAGCTGTTGTCCAGGACGGGATTGTCAGCCTGAGCTTCCGCCATTCCAACGGCGGTCTGGTAATGGGCAGTCCCGGCCCGGAGGAGGCAGGGCTGCGCGGGTTTGAGCTTGCCGGACGGGATGGCGTCTATGTTGCGGCAAGTTCCGCTCTAGGCAAGGATGGCAAAATTCTAGTGTGGAGCGAACAGGTGCCATCTCCCCAATATGTACGTTATGCCTGGGCCAACTATCCGAAGGCAAGCCTTTATAACGGATGCGGTCTTCCCGCCAGTCCTTTCCGGAAGAAGCTTGGAGGAGAGGCAGACGAATGAATGCCCTTGACTTAAACGGCATGTGGAAAATGCGGCCCCTGAATGGCGGAGACTGGCTTCCAGCTGAGGTTCCCGGCTCTGTCTATGCGGATCTGCTGCGCAACGGCAGAATGGAGGACCCTTTTTACCGGGATTATGAAACTGCTGCACTGCGCCGATCCGATGAGGATTACGAATATGAGCGAAGCTTCACCGTCGATCCAGAAATGCTGTCCTCCGATCTTCTGGCTTTGCGTTTTGAAGGGCTGGATACCCTCGCTGATATCTATGTGAACGGAGAGCTTGCCGGAAGCGCCAATAACATGCACCGGACCTATGAGCTGGATGTGAAATCCCGCTTGCGCCTGGGGAGCAATGATCTGCGCATTGTTTTTTCCTCCCCCACCCGCCATGTCGCTGCCCAGATGGAGAAGAACCCGATATGGGGAGTTGACATTGCGATAGAGGGCTTCAGCCACCTGCGGAAGGCGCATTCCATGTTCGGCTGGGATTGGGGCCCGCAGCTGCCGGATATGGGCATCTGGAGGAACGTCAGCCTGATATTCGGCAATGTTGCCCGTCTGGACGATATCAGGCTGGATCAAGAGCATAAGGACGGCAAAGTGACGCTTCTGGCTGCCGTCTCTTATGAGCCCCTCTGTTCCTCCGGTACAGAGGGGCTTTCTGCCAGGCTGCGGCTGACGGCACCCGATGGAAAAGCGGTGTACGAGGAAGAATGCGCCTTTTCGGCAGGCAAGCAGTTGCTTGATTGGCAGGCGCCGGTTGCAGAGCCACAGATATGGTGGCCCAACGGATATGGCAGCCAGCCATTATATACCGTGGAGGCAACCCTTTTACAAGATGGAGCCGTACTGGATGGCCGAAGCTATACCATCGGTCTGCGCACCATGGGGCTGCATCTGGAAAAGGATCAATGGGGTGAAAGCTTCGCCATCCAGGTGAATGGGGTTCCCATATTTATTCATGGAGCCAACTACATTCCGGAGGATAATATTCTGTCCCGTTATTCATCGGAGAGGACGGAGCGGCTGCTGCTGGATTGTGTGGACGCCAATTATAACTGCATTCGCGTATGGGGCGGCGGAATTTATCCCGACGAGACTTTTTATGATCTGTGTGACCGGCTGGGTCTTGTGGTGTGGCAGGATTTTATGTTCGCCTGCGCCGTTTATGACATGTCCGGGGATTTTGCCGGGAATGTCCGGCAGGAGGCTATCCAGCAGGTGAAGCGTCTGCGCCACCGGGCATGTCTGGCCCTATGGTGCGGGAACAACGAAATTGAGACTGCCCTAGTCAACTGGGACTTCCCCAAAACCGCCAAGTACCGGTCCGATTATATCCGCCTGTTTGAAATTATGCTGCCGGACATCATCCGCGCCCATGACCCGGCTAGGGATTATTGGCCCTCCTCCCCTTCCTCCGGAGGCGGATTCGATGATCCGGACAACGAAAACCGGGGGGATACTCACTACTGGAAGGTGTGGCATGGGCAGCGGCCATTCACCCATTATCGCAAGTATCATTTCCGGTTCTGCTCGGAATTCGGCTTTCAGTCCTTCCCCGGCTTGAAGACTATTCAAGCCTTTACCCTTCCTGAGGATCACAATATCTTCTCCTATGTGATGGAGAAGCATCAGAAGAACGGCGCGGCCAACGGCAAAATCCTCTATTACATGGCCGAAACCTTCAAGTATCCGAAGGACTTTCCATCCCTCCTGCTGGTCTCCCAGATGCTGCAGGCGGAGGCCATCAAATACGGAGTGGAGCATTGGCGGCGCAACCGAGGCCGGTGCATGGGGTCCATCTATTGGCAGCTGAATGATTGCTGGCCTGGGGCTTCATGGTCGTCCATCGACTACTTCGGCAGATGGAAGGCGTTGCATTATTTTGCCCGCCGCTTCTATGCGCCGGTACTGCTCTCCGCCATGGAGGAGGGCGACTCTGTGGAGCTGCATGTGACCAATGAACGGAGAGAGCCGTTCCGGGGAACCATCCGCTGGCGGCTGATGGAGGCGGACGGTACGGTGCTGCGTACCGGGGAGGCGGACGCAGCTGTGGAAGCGCTCTGCGCGAAGCTCTGCGTCGCCCTGGACTTCGCCCCCGAGCTGGAGGGAGACTGCCGGAGAAGGCGATACGTGGACTTTGCGCTGATTGAAGAGCGCTCCGCTGTCAGCGTGTCGGAGGGAACGGTGTTGTTTGTCAAACCCAAGCATTTTGAATTTGCCAATCCGCAGTTGGATGTGAATGTGATGGAAACGGAAACCTCGTTCGAACTGGTCGTTCGTTCCGCGTCCTACGCCAAGTATGTGACTCTGGATTTGACCGAAGCCGATGGCGTATTCAGCGACAATGTCTTTGACCTGTCCGCCGGGGATGGGAAGGTGGTACAGCTGCCGAAGAGCCGGCTCTCCCGCCCGCTAAGCCTGGTCAAGCTGAAGAGCCAACTGACGGTTTCTAGCGCATTCCACTGGTTTTAAGCAGTTAAATAAAGCAGCATACCCAAAGTCTCGCGACTATGGGTATGCTGCTTATTATATAAGGGATTACGGGTACGTAATGCGGCTGGTTATATCCACTCTGCCGATCTGCGGATTCCATGCGTTGACCGGCGACGGCTTAAAGGCAATCTTCAAATACTGGGTGCCCTCTGGCAGCGTGCCTGTGTAATCCACTTCATTCCAACCGCCGGAAGTGGTTGACTTTGTCGGAGCAAATGGAGTGTACGTCACATTGTCCGCCGAAATAAGGAATTGCAGATCTTCGGTGCTCTCATACGACCATGACCAGGCTTTGACGGCAAACTGGCTCATGTCCATGTCAGGCTCCGCTTTGTATACTACATATTCCTCCGTATTTGTTGTTCGGACCAGCCTGGATGTGTCTCCTCCAGTATGGCCTGCATTAGCGCCTGTGAAGATCAGATGGTTGCTATGGGCGTACATGATGCTGAAGTCGTTCTGCTCGTCTCTTACAGTGATGCTTGGCACCTTGCTTGTCATTTTAAATTCGCCAATCTGTGCAGTCCAGGAATATGCGGCGGATTTCTGCATGAAAACAACCTTTATATATTTGGTGCCTGCCGGAAGCGACCCGCTGTAGTTAACCTTGTTGTACGAAAGCACTTCAACTGTTTTCACCGGTGTAAACTGGGTGTAAGCAGAGTTATCCGGTGAAGTGTATATTTGGAAGTCTGTCATGGCTTCCCATTTATAGAACCAGGTCGTGAGGTCGAAGCTGGTTATATCGAACCCGTAAGGAGACTTGTAAGTCAGATATTCGCCATTTGTATTGGCAGCCGCCCGGATGATCCGCGACTCATCCCCGTTGAAATTTTGGGGATACCCGCTTTCAAACTTTAAGGTTGCCGTTCGGTCGAATACGTTAGAGAAATCGTTCAACGAATCCTCCAGCGTAATTTCCCTGACAGCCGGAACGGTGGGAGGAGCAATTGCGCTGGTAATTCTCACCTCACCAATCTGGGGATTCCAGATATAATTTGACTTAAGCGCATAGACGATCTTCAGAAATTTCGTTCCTTCTGGAAGCAACCCGCTATAGTTGACTTTTGTCCACCTCGGCACTGCTGTCGTTTTAGTAGGTGTATACAAGGTATAAGTGATATCGTCGGACGAAGTATAAATTTGGAAATCCGTCTTGGCTTCGTTCGACCAGAACCAGGTTGTGATATCGAAGCTTGTCATCTCACGGTTATCGGCAGCCTTGTAAATGAGATATTCTTCATTCGTGTTAGTCGTTGTCCGGATGGCGCGCGATGTGTCTCCATTGAAGTACTCCGGAGAGCCGCGTTCAAAATCCAGATTGGAGCTGCGTGCATAGACCTGGGTATAATCGTCCAATACATCCACCGTAGTCAAAATCTCAGGCTCCGGCTCAGCGGGCGGATTAACCGGCGGGACAGGCGATGGTGTGGGCAGCGCGGTCTGAACCGCCGTGTCGTATGCGAACTTTATCGAATGGGAGTGCCCGTTCCGCTGCTCCGTATTCACTTCGAATCGGATGGTGGGCTGAAGCTGCAGGACGGTAACTGAATCATCCTGCTCGACAACGGCTAGGCCGTTTCTGGCGATTTCAAAGGTAAGCTTGCTCTGGAGCTGGGTCGGATCGGATACGGCAACATCCAGTACCCCTTCCTGATCCTTCAGCGTGATGGAGGAAGTGTCTGATGCAGTAACCCGATCGACGGTTCCCGGCTCCCAAAAGTTAGCGCCAACTATATACTGCGTCCTTTCACGGACAGCCTGAATATTACGGTTGTTAGCGATAATCTCGATATCCGGATTCGCACTATAGCTTGCTGTCTCTTCCGCCGTCTTGTTGGGCAAGAGCACATAGGAATAATCCTTGTTGGTGGGACTCTTGCCGTGATCGTACCACAGCGTCAAGTAATTCTTCGAGATCGGATTGGTGGTTCCCCCCGCCGTTATTTCCGACCAAGTGCCTGTTGAGGTTGCGCGTTGGGCTTTAATCGAGGCCGATCCCGGGAAGTAATAGCCGCCTGTGCCTTCCAAGTAGGCATAATCCACACTATTCAGATCCTCCATCCATCCCAGATTGACCGGTTTGGACACCCCGTTGACGATAAATTGCTCATCGCCCATGGCCTTCTTCGACGAATGCAGCGGGTTCAGAACAGGGCCCAGCGCATTGGGAGCGTAAAGCTGGATTTCGGAGACCCTATTGGCAGAGGACAGTTGATCGCCGTCAAACACAAATTTGACATATCTTGCCGTCGTATCTGCAAAATCATAGGGCATGATTTCCGCTGTACGCCCGATGCTGAAGCCGCTGTAGACCGTACTCCATACGGTTCCGTCCAAAGAGGTATCGATACGGAATGGGTACTCCGTCTGCGTTCCCTGGTAAAAGCTGATCCCGGCATGGCCGATCGGAACATCGCTGCCCATATCGAATTGCACCCATTGTCCGCTGCCGTACGAGCTCCAGTAGCTTGTAATATTGTTGTCTATGGCTGATTTGTAGCTGGCGGAGTAGGTGCTATCCGTAACCGTAACAGGGGATAACGGAACCACCTCCGGCATAATCACAAGATTGCCCGCCGCACAGGGGGCGTACAATTGTACTTCCGTAATGCTATTCCATAAATTAGTTGAATTTCCATGACCAACAATCTTCACATATCGGGCTTCCACATCCGGGAAATCGAATACTTGGATGGTATCATCGGCAACGATGCTGGAGCTTCCACTGAAAGCAGTGCTCCATGTTTGGTTGTCGGTAGAAACCAGAATATCGATTTGGGTCGTTCTGGTGCTCTGAACCATGAAGCTGATTCCGGCATAGCCTAGCGTCTGCGTCTTGCCAAGATCGTATTGGAGCCATTGCCCGTTGCCGGAGGAGGACCACCTTGTGGTAAAACTATTGTCTATGGTGTTCTCCGGAAGATTACCATCGTTGCCGCTATCTGATACAGCGTATACCTTGAGGCGAACCGGTTCCCCTCCGAGTGAAGCAGAAGCGGGAGAGAGCAGATCAATGCCTTGGAAGGATTGGGTTTTATTCAGCATCCGGTTCTCAATGGTGGTTTCAATGGTCCGGCTATCGGAGCTGTAAATTCCGGCCCCTAGAGCAACCATCTCGTCATCAAACATAAACCAGGATTTCTTGGCTGTTAATGAGCTTCCGTACGCTTTATAGTCCATTCCGACGGTATAGGTTTCCCCCAGCAGCTCCGAACCGCCTGCGAAGGTGTTGGGGCTTCTGTATCCTGTCCCTTCATAATTCGCAGTACTCCGCGTCATGGTATCCACCGTTGTGCCGGGGAGGCGATACTTGTTCACCGTTGGCCAGAAATCATAATATTGCCGCAGGTCATGGTTATTGTACAGGTAGGTCATGCCTGCCCCTGTATACCAGCCCTTCAAGTTCTCGCCAACAGTCGCTTCATGGGTCCCAATCCGCTTGGAGGACATACTAAGACCGATGCCGAAGCCGGGGCGAAGATGAACCGCGCGATCCATGCCGGCGTATATCTTGCTCAGGAGCTTCTCGCCTCTGGGCTCGATCGAAGCATCCTCCATGATTTGTTGGGTCCATAGGGCAATCCTCAAGTTGACAACGCTATAATAATTAAACTCCGTATCCGCCTGAAGCCAATATTTGACCATCGACTTCATTCTCAGGGCATCCGCTTCTGGCGCCATCTGGGCCAGGCGCACAATGGCCGCTATCGTATTATGACCGGTCGTATGATCCTGTTCATAATTTCGGACGATTGCTCTTCCCCGGACCATATCCATCATGGCGCCGTTATAGATAAGCGGCTCATAGGCGTTATAGATCCATTCGTACATATGATTGACATCCGGGTCTGTCACTTCCCATACAGAACCCTTCAGCATATAGAGAGCATTGCCCAACTCTTGCAGGAGGCTAACCCCATATCCGCCGGTATACGCAAACACGGTGTGCTGAACAAAGGAGCCGTCCTCGTAGAATCCGTCGCCAACATTCACATAGTCAAAAACCGGACTTAGTCCGTCTCTTGCCGAGGCGATTTTGGCGGGATCCTTCACAATGATTCCACGCAGGGCAATAAGATTGCATTTCCAGACCAGATTAGCGCCGGTATTGTCCAACTGGTTATAGTTCACCCTCTGGGGAACAGGCGAAAACCGCTCAATCGGCTTCATGTAATTGGCAATCTTCTCTGGTGTAGCAATCAGATCATCATACATAAGCACAACGGTATCATTCAATTGCAGGGGAGAACCAATTTCCCAATCCCACCAGTTGTCATAATAAGCTCGGGTTTCGTTGTAACGGTTGACATACATCCAGTCCAATGCGCCGATGATGTCCGTCTTCAACTGCGGATTGCCATAGAGGGCGGTACCCGGGGTGCTATAGGCAAGCGCCATGTTCTTAATCCGCTGATAAGATTGGGTAACATGGCTTGAGTTTGTTGGACTGGCCAAATCACTCCACAGATAAGTCCGGGCCGTCACAGATGTATTCATGGTGCCCCAGTTGGTTTGACTCAAACTGTATAATTGGGCGGAGACGATTGGGTCATTCACATCGTAGCCGCTGCCTCCGGTCAAATTATCCTTCCACCTTAATCTCGCCGTATCAAATTCGTCATTGGCAGCGCTTACGTTTGTTGCCATAAAAGGAGCAAATAACGAAACAAACAATGCCATAACAAGAAATATGCTTAACCTTCGGCTCCATTCTTTCCTAACCATCATTAACACGCCCTTTCATTTCGCTTCCATTGCTGAGCAAACACGATTTTGTATGCGCTTTCTTTATATCCCGAAGTCATGCCTAAAACAAGCAGGTGTTTGGGGGAGCTCCTTGCCAATCGACAAGGAACTCCCTACCCGCCCGGACTGATTACTTCAAGTTTTTATTCAGATCATCCAGACCAGGCTGAACCTCCTGGAGCTTCTGGTTCACCCAGTTATTCCAATCCTTCTCAATATCCTTGGAGGTCATCAACTCCGCAATCTTCTTGGAAATGTCCGTGTCTGTCATCGCCTTGGTAAATACAGGGGATGTATAATACGCCTGTTCCACATTCATCTTGATAACATTGCTTTCGGGGCCGCTGTACAGCTCCAGGTTGCGGCGAATCATATCCCGCGCCCACTGCGGGTTGGAAATATTATCAAGGTTGGCTGCGTCGCGACCGCCGGCAGGTCTTAACCACGATGTACTCCCGTAGGCATACGGATAAACAGGGTTGCCATTGGCATCCTTCTCTTTCCAAAGCACTTCCACTTTCCCTGCACTATCCAATTTCCAGTCTACATCCTTAATCCCGTATCCTGCAAACAGACGGCCTTCATCTGATGTGTAGAAATCCATAATTGCCGCCCAGCGTTCCGCCTTCTCATCGCTCATCTTGTGATTCATGGCTGTTTGTGACCAGTGATCCGATCCTTGCCAGGCGACAAGCTTTCCGTTGGGCGCTTTCACCTTGGCCAATCCGATGGATGTCTGCGGATCAAGAGCCGGGTTGGCGTCCTTGAAGTTTTTGAACAAGCCTACGGTCGTACTCATCGTAACGCCTGAAGCAACAATAGAAAATGATTTGCCCGCAACGAAATTGTTGTCGGCGTCCCCCGATTTTACCAAAGGCTGATCCTTCCAGATGATTCCTTCATCGTATTGCTTCTTGATTTCCTTCACCGCTTCCAGCGTCTCCGGCAGTGTCGCACCCCATATCCAGGTTCCATTCTTGTCTTTCACAACGGTATCCATGTAGGGTGAGATTCCCCCGACTACATACTTGGGAAAAGCCCAGGCGTCTCTGAAAATCATCCCGATGGTTTTCCCGGCGCCATTCTTCCCGGGGTCCTTCTCCCGGACGGCCTTCACCAGGTTGTTCCACTCATCATAGGTATAAATATCGTCTTCCTTGACCATGCCTACGTCCTTGGCCCAGTCTTTCCGGTAGAAGTAGCCTGATCCATTATACACATAGTCATATTTGCTCAGGTCGCTAACGGCCGGCCAAGCGTACATTTTTCCGTCGATATTGAATTTCTTGCCTGCTGTCATTGCATCGTATTGCTTCTTCAGGTTGGGATACTTGGCCAGTTCAGGATAAGGCTTGAACAGTCCCGCTTTGACCCATTCGACGAACTCGCCGTAGCGGCTTTGATGCACATCCAGCATAATCAAGTCCGGCGCCGAATCGGAATTAAGCCATACCCGGGTTTGATCCAGATAGTTTGCCCAGGTCAACGGTACAAATTCAAATTCCACATTGAATTTCTCGCTTAACCACTTGAAATTTTCCGCCGGTTGACCCGAGGCAGTCAAGCCAGCCTTCTCGGCGTCGATGACGCTCATGGTGAATTTCAGCTTATTCTTGAACGGGTTGGCTTCCGGTGAAGCAGTTGCAGACGTATTGGCTGCTGCTGATGGTGAAGAAGCAACCTCCGGCTTGTCGGAACTACACCCCGCCATTAATCCTGCCGCCATGGTGAAGACCATTGTTCCTGCAAACCATTTGTACTTTCTAGTTCCAGTGGTCATTGATTGACAATCCTCCCTTTTTTATTTCATCATTTCATATATCGAAACCCGCAACAGGATTTCTTCGATTATGCCTTGCCTTACTCCCTATGCCTTAACGCCACCCAGAGTCAAACCCTTGACGAAATATTTCTGGAGAAATGGATATACGATGGATATCGGCAGTATGGTTACAATGATCCCGGCCATCTGAATCCCTTGAGGGAATGTGTTGGGCCGTAGATCCTCAGGCAATTCGTTGATGACACTGCTGGCGGACTGCAGCATATTGCGTATCATCAACTGCAGCGGCAACTTGTCTATGGAGCGAATAAACAGCATCCCGTTATACCACTCATTCCAGCGATCCACCCCGTAGTACAATCCAATCGTGGCTAACATGGGTACAGATAAGGGCAAGTATATTTTCATCAGAATCTGCATCTCTCCAGCCCCATCCAGCCGGGCTGCTTCATCCAGATCGATGGGAATGGTCTGGAAGTAACTGCGCATAATCATCAGATTCATCACTGCAATCCCCGCTGGCAGAATCATGGCGCCATAACTGTCAATGAGATGCAGATTCTTGATCAGCAGATATCCGGGAATGAGCCCTCCCTGGAAGAACATCGTGAAGATAACGAATAAATTAACAATCCGCCTCCCCGGTATCGGCTTGGAGAGTACATAAGACATGGTCACGGTCAAGAACAGGTTGTAGGCCACGCCCAATATAACCACGATCACGGTTGACTTGAAGCCGGAGAAGAGTCCCCGCCATTGAAAGATGAACTCATAGGAGGAAAAGTCCAACTCGGGCGGATAGAGCAGGAAGGGAGACCGCACATAGACGGACATGGGCACGATAGAAGTTAGCACCGCATTATAGAAGGGGTAAAGAATAATGATTCCCCAGAGAATCATGAAACTGGCGGCGAAGATTTGAAAGGAACTGAACTTTTTCACATTGTACACCTCCTATATCATTCTCGAATCGCTGTCCAGCCTGCCAATGATGAAATTGGCGGATAGCAGCAGGATGCAGTTGACGACACCCTTGAACAATCCCACCGCTGTACTAAGCCCATAATCTGGCGTCTGCTGGAAGCTGATGCGGTATACATAGGTATCGATAATGTCCGCCCACTTCATGACAATGGGATTATACAAATTAAATACCTGGTCGAAATTACCGCTAATAGAATATCCTACAGACATAATCAGCAGAATGGCCGCTGTGCTTCTGATGCCTGGCCAGGTAATATGCCATATGCGCTGAAAGCGGCTTGCTCCGTCTATCGTAGCGCTTTCATACAGAGCAGGGTCAATGCCTACAATGGCCGCCATGTAGATAATACTGCTCCAACCGGCCTCCTTCCATATACCACTGAAGACCAGCAGCCCACGGAATATATTGCCTTCTGTCAGAAACCCGACAGGTTGACCTCCCAGAGCAGTAATGAGAGAATTCAGCATTCCGTCCGTGGAGAGCAGATTCATCATAATGCCGCTGATGGTCACCCAGGACAGGAAGTGGGGCAGTGTGAACACAATCTGCAATCCTCGGCGCAGCTTGCTGGAATACAGCTCATTCAGAATAATCGCCAGAATAATCGGAACCGGAAATGAGAACACAGTTCGGAGAAACGATATAATCAGCGTGTTCTTCAATGCGATCCAGAATTCCTGGCGGCCGAACAAGGTCTGGAAATTATCCAACCCCACCCATGGACTGTGGGTAATCCCCTTCGCAATACTATACTGCTTGAATGCCAACTGAATGCCGTACATGGGTCCATAGGCAAACAGGGCGAAGAATATGACCCCGAAGCTCAATAGTACGTACAATTTCCGGTAATGCCAAATTTGACGTCTCAACTGGTGCATTCTCTCCGAACGCCCGCTTGTCCGTCCACGCTGCCCAGCCGCCGGACTTCCCTCTGTCACAGCAAGTTTCATGCCAATTCCTCCCTCACTCCACATTCTGATTTTCTTCTATATCTCTATTGTAAGCGCTGCAATGAAGGAGTCATATGTCTGTAAATCAGATGTCTTTTATCCTCAAATCAGGTTACCCCTTAATCAGACCTAAGCAGCACCCAAATCAGTTCCTGTCCAGCTTGACCTTCACCGTTATGCAGGTTCTTATATGGGGCTCACTATCCACCAGCAGCCCGCAGCTTTTTCCGTAATACAGCTTGATTCGTCCATTGATATTCGCCAGGCCAATCCGGGACCGCTGCCGGCCGGCTGCATCCCTTGCCCAACTGGTTTGAAATGTGTCATTTAGTTCCTGGACTTGCTCCTTATCCATTCCCGAGCCTGTATCTGAAACGGCAAAATAGGCAAATTCCCCATCCCGCCAACCGCTAATGGCTATCTGAAGCTCGTCATCCGTCACCTCTAGGCCATGGCGCACACAATTTTCGACCAGCGGCTGAAGAGACATTTTGATCATCGTACAGCTATTCAAGCTTTCATCTACATTGATGGACAGCTGGAGCCTGCCTTCGTAGCGGATAGAAATAATCCGGTAATAATCCGTTACACATTCCAGTTCGGCCTGCACTGTGGTAGTAATCCCGCCATTGATGCTGTATCGAAAAATATTGGCCATGCTCCCCACAATGACGACAATTTCCTTCGCCTTGTATACGGTGGCAATGCTGCGAATGCACTCCAGCGTATTGTACAGAAAGTGAGGATTAATCTGGCTTTGCAGCGCCAATATTTCCGATTCCTTCTGCATCAGCTCCAGCTTGTGCAGCTGCTCCTGCATATCAAATATATGCTGTGTCATCCAGTCTGACTTATTCAGCATATCATTGATGTTTCCGGCAATCGTACCGAACTCATTCTTGTACCTGACCTTGAGTCGGGCTTCCCGGTTACCTTCCCCGATTTCCTTCAAGGTGGCCAGAATCGAGGTAAGGGGGCGATTGATCCCCTGAATCATCCCCAGACCCAGCAGAAAGAGTACTGCAATACTGACCGCTGTCAATCCAATCCCTTGGTAGAACAAGCGTGCAATGTCGGCGTACACCTCATGGACCGGCGTAATATTGATGGACTTCCAGCCTGATTGGGGGTTGGTTTTGATTAATACATAAGAACTCTGTCCAAGAAAGTCATATGTCCCTACAGTGTTGCTCAGCCCGTGGGCTTCAACCTGTCCCATCAGGCGGGCGATGGGTTCAACCACAGCTTGCGTATCTCTCCCGGAATTAAGGGCAATAATCCGGTTGTTCCCGTCGGTAATCGCCACCAATGAATGGACTGTCGCCGCAGTGCCTGTCACTACCTCACTCAGCCACTTCTGCCTGCTCCACAGGATGCAATAGCCCGTCCTCTGGTTGCGCTCCTCATATAGCCCGGTTGTATGACGGATGGGCACCACATAGGCAAAATGCCGGTACAAGGAGGAATCATCGGCGCTATAACTGATCCAGACCGGGGCCAGCTCCGGGTTGTCGCTCTCGAAGTCAATCTGCCGGCTGATGACCTGATAGATGGAGTAGGTGAAGATGTTCTTGTAGGTCAACAGTGACCTGGTTCGGTCTACCAGAGCGATATCCAGAATAATGTCGCTGGAACCGGTAATTCCGCCGAAGAAATTGGATATGTTCTTCGCCAGCACGGACCGTTCGGTTATGCTCTCGGACAGGGAATCGTTCTGCAGCTGCAAATATTCCTGCACGTAGGGGTTATTGGCGATAGATTGGCCGGTTTTTTCAATCTGCTCCGACGTCTGGCTCAGAACCATATCCGTGCGGTTAATATTGGCATAAATTTCCGCCGTGTTCTCATTGCGCTGGCGGATATAAATATTGGCATAGAAGAACAATTGCAGCAGCAAAATCATGAATGAGGCTGTGCAGAACATCAGAATCAACTGTCGGCGCAGACTTAAGGAGCGCAGTCGCTTCACAACATCACTCTCCCTTCCGCAGTCCGGCCGGTGTGACGCCTGTTATCTTCTTGAAGATTCTGTTGAAGTAAAAGTAGTCCGTATAGCCCACCTTCTCGGCTACCTCGGCAACAGGCAGCGACGTCTTGACAAGCAATTCCTTCGCTTTGTTGATGCGAATGGAATTCACGTATTCCGAATAGGTCATTCCCGTATGCTTCTTGAAGAGGGCACTGGCATAATTCTTGTTAAAAAAGAACTTCTGGGACAAGTCCTTCAGCTGAATCTGTTCCTGATAATGCTCATTCAGGTAGAGAAGCATCCTCCCGAAGCCGGTGGAATCGCTGTCATCTTCTTGCTCGCTTATGACAGCTTCCGGAGGGTTGCCTTTCATCGCAGCATGCTTCTCGTCCAGCCGTTTTTTGAGCCGCGGCAGCAAGGATTGGGAGGTTTCCTCACTCAAGGGCTTCAGGCAGTAATCGAAGGCGCCTGCCCGAATTGCTTGCTGGGCATACTCGAACTGGCCGAAGCCGCTGATGATGACAATCTCCGTATCCAGACCATTCTGCCGCAAGACTTCCATCAATTGAATACCGCTGACCCCCGGCATTTGAATGTCGGTAAATACCGCATCGGGACGTGTGGCCAGAATCTCGTCCAGAGCCATGGCCGATCTGGAATAGGCTCCGATTACCTGGAACCCCCATTCCGACCAAGCAAAGGTTTGGGCAATCCCCTTCAATATCCATGGCTCATCATCCACCAGAACCACACTGTACATATTTCTCCCCCCCGTTTTCTAATTCTATCAACACCGACAGATAAATAAAAGCGCCGATTTGCGGATTGCCCCTCGCCCCCCGCATAAGAATCGGAATACAACACAAAAAATAAAAGCGGATTCCAACAATAAATGTAGGTGTCCACAAAAGAAGCGGACTCCTTTGCCTACGTGGTTTGCTGTGGTCTTCTTTATCGCTCACGATAAATCCGGCATGCTAATCGGGATAGCCATTTTAAATAATAAGGGCACATTCAAAAGAAAAATAGACCAATTAAATGGGGGGTAGAAAGAATAGAACGGATGATTACGCATCAAACCTGAAAATTCCTGTTTTGGAAGTCGGAGAGTTTGCTGTCGTTGATTCGGGACAGATCCGCACCTCCGCATAGGCGATTTCACCGATGCGGTAAGTAGCCTTGAATTTCCGGTCTTTGTTTTCCGTACGCCGCTGCCAGCCTTCGAGTGGTTTTATACAGACATCTTATCACTGGGCCGGGAAAAGCTCAAACTCCCCTGATCCCGCTCTTCAGCCGGGATAACAGGTGTGAAACTTCGTGCATATCAGCGAAATCCTGTCCATTCCCAAATCAGTCCCAATGTTCTATGATAGCTGAAGTGACTGGAATAACATTGGGATAGCTGGAGCAAGTACATAAAGGAGAGGGTCGGTTATGCGTTGGGGACAAGTAGAACTGCATAATGTGGAGGAGAGCTTGGAATTGCCGGGGAAACCGGGTGTGCTGCTGCAGCGGCTGCCCGAGTCCGTACGGGTGCAGCTTAATGAGGGAGCAAGGAACGCTACCAGACGGGCCGCCGGTGTGGAAATCCGGTTTGTTAACGAAGGAGACGGCGCGGCCGTTGTCTCGCTGGCGTCGTACCAGTTCCCGAGCAAGGTATATGTGTATGCGGGCAGCCATTACGTGGCGGAATACCAGGTGGGGGAGGAGCCTGTGGAGATTGAAGCGGTTTATCCGTCGCCGGGCTTTACCCCCTGGGTGATACCTGAGCAATCCAGGGAGGGCTTCGCCCCGAAGGTATGGCGGCTTATCCCCCATGGCGGGGAGGTTCACCTGCTGGATGTCCGCGGCGACGGAATCCGGCCTCCGCATCAAGGGGAAACGCCGGAATTGACCTATCTGGCCTATGGCACATCCATCACCTACGGCGCCAGCGCATTAACGCCGGATCTGAGCTATATCCGGCAGGCAGCAGGACGGCTGGGCTTGGACGTGCTGAATCTGGGCATGCCCGGCGCGGCGCACTGTGAAGCCGCTCTGGCGGATCATATTGCCGGACGCAAGGATTGGGATATCGCCAGCCTGTGCATGTCGATCAATATGCTGAACCAGAGCGTACCTGCGGATGAATTCCGGGAAAAAGCCTCCTATATGGCTATGACCGTTGCTTCACGCAATCCGGGTAAGCCCGTGGTGTGCATCAGCCTGTTTCCCAGCTTCGCCGATCTGGGCCATGTATGGCCTGGACGCAATCCGCAAGCTACCCCGGACGAATACCGGGAGGTGCTCCGGTCCATCGTCGCCGGGTCCGGCTTGTCCAATCTGCACTATGTGGATGGCCGCGCGCTGCTCACCTCGTACAGCGGGCTAAGCCATGATTTGCTGCATCCCGGCAACAACGGCATGATCGAGATCGGCGAGCGGCTGGCGGATTACATCCGGCAGCAGGGGCTGCTGGAGCAGCTGAAGGGGCAAGGGCGGGGATAACGCAGAGAGCAGCAGGTCTGCCGAACTCTTCAGAGTGTGTTCGGACACTCTCCCTTTCGCTCAGGTTGAGCCTGTTTTTCCTTTTGCAAATGCCTTCCTCGCATCGAAAGCCGGAACCTTCCGGCGCTTGAACAGCCGCGGCTAATCCCGCGGCTGTTTAAATTGCACAAGATGAGATTCCAACAGACTGAGATGACGTTCTATGGGCAGATCAGCCTCCTAATTGATAAACCCGGCTGACTTCAATATGCGTCCCAGCATCGCCGCCGCTTCGGCACGGGTGGAGCGTTCCGCGGGCTCCAAAGCATTATTGGAGCTCCCCTCCATAATGCCGCCCGCCACCATCTGCGCCATATCCTCCCTGGCCCATACACTAATGTCATTGCTGTCGAAGAATGAATCAAGCTCCTGTTCCCTCACGGATTCCAGCCGCACGCCCGCATAAGCGGCCATTCTCGACAGGAACACCGCAAGCTCCTCTCTGCTTATGAACTCATCCGGACGGAAGCTGCCGTCGCCGTAGCCTTCTGCAAGTCCGGCCTTCTGAGCAGTTGTTACAGAAGCTGCATACCAGTCGGAGTTCATCACGTCCGTGAAGGGCGCTGCCGGTTCATACCGGACCAGACCGAGAGCGCGGACCAACAATGTTGCCAGCTCTGCACGGGTGATCAGAGCGTCGGGAGCAAATCGGTCCGTCTCTCTGCCCTCCAGCAGCAGCTTGGATGCCAGCCGCTCCACATCCTCTGCTGCCCAATGGCCATCCAGATCGGTGAATGAGCGTTCCACTGACACCGCGCCGTAGATGCTGTTGCTGTTGCGCCTGATCGTGACCCATGTCTGGCCTTCTTCGTCCGTTTCGAAGACGGAAGGAACAAATTCTATGGTGCCTTCCTGGGGATCAAAGGTAACAGCCGTTGCTCTGCCGACGTTCACCCTGTCGCTTACGGGAATGGTTCGGGCCACAAAGGTTGATCCAAAGCCGCTTATGGCTTGTTCCTTCTCACCGGACTGGAGCGCCAGTTGAAAATCGAACCAATCGCCCAGCACCGAAACTCCCCTCGCGCCGGCTGCTGCCGCTGCGTCTGCGGCCGTGGCTGCAGCTCCGGTCAGCCTGCTGAGCGAGACGGCCAGCTGCCACTCTCCGGGATCTCCTGCAATTCCTCCGGCCGTTCGTATCACATCCAACAGCGAAACGGGTATGTCATACTCGGCACCTGCTGCCCGGAAGGAGAGAATGCCCTGAGGCAGGCGAGCGGCAGCTGCCAGCAAGCTGTCTGCAGACAACAGAAAGCGCGCTGTATCTCCCTTATCTACTCCTGATATCTGAATCACCAGCTTCTCTGTCCCGCCCGCGGCGGCCAAATCAACGGCTTGGGCAAAGCTGCCGGAGTCTGTCTGCACAGTAACAAGAGGAGCTCCCGTCTTACCAATGCCCCGGGATATCCGAAGTGCCTCCTGTTTCAGAAGAAACTCTGCCGCTACAGGCGAATCCGGTCCTGAGGCAGGGGGTGCAACGTTAATTTCAGCCGCCCTGGCAGGCTGCTCGACCTGCTCTGGTTCTTGCTCTGGTTCTTGCTCTGGTTCTTGCTCTGGTTCTTGCTCTGGTTCTTGCTCTGGTTCTTGCTCTGGTTCTTGCTCTGGTTCTTGCGGCGGCATCCGCTTCCCGGAGGGTCAGCCCCGCTTTATCGCGGATGACAACCGCCTTGTTCACGGAGTCCCGCAGCACCTCCACAGCCGCCGTAGGATAACGACTCGGCCCCTCTCCCGCAGTTGCTTGCTGAAGAAGCTGCTCCGTCTCTTCCACCATCGGCCAAAGCTTGGCCGTCAGCCGGTCCTGGAGCTGCTTCAGATACAGACTGTCGGGCGTCACTGGTCCCCGGGGAGATTCAAAATAGGCATTGCCGATAAAAGGCGAGCCCTCATAATAGAACGTTTCCCCCGAGCGGTCCTTGATCCAGTCCATGTTGGATTCGATCAACTGCGGGAAGTAAGACGGATCGATAGCATATCCGGTAATCCCCATGGCATAATTGTTGGCGGTGGGCGGGCTCATGAGCAGGACCATGGGAGCCTTGGAATTCCAGAAGACCATCTGCGCACCCGCCCAGCCATGCCCGGAGCCCGAATCTCCCCGGTTGACCGCCGTCAGAAAGCTATTGGGACCCTCCAGAGAGATATTGTCGAAAAGCGCTCCCACGGACCAACGGTGGTGCGGCTCGCTCGCCGACCATGCCCCTTCTCCCACGCCATACAGGAACACATTGGGTCCCGGCACCCGTGAGCTGAGGGAGAAGTCATGCCGGGCATTGCGGGAATACACCCGCTGAACCAGACTAAGCTGTCCTTCAATATAGAAGGAATACCTCCGTCCCCCGGTGATAGTAGAAATCCCGTCCAGGTATTCCGAGTCCTGTACCGTTACATATTTGGCGCCTCTCTTGATGTAGACAGTGTTATATCCAAAGTAACGTGAAGTGACATTGCGCACCCAGGCGTGCTCCGCCTTGTCGATCCCGATGGCCGTCCAGCCATGCTCCTCGTCCTGATCCCCCAAGGCAGGATTATAATAAGACTCCATCCGCAGAGACTCTATGCCTACCTGCCGGATTCTGCCGGGGAATTGATACTTGTAGACCGCACCGCCTCCGTATTGCTCCTCCATTGCGTTCACTACGGGGACATCCACTGTAATCCGATTGCCTTTAATCTCTGTAACCACACGCTCAAATTCAAGGTCGAATGTGCCGGGCTGCCACTGGGTGACCGCCGTGCTGCGGGTGGGAATGCGGTCCATGCCCAGATCATGAATCCATTTCTCCGTAGAAGGGCGGTAAATGACAATTGAATCCCCGACCGCATAAGAAGACGCATCGGCAACCGAGAAGGACCGGGTTCCCACAGGCACATAGGCATCGGTTATGGCCGTCCGCGTACCCGGCTGCTCCGTCCGGCTGCCTGCTCCCTCCACCAGAATAAGATCGTATTGCCTGGCGGCTGTGGCGTGCAGCACCGTGCCGTCCTCGCCTTGTCCCTCACCCCGCAGCACTACACCATCCGTCCGAATATACAGGGTATCCGCCAGCCGGTACTGTCCCTTCTTCAGCAGAACCGCGCCCCGGAACCCGTCAGCATCTGCCGGCAGCAGAGACACCTCGTTAATCGCCGCCTGAATGCGCGCCGTGTCATCTCCTGCCGCCATTGCTTCCAGGGTCAGCTTAACCGGCACGTCGGGAATTTGCTCATCGCCGCCCTTATAGCCCACATTGGAAAAATCAGGGATGCTATTTCCCTGCCCATCCTCCGCATACACCAGTCTCCCGTCCTCACCGGGATAGACCAGGGAGCTGTGCGCAGGAGCCTCCAGCTCAGCAGCCGGCCCCTGGACGTACAGCTGTACGGCAACAGACCGGACAACGTCCGCACTGTCTGTTCCTGTCACAATAAAATTATCCATACCGGAATAGTCTTGATTCGGATTATAAGTAAAGGTTCCGTCTTCATTCACTACAGCCGCTCCGTTGGAGGGAGGAGCAGCAAGTCTGTACACAACATCCGACGCTTCAACAGGATAGGAATCCTTGACCTTCACGGTTCCGCTGCGGGATGTATTGCTGTACGCCACCAGATAATAAGCTTCTTTTAGCGACCGCACCGTAATAGAAGGATTGCCGGCGGTCCAGTTTCCGGTCTTATTCTGCGCCTGCACACTGAAGCTGTAAGGCGTATTGCTCACAAGATCCGTTATGGCATATGCCAGCTGTCCCGACGGCACCACCGCAAGCTCCTTCAGATCCCGGAAAATCTTGTACCCCTCAATTCCTTCCCCCTCCGGATCAAGCGCGGGCTGCCATTGCAACATCAATCCTGTCTGGGTAATATCCACGGCTCTCAGGTTTTCCCCGCTGCCCCATTGGGGAACAATGCTCTTCTTGTATATTTCCAGCTCGGCGATATGAGGACCTCCTCCGGTGGTAGTGAGAATATGCAACCGGACATAACGGGCGGCAAGAGCCTGGTCTAAGGAATGAACCCTTCCTGCCCCAATGCCGTATCCCGAGGCAATATCGGTCCAATTGGCCAGGTCATCGGAGACCTGCACCTTGTACTCCAGGACGCGGTACCCGTCAGTGAGCTTGAATTCCCGGATCACGATCTTGTCAAGGACTTCAGATTCGGCAAATTCGGCCTGAAGCCAGCTATCCATGCCTGGTCCGGCCCAACGGGAGCTGATGCTTCCGTCCCTGGCCAGTTCCGGCTGGTACGTACCCGCATAGCCGCTCGCGCTCATTACCGCATTTTGACGCGCCACATTCAATTCATTGCCCGCGATCAGAGGCTGTGCCGGCAGCAGGGTAACCGGTGCGGAGGGCAGACTGTCCCCTGCGCCGTTGACAGCCGCAATCCGATACGTATAGCTCACTCCATCTTCTGCCGACCAATCAAGATAATGGGTGGTTGCCGAAGTTCCGATTGTCTCGTAGACGCTGCAACCCACCGTATTGCACCGGTCAACCTTATAATGCAGGGCATCCGGCACCTCCTGCCAGGACAGATGGGCCATACCGCTTGCCGCCTCACCCGTTACCCAGGCAGGAGCTTCCGGCAGAGGCTGCTGCTCCTCCAGCCTGTCATAAATCTCAAATTCCGCAATGTGAGGACCATTGACCGCTGATACAACCAACAGACGGACGTAACGGACCGAATAACCCGGATCAAAAAGATAGGTCTTTTCGTTGCCGATCCCTGTATCCGCCGTAATATCGGTCCATTCCAAGCCGTCGCCGGAAATTTGAAGCTTGAAATTTTCCATCCGGTAAGCGCCGCTAACCTTGTATTCCTTCAGCACAATTTTGTGAAAACGCTGGCTTTGTCCAAAATCCGCCTGGAGCCAGCTGCCCATGCCATTGCCTGAGGCGCCCCACCGGGTTGACGGATTCCCGTCATTGGCCAAGGACGGGGCATAAGAGCCCCCATATCCGCTGGAAGTCATGATTGCCTTTAGTGCCGCATTCGTCTCCGCCCCGGCGGCTGTTGTCCGGTTAGGCAAATTGAAGGCGGACAGCAGCAGGGTCAGGCAGAGCATGCAGAGAAGGACGGAGCGAGCAGATTTCATCAAAAATTCCCCATTTCTCGATATTATTTCCTTATATTAATTAAAATTCGCAAATTGCCGGCCATGCCTTAAGGCTGGTTATTCATGCCATTGCTCCAACATCCTGTCCGTACGCCTCCCCTTCCGGTGCAAGAGGGATAACCATATTCCATGTATGGGACGCATTGGCGAATCCCCCCGGCCCGTCGGCTGTGGCGGCGAACAAGTGGGTGGGTTGCCCATCCTGGAACAGCAGGAACGGGCGCTCGAAGCTGCCCATAGTTCTGATGGTTCCATCCTCCCAGCGGATGGTTCTGGAATAAGCCATGGGCGTGTTGCTCAACCGCCAGTCCAGGCCGTCAGGTGAAACGGCGTGAATGCCTGCATGCTTCTCCCCGCACAAATTCCCGTCCATGTCCTTGGCAATCAGCTCGTAGCCACCCGCCGTTTTCCAGACAAAGGGGTCCTCCAGATGAAACTCCTCCGGAAATACAGGCGTTTCCTGCAAGACATGGTACGGTCCTTCATAATGCGGCGCCCATGCCGCCCCGATGGTCATCCGGCCGTGCAGATTGCCCTCATAACACCGGGCTTTATAGATCAGCAGCACGGAGCCGTCCTCATGAACGCAGGGAGCCGGGTTGGAGGTCAGGAAGCTGTCGAATTTGCCGGGCCGGACGGGCATAATGGGGTAGTCCAGCCTATGCCAGGGCCCGAATACGCTACGGGATACGGCAATACCGATGCGCTTGTTGGCTCTGGCCACGATGACCCGGGGATCATTCAGCTCCAAGGACTCTCCCGGAGCAGCATCAGGCAGAGGATTCGTCGAACCCATGTAATAAAGCACGTACTCCTCTCCCTGTCGGGTAATATGAGGATTATGGGTGCTGCGGCCGTCCCAATATTCCGCTCCCCTTGCTGGCAGCACGACCTCTTGGAACGAGTAGGGACCTTCGGGTGTATCCGAGACAGCCCGGACCACCTCCGAGGCCACCAGCCAGCCGGGATGGAACGGAATCGACTTGGGACAACGGGAAGCAAACATATGATAGCGGCCGTCCTCCCCCCGGACAACCGATCCGCACCAGATCCAATATCCTTCCATGCGGAAGCCGCCCTGAAGCGGAGCGGGAAGAAGCCGGTCATACAAGCTGCTCATCTGTCAAACATCTCCTTTTCTCATGATGGTGAAGCGGGCAGCCGGCCGTCAGCGGAGCCGGATACCGGAAAACCATACAGCCGCCAGGGCTTGCTGCCGCCAAAAGGACGCACGGGACCGCAGGTGCTTCCCGCCGCCGGACCTGCTTGAAGCTTAAGCGCAGCAGTATCCTGGTACAATACCGCTTCCTGTCCACAGGCAAGCGGAAGAGAAACAACACCTTGGTTTTGCTCCAAATCAACGTTCCATTCCTGCTCCGAATCCGTAAGCCGCCAACGGCAGCCTTGGCGCCAGTCTGTCCTGATCCGGCACTGTTCTCCCGCCAGACTTTTCACAACAATCCATTGCGTTGTGCCGCAACGCCTTAATGCACTCACCAGAAAAGCCCCTTCTGCCCTGAAATCATGAAAGACCGCCTCGCTCCACTCTGCAGGTACAGCCGGGAAAACCCGGATTACACCGCCCCAGCTTTGCAGCAGCATATCCTGAATCGCTTCGGCTGCCGCCAGGGGAGTCTCCATGACCGGTCCGGCCTCTTTGTACATGGTATTCGGCTTGATCATATGCATCAGAGCCTTCAGATAACCGTAGGCCTCGCTTCCTCTTCCTAATGCGGCCGCTACCGAAGCCGCTCCGGTCATGCTGAAGCCCCGCAGGTCCCCCTCCTTGCCGATCCAATGGGCCAGCGAACGGGCAATCAGGCGATGGTCTTCTTCCCGTTCGCTATCCAGCAGATGCAGCGGGAATACCGCCATCAGATGGCTGAAGTGCCGGTGTCCGTAGGCCAGAGGCGTACTGCGCCCGATCATCAGGCCCGTCTCGTCCTGGGGAAAGGGTGCCAGCCTCTCCAGAACCTCCTGCCACCTGGACTGCAGCGGATCATTCTCCAACCCCAGACGTTCGGATGCCGTGAGCAGAGTCCCGCAGCCCCAGCGCAGCAGAGCCAGATCATAATGGCAATCCCGCACCCTGGTTTTGGTGAAGGAGCCGTACTCCGGCGAGATAGCGGGCGGCAGATGGAGCAAGCCGTCCCCGCCTTCCTCCAGCAGGTGGAGATAGTAGCCGATGCTGCGGCGAAGCAGAGGATAGAGCAACCGCCGAAGCAGATCATCGTCCATGGCATGCCGGTAATGACGCCACAGATTATGGCAGATCCAGGTGAGATTCCCCACCTCATCCTCCACCGGGGCAGCAAGGTCGAAGCTGCTGCTCCGTCCCAGCCCGGCGGAATCATGCCGGAATTCCTCCGGAACATTATGCTGCAATTGAAGCTGCGCCTCCTCCAACGTCCGTACAAGAGAATCGCCCATGCTGAGCCGGTTGGAGGTATATACGGGGGAATAGCTCATCTGCACATTCATATTGAACCAGCAGCCCGGCCAGGGACTGGGAGCGAGCCACGGTCCTTGATTATCGATCAGAGGCGCATCCGGCCTTGTTGCCGAAGCCAGCTTATACATCTGAATCCAGTAGAAGCTCTCCAGATGCTTATCAGGGATGGATACGAAGCTCTGGGGATAATAATCATGCCACCAGCTTCGGTGCCTCTCCACCCATTCCCCGTATTCCGCCGAAGCGGCCTTCAGCACGGCCTCCGCCGCTTCATCCACCGCCGCCTCCCCGCAGCCCCGGACAAGGGACAGATAGCACACCCTGCGGGAATCCGGCAGGCTCCTTTCCTTCCAAGCGGCCACACAGCCGCCACCGCCCTGGTACATCTGCACAGATACATGTGTCCCGCGAACATCCGCGAACCGTTCGGTCCGCACCTCCGGAATATATTGATTGAGATTGATTCCATCCGCATTCTTCAGAATGGGGTCAACATTGGCATGCTCCACCCAATTCACCCGGCAGCGCGCTTCCCCCTGGTCCGGCGCCAGCTCGATCGCCAGCACAGGCTCCCTGGCGTGAGCCAGAGCCCGGATGCGCACCTGCCCCTTGGTCGTGGTCAGACAGCCGCCCAACTCCGCATTCCATAGCTCCAGACGCAGATTGGTGGGATGATAGATCCAGCCCTCCAGCTCCAATTCAAGCTCACCGACAGGAACGCGGGGAGGAAAGCCGGAGCGGTCCGTGCGGACGGCAGTTACGTCTGTTCTTCCTGCGACCAGGCGCAGCACATGCCTTTTGCAGGAGTGCTCCTCGCCGTAGATCATTGCCCCCAGCAAGCCGTTGCCAATAAAAGCCCCGTCATTCCAGCTGTCGGGCTTCACGACCCATTCCATATCCAGCGGGGCCAGGAAGCTCTCCCAGTCCACATCCGGCGCCAGCCTGCTTTGTCTTTCTTTTCCGGCCCTCTCTTGCCGTCCATCCATTCCCGGCTGTCTACCCGTCCGCAATTGCCCTTTCTTTCGCTCTTTCCCGCTCATCCCTTAACCGCCCCTATCAAGGCACCCTTGACAAAATACTTCTGAAGGAAGGGATACACGCAAAGAATGGGAACTGTCGCCACAATAATGGTGGCATACTTCAGGGTTGCCGACAGCATGGCCACATCACCTGCGGAAGCTCCTGCAGCCATGCTGCTTGCCTCACCCTGCAGCAGAATTTCCCGCAGGATCAGCTGCAGCGGGAACAAGGAGCGCTCTTGAAGGAAGATCATGGCATAGAACCAGGAATTCCAATGGCTGACTCCGTAATACAGTAGCATCACCGCAATTACCGGCATGGACAGAGGCAGAATAATCCGGAACAAAATAACAAAATCATTGGCTCCGTCTATTTTGGCCGACTCCTCCAGCGCGTCGGGAATGGCCTCGAAGGCGGTCCTCATCAGAATGAGATTAAAGGTATTGACCGCCTGGGGCAAGATCAACGCCAGCAAAGAATTGGCCAGACCCAAATTATTAACCGTCAGATACAGAGGGATCAGCCCCCCGCTGAAAAACATGGTAAACACAATACTGAGCATAATAGGCTTGCGGTACTTCAGACTTTTGCGCGAAAGCGCATAAGCCCCGAACGAAGTCAGCAGAATGTTGATTGCAAGACCAACGATTACAATGAACAAGGTATTGCCATAGCCCTTGGCGATCATGGGATTGGCGAATACATTCCGGTAGGCGTCCAGGGAAAACCCTATGGGCTTCCACAGAAATCCCTTGTATGCCATCAATTGGCCCGCATCGCTGAAAGAAGCGAACAGCACATAGATAACAGGATAGATCGTCACCAGCATGAGCAGCATCAGCAGCAAGCCGTTGCTCCAGTCGAATATTCTCTCCGATATGGTAGGTCGGTTCATCATTATATCCTCCCAAGAAGTTTTGCGCCGGCAATCATCCGGTCTGGCAAGCGGTTTTCCCTACCACAAGCTCGTATCATTCAATTTCCGGCTCATCCAGTTGGAGAAGATCAGCAGGGTGAAGTTGACTACCGAATTGAACAGGCCAACGGCCGAACTGAAGCTGTAGTTGAAATCCTGCAGGCCTACCCGGTACACGTAGGAGGAGACCACATCCGCCGTCTCATAGGTGCTGGGATTGTACAGAAGAATGATTTTCTCGAAGCCCACGTTCATCATCCGGCCTACCTCCAGAATCAGCAGGATCACAATAGTGGGCATGATCCCGGGAATCGTAATGTTGGTGAGCTGCTTCCACCGTCCCGCTCCATCGATGCGGGCCGCCTCATACTGCTCCATATCGATGCCGGTAAGGGCAGCCAGATAAATAATGGTGCCCCAGCCGATATTCTGCCATATCCCGGATATGACATAAACCGGCCGGAACAATCCAGGCTCCAGAAGGAAGGTCATTCTGGTGCCGCCCAACCAGACAATCAGATCATTGATCACACCCTCGCTGGAGGTGAAATCCTTGATTATCCCGCATATGACCACCAGAGAAATAAAATGGGGCATATACGTGATGGTTTGCACCGTCCGCTTGAACAAGGAGTGCTTCACTTCATTCAATAACAGAGCGAGAATAATAGGAGCCGGAAATCCGAACAGCAGTTGGTAAAAGCTGATCAGCAGCGTATTTTTGATCGTCCTCCCAAAATAAGCTCCGGTAAAAAAAGTCTTGAAATGCTCCAAGCCCGCCCAGTCGCTGCCCATAATCCCCAGTCGCGGCGAGAAATCCTTAAAGGCAATAATAGCCCCGTACATAGGGGTATAATGAAACAGGATGTAAAACAGGATGACCGGAAGCAGCATGACGTACAGCAGCTTATTTTTTCTGATATCCAGGATCAGTCCCGCTTTTCTCCGCTTGGGAGCAGCATAGACCGCAGAATTTTCCACATTGGTTAGTGCAGGCATTTTCTTCACTCCATCCCATCCGTTGCTTTATTTAGCGGGAGAGCACGCTCTAAGCCTGCTCTCCCGGAAGCTCCGCCTTCTACCGTTTATTGTAGCGGTCATATGCATCCTGATAGATTTTAATAATTTTATCCACGCCCATTTCCTTAATGCGGGCCACATATTCATCGAATTTGTCCAGCGGCTCCTTGCCCATCAGAAACTTCACGAACATCTCTTCCTTGTAGCTGGCTATTGCGGTATTGAGCTTGGCCACTTCCTTGCTTTCTTCAATAGTGGGCGTGATGAAAGCGGGTAAAATATGCTTGGCTGCGTCGGTTTCCGCCCAGATAACTAATGCATCATCCTGCTCCTTGAAGGTGTTGAAGTTATTCTTCCTGTCATCTCCCAGGAAAGGCCCGTTTGGCTTGGTGTACTGGGAAATCATCTGCTGAAGATTGAATTTGGGGTCTTTGGTTATATTGTCGGTATAGGCCAGCGATCCGCCTTGGGTCGTGTAGCTTTCGCCTTCGATGCCGAAGTTGAAGAGCATGGCGCCTTGTTCACCGTAGGCATAATCCAGCCATTTGACAGCCAGCTCGGGATTCTTGCTGTCGGCGGATATGGCCTTGCTGGCGCCGGGGTTGTATTTAAAGTCCCGCTGCCCGATGAACGCCTTCTCGCCTTTATTGAGAGTCGGGTAGGGAGCGGCGACCAGCTGGTATTTGGGGTCTTGCTTCTTACCGGTTTCCATCCAGCGTCCCATGCCACCTGACAGCAGACCCACTGTGGCCCCGGATGCATGGCTCAGCATCTTGGTATCCACCGATTTGGAATCATTGTTCAAGGCGAAATCCTTATCAATGAGGCCTTCAGCATACCATTGGCGCAGGGTGGTAAGGGCATCCTTGAATTGGGGATCAATCGGGCCGTATTGAATCTTGCCATTGTCATCGATGTAGTAGCGGTTGGCTGTTTTGTACGCGCCGATAAAGGCATCCTGGAAGTTGATTTCTGTAGTATATTGAGCGGTCAGAGGTGCGGTTGCGCCTTTCTTCTCCTTAAACGCTGTGAGTACCGTATGCCATTCATCGATCGTGGTCGGCACCTGCAGGCTTAGCTCATCCAGCCAATCCTTGCGGAGCATCGGGCCGCGGAAGACCAGGCCATTATCCGGCCGGATCATCGGGAACACATAATATTTCCCTGAATCCGTCTTCAGCATCTTGTCCAGCTCTTTATTTTCCTGCAGAATCTTCTTCAGATTGGGCGCATGCTTATCGATGAGATCATTCAAGGGCAGAATAACCTTGTCGGCAATTGCCTTCTCCGGTCCGCCGGGGTAGCCGGTATTCCAGTCATATTCAATCACATCAGGCAGATTGTTGGAGGCGATCAGCAGATTGAACTGCTCCTTGGCCTGCCCGTCGGCGGGATGGGAATATTTCACCTTCACCCCGGTTTCCTTCTCCAGCTGCTTGCCGAATGGAGTCTCCGCCAGATTGGAGACAAAGGTAGTCAAATTCGTGTTGATAGCTTCCCATGACGACAGCGTCTCTGATGTAGTGATGGGATAGGTGGCCGTTTGCGCGGAGCCTGCTGAGGCAGAAGGCTGCGGCGGCTGTGCAGCCTCGTCTTTTCCGGAGCAACCGGCAAGCAGGCTTGCAGAAGCCAGACAGACGGTCGCTGCCATTCCGATGGTGCGTTTCAGATGTTTATTCATGCTCATCCCCCTGGTTGCAAATTAATCTTACACCGTCAGTATGGCGGAAGCCCGTACTTTTGGGAACACGCAAAAAGGCAACTGCACCTTCAAAAACCTTAAAAATACCCATAACTATCCGCAGTGACCCCTCAAAAAAGCGAAAGAACCGGCTTGCTCCGGTTCCTTATCCGCTTGCTACTGGATCTCTTTATATTTGCCGGGCGTAATTCCTTCATGCTTCTTGAAGATCCGGTTGAAGGTATTCATATCCGCGTACCCTACTCTTTTGGCTGCCTCCGCAATGGAACAGGACTCCTCCCGCAACAGACGCTTGGCCTCCTCCATCCGAATCTTGTTGATATAATCGGGGAGCGCTTCCCCGGCCTGAAGCCGGAACTGCTTGGACAGGTAGGATGGAGTGAGCTTGAATGCTTCTCCGATCGACGATACATTCAAGTCGTCCGAACAATAGTGTTCTGTTACATATTGCATAATCTCCTTGCTGAGATGACGGCTCTGCTGCTTCTGATCCTCCTGGATGGATTGGCAGACGCGCCGCAGCACTTCATCAATCTGCTGTCTCATCTCTTCCATGGTCCCACAGGATGTAAGCCGCTGCACCGGATCAACCTCCTCCATGAAGTCTGCCTTGCCGCTGGCCCCGGTCTCGTCCAAGGTTTTCACCATGGTGCCGATCAGGTCGAACATAAGGCACTTTGCCAGAGAGACTGGCATGGCTCCTCCGGAGATATTGGCTTCCACAATCTCATTAAGAAGGGCGCTCGATTTCCCGTAGTCCCCCGATTTCACGAAATTGATCAACTGCTGCTCCACATGAAGAGGAAAATGGTAGCGGGCCGGCTTGTCCGCCGCATCCAGTCGGGGAAGATCCCCGTACCGGATGATCCGGTCACTGCCCAGTACAAGGCGGTACTCAAAGGCAGCCCTCGCCTCCTGATAAGCCTTGGCGATGCCGCTTACTTCCTCATGAACTCCACTCACTGCCACCGTCATCTGGACATGGAAATGCTCCAGCATAAAGGCCCGGATTTTCTGGACAATGGCCAGCACGTCGCGGTCTTCCGGATCTCTAAAATTGATGATGCACGCCTGCATTCCCTCCATCTCTGTGGTCAGAGCCAGATGGGCAGAGCCCGCCACTTCCTCAGCCACATTCATGATAATGAAATGCACCAGTTGGGCCTTCTGGGGCTCTACCTGGCCGGAATCGGCGAATTTGCCGTAATGATCCACCCCGAACAGAAGCACGGCGAATTCGGACGAAGTCAGCCGGATGCTATGGGCCTCCAACGACTCCTCCAGTTGTCCTTGGCTGTCTGCGCCGCCCTTCAGCAGGGTCTGCAAAACATGCGAGCGGATGGCATTGCGGTGCTGCTCCAGGCGCTGGCCCATCTTCCGCTTCTCATCCAAGGTATTATTGAAGGCGGATTGCAAGTAAACATATTCATCCGAGCCGGACTTGAAGGAGATCCCCGACTGGTTGACCAGACTGTTGACCAGCGAGTTAATAGGAGAATAATTGCGCTTCAGGGACAGGAATGTTACAACGCCCCCTACTGCAACGCTAAGTCCCAGGCTGAGATAGATCAGAGTTTTCACCAGCTGCATTTTCTCATCAAAAATGTTGGCGGGGATAATGGAAGCATACTTCCACCCTGTATTACCCGAGGTTGTATACGATATGGCTACCTTACTTTTCCCTGAGCCGGCATAGTATACTCCATTCTTGCCGCTCATTTGACTGTAAGTCAACAATTCCGAGTTATATCCCTGACCGGCGGAGGCTATGATGCGGTTTTCCTTGTCCAGGATGGCTACGGTGGATCTGTCTCCGGCATTCGTCTGTCCCAGCAGCATGGACTCCTTGATGATGAACAGCAGCACCGCTCCAGGCTGATCCTGATTGGCAAGAATCACAGACTTGGCATACATAACTCCCTTGGTGGCTTGTCCGTCATCCGTGATGGTGATGGGCAGATATTCCTGCACATACCGCTTGTCGAAAAAATCCGCCCATTCTCCCGCATCCCAATTGTCTTCCGTGCCGATGCTCCCGAACAGCTTGCGGCTGTCGCCGCGGTCCCGGTTGGATATAACCGTGTCGCTGTTCTTATAGTAGATGTAGATCTGCTCCAAATAATTATTGGCCATCTTGTACACCTTCAGATCGTTGCTGATCCCGATTACATCATACAGGTCATTGTCCGTCAGAGGCTGGCTCACATCAATGAATCCGGCCAGACGCTTGCTCAACGCCATCTCCAGACTCAGGCGCTCAATTCCTGCAAGATTGCTGTCAATGCTCTGCTCCATCTGCTTCAGCACCGATTCATTGGCCCGGTTCACCTCCGAGACTACCACATTCCAGGTAGCCACATAGATTCCTGCACAAATCAGAATGGGCACCAGCAGCACGGAGATGTAGGAGACCAGCCAATTGACCACGACGCTTTGCGTATTTAAACGGATTCGGGGGAGCTTCATCTTTCACCTCCACTAATCATAGGATCAATACATAACTACAGCATGAAGCGTTTTCACTTTTCTCATTATAGCAGAGGGCATTCTCCCCGCAAAGAGCCGGAGCAAGGAAGCTTGCTTCCGGTATGGAAGGAGCCTTCCTTATGACGCACACCAAAAAGGCGGAGACTCCTATCCCCGCCGGATGCTTTATTACTATAAATGCTTTGTCACTTTGTCAATACGATGCCCACCAGCCCAAACTGCCTCACGCAAACTCCAGCCAAAAGCGGAATTTGGCATTGCCCTCCTGCCACATGGGAAAGTTGGTTCCCCATACGTTGTTGCTCAGCAGAAAATGCCATCCTCCCTCCAGGTCGGCAAAGCGGTCGTCAGACCGCAGCAGTCTGCCGGCTCCGGGAGCGGCCAGTGCCGCATCCAGCGTGCGGATGAGCACGGTCCCATCATAACCGGCATACCTCACCCCTGTCTGCACCGCATGCAGATGGCGGTTTCCTCCCCGCACAACCGACTGCGGAGACAGCCAGCTCCCCGTCTTGTGCATGCCCCAGTGTCCGGGACAGGCAACCGACGGATTCAAGCCAAGCCATACTGCTTCAGGCTTGCGGTTTCCCGGCTTGTTCACCCAATGGACAGTCAGCCCGAGCCGGGAGTCGTGGGAGGTGAACCTGTACTCCAGCGTAATGACAGCCGGGGCGCCGTTATCCCTGACAGCCGCCGCCGGCATACACAGTTGGGCATACACCCGTGTGTGCCCATCTTCCCGGACAGCGCACAGCCGGTCAAGGCGGGGACGGTATAGGCCATGCGCAGCAGGCGGCACGGCAAATTCCAGTCCTGGCTTGCCAAAGTCCGCCTCCGACCAGCTGTGGGTGACTTCCCGGTTGCGCATATATTCTCTGTGCCAGCGTTCGTAGCATTGAGGCCCGAAGGTCTCATAGCTGACGACGCCCAGCCGCTTATCAGGTTGGGCCCATATGCGCCCGTGCCTATCTTCCAGTAATTCTATCGCTCCTTCATGATCGAAACGAACGCGGAAGCAGCCGAGGCTGTATTCGACTTCCGCCTCCAGCGGCTCCTCCCCCTGCGGCAGCTCCCCCTGCGGCTGCAGCTCTGCCAGCTCCCTCTCCGCCTCTGTCCTCAGCACCTGGGGCAGCGCCGACAAGGCCTCCCTCAGATAGCCCCGCTGCTCCTCCCAGGAAGCCGGGAATGCCGCCAGCTTCCATGGATCGCTTGCTGTTCCATGAATCCATGTATCGCCAATCTCCTCATTCACCACAGGCAGCTCCGGGTCCATCTCCAGCAGGGCGGCGGCATAATCGTCCATGGTGGAGGCTCTGACCTCCGCCCCCGGATACTGGGACTCCAATGAAGCGAACAGCCTGCGGATAGTATCTGCCTCCGGCGGCCCCAGATTATCTCCGGTATGGGCGAATACCAGCACCTCGCCAATACCTGCCGCGTCCACCTGTCCTCCGTAATCGTCGGCATAATTCACGATCACCTCCCGGCCCGTTGCCGTTCTCCAGCGAAACAATGGCGGCACCTCCGGCACTCTGGAGGCCGGATTGACACCGAGATGGAGATAACGGATTCCCGCGGCCGCCAGAGCATCAACCATGCCGATGGTATGCCCCGGAACATCGGTCATCTTCGCAGCTATGGTCCGTCTGCCGAATCGTGCGTCCAACCGCCCGGCAATGGACAAGCCGTATTCCAGCAGAGAGGCATCCAGCAGCTCCGTATGTGTGGTGAAGGGCATCCCGTGCCAGACAATCTGTCCTTTCCCGATGGCCCGGAGCATCCGCTCATGATCCGTATCCTCCCGTCTGAGATATTCATCAATGAGCCATGAGCCGGTTGTCCAGACGAATTGCGCCTGCCCTCCCGAGCGCTCCAGCTCCCCGGCCAAATCCATGGCCTTGGGAATATAGGCCAGCATGTACTTGTCCACGACCTGAGCCGCCAAATCCGTAAATCCGATGTCAAGATGAGTCTTGAATACAACATGAACCCGCCTGATCCTCTCTTTCATCCTGAAGCCTCCTCATGCTTCCGCCCGGGCCAATGGAGCATCCCATTTAACCCGGGCGGAATCCGTCATTATTTTACTAATAAATCTATTTAATCAATATTTTTACTTAAACTAATCCAGTACTCCGCTCTTATAGCTGAACGAAATCTGGTTGATATATTCATGCCAATTCAGCCCTCCCGGGAATTGCACCTTCAAGTACCGGATGTTAGGCGGCAGGGCCTGGGACGGCGCATGCCGCTGCACGGCATATCCTTGCCCGGAGCTGAGCAGGGTTGATGAGTAGGCCAGCTCCCCGTAAGTAATACCGTCGGACGAGCCCCAGAACACGAATGCGGGCGTTCCTTGATATCTGGCGGTATCAACCTGAAAGGACGTAATCGCTCCGCCTGGAGATTCGTACTCCACGAATTCGGGAGCGACAGGATTGTTGCTGGTATGCTTGAAGCGGTCGGCATCGCCGCCGAATTTTTCCGGCTGGTAATTCGCCACCACAATTGCAGGAGAGTGAGCGTACAGCTTGCTTAGATCCGACCCATTATCCGTAAACAGCAGCTCCGGCTCCTCCGGCTCCGTGTCGGTAACCCTGTATGTGAATTTCACATGATTCACATATTCATGCCAATTGGCCGCACCCGGGAATTGAATCCGCAGATAGCGTGTACCTTCCTCCAGCGCTTCCGACGGTATATTGGCATGGACCGCATAGCCTGATCCCGAGGTTACCAAGGTGCGGTTAACGGCGATCTGTTCATAATCCGTCCCGTCTGCCGACCCGTAGAACCGGAAGGGAGAATTGCCCTGATACAGCGCGGTTATTACCTCGAACTCCAGAATCTCCCCATCCGGAGAAGCATATTCCACATATTGAATCTCTGCAGGATTGTCGGTTGCGTGCTTGAAGCGGTTGGCGTCACCGCCGAACTTCTGCGGCTCATAGGTAGCAATCCTGATGCCGGAGGAATACCGGTGCAGCTTGCTGAAGTCCGCCGCCGTATCCTCAAAATCCTGCAGGGAGGGATCTCCCGCGTATTTGAATTTTATATCAAGGATATTGGCGTGCCAGTTGAGCGTACCGGGAAACTCGACTTTCAAATAACGCATTCCTGCGCCGAGACGGTGGGAGGTCCGCTCCCGAACCGAATAGCTGTATTGCCCGCCCACCAGCTTGAAATCCGCATTGATCTGCGTATAGCTCACACCGTCGGCTGATACGAAGAATTTGAAGCCCGGTGTATTGTCGAATTGTCCGGTGAGAATCTCAAAGGAAAAAATGTCGCCGTAAGGGGACTCATAGACCACATACTCGGGAGTGGCCGGATTATCGTTGCGGTGCCCCAGCCGGTCGGCATCGCCATTGAATTTGTGGGGATCCCAGCTCACCACAATAATATTGCTCGACATCTCCGCGATTCTCGATAAGTCCCGCGCCGGATCATGGAACACCCGCAGCCCCGGCGGTTCTTGAACCACATACTCTCTTGTGGGCAAATCAAAATTATGCAGAAGCAAATACCCATATCCGTCAGTGGAGGATACCGGATCGGCTGCGCCGCTCCAGGCCAGAACAGCTGTCCCGCTGCTGTCCGTCCGGGTATAGACGATCTCAAGCCCAAGAGTCAGATGTCTGCTGGCCGCAGCCCCCAGCTCCGACCATGGAATAGCAAGCTCGATGGAATAGCCGTTCTCACGAACCGTCCTTCCAAAATGAACCACATCCAAATCCCCAACCGCCGTACCGGCAGCCCAATCCAGCTCAAGCCGGTATGCAGCCGCCTCCCCGCTTCCCCGGTTAAGAACATCCGGCTCCAGGAACAGTTCAAGGATGTCTTCATCTGCAAGCTCCATACCGCTTGCCTCCACCTGAAGGGCGATATACAGATGATCCTTGTCACTCAACGCGCCGAAGGACAGGGCTCCCTGAGGACTGCCCGCCATAACCTGATGGACAGTCTGGCCGATGGTCCAGGCAGGCTCATCGAATATTCCGTTAATCACAATCGGCGCGCGGGCGGATGGGGCAATCGCAGCCGCATTGCCGTCGCTTAGCAGCAGGGAGCCGAAGGCGGAGGTATTGCTCCAATTGTCCAGATTGCCATGCCACATCAGTTGTCCTTGCCGGTAGCCGTTGTTGGTGCCGTCATCGTCATTGTTGCCGATATCGAAGCCGATCACCGTGCCGGTCTTGGGAGGATCAATTCCGATCCCGTTCCAGGGTATGGCGAACTCCACCGTATAGCCGTCAGGATCATCCTGCTGGGCATATTGGAGCCCGGTAATATTGCGGCCCACAGACAGCTCCGCATCCTGCCATCCCAGCGTAATCTGATGATCGTCACTGCCGTATGTGCCGGTACGTCCGTTGTTGCCGTCGATATAGATTTCTACGGAGTCATCCTCATAGCCCCGGGAGGAATCATTCACCTTATGAACATCGATTACACGGATGCCCACATACAAATATTCCTCGTTCCATGCCGTAGAGAAGGCGACATCATTATCACTCCGTCCGGCGAGCAGCTTCCTCGCCTGATGGTTCAGCTGCCAGTGGGCTTCATTGAGATTGCCGTCAATGATGATGTCCTGGGAGGCTATCCGCTTGGATTGGATCAGCCCCGGCGCAAGGGCATCGTCTTGTTGTACGGCCGCCGCAACCTCAATCTGGCGCACGGACAAGTTGCCTGCCCGGTCCTCGGCGGTAAGTACAATCGTATTCAGCCCTTCCTCTACAGGCACGATCACCGCGAAGCTCAAATCCGCCTCCACCCGCTGAATCACCCCGTTAACACGCAAGACCGCTTCCTCACTCAGAGCTCCGCGCAATACGTAGCTTCCCGCGTAAGCCGTATCCGTTAAGGGCGAGTTGATCGCCGGAGCTGCCGAATCATAGACAACCGTTATCACGGCGGGCTCACTTTGCTCATCATAGCCATTGCGCGCAGTGGCCCGGAGCACATTCTCGCCTTCCAGCAGTGTAATCTCTGCTGCGAAGGGTGCAAGCAGCGTCCCCGGAGCAAGCGTTGCCTGCACGGTTGCGGTGACTGTCTCCATCCCCTGATAAGTATGGAGCAAGGTGATTTCCGCCGAATCGTTTACTTCTCCCCTCACCGTGAACACCGGGTTATTGGTGTAGCTGTATCCGGCTTGCGGCAGGCTAACCCCAAGATAGGCCGGATCATGGCGGAGGAACAAGGCGGCAGGACTGCTGGCGTTGCCGTTGGCATCGGTTGCCTGAGCTGTAATGACATTGCCTCCCGCAGCCAGCGTAACCACAGCAGCAAAGGTTAAGTCCTGCTCCACCAAGACAGGCAGCCCGTTAACCAGCAGCACACCCGGCTCATCAAGCCGTCCTGTAACCGTGAATGACGGCTGCCTGACGGCATAAACCGCATCAAGCACGGAGGAGCTGTCCTTCTGGTCGAAGCGGATGTATGGCGGAGCCTCATCCTGAGCGTTAGCTGCCAGCACCGTTATGCTCCGCGCCGGAAGCACAAGATCATCCACACCTCCGCTTACAATATTGCGGACAGCCGTCCGGACCATCCCGTCAACCTCGGTCGTATGCTCGGTCATCTGGTAGATGCGGGCAGAAGCACCGGACAGTCCCCCGATATTAACCCTTCTGTCTTCATCGTGGGGATTGATCAGAAGGGCAACCGTTCTTCCGTTGTCATCAAAAGCAACCCCGTCCATCCACAGCTCGTCAGCCGTTACCAGTCCGGAGGCCGGATCGGCGGAGATCCGCCTCATCTTGGAGCCTGCCGGAACCTCATGGAACACCTTGCTCAGAAAGTGGAACGCCTTGGATTTGTCGACGGTATAACCGTCCCCTTCCAGAATCACCTCGCCCACGTAGCCCACCGTTCGCTGATGATCCCAGCCCAGCCACCAGAACCAATAATTGTTGCGGATATAGGCCATGTCGCTGATGAGGCGCTGTGCCACATCGATGGCCATATCCTGCTGGCTGACCCCGGAAATCAGGGAGCTGTACTCGGTTTGCCAGCGGTCCTTGTCCGGGAAACGGTCGGCCGCATTCTTATAGCCCTCAATCGTTTGCTTCGAGCTGAATTCACGGGACACATAGCTGTGAGAAGCGAAGCCTCCGATTGCAGCCTCCAGCTCCGAATCCTGGGCTACCGCTTCGAAATTGGCGCCCAGCAGCTTTTCGTTGTCATGATACGCTGCTCCCTCAGGCGCAATGATCAGCACATCCGATAGTCCTGCCAGGTCCAGCTTCTGGCGCAGCAGCTTGGTGAACCGCTGGAATTGCTGCCCGTTGTCCCCTCCCCAATAGCACCATTCGCTGACAATCTGTGAGAGGGGCTCATTCTGAAAGCTAAGCGCCTTGGGGGCCCCGACGCCATCCGCCACCAGCCATTGGATGACACGCACCAGGTAACCGGCGTAGGCATCCTCCTTCTCCGGAAGCAATCTCACATGCTCCGAGCCCGTCCAGCCATTCACCGTGGGATGCGTCTTCATGCCTACAGGCGGGGACCATACCGAGATCATATAGTCATAGACCTCATGGTTGTAAGCCGTTCGGATCAAATTGCCCATCTCCTGCATGCGGGCCGTCACCAGATTGCCGTTCCCGTCTCCGGCCGAGGCCGGGATCATAATGCGGAACATATTGACTCCCAGGTCATTATACAGCGCTTCCTGGGCGCCTGTTTTATCGATAAAATTGCGTCCCCAGTCGGAGCGGTTCCAAGCTGGAAAAACTCCCCAGCCCTTAACCGTCTGCTCATCCCGGGAATGGATAACGATATCGTAAGCTTCTTCCTCCGCCGCGTTTGCAGCCCCCGGCCAATTCCATAGGCACAAAACACTCAAGGCAGCAACCAGCGCAATGGCCCATTTTCCACGATAACCCCACATCAAACCTGCCTCCTTGCAAGAATGAATATTTGTAAACGTTTACAAATGGTTAAGCCGGCTCTTGCTTTTCTGCATGTCCACCTCCCGCCCAGGCCGTGCTTGTATGCACGCCCTTGTTTTTCACCGGATCATGCGCACGGAGCATGTTCGCCGGATGCCACTATGCTGATCCCGCTTCGGGTGAACTCCCCCATGCTCCCGCTTCTGCTGAACTCCACTATGCTGAACATCCTTCTTTATCGCAGATCCGGCTGGCGTATTCCCCCGTGTTATCGCGGTCAAAAGCGGAAGCTGCAGTAGAGGGCTATACGTCCTTAGTATAGACGCATTACCGGCGCTCACCTATCGAATTATCTACAGCAACTTGCAATATTCTATCGGGTTTCTCTCCACTATCATTCCTCATCCAAAAGCAGCGAACGGTATTTCTGCGGATACATTCCCGTATATTTCTTGAAGACCGTGCTGAAATACGCCGCGGTTTCGTACCCGATCATCTCCGCCACCTGTAGAATCTTGAGATCCGGAGATTTCAACAATTCCTTGGCGGCTTCCATCCGTACCTTGGTCACATATTCCGTCACCGTTGTTCCCGTCTCCTGGCGGAAGATCTGACTGATGTAATTGGGCGACATGAATACCTCCTCGGCCAAGCGGCTCATCGTAATATTCTCCATATAGTGCTGGGCAATAATCTCCTTGATTTTCCTGATGGTTCTGCTGTTCTTCTGGTTGTTCTTCTGCAGGAAGAATCGGGTCATAGTCCGGAATAGCTGCTGCAGCCAGACAATCAAGTCCGTGAGGTGATGCTGGCTGTACAGCTCCGCCATTATTTCCGGCCAACCGGGAAGCACATTCTCTACCTTTTCCCCCAGCTCATGCAGCGACCGGTAAGCCTGGTTGACCATCTCCACAGCGATGCTCTGCACATAGCTGATGGAGCAGTTGCTTTCCCGGCCCAGCTGCTCAAATATGGAGGAGATTGCGCGGCTCACCTCTTCCTCCTTGCCCAGCTTCATGTAATGAATCAGTTCATTCTGCTCGGCGTACATGCGGGAGGAGTTGATCTGCATGCGGCGTTCTCCAAAATCGCCAATGGACACAATCGTCCCGTGTCCCGTGAAGAAGCGGTAATCCAAGGCCGTCTGCGCCTCCTGATAGGAATACTGCACCTCGGCAATGGCCTCCACCGGGTTGCCTACGCCTGCAGAGAGAGACATTTTCAGATAGGTGGAGGTGCTGTCAAGCATCAGCGCAATGGCATCCATATGGGGCAGCGCGTTGTCCTCCCGGCTGTGAAACAAGGCTACAAAATGATTTTCCCTGGGGCTGAATACCACACAGGAACGGTGCCGCTGCGCAATTTCCTCCAGAATATTGGTTACCGAGAACATGATCAGCTGCTTGTTCTCCTCGGTGAATCGCTGAACCGCTTCCTCGTAATTGTCGATTTCCAGGACAGCTGCCACAATCCTTCCCTCGGCCAATTGCATTAACCCGAAGAAGTGGAGCTTATCCGCAAGCTCCGTCTGATTCCGGACCATACCGGTTACCAGCTCTGCCAGGAACCGCTCCCGAAGCGCGGGAAGGTTTTCCTTGAGCTGCTGCGCGAGCTTCAGCTCCTGCTCCTCCTTGCGCCGCTGACTGCGGATGGATTCCGCCGCCTCACTTACCGTTTGCTCCAGCTCCTCTACTCCGACAGGCTTGAGAATATAGCCGTCCGCCTGCAGATGGAGCGCTTTTTTGGCATAATGGAAATCCTGGACTCCGCTGATGATAATGATCCGCACCGGGTACCCCGCGCTTCTCAAGAAGTCTGCCACCTGGAGTCCGTCCAGCTCCGGCATGCGGATGTCCGTCAGCACAATATCCGGCTTCAGCGCTTGGCAATGCTCCAGCAATTCAATGCCATCCTCCGCTGTGGCCACAACCTCAATGCCCAGCCTGTCCCAAGCCACAACCTCCTTCAGTCCCTCGCGCACGTTATACTCATCATCGGCAATAATCATCTTAAGCTTCATCGTCATTGGCACCTCCCGCAGTCCGGGCCGGGAATCGGATTCTGACCATCACGCCCTGCCCCTCCTGCTCACAAAATTGTATACCCGCTTCTTCTCCAAAAACCTGCCTGATCCGCTGATTGACGTTATGAAGCCCAAAGGACCGGGTCTCTTCGGCATTCAGCATGGCGTTCAGCTGCCCGGCAGGCGGTCCCGCCCCGTTGTCGCTGATCTCCACTTCAATCCACCCCCCTGCTTTGCGGGCGTGAATGCGCACGCGGCCGACTCCCCGCTTCTTCTCAATCCCGTGGACAAGGGAATTTTCCACAATCGGCTGCAGCGTCAGCTTGACCGCCTCATGTCCGTAGACCTCCGGCTCCACCTGGATGGAATAATCCAGCTTTTCCTTGAAGCGGATTTGTTGAATGAACAGATAGGATTCCACCTGCTTCAGCTCATCCTCGATGGGAATAATCTCCTTGCCCTTGCTCAGACTGTAGCGGAAGAAGTTGGAGAGCGCCGATACCATCCGGCTGATATCCGGTACCTTGTGCCGCAGCGCAATCCAGTTGATGGAATCCAGCGTATTGTAGAGAAAGTGGGGATTGATCTGGGCCTGCAAGGCCTTCAGCTCCGCCTCCTTCTTCCGCACCTCCGACACATACAGCTCATCGATCAATTGCTTGATCCTGCGCAGCATCCGGTTGTACTGGCTGAACAGATAGGTGAATTCATCCTTGCGGTGATACTGCATGGGAACGTCAAAATTGCCGCTCTGGGCATAGGCCATCATCTTGATAAACTGGCGGATGGGCTTCGTGATATTGCCGGACAGCCACAACGCGATCAGGAAGGCCGCCACCATGCAGGCCGCCAGCACAATAAACATAACCTTACGCAGAGCAACCAGCTTTCCGTTCATATCGCTAACCGGGGACAGAGAAAGCATGGTCCATCCCAGCTGATCAATCCGTCTGGAGGAAACAAGCCATTCCTCGCCCTCCATCACCATATCCCCCTCCCCGAATGAGGACAGCTGCGACGGCCCGGTCCCTTGCTCCAGCCAAGCCATGCTCCCGCCATTCTCAGCCGCTTCGGATAGGGCGACTATCCGGGATTCGTCATCGAGAATGGCAATAACGCTGTTGACAGAGGGCTTCATCTCGGCAAGAATGGTAGTGAACTCTCCCACATCCGCCTGAACCGTCAACAAGCCTACATAAGGAATCGTCGCATTGCGCAGGCCGAACAGCCGCTTGGCCAGAATGATGCTCCGTTCGTTCATGGGGGAGCTGCTGCCGGGAACCAGGGCAACCAGAGAATACCTCTGCTTCGGAGGCAAGGCGTAGTACCAATCCTCCCGTTCCACTCTGGTTATGGGAGAGACATATTGGGAGAAATTGTACTGCGCATATTCAGGCCGGTCAAGCATATACAGCCGCAGCTGGAATTCCCGGTTCCGGTCGGCGGGCAGATCGTAGCTGCCCATGATTTTATTCAGATTCGCCAGTTCGTTCACAATGCCTACCTGGTCCAGCGGACGGTCGGCGGACAGCAATTCCGTCATATCGGGATTGAGGTAGATGGATTTGGCGATCAGCTCCATCTCCTCAATCTTGTTCAACATCGCCCGCTCCGCCGAGATCAGATTCTTCTGCAGGGTAGCATCGATATGCTCCTTGATGGTGCGCATCGATTCATTGTAGATCGTAACCGATATGACCGTGGTCGGCAGAATGACCAGCAGCAGGAAGTAAAGCAGCAGCCGGTATTTCAGGCTGACGTTATAGAGCAGCAAATACGGCGCGATTTTTCGGAGCATGCCCTCTCCCCCGTTTCTCTTCGTTGCCTTGCAAGCGTTACCAGCCAAGCAAACTTACTCACATTATAAAGGAGACCTGTTCTGATGAAAACCATTAGTTGCTATTTTCCGGCAAAGAGGGGGATGCTCCTGCTCTTCCTTCTGTTGCTGGCTGCATGCACCAGCCGCGGGCTGGATTCCCCGGAATCCCGTCAAGGGGAATCTGAAGTCCCGACCGTCAGGCTGACGGTTGCCATACAGGAGTATGTCAACCAGGATGTGCTGCGCACCGCCGTTCAGAAGTTTGAAGCAGCCAATCCGGGAGTAGAGGTGGAGCTGATCCGGATGCCCGCAGACAGGTACGATGAATCCCTACACATGATGATGACTTCCGGAGAGGGGCCGGATTTGTTCAATGCCTCCACAGGCTGGCTGGCAACCTACCTGTACAAGAACTGGCTGCTGGATCTGTCGGAATGGGTGGAGCCCTCCCTGCTGGCCGGGTATCCCGCCTGGGCCATCGACTATACCCGGGAGAACAGCCACTTCTACGCCATCCCATCGGAAGCGGCCACGCTCCGGCTTGTCTATAACAAGAAGCTGTTCCGCAGAGCCGGGCTGGACCCTGATCTGCCGCCCGGAACCTTGGCTGAACTGCGGCAATACGCATCGAGGATTTCCCAGGCGGGAGAGGGATACCGCATCTATGGCTTCGCCCTGCCGGCTGGCGAGAATGAGCCGCTCCTGCAGGCTTTGGAGGTAGGCAGCACCCGAAGCGGGCTGTACTATTACGGCTATGACAACGGCAAATATGACTTTTCCGTCTATGCCCCATGGTTTGAGCTGATGCTTCACATGAAGCAGGACGGCGGCATGTTCCCCGGGGAAACCTCGCTGACTGCCGATACGGCATTAACCCAATTTGCAGAGGGCAATATCGGCATGATGTATATGACCAACCGCGAGTTCGTGTCGCTGTCGCAAATGATGAAGGACCGTTCCGCGCTGGGGATCGCACTCCCGCCGGTTTATGATCCCGCCAGCAAAACGAAGGGGGCATTGATGATCACGCTGCAGGCTCCCCTGGTTGTGCATAATCATTCCGAGCATAAGGCGGAAGCGGTTGAGCTATGGAAATGGCTGCATGACGGGAGCTATCAAGAACAATTGTACCGGCTTGGCGTGTCTATTCCCCTCCAGCGGAAGGGAGGACTCCCGGACCGGCAAACAAACCATGTGCTGCAGGACTTCCAGCCGGGCGAAGCCGAAGCCCCTTACCCCCAGGAGCCGAAGTTCATTCTGGAAAACCGCTCCGCCAGCGGGGTTGCCAATGTAAGCTATGCCTCCCGCACCAGAGTATACAAGGATATCCTGCTGGGAGTCACCAGTCCCCGCGAGGCACTGCTCCTGTTATCGGAGCAGTACAACCGCTCTCTCGGGAATGCCGTCTATCGGGGTCTGATCAATATGGAGCATTACATCTATCCGGACTTTGATCCGCTGTCTCCCATGAATGAATCGAAATAGATTATTGAACGTTTCCATAGATTATTGTATTTAGACTACCGCCGTCCTTTTCTATAATGAAAACGTGCAGCACAACCATCAATGTTAACGGGGGTATGTTCAGGAATGAAGAAGAGCAAACACATCTACGCACTGCTGGCACTTGTTCTCACCGCTGCCTTGGCTATGGCCGGATGCACGGACAGCAATCAATCGTCGGAGAGCAGCAGTCCGTCCGCAAGCAGTTCTCCACAGCTTACTCCGGTAGAACTTAGCATCTTCTATCCGGGAGACGAACAGAAGGATACAGCACTGGTAGAAGCCGAATTGAACAAGCTGCTCAAGGACAAGATCAATGCCACGGTGAAGATCAATGCGGTCAGCTGGGGAGATTGGACGCAAAAAATTAATCTTATGGTCTCCGGCGGGGAACCGTTCGATCTGATGTTCTCCGCCAGCTGGGACCGGTTCGGCAGCAATGTGGCCAAGGGCGCGTTCTTGCCCCTTAACGACCTCATCGGCACTTACGGCAAGGAATTGAAAGCCAGCATGCGGGATGAGTACTTCAGCGCTACTTCAATGGATGGAAAAATTTATGCCGTTCCGGTTCAAAAAGAGTTGGCACAGCAGTTCGGGCTGGTGCTGAGCAAGCCGTTGGTGGAGAAATACAAATTTGATCTGAGCAAAATAAAGAAGCTGGCAGACCTTGAGCCCTGGCTGCAGACGATCAAAGACAACGAGCCGGATGTGGTGCCACTCTGGGCAAGCCGCACCCTGTCGGGGCTGCTCCCCTTTGAAACCGTTGGCAGCAGTTCGATTCCCGGCTCGATCTACAAGGGCGGAGAAGCGAAAATTATCAACAAGTTCGAGACACCGGAAATGACAGAGATGCTGGCCTTAATCCGCAGCTGGAATCTGAAGGGATACTTCCAGAACGATCCGGCTACGCAGAAGGATGCTACTGCCCATAACAAGGCCGGGCGCGTTTTTGCGCAGCAGATGCAGCTTAAACCGGGCAAGGATGTAGAGTTCAGCGTTCAGCAGGGACAGGAATTTGTCCAATTGGAGCTGACGGATGCCCATACCACAAGCGGAGACATTACCGGCGCTCTTACAGCCATTTCCCGCACCTCCAAAAACCCGGAACGGGCCATGATGCTGCTTAATCTGCTGCATACGGATGCAGAGGTGTTGAATACCCTTGTTTTCGGAATTGAAGGCACCCACTATATCCGTAACGGAAACATAATCAGCAAGCCTGCCAACCTGGCGGAAAAAAGCTACACACCGGGGATCAACTGGATGTTCGGCAACCAGTTCCTGAATTATTTGTGGGATAACGAGGACCCGAAGAAATGGGATAAATTCCGCGAGTTCAATAATTCGGCCAAGCCCTCCGTACTGCTCGGCTTCAACTACAATCCGGAGCCGGTCACCAACGAGGAAGCCGCCATCATCAACATCTTCGACCAATATATCGACGCCCTGTTCACGGGAGTAGGGGAGCCCGCCGCACTGGTGGCGGAGTTCAACGAGAAGATGCGCAAAGCCGGCATGAACAAGATTCTGGAAGAGAAGCAGAAGCAAGTGAATGAATTTCTGAAGCGTTGATTTTGCGCAGCAGCATATGGGGATCGGACTCCATGATAATGATGGGGCCGGTCCCTTTACAAGAAAACTCCCGGGGGAGTTATGTGGTGAAAAAGGAGAGAGCACCATGTCTGTCATAAAAGGCATTCCCATGCATATAAAACGCATCTTCAAGTATCGTGTTCTGTTTCTGATGCTGCTTCCGGCCACGGCCGTGCTGATTTTCAATAACTACATCCCCATGGCAGGCATCATTGTCGCCTTCAAGAAATATACCTTCGACGGTGGAATCTTCGGCAGCCCTTGGGCCGGCTTCACCAACTTCAGCTATTTGTTCCAAACGGAGGAGGCGTGGATCGCTACCCGCAATACGGTGTTGTACAACGCAGTTTTCATTGTTCTAAACACTACGGTAGCTATTACCCTGGCGATTGCTTTGAATGAAGTGCGGAATCGCCGTTTGGCCAAATTTTATCAAAGCAGCTTGTTATTTCCTTATTTCTTATCCTTTGTAGCCGTCAGCTATCTGGCTTATGCCTTCTTGGGAGGCGGTTCCGGCTTTCTGAACAAGAGTGTGCTGGAGCCCTTGGGCATGTCCCCTGTCTCCTGGTACAGCGAGCCCAAGTATTGGATCTATATTCTGCCTGTCGTCAATCTGTGGAAGGGCGTAGGCTATACAATGGTGGTCTATCTGGCCTCCATCGTGGGCATTGATCCCGAATATTACGAGGCCGCCCTTATTGACGGCGCCACGAAATGGCAGCAAATTATCAGGATTACCATTCCTCTGATGCTGCCGGTTATTGTAGTGATGGTTATATTGCAAATCGGCCGCATCTTTAATGCTGATTTTGGCTTGTTTTTCCAGGTGCCGCTTAACAGCGGACCCCTATATCCGACAACAAATGTCATCGATACCTTTGTATACCGTTCCTTCCTGCTTAACGGCAACGTAGGCATGTCTGCGGCAGCAGGCTTGTACCAAGCGGTAGTGGGACTGGTCATTGTTTATCTGACGAACTATACCGTGCGAAGAATCAGCAAAGAGAACGCTTTATTCTAGGAGTGAGCTACCGACTATGGCAAACCGCGTATCACGTACATCAAACGTTGTGTTAAATTTGGTCTTCCTTCTGCTGGCCATTGCGTGCTTATTTCCCATGCTGCTGGTTCTGGCCGTTTCGCTCACCGACGAACAGTCCATTATCCGGCACGGCTACAGCATCATTCCCCATCAATTCTCGTTTTATTCGTATGAATACCTTCTTAAGGATATGGACAAAATCATCCGCGGCTATACCATATCCATTGTGGTAACCGTGGTTGGAACGTTCACCAGCCTGCTGTTCACCTCCTTGTTCGCCTATCCCATATCGCGCCGGGATATGCCGTTCCGCAATCAATTGTCCTTCTTCGTATTTTTTACCATGCTGTTTCACGGGGGATTGGTGCCCTGGTACTTGACTTATTCCTCGGCAGGACTGAAGAATACGCTGTTCGCGCTGATTATTCCTTTATTGATCGCTCCGTTCAATATTATTATAATGCGCATCTTTTTCACCAACACCATACCGGATTCACTGATCGAATCAGCCAAGATTGACGGAGCGGGAGAACTGCGGATCTACGCCCAGATTGTGCTGCCCCTCTCTCTGCCTGTATTGGCGACCATCGGCCTGTTTCAGACGCTGAATTACTGGAATGACTGGTATAACAGCATGGTGTTTATCAGCGACAATAATCTGGTCAGTCTGCAGTACCTGATGTATAAGGTCATCAACCAAATTCAATATCTCACCTCCGGCATGGTAGACGCCACAGTTGCCGGACAGGAGTTGTCCAAGATTCCTACGGAGACGGTCCGCATGGCCATGGCGATTGTGGGAATCGGGCCCATTATTTTTGTCTATCCTTTTGTTCAGAAGTACTTTGTGAAAGGGCTGACCATCGGCGCTGTAAAAGGGTAGTGCCGAATTTATCCATTCATGGGCCGGGATTTTATCCGGCGTCCCATCCGCGGCCGGGCTTTCATCGGCTGCCGGAAAAAAGCAAGGAGGCAAGGGCATAAACCGCCCGGCTCCTTGCTTTTTTCAACTCATCTGACGCCAAGATATGCCCGTATGGCCTGAGCCACCCCATCCTGCCCATTGGTGCCGGTAACTGCGTCGGCCGCCCGCTTCACAGCCTCCTGAGCATTGCCCATGGTGATGCCAAGTCCTGCTGCACGGATCATTTCCAGATCACTCAAGCTGTCTCCGCAAACTGCCACCTCCTGCATACGGATATCAAGCAACCGGCATACCTCACACCGGCCGCTTGCGCAGGAGCAGCGTCTATTCCTTCCCGCTTAAGCCGAGTTTTTTTCTTGCTTTCTTTCTTCAACGAGAAGGTTCGACTCTTCTCAGAGGTCATCTCAGATGAGAAACGGGGTTCCCTTTTACCCACCCTTCACCCATACAATCATTTTCGCTACATTCGAAATGGTGGCTAGATAGGCGGCTGGTGAGGTGCTTGGATAGGACGTTGGAGCAAGGCTTTGGAGGGAGGCTAGTACAGTATGTTGCTCATTCCCGGCAAGAGCTATCATTTTGATAGCTCTTGCCGCTACTTATAGTGAATCGGCAGGCTCTTCTGGTCCGTTGCGCCAAACCCCGCTTTTCCCACAAGAAAAAGGTCTCTCAGGTGCTCTCAGGTCCGCTGCCAGCTGAGCAGGCCCATCTCAAGAATGAGGAGCCAATTTACGAAACGTTGTACTAGTACTCCGTAACTTCTAAATTACAGGGTATAGTCTTTTGAGCCTGACCCGAGCGTCTTGGGTAGTAAATTGCCAATTCACAGTGGAGTGTTCG
>JAQSYI010000058.1 GCA_029256185.1 Paenibacillaceae bacterium
TCTCCGCACCGAAGCTGAAAAAGACATTCGTGAGCGTCGTAATGAAATTCAACGACAAGAACGGCGATTGTTGCAAAAAGAGGAAACGCTGGATAAAAAAATTGATTCCCTGGAGCGCAAGGAAGAGCAAGTAGCGAATAAAGAGAAGCGAATTGAAGAAACGCAGGCTCAAATCGACCAGTTGTACCGGGATCAAGTGACAGAACTTGAGCGAATCTCCGCATTGACAATGGAGGAGGCGCGCAGCATTATCCTCACTAACGTTGAGCAGGAAGTTCGTCACGAAACGGCTCAACTCATTAAGGAAATTGAATTGCAGGCCAAGGAAGAGGCAGACAAGAAGGCGAGAGAGATTATTACCCTTGCCATCCAACGTTGTGCAGCAGACCACGTTGCCGAAACGACGGTATCTGTTGTAACCCTTCCGAATGAAGAGATGAAAGGCCGGATTATTGGCCGTGAAGGCCGCAATATCCGGGCACTGGAGACATTGACGGGCATTGACCTGATCATCGACGACACGCCGGAAGCGGTTATATTGTCCGGGTTCGATCCCATCCGCCGCGAGATCGCCAGAACCTCTCTGGAGAAGCTGGTAGCCGACGGACGGATTCATCCGGCACGTATCGAAGAAATGGTTGAGAAATCCCGTAAAGAAGTGGATGAACGCATCCGCGAGCATGGCGAGCAAGCCACCTTCGAGGTTGGCGTTCACGGTCTGCACCCGGATTTGATCAAAATTCTGGGACGTTTGAAGTTTCGTACAAGCTACGGACAAAATGTGCTCAAGCATTCCATGGAAGTGGCATATTTGTCCGGACTTATGGCGGGAGAATTGGGAGAAGACGTTACTTTGGCGAAACGTGCCGGATTGCTTCATGATATCGGCAAAGCGCTGGATCATGAAGTGGAAGGCTCCCATGTTGAGATTGGCGTAGAAATTGGCAAGAAATACAAGGAACATCCGGTTGTAATCAATGCGATCGCTTCCCATCACGGGGATTGCGAAGCAACTTCTGTAATTGCTATGCTGGTCGGTGCGGCAGATGCCCTGTCGGCAGCCCGTCCAGGCGCCCGCCGGGAAACCCTGGAGACCTATATCAAGCGTCTGGAGAAGCTGGAGGATATTTGCGAATCCTTCGAAGGCGTAGAGAAGTCTTACGCCATTCAGGCAGGCCGCGAGATCCGGGTCATGGTACAGCCGGAGAAGGTGGACGACACCGAGGCATTCCGTCTGGCACGCGATATTACGAAGAAGATCGAGGGCGAGTTGGATTATCCGGGCCATATCAAGGTAACCGTGATCCGGGAGACACGAGCCGTCGAATATGCCAAGTAAACACATATTCAGCGCAACGAACGGGGGAGTGGCTTAATACAAGCCACTTTCCTTTTCTTTGGCGGGAGCATGAACTTCACTTTGTGAAATTGAAATGATTGGGGTCCCTGCAAAGTACCTGGATTAGCTTCGAAGCATGAACTTCACTTTGTGGGGCTTGAAGATGGGGTCCCCGCAAAGTAACCGGACTAGACTTCGAAGCATTGACTTCACTTTGTGGGGTTCTTTTAGGAGGGGAACGGTATTAAGCTGTTGTTTATCGGAGACATTGTGGGCGCGGTGGGGCGCAAGGCGTTGAAGGATGTTCTGCCGGGGCTGAAATCCAAGCATCGTCCGGATATTATTATCGTAAACGGAGAGAACGCGGCGCACGGAAGAGGCATCAATCAGCAGATTGCCAAAGAATTTTTTGATATGGGCGTTCATGGCATCACAATGGGCAATCACACTTGGGACAACCGCGAGATTTTTGATTTTATCGATGATGAGCCGCGGATGGTACGGCCGGCTAATTTTCCCTATGGTACACCGGGCAGGGGCTATACGACCGTCAAGGCGGCAGGCAAAGAGTTCCTGATCATCAACCTGCAGGGACGTACCTTTTTGCCTCCGCTGGATTGTCCGTTCCAGACCGTAGATGCGATTTTGGACCGGGAAGCGGCCAGACACAAATACATCTTCGTGGATTTTCACGCGGAAGCCACCTCGGAGAAAATTGCCATGGGCTGGTACCTGGATGGGCGGGTGTCTGCGGTGGTGGGCACGCACACGCATGTGCAGAGCAATGACAACCGTGTTCTTCCCCAGGGGACTGCTTATCTCACTGACGTGGGCATGGTGGGTCCCCGCGACGGGATTCTCGGCATGGAGCAGGAAGGCGTGATGCACCGCTTCCTGACCCAGATGCCCTCGCGGTTTACGGTGGATGAGGGAAAGTGGCATTTTCATGCTGTTGTGATTGAACTGGATGATCAGACCGGTCTGGCCAGAAGCATCCGCCAGATCCGCACCGATGAAGATAATTACATCAGCGAGTAGCCGCGGCGCTTGCCGCAATATAAGCGTCTGTTCTGCCTTAGGGGAGAACAGACGCTTTTTTGGTGAATATTCTGACTAGTCCGAAAATGAAAGCGGGCAACAGCAGGAATTTTATGAAAACTCCCCGAATATTATGGGTACTGGAATCCATCACCTATCCTCTAGGAGGTACCTTTCATGGATGTATTAAAAGTTTCAGCTAAATCCAATCCAAATTCCGTTGCAGGCGCGCTGGCAGGCGTTCTAAGGGAGCGGGGGGCCGCAGAATTGCAAGCGGTTGGAGCAGGCGCATTGAATCAAGCGGTGAAGGCGGTTGCCATTGCCCGGGGTTTTGTAGCGCCAAGCGGAGTGGATTTGATCTGTATTCCAGCATTTACGGATATCATAATCGACGGCGAAGCCCGGACAGCCATCAAGCTGATTGTAGAGCCGCGTTGAGGCTGGGCGTGTGCCATTAGGCGCGCTCAGCAAAATTGAATAGAATGGATGCCTGTTTACGCCCATTTAAGTAGACAGGTTTTTTTGCGTTCGTGCATATAGTCTATAAAGTTCAGATATCTGTTCATGACAGGAACTGATAGACAACAGCATAAACGTCAATCGACCTGTTACAGAACACGGGAGGGATCCACTATGAAAATCATTGATGCCCATTGCGATCTGCTGGATAAAATGATCCGGCATCAGGAGCTGGAGTTCAAGCAGGACAGCATCCATGCCGATGTCTCTTTTCCCCGGCTGCACAAATCCGGGGTGGCGGTTCAATGCTTTGCCGTATTCGTAGCCAACAAGCATCATATCCGCTTCGACAGTCTGCTGGAAGGATTCGATCTTTTTCACGAGAAGATTGCCTCGCACGAAGGCGTAGTGGCAATAAGAAACCGCTCTGATCTCCTCCAGGCGGCTTCCTGCGGCAAGCTGGGGGCCATTCTTACTCTGGAAGGCGCAGACGGTCTGGAGGGGAATTTTGTCTATTTGCGGACAGCCTATAATCTGGGTGTGCGGATGCTGGGGATTACCTGGAATTATGCCAATTGGGCTTGCGATGGTGTGCTGGAGCCCCGCAAGGGGGGATTTACGGAGAAGGGGAGGCAGCTGGTAAGGGAATGCAACCGTCTGGGCATCATACTCGATGTGTCTCATTTGAGCGAGTCGGGCTTTTGGGAACTGGAACAGATTGCAGCCCGTCCTTTTGTAGCCACCCATTCCAATGCCCAAAAAGTCTGCCCTCATCCACGCAACCTCACCGATGAGCAGATTCTTGCTTTAATCAAGCGCGACGGCTTAATCGGGCTCACTTTTGTCCCATGGTTCGTGAAAGCCTCCGAGCCGGCCATCAAGGATATCCTGACTCATATTGATCATATTGGAGCGCTGGGTGGAAGCAGGCATCTGGGGTTCGGCTCCGATTTTGACGGGATTGACTATCATATTCCGGGTCTGGAGCATGCGGGTCACTTCGACCGGTTGGCCAATGAGCTGCATAAGAAATATCCGGTGGAACTGGCCGACGGGTTTCTCTATAACAACTGGCATCGCTTTTTTATGGAGAATCTGCCGGAACAAGAAGCGGGAAGAGCAAAACTTTGATATCATTTCCAGATTATTAGGTAAAAAACCGTTCTTTAATAAGAATTAATCCTATCTAAAAGAGTTATGTAACAAATTTGTCAAATTTGCTTGCTTTTCCTTTGGTGAAAGCATAAAATTTGGTTGACAGATAAATAAATCTTTGCTGAGGGTAAATAGATTGCGTTTTCATTTTCTTTATTGAGGAGTGGACGCCGTGATCAGTCAATTGTCGTGGAAAATTGGAGGCCAGCAGGGGGAGGGCGTGGAGAGCACAGACCGGATTTTCTCCACTGCGCTTAATCGGTTAGGGTATTATTTATACGGTTATCGTCATTTCTCATCGCGTATCAAGGGCGGTCATACCAATAATAAAATTAGAATAAGCACGAAGCCCATCCGGGCGATTTCGGACGATTTGGATATTCTGGTGGCTTTTGACCAGGAGAGCATTGATTTCAACGCACACGAGCTTAGGGAAAACGGGGTAATTGTGGCCGATGCCAAATTCAATCCCGTGCTGCCCGACGGAGTCAAGGCCAGACTTTTCGCGGTGCCTATCACCAAGATCGCCGAGGATCTGGGCACCTCGCTCATGAAGAATATGGTTGCCTCCGGCGCGTCCTGGGCCTTGCTCGGATTGCCGCTCGCCATCTTCAATCATGCGGTCCAGGAGGAATTCGGCCGCAAGGGCATTGCCGTGGTAGAGAAGAATGTGGAAGCCGTCAAGCAGGGCGCCGAATTCATTCTGAACCAAGCGGGAGGCCCGCTTGAAGAATTCAGGCTGGAGCCCGCCGATGGCAAGCAAAAGCTGTTCATTATCGGCAATGACGCCATAGGGCTGGGAGCTGTTGCGGCAGGCTGCCGATTCATGCCGGCTTATCCCATCACCCCGGCTTCGGAAATCATGGAATACCTGATTAAAGCGCTGCCCAAGTTTGGGGGGACGGTTATCCAAACCGAGGATGAAATCGCGGCGGTCACCATGGCTATAGGCGCCAACTATGCCGGAGCACGCTCCATGACTGCCTCCGCCGGCCCGGGCTTGTCTCTGATGATGGAGGCGATCGGGCTCGCGGGGATGACCGAGACACCCGTAGTAATTGTGGATACACAGCGTGGGGGACCATCCACTGGGTTGCCCACCAAGCAAGAACAAAGCGATGTGCTGGCGATGATCTACGGCACTCACGGAGAGATACCCAAGGTAGTGATTGCGCCCAGCACAATTGAGGAATGCTTCTACGATACAATTGAGGCGTTTAACATAGCGGAGCAATATCAATGCCCGGTTATTCTGCTGACGGATCTGCAGCTGTCTTTGGGCAAACAATCCTCTGACGTGTTCGAATACAGCAAGGTTGTGATCAACCGCGGCAAGCTGGACACAGATCCCCCTCCATTGCCTGAGGGCGAGCAGTTTAAGCGGTACGCCTTGTCGCCCGATGGTGTATCTCCCCGGGTAATTCCCGGCACGAAGCACGGGTTGCACCATGTGACCGGTGTAGAACATGATGAAACCGGCCGGCCATCCGAATCTCCCCTGAACCGGGAGCGGATGATGGATAAGCGGATGAATAAGCTGAAGAACATTCATGTGACCCACCCAATCAAGGTGCACCATGGACATCATGAGCCTGATCTGCTCCTGATCGGCATGGGCTCCACAATCGGCACGATTGACGAAGGCCGGGAACGGCTGGAAGCAGAGGGCATCAAGACGGGGCATATCACCGTCAGGCAGCTGCATCCTTTTCCTGCCGAGGCGCTCTCTCCTTATGTGAACAAAGCCAAGAAGATAGTCGTGATAGAAAATAACGCAACCGGACAGCTGGCCTCTCTGATCAAGCTGAATCTGGGCCAGGCGGATAAAATTCACAGTGTGCTTAAATATAATGGAAACCCGTTCCTGCCAGCTGAAATTCATCATGAATGCAGGGGGCTGATCGTATGGCAACGATGAAGGAATTCCGCAACAACGTCAAGCCGAATTGGTGCCCGGGCTGCGGAGATTTCTCCGTACAGGCCGCTATACAGCGGGCTTGCGCCAATGCCGGGCTTGAGCCGGAGAATCTGGCGGTTATCTCCGGAATCGGCTGCTCCGGCAGAATTTCAGGCTATGTCAATGCATATGGCCTCCATGGGATTCATGGCCGGTCACTGCCGATTGCCCAGGGTGTGAAGATGGCCAACAGAGAGCTGACAGTCATTGCCGCAGGCGGCGACGGGGACGGATTTGCCATTGGGATGGGACATACTATTCATGCGATCCGGCGCAATATAGATATGACCTATATTGTCATGGATAATCAGATATACGGCCTGACCAAAGGGCAGACATCACCCCGCAGCGCTGCAGGCTTCAAGACCAAGAGCACCCCCCAGGGTTCGATTGAATCGGCCTTGTCTCCGCTGGAGATGGCGCTGTCGGCGGGAGCCACCTTTGTGGCCCAGTCCTTTTCCAGCGATTTGAAGCAGTTGACCCGCCTGATCGAAGCGGCCATCCGCCACAAAGGGTTCTCGCTGCTCAACGTATACAGCCCATGCGTGACCTTCAACAAGATCAATACCTATGACTGGTTCAAAGAAAATATTATTAATCTGGACCAAGAGCCGGATTATGATCCCGGCAACCGCATCGGTGCTATGACTAGGCTGATGGAAACCGGTGGAATGCTGACAGGACTCATCTATCAGGATACCGGCAAGTCAAGCTACGAGGATTCGGTGCCCGGTTTCCGGCCGGAAGCAATTGCCAAACAAAATTTGCAAATCACAGAGAGTGAATTTGAACGTTTAGTGGCAGAATTTAAGTAGGGAAGTAAAAATAATGGGGCATATGTGAAAAAACATATGCTTTTTTCTTTAGGTTCTTGTTATAATAAGTGAGTGTAACAGGGGAACAAAAATATGAATACAGTTGGAAGGCAGGAGACCGTAAACATGAAATTGGTTCCAGTAGGCGTATCCGCTCGTCACATCCACTTATCCAAGGAACATATCAACATTCTGTTTGGTGAAGGCTATGAATTGAAGGTTATGAAGGATCTTTCCCAACCGGGACAATACGCTGCAGAAGAAACAGTGGCAGTCTTCGGTCCCAAGGGGAAGTTTGATAAGGTTCGGATTCTGGGACCTGCCCGCAACAAAACACAACTCGAAATTTCCAGAACAGACTCCTTTGCATTGGGAATCCCGGCTCCTGTCCGTGAATCCGGCAATACCGACGGCACTCCCGGCATCAAGATTGTAGGACCTGCCGGAGAAGTGGAAGCCGCAGACGGCGTCATTATCGCTGCCCGCCATATTCATTTCCATACTTCCGACGCCGAGAAGTGGGGCATCAAGGATAAGCAACTGCTGTCCGTCCGTGTGAACAGCGAGCGTCCTGTTGTATTCGAGAATGTAATTGCCCGCGTCAGCGAATCCTTTGCCCTGGACATGCACATTGACACCGATGAAGCCAATGCTGCGGCAGTCAAGAACGGGGAAATGGCGGAAGTGCTGCTGTAAATCAAGAAAGCATTCTCATTATTACGATTCATGCATGGCCAATTAGATCATGTGATATGATGTCCCGCTGACGTTCCCAAGAACCGGCGGGGCATTGTTTTTTGTCTGCGCGAACATCCCTGTGCTATAATTGTGTATTGCACATATTGCTCCAAGTGGTTTACCACATACAAAGGATGTGAAACATAATGACCAAGGAGAACCAAAGCTCAGCGGACTTAAAATCCGCCAAGGGCAAGGACTACTCCAAATATTTCGACCTGTCTTACGCCAAGGTGCTGAGTGAGGACGAGAACAGCAAGCGAATCAGGATCAAGGGGCGGGATATCAGCATTCTTGCCGAGCCCAATTACAAGGAGGGCAAGCGCCGCGGCAAGGAAGAGATTCGGGTGCAGTATGAGGCTGCTGTGCCGGAAGAACTGAAGGACATGGGCAAGGATAAGTATTATACGATCTACACCTTTGGCTGCCAGATGAACGAGCATGATACGGAAACGATGAAGGGTCTGCTGGAGGAGATGGGTTACCGGGAAACGGATGACCGTCGCCAATCGGATGTAATCCTGCTGAACACCTGCGCAGTCCGCGAGAATGCGGAGGACAAGGTGTTCGGAGAACTGGGCCATATGAAGACGCTGAAGGCGGAGCGTCCCGGCCTCATCCTGGGTGTCTGCGGCTGCATGTCCCAGGAGGAGCCGGTAGTCCACCGGATTCTGCAGAAGCATCCGTTTGTTGATATGATATTCGGTACGCACAATATTCACCGCCTGCCGTTCCTGCTGCGGGAAGCTTATTTCAGCAAGGAAATGATGGTAGAGGTGTGGTCCCAGGAAGGCAACATCATCGAGAATCTTCCCAAGAAACGGGAGGGGATCAAGGCTTCCGTCAACATCATGTACGGCTGCGACAAGTTCTGCACCTATTGCATCGTCCCGTATACCCGGGGCAAGGAACGCAGCCGCAGACCCGAGGATGTGTTGGCAGAGGTCAGGGAGCTGGCCCGCCAGGGGTTCCGCGAGGTCATGCTGCTTGGGCAGAATGTGAACGCATACGGCAAGGACTTCGAAAATCTGGATTATACCCTGGGCGATCTGATGGAGGATGTGAGCAAGATCAATATCCCCCGTGTTCGTTTCACCACCTCGCATCCCCGGGACTTCGACGACCGGTTGATTGAGGTGCTGGCCAGGGGCGGCAATCTGATGGAGCATATCCATCTGCCTGTCCAATCCGGCAGCAGCGCCATATTGAAGGCCATGAGCCGCAAGTATACCCGGGAGCAATATCTGGAGCTGGTGCGCAAAATCCGCGCGGCTATCCCGGACGTGGTGCTGACGACGGATATAATTGTCGGTTTCCCCGGTGAGACGGACGTGCAATTCGAGGAAACCATGTCTCTTGTGCGGGAAGTGGGCTTCGACATGGCGTACACCTTCTTGTATTCTCCAAGAGAGGGCACCCCTGCCGCTGCCATGGCCGATGATGTGCCCGAGCAGGTGAAGAAGGAGCGACTGTACCGTCTCAACGAGCTGCTCGGCGAATTCGGCAAGGCAGGCAATGAGGCGTTGCGCGGACGGACAGTTGAGGTGCTTGTGGAGGGAGAGAGCAAGAACAATCCCGAGGTGCTGGCGGCGAGGACAAGAACCTTCAAGCTGGTGCACTTCAAGGGCCCGAAGGAGCTTGTGGGCAGTCTGGTCCATGTCAGAATTACCGAGCCCCAAACCTGGCTGTTGAAGGGCGAACTGGTAGAAGAGCAGGAGCCGGCAAGCGCTGCGGATGCCGTGGTCAGATAAACAGGAGTCCGGAATCGGGGACCCGTCGCATTCAGTCCAGGACATGAATGAAGGGTGAAAAGGAGACAGGCAGATGGAAGAAAATCAGCAAGTTGGCCCCTCCCGTGAAGAAATACTCGAGAAAGCCCGGGAACTGGCCCGCTTCATTGCGGATTCCAGCGAGGTGGACATTTACCGGAGAGCGGAGAGTCAGATTGCCGTCAATACCCATGTCCAATCGCTGATCAGCACCATTAAGAAGAAGCAGAAGGAAGCTGTGGCCTTTGAGCATTCCTACCGCAATCCGCAGATGTCCAAGAAAATCGATGAGGAAATCAGCCTGTTGCAGGAGGAGTTGGACTCCATTCCCATTGTTGCGGAATTTCAGGAGACTCAAAGCGAACTGAACGATATGCTCCAGCTTGTGATGAACGCAGTACGGGATACGGTCTCCGAGCAAATTCAAGTGGAAGAAGGCAAGATAGAGACAACCCGCTGCGACTAAAACGGAGCGCGCAAGCAACAGAACAGGACCTTAAGGGGCCTTCTTATTGGCTGGGCAGGCTGATGGGAGGGCCTTTTATTAATAACAGATGAGGGGCTTATACGATGAATCTGATCAACAAAATAGGAGTAATCGCCGACAGCTTCGGCGTGGGAGTCAGAGGCGGTCTGGTAAAAGCCAAGGAAGCGGGAGCAGACGGCGTGCAGATCTATGCGGTGAGGGGGGAGATGGACCCGGCCAACCTGACAGCGCAGGCGCGCAGGGAGCTGAAGGAGTATATCGCATCCCTTGGCTTGGAAATATCCGCGCTGGTGGGAGATCTGGGAGGACACGGCTTCCAGGACAAAACCGCCAATCCCGCCAAGATCGAGAAATCCAAGCGTATTCTTGATCTTGCCCTCGACTTGGGGACGAATATCGTAACAACCCATATCGGAATTGTGCCGGAGGATCGTAGCAGCGGGGTGTACTACGAGATGCAGCAGGCCTGCGAGGAGCTGGCAAGCTACGCCCATAGCCAGCAGGCCTTCTTCGCCATCGAGACTGGACCTGAGACGGCGGCCCACCTGAAGAGCTTCCTGGATACGCTGACAACGAAGGGAGTATCCGTCAACTTCGATCCGGCCAACATGGTGATGGTGACAGGCGATGATCCCGTGCAAGGCGTACATATTCTCAAGGACTACATCGTGCATACCCATGTCAAGGACGGCGTGCGCAACCGGGAGACCGATCCCCGCAACATCTACGAGGCGCTTGGGTACCAGCCGATGGACCATGACGTGATCTCCCGGATGGTCACCTCCGGCGAATTCTTCAAGGAAGTGCCCTTGGGGGAGGGCGGAGTGGATTTTAATGCCTATTTCGCGGCGTTGCAGGCTATCGGGTATACCGGCTATCTGACCATTGAGCGTGAAGTGGGCACCCAGCCGGAAGTGGATATCCGCAATGCCGTGGAGTTCATCAGGCGTTATAAATAATCAAATTATCTCATAGCAAAAAGCAGACCGTAAGCGGCAAGGCGAACGGTCTGCTTCTTCTGTTATCAGATGCCAAGAGGTGAACCCGGTTTTTCTTCAAATGCACATCAGAGTCCGGCCCTCGTGAATGGCCCGGTCGGCGATAATGGTCACCTGCATCGCCCTGTAGACTTCCTCCAGGGTCGGGGTGGCTGTCCGCTGCTCCTCAATCATGCCCAGGAAATAATCGAATTGGGCGCCGGTTGGCTTCAGTGTGTAATCAATATTAATATCCTCACGGGCGCCGCTGGGATAATGCTCGTATTGAATCAAATTGCCCAGATGCTGCTCGTGCTTGGGGCGCTGGTCCCGGTAGATGATGCGGATGCGGCCCTTGGGACCGATGAATTCCTTCAGATTGTCGTTGGGCATGTTATGCCCCCAGCCCGCTTCATAATAGCCGATGGAGCCGTCGGTGAATTTCATCGTAATCATGCCATAATTATACGTATTCTCCGGTACATCCTGGGCCAGACGCTGGCCTACCCCGCTTACGCTCTCCACATCGGCCCCTGTGACCCACCGCATCACATCTACATAGTGAACACCGCAGTCCACGATGGGGGAAGCATCCTTAAGAAGCGCCAAGTGGGATTCCCAATTGCTGGTGCGCTTCACCTGGGACATCCTCATGACAATGGGTCCGCCTATGGCTCCGCCGCGGATCATGTCGGCCACCCGCTTGAAGGTTGTATTGTGACGGAGAATATGTCCCACCATAACCTTGGTTTTGGCATTGGTGGCCAATTGGATGAATTGCTCGGCTTCGGCAATATTGCCCGCTATCGGCTTTTCGCACAGAATGTGCTTGCCCGCTTCAAGGCAGGTCCGGGCGATCTCCAGATGAGTGGATGGATAAGTAGCGATAATAACAATATCCACATCGCTGCGCTTAATCAATTCCCTGTAATCCGTATCCCATGTTTCCGCCCCGTACTTATGGGCAAATTCTTTTGCTTTATCGGAGAAAAGGTCGACGACGCCAACCAGCCGGACTCGTTTATGCTTATGCAGGTTCTCCAGATGGACAGCGCCCATGTAGCCGCATCCTACCAGTATGACACCATAGGTCTTCATCGTCGGTCACTTCCTGTTAGTTTGTAATGAAAAGGATCTGCTATACTGTTTCATAATAAAATTATAAGAATTCTGAGCGTGAAAAGATATTTTCATTCTGGTGGACTTTATATTGTATTTTGTCATCAAAGGGAGACACAGCAGAAATAACCGGGGCAGAAAGCCGGTGAACCAAGCGGGCTTGACGTTTGCAGTTATTGTGTTATGATAATTTCAGATATAATTAGATGATTAACTAAATGACTAATGCTTTAACCAGAAGAGGCTGATCCATACGATGAACGAATCATTCAAAGCATTGTCTGACCCTACACGACGGCAGATCCTTCGGCTGCTGAGAGAAAAGGACCGGACGGCAGGGGAAATTGCCGAATACTTCGATATGAGCAAGCCCAGTATATCCCACCATCTGAACGCGCTGAAGCAGGCGAAGCTTGTGATTGACGAGCGTCAGGGACAGCACATTATGTATTCTTTGAATTCCACTGTTGTTCAGGAAGTAATGGGTTGGTTCCTCGAATTGCTCGGAACCGATGAAGACGATAATAGAGACAAGGGGAGAGATAATCCATGAGATGGAAAAAAACGGATCTGTTGATGACTGCTGTGGGGCTTATACCCTTTCTCCTCAGCCTGGTCGTATACAATAGGCTGCCGGAGCGGATGGCAACCCATTTCGGGATAGGCAATCAGGTTGACGGCTTCATGAACCGCCCGGCCGCTGTGGCTATGCTTGCCCTGTTGGGCGCGGGTGTTCCCTTATTGACTAAGGCAGGAAGAAGGATGGACCCGAAGAAAGAAAATTATGAGAAATTCGAAGGGGCATTCGGCAAATTCCGCTGGATTATCACCTTGTTTATGTGCTTCACCGGGTTGTTCCTGGTGGGATACAATCTGGGCTATAACGTCAGTCCTAAGCTGACGACTCTGGGAATCGGGCTTCTCATTATAGTAGTGGGCAATTCCATGGGCCAAATCCGCTTCAATTATTCGTTCGGCATCAAGACGCCTTGGACATTGGCCAATGAAACCGTTTGGCGCAGAACCCACCGAATGGCAGGTCCCATCTGGATGGCGGGAGGAGCAGTCATTCTCCTGGGCAGCTTTGTGCCGGGAACATGGGGGGCAGCACTTGCCATTGCCGCTGTGGCTGCAATTGTTCTCATTCCTACGGGGTATTCCTACTGGCTGCACCGGAGTCTGAAGGAGTGAGCAGTGTAATGCAGCCGCCGGATATGGTACTATAAGGAGATGAAGTGCTGAAAAACTTTGGGGAGGCGCCTTGGGAACATGAAGTTTTTGACAGGTTTGCTCAAAATAGCAGCTCCGTTTATTGTGATCTGGATTCTGCTGAAATTAAACGTATGGCTTGGAATCGCAGCATTGATCGCATTCATCGTGGTGTGGTTCAAGCGAAACCAATCCGGGTTCTATGCTTATCTTGGAAATATGAATTATCAGCAAGGCAAGCAAAAGGAAGCGCAGATGTGGCTCAACAAGGCCGTTGCCTTCAAGGACTGCAAGCCGGCTCATCTGATCGGCTACGCATTCTTCCTGCTTAAGCTGGGGAAGCTGGAGCAGGCGGAGGAATTGCTGCAGCGTGCCGGCAAGATGACTCTCAAGCGTGAAGAGGAAATGGCTCTGAACACCAATACCTGTCTGCTTCTATGGAAGCAAGGCTCTCTTGAAGATGCTATGGCCAAGATGGAAGGGCTGTATGCGGAATATAAGAATACGAATATATACGGCAGCCTGGGGTATTTCTACATTTTGTCCGGTGATCTGGACAAGGCGCTGGCATTCAACCAGGAGGCTCACGAATACAATGGCAAGAGCGCCGTTATTCTGGACAATTTGGGCCAAACCCATCTGTTGAGAGGTGAATATGAGACAGCGCAGAAGCTCTATGAGGAGCTGGCTGAGTTGAATCCCACCTTTCCGGAAGCTTACTTTAACCACGGCCTTGTTCTCGAGGCTCTAGGCCAGCCGGAAGCCGCGCTTGTGAAGATGAGAAAGTCATTGGATTATCCCATCTCGCTGTTAAGCACCGTAACGCAGGAGGAAATTGAAGGGCGGATTGCCCGTCTGGAGCAGGAGGCGGGAATTGGCGGGAGAAGCCTGACTGACGGTACGGATGGAACCGCAGATGCAGCGGCAGATTCAGCCGCGGATGAAACGGCTGGAGATGCCTCGGCCGCCCCCCTCCATCCGGGTGAAGGACCCAAGGTATAGGATAGCAGATGCAGCAGCCGCTGCCGGAGCATGATTCCGGCAGCGGCTTATTCTTTTATGCACCGGAAAATGAATGCTGATGCAAGCTCAATTACTTTAGTGCTGTGAAGCTGTGATTGATAGTCGTGTGTGGGCGGATATTGGGGCAGGAGCTCTTTCCGTCCACTATCCCCTTCCGTCAGGAGGCGGCCGCATCCGGAGGAAAGGTATACCTCCGTTCTCTGGGAGAGTGGTGTGCCTCCGTCTCTGGTGAACGGTATGCCTCCGTTCTCTGGTGAACGGTATGCTGCCGTTCTCTAGGAGCAGTGTGTCGCTGTTCTCCTGAGGGGAGGTAAGCCGCTGTTCTCCTGAGGAAGTGGTGTGCCGCTATCCTTCACCCGGGAAGGTGTCCCGTTGTTCTCCTGAGGAAGTGGTGTGCCGCTATCCTTCACCCGGGAAGGTGTCCCGTTGTTCTCCTGAGTCAAGGGGAGAGTATCCGAACAGTCCGCTATGGGGGTGTCTTGTGGGCTGGACATATTTGCGCAGGGCGGGAAATTCAGCCCTAATATGCAGTCCTGCAAGGATTCTGCCGGCAAAAGAGTTGCCTAGACGATTCCGGCGCGGCTCGGGTAAAGTGAAGCTGGACGGTTCGCACTTATTTCATGCAGAATGCAGAAAGGATAAAGCGTATGCACAATGAATCGCGCTTGAAACGAACAACAAGGCTGCTGGTCAGAGACCGTTACTTGTATTTGCTTGCTTTGCCGGGCCTGATCTTCTTCCTGTTGTTCAAGTATGTCCCCATGTGGGGACTGGTAATTGCTTTCCAGGATTATTCCCCGTTCCAGGGAATCCGGGGGAGTGAATGGATCGGGCTGGAGCATTTCATCCGTTTTTTCAGCCACGAGGATTTTTATTTGCTCCTGAGGAATACGTTGGCCATTAGCATGCTGAATTTGCTGCTGTTTTTTCCCGCACCGATTCTCATCGCCCTCATGCTCAATGAAGCCCGGCAGATCGTGTTCAAAAAAATCGTGCAAACCATTATTTATTTCCCCCACTTCCTGTCCTGGGTCATTATTGCGGGCATCAGTTTTATCATGCTGGGACAAGCGGATGGGGTAATCAACTCCATACTGGATGCACTGGGATGGGAGAAGGTGGCCTTCCTGACCAACAAATCATTGTTCTGGCCCATGCTGACCCTGCAGAATATATGGAAGGATGCAGGCTGGGGCACGATCATCTTTCTTGCGGCGCTCTCCGGCATTGATCCGGCGCTGTACGAAGCGGCCAGAATGGACGGGGCCGGCAGGTTCAGGCTGATCTGGCATATCACGCTGCCGGGTATCCGCAATGTGATTACAGTCCTGTTGATCCTGAAGCTGGGCAGTGTAATGGATGTGGGCTTTGAGCAGGTTTTCCTGATGGCCAATGTGGCGGTTGCCAGTGTTGCGGACGTCTTCGACACCTATGTGTACCGCAATGGCGTGCTGAACGGCGAGTTCAGCTATACGGCAGCCGTGGGCATGTTCAAATCCGTCGTCGGTACGGTTATGGTCATTTCAGCCAACAAGCTGACGAAGATGTTCGGCCAGGATGGTTTGTATTAGCTTGAATGAAAGGAGGATTGGATAGGTTGAAGAAGCATGCTTTATTGAAAAAAACCGGAACGGATACCCTCTTCGATTCAGTCAACACGGGACTTCTGGTGGTAATCGCAGCGGTAACCTTGTTTCCCTTGTACTATGTGTTCAGTGTATCGCTGACTTCCCAGGCGGAATACATGAAAACTCCGCTGATCTGGTATCCGAAGGGCTTTACACTGGAAAATTACCGGTACCTTTTTTCCACGCCGATGTTTCCCCGGGCCATTGGCATATCGGCTCTTCTTGCGGTAGCGGGCACTGCGCTCGGCCTGCTGGTGACAGCGGCTCTTGCCTACGCCTTATCAAGAAAAAGGATGCTGGGGCGCAAGACATGCCTGTTGCTTATCCTGTTCACCACCTTGTTCCAACCGGGAATGATTCCGAATTATCTGCTGATCCGCGAGCTGAACCTGATCAACTCCTTATGGGCGCTTATTCTTCCCATGCTAAGCAGCGGCTGGAACATTTTCCTGATGAAAAGCTTTTATGACAGCATTCCCGAGAGTCTGGAGGAAGCGGCGGTTATCGACGGCTGCAATGATATCCAAACCTGGCTGCGGATTGTATTGCCCCTGTCTCTGCCGGCCATGGCGACTTTCGGCTTGTTTTTCGCAGTAGCTTACTGGAATGTGTTTTTTAATGCGGTGCTGTATATCAATGACTTCACCAAATGGCCCCTTCAGGTTGTGCTTCGGCAAATGCTGATCGATTCCAATACGTCCGCCGGGGGCGGCGTGGCTCTGGATGACGGGCAGCGGATGAACCCCCAGTCGCTGAAGATGGCGGCGGTCATTATTGCCACCGTGCCGATTATGCTGGTGTATCCGTTCCTGCAGAAGCATTTTGCCCAAGGCATTATGGTAGGCTCGGTCAAGGGATAAGCCTGTAACCCGAATTTTCACAAGAGAGGTGGTTTCACATGAAGCAGCGCTTGCACCCGGATGATACCTGGACCGCGCCCTACGGCTGGAAGGAAGTCGATACGACGCAGCATCGGCAGGTCGGGGGCTTCAAGGAATTAACGAAAGGCAGCCATGCCGCCGAATGGGTGCTGGAATATGAGCACCAAACTGTTGTCTGCACAATGCTGGGAAGCAATATGGTCCGTCTCCGCGTACTGAAGAGCAACCTTGATGAGACGGTGGCCGGCGCGTGGGAAAGTGGGGGGGTGATTCACCGCCGGTTTGAAGATGTCCATATAGAGACGGAGGATCAGGGGGAGACTTTCTGTATGCGCACGGCCGATCTGGAGCTTCGGATCACCAAGGAGCCGTTCTCTTTCGCTTTGAGAGACTGCCACGGGACAGAGCTTATGCGAAGCGGCAATCCACGGCTTGCAGATGCCCCAAAGGGCTTCAGCGCCTGCTTTCCTTTTGTGCTGACGGAGCGGGACCGGTTCTTTGGTTTTGGCGGCCGGACTGTACCGCCAGAGCACCGGGAGACGACAAAGGACTTGTTCGCTATTAAGGTAGCGCACGAGCGGGGAGACTATGGAGGCTTTCCCATGCCCTTCTTCATGAATCCCCGGGGTTATGGCATGCTGCTGGATCATCCATGGCCGCATGTGTATTACGACTTGGGGTATACACAGAAAAACAGCTGGTGCTTTTACACTCCCGACGGACCGGTGGACATGTACCTGATAGCAGGCGATTCGTTTTCACGGATTTTGCAGGGCTATTATGCTCTGACCGGAAAGCCCGCGCTGCCGCCCAAATCTTATTTTGGGTTATGGTATTCCCAGGCCCGCTACGCCTCCGCCGGACAGTGGGAGGAGTGGGCAGAGCGCCTGCGCCGGGAAGGCTGGCCTGCGGACGCGATTGTGCTGGATTTGTATTGGCGGGGCGGCGGTCTGGCACTGCACGACGAAGCGGGTGACGGCTGCAATCTGGAATGGGATAAGACGCGTTTCGGGAATGGAGTGGAGCTGGTCCAAAAGCTGCATGCCATGAATTATCAGGTAGGGCTGCATATTAATACCCGCATGTATACGGAGCCGCTGCTCAGCGAAGGCCTCAAGCGGCAAGCGCTGCGGCGCGCGCCGGAGCAGCAGGTGGTGCCGGTATTCGATCAAGGCGCCGGGGAGGAATGGAACTGGTCTTTCTTTGCTCCCCGGGTGCTGGAGGGGGCGGACTTCTGGTGGACGGATAACGGGGAGCGGGTGGACGGGGAACTGGCCAACGGCCTGCCGTCGCGGAATCTGTTCGGCCAGCAGTGGAACGAGTTCCTGTTTAAGCATATGACCGCCATGGGCAAGGGCGGCAGACTCGTCCTGGCCAGAGGCGGTTGGATCGGCGCCCACCGCTCTACTCTGCCCTGGCCGGGAGATACAACCGCGGGTGTGGACAGAATCCGGGAGGACCTGTGGTTTACCATGAACCTTGCCATGTCCGGTGTGCTGTTCTCCAGTGTGGATCTGGGCGGCTTCCGCGTGATGGATCATGTCAGCAGCGATGTGATGGGCAGAGACGAGAATATTATCCGCAGAGTGATCCACGGCTTCTTCCTCAGCTCCACCTTGCGGATTCATGCCGGGGGCAGGGAGGAATACGGCAAGTTCCCATGGCTGTTCGGGGAAGAGGTCCGCAGGCTGTTCCGCTTCTATCTGGAGCTTCGCTACCGGATGCTGCCCTATATTTACTCCGCTGCGGTGGAGGGAGTGCAGCAGGCTATACCGCTGCTTCGGCCGCTGGCCTTCGATTATCCTGCCGATGAAGCGGCCTTGGCGGTAAACGATCAGCTGATGCTCGGTCCTTCCTTGTTGGTGGCTCCCGTTACGGAGGAAGGACGCAATGACAGGAAGGTATATTTGCCAGAGGGACAATGGTTTGACTACTGGACAGACGAGGCGTTGCAGGGCGGCAGGGCAGTCGTCGCGGAGGCGCCCTTGTACGGGGAGAATGGTCTGCCTCTGTTTGTAGCCGCAGGCTCGGTCATTCCTTACCGTCCGTTGGCCCAGTACAATGCGGAGGCGGATGAGCCGGTCATCCTTCTCGACTTGTATATCGGAGACAGCATGGTGTACCGGTTATGGGAGGAAGCCGGAAGAGCTTCAACCCTACGCCTCGATATCCGGGGAGATACGGCAGTGCTGCAGGTAGAGAACAATACGACGCAGAACCGGGAGTACCGGGTGAAATGCCGTGGTGACCGGCGCTTGGGCGATACAAGCCTGAATGGAATTTCACTTGACGCTGCGCCCGACGGACGCTTGCCAATTGTCGTGCCTCCATATGGGAGCGCTGTGCTGACGGGGAGATTGCGCATTAAGGGCTGTAAATGAAGAGAATTGCTTCAGCAGGGGGCCGATCCTGGCGTTAGACATATTTGCATAGCCAGGGGATCAACCCCGCAAACAGCGCTCCCGCAAGGCTTTTGCAGGCAAAAGAGTTAAGTGGACGCGCAAGGAGAAGGTCGTATAAAGTGGATTACAGATAACAACAAAGGGAGGCATATTCACATGATAACCAATAAGGGAGTATTCAAGCGCCAGGCGGCAGTGCTGCTTGCCGCATCCTTGGTCGCTGCCACAGCTGCGGCCTGCAGCTCATCCAAGGAGACAGAGCCTGCAGCAGGCGCGTCTGCTGGGGCTCAGGAGCCGCCGACACCAATCAGTATTATGACCACGTTCTATGGGGCTGAGCCGCCCGGAGCGGATAATGCAATCATTAAGGAGATCGAGAAACGGACCAATACCAAGCTTAACATTACCTGGGTATCGCCGAACAGCTATGGCGAGAAGGTCAATGTTACACTGGCCTCCGGCGATATTCCCGATCTGACCCTGATCGGCGACAATTTATCACCCAGTGTCCGCAAGATGGCCGAACAGGGGGCATTCTGGGAGCTGGAGCCGTATTTGAAGGACTATCCTAATCTGAACGCTTTTCCCCAGACGGTATGGGACAATACCCGCTATCAGAACGGCAAGCTGTATGCCATTCCACGGGTAAGGGCGTTATCCACGGGCATGGTTTCCGTCCGCAAGGATTGGCTTGATAAGCTGGGTCTGAGTGTGCCGAAGACGATGGATGATTTGTACGAAGCCATGAAAGCATTTACCAACAACGACCCGGACGGCAACGGCCAGAAGGATACAGTGGGTCTGGTAGGCGATATCGCCTCCGACGGGCTTAGCCTGGGGACGCTGAATCACATCCTGTATATCTTCCAGGGGGCTTCGGAAGGGTGGAAAGTGGAACCCGGCAGCAACAAGCTGGTCAATATGATGACGGACCCTTCGACGAGGGCGGCGCTGGAATGGATCCGCAAGGCGTATGCAGAGGGTTTGATCCATAAGGATTTTGTTACCCTGAAAAATTCCCAGTCGCGGGATATCGTCATGTCGGGCAAGGCAGGCGTTGTGTTCGAGGCGGTTTCTGCAGCCTGGGATTTGACCGAAGGTCTCAGAAAGAACCAGCCTGAGGGAGATATGCTGCCTTTGGCCTCCTTAACGGGACCAAGCGGCAAGCCTTACATGCACCGGGGAAGAGGCTATAACGGCGTGTTCGTGATTCCGAAGACAGTACCTGAGCAAAAGGTCAAGAAGCTGCTGGCCTTTCTTGATTACGGCTCATCTGCGGAAGGCTATGAATTGGGGGTTTACGGCTTTAAGGATATTCATTTTACCAAGGAGGGAGATTTCTACAAACCGACTGAGCAGGCGAAGAAGGACATTGTCTCCAGCAATGCCATGGGCCAAATCTTTACCCGTTATGATAAATACAGCTGGGCCAAGGGAACGGACCCGGATTTTTACAACCGGAGCAAGCAGGTGATTGACGAAATTGAAAAGATCAGCACGGCCAATCCGTTTGAGGGGCTCTATTCGGAAACCTGGGCGAAAAACCGCAATGAATTCTACAAGAAAATAACGGACGCCCAGGTCAAGGTCATTTTGGGGCAGGAACCGCTGGAGAACTGGGACAAAACAGTGGAAGCGCTGAAGGCTGATCCCAATTGGATTAAAGCGTTGGAGGAGTTGAATGGGGCATACCGGGCAAAGAACGGTCTGTGAAGGCAGGCAGCCTTCCTTTCTCAAGCGCCAGTCCAACTGATTTGTTATACTGGCTAAAGACCGTTCGGTCGACAACTCAAGTTTGGGAGGACGCCGGAGAGTGCTGATGCGGATGCGCAACTTCAATATCTTTTATAAGCATATGCTGCTGGTATTTGCCGCCACATGCCTGCCAATGGCTATTATTGCCCTGAGCAATTACTGGATCGGGATTCATCAGATCAAAGCGGAAACCAACAGGAATCATCAGCTGCAGATGACCAAGATCGTCTCCAGTCTGGAAGAACAGATCGCCCGGATTGAAGCCTTGGGCAATCAATGGTCGTTTCATCCCCTCTTCAGCCAACAGCTTGTGGAGGGGGAGCTGCAGCTCAAGCACAATGAGACCCGGGAGCTCTTGACCTCGCTCCGGATTCTCCAGGGCGCCCATCCTTTAATCGAGAACGTGGTTCTGTACATCCGCAATCAGGATCTGCTCATTTCCGAGGAGGAAGGGATCAATCCCATAGGAAATGAGCAGAGCAAAGCCATCTTCAGCCATCTCCTCGAAAATCCCACTGCGCTGTTCTGGTGGGAGGATGCCGCAGTTCCCTTGAAATATAAGAGCACCACACAGGCAGCGATGGTCCATAAGGTGCAGAACGAGAATTTGGAGGCATATGGAGCATTGCTGTTTTATTTAAGCAAACAGCAGTTGGACGACTTGCTCTATCCGTTGAATCCGGATGGCCAGGGTGTGGCCATGATCATCAAGCAGAATGGCGAACTGCTGACTAACGGCAGAGCAAGAGCTTCAGAAGAGGCGCAATTGCTTAATGAGGCGCTGAGCCGGGAAATCGTGGACCGGGGATTGGACAGCGGGGATTTCATGTACAAGCGGGACCGCATCAGCTATTCCGTTTCGGTTGGAGTATTTGAAACTAACGGGTGGAGATATATTGTGGCTACTCCAATCACGAAGCTGATGGCTCCGGTCATTCTCACCCTGAAGCTGACGCTGGCCGTATGCTTGTTCAGCCTGCTTGTGGCAATCCTGGTGTCGTGGTTCACCTCGCGCAACATCTACCGTCCCATCCGGCATGTCGTGGGGCTCATCAGGGAAGGCTCCGGCAGTCTGACCGACAATGAAGGCAAGAATGAATTCGCTTACATTGAGCACCGCTGGCGGAATCTTACGAAGGAAAGCAAGGCGCTGCAGTCCAGTCTGGAACAGAGCCGGCTGTCTCTGAAGGAGGGCTTCATGCGGCAGTGGATTCAGGGGCATCTGGCTTATTTGAACGAGGATGAGCTTCAGGACCGGCTGGAAGGAAACGGTTGGATGTTGAGAGGCAAGGGCTTTGCCATTCTGCTCGTGCGTCTGGACGACATCGCCGGCACAATGGGGCGGTTCAACAAAGGGGACGAACAACTGGCCGCCTTCGCCGCTGCCAATATTGCCGAAGAGATCATGAGCGGCGCCGGAACAGAGGCGCAGGTCATCAATTTCTACGATCTGTCCGTTGCGGTGCTTATGGCTTATGAGGCGGACTGTCCGAAGGAGCAGATCAAGAAGCAGCTCTTCCAGCTGGCGGAGGCTCTGATCGGCGAATTGACCAGGTTTCTCCGGATGAGGGTGACGGTAGGTGTGGGGAAGCTGGTATACCGCGCTGACAGCATTCACAAATCGCTGGAAGAAGCGCGCCAGGTCATGCGGTTTAGGGATATGGACAAACGGGAGCAGATTCTCGATATGGAAAATCTGCTCCCGCACAATGCCTCTCCGGTGAGCTATCCCTTTGACATGGAGGAGGAACTGCTTCAATGCATCCGCATGGGACTGGAGGAGGAGGCGGTTAAGAAGCTGCGGCTGTTTGTGGACAGCCTGAAGCCCACCAGAGGAAGGGAGCTGTTGTTTCGGCAGGGGATGATGCAATTGCTGGGCAGTATTCTGCATGCCTTGATGAAATCAGGCATCGACTCCGGCGCGCTGTACCGCGGCCATAACCTATATGAGCAGCTCGGTGAATTAACTGACCCCGAAGAGATTCAGCAATGGTTCGAGACCGCGATTGTGGGCGCGTTCGTCCGGGTCATGGCAGATAACCGGAACAAACGGATCGAGCAGATCGTGGATAAGGTCATTGACATAATCAGCCGCCGCTATTCCTCGGCTATCTCTCTGGAATCCTGCGCCGATGAGGCGGGCATTACCTCCTACAATCTGAGCAAGGCATTCAAGTATCATACGGGAGCCAATTTTATTGATTATTTAACGAATGTGAGATTGGACAAGGCCAAGGAGCTGCTGCGCAGCAGTGAATTGAAGATGAGTGAAATTGCGGAGCGCGTCGGCTACCAGCCCACCTATTTCCTGCGTATTTTCAAGAAAAACGAGGGGATTACACCGGGACAATACAGGATTGACTATTCTTCACAAGGGAGAGATGGATGATGAATGTGTTGCGAAGACGGGGCTTGGCTCCATGGCTGGTTTGTCTTATTCTGCTGCTTCCCCTGCTGTGGGCATCCCCTGCAGCGGCGGAGAGCTACCGCAACGTGGCTCTGGGGAAGACGGCGGCAGCGACCTCCGAGCATTCGGCATCGATGGTACCGGGCAATGCTGTTGACGGCAGCAATTCAACGATCTGGGTGTCCAACCGGAATGCCCAGACTGATCCCGGAACCATTTATTGGCAAGTGGATCTGGGGGAAGCGTATACGGTAGAAGAAATCAGGATCAGGTTCAGGACGAATGAGTATGAACAGAAAAATTTTGAGATACGGGCTGCTCATTCTGCCGACTTTCTCGCTTACACAGTCCTGCATGTGCAAGGAGATACAGCTGCTGGTGTGAATTTCTCCGCGGAAGTAACAGATGAAACGCCGTACCGGTATATCCGTTACCACAGGCTGCCTGTACCCGCGTCAGGAGTATTGCAGAATACCGCCTTTGCTGAGTTTCAGGTGATGGCCTACGCCGAGGATGAACCGGGGGAGCCGGAGCCGCCGGAAGGAACGGCAGGAAGCAGGCTGATCAGCGACAACGATAATCTTGCCCTGCTGCATCCGGCATCCGGCAGCACCTACTTCGGCAATGATGAGCAGCATCATTATTCTGCCGCCGTTGACGGCAGCTCCGATACATTCTGGATATCCTGGCGCAGCGCCGGCGATAACGATGCTTATTGGCAGGTTGATTTGGGTGCGCATTATGTTTTGTCCCGCATGGAGCTGGAAAGCCGCAGCGATACGGATGTCGCCTCGCAACGGAACAATTTCGAGATTCTGGCTTCGGACCGGAATGATTTCTCCGATTACCGGGTCATAGGCCAGGCTTCCCAGCCCTTTCCCTTCAATGGCGTATGGGTATTGGACATCAATGATGCCGAAAGCTACCGGTATCTGCGTTATCACAAGACCGCTGCTGCCGAGACGGGAGTGTTGGCCGAATTCAGAGTGTCCGGTGAATGGGACCCGTCCAAAATCCCCAATGAAGTTCCCGTTGCCGGTCAGGCGGCAATCTCCGAGCCTGTGTATGCAGGGGCAGTTATAACAGGAAGCTATATGTATGAGGACTCTGACGGGGATGCGGAGGGCGGCAGCCTGTTCCGCTGGCTGGCCGGAGATGATGGGGGCATTTTCCGGCCCATTGCCGGTCAGACAACCAAGCAGCTGGAGCTTAACCATGATGCATACGCAGGCATGTACATTAAGTTTGAGGTGACCCCTGCAGACGACCAGGGCAATGTGGGAGCAGCGGTGCAAAGTGATGCCAAGCTGATTCTGCCCGGACCGGGTCAGGTGCTGGACAGTGTAAATCTGAGTAGTCCCGTCACAAATATGGGGATCGGAGACAGCGTCCCGCTGTCGCTAAGCGGAGAATACGAGCATGGCGGCGAAGCCAGGCTGGCCTTGGCTACGGTTCAATATGTAAGCGATAATCCCTCCATCCTCCATGTGTCCGATGGCGGTCTGGTAACGGCGCTTGGAGCAGGAAGCGCCGCCGTGAAGGCGGTAGTGCAGCTGGACAATACCGTTGCGGAAAGCCCGTCTGTGCTATTCCACATTATACAAAAACCGACGCAGGCGGTCTATTATGTGGATGGTGAGAATGGAGACGACGGACAAAGCGGTTCCTTCGCCAGTCCGTTCAAGACGATAGAACGTGCCAAAGCCGAGGCGCGGCTCATCAACGACAGTATGACCGGGGATATCATTATCTATCTGCGGGGCGGAACGTATGGGCTAAGCAACCCTCTGCTGTTCACGCCCGAAGACTCGGGAAAGAACGGCTATAGCATCATATACAGGGCATACGGGCAGGAGAAGCCTGTCGTAAGCGGCGGGCAAGCTGTTCAGAATTGGTCCCTGCACGATGAGGGCAAGCATATTTACAAGGCGGCTGTAGACCCGGGGGTCGTCACCAGACAGCTGTTCGTCAACGGACAGCGGGCTGTCAGGGCCAGAAGCCAAGGAGGGTTGCCCGACGCCGTGCAGACGGACAGCGGGTATACCACCTCTATGACGGAAATGGCCAATTGGAGCAATATCCGGCAGGTTGAGCTGGTATTTGTCGAAGAATTTACCAATCCGCGCAATGTGATTGATTCAGTCTACGCGGCTCAGGGTGTTGCAACGGTCAGAATGCGGGAGCCGGGCTGGACGTATAACAAGGACAAGGGCGGAACCAGGCCCACATTGCCTGTCTATATCGAGAATGCCTATGAATTATTGGATGAGCCGGGAGAATGGTATTTGGACCTGTCGAGCCATACCTTGTACTACATTCCCCTGCCCGGGGAGGATGTGTTCTCCTCCAGCTTCGAGCTGCCTGTACTGGAGGAATTGGTCAGGCTGGAAGGGGCTTTGGGAAATCCTGTGAGCCACATCCGGTTTGAGGGCATTGCGTTTACTCTGGCGACCTGGCTGGCGCCGGGAACAGAACAGGGCCACCCGGATGCCCAATCCAATATTCTGAGATACGGGCAGACCGGAGCCTACCGCAATGAAGTATTCAGCGGAGCGGCTGTCAATCTGCGGATGGCCCATTCCATCGTATTCGAGAGAAGCGAATTTGCCAGGCTGGGCGGGGCCGGGATCAATCTGTTCGAGGGCAGTCAGGACAACCGGATTACCGGAGGGGTGTTCACGGATATTGCCGCCAGCGGCATCCAGATCGGAGAGCCCAACCGGAACAACCCGTACACCATGAATCCGGAAGACCCGCGGTACTTGGTGAAAAATAACGTGGTTACTAACAACTATATTGCCCACATTGGGCAGGAGTATAAATCCTCGGTAGGGATATTCGCGGGATACGTGCAAAACCTGCATGCGGCCAACAATGAAATCGCCTATGTGCCATACAGCGGAATAACCGTAGGCTGGGGCTGGTCCAGTGATATTACCGCGGCCCGGGGCAATGCGATCCTCCATAATTATGTGCACAATGTGATGGAGGAGCTGCACGACGGAGCGGGTATTTACACGCTATCCGCACAGCCTGAATCCGTTATCTCCGGCAATTATGTGGACACGGGTACGAACATCGGCGGGATTTATTTGGACCAGGGCACCAGCTATTTCGAGGTCACGCATAATGTGGTAAGGAATGTAACGCAATGGCTTAAGCTGACGTCCTCCAATAATATCCATAACGTGATCCAATTGAATTATACGGACAAGGCGTCTTTCTCTGATGCGGGAAGCAACAATCTCATTGGCAGGAACACGCTGCTCGTGAATCCGTATTTTTCCCAAGGGGCGCTGGATATTATGGAGGCCTCCGGAATTGAAAGCCGGTATCGGACGGTCATACCATCCGGTGAATGAGCTCATTTAATGAATACTGTCTGATCCGGAAAAGAACCGTTAGCCGGGGCGCTCCAGTGGGCCTTGGCTATGGTTCTTTTCAATTTTTCATACAAATTCGGGCTTGGCCGTAGTGCGCGGGCGCGGCTGGGGAACACTAGGGAAAACGGCGACGGAGGCAACGGAATGGTTCACCGGATTCTGATTATTGAAGATGAAAGGCAGATTGCCCGGGTATTGGAGCTTGAGCTGGCGCATGAGGGTTATGAGGTATCGCTTGCTGCAGACGGGGAGGACGGCTTGGCGCAGGCCCTTGCAGGTGACTGGAGCTGCATTCTGCTGGATTTGCAGCTGCCCGGCTTAAGCGGCTTCCAGGTGCTGGAGCAGATCCGTAAGGAGAAGGAGGGGGTTCCCATTCTGATTATGACTGCACGGGAGCAGGTGCGCGATAAGGTCAGAGGCTTGGATCAGGGCGCCAATGATTACGTTACCAAGCCCTTCGAATATGAGGAGTTGTCCGCCCGCATCCGGGCATTGATCCGGGCAGGCAAATGGTCCGCAATTGCCCGGGAGCATCAGGGATCTGCTGCAGGCGAGGAGGAGCAGCTTCAGGTGGATGCACTAACGGCTCATACCCGGACCCGCGAGGTGCAGCGGGAGGGCAAGCCCATTGAATTGACGCCGCGGGAATTTGATCTGTTGGTGTACATGCTGCGCCACAAAGGAGAACCGCTGGGACGGGACAAGATTTTGGCGGAGGTGTGGGGATTCGCATTTGCCGGGCAGACCAATCTGGTGGACGTCTATATCAGCTATCTGCGGCAGAAGATCGACCAAGGCTACAAAAAGAAGCTGATTGTTACAAGCCGCGGAGTCGGCTACAGCATCCGGGAGCCGGAAGCATGAAGCTGAAAACCCGGATTATTCTGCTCACCATATCGGGGCTTATTGGCGTGCTGTTATTCTTCAGTCTTCTCATTTATGTGTTTTTTGTACGGGTTACGACAAATGCGGAAGTCCAACTGTTGTGGAACAGGGCGCAGATTATTCTGCGCAACCCGGAGATCCGCAAGCCGGAGAATTGGGACCAGCCTGGTTTGCTCCGGGAGTTTCTGGTGAGCCGGACTATGGTGCGGATCATTGATCCCTCCGGTACGGTACGGTCGTCGTCGGCCAATGATGAGGATCTGCTTAAGCTGCGTGCTGTGTATAGAACCTCCTATCACACGCGGATTGTTCCGGCGGGGATGGTCCGCCGCGTATATATCCAGGTCCCGATAATCAGACAGCCGGAAAAAAAACAAGTGGGTGTCCTGGAGATTGCCAAATCCGTTCATCTGACGCAGGGATACTTGCGGATGCTGCTCTTCACCCTGGCTTCCGGAATGGCATTCGGGATCATATTTGCCGTCTGCATCACGGTTTTGTATGTCCGCTGGATCTACAAGCCGGTGGGGCAGCTTGCAGGGACGATGGAGGGGATTGAGCGAAGCGGAAAATTTGAACGGCTCACCGGTGACTTTGCCGGAGAGGATGAATTCGGACGGTTGGGGAGCACCTTCAACCGGATGATCTCCCGTCTGGAGGATAATTATGAGCGGCAACGGCATTTTGTCGAAGATGCCTCCCATGAGCTGCGCACCCCGTTGACTGTTATCCAAAGCTATGCGGGGATGCTCAGACGATGGGGCGGTGCAGACCCTGAATTGCGGGAGGAAGCTGTACATGCCATTGAGCAGGAGGCAAAGCGTCTGAAGCAACTGGTGCTGAGCCTTCTGGAATCGGCGGAAGGACGGGGAGAAGGGCCGGTTGCCGTTTTTAGGGAACTGGACCTTGCCGGGCTGTTGTATACCACTTCCAGGGAAATAGAGCGTTCTTTCGGACGCAGGATTGTTGTCCATGCCGGTGCGGAGAATAATGATGAAACGAATGAAACAACAGAAGCCGGGGAAACAGATGCCGCGGGCACAGAGCTCTGGCTGGAAGGGGACGGGGAGAAGCTGAAGCAGGTGATGATCATTCTTCTGGATAATGCCATCCAGTACAGTAAGGAGGATATTCATGTGTATCTGGAGCTGGACTCAGCCGAAGGAACCGCCGGGTTTGTGGTGAAGGACCGGGGAATCGGGATTGCCGGGAAGCATATTCCCCACTTGTTTGACCGCTTCTACCGGGTAGACCAGTCACGTTCCCGGCATCCGGGGGGAAGCGGGCTTGGGCTGTCTATCGCCTATAGAATTGTCATGGAGCACCGTGGAATGATCTCAGTGGAGAGTACACCCGGGACAGGAACCCGTGTTGCTGTCACCCTGCCGCTCATACAAAAGACTGCCTCCGAAGGGGAGGCAGTCAGATAGGAAAGTCCGGCAAGCTGACCGGTTCCAGTGCTTAAGAGACGCGGCGGGCCGTAATGTAGTGGGAGCTCCACCAACCGGAATTCATACTGGAATATTTTACTCCGCCTGCTCCATAGGTATGCAGAATCTTGCCATTGCCTGCGTAGATTCCCACATGGGCAATCTTGCCATTGGAGCTGCTAGTGGAGAAGAAAACCAAATCTCCCTTGCGCAGGTTGCTTCTGGACACATAGGTTCCCTTTTTCGCTTGGGCTGAGGATGTGCGCGGCAAGGAAATGCCGTTTTTGCCATAGACGTATTGCGTGAAGGACGAGCAGTCAAAGGTGCGTGTTACGCCTGAAGGGGAGCCGAATTTATACGGGGTTCCCAGATAGCGGTTTCCCAAAGCGATGATAGAATTGGCTTTGCTGGTCGAAACGCTTATTTGCGCGGTAGCGGCAGCTGCCGGAGCAGGCTGGATAAAGGCAAGGCCTGTCCAGGCCATTGCGACACTCAAGCTGACAATTGCGAACGGACGAAGCATACGGGTACGAATAGACATGGGAGTACCTCCTAAGAATTTTTGCGCCAGCAAAAATTGGCGTCGTAAGCATCTACTGAGTTTTGAGTTTAATGCCGGTTTATGGCATTGGCGAAAAGCTGGCATCGTAAGCATCTACTGAGTTTTTGCGCCAGCAAAAATTGGCGTCGTAAGCATTGCTGAGTTTTGAGTTTAATGCCGGTTTATGGCATTGGCGAAAAGCTGGCATCGTAAGCATCTACTGAGTATTAAGTTGATGGCCGGCGTTGAAATGGCGAACACAGGCAAGAAAGTGATGAGTGGAAGAAGATTGTTACCAGGAGAAGAGCAGGGCTTGTCTGGCAGCGGGTCAGGAGAAAATCAATAATGCCGGAAGGTCTTCAAGGCGTGGTAGCCATGCCGTTTTGTCCGCCTGAAATGAGTATAACAGACTTAAAAATAGATGAATTTGGCAGGAAGACAGTAAAGTCATGCGGGGACTGGTAATGTAAGCGATTATTAGAATCTCATGAGAATGGAAAACAAAATAAAGCTTGACAAAAACCAGAAGCGGAAAATCCTTGATTCTATTGAATAAATACAAAAGATTGACTCCGCATTTGCCTATTTCGGTGTTGCTGCATACATTGAAGGAGGTACCCGGCACACGGCCGGAACGGAGGAGAAGATGACATGCCTATCTTGTATCCCAGCCCGGCAGACCGGAGGCAAGAAGAGACGGGAGAATTGTTCGCTGCTGTGCGGAAAAGAATAATTGGCGAGCATCAGGCGATCCGGACGCCTTATGGAATGAAGCGGCTGCTGTATGCCGATTGGTGCGCAAGCGGCAGATTGTATGCGCCGATTGAGGCCTATATGTCCCAGGTGATTGGCCCTTATGTAGGCAACACCCACACAGAATCCAATATCACGGGAGCGTCTATGACCCATGCTTACCGTTTTGCTCTGCAAATGATCAAACGGCATGTTCACGCCGGACCCGGAGATATCGTGATCGCGAGCGGCACGGGCATGACAGGTGCGGTAAATAAGCTTCAGCGTCTGTTGAACCTGCGTGTTCCCGAAGGAATGAGCGGAAGAATCCGCCTTGCGGAGGAGGAGCGCCCCGTCATCTTCATCACCCATATGGAGCATCATTCCAACCATATCTCCTGGCAGGAGACCATCGGGGAGGTAGTGATCGTGCCGCCGGACCTTGAGGGGCGCGTCAGCCCGCTCATGCTGGAGAGGACGGTTGCCCAATATCGGCACCGTCCTTACAAGATCGGGGCATTCACCGCCTGCTCCAATGTTACCGGGCTTGCCGCGCCGGTCCATCAATTGGCCCAAGTTATGCATAGATACGGGGGAGTGGCTTTTATTGATTACAGCGCCTCTGCCCCATATGTCCCGATCAACATGCACCCGCTTGACCCGGAGGAAGCGCTCGACGGAATCATGTTCTCGCCGCACAAGTTTCTGGGAGGGCCGGGAACCAACGGAATCCTGGTGGTCAATGCCGGGTTGCTGCGCAATTGCGTCCCGGATCATCCCGGCGGGGGAACGGTTGTCTGGACCGATCCTTGGGGAGGACGGTATTACCATGCCAATATAGAGGAGCGGGAAGACGGCGGCACGCCAGGGTTTCTTCAGATGATCCGCACTGCGTTGTGCCTGAAGGTGAAGGAACAGATGGGGACAGACAGAATGGAAGAGCGCAAGTTGAAGCTGCTCGGAGAATTGCGGCGCTATCTCGATGCTAATCCCAGGGTTCATGTGCTGGAGGGGAGACACTGGGTGCGGCAAGGAATTGTTTCCTTCACCATGGACGGACTTCATTATAAATTGGTAACCCGGTTATTGAACGACCGCTTCGGGATTCAGGCGAGAGGGGGATGTTCCTGTGCGGGAAGCTACGGACATTATTTATTCGGTATCGGCAGCCACACATCCGGACAAATTTATGGTCAGATCGCCGCGGGCCACACCGCTGGTAAGCCGGGCTGGGTACGGATCTCTCTGCATCCGGTGATGGAGCTTCAAGACGTGCAGGCAATCGGCGAGGCCTTGTCTGCAATCGCTTTTCACGGAGAGGAGTGGGCCGGGGATTATTGCTGGGATGACTGCGAAGGCGACTTCCGGCATATTTCCGGTCAGCATACATCGGCAATCGAGGATTTGGAGCGGGATTGGGAGCTGTTCCAACAGGCACTGTAGGGTAAACGGCCCAACGATTTGTCCCGGATAAGAATTCCCGTCCATACCTGCTTGTTTAACGGAACGCGGCTGCGTTCCGTTTTTCATACCGCTGTATCTGTCGAGGATGATCTTGCTTTAAACTATGACATGATGTCAATGTCAATACGTAGCCTCAATAAAGCTAAAGCTGACCAAGTCTGATCGATTCGGATTTCAGCACGAAGTTTAAGAATATATTATAAGCTGCCCTTGAAATTCCGGAGCCCCCGGGAAGCTTTCGGCCATTTTTGAGGCCTTTTTGGAAGGAAGCATTATTCAGCAAGCCTGTGCAGGTTCAGCCATCCACCAAATAGAGAAGAGGTGCCGGAATGAAAAGAATACCCATGCTGTTAATTGCCTTCTTTCTCACGACCGCGTGTTACTCTAAGGAAGAATCGGGACCTGCCAATGATTCAGCTCCACAAACAAGCCTGGAGCAGCAGGAAGAGAAGATCGTGTTGCCTGAGCCGGAAGTGATTGCCGAAAACCTGAAGGTGCCCTGGTCCATTGAAAAAACAGGAGACACCTTCTATTTATCCGAACGCCAAGGGCATATCGTCAAGATCGCAAATGGAGAAGTGGAGCGGCAAAGCGTGGAGCTGAAAAAGGAGCTTGCCGACAATTCGGAATCGGGATTGCTGGGGTTTGCGCTGGCCGCGGATTTCCCGGAATCGAATGTAGCGTATGCCTATCATACGTATAAAGAGGATTCGCAGCATCTCAACCGCATCATTACGCTCCGCCTGGAGGAGGGAATATGGAGAGAGGCGGATTTGCTGCTGGATCGTATCCCCGGGGCGCCCAATCATAGCGGCGGAAGGCTGAAATTCGGACCGGATGGCATGCTGTATGCCACAACCGGAGACGCATCCGACAAGGATATTGCTCAGGACCGCGACTCCTTGGGCGGGAAAATATTGCGGATGAATCCGGACGGAACCATCCCCGGCGACAACCCGAATCCCGGTTCCTATGTATAGCTACGGCCACCGCAACCCGCAAGGCTTGACCTGGCTGCCGGACGGGAGGATGTACGCAAGCGAGCACGGCAATCGTGCCAATGATGAGATCAACCTTATAGAAGCCGGGCAAAACTATGGCTGGCCGGTGATTCAGGGGACGGAGGAACAAGAGGGCATGAAGGCCCCGCTGTTTACTTCAGGAGGAGACACGACCTGGGCGCCGTCAGGAATGGATTATCATCATGAAACGTTGTATGTGGCCGCTTTAAGAGGCAGCGCCCTGCTGGCGTTTGATCTTGCAGCCGGGAAGCGGCAAACCGTTGTATCCGAACTGGGACGGATCCGCGATGTACGGGTAGAAGACGGCTTCCTATACTTCATCGGCAACAATTCGGATGGACGCGGCATGCCGCAGGAGCAAGATGATAAGCTCTACCGAATCAAGCTTGCCGATGAGTAGTCTTATGAAAGACCAGGGGGACAGCACCAGTCTTCTATTCCAGCAGCCTCTCCAGCGCGTCCAATGCAATAATGGTCACCGTTGTGTCATCAAAGGAGATCCAGCCCTGGTCCCGCATGAACATGAGCTCTCTGGACAGAGAAGGACGGGCGCTGTTCAGATGCTCCGCCCATACCCGCTTGCTGAACGGAATGCTGATGCATTCCGTTTTTTGTTTTTTGGATTCCTTCAGCAGGAAGTAGGCAATACGCTGGCGCAGAGAGCCCAGCGACAGAATCTCAATCTTCTGGTTTAGAAGAACCAGCCGCTCGGACATGTTCTGCATGAACATCACCATGATATCCGTGTCCATGGCGAACAGCTTCAGCAGCTGCTGCTTGGGAAATACCAGCACAGATGAGACGTCGGCGGATATGACCGTTGCCGGATACAGATTGCTCTTGGAGAACACAACGGCTTCTCCGAAGGTGCTGCCGGTGGTGAAGCGGGAGACGGTGATGCTTTTTCCGGTGGAATGAATCTTCTGAATCTCCACTGTTCCGGAGATAACCACTCCCATCATGGTGGCAGGCTCGCCCTCTGTAACAATGATTTCATTTTTATTGAAGGAGCGGAGGCTGGTTTGAATACGGGAGAGAAGGCTGTCTATTTCATCTTCTGTTTTGTTGCGGAACAGCAGATTTTTCTGCAACGCGGCAGCAACTTGGCCCATAAATGTGACACCTCTGTGAACAAAGAAGTTCGGTAACATCCGTTACCGTAGGAATAACCCCAGTCTACTATAATGTGGCTATATCAGTAAAGCAGACGAAAGGATGAGGCCATAATGAAGCGGAGTATCATCCAAATTCATGAGGAACTATGCAATGGATGCGGAGTATGTGTCGACGCCTGCCATGAAGGAGCGATCGAATTGATCGACGGCAAGGCCGTGCTTGTCAGCGATATTTATTGCGACGGGCTGGGAGCATGCCTGCCTAACTGTCCCACCGGGGCAATCGAAATTATTGAACGTGAGGCCGAGGAGTTCGACGAGGCTGCTGTGGAAAAGCGGCTCGCCGCCAGAAGCCGCGGCGCTGCCCATGAAGGGGCAACAGCCGCATCTGCTGAAGCCCGCCATGAAAGCATGGGATCAGCCCAGCACCAAGGTCATCCGGGGGGGCATGGATCGGCTCACGGCCATCAGCATCACGGCCATCAGCATCACGGCCATCATCATGGTATGGGCGGTTGTCCCGGTTCCATGGCCAAGCGGATTGAACGTCCTGTTGCTGCCGCAGTTTCGTTGCCGGTCCAGCCTGCAGTCGAAAACGGTCCGGTTGCAGCACCTGTAAGAAACCAGTCTGAGCTGCAGCAATGGCCGATTCAGATTTCGCTGGTGAATCCTGCTGCACCCTTCTTCCAGGATGCGAATCTGCTGATTGCCGCAGACTGCACCGCGTTTGCCTACGCGGACTTTCACCGGGATTTCATTGCCAATCATATCACGGTAATCGGCTGTCCCAAGCTGGATGACAACGCTTATTACGCCGAGAAGCTCGCGCAGATTCTGAAGCAGAACAATATCAAGAGCATCACCGTTGTCCGCATGGTTGTTCCCTGCTGCGGAGGCATCGTCCATGCCGTGAAGCAGGCGATGCTGAACAGCCAGACCATTGTCCCCTACCGGGAGGTAACGATCGGCATTGACGGGCAACTGGTTCAATAAAGTACCGGTTAAAAGCTTATAACGGGTTTTCAGCAAGACAATTCATAGATAAGAATCGGCATTCATTCAGCCGGCAAGTGCTTTCGACTGCGGTTTTCACGAAAACAAGCGGTTCGCCTAAGCATAATGAGAGATAACACTCAAGGAGGAATTGGAAAATGTCCAACATGTTCTGTTTTCAATGCCAGGAGGCGGCCAAAGGCACAGGCTGCACGATTCAAGGGGTTTGCGGCAAGCCGAGCGATGTAGCTAATCTGCAGGATCTGCTCCTGTTCGTGTTGAAGGGAATCTCCTATTACAGCCAGCAGGCCCGCAATGCCGGCGCAGACGTGTCCAAAGCGGACAAAACCATTATGGACGGTCTGTTCGCCACCATCACCAATGCCAACTTTGACCGTGCGGTGTTTGTGGAACGTATCCGCCAAGCCTTGCAGGTACGCGATGAAATCAGACATGCGGCAGAAGCGAAGGGTGTTCAATTCACCGGTCTCTTGCCCCAGGCAGCGGTATGGAGCTCGTTCGACGAGTCCGAATACGACAGTGTGGCAATAACCGTAGGGGTTCTGGCAACAGATAATGAAGACGTGCGTTCCTTGCGCGAATTGCTCACATACGGTCTGAAGGGAATGGCCGCTTATGCCGAGCATGCTTCCCAACTGGGCTTCAAGGACGACTCTGTACATGCGTTTGTTGAAAAAGGCTTGGCCGCTACCCTGGATGACTCTTTGTCCGCAGGAGATCTGGTTGCCCTGAACATGGAAGCGGGCAAAGTGGGCGTAACGGTGATGGCTTTGTTGGATACGGCCAATACGACTTCTTACGGGCATCCGGAAATCACCAAGGTGAACATCGGTGTACAGAACCGTCCCGGCATTCTAATCTCCGGTCATGATCTGAAGGATATGGAAGAGCTGCTGAAGCAGACCGAAGGAACAGGAGTGGACGTTTATACCCACAGTGAGATGCTGCCTGCCCATTACTATCCTGCCTTCAAAAAATACAGCCACTTCGTCGGCAACTACGGCAACGCCTGGTGGAAGCAGGACAAGGAATTCGAAAGCTTCAATGGTCCGATCCTGATGACCACCAACTGCATTGTTCCGCCAAAGGCAAGTTATAAGGACCGGATCTACACAACCGGCCAATCCGGGTTCCCCGGCGTGCCCCATATTGCTGAGCGTGCAGACGGTGGAGTCAAGGACTTCTCCGCGATCATCGAGCAGGCCAAGCAGTGCCAGCCTCCGGTTGAGATTGAAACCGGCGAAATTGTCGGCGGCTTCGCCCACGAAACCGTGCTCAGCTTAGCGGATACAGTAGTCGGCGCCGTAAAATCCGGGGCGATCAAACGCTTCTTCGTGATGGCAGGCTGCGACGGACGGATGAAGAGCCGCGATTATTACACAGACTTCGCCGCGGCATTGCCCCAGGACACTGTCATCTTGACAGCAGGCTGCGCTAAGTACAAATACAACAAGCTGGACCTTGGCGACATCGGCGGCATCCCGCGTGTGCTGGACGCAGGCCAATGCAACGACTCCTACTCGCTGGCCGTAATTGCGCTTAAACTGAAGGAAGTCTTCGAGCTCAATGATATCAATGAATTGCCTATCTCTTATAACATTGCCTGGTATGAGCAAAAAGCGGTCATTGTACTGCTCGCCCTTCTGTACCTGGGTGTCAAGAACATTCATCTGGGGCCGACGCTTCCCGCATTCCTGTCCCCCAATGTGGCTAATGTGCTGGTAGAGACCTTCGGTATCGCCGGAATCGGAAATGTTCAAGAAGATGTCGAGATGTTCATGGCCGTCTGATAACCGCTTTCATCTATCATAATTTGTACAGAGCTTGTACACATTCTTGTCACAATTCCCCCTGTCAAGGGGGATTATTTTTTCGAAATTATGAGATAAACTTAGGTTGAGGATAACATTAGAGTGCTAAAAGGAGATGTTTGGGAATGGCTAAATATTCAACAGTTGATAAGGGCGAATGTATCGCTTGCGGTTCCTGCGGTGCCATTGCTCCGGAAATTTTTGATTTTGACGGTGAAGGTCTGGCTGAAGTTATTTTTGGCGGTGACAATAATAAAGGTGTAACCGAAATTTCCGCCGATCTGGAAGAAGCTCTGCAAGAAGCGGTTGAGGGTTGCCCGACCGATTGCATTAAAGTGAAAGAGAATGCCTTCGCATAAAGTTCGGATCCCCCCCTTCCCCCCTTTCGCCAAAGGGGGGAGACTTGGGCGCTACGCCCCAAGACCCCGTTAAGGGAGCGTGGGTGCAGCCTGGGCCGTCTTCGATGGACAGGTTGGCGTTGGATTCGCTTTCATAAGCCTAGTCACACCCTCGCGGGTGCGGCTAGGCTTATACGCTTTTAGGGAGGCGTTCTCACCCAACGTGATGCCCGCTCGGACTGCTGCTGTGTGCGGATGGGAGGGAGTGGGGCGCAAGGAGCCGCGTCACGCTTGCGCGTGAAGCTCCTGTTCGGGGCCCGTACCGCGAGGACTCCGCCCTCTCCCGGGCCAAAGTGCCAAGGGCCAGGTCAAGGTCAAGGTCAAAGTCAAGGTCAAGAGCCAGGTCAAGAGCTGTGGCCCGTACCGCGAGGACTCCGCCCTCTCCCGGGCCTGGGGAAGAAACCGGGAGAGAGGAGAGGGGGAGGTTCCTCAAGTGTGGATTTGGGTGGGGCGAAACAGCGTTATATAGCGTCCCTCCGCCTTTGGATAATCAGGATGAACCGGATGTATCCATTAGTCCGGAAGGAGGAGCAATGATTCATTTATCCTAGGATTATAACCTTTGGCATATTTTAGCAAGTTGTGTCTTAAGACTTTGTTTTATTCTGGAATTACATGATATGATGTCTAAAAATGTAGTTTATACTACATCGATGTCTGATAAAGGCAAAATTTCCGAAAGGGAATGACGCAAAGCCATGGGTCTACAGCCTCTGTCTCGGGGCCAGGATTGCCAGGTTGCATAAGGACTAGATGCGTTTTTGGCGTGTCTTATTCGAATCAACCTGTGTTCCCTGTGGCGGAGCACGGTTTTTTTTGCGTATTTTTGCATTTATTTTAGAAGAAAGAGAGATTGTCAGAAGAAAGAGAAGGACAGGGAGAAGGAGAGAGATAACGAGATGAACAAGACACACCGGCAATGCCTCGGGAGAACGGTTCTAACACTTGCGGTGCTTTTCTGGATGGGAATGTGCCTCAGCATGCAGGCGGCAGCCGCCGGCGAAGCAGATGTGCAGCTGGCAGGCTCCGCTATAACGGGAACGGATATTTATGTGGCAGGAGACCGTGCGGTTTGGGTGAATGCGGGGACAGACGGCGGGATCGAGATCAAGTTTCGCAATCTGACAACAGGAGAGGAACGGCTGGTTGCAGCGGGAGCACAGCGGAAGCAGGCCCCTGTTATTAGCGGAGAGTGGGTCATTTGGTCCGATAAAAATACTCATGCCGCTTCCTCTGCCTATTGGGACATCATCGGCTTCAATCTAGCGACGAATGAGCGCAAGGTGCTGAATCAAGACGATGGTCAACTCGCCGGGCCGTCGATCGACGGTACAGATGTGGTGTGGTTTGATATGGACGGACATGGAACTCTTCACAGCTACGATCTTGCTAAGGATCGGGGACGTCCGCTGGGGCAAGGAAGATATCCGAAGGTAAGCGGAGGCAATGTTGTATACAAGAATCCGCTGGACGGGGGAATCAGCATGATCCATCTGGCAACCAATCAGCGGACTCCGCTCTATGTGCCGGGCGGTGGACAGTATGTGAGCTGGTTCGATTATAACGGCAGCCAGGTGCTGTGGAAGGAAGCAGATTCTCAAGGCGCGACCAAGTATGTGCTGCTCCATGCAGAACAGTTAAATAGCTATCCACAGGATCTGACCGTTTATTCCGTGAAGGGGACGGAGTATGGCTTCCTGGAGCTGGGCGAGACTCAGGGCGTGTGGATGGAGGATGTAAACGGAACTCCTGTAATCAGGGCCGTCCAGTTGGCTGCACCGGAGGTGTTTACTGTAACGGAGGCGACAGGGGGGCGCCGAATTCTCGGCTTAAGCGGCGATAAACTGCTCGTGGCTCAGGCTGACGGAAGTCTGGTGCTTCATGCGGTGAAGGCGGAGGCAGATGCAGGAGGCGGACCGGGGACAGGGCCGGGAACAGGACCGGGAGAAGAGGAGCCAGGAACAGAGACAGGAGAAGGCACGCTTGGTTCTGGAGGCGGTGTGCCGGAGAGCAGCATGTATGTACGGCAGACGATTGGCCCGGCAGGAGGCAAGCTGGCGCTGGCTGGCGGGGAAGCAGAGCTCAACATTCCGTCAGGAGCGCTGTCCGGGGACGCCGTTATGGAGTTGAGGCGTACTGGGGCAGAGGATGAGGCGCTTAAAGCGCTGCATCAGCTTAATCGGAATATCGTCGCAGGCTATTGGCAAATAAGCTCCACGCAGGAGCTTGCCAAAAAGGCGGAGTTGTCCGTCTCTATCGCTGCTGTCAGCCAAACCCCGCAGGAATGGGAGCGCACCGGAATTTACCGGTATGATCAGGCGCTGAAAAGCTGGCAATATGCCGGGGGCTATAAGAATGGCGACAGGCTGGAGGCCGGAATAACCCGGCCGGGCTTGTATGCGGTGCTCGTGAACGGGATGCCGTTTGCCGATCTCGAAGGGCATTGGGCGCGTGAGGCGGTCGAATGGCTGGCTATGCGTTCGGTCGTGGACGGGATGGAGGCAGACCGTTACATGCCGGAATCCCTACTGACCCGGGCACAATTCGTGAAGATGCTGGTGGATGCGGAAGGATTCCCGCTGACAAGAGACCGCTCCGGAACCTTCCGGGATGTAACGGCCGGGCATTGGGCCGAGCCGTGGATTGAAGCAGCGGCCAGTCTGGGCTTGGCCAATGGCGTCGGAGACGGTCTGTTCGAGCCGGACCGGCCGCTTGCGCGGGAAGAGATGATGACCCTGCTGGTACGCGCCACTGTAGCGGCGGGACACCAGGAGACGGTAATTTCTGCACAGGAAGCGGCGAAGACGCTGGAGCCGTTCACAGATGCGCCATCCGTTAGCGGCTGGGCAGTTTCATTCGCTGCGGCGGCGGTGCGCAACGGCTGGATAGAGGGAGACGGGAAGCATCTTAACCCGGCAGCACCGACCACGCGGGCCGAGGCCGCTGCTGTGATTAAGCGTCTGCTTGATCCGGTGGAATAAAGCGGCGCTCAGACTTCAAGATCAGCTTTGGATGAATGGCGGAAAACTTAAATTTATGCTTATGATGCCAGCTTTTTTACAGAAAGCTTTTGGGAGGTTTCAAAATGAAAAGTGAATTATTCAGCAAGCGTTTCTTGCGTTCCTTTATTCGAAAGAAGGGCAAGGCCGCCGTGTGTCTATGGCTTGCACTGCTGCTGCTCGCAACAGGAGTTCCTTTTGCGCCAGGGCCGATTGGCCTGCCAACCAAGGCCCATGCGGACACCAGTCTGCGGATGGAGCCCAACCGGATCAATTTGGCCGAAAACGAGAAGACCAGCGTGATCTTCTCCTTCAACGCTGCGGATGATGGGGATACCAGCCACCCGACGAGGATAAGTCTGTGTGAAGTGAATCCGGTGGGGGGCTTCCCCATAGAGAAGGCGCTGCTTCACGAAGAGGATTATCCGGTGAAGGATGGGAACGGCAACTACATCGAGCACCGGTTTGAATGGGACGGAACCGTTAATGGCGTTGCCCAGGAAGGCCGCCAGCTGGTTTGCGTGAATCCGGGAGGCTTTGATCATGGGGGCACCTTTTACGGGTATATGGCATCGGTGGATGTATATCTGTCGGAGCAGCCCCAGCCTCCCACAAGCCTGAAGCTGGAGAACAGCTCCTCCGGAGGCGGTGTACTTGTGCGCGGGATTGCGGAGCCTGGAACGGATGTGACCGTAGAGGTCTGGAATCCGGCGGGAGAAACGGCGGCCACGCTTGCAGAAATTCCCGTTGCCGCTACGGGGCAGTGGAACACTTCCCTTTCCCTTGCTTCCAATGAAATATCGCGGATTGCCGCATACGCCAGCCGGGAGGGGCAGAAGTCGGCTTACTCCGAGATAACCCGGGCCCTTAGCTATCATGTGCCTGCCGGATCAATCACCTGGGAGAATGCAGCAGGCTATTACTACAAAGCCGATACAGCAGACACCCTGGCACGTGAGGCCAGAAAGCTGGCTGCCGACAACGGTTCTACGGCTAATCCCGCCAGCGCCATTCCAGCCGGAACCCGGCTTCTTGTGAAGGAGCCCCTTGCCGCTGGCGGGCTGAACGCGTCCGATGCTGCCCAGTTTACTGCAGAGGCAGTCTCCAGGCGCAGCATTGCGCCACGGCCTGGAGGAGGCGCTGGTCCAGTGGACCCCGCGACAGGCAGCTTCGTGTTTGACATGAGCAATCTGTCTCTTCAGGGGCTGCCGGTCTTATCCTTCGCGGTTTCGTATAACAGCCGGGATTCTTACGCAGGCGCCTTGGGAGCAGGCTGGCGTCATTCCTTCGATTGGCGCATTACGCCGGGAGAGGACGGCAAGGTGCTGGTTTCTATGCCTGACGGAGCTGTCTATGAATATGTCCCGCTGACAGGCGGCGGTTATCTGGCCCCCAAGGGCATGACACTGGAATTGTCCCGTGCCGGAGGCTCCTATCTGCTGGCTTACCCTGACGGCAGCAGCTATACGTTCAGCTCCGCTGGAGTTCCTGTACATTTTGCCGATGCCAACGGGAATGGCATTGCGCTCACTTATGAGGGGAATCTTCTGACACAAGCAACAGCGGGAGGCGCTTCTCTGCGGCTGGAATATGAGGGAGGCCATCTGGTTGCGGTGCAGGACCAGACCAATCGTGCGGTAAATTATGTGTACGATGCTGACGGGCACCTGACAGGAATGGAGCTGCCCGATGGGGCGTATTATGGCTTCACCTATGACGCGGACGGCAGGATAAGCGGAGTGACCAAGCCGGAGAGTCGGACCTCCACATCGATCGCCTATGATAATAAGGGCCGGGTCACCTCCTATACAGATGAATATGGCGCCCGGACAGAGGCTGTATATAAGGAACTGGAAGGGGACGACGGCGGCGATGATGGCGGCGAAAGCGGAAGCGGGGACACCACCATCGGTGCGGCCAACAGCCGGGACATCGCCGAATCGGATAAGGTGCTGCTGTCGGGCACCATGGGAAATATTCGGAATGCGCCTGCTTACATACAGGTCGAGGGGCTGAAGGAAGCCATTACGCCTTACATGAGTCAGCAAAAAGCCGGAATCGAAACAAAGCTGGCAGGCTACGAGGCCACTGCTGTATCCGGCGGCAGCAGTATAGCCAGCATTCAGCAGGCGATTGCAGCCTCAGGTCCTCAAGCAACGGCAGTCGTCCATGCAGGCGGGTTAAATCTGGAGGAAAGCACCACCTTCGGCAGTCCCAGTAAGCCGGTGGTGCTGATCGTTGACGGGATCAATACGAATCAGCCGTTGCAGATCACCCTGTACGGCACCCTGATTATCAAGGGAAGTCTCAACGCCAATACCAAGCTGTCTGTCGCAGCGCACAAAACAGCTGCAACGGACGGGAATCTATGGGTGACGGGGCCTGTTCATCTGAACAACGACTCCGCACTCCAAATCGACAACCAGCTGTATGCAGGAACACTTACCTACAACAATGGATTGCTGGATATAACAGCTGACCGTGTGCTGGTAGACGGCAATTTGAACATCAATACCAAGGTGGACATGAACATCAAGAAGGAAATTGCAGTGGGTGAGATTGTTTCCAACAACCAGGAGGCAAACCTGAATGTGGAGCAAGGAGATCTGTTCGTTCGGGAGCAGGTCAGCGTCAACAATCATTTCTAGCCGTGAATACGGGCGGTTTGTTCGCCGTGGGCGGCAATTTCACGCCGAATCAGCGGCCTCTTGTCCGAACCGGCATCGGCAGCGGACATACGCTTTTGAAATATAAGGTTGCTGCAGTGGCGGTGAATCCTGCCAAGGGCAGAGTCGGGATTTTAACGGCTTCTGTGGGGGAGACGGCAAGTGTGACGGAGAAAAGGGGCGTTACTGCCTTAACCGATGCTTTGAACAGGACCCGTGAATATGAATTCGACTACCGCTACAATCTGACGCAAATACGGGATGCGGCGGGCTCGTCCTGGTCCTATGCCTACGACGGGAACGATTATCCGCTCCGGTATGTCGATGCTGAGGGACATGAAACCCGCTATGCCTATGACGAAAAAGGGCAGCTTTTGCAATCCGTCGACGCGCTGGGAGGGGCCGTAACCCGGATTACCAACCGCTTCGGCAAACCGCTGCGTATCCAGGATGCCTTAGGGGCATCAACAGAGATAACCTACGATAGCCATGGCAATGTGAAGACGGTGACCAGTCCCTTGGGCCATACGGTACAGGTGGACTACAATGCCCAAGGCGTGCCCGTCCGCACGGAGAATGGAGAAGGTGGAGTAACGGTAAGGACAGTAGATCCTGTGACGGGACTGCCTGGCACCATACAGAACCCAGAGAACCATGTGACAGCGTACCTAAGAGATGAACTGAACCGGATCAAAACCGTCTCGGACAGTATCGGCATCATCAGCACCATCAGCTATGACGGAAGAGACCGGACAACAGCCGTCCAGAATGCGGAGGGCAAGCTCAGAGAGTCCGAATATGACCGCCTGGGACGGCTCATTTCGTCCACGAATGAGAGCGGCGCCGTGACCAGGATCGCTTATGACGATACCCCGGGCGCAGAAGTGATCCGGACGGAAACGGTGACAGATAGCGAGGGCAATCGCACGATTCAGGAATACGGCAAGCTGAATTTGCTCCTGCGGCAGACGGACGCCCGTGGAAAAATCACCCATTATCGCTATAACAGTCAGAATTGGCTTGAGCAAGTGACCGATGCGGCGGGTTCTGTCACCAAATACGAATATAACCGGAATGGGCAGATCGCCAAGCAGACGGATCCCAAGGGCGGAGCAACCTTCTACACCTACGATGAACGCAATCTCCTGGTCCAGGTAAAAGCGGCGGATGGGGGAATCACTGCGTACGAGTACAATGCCAATGGGCAGATCGTCTTCGAAACCGATGCGCTGAACCAGCGTACCCGCTACCAGTATGACGCTGACGGACGAGTCACCCAAAAGATCGATGCGCTGAACCAGACCACCGCCTATACCTATGACAAGGACGGCAGGCTGACTCATACGAAGATGCCCAACGGACAAACCTGGAGAACCCTGTACGATAAATCCGGGCGGGTTATCGGGACCGAGGACCCTAAGGGTGGGAAAACCATGATCCAGCGGGATAACCGGGGACGGGCAACCACGTATCAGGACGAGGAAACGAATGTATGGACGTATGCTTATAACAATCTGAACCGGATCATGAGCATGACCGATCCGAATCAGCAAGTGACCCGCTTCGATTATGACGAGGCAGGCCGGATCAAGCAGGTGACCGATGCCCTGCAGCAGCAGACCTCCTATGCCTATGACAGTCTGGGCCAACTGACCGAGGTGTTGAACGCTAAATCCGAGCGTACCTCCTACACCTATGATCCTGTGGGTCATCTGGAGACGAAGACCGATGGCAACGGACATACGACGACCTATGCCTATAACGATCAGAACCTGGTGGCACAGCGGATCAGTCCGCTGCAAGAGGCAACGGCATGGTCCTATGATGCCAATGGCAATCTGGTGACCCAAACGGCAGGAGACGGCACCCTGACAAGCTTCGACTATGACCCGATGAACCGGCTGGTGAAACGCCTGGAAGCAGACGGTGAAACCGTGGACTATGCGTATGACCTGCTGGGCCAGCGTACCGGCATGACAGACAACACCGGCACCACGACCTATGGCTACGATGCTCTGAGCAGGCTGACCAAGGTGGTTACGCCTGACCAGGAGCTCCGCTATGAATGGACGGCCAACGGCCAGAAGGCCCGGATTCTGTACCCGGATCTGCGGGCCGTGGAGTATGCCTACGATGAGAAAGACCAACTGACCGGAGTAACGGAAATTCAAGGAGCGACGACACGACGGACCACTGTCTATGCGTATGACAAGCGTGGTGCAGTGACAAGCCGGACCAACCCGGATGGGACCGCAAGCCGGTATGAGTATGATGCTGTGGGTCAGGTACTGGGGATCACCCATACGGCGGCGGGAGGCACGCTGTTGGAGCAGCTGGCGTACGAATAT
>JAQSYI010000059.1 GCA_029256185.1 Paenibacillaceae bacterium
ACGCGGAGTCTCACGCCCGCTCACCGCCCGGAGCGGAGAGGGGAGCGCTTCGGAGCGAAGACAGAGGGCGGATGCGCGGAGCCTCACGCCCGCTCACCGCCCGGAGCAATGAGGGTAGCACTTCGGAGCGAAGACGGAGGGCGGATACGCGGAGACTTACGCCCGCTCACCGCCCTCTAACGGACCCAGATGACGCTATTCGGGAGAAAACCAGTGATTAAAAATTCTAGCGGACCAGAAAGACGCTATTGGGGCAGATTTGCCATGCCAGCTGCTCTTTTCTGTATAATAAGTGCGCTGGTGTCCGCTAGAATCCGCAAGCCCTTCTTTTGAGCCGAATAAGAGCATCTCAGTCCCTTAGAACAGAGCACCGTCAGTCTTCATGCCCGGAGTTTCGAATACGGCCCATTGCCCGTCTGCCAGGCCGGGTGAAAAATAATTTATTTAGGAGGATCAGCAGATGAGCATGAATTTTCAGACCATTATTCTGACGCTGCAACAGTTTTGGTCAGAACAAAAATGTATTCTGGTCAACCCCTATGATTCGGAGAAAGGCGCGGGCACGTTTAACCCCATGACCTTCCTGCGCGCCATCGGTCCCGAGCCGTGGAATGTGGCCTATGTGGAGCCGTCCCGCCGTCCTACGGACGGACGCTATGGCGAGAACCCCAACCGGCTGTACCAACATCACCAGTTTCAGGTGATCATGAAGCCGTCCCCGGACAATATCCAGGAGCTGTATCTGGAGAGCTTGAAGCGCCTGGGCATTGATCCGTTGGATCATGATATCCGCTTTGTCGAAGACAACTGGGAAGGGCCGACTCTGGGCGCCTGGGGTCTCGGCTGGGAAGTATGGCTGAACGGGATGGAAGTCACCCAGTTCACTTATTTTCAACAGGTCGGCGGTCTGGATGCCAGTCCCGTGGCGGTGGAGATCACCTATGGTCTGGAGCGGCTGGCCTCGTATATTCAGGATGTGGAGAATGTGTTCGATCTGGAATGGGTTGACGGCGTAACTTACCGTGACGTATTCCATCAGCAGGAATATGAGCACTCCAAATACACCTTCGAGGTGTCCGACACCAAGATGCTGTTCACTTTGTACAACACTTATGAAGAAGAAGCCAAGCGCGCGCTGGAGCAAAAGCTGGTGTATCCCGCCTACGACTATGTATTGAAATGCTCCCATACCTTCAACCTGCTGGACGCCAGAGGCGCCATCAGTGTAACGGAGCGGACGGGCTACATCATGCGGGTGCGGAATCTGGCGCGCCAATGCGCCCAGACTTATCTGGAGGAGCGGGAACGCCTGGGCTTCCCGATGCTGAAGAAAGGGGTGGAGAACCATGCCTAAGGATTTGCTGCTGGAAATCGGAATGGAGGAAGTGCCCTCCCGCTTTATCCGCGCTGCCGTGGAGCAGCTTGCCGACAAAACCGCCAAGTGGCTGCAGGACTCCCGCATCGGCTTCGGCACGGTCAAAAAATATGCAACCCCGCGGCGGATCGCCGTTTTGATTGAGAATGTGGAAGAAAAGCAGCGGGATGTTTCCGAGGAAGCCAAAGGGCCTTCCCGCAAAATCGCGCTTGATGCGGACGGACAATGGACCAAGGCCGCGCTGGGCTTTGCCCGCAGTCAGGGCGTGGAGCCCGCGCAGCTGTACTTCAAGGAATTAGCCGGTGTGGAATATGTGCATGCGGTGAAAAGCAGCATCGGGGTGGAGACAGCATTGGTGCTGCCGGAAGGTCTGACTGCGATTATCCAGTCCCTGACTTTCCCGAAAAATATGCGTTGGGGCGCCAACGAAATGCGCTTTGTCCGGCCAATCCGCTGGCTCATGGCTCTGTTCGGGCAGGATGTGGTTCCTCTGACCTTGACCGGCGTTGCATCCGGAAATATTACGAAGGGACATCGCTTCCTTGGCAGTGATACGGTCGTCGCGCTTCCAGCAGAGTATGAAGCCAAGCTGAAGGAGCAGTTTGTATTCCCGGATATGGCGGAACGTGAAACCATGATCCGCAGCCAAATTGAGGAATTGGCCAAGGAGAAGGGCTGGGTTGTTCCGATTAAGGACGATCTGCTGGAAGAGGTTGTGTTCCTGGTGGAATTCCCGACAGTGCTGTTCGGTACGTTCAATCCCGAGTTCCTGAGCATTCCCCAGGAGGTGTTGATTACCTCCATGCGGGAGCATCAGCGCTATTTCCCGGTACTGGATGCAAGCGGCAAGCTGCAGCCGTACTTTGTCACCGTGCGCAACGGCAATGCCCGTTCCCTGGAGCAGATTGCCAAGGGCAATGAAAAGGTGCTGCGGGCGCGGTTGTCCGACGCCAAGTTTTTCTATGGGGAAGATCAGAAGCTTCCTATCGCCAAGGCGCTGTCCAAGCTGGAGACGGTGGTGTTCCATGAGGAACTGGGCACGGTAGGCGACAAGGTGCGCCGGATTGTCAAGACCGCCGATGCCGTGAGTCGGCTGGCGGGAGTTGACGGGATTGAAGAAACCTGGCATATTCACCGTGCTGCGGAAATCTGCAAGTTCGACCTGGTTACCAACATGGTCTACGAGTTCCCCGAGCTTCAAGGGCTCATGGGCGAGGATTACGCCCGCAAGGCAGGGGAAGCTGAAGCCGTAGCCGTTGCAGTTAATGAGCATTACCAGCCCCGCTTCTCGGGAGATGTCTCACCGGCTACTGTAGCTGGGGCCATCGTAAGCATTGCGGATAAGCTGGACACCATCGTGGGCTGCTTCTCCATCGGTATCGTGCCAACCGGCTCCCAGGACCCGTATGCGCTGCGCCGCCAGGCAGCCGGAATTGTGCAGATTGTGCTGGACCATAAGCTTGCCGTCGGTCTGTCCCAACTGTTCGAGCTCGGCATTGACATCCATGAGGCGGTTCATCCGTTGAAACGCTCCAGGGAAGAGATCCGCAAGGATTTGAACGACTTCTTCCTGCTGCGGATCAAGAATGTGCTTAATGAGAAGCAGATCCGCTATGATATCGGGGATGCGTGCGCGTCTGTTGGCTTTGACGATATCAACGGCCTGATCCGCCGTGCCCTCGCAGTCCGTGAGGCTGTGTCGTCCTCGGATTTCAAGGGCACCGTAGATGCCTTCAACCGGGTATCCAATCTGGCCGCCAAAGCCGACTCCCACGCGGTGGACCAGGCGCTGCTGACGGATTTCTCCGAGCGTGCCTTGTTTGATGCATGGTCCGCCTGCCGTACGCGCTTCTTGAATGAGCTGTCTTCCGGGCAGGAACAGGCGGCGCTGTCTACTATCTCCGCCTTGAAGGGGCCGATCAACGCTTTCTTCGACGCCGTGATGGTAATGGCGGAGGACGAGGCTGTACGCCGCAACCGTCTGGGGCTTCTGTCCGGCATTGCCGCAGATCTCAGGCAGTTGGCGGATTTCTCCAAGCTCGTCTGGTAAGGAGATCATGATGAGTCCACTAAAACCGACACCCATCGTCTATGTGATATCCGACTCCGCGGGGGAGACGGGCGAATCCGTGGTCAAGGCGGCGATCGTCCAGTTTCTTCCCGTTGCCGTCGAGCTTAAGCGCCTCCCTTTTGTCCATGACAGATCGGCCATCAACCAGGCAGTGGAAGGAGCCCGCGCAAGCGGCGGGGTGATTGTCTTTACGCTGGTCATTCCCGAACTGAGAGATTATCTGCTGGAGCAGGCGGTGAAGAATCATGTCATCTGCATTGATCTGCTGGGCCCGATTATTTCCAGTCTGGAGGCGGCGCTGAACCAGCAGGCCCGTCATGAGCCGGGAATGATTCACAAGCTGGACGAGGTGTATTTCCGTAAGGTGGAGGCAGTGGAATTCGCGGTGAAGTATGATGACGGCCGGGACCCCAACGGGGTCCTGAAGGCGGATATTATTCTGACCGGCGTCTCCCGCACCTCCAAAACACCACTGTCCATGTATCTGGCCCATAAAAGCTACAAGGTGGCCAACGTGCCCCTTGTTCCGGAGCTGACTCCTCCCCAGGAGCTGTTCACCATAAATCCGAAAAAGATTATCGGTCTGACGATTAATCCCGATAAGCTCAATGAGATCCGCCGCGAGCGGCTGAAGGCGCTGGGACTGGGCGAAGAGGCCAACTATGCCAAGGTGCAGCGGATCCGCGAAGAGCTTGCCCATGCCGAATCGGTGATGAGGAAGTTGGGCTGTGTGGTCATTGACGTTTCCAGCAAAGCGGTGGAAGAAACCGCCAGCGTGATCATGGAACGAATCGGACACAAATAGTCAAGCTTTTTTTGAACAGGAGCAGGATTTTTTATTTCTTCATCGTATATAATATTACGGTAGTGTTAAAAAGCCCCACAAAGTGAAGCGTATGCTCCGAAGGGGAATCCGAATACTTTGCGGGGACCCCAACGAGAACAGCCCCACAAAGTGAAGCGTATGCTCCGAAGGGAATTCCGGGTACTTTGCGGGGGCCCCAAACGAACAGCCCCACAAAGTGAAGCCCATGCTTCGAAGGGAATTCCGGGTACTTTGCGGGGGCCCCAAACGAACAGCCCCACAAAGTGAAGCGTATGCTCCGAAGGGAATTCCGGGTACTTTGCGGGGACCCCAAACGAACAGCCCCACAAAGTGAAGGGTACGCTCCGAAGGGGAATCCGAATACTTTGCGGGGCCCCAAACGAACGAACAGTCCCGCTTAGTGGAGCGTATGAGTGAGTCAGTGAATCGGGGAGGTTGCTCTTGGCCGGAAAATTGAAGATTATTGTCGACGCCGACGCTTGTCCCGTTAAGCCGGAGATTGTGGAGGCTGCCCGCCGTTGTGGCGCTGAGGTGCTGATGGTGGCTTCCTTCGACCACCGGCTGCAGGAACAGCCCGGCGTTACCGTCGTCCAGGTGGACCGGTCGGATCAGTCGGCTGATATGTACATTGCCAACCATATTGCCCGCGGCAACATTCTTGTCACCCAGGATTTCGGGCTGGCTACCATCGGACTGGCCAAACAAGCCGTTGTACTGTCCAACCGGGGCCAGATATACACGGAGCAGACCATAGACTTTCTGCTGGAAACCCGGCACGAGCATGCAAAAAGACGCAGAAACGGCCATTATGGCAAGGGCCCCAAACCCTTTACCCGGGAAGATCGGCTGGCTTTTCTACAAACTTTGACAAAAGTTTTAGCCGACTTGCAGGAGAATCCGCCGGAAGGGCGAATAAGTAATACTGGTCAAATGGATTAAAGGTGGTCATGCTTTGAGCAGGCGTATTCCAGACGATGTAATCGAAGCCGTTCTTAAAGCTGTCGATATTGTGGATGTTGTTGGCCGGCATGTGCATCTGACGAAGCAAGGACATTATTTGAAGGGGCTTTGTCCCTTCCATTCGGAGAAGTCCCCGTCTTTTACCGTAACGCCGGAGAAGCAGATCTATCATTGCTTCGGCTGCCACGCCGGAGGCAATGCCATTCATTTTCTGATGTCCGCAGAAGGGCTGTCATTCGGGGAAGCGGTGCGTCAACTGGCTGAAGAGGCCCGTATTCCAGTGGAATGGGAGCCATTGACAGAGGAGCAGTCCCAAGAGCAGTTGGACGCCAGAGCCCTGTATGATGCCTATGAATTTGCGGCCAAGTTTTATAATTATATTATGCGGAATACAGAACAGGGAAAGACGGCATTGGAATACCTCCGCAGCCGGGGAATGAACGACCGCATTATCGAGACTTTCCAGCTGGGCTATTCGCCCAACATGCGCGACAAGCTGGCAGAGCTGCTCGGGAAGCGGGGATTCGACCTTGCGCTGATGGAGAAGGGCGGTCTGGTATCCAGGCGGGAGGATTCCGGCAGTTATTATGACAAATTCCGCGACCGGATCATGTTCCCCATCCACGACCAGAAGGGCAGGATTATCGCCTTCGGAGGCCGGGCAATGGGGGATGTACAGCCCAAGTATATGAACAGTCCCGAATCCATGCTGTTCAACAAAAGCCGGAATCTTTACCATTTTCACCAGGCCAGAAACCAGATTCGCAAGACCCGTTCGGTTGTGCTGTTGGAGGGGTACGTGGATGTGATCAAGGCTTGGGAGGCAGGGCTCCTGAACGGGGTTGCCTCCATGGGCACCGCCCTGACCAGGGAGCATGTGGCTTTGCTGCGCAGGAATGCGGAGGAAGCCGTCGTCTGCTACGACGGGGACAATGCCGGTCAGACGGCTGCTTTCAAGAGTATTGATCTGCTGGAGAAGGAAGGCTTCCATGTGAAGGTGGCTTTTATTCCCGGAGGACTCGATCCCGATGAATTTATCGGGCAGTACGGAGCAGAGCGCTTCCTGCGGGAGATTATTGACGGGGCTCTGACTTCCGTAAAGTTCAAGCTGCAGTACATCCGCAAGAATTTCAACCTGCAGGATGTGGATGGAAGGTTCCGCTATATAGAAGCGGCGCTCCGGCTGGTAGCGGAGCTCGATTCACCTGTGGAGCGCGAGCATTACATTCGGGAGTTGGCAGTGGAATTCCCCTATGCTTCGGATAATTTCACGCAGCAGATGCAGAGTTACCGCCAGGAATTACTGAAAAAACGCCAACCCGGGGATAATCCCGATGTTTCGTGGAATAATGTTATAAATAATGGGAACGGTCAAGGCAAGATTGCTGTTACACCTGCGCATGTACGTGCGGAGACCGCTTTGATCGCTGCCATGCTTTATGACCGGGAAGCGGCTATGCATATTCAGGAGCAATTGGGCGAACAGTTTACCTCTGAGCTTCACGCGGCTCTTGCCGCTTATTTATACGGATATTATGCCCAGGGCTATCAGCCTGACATCCGGATGTTCGTCGCCACCTTGCATGACGAACGCCTGGAGCGGGAAGCTACCTCCATCTCCATGGAGGATCCCATGCCGGCCCTCGCCGCATTGGACCCCTATATTAGAAGTGTTAAGCTGTACCCCCAGTTGAAGCAGCTGGAGGAGCAGCGGATTGAGGCCGGCCGGCAGGGTAATCCTCTGGAAGCCGCCAGGCTGGTTTTGGAAATTCGCAAACTTAAAGAAGATATTCAGGCCCTAGAAAAGCAGTTGAAATCGTTGTAGGTGGCGGACGAGGGATTCTAGGGAGGAGGGAGCAGGAGAAATGGCGAACGATCAACACACGGAGCTCGAGACAGAACTGACTTTGGACCAGGTAAAGGAACAACTGATTGAATTGGGCAAGAAGCGCTTATCGCTTACATATAAGGACATCATGGAAAGACTTGCGCCCTTCGATCAAGACCCGGAACAAATCGATGAATTTTTCGAGCAGCTCTCCGAGCTCGGCATAGAGGTAGGCAATGAATCCGAAGAGGACGATATGCCGTCGCTGTCTGCGGATGATCAGGAGCACGACGAATTTAATTTCGACGATGACCTGTCCCTTCCCCCAGGCATAAAGATCAATGATCCGGTCCGGATGTATCTGAAAGAAATCGGCCGTGTTCCTTTGTTGTCTGCGGAGGATGAAGTAGGACTGGCTAAACGGATCGAAAAAGGCGACGAGGAAGCCAAACGGCGGTTGGCAGAGGCCAATCTGCGTCTGGTGGTCAGTATCGCCAAGCGGTATGTAGGACGGGGAATGCTGTTCCTGGATCTGATCCAGGAGGGCAATATGGGGCTGATCAAGGCCGTGGAGAAATTCGACCACACCAAAGGCTACAAGTTCAGTACCTATGCCACCTGGTGGATCCGTCAAGCCATCACCCGCGCCATTGCCGACCAGGCAAGGACCATCCGGATTCCCGTTCATATGGTGGAGACGATCAACAAGCTGATCCGGGTTTCCCGTCAGCTGCTTCAGGAGCTTGGCCGCGAGCCTACTCCGGAGGAAATCGCCAAGGATATGGATCTGAGCACAGAGAAGGTGCGGGAAATCATGAAGATTGCCCAGGAGCCCGTGTCTCTGGAAACTCCTATCGGTGAAGAGGATGACTCTCATCTGGGTGATTTTATTGAGGATCAGGAAGCGCTGGCTCCTGCGGACGCTGCCGCTTACGAGCTGCTGAAGGAACAGCTGGAGGATGTGCTGGATACGCTGACGGAGCGCGAGGAGAACGTGCTGCGGCTGCGCTTCGGGCTCGATGACGGCCGGACACGGACCCTGGAGGAAGTGGGCAAGGTATTTGGCGTAACCCGGGAACGGATCCGGCAGATTGAGGCCAAAGCCCTGCGCAAGCTGCGCCATCCCAGCCGGAGCAAGCGGCTTAAGGATTTTCTGGAATAGCGGTTACCGGCCTTGCCAATTGGCGGGGCCTTCTTTTTTGTCTGCCATGGGACTGTTTCGGAATGAAAAAGCTTAAGGAAAAGGCTGCTAATACCGATATAATAAACGATTATATCCGGGAACCGGCTGAGGTGGAGCAACCAATGGATCAGGAAAAGCGCAAGATTATTGTAGCTGAAATTGAGCAATGGCGCAGGAGCAAGCTGCTGCCGGAGCATTATTGTGATTTTCTGCTGAATCTCTATATGGATGAGAGGCAGGAGAAGCCCAAGACCTTACTCGGCGTTTCTTCCAGCTCCGTCAGCAACAGCAATCCCAAGGCTTGGATAGCGATTTTCGGAATTATTGGAATAATTTCCTTTCTTGCTCTTCATTTTACATCTTTTGCGTTTTGGATGCAAATCGGAGTTGCCGCGGGACTTATCTCTATTCTGTTCATGCTGGGGGCCGCGCAGAGAAGCAAGCGCCCCGTCTTGTCCTGCATGTGCTTTGGCGTCGGGTCTGTTCTGCTGCTGCTCTCGGGCTTATATTTGTTAAACGAAAGAGAGATGACCGGCACACCGCTAATTTTCTTTGTGGCGTTGTCCAGCATGGTCTGGATTACGACGGGGATTGCCGCCCGTTTCCCCGTGTTCCATCTGGCGGGCTGGCTGGTGCTGTTCTTGATTTATGCCGTTGTTTTGCGGCACAATATAGGGGATATTGACTGGATCGGTCTGGAGCTGAGCTGGGTGCCCATCAGTCTGGTGCTGATGTGGCTGGGATGGCTGTTCCATCACCGAAGCAAGCAGATTGCGGCAGTGCTGCTTGCGGCCGGGGTGATCGGCTGGTTTGGGGCTGAGATATACGGCCTTGCCCTGACAGAACTGAATCCCGGGCTGCTCCAGCTTCTGCTTGGAGGAAAGCTGGCGGTTTGCTGCGGTTTTCTGTTTGGCTTGCGAAAAAAATGGATAGAGTGGGTTATGTGAATGATACAATTATCGAAGCGTCTCCGCCTGATTGCGGAGAAGGTGGAGCAGGGAAGCCGGCTGGCCGATATCGGGTCTGATCATGCCTTGCTTCCCGCGTTTTTGGCCCAGCAGGGTCGTCTTGCGTCCGGTGTGGCGGGCGAGGTTAATCCGGGACCGCTCGCTGCGGCCCGCAAGCAGATTGCCGATGCAGGCCTGGGGCGGCTTATATCGGTCCGCGGCGGCAACGGGCTGGAGGTTATTGCCCCGGGTGAGGTGGATGTCATCACTGTCGCTGGAATGGGCGGGGCCTTGATCGCCGAAATTCTGGAGGCCGGACGCCGTACAGGCAAGCTTGCGGGAGTCGCCAGACTGATTCTGCAGCCCAATGTTGGAGAAGAGCTGGTCCGGCGCTGGCTTAGGAATACAGGGTGGATGCTGGCCGAAGAGACGATTGTGGAGGAGGACGGGAAGATTTACGAGATTTTGGTGGCTGTTTTGCCTGCAGCACAACAGCATTCATCCGCCGGTTCTTCCCTTGCCTCCCGGGGACAGGAGGGCGTCGGCTCTTCCGAAGACAGTCTCTACGAGGAGCGGGAGCTGGCCGGATTCGGGATCATAACTACGGAGGATTGGCTGCGCTTCGGACCGTATCTGCTCAGGCAGGCGGACCCTGTCTTCGTGGAGAAGTGGCGCCGCGAGACGGGCAAGCTGGAACGGGTAGCCCAATCTCTCTCCCTGTCGGAGTTGGAGGAATCCAAGACAAAACGACAAGGCGTGCTTGACGAGATCAATCGCCTGAAGGAGCTGACCGCATGCTTGCAAAAGGACAGACCGTTGTTTCAATAATGGAGGAACTGGCGCCCAAGCATTATGCCGTTCCCGATGACAAGATCGGGCTTCAGCTGGGCAGCCTGCGCAAGGAGATCCGCAAGGTGCTGGTGGCCCTGGACGTGACGGAGCAGGTGGTGGAAGAGGCGGTTGGAATCGGTGCGGATCTGATCATTGCCCATCATGCGATTATCTTCCGTCCGCTTTCTCATCTGCAGACGGATACGCCCGCAGGCAGGCTGTATGCCGAGCTGATCAAGCAAGATATTGCCGTGTACATCGCCCATACCAATCTGGATGTGGCGGACGGCGGCATCAATGATATGATGGCTCAGGCAATCGGGCTAAGCGGGCTGCAGTCCTTGGAGGATATTCATACGGAAAAGCTGAAGAAGCTGGTGGTGTTCGTCCCTGCAACCCATCATGAGCTGGTGCAGCAGGCGGTATTCACAGCCGGGGCAGGCTCAATCGGCCGCTACAGCAGCTGTTCCTTCAACATCGAAGGAACGGGCACCTTCCTGCCTCAGGAAGGCACGGATCCCTTCATCGGTCAAGTCGGGCAGCTTAGTAAGGTGCCGGAGATCAGGCTGGAGACGGTGGTGCCGGAAAGCTTGGAGAAGAGGGTGGTGGCTGCTATGCTGAAGGCCCATCCCTACGAAGAAGTGGCTTATGATCTGTATCCCATGGACCTGAAGGGCCGCACCTTCGGCCTGGGACGAGTAGGCAAGCTGGCGGAGGAGACGACACTGGCGCAGCTGGCCGACACGGTGAAGCTGGCTTATTCCGTCCCTTCACTGCGGGTGGTGGGAGAGCTCTCCCGGCCAGTCCGCAAGGTGGCCGTGCTGGGGGGCAGCGGCGGACGCTATGTACGGCATGCCCTGTTCGCCGGAGCGGATGTGCTGATTACCGGAGATGTTGACTATCATACGGCTCAGGACGCCTTGGCCGCGGGATTGGCGATCATTGATCCGGGGCATAACGTGGAGAAGATCATGAAGGCAGAGGTGGCGGAGTTCCTGAACCGGAAGCTCCGGGAAAAAAGGTGGGATACGGTGGCCGTGCCATCGGATGTAGATACCGAGGTATTCCGGTTCGTCTAGGGAGCGGGGAACGCATAAGGGGACGGTTGCCGGACCCGGCGCAGCTTGTGCCAAAACTTCCAGAGGATCAGGGTTGTGTTTGTTCCATGCAGGCTGTATACTACATGATGCACGGAAAGTTTGACAGACAATCGCCGGCAGTTTCCTAAGGTGTGTTTTCGACACGCCCTAAGCTGCGGGAGGAAAGTCCGGGCTCCACAGGGCAGGATGCTGGATAACGTCCAGTCAGCGCGAGTTGAAGGATAGTGCCACAGAAACGGACCGCCGATGGCACCGCTGCTCAGGCAGCGGGGAAGTTGACAACCTTGCGGTTGCCAAAGCACAGGCAAGGGTGGAACCGTGGTGTAAGAGACCACGAGGGGCTATGGTGACATAGCGCCTGGTAAACCCCATCTGGAGCAAGACCTAGAGGAACGCAGGAGCTTCGCGCTCCAGCCTTAGCCCGAGGCGCGTTCGGGTTGGTCGCTTGAGCCATGCAGCAATGTATGGCCTAGATAGATGATTGTCGCCTCAAGGGTGGGAGGGTAGCCCCGTTCGCACCACCGGAGGCACAGAACCCGGCTTACGGCAAACTTTCCTATCGCTTCAAACAAAGACCCGCAAGGCTCGTTCTGAGCCTTGCGGGTTTTTTGCGCAGTTTTGGCCCATAACCCCAAGTTTTGTTCTGTCAAAGCCCAAGATATGACTCTGGCTCTGCTTTTTCTCTACGTGTTATAGTGGGCTGGCGCACTCTGGATATCATGTGGGGCACCTTTTGTTTTCATGTTCGTGCACAAGGGCATAGTATGAGGGAATTTTACTGTGGTATCATGGAGAAATATTTTGTTCGAGGGTGGGTGGCGGCATGCATCTTTGGCGGAGGCTGTTTCCGCAGACGTTAAAATACAGGCTTTTTTCGGCATTTGCCGCGCTGCTGCTGCTTCCGCTGTGTGTGGCGGTGCTTTTCTTGTTCCGGCATTTCGAGTCTATCCGCCAGCAGGATATGATGGAGCGCATGTCCGAGCGCATGCAGCAGGTGAGCACGTCCCTGACGGATATGATGGCTTTTGCCTACAAGACACATATTATGCTGAATCAGGATGAAGGGCTGGTGCGGATAATATTCCAACCCGATCTCTATGACCCGCTGGAACGGAAAAAGGTGGTGGAGAGCAAAATGTCCGGCATCAACAACAGCTTCTTCTTCCACCAGACGGAGCTTTATTTCAAGCTGATCGATTTGCAGGGGAATGTCTATACTTCCTATGCACCCATGGACAGGCTGATCAACTCCCAGGAGGAGTTTGCCGATTGGAAGGAGAGGCTGGAAGCGGGGCCTTATGCCTACCAGTGGGTATCCAATGACCTGAACGACGTCTACTATGGCCAGGACGGCAAGCTGCTCAGCCTGTACATTTTGCTTGACGATCCCCAGCGGGGAACCTACGGGCTGGCCCGGATCAGCATCCAGGTCCAGGAATGGCTCAACAGCACGCTGAAGAACAGCTTTACCAATCAGGATCTGCTGATTATGAATGGAGACGGGGAGATTGTGACCCAAAGCGGGGAAAACGGGCTTAATCTGGCGCTGTTCCGGGACAGAGCGGCAAGCGAGGGCGCCAAGGGATACTACAAGGACGGCTCCCTCTCCCGTCTGGTCAACTACAACTATCTGGAAGAGCTGGACTGGTATGTGGTCAATCAGGCCTCGCTGGACGAGCTGCTGAAGGAGCTGTTGCGGCTGCGGCTGCTTTTTTTCACCATTCTGGGGATTCTGGTGCTGGTGTTCGTCTGGGTGACCTTCTTTCTGGCGTCGAGGATGACCGAACCCTTGCGCCTTCTGCAGCAGGGGATGGAGGAGGCATCGGACAAGAAGCTTCGCGTGAAGATTCGCATCGGCTCCGGCGCAACCCGGGAGGTGTTGTCTCTTGGCAGCAGCTTCAACGCCATGATCGACAGCATCCTGGAGCTGATTCAGAAGCTGAAGCAGGAGGAACGGCAGAAGCAGGCGGTCCGCTTTCAGATGCTGCTCACCCAGATGAATCCCCACTTTCTCCTCAATACGCTGAATACGGTCAAGTGGATGGCCCGCAAGGAGAAGCAGGAGCCGATTGCGGGCATCTGCACCTCCCTGGGGCTCATTCTCGAGGCCAGTCTGAATTCCGAGATCGAGCTTGTTGCCCTGGAACAGGAGATCAGGCTTCTTCGCTCCTACGAGTCTGTCCAGGCGTTCCGCTACCAGGAGCGGTTTAAGTTGAACTATGAACTGGACCCCGGTGTTTCCTATGCTCTGGTACCCAAGCTAAGCCTGCAGCCGCTGGTGGAGAATGCCATTGTCCATGGGCTCGATTCGTGCACGGGGGACGGCCTGATCCGGGTAAGTGCCTGGCCCAGCGGCAAGCGGCTTATTTTGGAGGTAGAAGATAACGGCATCGGAATGGAGAAGGCTGCGCTTAAGCCTGCAAGACGCAGCAGGCCGGGAATCGGGTTGAGCAATCTGAAGGAGCGCTTGCAGCTGCTGTTTCAAGGCGAGGCGGAGCTGGCTGTTGATTCGGGACCGGAAGGGACCTGCATTCGGATATCCCTTCCGCTGCTGGTTGCGACTCCTTATGACGGGAAGGGGGAGGACGGCCGTGTGGACGGTATTCTTGGTGGAGGATGAAGCTTATGTGCGGGAGGCGATCCGGGAGCTGGTGGATTGGGCCGGCCACGGCTTTACGGTGGCCGGGGAAGCAGGCAATGGGGTGGAGGCTCTGGAAGCCATTCTGGAGCTCAGGCCCGATGTGGTGATTGCCGATATTGTCATGCCCGGCATGGACGGAATCGAGCTGCTCCGGGAAACCCGCAAAGCGGGGATCGGCAGCCGGTTCATTATGCTGACCGCCATGAGCGATTTCGATTATGCCCGTGAGGCGCTGCAGTATGGGGCGTTTAATTATTTGCTGAAGCTGTCTCTTAGCGATGCAGTGCTTCTGGAGAACTTGGGCCGGATCAGACAGGAACTGGCCAGAGAGCTGCAGGCCCAAAGCCGGGTGCTCCAGCCGCTGTTTCAACGGGTTTGGGCGGATATGTGGGAGGGCAGGAGGCAGGAGGCGGTTGAGCTTGAGATGTTTGCCCAAGGGGGCGCTCCTTCCTATAGAAGACTCAGCCTGGCGCTTGTGGCCGGGTTCAGCGGCGCCGGCCCCGCCCAACCCGGAGAGCTGCTGGCAGCCCCGGAGGAATTGGCCGCGCTGCAGGTTTTTTATGATATGGGAACAACCACAATCTTCTGTTGGAGCTTCCGGGATGAGGCTCCGGCTCTGGCAGAGGGAGGCAGGGAAAAGGCGGCCGTTGCCGGCAAGCCGTATGGAGGCTCCGCGGCGGAGCTGGCCCAACGCTGGAAGAAAGTCCTGGAACCGCTGGATCTTGCCTGGTACGGCCTTGGAAGGAGGGGAAGCACGGGGGGGACCAGCATGCAGCAGGCAGGAGCCATGCCCCCTGCGGCGGAGCAATCAGAAGCTCCCAGGCCCTTCCCCGAAGGACGCGGCCTCAAGGAACTGGAGACGGAGATTGTCCGCGCCTTCGAAGAAAGGCAGGAAACCCGCTGCATGGACGCTGCGGCTTCTCTGTGGCGGGCGATGGAGGCCCTTCATCTGCCGCATATCCAGGTCAGACTTACCTCGTTGCGGCTGGTACGGACGCTTGTCATGCTATCCGGAGGCAAGGAGGATCATGCGTCCCTGTGGGAGGAGGACAGCCATGCCGCTTCGCTTGCGCACATCCTCCGCTTTATCCCGGAGCTGCTCCGTCAGATGTCGTTTTCCGGTTATGAAATGACGGACCATCCGGAAGTAAACCAACTTATCAGGTATATGCGGGAGCATTACAGGGAGGAAATCCGGGTTGCCGATTTGGCAAGGCTCATATCCATGAATGTAGACTATTTGAGCACAGTATTTGGCAAGAAAACAGGGCTGACCCCCATTGCCTACCTGCAGAACATCCGGGTGGAGCAGGCGAAGCAGCTGCTTTTGCGCTCGAAGCTGAGCATTGGCCAGATTGCCTCGGAAACAGGATTTGCCGATGACGTCTATTTTATCCGGCTGTTCAAACGGCTGACGGGGCTAACGCCCAGTGCCTTCCGCAAGCGGAACAGAACCTAAGTTTTGTCCTGTTATCTCACAAGAATGGACACTTATACGCTCAGTCCCTGCTTGGTATAGTAAAGGTGCAGCGTAAGCAGCTCAAAATTATACAGGGAGGTTGAAATAATGGCAGTAGACAGACAACCGCAGAAGTTTAGGAAGCTGACGGCGGCAGGATTATCCGCTTTTCTGGGAATATCGCTTGCTCTGGCAGGCTGCGGAGGAAGCGGAGACGGCAATGGAGCATCGTCTGCACAGCCTTCGGGCGCAGCATCCTCAAGCGCGGCTCCGCAAGTGTCCAAGGACCCGGTCAAGCTGGTGATGTGGGGCGGAGTTCCGCCGGAGAACGGTCCCCAGGAGGCGGTGGACAACTGGAATAAGCTGCATCCCGACATTCAGGTGGAATATATGCGTTTTGTCAACGACAGTGCGGGAAATCTGAAGCTGGACACCGCGCTTATCTCCAGCCAGCCGGTGGATATGTACATGAGCTATGACTTCGCTCTGTACGAGAAGCGGATCAAGGCCGGGAATGCTCTGGATCTGAGCAAGTTCGCCGATTACAACGTTGATGAGAAGATGGGAGAGGGCGCTGCCTTCTGGAAGGTGGACGGCAAATACTACGGCGTGCCCACCAAGAAAGGCCTCTCCTTCGTCTGGCTGAACAAGGATATGCTGGATGCCAAGGGGCTGCCTGTGCCTACCGACTGGACTGTAGACGATTTGCGGGATTACGCGGCCAAGCTGAAGGGGGATAAGGTGTACGGCTTTGCCCAGTCCGATTATTATTTCCAGATCCCCATCAACGGCTCCATCATGAAGCAGAGCCCGCTGCTGGTGAAGCAAGACGGCACCTCCGCTTTTGATAATCCTTATACAATCAAGACCCTTCAAGTCTATGGGGATATGATGTTCAAGGACAAGAGTATGATGCCCCATACAGAGCAAATCACGTCCAAACCGGCGCTGGACCAGATGTTCGTCAAGGGGGAGACGGCCATGCTGTTCTCCACGGAGCAGATCTTCCGCACAACCAATAACACCAAGGATTATCCCCGCACCTTCAAGGTCGCGGCCGCCCCTGCGCCTAAGGTGGCCAAGGAGCAGACGGACTTCATTCAGACAGGGGGGCTGGGAGACGTGCTGACGATCAATCCCCGCTCCAAGCACCAGGAGGCAGCGTGGAAATTCGTCAAATGGTATGCCGATGAGGGGATGCTGCCTTTGGCAGCCGGGGGAAGGGTGCCCGCCTCCTCCAGTTTCAATGTAGACGTTGCGATGAATCTGATGTTCAAGGGTGTGGAGAGCACGTATGACCTGGAGTCCGTCAAGCGGGTTATGTTCGGCGCTATGCCGCTTGGTATGACCCAGTTGGACAAGAAGACCGGCACAACCCAGCAAGCCACCTATGACAAAGCCTTCACCGGCAAGCTGACGCCGGAGGAAGCAGCCAAGGAGTTGGCCCGGATTCATAATGAGGATTTGAAGGCTGTTTCCAAATAAGCATTCCATTCATAGAGGAGAAGCCAGAGGCTGTCCGCTCCAAGCTTCTCCTTTGTTTTGCCCATAATATTAGAGAAAGGCGGCGAAATGCCATGAACTGGATGAAACGGCAGAGGCGGCTTGGGCTTGTGTTCATCGCTCCCAACCTGTTGGGGATGACCGTCTTCATGCTTATACCTGCTCTGTTCTCGTTTTACCTGATGTTTACCGACTGGGTATTCGCGAGTGGCCAGATACCCCGGTTTATCGGATTGGATAATTTCCGCATGATGATCGGAGACGAGATGTTTCTGGTCTCGCTGAAGAATACGTTCCTGTTGCTGCTTCCTGTTCCGGTCTCGATTGGCTTCGGCTTCCTGATCGCGGTGATGCTGAACAACCGGGTTTATTTCCAGAAGGTGCTGCGGGCCTTCTTCTTCGCCCCGTATTTCACCAGCGGCATTGCCATCGCCTTTGTCTGGATGGTGCTGTTTCAGCCGACCAACGGTCCGATCAATGCTTTCCTGCGGTCCCTTGGAATGGAGAACACGCCCCAGTGGTTTGCTTCCCCCGACACGGCCATGTACGCGATCCTCATTATGTTCGTTGCCGGAGGAATCGGCTACAACATGATCATCTATCTGGCTGCCTTGCAGGAAATCTCCACAGAGCAGATGGAAGCCGCCAAGATGGACGGAGCCACTTTTTGGCAGCTGCTGCGGCTGGTTATCATACCGCTGGTCAGCCCCACCACCTTTTTTCTGATGATTACCGGTTTTATCGGCTCCATCAAGGGCTTCGGGATGATCTACGCGATTACCCAGGGCGGACCCGCCAACAGCACTACTGTATTGTCCATCTTCGCATACAAGGAGGCCTTTAATTTCTATGAAATGGGATACGCCTCTGCGATTTCCTGGACCATGTTTCTGTTCATTCTGCTTATTACCCTGATTCAATGGACCGGGCAGAAGAAGTGGGTCCATTACTAGAGAGGAGGCTAAACCTGCATGGCAACAGGATTGTCCCAAAAAAATAAAGAGAGGCTGGGCAAAAGCTGCAACACGCTGGTCATGCTGCTCTGCAGTCTGGTGCTGCTGGCCCCGATGGCCTGGATGATCAGCACCTCATTCAAGCTGGCCAAGGATGTGTTTGCATATCCGATCCAATGGATTCCCCAAACGCCCGTTCTGGAAAATCATATCAAGGTATGGACGGCGGGCGACGGCTTTCTCATGTTCTATCTGAACTCCCTCAAGATTTCACTGATTCTGATGATAGCCGCGCCGCTCTTGGCCGCATTCGCCGCATACGGCTTCAGCCGGATCGCATTCAAAGGCAGGGATGCCATCTTCATGCTGTACCTGTGCCTGATGATGATTCCGCCTCAGGTATTGTTTGTGCCTAAGTTCATTATGTTCGAGTGGATGGGTATCTATAATACCCACTGGGCTCTGATTCTCCCGGGACTGTTCACCGTTTTCGGAGTGTTTATGATCAGACAGTTTTTTCTGGGCATTCCCCACGAGATTTCCGAAGCGGCGTTTATAGACGGGGCGGGGCACTTCCGTATTTTCTTCCAGCTGTTCCTTCCGTTGTCCAAGCCTGCTCTTGCCACCTTCGCCATTATTGATTTTACCTGGACCTGGAATGACTATGAGAACCCGCTGATCTTCCTGCTGGACAAAAAGCTGTATACCGTGCCCCTGGGCATGCAAAATTTCATGCAGGAGGCGGGTGTTGACTATAATCTGATGATGGCAGCCGCTACGGCAGCGGTGGTTCCTCTGCTGCTGGTGTTTTTTGCCGGACAGAAATATATTATCCAAGGCTTCGCCAGCTCTGCGGTGAAGGGATGAAGTCAATGGTCCTAATAGTAAAAAAAGCAACAGCCCTGCGGATGGATGCCGGCAGGGCTGTTTGCACGTTTGGCCGGGTGGATTTACTCCCCGTATCGCTCGGCGATGCGGTCGAATTCCCGCTGCAGCCACTGGGGCAGATAGCTTAGGGAATTGCGGCTCTGGTCGGCCATCTCCAATGCCTTGACCACATCAATCAGGCCGTATCCGAAGTGCTTGTCCTTGCCCGGCTCTCCGATATCGGTGGCGGAGCTGCGCATAATCTCCATCACCTCGGTATTCTTCAGCCAGGGATTGGCGGAGCGGATGAGCGCCGCTAATGCCGAGACATGGGGACTGGCCATGGATGTTCCCGATAAGGAGGCGTACTGGTTGTCGGGATAGGTGCTGGGGATGCTGACCCCGGGCGCGGCCACATCGATGTAGTCGCCGTAGTTGGAGAAGGATGCCTTGTTCTTCTTGGCGTCGGTGGCTGCTACGGCGAAGACTTCCGGGTAAGCGGCCGGATAGCCGGGACGCTCCGTATTGTCATTGCCGCTGGCTGCAATCAGCACCACATCCTTGTCATAGGCGTACTTGATGGCATCATGGAGGAATTGGGCATCCGCATAGTTGCCCAGACTCATGTTGATAACCTTGGCGCCGTGGTCTGCGGCCCAGATCACGCCCTGCGCTACGGCGTAGGTGCTGCCCGAGCCGGATGCATCCAGCACCTTGACCGGAAGCACGGGATTGTACCAGGTCATGCCTGCCACGCCCTCCCCGTTGTTCACCAAGGCGGAGATCACACCCGCCACATGGGTGCCGTGTCCCACATCATCCTCCGGAGGAGTTTTGCCCTGCGTGGTGATATTGATGCCTTCCCGCAAATGGTCTTTCAGGTCGGGATGGTTCAGATCCACACCTGTATCCACAACGGCCACCTGGACATCCTCGCTTCCTCTGTCAATCCCCCATCCCTGAAGGGTTTCGATGATGGGCAGATTCCACTGGTAACGGGAATACAGGGCATCATTGGGCGCCGCGGCTTCATTGATGTTATAGGCATCCTGCTCCCCGGCGCTTGTCCGGTCATTGGTGAGGTACAGATAATGGGGCTCCGCATATTCCACATTCCATTTGCGGAAATACTCCATCATCTGCTGGGCTTCCATATCGGCCGATTCGAATATATAGGTATAGCCCAGTTGCCGAGGAGCACTGGCTCCTAACTCGCTTTGAATCTGAGCCAATTGGTCGCTTGAGGGAGGGGCGGCGAATTTCACTACCACCTGATTCTTGTGGTAATGGCTGGTTCCCTCATTCTCCTCCGGATGATCCACCGTCACATCCTGCAAGGTATCGGTATCCACAGACTCGATCTTCCAGTTGCCTTCGGCGGGATACGGAACGACCCGCAAATTTTTCATCTGATGGTCGTGAACCTGATTAAGAATCCCCTGATGGACAAGGCCTGCAATAGCAGATGTTCCATCCGGGGAGCGTGCGGCTATGGCGAAATAGACGCCCGAGCCCGTCAGAACAGGCGGTGATTGATAATCCTGCCCGTTGCGGGCCGCTGCCGTTGCCGCCTCCAGCTCTGCCGCTGCGCTTTTTTCTTCTTCAGGAGTTAACGTCCCTGTTTCTACAGGGCTCCCCGCATCGGCTCCCTCAGCGCCGGTGGTAAGATAGACCAGCTTCTTCATATGAGGATGCTCTGCCTGAAGCGTTCCCAGCATCTGACGGATATCCTCCCGGCCGGCCTGGGCGGGCAGCCCCTCTGCGGCATTCCTCAGGTCGATGGCGCATTGGTTGCGGCACAGCTCATTGGTGGCTGCAACATCATTCTCCACCAAATGCTGCTTTATGGACACCTCCCGTTCGGGAGTCAGATTGCTCTCATCAGGCTGGACGGATCTGTCCGATGCGCCGCGAGGCAATAAAAACAGCGCCAGCGCCGCCAGCAAGGCAATGATTCCGATACGTCTGATCATGCCGGAAACCTCCGTTCTTCCTCATCGAAATAATATTGTTCCAAGCCATTTGCGAAGGACAGGCTTCAAAGCATAGGCTCTGCTTTGCCAGGGTATTTTATACCGCTTAGAGCTCAACTTCGTATTACGTTTGCGTGCGGTTTATGGTACCATAAGGATATATGCCACGGGTGTTAGCATATGCTCACGACACTGGCTTTTCCGCAGAAGGAGAGCCGAAGCCATTAGGAGGAAATACTGTTTATGTCAAACCATAATGTCAAGAACCTAAGTGAAACTACCCGCGTGAAGCTGAAGGAAGCCATTGCCAAGATGGAGCTGTTTCTCAACCATCATGCTCTTGAGCAGCTGAATATGGAGAATGAACAAGCCATGGGAGAGTTTTACCAAGCCTACCTGCAGGATACCCGGCACTTGCTCGTGTTCTCGGAGGTGGCCTATGAGAAGCTGGGAGTCAGCCTGCGGCGTCCCCAGTTTAATCAAGACTATGCCGAAAAAGTGCTCTACGACGTTTATCATAACTGCATCAATAATTTCTTTTATCCCAAAAATGAATGCTATTCCGAAGACGGGCGCTACGCCTATACCGGACAGGATGCCATCCGCTTCCGCAAAAAGCCTAACCGCATTGTCCGCGATCTGACCATTGAGCTCTCCAAGATTTTTGAGGAGCTGCGCGAGGATTTGGCTTACTACGAAACCGACTACATCACCAAACGCCGGATGCAGGGCGAGAAAATTTAACAAAAGCTAGCAGAGGATGCCGGAAACGGCATCTTTTTTATGGGGATGAAGCGGGCTTGTTTTTCATTTCTCCGGGCACAATGTGTACGGGAGGTGATAACGATGCCGGAAGTCAAATGTGCTGTAGCCAACTGCACATACTGGAATGAGGGCAACAAATGCGGTGCCGATGCCATCATGATTGAAACGGACAAGCGTGCCAACGCCGATGTCTATTCCGAATTTGCCGAAGAATACCTTGACACAAGCCATGAGGATGCTGCCCCCAATGTGAGAAGCACCTGTTGCCACACCTTCAAAAGCAAATAGTTCAAGGGGGCGTATAGCAGATGGACGGGTATGATGAAGAGGATTGGGATGAGGAGACCGCTTCTTTTCTGGGTGAAATCAACTCGGTTAATACGCTCATTACCGGGGATCATTACCGTGACGGGGCATTAGCCCCGGATACAGGCCGGCCGGGAATGGAGCATGCGGAAGATCCCTATGACCCATACGTTAATGAAGAATTACCAAGCAATGCCGGTCTTCACAAAGCCATAGCCGATTCTTATACGGAATTTGGCGGAGAGCTTAGTCCCGCCCAGGCCGTCCATCCCGGACTGGCCCGCCAGACGGTGGACGACTTCAAACGCGATACTGCGGCATACCGCGGCGAATCAGTTGCCGGCCGGGATGATGAAGCGGACCATGGATCACGCCAAGGGGCCTGGGGCTGGATCGCCATGGTTGCGGCTGTCGCTTCCCTGTTTTATTGGCCGGCGGTTCTGGCTCCTGCAGCGGCTGTGCTTGGCGTAATTGCCTTTATCCGCGGCAGCAAAGCTCTGGGCGCATGGTCGGTTGCTCTGGGGCTGGTATCGCTTTTGGCATACTTTTATTTGGTTCCATACTATTCCTAACTTCAAACAGCTTCATGACTGGTGCAAAAGGCAGCCTTCCCGTTCCGTACGGGAGAGGCTGTCTTTGTTTGGAATGTTCGGTTATTAGTCAAGAATTTTTTTGCGTTTTGTGATACATTTACGAACGATCTATTCTTATTTTGTTCAAAAAGTTTTGTATTGACTTTATTTCTAACATCAAGCACAATAAAAACAGGTAAAAACGAGTTGAAAACCGAACGAATGCAAGAAAATGTTGTCTGTGATGCTTTTTGGCGAAAAAAGGGATTAGGCAGGAAGAGATGAATACCCGGCTTCAACCGGATTTTGTCTCAAACAACAAGGAGGAGAAACATGAACAGGAAGAGTGGAGTCTTGAAATTGGGTTTGGCCGCATTGTTGAGCCTGACCGCCGTACTGTCCGGATGCGGAGAGAAAGAGGAAGAAGCGGGAGCATCCGCCGCCGCATCGGTAACACCGACAACGGCAGCATCTGCAGTAGCCGATAGCGGGATCAAGAACCCCAGGGTTGCGTTTGTTTACATTGGCCCTCCAGGCGATGGCGGCTATACTTACCAGCATGACCAAGGCAGATTGTATATGGAGAAGGAACTGGGCATTAAAGCGAAGTTCGTTGAGAATGTTCCGGAGAGCGCGGATGCGGAGCGGATCATCACCCAGCTCGCACAAGAGAACGACATTATCTTCACCACCAGCTTTGGCTATATGGACTATACCTTGAACGTGGCGAAGAAATTCCCCAAGGTGAAATTCTTCCACTGCTCCGGGTACAAGGTATCCGACAACATGAGCACCTATTTCGGAAAAAACTACCAAGCCAGCTACCTGTCCGGCATCGTGGCAGGCAAGACCACCAAGAACAACACCATCGGTTATATCGGGGCATTCCCGATTCCCGAAGTTATTTATAACATCAATGCTTTTGCTCTGGGCGCTCAAAGCGTCAACAAGGATGCCAAGGTGCATGTGGTTTGGTCCAACACCTGGTATGACCCCACAACCGAGCGTCAAGCGGCAATCAGCCTTCTTGATAAAGGCGCCGACGTGCTGATGGCTTACCAGGATTCTCCTGCTACTATCGAAGCTGCCAAAGAGCGCGGAGCTTTCGCCGGCGGCAATGACTCCGACATGTCGCGCTTTGCTCCGGACAACTATACCACCAACCCTGTATGGAACTGGGGACCGTATTATGTGAAGGCTGTCAAGTCCGTAATAGACGGCACCTTCAAGAGCGAGCAGTTCTCCGGTGACATGAAGGACGGCACAGTGGCTCTTGCTCCTTTCGGCAACAAGGTTCCGGATGATGTGAAGAAGCTGGTAACCGACAAGCAGAAGGAAATTATTGACGGAACCTTCGATGTATTCACCGGTCCGATTGTTGACCAAGCCGGCGCCTCCAAGGTTGCCGAAGGCAAGAAGCTGACGTTGGAAGAAGTGCTTGGCATGAACTGGTTCATCAAGGGTGTAGAAGGTACAATTCCGAAGTGATATTATAGCAGTAAGGCATGGGGAGGGCTCCTTGTTTGGAGTCTTCCCCATCCGTATGAACAATCAAGGGGGCCATATCTTTATGCTGGACCAGGCAGTCGAGATGAAGCGGATAGTAAAACGGTTCGGTTCTGTGCTTGCAAATGATCAAGTCGATTTTTCGGCAACAGCCGGTGAAATTCATGCTCTGCTTGGAGAGAACGGAGCGGGCAAAAGCACGATGATGAGTATGCTGTCAGGCGTATACCGCGCTGATGAAGGTGAAATTTACATCGGGGGCAAGCCGGTTAAGATCCGCTCTCCAAAGGATGCGGCGGCCCTGGGCGTAGGTATGGTGTTTCAAAATTTCAGACTTGTCCATACCTTGACGGCAACGGAAAACATCGTGCTTGGCGAAAAGTCGTCTTTTTGGCGCGGCACAAAATGGATGAAGGATAAATGCCGGCAGATCGAAGAACTGGCCGATCACTTCGGATTGTCCTTCGCAGCTGACAGGCCAATATGGCAGCTCTCCGTAGGTGAGCAGCAGCGGGTGGAAATTGTCAAGACCCTCTACCGGGGAGCCAATATCATCATATTGGATGAACCTACCTCTGTGCTGACGCCCGGTGAAGCGGAGCAATTGTTCGAAACTTTGCAAAGAATGAAGCAGGAAGGCAAGACGGTTATTATCACTACCCACAAGATGAAGGAAGTCTTGGCTGTATCCGACCGGATTTCGGTTATGCGCAAGGGGAAGATGATCGCTACCCTGAATACGGCCGACACCAACGAACGCGAATTGGCGCAGCTGATGGTTGGCCGCGAGGTATCCATTGTCAGGCAGCCGAGAAAGCCTACCAAGGGCGAGTCGCTTCTGACGGTCCGTAAACTGAACGTGAATGCCGACCATGGACGCAAGGCTCTGGATAATCTGTCCTTGTCTGTCCGCAAGGGAGAGATTGTCGGTGTGGCGGGTGTAGCCGGCAACGGCCAGAAGGAATTGGCAGAGGTGCTTACGGGGCTGCGCGGCTGGAGGGAGGGAGAAATTACCTTCGACGGCAAGCTGGTGAAGACAGCTTCTGTCCGCGGAGCCATTGATGCGGGTATTGCCCATGTGCCGGAGAACCGGATGAAGAGCGGGCTGGCCGGACGGCTGGGGTCGGTTGACAATCTGCTGTTCAAATCCTACCGCACTCCGGAGCATTCCGTATTTGGCATGCTGAAGGCGGCCAAGAACCGGATTTGGTCCAAGTCTCTGGTAGAGGAATTTGATGTGCAGACGGCATCTCTTGATTCGCCGGTTCAGCAATTATCCGGAGGCAATCAGCAGAAGCTGCTGTTTGCCAGGGAAATCAGCCACCGGCCCAAGCTGATGGTCGCCGTGCATCCTACTCAGGGCCTTGATGTGGGAGCAACGGAAGGAGTCCACCGCCTGCTGATGGAGCTTCGGGAGTCAGGCAGCGGTGTGCTGCTCATATCGGAGGATCTTGACGAGCTGCTCCAGCTGTCGGACCGGATTCTGGTTATTTACAACGGGCAAATTATTGGCGAAGAAACCTTTGAAAGTGCGAACAGAGAACGGATCGGCATGCTTATGGCAGGTATCCGCAACGAGAGAGGAGCTGCTGTATGAGCCGGCAGGTTATTTCCGACACGGGTGCAGTGACGGAAAAGAAACGCTTTTCCCTTCGATTTGACATCGATTTGGCCAAGACCAAAACGGCCTGGTGGGTCCCGGTCCTGTCTGTTTTCCTTGCTTTGGTTGTATGCGGCATTTTTATTGCCGCCAACGGAATGAATCCCTTCACGGTTTACAACAAGATGCTGACAGGGGCATTCGGCACCTCCTATGGAATTACCGAGACCCTGGTCAAGGCGATTCCTCTTCTGCTGTGCGGTTTGGGGATTGCGGTAGCCTACCGGATTTCCGTATGGAATATCGGTGCAGAGGGCCAATTTATTATTGGGGCGATGGCGGCAACGGCTGTCACGGTATATTTTCCGTCGCTTCCCGGTTATATCGCCATTCCGCTGATGGTAGTAATCAGTATGGCCGCCGGGGGATTCTGGGGCTTGCTTACGGCTGTACCCAAGACCCACTTCCAGGTTAATGAGCTGATTACTTCCCTGATGCTCAATTATGTCGCCTTACTTGCTTTGGATTATGTAGTGTTTGGTCCGTGGAAGGATCCCAAGGGCTTCAATTTCCCCGGATCTCCGGTATTTACCGGAGCCCAGTCCTTGCCGGTGCTGGGGACAACCCGTCTTCACTTCGGGTTGGTCTTCGGGATCATCGCTGTGCTTATTTATTTTCTAATGGTCAAATATACGCGCTGGGGTTATGAGCTCCGTTTGATCGGCGCCAATCCCAACGCCGCCAAATACGCCGGAATTCATATTAACCGTCATATCATTATCGTTATGCTTATCAGCGGCGGTCTGGCAGGACTCGCGGGGATGGCCGAGGTATCAGGTGTTACCCACAAGCTGATGCAAGGAATTTCTCCGGGATACGGGTATACGGCCATTATCGTAGCCTGGCTGGCCAAGCTTAATCCTCTTGGCATCGTGGTATCCTCTGTTCTGTTCGGCGGCTTGATTGTGGGAGGATACAGTGTGCAGACCATCGGCCTGCCGTCTTCGATCTCCAATATGCTTCAGGGAGCCATTCTGTTCTTCCTGATCGGCGGAGATATGCTGTCCAAATTCCGCATGCGCCGGAACTAATGACTCACACCATGAGGAGGATACTGCCTTGTACGACTTTATGATACAATTGCTGGTTGCCGCTGTTTCCGCGGGTACACCGTTGCTGTTGGCTACATTGGGTGGAATTTTGTGCGAACGCGCCGGAATTATTCAGCTTGGGGCGGAAGGGCTGATGCTGATGGGGGCGGTTGTCACTTGTCTGGTCTATATCAAGACCGGCAGCCTTGGGCTGACGCTGATTTCCGTTTTGTTTGTGGCCGCTCTGCTCGGTCTGCTGCACGCCTTCCTGACCGTCACGCTGCGCGCCAATCATGCGATGACGGGCTTGGCCATGACTTTGTTCGGCGGCGGATTAAGCGCCTATCTGGGCAAATCCATCAGCGGCCAACCGTTGCCGGGCAAAGCTCCAAAAGTGGATTTGGGCTGGCTGGAGCCTGTGCCTGTGATCGGCAATATATTTGCGCATATGGATATTCTAACCTGGTTCAGTATTCTGCTGGTTATCGCGCTGCATCTCATGATTCATCATACTTCATGGGGACTGCATCTGAAGGCAATTGGAGACAGCCCGGCGACTGCAGACGTAATGGGCATCCGCGTACAGCTGTCCCGCTATATCTATGTTGTGGGTGGGGCCGCGCTGATCGGGCTGGCCGGAGCCGATATGGTGTTGGCGTATACGCCCAGTTGGACGGAGGGAATGACTTCAGGCAAGGGCTGGATTGCGGTGGCCCTGATTATTTTTGCCAGATGGAATCCGCTCCGGGCGTTATTCTGCGCGTATCTGTTCGGAGCGCTTGACTCGCTGGGGTTCCGCCTGCAGCTTATCGGCAGCGCCGTCCCGGTTTATTTCCTCAAGATGATCCCGTACGTAGTGACCATTCTGGTGCTCATGTACCTGGGCTACCGCAACCGCAACAAACCTTCGGGTACACCTGAAGCTCTTGGAGTGCCGTATATTCGGGAACAGCGGTTCTAGGAGCGGACACTGGGCAAGGGTTGCCTGTTACAAGCAAGGAAAGGTCAAGCGAAGGAAAGACAAGCAAAGAGAGTAAAGAGAAGAACAGCAAAGCAAAGGAGCTTCCTGTCAAGGGAGTTCCTTTTGTGTAGTATAGGGGCAGATTGAGGTTGCGGGGCCTCCGGCCCTTTTCCTGAGGCTGGGGCGTGGATGCAAGGTCATGCGATACTGGCACCATTTTTGTTCTTGAACGCCAACCTTCCCGGCTGGCGGCCCTGAGAGGCGTTATTTGTGGGAAAAACAGGGGTGCGCAAACGTAACGGACAGGAAAGACCTTAATGGGCCCAAATCCCCCTGGGTGGGGAGCAAGAGAGTCACATAAGAGCATCTTGGTCCGTTAGAATTCAAAACCTTCGGATTTTTGCCAAATAGGAGCGCTGGAGTCCGTTAACCTAAGGCGGCGATTGCATTTCTTCGCCCCAATACTCCGATTGGCGTTTTTCCCAGAGCCAGAAATCATCAACGGGGAAGCAGTTCGACTTCTTGGCAAACGCGTCAGGCGTTTATCCTCGCAGCCAGATGGGGTGGCAGGAAGGAAGGTGCGTTCTTTATTTGGCCCGGGTCTTAAAGTTTGCATATAATTGAAGCGCCGACAATACCGCGGTGTCTACGAACGCCGCGGATAACGCCACAGTGATCCAATCTTCAGTATGAAGCAAGTAGTACATAGCCAGATGAAGTACGAACAGCACGGTAAAGGCGATTAGCAGGTTAATGCGCTTGATGGCCAACAGCAATTTATACATGGAATCCCGTTCCTTTCATGACATTGGATGCATATTGCTTAAGTATTCCCTGGGACGGTAGACCTGATTCAGCCGGTTGGTTCAGATTTGCTGTAGCATCGGGCTCGAAAAAAGGGTACAATTGTTGAGAAAAGCAATTTTTGCGAAAAAGGAGCCGTAAATCCATGCGTATAGATCCATCTGTCATGAAGCAGCTGCTGCAGCTGCAAATGCTGCAAAGCTCGGATTCTCTCATGGGTAGCAGCTCCGGTCTGGGCAGTACTTCAAGCACTGATTTTACTGAACTGCTTCAGATGCTGCTGAGTGATTCTACGGAAGCCGCCGCCTCCGACAATATTATTCCGGCGTCTGAGCTGCTGGCCCGCAGCAAATGGTCTTCCTCCTTTTACAACATGCAGCCTGCGGAGGCGATGAAGGAATACGCCGTCCCTGCTGATTACGAAGATTTGATTCAAGATGCCAGCAGACGCAACGGAGTGGATTCCAGTCTGGTGAAGGCGGTTATTCAGGCAGAGTCGGGCTTTGACTCCCAGGCCGTATCCAAGGCGGGGGCCAAGGGGCTGATGCAGCTGATGGATAAAACAGGGCAGGGGCTTGGCGTGTCCAATCCTTTTGATCCTGAGCAGAATATAGAGGGCGGTACCCGGTTTCTGTCGAATCTCTTGCAGAAATACAATGGCAACGAAGCTGTCGCTCTGGCCGCATATAATGCCGGTCCCGGACGGGTGGACAGGCTTGCGATCCGCAATGATGCGGAGCTGGAGAACAAGCTAAGCCAACTGCCGAAGGAAACCCAGAAGTATATATCCAAGGTGCTGGGACTCAAGGAGCAGTTTGAGGCGTAATGGAGAGGTTGTTAGGGCGTGTCTGCAGCAATAAACCTTAGGGGAAATGCCGGCCTCACTTGGTGGGGCTCTTTTGTTTCCCGGGATCTCCGCAAAATAACAGGAATAGCTTGGGGCCATTGCTTCATTTGGTGGGGTGAGTATCCGGGGCCCCGCAAATTACCGGGACTAAGGCTGCGGAGCGCGGCTTCACTTGGTGGGGCTTAATATACTACGTGTTTTTAAGGAGAATGGAGATATGCTTTATCTGGATCATTGTGCCTCTACGCCGCCATGGCCGGAGGTTATTGCTGCGGTTGCCGATTGCATGGGCAAGTTCTACGGGAATCCCAGTTCGTTGCATCGGCTTGGTGTGGAGGCAGAGGGGATGCTGATCAAAGCCAGAGAGGTAACGGCAGCTGCTCTGCAGGTGAAGTCTTCCCAGATTATCTTTACCTCCGGAGGCACGGAAAGCAACAATCTGGCCATCAAGGGAGCTGCATTGACCTATAGAAGCAGAGGCAGGCATCTCATTACCTCTGCGATAGAGCATGCTTCTGTATATGAAGTGTTCCGGCAATTGGAGCGGGAAGGCTTCCAAGTTACCTATCTGCCTGTCGATCGGACGGGAGCCGTCCGCGCCGAGGACGTTGCCGCCGCCATTACCAGAGAAACCATCCTGGTCAGTGTGATGGCGGTAAACAATGAAACAGGGAGAATTCAGCCCGTAGCAGAGGTAGGAGCGATTCTGCGGAACTATCCCCGGATCGTCTTCCATGTGGATGCGGTCCAGGCTCTCGGCAAGCTTCCTGTCCACCCCAGAAACTGGAATGCAGATCTGGTCAGCTTCTCCGCCCATAAGCTTAGGGGACCTAAAGGAGTCGGGGGGCTGTACTGCCGGGAGGGGCTTCATCTGGAACCGCTGCATGCAGGAGGCGGACAGGAGCAGGGGAGACGCTCGGGCACGGAGAACCTCCCCTTGATTGTAGGGGCGGCCAAAGCCATCCGAATGGCAGTAGAGCAGCAGAAGCAAGCGGCAATGCGCATGTATGGGCTAAGGGAGAAATTAATAAGCCGTTTGAATAAGATAGACGGATTGATTATTCACGGGAGTGAGCAACAGCAGGAAATGGCTCCTCATATGGTTCAATTCTCCTGTCCGGGTTACCGTCCGGAAGTAATTATCCACCGGCTTGAAGAGAAGGAAATCTATATTTCCAGCGGATCTGCCTGCGGATCTGGAGAGAATAAGCCCAGTCGTGTGCTTACGGCTATAGGGCTGCCGGAGCAAGTTGCTTCTTCCGGTCTGCGGGTCAGTTTTTCGGATCAATATTCGGAGGCGGATATGGAGCTATTCGCGGATGAGTTGGCGCATGTTCTGACAATCACGCCAAGATTAGGGGAGTTAAAGCAGGGGGGAAGAACAAAGTGAAGCCCAATGTAGTCATTGTCCGGTTAGGAGAGCTGACGCTGAAGGGAAGGAACAGGCACCGTTTTGAAAAAAGGGTGCTCCAGCAATTGCAGCCGCTGCAAAAGGATTATCCGGGCATCCGCTTCACGCTGGAGTTCGGGCGGATCCATATTGAATTGAATGAGGCTCCTTACGAAGCCGCGGCGGATGTGCTGGACCGGATCTTCGGGCTTGCTTCTTACAGCCCCGCCATACGGATTGCTCCCTTGCTTGAGGAAATCGAGCGGGAAGCAATACGCTTGATGCAGGAACTGGAGCCTGAGCCCGGAGAGGAAAAGACCTTCAAGGTTGTTGTTAAGCGCTCCAACAAACAATTCCCCCATGATTCCATGGAGCTGCTCCAATTGGTGGGCGGATATGTGCTGCGGAATACAGAGCGCTGGCGGGTGGACGTGCATCATCCTGAAACTTCTCTCTGGGTGGATATCCGGGACAAGGATGCCTTCGTCTTCACGGAGATCATCCGCGGGACAGGGGGATTTCCCTTGGGAACCAACGGGCGCGCGCTGCTGCTGCTCTCCGGCGGGATCGACAGTCCTGTAGCCGGCTGGTTAGCCATGCGGATGGGATTGGAGTTGGAAGCCGTTCACTTCCACAGCTATCCGTACACGAGCGAGCGGGCCAGGCGGAAGGTGGAGGAGCTGGCGCGGGAGCTTTCCCGTTTTTCCGGTCCCATGAAGGTGCATATGGTCCCTTTTACGGAGATACAAGTCAAGCTGAAAGAAGAGGGTCGTGAAAATCTGCTGGTGATCTGCATGAAACGGGCGATGCTGCGGATTGCCGAGAGGGTGGCTGAAAAGCGCAAGGCCGGTGCTCTTATTACAGGAGAAAGCCTGGGGCAGGTGGCAAGCCAGACCTTGTCCAGCTTGGATGTTATTGGCCGGGCTGCTGAGATGCCTGTTCTGCGTCCGCTGATAACGATGGACAAGGGCGAGATTGTGAAGCTGTCCCATAAAATCGGCACCTTCGATATTTCGATTCAGCCTTACGAGGATTGCTGTACACTGTTTCTGCCCAAGTCTCCCTCCACGAATCCCGGACTGCGCACGGTCCTTAAGGTGGAGAGTGGCATTAAGGAACTGGACCAGTTGATTGAGCAGGCTGTGGAACGGACCGAGACGTCAGTGATCGGTTTAGGCATGCGCGAGGAAGCCGATGATTATTTTTAAGTGAATTGGAATGCAGTCAACGGGGAAACGGGCAAAGGAGACAGATTAGTCTCTCTTGCCCGTTTCGGTCTATTCTTCCCCGGATTCCACCAAGATTAAGTACGTGTTAGACAGAGTCTCTCCTCTATGCTGATTGTCGTTCATCCAAAAGCTGTAATAGGCAGTAACGCTTCCCCTGATGTTAAGGGTGGTTAGGAAGGGACTGACGAGTGCCCGGTAGGTGACTTGAACCGTCTGCTGCGGGGCAATCAACCCTAATTGCAGCGATCCGCTTGGTCCGGGGTCCGCCGCCGGGATGCCATTGATTCTGATGGTGCCCGGAATCAGTGAAATCTGGTTCAAATTAAGGCGCCCGAGCGCGGTATCTGCCCCCATATTACCGTTGTTGCCCACGTTCACGGTATAATCCACCACATCCTCCGGCTCCACAATTTCCGGCAAGGCAATCACATTCACGTCAAGAACCGGAAAGAAAATCTGCGTTGAAACTGCGTTTGAAGATGAGGTTTCTGTTTGCGCTGCACTATTGCCCGGAAGAAGGTAAACCGCGCTGACTGCCGCCTGGTTGCTGAAGATCTGCGAGAGCGCAACGGAGCCATAGCCGGGTACAACAACCTCATAGGTAACTAGCATCTGGGACTGGGACGTCAACAATCCCAAGGAGATGCCTCCTGGGGGAAAGTCCCCGCTTCGCATGAGCCCGTTCACCACAAGGCTGTTGCGGACGTACAGCATCCCCGCTGGTATTCCTGCGGTCAGAGTGGCATCCCCTGCTACTCCTCCTTGATTGACGACAATCAAGGAATACCGGATGGTTTCTCCCGGGGCAGCCCGGGTTTTGTCAACGGACATGATTACGAGGATCTCCGGCGATTCACCCGCTACTATGGGAAGAACCACTTCGTTGGATAACGCGGAGTCCGTAACCAGGCGCCCGTTGGCGGCAAGAAAGGTGTACTCGGCCCGCAGCCGGTTAGCGAGTTGGCCTGAGCCCCCGGCTGCGGAATATACCAATTGGAAGGATAGCTGGACCATCTCGCCGATTCCGATTGCCCCTAACCACAGCCCCGTTGCCAGACTTGCTCCTGGAAGGGGCCTGCCGTCTTGGAGAATGCTGTTGGCGACAAACTGGGTCCCACCCGGCAGCAAATCATACAAGGTGGTATCCGCTGCACGGTTGCCGGTATTGATGATGGTTGCGGTGTAGGTTACAGGCACTCCCGGCTGTGCCTGGGTTGCATCGGTGTTTTTGATCACGGTAAGCACGGGACCGATCACGAGTGTGCTTACCGTATTGGAATAGGCGATGTAGCTGTTGTTTCCTGTGGTGTAGCGGATATGGGACTGGTTCAGCAGAACGCCGTCTCTGAGGGTGTCCGGCGTCATGACAATACAAGGACCTGGAAGGTCACGATAACAGTGACACCGGCAGCAATCGATCCGATGGATATGCCTACTCCAGGATTATCGGAAGGCGACGGCGTACCGTTCACGGTGACACTTCCCGCAACAAAGGAGGTTCCGACGGGAATGGGGTCAACCAGTACAACGTTGTTTACGGTAGAGATTCCGTTATTGGTCACAGCGATGGTGTAGGTAATGATATCCCCGGAGACTGCGTCTATGGCTGGTGTGCTCTTGACCACGCTCACGTCGGGCGAGGATACGGGAATCACAACTGTATTGGAGGCGGATGAACCGGTCAATGTCCGCCCGTCCGGCAGCAAGAAGGAGTAGTTGACGGTGACTTGGTTTACCAACTGCTGTGAGGGCGGAAGCGTAGCTATTGCCACCTGAAGCGTCACCGTTACCGTAATGGTGCCTCCCGGCGGAATTATACCAAGCGGAATGCCCAGATCGGGATCAATACCCGGCTGCGGGACGCCGTTGATAATGACGCTGTTCGGAACAAAATCTCCGCCGGCCGGAACAGGATCCGTCATCGTAGCCGTAGCGGCGATGTTGCCCGTATTGGTGATATTGACAAAATAAACGATGGTGTCGCCTACTGTAGCTACGGTTACATTGGCGCCCTTAACCGCAGTGATGATCGGCACATATACAGGCAGATTGACTGTATTGGAGAGAGAGGCGCCTGTGAAGGCTCCCGATGTGAAGCTCACAGAAGCGTTATTGCTTAGAACTCCCGATGGAGGCAGGGAAGTTACACTAATGCTGAAGGTTACCGTTGTTGTGGCCCCTGGTGTTATGGTTCCAAGCTGTATTCCCGCGGTAGGATTGGCCGCAGGCACCGGTGTGCCATTGACAGTAACCGATCCTGCAACGAATACGGAGCCGGCCGGAATATTGTCGACAAGCACCACATCGGTTACATTCTGAATGCCGCCGTTGGTAACTGTGACCGTATAAGGGACTACATCGCCTACTGAAGCCGCGGTGAACGTAGTGCTCTTGACACTGGCCACCAGAGGAGAAGAAACAGGCGTAGTGACCGTGTTGGAGGCGGCAGAGCCGCTCAGAGTCCGTCCATCGGGCAAGGTGAATACAAAGCTGGCTACGGATTGGTTCACAAGCTGTTGGGTTACAGGCAATGAAGTGACGATAACCGAGAAGGTTACAGTGGAAGGAACTCCCGGAGCAATAATTCCCATGGGAATACCGACCGCCGGATCAGCGCCTGGCTGGGATGCCCCGTTGAGAATAACGCTGTTGGGCACAAGTGTCGTACCGGCGGGAATCAGATCGGTAAGTGTGACTGCCGCGCTGTAATTGCCGGAATTGCTGACCACAGAAGTATATACTATCGTATCTCCCACTGTCGCGTTGGTGGAGCTTGACGATTTGAGCACGGACATAATGGGTTGGAAGACTGGCGTTGTGACAATAGCCGAGAACGCAGTAACAGAGAAGGAGCCTGAGGTGAAGCTGACAAAAGCCTGGTTGCTTATGGTGGCCGGATTCGGCAGGGTCGTAACCGTGATGCTGAATGTAACAGGGATGGAGCCTCCGGCGGCAATTGAACCCAACGTTACGCCGGTGGCGGGATTGGCGTCAGGCCGCGGCACTCCGCCTACAGTCACGCTTCCCGGAACCAAGGCAGTGCCCGTTGGAATCGGATCAGTGAGCACGGCGCTATTGATGGTGGAAATACCGTTATTCGAGACGAGCACCGAATAAGTAATCGTATCGCCAACTGCAACCGAGGTGGAAGGAGTCGTTTTGACAACCGATACATTCGGTGCTGTTACAGAAACAACCAATGTATTGGATGTAATCGAACCGCTGAACGGCCTTCCGTCGGGCAGGGTATACTGAAAGGCCACTGCAGCTTGATTGGTTAACTGCTGCGGTGTAGGCAGGAAATCGATCAGAACAGAGAAGGTGACATTCACTGTAGACCCCGGCAGGATAATGCCGGCCGGAATCCCTGTGGCGGGCGAGGCGCCGGGAACGGGAACGCCGTTGACTATTACGCTGTTAGGGACTAAGGAGGTTCCGGCAGGAATGTTGTCGGTTACAGTTGCGGCTGCTCCGAAATTCCCGCTGTTGGTCACGGCTATCGTATAGCTTAACGTATCTCCTACGGTGGCGGTGGATACACCCGCTGTTTTAACGGCAGACAGAACCGGCTGATTGACCGGAGTGGCAATAATGTTGGAGAAGTTGACTCCTGCAAAAGCGCCCGAATTGAAGTTGACCGATGCTTGATTGCTGATCACCGCAGGACTGGGCAGCGAAACGACGTTTATGCTGAATGTAATGGTAGTTGAAGCGCTGGGAGCTATTGTCCCGATGAGAATCCCGGCCGGCGGGAAAGCGGTGGGAGCCAGAACTCCGTTGATGAAAACCGTTCCGGGAATAAAGGCGGCACCAGCCGGAGTAGGATCCGCTACCACTGCGTTGGTAATGCTTACGATGCCGCTGTTTGTAACGACCAAGGTATAAGAAATGGTATCCCCGATTGTTGTATTGGTTGTCGTTGTGCTTTTGACAATCGATACGTTGGGTGCGGATACGGGAAAAGTGAGCACATTGGATGCTGCATTGCCTGTAAGCGTACGCCCGTCAGGGGGCACGAACGTATAGGTGGAGGTTGCCAGATTGCTTAATTGCTGCGGGCTGGGCAGAGAGGTGACTACAACCTCAAATGTGACAAGCACCGTTGCTCCCGCCGCGACTGTACCTACATTGATGCCTGTGGCAGGATCGGAGCCCGGGCTGGTGGCTCCGCCGACAACCACACTGTTCGGGCTGAAGGTGGTACCGGCGGGAATGATATCCGTTAATGTCAGTTGAGCAGCCAGATTGCCTGTGTTGGAAACAGCTATCGTGTATATGATCGTATCGCCAAGCGTAGCTACCGATGTATTCGCGGTTTTAACCATAGAAATAACTGGTTGTATGACGGGTGTGGATATGGTATTGGATTGGGAGGATGCGGCGAAGACCCCGGAAGTAAAGCTGACGGCGGATTGGTTATTAATGATTGGTGGAACCGCCATGGAAATGATCACCTCGAATGTTACGGTAGCAGAAGCGCTGGGAGCTAATGTACCGATTGGAATGCCGACAGCCGGATTGGCAAGGGGCTGGGAAATCCCGTTCACAATCACGCTCCCGGAGACAAAAGTGGAGCCTTGCTGGATGCTGTCACTCAAAACGGTGTTGTTGACAGGAGACAGTCCGTTATTCGTTACTACAGATGTATAGACCAGGTTGTCACCGCTCACGGCATTGCCTGCGTTGCTGCTCTTCACGACGGATACGTTAGGTGCAGAGACAGCCACTGTTGTAATGTTGGAAGCGGCGGAGCCGAGCACGACTCTTCCTCCCGGCAGCGTGTAATCATAATCGGCTGCAGCCGAGTTGACCAGAAACTGGGGAGAGGGAATGGAAACAACAACAACGGAGAAGCTGACGATATAGGTTTCTCCGGCAGAGATCGTATCCAGCGGAATGCCTGTAGCAGGGTTGACTCCCGGATTGGGAAAGCCGTTGATAATAACACTGTTCTCTACGAACGTTGCCTGGACGGGCAGAATATCCGTTACCGTCACATCAGCAGGGAAGTTGCCGCTGTTGGTGATTTGCAGGGAATAAGAGAAGGTGTCGCCTACCGTCACTGTGGAGGCGCTGGGGGTTTTCACGATAGTGATGACTGGCAGATAAGCGCTCGTTGTAATGACAGGTGAGGTGGAGCTTCCTGTAAAGGCGCCGGATGTAAAGCTTACACTGGCCTGGTTGTTCAACAACGCCGGAATGGTGGGGGCAACGGAAGCCACACGGACACTGAAGGTGACGGTCAGAGATGCGCCTGGACTCATGGAGCCGAGAGATACTCCGGTGGTAGGGTCTGCACTGGGTCTGGACACACCGTTAACGGCTACACTGCCGCTTACAAATACCGTCCCGGAAGGGATGGTATCGGAAAGGACAGCATTATTGACGGTTTGGGCTCCCCCATTGGTCACTACTACAGTGTAGGTCAGAATATCATTCAAGGTTGCCGCAGTACTGTTCACGCCTTTGGTCACGGTGACACTGGGTGAAGCAGCCGGTATATCTACGATGTTGGAAAGGGCAGTTAATCCGGAAAAAGTGCGGCCGCTTGGCAGCTGGAAGGAATAAGTTGCAGTCGCCTGATTCGTGAGCCGTGCCGGTGACGGCAGGGTGTTTAACAAGAATTGAAAGGTGACCGGAACCGAACTTGCCGGAGCAACGCTGCCGAGCGATATCCCCGTTATGGGAGAGGCTCCCGGTACAGGCAAAGTGTTCACCGTTACACTGCCGGGTACAAATGAGGTGCCCGCAGGGATGGTATCCGTTAAGGTGATTTGTGCGGCAATATTGCCCGTGTTGTTCACAAACACCGTATAGGTGAGCGTGTCTCCTACGGTTGCTACGGACTGGTTGACGGACTTGGTTGCAGTGATGACAGGTTGGTAGAGTGGGATGGTTACGGTATTGGTCAGAGTAATCCCGTTGAAGGCGCCTGAGCTGTAAGCGATGGAAGCCTGGTTCACGAAATTGGCCGATGGCGGAAGGGAGGCCGATGTCACCTGGAAGGTAACTGTAATCGAGCTTCCCGGGGCCATCGTGCCCAGGTTGATGCCGCTGGCGGGGCTGGCGGAAGGCCTGGGTGAGCCGTTGACCGTAACGCTCCCTCCAACGAATATGGCGCCGCTCGGGAGAGGGTCAGTCAAAACTACATTGGTCAAGGAGGCAATGCCGCTGTTCGTCATTACTGTGGTGTAGGTGATGGTTTCACCCACTGCAGCATCCGTAACATTGGCGCTCTTCACAGCCGCCAGATTAGGCAGCGAAACGGGAATGGTCACCGTATTGGAGACTGTGGAGCCTGATGAAGTACGTCCGTCCGGCACCAGGAATGTATATGCCGCTGCCGCCTGGTTGACCAGTTGGGGTGGTGAAGGCAATGTCTGTACAACAACCTGGAAGGTTACTGTATTGACAGCGCCTATACCTATGGAGCCTACGGCAACCCCGGTGGCGATATTGGCTCCGGGAACGGCAACACCATTGACGGTCACGCTATTGGGTACAAAAGCGGTACCGGCCGGAATGGGGTCGGAAATCGTCGTCGTTGCCGCAATATTGCCTGAGTTGGTCGTCTGGATCGTGTAAGTAACGGTGCTGCCCACTGTGGCATTGGATGTATTCGCCGATTTGTTCATCGTCAGAATAGGCGAATAAACAGGTGTTGACACGGCATTGGATGGAATAATGGCATTGACAATCGGCCCGCCGGAGAAAGCCTGGAAGGAAAAAGAGGCGTTAGCTGTATTGACAATCTGCTGGTTGCTCGGCAAGGATGTGACACTGACGCTGTAGCTCACGACAACCGAGGCCCCCGGAGCGAGGGTTCCAATGGGAACACCGGCGACAATGTCAAAGGTTGGGCGAGGTACGCCTCCTACAACGACGCTGCCTGCAATGAAGGTGGAACCTGCCGGAGGAGTGTCCGTGACGATCATATTAGTGGCGCTTGCTGTCCCTGTATTATTGACAGTCACGGTGTAAATGATCGTATCTCCTACAAGCGATCCTGTGCGGTTGGCGCTTTTGGATACCAGAATCAGCGGGTCGTTGATATTGATTTGAATGGCGTTGGCATTAAGCACATAGGCATCGCCGGACGTGGTAAGCCGCAGCACGGCAGAGGTCTGATTGTTGACCATGCTGGAGGACACATCTACGTTGGTGATATCCCAGCCTTGCCGTCCGCCGGAAATGTTGCTGCCAGGTGCTCCATTGGTTTGGTTGCGGGTGCCGAAGGTTCCTGTTGTATCCAACTGTCCGGCATTGTTGTTGATCTGGGAAGCAAAAAAGTTATTAGCGAAGTTGTTAGGACCTGACAGAGCAACCAGGGATGCGGTGGTAGCACCGAACAACGCCTGATCTCCCGTCCGGTTGGCATCTCCTTCCTGAGCGCTGAAGAGCGCCCGGGCACCTACGGCGCCTGATGTGGGAGTGGCGAAGCCTGTAATGGTGTTCGTGACCGGTGCAGACGAAGCCTGAACCAGGATGGCGCCTGCGCGGAGGGACATGTTGCGGAAAGGCAGGGAGGTGTTGGAGTAGATTACAGCCAATGTCCATCCGGCATTATTGGCAGTGGCGTCCCCGCTAATAACCAAAGTGCCTACAACCCGTCCGGTGTTATATGTACCTGCTCCGCCTTGCTGTACCAGTGAGGTAACATTTGCTGAACGTACGTATCCTAAGGCTCCTCCGCCCAAATCAAACTGGTTGTTGGTAGCCGAATCAGGCGTTACACTGGTAGTGCCGGCAGGAGTGATAAACACAACAGGGTTGTTGATTGCCGACGTTAGATTGGTGCTGCCGTTCAAGTAAGTTCCGCCCCAGATCAGTTCTGCGTACATCACAGTACTCCCCGCAGGCATGGTCAGGACGGCGGAGGAATTGTTGCTCAGATAGGAATCTGTGGTGCCGAACGGATAAGAGCCATATCTGACTGCCGTGTTCGTTGTAATGAACGCACCGATGCTGTCAGATGTTCCCGGTACTCCGGAAACCTCTGAGCGGCTGAGCCCCATGGTGTTGCCGGTAAACGTAATGGCTCCGGTTGCATTGAACGTAGCGCGAACAATAAGAGGAATTTTTATTCACCTCCGTTCATTGAAGTAAGAGCTCGGAATTCCTGTACAGTCTGTTTTAATATATGGGCGATTTCCAAATTTTTGTCTGTCCTAGTTTGGCTGAAGCAAATTAATGGGAATACCGCGAGCGCTTTTTCCGGTTGCGCAACAGCCGCGGCTTTTTTTTGCCGTACCTGTGTCCGGCCAAGGCGGTCTCGGGTGCAAGAGGGGAAGCAATCTTCCACTCCTCCAGCGGTTCATGAGCATCTTCCCACGAAGGCGAATGGTCCAACCGCAGTTCCCCGGCGCAGGCAGGCTCAAGGAAGGTCTGTCTGCTTAACTGTTCCAGCTCGCTCTCTGCAATGCTTTCTTTGACAGCCACGAAATGATACATGATCTCGTCGACTACATTGGCTTGAAGCTGCAGGAGCATCTCCAGTTCCTCCGGCTCGTATAGGGGGGAACGGAAGGTTTCGGCGTAGAACAGTTCCATGCGGAGCAGCCGGAAGTCGAAGGGGATAATCTGGCCCGATTCCGTTCCTGCATAATGAGAGAGGGGGGAGTTGATTGTTGTGTGGGAAGGCTGGAAGAAATGCTGCGTCAGGTAGCGTGGGGTATGCTCGTCGAATTTATGTTTCAGCAGAGGATTGGAGATGTGGCGGAAAGAGTGGGCATATGGTGCCAAAATGCATAAAACTGCCTTGTGGATGCAGACGCGGTGTATTTCATTCATAAGGGCGGACAAATCATGGATGTAGGGCAGACAGCGGCTGGCCATCACCCATTCTACGGAATTGTCAGGCAAGGGAATGCCTGTATTGAGATCATGCACAAGATCCACCCCTTCCAGAGGGCGGCTGTCAATTCCAAAAAAGCCTGGGTGTTTGCGATCACCACAGCCTAGTTCCAGCTTCATTCTCATCACTCCCGGGATAAGGCGTATACCTATATTAAAGTATCCCGGGAGGAAGAGAATGGTGACAGGAGTTATGCCGATTGTCCCATCCTTCTGAATATCTTGACGATCTCGCTGACAACAAGAGGTGCAAGACTCAGCAGGCTGACAATCAGCCAGTCCTGGAAGCCCAGGGCATGAACGCTGAAGATGCGGGCCAGCGGAGCGATGGAGATAATGCACACTTGGAGCACGACGCCGAAGAGCAGGGAATAGACCAGGTTACGGTTGGTAAAGAATCCCTGAAAGACGGATTTGGTATCCGAGCGCAGGTTGAAGGAATGGACCAGCTGGGAAAAGCTGAGCACGGCAAAGGCCATGGTCTGTGCGTGCCGGAGTGCATCCTCCGTATATTCTGCCGGCATCAGCGGGAAGAAGCCGGTATGTTCGGCATACATCTTCATTCCAATAATGAATGCCGCAAGAGTGGCTATCCCGATCACGGCGCCGTATGCCACTACATAGAGAATCTTGCCGTGGAACAGGCTCTCCTTGGAGGAGCGTGGCTTCTCCGACATGACCTTGGGGTCCTTGGAGTCCATCCCAAGAGAAAGGGCAGGCCATGAGTCTGTAACCAGATTGACCCACAAAATATGGATTGGACGGAGAGGCGTAGCCCACCCGAACAGTATCGACAGGAACAGGGCAACAATTTCCCCCAGGTTGCAAGAAAGCAGGAAGAGAATCGCTTTCTTGATATTGCGGTAGATGTTCCGCCCTTCTTCTACGGCGCGGACGATGGAGGAGAAGTTATCATCCGTCAGCACCATATCCGCGGCGCCTTTGGCCACATCGGTTCCAGTAATGCCCATCGCCACGCCCACATCTGCTTGCTTGAGGGAAGGGGCGTCATTGACGCCGTCACCGGTCATGGACACAATATTGCCCTTGGCCCGCAGGACGCTTACGATCTTTACCTTATGCTCCGGTGATACCCGGGCAAATACGCGCAGGCGGTCTATTCTGGATGACAGTTCGGCATCGCTGATGCCATTCAGTTCCACACCTTCCATCACTTCTTCCTTGGAGGAGGCGATCCCCAGTTCCTTGGCGATGGCGAAGGCCGTATCCCTGTGGTCCCCGGTAATCATGACAGTACGGATTCCGGCCTGCTTGCATACCGCAATGGATTGGGCGACCTCTGTCCGGGGCGGATCAATCATGCCTACCAGACCCACGAAGGCAAGCTGCTGCTCCATCTCATCCACCGCAATGTGACGGTCGGGAACCTTCTTTACCGCCGCTCCCAGTACCCGCAGGGCATTATCCGACATCTGCCGGGTAAAGTCCATAATGGCCTTTCGGTCCGCTTCTGTAATGGTCTCGATTCCGCCATTCTTGTGAATATGCGTCACCAGCGGCAGCAGATTATCGATAGCGCCCTTGGTCATCACATAATAGGCGCCATCGTATTCATTCAAGGTGGACATCAGCTTGCGGTCGGAATCAAAGGGCAGTTCGTTAACCCGCTTGTGAGCCTGCTCCAGCGTTTCCTTGTTCAGATTGAATTCTGCCCCCGCTGCCAGCAAGGCAATCTCCGTGGGGTCGCCGGTTTTGGAATCGGGCCGGTACGACGCATCATTGCAGAGCATGAGATTCTCCAACAACAAGCGGTGGGCGGAATTGTCCAACTGGAGGCTTTCCAGCTTGCTGAAGGTGCCGTCGGCATAAAAATCGGTAACGGTCATCTTATTTTGGGTCAGCGTCCCGGTTTTGTCGGAACAGATAATGTTCACCGAGCCCAACGCTTCAACGGCAGGCAGCTTGCGGATAATGACATTCTGCTTGATCATCCGCTGCACGCCGATGGCCAGCACAATGGAGACAATGGCGATCATTCCTTCTGGAATGGCGGCAACGGCCAGGCTGATGGACGTCATGAACATATCCAGCAGCTCCCTGCCTTGCAGCAGGCCAACCACAAACATCAAGGCACAGATGCCGATTGCTCCAATCCCCAGGTATTTGCCCACCTGGGACAAATTTTTCTGCAGGGGGGTGGCTCCCTCATCGGCTTCATCAAGCAAGCTGGCAATTTTCCCGATCTGGGAATCCATCCCCGTGGCAATGGCGATTCCTGCGCCGCGGCCGTATGTAACAAGCGTGGACATAAACGCCATATTCTTCTGGTCACCCAGGGGAAGCTCTCCATTGGCCACTGTGTCTGGCAGATAGTCTGCGTTTTTGTCAACCGGAACGGATTCACCGGTCAGCGCGGATTCTTCCACCTGCAGATTGGCGGTTTCCACAAGCCTCAGATCACAAGGGATATAGCGTCCCGCATCCAGTATGACGAGATCCCCCGGCACTACCTCTTCCGAAGGAATCTCTACGGTATTGCCGTCCCGCTTAACCACTGCCCTAGGGGTGGACAATTGCTTCAATGCTTCCAATGCATGCTCCGCCCTGGACTCCTGGACCACACCCACGGTGGCATTCAATACCACAACCAGCGCAATAATGATAGCATCTGCCACTTCGCCCATAGCACCCGAAATAACGGCTGCCCCGATCAGAACATAGACGAGCACATCATTGATTTGCGCAAAGATCCGCTGAATCAGTGTTTTGGGCTTTTTGCCGATTAACTTATTTGGCCCGTGCTGCTCCAGTCTTTTTCCCGCTTCCGCTCCGCTTAATCCCGTGTGTTGATCCGAGCCTAGCTTTGCCAGCACTTCATCCTTTGATTGTTCATACCAGATAAGAATCACCGCCTTAATAATTTGGCCGGAAATACCGACGTTGATTGGGCATAATAAGCTTCCGCCAAGGACGAACCCGCTTCTTCGAGTTGCCTCGATAATAGCTTATTTTACACAATCAGAACGACCGTGCTTCCCGAAGTCTGCTTCCTGATTGGGCATAAT
>JAQSYI010000088.1 GCA_029256185.1 Paenibacillaceae bacterium
GGTTACCGGAAACCCGTACGAATAGATGGGGCTGTTCTCCTCCAGATAGATGCCGTCATAGCGGCATACGGTTGCCCGGGGAAACCGGGAGGCCAGCAGTTCAGCCAACCGGGCGGTATACGTCCGGTCGGCGGTGGTGTAATGCTGGCCCCACGTAACACTGTCTCCCGCACAGACGATGGCCGCGTCCTCTCCCGAAGCCAGCTTGGTCAGAAACCGCCTAACCGGGCTCTCTTCAAGGTTCATCCCGTTCTCCCCTGCCGGCAGCGTCCCGGCCACGAAGCTGAGATTAATATCCATGGGAAGCTCCGGAGAAGGCCAGTGTAATATGGTTGTCATGCGGAAGAATGCGCAGCTCCTTGTCTGGGGTAGCTTCGAAGCGGCCGTTCCCGGCGCATAGCTTGTAGCTGTAGCCGTTATACCGGTACGACACCTCCCGGCTGCCAACCGTGGTGACCGGAACCTCATCGCTCCCCCAGCGCAGGGCCAGAGCCCACGGCTTAGCCAGAGAGCTGCTGATTTCTATCTTGCGCTCCCGGCAGCAAATCGTCAGGGCTCCTTCAACCAGCTGAAGCTCTGCCCGAAGCTCGTCGTCCTGCCGGCTGAATGTCACCGTCTGCCCTTCCGCAGGAAGATAGCTGCCCTCCCCGTCCAATACCTGCAGGTAAAGTCCCGCACGCGTGCCATTCCCGCTCCAGCGGTAGCCGTCAACCACCGGGAGGTTATCGTAATAGGCCTGCTTCTGCGGGCAGGGCTCCTCCAGATAACGTTCGGCATAGTCCTCCGCAAACAGATGAATGTCCCTTATCCATAGCTGCCCATGCTCTGCGAACAGATTGGCGCGGTAGAACCGGCTGCAATACCACGCCGATTGATGCCCTTCTTCCGCCCAATCCCGCGTGGCCACAACGGAGGTGGCCGGTGTCTGATCGTATGCCGCTCTGAACAGCTCTCCGGTCTCACTGACATGCTGGAGGGTAACTTCCCCTTTTTTAACTAACCGATCAAGTATTTCCCATTGCATCTTCAGACCCTTCTCCATCTTGCTCCACCCGAAGGCATTCTCCTGGCCCAGCTGGGCGTATCCGAACGGCAGTGCCAGCTCATTGAAGTTCTCCGCCATAAACCATTCCACCCAGCGAGGATCGCCTCCGCTTTCCGGATAGATGGGCTCCATGGTGCTTACCGCTTGGGCGGCAACCGGATTGAAGCCGGTGTCTGCAGCCAGTCCCATGTCATACTGGTAGATGGGATCGCTCCCCAGCATACGGAAGACGGGCAGATCAATCTGCATCTCCTGGCTTTGGGCTGGAGCCAGCATATTGGATCTGCTGGGGTAGTAGCCGCCGCTGAAGTAGCCGCCCCACAGGTTGTAGCCGTCGGTTCCCCACTGGTCCCGGCAGATGCAGGCCGCCTTCACCCCGTACTTGTTCCTCAGATAGGCCAGGGAATGGGCGTCGATAAACCACGAGCCTACAGCCTGGGGATAACGCCCGAACTCCGCCCGGAATTTCTCCATGTACAGATCAAGCAGCCGCTCCCGCTCTTGCGGCGCATATCCTGCCAGGAAGCCTACATGGGAATGATAGTCCCACGAGAAGCCCTCCCTGCCGCGCCAGACAAGCCCCGCCGCTTCCACCAGCTGCTGCACGACCTCAAACCAGCCGCCTATCTCGATCAGCTCCGGGTCCTGCTCCTTCAACACGCCGGTGAACCGGGGATCGAGCAAAGCGTCATACTGCAGCAGGAAAGTGGCCTTGAAGCCGTATTGATTGGCCAGCTTCAGCTGCTCCGCAAGCGGCTCATACAGATCCCGGCCGGGATGCCGTGGCTCGACCCAACGGATGAAATGCACGATGTTCACAATATTCTGCTTCATAAATCAGAGGTTCTCCCTGTCTTACCAAATTTTCGAATCCCTACATTCCTGCCGGGACATTTATGTGCCGGATTGATCCACATATTTGCCGTTCTCCCGATAAGCGCTGGGTGTAATCCCCTCATATTTCTTGAACAACCGGATGAAGGTGCTGATGCTGTAAAATCCCACCATATCACTGATGTCCTTGATCAAAATCTCCTCCTTCAAGAGCAATGCCTTGGATTGCTCAATCCGGTACTTATTCATGTAATCCGTCAGGTTGTCCCCCGCCTGCTCCTTGAAATAACGGGATACATAAGACGGATGAACGTCAAAATGCTCGGAAATAGTCCCGACACTCAGGTTATGATCCTGATAGTTATCGGCAATATAAGCCTGAATGCTCTCCTTCAGGCGGAATTTGTGGTTCTTCCTGCGTTCCTCCACGTGAAGACACATCTTCTGCAGGAACAGAGTCATCCGCTCCCTCATAGCGGATACGGTGCTGCCGTTCAGGAGCTCGCGGATTGCCTCCCTGTTCTCCTCATACAGCTCCGCATGCTCCAGATTGGCCTCCATGGCCGCCTTCATCATGGTGCTGCACATGTCAAACATGAGACAACGGATCATATCCACCGGGATGTTCTCCTGCCCCAGATTGACATCGATAATCTCGTTTAGCGTCTGTCTGGCGTGGAGAAAATCACCCGCACTGACATGATTGATCATCTGCTGCTCCTTCTCCAGAGGATACGAGTAGGACAGCTCCTGATGCTTGATCCGGTCATGCCAGATAATGGTCCGGTCTCCCATCAGGATCCGGTATTCCATGGCCTCCAACGCTTCCTGATACGCGGCGGGCAAGCTGGCGGCAGACCTGTGAATAGTGCTGATGGATACCGTGAACAGGATATGGAAGCGATTGCCGATAAAACGCTGCGCTTCTTCGGCGAGCCTCCTCAGATCCTCAGCTGCGGCTTCCGGTGAGGTGTCCGGCCGGAAGTTGACGATGCAGGCCAGCATCTCATCCACCTCGGTCATCCAGCCCTGGTGCTGCTGCCCCGCCAGCTCCTCCACGATATTGGTGATAATCAGCTGAACGAATTCCCGCTTCTTCTCCTCATCCTGCTCGTCCTGACGGAAGAAACCGCTATAGTCCTCCAGGTAGAACAGCAAGACGGCAAAATCCTCCGTATGAAGACGGATTCCATATTCGCTGATTACCTCCTGCAACGGAAAGCCGATCTGGAGCTTTCCCTTCAGCAGCCGGACCAGCAGGTTGGAGCGCAGCATCTGCTGCTGCTTCTCAATGGTGCGGTTCATCAGGTTGTTATGATCCAACGCGTTGTCCAGGGCCTCCTCCAGATAATCGTATTCATTGGCCTGCGGTTCAGGCAGGAGCTCCTGCTTGCGCCGTTCCGCCACATTGCGGATCAGCCTTTGCAGGGGATGATAATTCCGCTTGGCCAGCAATACAGCCAGTAATAAGCCCACAATGATCGTAACGGTTACCATCAGGAACGTCAGATTGCGGACATATTCCGCCTTCTCGCTGTACAGATGCTCCGGCAACACATATACATACTTCCAATTGCTCTGATTGGACTGGATGTAGGACAACACCACATCCTCCCCATCCCATTGGGCGGAGATCGTGTCCGTGTGCCCGCTTTGCTCCTGCAAAATATCGAAGCTTCTGTTCTCCGCTCCCTCGCCCTCGGATGAAACCAGCAGCCGGTTGCTTCCATCCAATATGTACACATTGCCTTCATTGTAGGACTGTATGTTGCGGATCGAGGATAGCAGCCGCTGCTGGTTCAATTCAATAACCAGCGTGGCCGGGGAAATACCGCGCTCCTGTACGGCAATGGACTGAACATAGATAAGGCCGCCGCCGGTTCCTCCGGTAAACTCCCGCTGGCTGTAGAATTTACCGCGATGCTCTTGAGACAAAACATTTTTCCAGTTGTTCAGCGAAACTCCTGCGGGCTCCAGAAAAAAGGTATTGTACAGCTCGGATGTATAATAGGCGTTATCCGTTAAGAGAAAGTCCCCGCCGTGGAAATAAATATAGAAATGATCCACATTCCGCTTGGCGATATTGTAGGACTTGAAATCGGCCAGCGCCTCCACCATAAACACCCGTTCGCTCCAACCCAATTCCTTTTGATTGCGCATGATGGAGGCGACCTTGGAATTAAAAGTAATTATCTCCGCCAGCTGATAGGTGTAATTCATATAATTGTCGATTTCCCGCTGAAGCTGAGACAACAGGGCAGAGTTGGCACGGTAGATCTCTGCTTCAATGACCCGCCGGGTTTGCATATAAGTTGCTGTCATCATGATAATAGGGATCAGCAACATAATGGCGTATGACTGAAGCCACCTCCTCTGCACCCCTTTTCTTTTCCAACCGGTTATGCCCTTCATGCCCGCTCACGCTCCGTCCGATTTTACCCTTTAATCGAACCTATCATAACACCTTTGACAAAATATTTCTGCAAGAAGGGATACACAGCCAGTATCGGCAAGGTTGCCACTATAATCGTCGCATATTTGATGCTCTCGCCCACCGCTTCCGCATCCTCCATAGAAGTTTCTCCGGACATGTAGGCGGTGCTGTTCTGAATCAGGATTTCCCGCAGGATCAGCTGCAGCGGAAACAGGTTTCTCTCCCGCAGATAGATCATCGCATTAAACCAGGCGTTCCAGTGTCCAACTCCATAGAACAGCACCATAACCGCCATAACCGGCAGCGACAGGGGAATAACAATCCTAAACAAGATAGTGAAGTCATGGGCGCCGTCGATCCATGCCGACTCAACCAGACTCTCCGGAATGGATTCAAAGGAGGTGCGCAGAATAATCAGGTTCCATGTGCTGATCATCCCGGGGATCAAGAGAGCCAGCAGAGAATTGCCCAAGCCCAGCCAGTTGTTGATCAGCAGGTAACTGGGAATCAGGCCGCCGGAGAAGAACATGGTGAAGATAATGAGCAGCATCACCGGCCTGGTCCAAGGAACCCCCTTGCGGGACAGGACATAAGCTCCCAAGCTGGTCATGAACAGATTCAGGAGCGTTCCGGCAACGACGATGATCAAGGTATTCATGTAGCCGGTCATGATATTGGGATTTTTGAACACCATGGCGTATGCATTGAATGAGAACCCTTTGGGCATCAAGAGCGCGCCCGTATGGGATAATAATTGCTTGGAATCGCTAAGGGATGAGAAAATGACATACAAAAACGGATACAAGGTCACGACAATCATAAAAAGCATAAACACAATATTGACAATTTGGAATATATTCTCTCCGATACTCCTTCTAATGGCGCCGCTTCTTGCCATGCGGCAGCCCTCCCTTCTACCACAGGCTGTTGTCACTTACTTTCTTGCTGAAGCGGTTGGCGGCAATTAACAGCACGAAATTGATCGCCGATTGAAACAGCCCGACTGCTGTCGTATAACTGAACTCACTGGACTCACCCAGCCCTTTACGGTACACGAAGGTACTGATCACATCGGCCGTAACGTACGTATTGGGATTGTACAGCAAGATGATTTTCTCAAAGCCAACATCCAGCATATTACCAATCTTCAGGATAAACAGGATCGTGATAATGGGCGCGATACCGGGCAGCGTGATACTGGTAGTCTGCCTCCATCTGTTGGCCCCGTCCATCCGGGCCGCTTCGTACAGCTCGGGATTGATTCCCGTAATGGCCGCCAGATAAATAATCGAGCCCCAGCCCACTCCCTGCCAAATATCCGACACCACATAGACAGTGCGGAAGTATTGAGGATGACCCAATAAAGCAGTCCGTTCCATCCCCAGCCAGACCAGAAAATCCATAATGACTCCGTCACGGGCAACGAATTGGGTAATCATCCCGCAAATCACGATCATGGAAATGAAATGAGGCAAATAGGTGATGGTCTGTACGGTTCGCTTGAACAGACTGCCCCTGATTTCATTGATAAGCAAGGCGAATATAATGGGGGCAGGGAAGGAGAAGATCAGCAGATACACATTAATCAATAGGGTATTGCGCAGCAGGCGCCCGAAATAATAACTGTTGAAGAAATCGATGAAATGCTGGAAGCCGACCCACTGGCTGCCCAGAAACCCATCGGCAATCCGGTAATTCTTGAATGCAATAATGGCGCCGTACATGGGGGTGTAGCTGAAGATTGCGTAATAGAGAATAACAGGCAAAATCATCAGGTATAAATATTTGTGCTTCCGGTAATCCCGGACGATTCCCTTCACAGACGCTTTCACCAAGTTTCTTGGGAATGGTGCCGCCAGACTTCTCATGAATGTCCTCCTAAAAGTTTTGAGTCGATTGCCGGAGTTATCGGCATATCCGAAAAACTGGCTTCGGAAGCATCGGCTTAGTTTTGAGTCGATTGCCGGAGTTATCGGCATATCCGAAAAACTGGCTTCGGAAGCATACACTTCAGGAAAGCCGGCTTTCTCGAGCATGGGCTCTATTGTGCAGTTCGGGAAGGGCGCCGGGTGCCGTACGCCCTCCCTTCCCATATGACTTGCCCGCTTAACGCTTGTTGTAGCGCTCCAGCGCAGCTTGCTTGATTTGGAGCGCCCGTTCCAGCTTCATGCTCTTCAATTGAGCGGAATATTTGTCAAAATTGTCGATGGATTCCCCGCCCATGACGAACTTCAGGAACATCTCGCTGCGGTACGTATTGATCTCGGCCATAATCGCCGACAGCTCCTGTCCTTCCTCCGGTGTTTCCGTAATGCGGGGAAGCCGGACTCCTTCAAGATTTTTATAATATTTATTATAAATAGTGCTGGCTTCCTTCTGTTGGTCATAAGCGTAATACTGCTCGAAATAATAGTCATCGCCCACAAAGCCGGGTGAGGGCATAGCCACGCGGAGATACTTGGACATGGCGTCGCTGATGGACAGACCATCCGGGTTTTTGACGATCAGATCGGTATAGCGGGGGAAATTTCCTTCCCAGTTGAAGGTAAGTCCTTCTACGCCGAAGGATTTAAGAACATGCCCTTCCTTCGAGTACAGATAGTCCAGCCACTTGGCCGTTTCCTCCGGGTGTTTGTTGGCAGGAGTAATCGCTGCGCTGCCCTCACCACGGTAATTATATGCCGCGTGGAAGATGGAAGGCTCATCCCCTTTTTTGAGGACAGGGTGCTGTGCGGCCACCAGATCATAATTAGGATTGCTGCTCTTCACGGCATTCAGATAAGTGCCCATCGAACCTCCGATAGCGCCGGGGAAAGCGCCCGCGCTGCCGTTGGTAGCTTTGGCGTTCTTGGAATTGGTGTCCTGGGTGGCGAAGTCCGGATCCAGCAGCCCTTCCTTGTACCAGGAGTTCAGCAATGCCAGATAATCCTTGTACCCCTGCTCGGCAGGTCCATATTTCACCTTGCCGTTGTCGATATAGAAGCCGATGCCAATGCCAAAAGCTCCGTTAAGCCGCTCCTGGTCGAAATCCCCCAGAACAAGGGTGACAGGCGTTTTGGCGCCCTTCTTGGTCTTGAACTCCCGAAGCACATGGGTCCATTCGTCCATGGTTTCCGGAGGCTGGAGCCCCAGTTCTTTCAACCAGTCGGCGCGCAGCATCATGCCGCTGGTTACGTTGGTCGTTCCGGTTCCGATGCCCGGGAAAACATACAGATTCCCGTTGTCGGTGCTAAGTTCCTTCCTCATCTCGGGATTGTCATTCAGATACTTCTTCAGGTTCGGCGCATGCTTGTCAATAATATCATTGAGCGGAATGATCACCTTGTCGGCGATCGCCTTTTCCGGTCCCCCGGAGTACGTAGTATAGTTGTATTCGATCACATCAGGCAGATTGCCTGAGGCGATCAACAGGTTAAATTGCTCGTTCCCCGATCCCCCGGAGGGATGCTGGAACTTCAGTGATACTCCTGTTCTCTTTTCCAGTTCCTTAAAAAAGACCGAATCATTGTAGTCCTTCAATGAGCGGGCAGCCGCGCCGGGCAAGCTAACCCAGTAGCTTAAGCTGATAGGCTTGGCAGGCGTGGCCGTTGCCACCGCCGAGGATGTGCCTGCTGCCGGGAAGGATGATCCAGACGCCCCCTTGTCTCCGCCGCTGCAGCCCGCCGCCAGACCGGCGGATAGTGCCAGGACTGTTGTCCGTTTGAGCCATGCCGTATTCCGTTTATTCCATTGCAATGTGATAACCTCCCTTTAATTTGTCCAAACAAATAATAATGTCCCCTCTGCCAATTTTTTTCGAAAAATCCCTATGTTGAAGCCGCCGCTTACATATGAAGAAGCCGCCTCATGCCCCTGTTATCGCAACCGCCTCCCCGTTTCTTTGATTGGATTACCGATCCGCTGTCAGTATACCAACCCATCCGCCAACCTGACAATTTGTATCTGATGCCCGGATGTGCAACGGCTGAAAGCGCTCTTTCGCAACAGATGGAAACTCCCGCACAGAATGCGAACCCGCCCTTCTCTGCGCTGACTGCGCGGAAGACAATACCCTCATGAGCCGGAAAGCGGGTGAATACCGGAAAGAGGACGGGAATCCGCGGCCGCTTTAGCCGCGACAGTTTGCTGCTGGCGGCGGGGTGCGGGGTGCTGCTGGTGCGGCGGGGTGCGACAAGTCGCGACGGTTTGCTGCTGGTGCGGCGGGGTGCGGGGACTTGCGGTAAGCTGTAACGGACATAGAAGCCCTTAATGGACTCAAAATGAGGCTTTTCAAATTGTAACGGACCTGAAAGCCTCTATTTGTTCCAAACTACCCTTGCAGCAGGCAAATATTGACCGATAAGGTCTCTCAGGTCCGTCCCGCTCATCTCCCCATTTGCGCATATAAGCGTCCCACATGTCCGTTAGCCGCGACCTCTTAAGCAGCAGGAAACATTTTGCTCCATCAATAAGCGGTCCGAGGAGGTCTCACCTTATCTTGATAATGCCAAAAGAAGCCTCGAAAAATATATATCCGGAGGCTTCTTTATTCGTTGTTTGGTTCAAAGCTATCTCATTTTAGTTTTCTTGCCGTCATCAATACAAAAGTGTCTTGAAAAACGATTCGGTTACCTGCTTCCAAAACGGCTGCTCTAAGTCCGTTAAAAAATTTACTTTTGTAGGGTTCGGGAATCACCAGATGGTCGCAATGCGTACCTGAAAATGCGACATATTCATCTGCTGTAAATTCCCTTTTACCGTAAAACTCACGCTTTTCAAATTCAACATATCCGTAGTTAGTTGCATTTGTATACCTGAATGAGCCATGTTTATATTCAGTATCAGGCTTGAAGTATTCAGAATAGACTTGCTGAATCTTATTGTACAAGGTTTCATTGGGTGTTCTGTAGTCAGCCACGGTTAGCATCATCGCTAAAACTCCACCCGGATTTAATAAATCGAAAGTTTTAGCGAATGCAATATTTTCGGGAATCCATTGAATTGTCGTAGCGGAATAGATCGTATCAAATTTCTGACTACCAAAATCGCATGTTATAAAATCGTCATTAACCAGGCTAAAATTAGGGTACCCGCCATATTTTTTTACCATCATGGCTGCAAGATTTTCGCCAAGCTCAATAGCGTGGTAATCACAGCCAGTATGAAGTATGGGGTCGGTAGCCTGCCCCGTTCCGGGTCCAATTTCCAGCACGGATTTATTTGAGGTAATCTGCGCATACCCGATCAATTCTGAAAACATCTCTGCGCTATACCGAGGTCTGTATTGATCGAACTGTTCTGGTATAGTATCAAATATTCTTCTAAACTCCATTATTAATCACTCCCCAGGTTCCTGTTTATCCGTAATGTAATAATGTTGTACCCAGACTGTTTTCTAATCCGCCCTTCGAAGCCCTCGATGAGAAAAACTCCTATCGGAGTATTTCGAGGATGAGCGACCGCGTTTAAGCGGAAGTTTTTATCGCCAAGCAGAATGTTTACCTTACGCGCTTTCGCGCGCGCCCTAAGAGATTCGAACTCCTGGCCTTTTGATTCGTAGTCAAACGCTCTATCCAGCTGAGCTAAGGGCGCAAAATATGGAGCGGACGAAGGGATTCGAACCCTCGACCCTCGCCTTGGCAAGGCGATGCTCTACCACTGAGCCACGTCCGCAATTTGAATCTCGCAATCTATGTCTGACTCAGGATTTTTATTATACACGACGAGGTCTCAGATAGCAAGCCTTTCCTGCGCTCTCTCGTGAAAAACCGTCAGAGAACGAAAAGATCAGGGAAATCCGCTCCCCTCGGAGTTTTCAAACTCATCCTAGTACTTCGTCACAGAAGAAATTTATGGTAAAGATAGAGCCAGCCGATATATACAATAAAACGATATGAGGGACTGGCGATGGAAAAAAGATGGGTA
>JAQSYI010000060.1 GCA_029256185.1 Paenibacillaceae bacterium
CTCCTTCGCTTCCTTTGACTTGCCGCGTGTTTCGTTCTACTCCATAGTGTACCCGCATCCCCATCTTCCGCCTAGGTGGGGACTATTTGACGTTTACAAAACAGCGAGGAATAATGAATTTGCAGAGATAGCGGAAAAAATTTCCGCTAAATCAGTGAGGAATGCCGAATTTGCAGGGACAGGGCCAAAAACTTCCATTAGAAGTAGGCGGGGCGGGAACACCGTAAGAAGTTACTCCCTTAGCAATAAAAAAAGGAACCTGGAGGTATTCTTCCGCCAGGTTCTTCTTATTTTTTTGGACAATTTGGACACCGTCCATAGGGTCTATCGGGATTTTTTAATGTTGTGTAATGTATTATAATAATGGAATTGATGCATAAAAGGCATTAAAATGATGATATAGTCGCAAAAGGGATGCGCGTCTTTGATGACGGCACTCGTACACAAACGCGAACAATCATCGTGTCAATACAAGGAGGGCTATGATGGAATGGCAGCAGCTTGAATATTTTCAAACGGTGGCCAGGCTGGAGCATTTTACCCGCGCGGCGGAGCAGCTCAGCATTACGCAGCCCGCATTGAGCAGGGCCATCGCCAATCTGGAGGCGGAGCTGGGGGTTCCCCTCTTCCACCGGCAGGGGCGCAGCGTGCGGCTTAACCGCTACGGGGAGCGCTTTCTGGAGCGTTCAAGCCGGGCTCTTCTGGAGATTCATGAGGCCAGGGAGGAGCTCAAACAATGGCTTGATCCCGATTCGGGCACCGTGTCCCTGTCGTTCCTCAAGTCGCTGGGCATCGCGGCCGTTCCCGGGCTGCTGAGCGGGTTTCTGGAGCAATTGCCCGGCATCCGCTTCCGGCTAAGCCAGAACTCCACTCACGAGATGCTGGATCAGCTGGATCGGGGAGAGGTGGACTTCGTGTTATCCTCCACCACCGAGCACAGGGAGGGCATCCGCTGGGACAGCCTGTGGCAGGAGGAGATCTATGCCTATGCGCCGCAGGGGCATTCTCTTGCCCGGCACGGGAGCGGAGCCGTAGAGCTTGCCGAGCTTGCCGCAGAACCCTTCATTGCCCTGAAGCAGGGCTACGGGCTGCGCACCATCGCCGATCAGTTGTTCCGGCAGGCGGGGATGAATCCGCGCATTCTGTTTGAGGCCGAGGATGTGATGACGGTGATCGGCTTCGTAAGCGCCGGTCTGGGTGTTTCCCTGCTGCCGCGCATCCCCGGCCTGGAGCAGACGGCGGTCCGGCTTCATATCGCCGGTCCAGGCTGCCGGCGGACCATCGGCCTCGCCCGCAAGGAGGAGGGCTATCTGTCCCCTCCGGCTCTGCGCTTCAGGCAGTTTCTGCTGGAGCGCTTTGGCGGCGCTATTGCCTTGGATAAGCCGGAATCGGGCCAATAACCCCAATCAGGATTATTCTGCGGAACGGGCAGATATACTATCATTTAATCTGAGAGACTTATTCATCATGTGCGCAAAGGGGAGACTGGGGACGATGAATCTGGTCAACGGATCTTTGTATTTTCGCAGACTGCTGCTGCTGATTGTGATTGTGGGCATCATTCCCGTTGTTTCCTTGGGCAGCTACGCTTATTTCACCTCGGCCAGCATCGCCGAACAAAGCGCAATCGAAGGCAACAGCCAAATTCTCCTCCAGTCCAAGCTGAAGATCGACCAACTGCTGCAGACCGTGGATTATCTGGCCACACAGTTCATCACCGCACCCTCCACCCTGGAGGCTGTAAGCCAGTATGATTTAATGAACGAGCTTGACGAAGTTACCAGGGAGTTCTATAAGAGCCTGACCCGCCTGCAGATGATCGGCACAGGCATCCGGGATGTGGCCCTGGTGAGCTTCAGCAGGGACTGGGTCATCGACAATTCGGGGCTGTCCTCCCTTAACAATGAAATGAACGGGAAATTCCTCCAGCTTGCCCGGACCAGCAAGCCATCCTACTGGATCGGGGATGAGGAGACGGATTCCATCTACTTTGTCAAGAAAATTCCCGTATACGCTGTGGAGCCCACCGGACTCATCGTCTTCCGCATTCCGTCCGTCTCGTTCGGGGAGCTGCTGGTGCAGGCGCCGTTCACCGGCACAACCCGTATTCTCAACCACGATATGAAGGTGCTTGCCTCAACGGACGGCTCGCCCTTCATGCAAGCGAAGCCGGAAGCGGAATATCTGCGGCAGGCCATGGGCTCGGGCAGTCTGTCGGGAAGCAGGACGGTGCGGATTGACGGCAAGGAGAGGGTGCTGACCTTCGAGGCCTCTCCCTACAGCCAATGGGTATACGTCTCCAGCGTGGATAAGGAGCAGATCATGCAAGGCTCCCGGCAGATCGGCCGGACAACGCTGTTCATCAGCCTGGGGATGCTGGTGGTTACGCTGGTCCTGACGCTAACCGGCTCCCGGTTCGTCTACCGGCCTGTGCGGACGCTGTATGAATATGTCACACGCTTCGTCGGCAAGGCCGAATTCGCCACGGATGCCGATGAGCTGCAGCGGATCAGGGTTGTTTTCGAGAATATGCTGGATAAGCAAGGGCAGTTGGATGCGAAGCTGTTGGGGTATACCAGCCAGTTGGATGAGCTGTTCACCATGAAGCTGCTCCTCGGGAAGATGCCCAACCGGGAGGTGCGGGAAAAGCTTGAGCTGACGGGGCACGGGACGAACTGGAAAGAAAAGGCCGTGTTTGCAGTGCGGATCGATTCCTTGTCGGAGACGCGCTACGAAGAGAAGGACCGGGATTTGCTGCTGTTCGCCATCAATAATATTATTGAGGAGCTTGTTCCCGAGGACAGGCGGATCAAGCCGGTGTGCATGGAGCAGCATCAGGCCACCTTGATCGGCAGCAGCGGGGATAAGCCGGGGGAGCTGGACAGCTACATGGATATGATCCTCGGCAAAATCCAGTCCTCCATCAAGCAGGTGCTGCAATTGAAGGTGAGCGTGGGCATCAGCAGGCCGTTCCTGGATTGGGCATGGGCCTCCAAGGCATACAGCGAGGCGCTGGAGGCGCTCCAGTACCGGATTATTCTGGAGGATGAGAGCATTGTGCGCATTGAGGATGTGGAGCCCAGCCTTCACAAGTCCTTCGAGTACCCCGATATGCTGGAAAATGAGCTGGTAAGCGACATCAAGACGGGCAATCTGCTGATGGCCGAGGAGCATCTGGCTTCCTTCACCCAGGAGGTTGTCCGCCAGAAGCTGGACCACCGGGAATATCAGATGATGATGCTCCGGCTCCTGATCCGCCTGCTGCAGGTGGACGATTCCCTCAAGGGCGGGCTTGGCGCAACCGGGACGGTGTATACGGAGTTCCTGCAGCTGTCCAATGTCAGCGAGATGGAGGGCTGGCTGATGATGCGCTTCATTGACCCGTTGATCCGGCAGGTCAAGACGGCGGCGGTGGAGCAGCACCGGACGATTTCACGGCAGATCATGGATCTGGTCCATGCGGACTACGACAAGCCGCTGACTCTGGAGGGCTGCGCGGCGCAGTTGAACTATACGCCGTCTTATATCAGCAAGGTTTTCCGCAAGGAGACCGGCATTAATTTCCTTGATTATGTGCAAACTTACAGATTGAATGTGGCCAAGCGGTGGCTGATCGAGACCGACATGCGGATTTCCCAGATCGCCGAGCGGCTCCAATACAATAATTCGCAAAATTTCATCCGGTACTTCCGCAAGATGGAGGGAATGACGCCGGGGCAGTACCGGGAAGGGCAAAGATAGCGGCGGGCAGCTCTGCCCGGAAAGGATGGAGTCAAATTATGCGGGCCTTTATTCGATGAAAGTCGGCTAAAGGTTTTTTCTGCGCCGGCAACGCCATGGCCCTGCCAGTGGCAATGTTGTCCCATCGTATGCGAAATTTCATACAGAATTGGGCGACGCTCCACTTACCTCTGCTCTCAATAGTTCCGGTTCTTCTGAACACAGGGAGCCGGTCTGTTGTTTACCCAGTTTGAAGACATACATTGGGCGTTTGGCTGGACAGGGCGTCTCGGGAGTACGGGTTAAATGAATTAACTTCTTTGAAAGTTGGGGTTGCTTTAATACAACATTACCATCTGTGTCCTCCAGAGGGCCCTTCGGTTTGCTCGTTCACAAAAGTATAGGGAGTAAGGCGCACAGGCAGGCACGAGCAGCGCAGGCAGGTACGAGCAGCACAGGCAGTACGAGCAGCACAGGCCGCGCAGTGCCAATCATGATTACCGGAGCACAGCCCGTGATTATTGAGCACCACGAGGGGCGCGGGATGCGCGGAAAAAGCCGGATTGTCTCCAGAATGGCGGAATGATGATTATTTCCTGGAATGCGGGACTGTACTATGATGAGGCCATCAACCCAATACAAAAGACAAGGAGATGGAGCCATTGCCCGCAAATCCGCAGCTTATTGCGCAGCATGCGAAGCCGCAGCACAAGAGCTATTCCAACCGCAAACGGATTCTGAGAACCATCATTTATGACCGCTGGCTTTATCTGATGCTGCTGCCGGGAGTGTTGTTTTTTCTGGCCTTCAAGTATATTCCCATGTGGGGAGTCATCATTTCCTTCCAGGATTATCAGCCCTTCTCGGGAATTATGGGCAGCCCTTGGGTGGGCATGAAGCATTTTGAACGGTTCTTCACCGACCCCACCTTCCTGATTCTGATGAAGAACACGCTGGTGCTGGCGGGGCTGAACATCATTCTTTTCTTCCCGCTGCCGATTATTGTAGCCCTGCTGCTCAATGAGCTGACCGGCAAGTGGTTCAAGAAAGGAATCCAGACGATCATTTATCTGCCCCATTTTATGTCGTGGGTGATCGTGACCGGGATCGTGTACATCTTCTTCAACGTGGAGGACGGCGTGTTCAACATGCTGCTGCAGCAAACCGGGCTGGAGAAGATCAATTTCCTGGCCAGCTCCGGCTGGTTCCGGCCCATGGTGCTTGCCGAGGTCATTTGGAAGGAGACGGGCTGGAGTACGATTATTTACCTGGCTGCCCTCTCCGGCGTTGACCCGCAGTTATACGAGGCGGCCCGCATGGACGGGGCGAACCGCTGGCAGCAGTTGTGGCATGTGACCCTGCCCGGCATTCTCAGCACCATTGTCATTCTGCTCATCCTGCGGCTGGGGAACTTTCTCGACACCGGCTTCGAGCAGATCTTCCTGATGCTGAATGCCCTGAACCGGGATGTGGGCGAGGTGATCGACACTTACGTCTATACGTCGGGCATCACCCAAGGCCAGTTCAGCTACAGCACGGCTATCGGCTTGTTCAAATCGGTGATCGGCCTCGTACTCGTGTCGGGAGCCAATTATATGGCCAAAAAATTTCAACAGGAGGGGATCTATTGATATGATACCGAAATCGTGGGCCAGCCGGGTATTCGATGCGGGCAATGCGGTTGTGCTGTCACTCTTCGCCCTGTGTACGCTGATCCCCTTCGTCTATGTGATCATGGGCTCGTTTACCACCACGGAAGAGCTGCTGCGCAGAACCTTCGTGCTGATTCCCACCCAATTTTCGCTGGAGGCGTACCGCTATATCTTTTCCACTGATTCCATTCTGCGGGCGCTGGGCAATACCGTGTTCATTACTTTGGCGGGAACCCTGTGCAATGTTTTGTTCACTGCATTGATGGCCTATCCCCTGTCCAAGAAGAAACTGCTGGGGCGCAAGACCATTATGGCCCTGATCGTGTTCTCGATTCTGTTCAGCGGCGGGATGATTCCCACCTTCCTGGTGGTAAAGGAGTTCGGCCTGATCAATTCCTACGGCGCCCTCATCATTCCTTCCCTGATCAGCGCCTTTAACCTGATTCTGCTGAAAAATTTCTTTCAGGAAATTCCCGAGGAGCTGGTGGAATCGGCCAAGATCGACGGCTGCAATGAAGTGCGCATCTTGTTTCAGATCACGCTGCCGCTTTCTCTGCCTGCCATTGCTACCTTCTCCCTGTTTTATGCGGTAGGGCATTGGAATTCCTTCTTTCAGGCCATCCTTTATCTGAACGATGCCCAGAAGTGGCCGATCCAGGTACTGCTGCGCCAGATTGTCATCATGTCCGAGGGCGGGCTGTTCGACTCCTCCAGCATGGGAGAGCATTATATCACTCCTCCGGCGCAGACGGTGAAGATGGCGGTTATTGTGGTTGCCACCGTTCCCATCCTGCTTGTTTACCCGTTTTTGCAGAAGCACTTTGCCAAGGGCATGATGCTGGGCTCGGTGAAGGGGTAGAGCTTGGGACCGGGGATTGAATGCCGGCGGATGTGCTTCCGCGGATTGAGCTCCGGTGGACGGGTTCCCGCGGATCGGGCTTCCGAGGATCAAGCTCCGGCCAACCGTTACGGTAGTCAGGCGGTGCGCCGCCTTTCTATATATTATCTTTCATCCATCAAGGGAGGTTCCTATGAGAAAAAAAACATGGCTAAGCGCATCCATTGCAACGGTGATGCTGGCGGGGGTTGTGGCCGGCTGCGGAGATTCAAGTGAAGAAGGCGCCGGGAATGCAGGGGCAGGGGCAGAGGCATCGGCGAAGCCAACCGCACCCCAGATCACAGAGGTATCCATGATGCTGCCGCTGTATGTGCCGGAGGCTCCCAAGCTTGACGGCAAGTATTACACCAAGCTTAACGGGCTGACCAACGGCAAATTGACGCTGAACTGGGTTCCCAGCACTAATTATGACGATAAGCTGAATGTCACTCTGGCTTCGGGAGATTTGCCCAAGGCGATGGTGGTCACCAATACGAAGCTGCCCGCCGTGGTCAGTGCCGTCCGCGCCGGTGCCTTCTGGGAAATCGGCCCTTATCTGAAGGATTATCCGAACATAAGCAGCCTGCCGGAGATCGGTTGGAAAAATACGGCTATCGACGGCAAGCAATACGGCATTTACCGCTACCGCCACGCCATCCGCGACGGATTCATCTACCGCAAGGATTGGCTGGACAGCCTGGGACTGAAGGAACCGGCCACAACCGACGAGCTGTATAACGTGCTGAAAGCGTTTGCCCTTAACGATCCGGACAAGAACGGCAAGGACGACACCTATGGTCTGGTGGAACGCTCCAACATGTACAGCTTCCGGATTGTGACGGCGCTCTTCGGGGCGCCCACTTCCTGGGAGCAGAAGGACGGGAAATTCACTCCGGCCTGGAAGACACCGGCTTATATGAACGCATTGAATTTTTACAAGAAGCTGTATGACGAGAAGATCCTCAATCCGGATTTTGCCACGCTGAAGAATGCCAACGACACCATTTACAAAAGCAAGGCAGGCAGCACCTTCGTTACCATCGACAACGCGCCGGGCTTTGAGCGGGAGACCCAAAAGCTGAACCCGGCCGCCAAATTCGACGTGATGCAGGGGCTGGCCAATTCCGCCGAAGCCCGTGTCCCCACCTTCGCCGGGCATAACGGGATCGTCATGTTTCCCAAGTCCAGCGTGAAGACAGAGGCGGAGCTGAAGAGCCTGCTTGCCTTCTTCGACCGCATGGGCAGCAATGAAGCCAAGGAGCTGTTCACCTGGGGGCTGGAAGGGGATAATTTCAAGCTGGAGAATGGCAAGAAGGTTCTGACCACCACGGAGATATCCGATGAGCAGAAGTCCCTGGAGCAGGTGTTCGTCTATCCCTTGGCCGAGGATAAAGCCGTTACTCCCCTGGAGATCAAGATCAACCGGCTGATACTGAAGGACAGCGTCAAGATCGCATATCTGGACCCCACCGCTCCCCTGATCTCCAAGACCCAGTCGGAGAAAGGGCCGGAGCTTGATAAAATCATCGGCGACGCCAATATCAAGTACATCATGGGCGCCATCAATGAGACGCAATACCAGGCTGAAATTGACAAATGGTCCAAGCAGGGCGGAGACCAGATCGCCAAGGAATACGAAGAGGAATTCGCCAAAGCGGCAAAAAAATAACGGAAAATGAGAAGCGCGGCTGCTTGCCGCAGGCTCTTGCCGGCTGCAGCAAGGGATTCTGCGGCACCGGCTGCGTGCAGGAGGCGCCGCAAAGTGGAGAGCAGGCCAAGGGTAATCGTGCTGACGGATATCAGCAGCGTAGTGGGGGGCTATGCGGAGCCGGATGATACGCAGTCTCTGGTAAGGCTGCTTTTGTACACCAATGAGCTTGAGCTGGAAGGACTTGTGGCCACCTACACCAATCATGGGCACACCATCCATCCGCAATGCATCCGCATGATTCTGCAAGCTTACGGCAAGGTGCATCCCCGGCTGGTTGAGCATGATCCCCGCTATCCCTCCCGGGAGACGCTGCTGGGAATGCTGCGCTGCGGCAGTCCCCGGGACGGTCCGGAGCAGGTGGGCGACGGCAAGGATACCGAGGGCTCGGAGTGGATCATTGCCTGTGCCGACCGGGAGGATGAGCGGCCGTTGTGGATTCTGGTCTGGGGCGGGATCACCGATCTGGCCCAGGCTTTGTGGAAGGTCAGGCATACGCGGGGGGAAGCCGGATACGAGAGCTTCAAGTCCAAGCTGAGAGTGTACGCCATCAGCGATCAGTACGCCATGGGCTCCATGGTAAGAGATCAGAATCCCGATCTGTTCTATATCGTTTCCGGGGATTCCTGCCGGGGGATGTACAGGGAGGGGGATACATCTCTTGCGGCAGGGGCCTGGCTGGACACCCATGTGCGGGCCTTCCACGGAACATTGGGGGCCGCCTACCCCATGTATGACGGCGGAGACCCCTGGGGCCGGGTCGTTGGAATGAAGGAGGGGGATACGCCTTCTCTGCTGTATCTTGTTGCCAACGGCCTGGGCGAGCCGGAGCATCCCGAGTGGGGCTCGTGGGGAGGGCGCTTCCGCCGGGCGGCCGGGCGCTGCTATGTGGATGCGGAGGATACCGTAGACGGTCAGGCAAGAAGCGCCAGAGCTGCGGTGTACCGGTGGCGTGATGCGTACCAGAGAGATTTCCAGGCGAGAATGGACTGGTGTGTCCGCAGCCGCGGGGAATGCAACCACGCGCCGGTGGCAGTGGCAGCGGCGGAAACCGCGGCAGGTGCAGGCCTGCATCCGGGAGACACCGTGCGCCTGAACGCTGCGGGGTCGTACGATCCGGACGGCGATGAATTGAGCTTCCACTGGGAGGTCTACCGGGAAGCGGGCACCTATGAGGGTGAGGTGGAAATCCGCGGCGGGGCTGCGCCTGTTGCCGAGCTGCAGCTTCCGCCCGACAGCGGCGGCTGCACCATCCACGTTCTGCTTAGTTTGACGGATAAGGGTGAGCCGCCCCTTACCTCGTACAGACGGATTGTTCTGCAAGTGAACGGCTGATTTTGATGAGCCTTTAAAGCACGCCGCGGCCGCATTTACGCTCCATTTTCCTCAACTCGAATCCGTTACTCATCTTCACGAAGTGCAATCCTTAGAATAGATGGTTGGATATGGGAGGTCCAGCATGTAAAAATGCAGTTGTTTCATGGGCAGCTGCTGCAACGGAAGGTCGTCATGTAAAAGTGCAGTTATTTCACGCGGATTTCATCTTTGTGGGTGTTTTAAGCAAAAATAACTGCACTTTTGCAGGAAGAGAGCGAAAAAGAGGGCTTGCGGCCCAAAATAACTGCATATTTGCATGACAGCATTAGGGCGTGTCTGAAAACTCGCTTGAGGGCATCTTTCACCGCCCTTTCGCTCCAAGCTATCGTTGCTTTCGCTTGAGTTATCCCCGGTACGCCTGCGCAAAAGTGCCTTGCCAGAAACGAAAATTTGGGTGTTATCTGCTCCCCGCGGAGTTTTCAGACACGCCCTGGCAGTCCCTGTCTGAATAACTACTCAGCTATCCTTTTGGAGCAAATTCGTGTTTTATCGGAACTGAGGCTTAGAAGCTTATTTCATTAAGGAGGAGAAGTATGAGGAGAATACGCAGGTTTTGGACCAGTGCAATTGCCTTGATGCTTATGTTGTCCTTTGCCGTTACCGCTTTGGCTTATCCCCATCCCGGAGGATTGGTTACCGGGGGCGAGCTTGGGATTATTCAAGCCAAGGTGGATAACGGGGTCAGTCCCTGGGCCGAGGCGTACAGCCAGATGATGGTTGACGCGAATCAGGCGCTGAGTGTGACAAGCCATGCCATCGCTACCCTGAACATACCCGGCTATTATGCCAACCCGGACGCCCACGATGCGGCCAAGCTGCGGCTGGAGATCGACTCCCAGTCGTCCTACGCGGCGGCTGTGGCTTACCGGCTGACCGGAGAGACGGTTTATGCCGAGAAAGCGAAGGAACTGCTGAACGGCTGGTCGTATACGAACACCGGTGTTGCCGGAACGGACGGGAGACTGGTATCGGCTTACGTGGGTGTGGGCCTGATCAATGCTGCCGATCTGATCAAGGATTACCCGGGTTGGAGCGCCGCCGATAAGACGCAGTTCGGCAATTGGCTCACCGGTGTGATGCTTCCGGTCTGGGATTCCATCACCTTCACCAGCAATTGGAGGGATTGGAGCCTGTATGCGCAGATTGCCTCTTATCAGTTTCTGGACGATGAGACGGCCATGGCCTCCGAGGTGAACCAGCTCAAAACCCAGATCGATGTGTCCATCCGCGAGGACGGATTTCTCCCGGATGAAACCACCCGGGGAACCAACTCCCTGTGGTATCACTATTTTGCGCTTGCGCCCATGACCGCAGCTGCCGAGATCGTGAAGAACGCCACCGGCGAGGATCTGTACAATTGGGTATCCCCCAACGGCAAAAGCATCAAGCTGGCGTTGGACAAAATGTTCTATTACGTCAACGGGCATGTGGCCGAATGGCCGTCAGCATACGGGGGAGGCAATCAGAGCTTCTCCAACGCGCGGCATCTCTATGAAGCCATGGCCGATGTCTATCAGGACGAGGATTACGAGGATTACGCCAAGAACTCCCGCCCCCTCAGCGGACGGGTCAATAATTCCAGCGGCTATTATCATCATCATGCCTGGGTTTACCCTACCTTGCTGCGGACCTCCTTCCTGGATACCGAAGCCGACATCATTATCGATAATCCCGCCGCCGAATATACGGGCGTCTGGACCGCCTCCAGCTTCAAGCCGAAAAAATACGGCGACGATTACATGTACAGCCCGGTGGGATCGGGTGAGAACAAGATGAGATGGAGACCGTCCATTCCCTCTGCAGGAACATACTCCGTTTATTACTGGCTGCCCGACGGCTACACCGGCTATTCCAGCAACGCTCCGTTCACTGTGTACTATGACGGGGGCTCCGAGACGAAGCTGGTCAACGAGCAGGCCATTCCCGGAGGAACGTGGAAGCTGCTGGGCACCTATGCCTTTGCCGCAGGCACGGCGGGATACGTGGAATTGACCAACAATGCCAACAGCACCAATGTAATAGGCGATGCAATCAAATTCGTCAAATCCAATGACGTTCCTCCTCCGCAGACAGAGTATATTCTCGATAACGGAGCGGCTGAGCTGACAGGCACCTGGACCGCCTCCAGCTTCAAGCCCAACAAGTACGGCACGGATTACCTATATAGCGCTGTAGGATCGGGGGCTAACAAAATGAGATGGAGGCCTGCGCTCGCAACCGCGGGAACGTATTCGGTCTATTACTGGTTGCCCGATGGCTTCTCCGGCTATTCCAGCAATGCTCCGTTCACCGTGTATTATGACGGAGGCTCCTACACCAAGCTGGTCAATGAGCAGACGGTTCCGGGCGGTTCATGGAAGCTGCTGGGCAGCTTCCCGTTCACTGCGGGTACGGGGGGCTATGTGGAGCTGACCAACAATGCCAACAGCACCAATGTGGTGGGCGACGCGATAAAATTCGTCAAGAATTAAGGGGAACAACAATGCATCTATATGTCATCCGCCACGGAGAATCCCTGGGCAACCTCAGGCAGACCGACGAGGCCGATTGCCTCCTGTCCCGGCGCGGGGAGCAGCAAGCGTTGCGGGTGCGCGATTTTTTTGAACAGAGGCCGGTGGGTAAGATTTACAGCAGTCCCTTGAAGCGGACGATCATGACAGCCGCCCCTCTGGCCGGGGCCAAGGGACTCCCCATTGTGCTTGCGCCCGGGATGGCGGAGTTCTTCAGCGGGGCATGGCCGGCTTACGGCAGGCAGCAGTGGGATTCCTGCGGCACGCTTGTCCGGAAGCATCAGAACACGCAGTTTGAAGAGGGGGATGAGCCGGAGGCAAAATGGTGGCCGGATTGGCCGGAGGAACGCAGTCTTGCAACAAGCCGGGTAAAGCGCTTCTATGCAGCCCGGCTTGCTCCCTTGTTGAATACGGATGAGCATATCGTAGTGGTGGGACACGGTGCTACCACCTCCGATCTCATCAGGCTGGTATGCCCGGACATAAAATATCCCCCGCTGCCCTCCGGCACCAATGCGGTGATTTGCGAATTTCTGCTGGAGGACGGAGGAGTATACGTCTATTGCCGGGTTCATGCGGAACATCTTGCCGGTCTTGACTGAACCCTTCCGGGAGGGACAGATACCAGGGAAAGTGGGTTTTTCTGAGAGGAGCAGACCAGACACATGTACAATATTTTGGATTACGGAGCCAGGTCCACCCGGCTGGAAAACAACGCCGCTTCTATTCAGGCGGCCATTGACGCATGCGCGGCAAACGGCGGGGGAGTGGTGTACATTCCCCCGGGAGATTATCTGTCGGGCGCCATCGAGCTGGCCAGCCGTGTGAACCTGTATCTGGAGGCCGGAGCTACCCTGTGGGCAAGCCCGGACCCCGCTCATTATATGCTGAAGCAAACGACGCCTTCCATTGCCATGGGGGCCTTGATCAGGGCGGAGCAGGCCGAGGATATCGGGATTATGGGACCGGGACGGATTCATGGCACCGGGGTGGAGGAGCTGCCGCTGGAGGAGGCGCGGAAGCTGCATTTCCGCATCGCCGTCTGCGTGCTGGAGCAATGCCGCCAGGTGAATATCCGGCAGATTCAGATTCTCTACAGCGATGCCTGGACCCTGCATCTGCTCCGGTGCGAGAATGTGTTTATTGAGGGCATCACCATTGCCAACAACCGGAACCGGCTGAATTCGGACGGGATCGATCCGGATTGCTGCCGCAACGTGCATATTTCCAACTGCCGCATTCAGGCGGGTGATGACTGCATCGTGTTCAAGACGACGCAGCCTTACCCTTGCGAGAATATCACTGTAACCAATTGCACCTTCGATACGCCCTGTGCGGCCATCAAGCTGGGAACAGAGTCGCTGGGCAGCTTCAGCGATATCCTCGTATCCAACTGCGTCATCCGCAATTCCCACATCGGCATCGGCTTCTTCATCTATGACGGCGGCCGGGTGGAGCGGGTCCAGTTCTCCAATATGACGATTGAAACCATGGAGCATGAAGGGCGGGGCAAGTTCCCCATTTTCATGGATATTGAGCGGCGGTTTCCCGACAGTCCGGTTGGCAGCATCCGCGACGTTATTTTCCGTGATATTCAGATCGCCAGCCGGGGGAGCATTCTGCTTCAGGGAATGGAGGAAAGCCGGATGGAGAATATCGCATTTAGCCATGTCACCCAGCGCGTTACCGGATATGCTTCCTTTCATGACCGGAGAAAGCCCGTTGCCAGTGGGCGGCGCCAGCCTCAGACAGAGCGGTCCGCACGGGATGTCACCTTTGCGGCGAAGGAAGCTTATTTTATTGCCGCCTACGTGGATTTCCTGGAGATTGACGGGCACAGCGTCCATATTCCCGAAGAGGTGGACCGCTTGGCGGCAAGAAGCATCTATTATATACAGGAGCAGGCGCAGGAAAACTCTTAGTACGGATAAAGGTCAATTGAGCGGAGTGGAATCCCGAGTATGATATCCAACAACCATGGACCCCAACCATTCCCGCTGGTTCTGCGGGCACCGAAGCACCGTCATCAGGGCGGCAGGGATCTGGTCATTTGGCTGTCCGGGTTTACCGGAACCAAGGAGAGGATGATCCCGCAGCTGGAAGCGCTGGCCGACCTGGGCTTCCATGCCGTCAGCTTCGACCTGTTCGGACACGGGGAACGGCTGCGTCCCGGTGAGACTATGCAGGAAATGGCGGCGAGGGTGAGAAGCAACCGCCGTGAGCATTTCTGGAGAATGCTCGGGCATACGGCCGGGGATATGAGGCTGGTGATCGACTGGGCGGTGGAACGGCTGCATATTGATGGGCTTATCATTGCCGGGGGCGTGTCGGCAGGGGGAGATATCAGCATCGCTGCGGCGGGAATGGACCGGCGCATTCAGGCGGTCAGCGCCTGCATCGCCACGCCGGACTGGCTGCGGCAGGGGTCGAGTGAGCTGCAGGGGACGTCTGATGCGGTTTCGCAGCAACTATTCAACCGTTTCAATCCCGTGACCCACCCGGAGAGCTTCGCGCATATGCCCTGGCTTCATTTTGAAAATGCTGGCCAAGACCGTCTGGTTCCGCCGGAAGCGGCGGTCAGGTTCAGCGGGGTGCTGCGGCAATCGTGCTACCGGAGTTGTCCCGAGCGGATCTCGATTACGGAACATCCCGGTGTGGGCCATGGGTTTACAGACGCCATGTGGCAGGGCAGCCTGGAATGGATCAAGAGCTTGCGGTGAATCAGGGTGCTTAAGCTGATGCTACTGCGGCAAGCTTTCTGCCGGCTGCCGGAAAACTCTGTATAAGGGGAGAGTGGGTTAAATAAAATGAAGGCTTGTATTATTGGCACAGGGTTTGTCGGCAATGCCCATATCGAGGCTATGCGCCGGCTTGGATTCATTGAAATTGCCGCACTGGTGGAGTCCAATGGACAAGCTGCCCGCGAGAAAGCAAATGCAATGGGAATTCCCCTCGCCTACGGCGATTACCGGGAGATGCTTCTGAACCCGGAGATTCAAGTTGTCCATAACTGTACACCCAACCACCTTCATTATCAAATCAATAAAGATATTATTCTGGCTGGAAAGCATGTGTTGTCCGAGAAGCCGTTGGCTGTTACAAGCAGCCAATCAGCGGAGCTGCTGGATCTGGCCAGGAAACACGGCGTCGTTCATGGAGTGAATTTTAATTACAGGCAGTATGCGATTATGGAGCAGCTTGCTTTTATGATTAAGAGCGGAGAGATGGGAGATATACGGTTAATTCATGGAGACTATCTGCAAGACTGGCTTTCCCGGGAAACGGATTACAACTGGAGAATGTCTCCGGAGATTGGCGGCAGGTCCAGAGCAGTGGCGGATATCGGCTCCCACTGGTGTGATATTGTGCAGTATGTGACCGGCAAAAAAATTGTGCAGGTCTGCGCCGATCTGGCAACAGTCATTCCCGTCAGGAAGAAAGCGAAGGGGCATGCAGACATGTATCCGCATGGGAGCATGGATACTTCCAATTATGAGGATGTCCCGGTACATACAGAGGATTATGCCTCGGTACTGCTCCGTTTTGACGATGGAGCCAAAGGAGTATTTACGGTTTCACAGGTGAGCCATGGGCGGAAGAACAGACTGGCCTTTGAACTGGATGGCAGAAAAAAATCCGCTTATTGGAATCAGGAGGAACCGGACCGGCTGTGGGTGGGACACCGGGACAGGGCCAACGAAATCTTGCTCAGCGACCCCTCCTTGCTTTCCGAGAAGGCGCGACAGTCCTCCCACTATCCGGGAGGGCATGTGGAGGGCTGGCCGGATGGATTGAAGAACATGATGATTCATTACTATAATTATATTCTTGCCAATAAAAACCCGGTCACGGATGCACCGGACTTTGCCACATTTGAAGACGGCCATCATTCCATGTGCATCATCGAAGCCATATTGGCAAGCCATGAACAGGAAAGGTGGGTAACTGTCAACTACTCGGGAGGCGGGATAGAGGGATTGGAGCCGGGTGGCAGCGGTTAAGTCAAGAGCCGCTTGCTTTATCTGATTCCGGATAAGATAGGAGAGCCGTTGCGGTCGCATCGACCCTAAGCTCTGCCGGTTCTGCGCCTACTCACGGCCTGCTGCCGCTGCCCAATCCCGATGGTGGGGAGAGAGCGGCGACAGCAGGGTCGGATATTTCCTTCCGAAGAACAGCAGCTTAGCTTGGGTGAGCCTGCTTTAATGCCAGTCTGCGCATTTCTGCGTATACCTCCGTATCATCAGCCTCTCCATCGAATTGGAAGGGAGCCACCTGATTCCTGCCCATATTCATGTATCCCCAACTGCATCCGTTTGTGACTGCAGCATGTTGGGCAGCGGCTCCTGGCTGCCCGGTTTTGTCATCCTCGTTGCATAACACGGGCTTCCCATAATTTGCGGCAGCCCTGACGCGTAACGGAATCTCTTTCAGTGCGGTTTCGTTGAAATGAAGGGTGACGAAATCTCCTGCCTCTGCCACAGAAGGATGGGCTCGTCCATGGCCTAACGAGCTGGAGGATACAAGCAATTGCGGAGCTTCCTGTTTGGAAATCCGGATTAGTTCCGCAATTCCCCCGGGATCACGCAGGATATGATGTGTGAAGCCGGGATGGCCGTATTCGTTGGCAATTTCCAGCAAGACATTGCTGAAGCCGGATATCCGAAGCCATCTGCAGACTTCCGCCACTCCGCTGCGGACGGCTTCTTCATCACGAAGATGTTGATCCTGGCGCTGGTAATACAGGCTGAGCAATACAATCATCTTCTGTTCATCACAGGCCCGTATGATCCGTTTTATTCTTTCAAGGTACGTTTTTCTTAGCGTACCGTCCGGCAGAAACGCGGTATTGACGGCATGCTCATAGCCCGGGAAGCCTCCCTGTAAGCCCAGCGTAAAAGCAAGTGCTCCCTGAGCCCGGTAATTCGGGATTTTGGCTATAAAGCGATCAGTAATCTCGTCTGGCACAAATTGCGGACGCCGCTCATCCTGAAATGATGCATTAACCATGCGGATGTTGGGCAATTGCCCTTCGGCGGCAGTTCCCGGACAGGTGATTTGTCCGTCAATCATCCAATGCTGTCCGGATATATTTACAGTTGTCATATCTGTGGCCCCCCAATCCTACATCGTCACAACAGGCAGCAAGCGCCTGATCAGAACGGTTGCGTGATTCATAGATTCGTCGATGCATGTCTCGTTTCCAATGTGCGATCCATTCCACACAATGATCAGATCGTGGGCGGGAAACAGCCACATCATCTTTTTTCCGCCGTGTCCTATGGCACAGATTGTTTCCCCAGGCAGGTGGGGGAATAACAAATTCCCGCTGCCAACAGGCCGGTTTAACCACCAATTAAAGCTGTAGCAGCCCGGTCCCAGTGAAGTAATGCTTTTACCGCCCCCAATGGAACGCTGGTCTTCAAGCATCCTGGCTTCAAGCTTGCCGGCAAGCGGGGTATCCCGTGAAATGGGGCTGCTTACCGCCATTCGCGCCAAATCGGGGCGTATAATGCTTCTTCCATTCCAACTGCCGTTGCGCATATACAGAAGTCCAAGCCGCGCCAGATCACGGACCGATAGCGACAGCCGTCCAGGACGATCATTGGGGCCGAATGCCTCGTGGGAATAATCATCCTCGAAACCAAGGGGTTCTGCCAATCTCGTACGAAGCAATTCTGTTGCAGGCATGCGGAAAACCTTGGATATCAAAGTATCATAGTATAATGCGGTTGCATAATCGTTGTAGGAATATGCTTCTCCCGGCCGCTCAATCAACCCGTATCCGGATGTCTGAGAAGCGAGATGCCGCCAAGTAATGTCTCTGTCCTTGCCGTCATTCAGTGTTTGCAGGCGAGGCTCAAACCGGGCAATGGGATCATCAGGCGATCCAATCTTCCCCTCCTGAATCGCCAGCATCAAATATGTGCTGAGCACGGGCTTGGCGGTTGAGGCAATATCCGAGCTTGCATCCTGAGGTCCCCATCCTTTCACCATCCGACCGTAACGGACAATGCAGCCCCGTCCCTGAACCATGGCGATAAGGTCTTGCAATGCGCCGTTATCCAACCCTGCAGCAGCGGGATCTGCCCACGCCCAGCGTTCTCCGGGAACATGGCGTTCCTCTTTGCCAAGCATAGTCCCATCTCCTTATCGGCTTTTTCGCCAAATGATAAATAGATTACAACTTATCTTCCGAAGCATCCATGGCACGGTTCCACAGCACATCCACATGATGCTTCCCTGACACGCCGTTAATTTTGTTGGGGCGCCATACCTTGCCTAATAGATCGATTCTCCCGTCTCCATTAAAATCTGCCGCCATTGCGCAGTGTGTTCCAAGGTTAGTGTCCAGCAGCAGATGGTGAATCCATTCTCCGCTCTCACCCCTTGAAAGGCATATCCATCTCGGTTTGGAGTCAACGCCATCCGTCTTGCCATTCTCCATTTCCGCGGTAAAAATTTCCGGCTTCCCGTCTCCATCAAGATCAACAATCTGCAAGCTGTGCAAGGCCCGATAATCGCTCTCCGGCGGAATGATGATCTGCGCCGACCAGCTGCCGGATGGTGAACGCTTCAGCACCGCCAGTCTTGCATGGGCAATCTCGGATTCCGTTATCACGATTTCGAGCTCTTCATCCCCGTCCACGTCGGCCACCGCGATACGGGATTCCGGATGCCAATCAAGCTCAGAGGGGATCAGCTCATGAAACCTCCATTCCGAAGCATCGCCATGAACATTTTCAAACCAACCTGCGTTTGTCACCAAATCCTGTCCCTTACCGCCGGAGAGAGCGGCAGCAGTTGTTCCGTCTCCCGGCAAATATGGAGCTACGGTTTCCATCATCCAGGTGGAGAAAGGATTCTCCGGAATTCGGAGCAGGAGCAGCCGGCCGTTCTTTTCCCGCACTACAATCTCGGGTTTTCCGTCACTATCCAGATCCGCAGCAATAATGTCATGGGGATCGTGCAAGCCGAAGTCCCCAATCACATGGTAGCTGCCAAAATCAGCTGCGCCGGGGTTTGCTTTAATCCAGAACAGTCTGGTCCCCCACTCGCCAAACACAATTTCAGGATAACCGTCCCCGTCAATATCCGCCGCAGCTGCCCCTACATGCGGATTCAGGTCACTGGTCAGCAAGTGCCTGCTCCAGATTCCGCTCTGCGGATCGAAATCATAGATAAAGTAGAAGCCCCCGCCCTTCCCGCCCGTGGCATATTCCGGCAGACCGTCACCGTCGAAGTCCGCGACCACAACTCCTCCCCAGCCGTCATACCCTGCATCGAGATCGATAATGCTGTGTTGGAAACGAAAGGGATTCTGCATATCGCTCATTCTGAAAACCCTCCTATTCCGATGAGTTTTTCCGATATAATTGTGCTCATGTCGGGCACACTCCTCAGAGTGGTTCTGATGTATTCATAGAGCATTGTAACTCACCTGGAAATTCCAGTGAATAATCATGGTTTGGCCGGAATTTCCACTACGCTCGTAATAATCATGGTTTGGCTGCAATAATCTTTTATTGCAGCAATTCTCATTCCCCTTCTTCCCTCTCACAACGGCTCCTCATCCCCGTTCTTGCGGAATTCCCCCGGAGTGAAGCCCGTGATTCGCTTGAATACGCGGATGAAGGAGAAGGAATGGGTATATCCCACCTGCAGCGCAATATCCTGGACGGAATCATTGGAGCTGCCCAACAGCACCCTTGCTTTCTGCATCCGCACCCGGATGAGATAATCCACGAATTTCTCCCCCTGCAATTCCTTGAACAAAGCGCTGAAATGCTGGGGGGACAGCTCGAAGTGCTCGCTGATCTGATTGAGCGACAGATTGGAGTCGGACAGGCGTGCCTCGATGTACTCCCGGAACAGCTCCAGATTATGGAACTGGGGATGCTTCTCCCGCTGCTGGGTGATTTCGCCGAAGAAGCTGTTCAAGTCCCTATACAGACGCTCCTCCAACTCCTCTACGGTGGAGAAGCTGTTGACGGAATCATGCAGCCGGGGCAGCAGCGCACCCCAGGCGGCGGTGGCATCGCCGGACAAGCCGGATAATTCGTCGGTGAACTGGTGAAGCAGATAGTCCGCCAGCTCCACGATCATTTTGCGCGTGGGGAAGCCGGTCTTAAGGCTGGTGAAGACTGCCCGGTAGACGGTCTCCCATTCCCGGCTGCCGGTCCGGAAATGATGCGAGAGTGTGCGGATCGAAGCTAATTGGTCGTAGATGGCATAGGCGGGTTTGTCGGCGATGGTTTCGTGGGTAATCACCCGGTTGTGGCCGGCCGACGCCTTCACATCCAGCATCTGCATGGCAGCTTCATAGGATTGGGGAATGGATGACAGGTTTTGGACCGTATCCCCGAAGCCGACGGTCACAGTGAATTTCAAATATTGCTCCACCCACGCCCGAAGCTCCTCGCACATTCTGAGCGTGTCGGGCAGCGTATCCCGCTCCTGCTCATCGAGAAAGACAAGATTGCATAAGCGGTCACGGGACAACCAGTCGATCCATACGGCAAAGGAATACTGATCCGCAAGCTCCTGCACCACTGATTGCAGCGCGAACTTGAGGAGCAGCCGGTCATGCTCCGTATAAGCCTCTTCAAAAGCAGCGTAATGGTCCATCTCAATGAGAATCGCCAGATACGAATGATTGTCCAGAGGCAGTCCCAGCTTGGAGAGCTCCTGCTTCCATTCCGTCTGGCCGATATATTGGGTTCCCGTAATCAGATCGCGGAACAGGTAGCGCTTCTTCAGCCGCCACTCCTTGGCGGCCTGCTCCTCATGCAGCTGGGACTCCTGAATCAGACGCTCCACCGCGGATTCAATAAAGGCAAACTGATCCCCCTGCAGGGCATGCTGATCCTTCATAATATAATGCTGGATCCGGTTGGAGATGGCCTCGATGGGTCTGTGGTTGCGGCGGAACACGATGAACAGCAGCGCCAGTCCGGCCAGTACGATAAGCACGGCTACCAATATCCATGAATTGGTGAGAAGGGACAGAAGCCCTCCCACCTTGCTATTCTTCAGCCCGGAATGAAGCACCCAGCCGGTGGTTTCCGACGCAGCGGCGGCAAGATCATCGCCCTCCCGCTTTTCTCCCGCAATAAACAGGTCCCCCTGCGCAGCGGTCAAATACGCGTAGTGAATATCCGAAGCGGATATGCTGGCCAGCATATCCTGCAGCGAGTACAGAGGAATATTAATAACGATGACCCCCTGCGAGGCCGTGCCGAACGGAACCCCCTTGGTCAAGGAAACCACCGGCTGGGAGGTGATGCCGGAAGGCTGGGGATAGGCGCGGGGAGGGAACCAGGCGGATTGGCCCGGGTTGGCCATAAACTGCTTGATAAAAGCATTATCCTTGAAATCCTCCAGCGTGGTCATATGGGAATCGGATAAGACCCGATCATCGGACGTCCGGTACAGGTAGAAGGAGTCAATGCCGCTGACGGTCAGGAACAGCTCCCGCAGCCGGGAATAGAGCAAATAATGGGAATAGGTTTCATCCGTCAGGTCGGCGTTGAAAAAATTTTGCAGCTGGATGTTGGTGGAGGTTTCCCGTATGACCGTCTGTTCGATGTTGGCGAGCCAGCTGTCAAAGGTTTTCACAACATTCTGGGCATAAACCTGATTGGCGTTCTTGGCTTCGCGCCCCGCATTCTGTCCGATTACGGCAAGGAAGGTAACCGACAGGGAAGCGGACAGCAGCAGAAAAACGGACAGATACGACAAAAAAAACCGGAGCCAGGGATTTCGTCTCATAGCACACTCCAGACTCAAAGAAATTAAGTGTAGGAATTATATCATGTCCCGGGCGGCATGACTATCACCGGAGATGGAGCAAAGCTCTCTTTATCGCCGGATAAAGAGAGCTTCTTAAGCTGCGGATTGCAAAACGGCCAAAGCGATTATTTCTTGATGAATTCGTAATAATCCTTGGTCAGCAAAATGCTGTCCTTGTTTGTCTTGAACCAGTCCTTGTACCAGGCCTCCACCTTGGCTCCGTTGGAGGTTGCCCAGGCAGCCTGGGCGTCCTTAACCGCTTGGGCGGCGGTGTAGCTGTTGCCGCTGATGGCGCCCTTGGCCAGGATGTCGTGGATGGTCTTGAAGCCGTTGGTCTGGTTGATCTGCAGGTCCTGAGGCAGGGCTGGCAGGGAGTTGGCTGCGATCACGCCGACCATGGGCCTGGAAGGGTCCAGATAGGCGTCGAAGGCGGTCTGGAAGGCCTTGGCATATTCCAGGTCCAGTTGGTAGGCTGCCAAGCTCTCAGGGGTTTCAGTGGCCGGTTTGGCCGGATTCAACTGGAGATTGGGGCCGGAGCATTGGCCGGAAACCGCCTTGGTAAGCATGGTGAAATCGGAGGAGTATTTCTTCTCCACATTGTTCTTCTCCACACTGATTACCTCCGGACACCCGTTGATCCCGGTCTTGTAGTGCTCGCCCTCCAGGCCGTAGGTGAGGGTGCGGGTGGCATCGTCGGACATCATAAAGTCTACGTAGCGGATGACGGCTTCCGGGTCCTTCGCCTTGGCATTGACCACGGCGGTCAGATTGATTGGAGTGCTCAGGAGCGGGCTGTAGGAGCCGAAGGGTCCGGCGGGAAGCGGTATGGCGGCAACGGTCGCCTTGGGATTGCTCTTCTTCAGAGCTCTGAAGGAAGCGATATCGCCGCCGTTCGATCCGTATATCCCCAGCTTGCCGTTGATGAAGTCCTGCTTGGCCTTGTCGCCCTTGCCATCCGTCAGGTAATCCTTATCCACGATTCCCGAGTCATAGAGCTTCTTCTTGAAATCCAGTGCGGCTTGGACGCGGTCCCAGCCGAAGACCAGCTCGCCTCCCGCATCCAGCACCCACGGATTCTTGTCGATAGAATCGAAGACGATGCCGAACATATCATCCACCGTCTTGCCTCCTACGAAGCTGAGATTGATGCCGTAGGTATCCTTCTTGCTGTTGCCGTCCGGGTCCTTCTCGGCGAAGGCCTGGGCCACCTGGAACAGCTCGTCTGTGGTCTTGGGAATGGACAGCCCCAGATTGGCCAGCCAGTCGGTCCTTATATAGAGCAGATGCTGGGGAATGGGGTCTTCCACCTTGCCGATTTCGTACAGCTTGCCGTCTCCCTTCTGGCCCAGCTTCTTGAGCAGGGGGTATTCGGCCAGGATGGCCTTGTAGGTGGTGCTGTATTTGTCAATGTATTCATCCAGGGGCAGCAGCAGCTTCTGGTTATACAGCTGGTTCTTGATGACCGGATCATATTCCATAATAATGTCGGGAGCCGAGCCTGAAGCGAACAGCGTGTTGAGCTTCTGGGCGGATTCCCAACGGGGCACGGCGACGAAGGAGACGTCGGCAGGACCTTTCGCATTGATCCACTTGGTCCAGCGGTTCTCGGTCTTGGTGCCCTCCTCCGGAGCCACATCCCCCCGTTCATAGATGGTGGATGTAATCTTGCCGCGGGGCGCTGCGGTCGGTGCGCTCGAAGCTTGGGCAGTGCCGGCGGGCTCTGCGTTATTTTGCGGGTCCCCGTCCTTGGAGCATGCGCCGAGAATGGCAACACCGGCAAGCATGGCCGCTGTCAGGGCGAGGTGATGCTTGCTTTTTTTCTGTATAAAGCTCATTTTTGTCCCCTCCAATAATAGTATTATAGCTGAAAAACAGTATATTTAACGGTCCTGGTCACAGGAATGGACCGGTCAATATCTCATGGGCTGTTCTATTGCCGTTCACTGCAGCCGTCTTCAATCCTCCTGCCGCATTTCCCATTGCCGCTGAGTTCTTGCAGTACAGCTTCAAGCTGCTTCAACCCTTAACGGCCCCGATCATGACGCCCTTGACAAAGTATTTCTGAATGAACGGGTATACGATCAGCAGCGGGATAATCATGATCATGACGCCTGCCGATTTCACTCCCTCGGGCGTGACCTGCTGCATCTCCTCCGGACGGAGGGCGAAGTCCTGGGTCAGGGACTGGCTGCGGATCATCTGCTGCACCAGCACGGACATATTGAATTTGGTAGTGTCATTGATGTAGATCAGCACGTTCATGAAGCTGTTCCACAGCCCCACCCCGTAGAACAGTGAAATGGTAGCGATCATGGGCACCGAGATGGGCAGAACGATCCGGGTGATGTACGTCAGCTCCCCCGCACCGTCGATCCGTGCCGCCTCCTCCAGCTCATCGGGCAGATTCTCAAAGTAATTTTTCATAATAAGCATGTTGTAGGCGCTGATCAGTCCCAGGCACCAGATGGCCCAATAGCTGTCGATCAGACCGATGGATTTCACCAGCAGATACTGGGGAATCACCCCGCTGCTGAAGATCATGGTGAATACGATGGCCAGGGTGAAGGGTCTGCGCCCGTAGAAGCCTCTTCTGGACAGGGGATAGGCTGCCAGGAAGGTGAAGAACAGGCTTAGCAGCGTCCCCGTCAGGGTGATGATCAGACTGTTCCGGAACGAGCGGAGAATCGGCGTCCCCGCCAGCAGGATCTGGTAGGATTCCATGCTCACGTCCACCGGCCACAGGTAAACCCTGCCGGAGAGAACGGCGTCATTGCCGCTCAAGGAGATGGCGCAAATGTTGATAAGCGGGTACAGGCAGCTTAGGGCGGCCAGGCTTAACAGAAAATAATTGATGGCATAAAATATTCGGTCACCTGTTGACAAACGCATGCTGCATCTCCTTTCACCACAGCCCCTGGTCGAATCTGCGGGCGATGGCATTGGTTGTTACGACCAGGATAAGTCCGATCACTGCTTCGAACAGCCCCATGGCCGAGGTCAGGCTGAATTGTCCCCCTTGAAGCCCCATCCGGAAAATGTAAGTGGAGATCACCTCCGACACATCGGACACGATGGAGTTCTGCAGGTTGTACACTTGATCGAAGCCCACGTCCATAATCCGTCCCATGGCCAGAATCAGCATGAGCACCACAACAGAGCGGATTCCTGGCAGGGTGACATGCCAGATTTGCTTCAGCTTGCCTGCCCCGTCCAGACTGGAGGCCTCATACAGGCTGGGGTCGATGTTGTTCAGCGCGGCCAGATAGATGATGGCGCCGAAGCCGGCTTCCTTCCACGCTCCCGCCCCCAGGAAAATGGCCACCCAGGAAGCAGGCTTGTAGAGGAAGGGATACACGTCTCCTGTCAGCTGCCGCAGGATATGATTCACGGTTCCCGATTCCTGGGCGAACAGATTGATCACCAGGCCTCCTATAATGACCCATGACAGAAAGTGGGGCAGGTACAAGAGCGTCTGCACGGTTTTCTTGAACCAGAGCTTGCGGATCTCGTTGAACATGAGGGCCAGCAGCACCGGAAAGGGAAAATTGACCACAATGGACAGAACGGCGATGACAAAGGTATTGCGGATCGTCTTGAACGCCAGCGGGTCCGTGAACAGCAGGCTGAAATTGTGGAGGCCCACCCAGGGACTGCCCCATATGCCTTCGTTAAAGTTGTAGTTCTTGAAGGCAATGATGTTGCCGCCCATGGGGATGTACTTGAAAATAATGTAATACGCGATGACGGGCAGGAACATCAGCATCCAGGGGATATTCTGCTTGAAGCGCCTCCTTCGCCTTAGGGAAGCCGTATTCAGGGAAGGCGTCAGGGAGGGCGTTGGCACAATGTCCGCATAAGCCTCGGCTGAATTTTTCATGGGGTCACATCCTTGCTTGTAGTTAGTGTTGCGGTCAGTAGCGCAGTTATGTTGCGCTCTGGACTGAGAGCATGGGACAGCGGTGTTCATGGAGCACGGCAGAAGAGTATGGGCAATGGCGTTCATGGAGCATGTCGGAAGAGCATGGGACAGCGGCGTTCCATGGAGCACAACAGAAGAGCATGGGCAATGGCGTTTATGGAGCATGCATGTCGGAAGAGCATGGGACAGCGACGTTCATGGAGCACAACAGAAGAGCATGGGCAATGGCGTTCATGGAGCAAATATAACCGTCGGGGAAGCGGGACGTCCATAAACAAGAATAAGCGATGCACAATTCTTCCGGTGCACGCCGCTGTCTTAAGAATGGTGCATGCCCTAAATTCATGTTTATTGCGGTTTAAGAGAGGAACACAGTACGCTTGGTTCATCGGGAGGCAGGGCAGCCGCCATTGTTAAGAGAACTGTAACAAGGTGGATACGGTAATGGTATTTGGAGCAGATATGGAAATTGGAACAGACAGGGCATGTGGGCCGCATCAGGCTATGCTGATGAAGATGGTTTTTTTGACAGGATGAAGGTGGCTTTATATGGAATTATTTTTTACGGAACTGAGCGCCGCTATAAGGGAGCCAATCGGCTTGCCAGTATTCTTACGGAACTGAGCGCCGTTATAGGGGAGACGGGAGACGGTAATCGCTTGATTCCTGGCAAATAACGTCGCAGAGTTCCGTTGCATTTCAAAAGGGGGGTATTTTCCTCAAATAAGGTCGCTCAGTTCCGTAAGCGGTTGAGATGCATGGATCCAGCAGAGCGAACTTGTCCGTATCATGCAAATAGATGGTGCCGCGGTTGACATTAGCCCGGTCGGCAATGTCGTTTATCGTAATCTGCTCGAAGTCACGCTCTCCCAATAACCTTACAAAAGCCTCGATTATAGCCTTCCGCGTTTTGAGGACTCGTCTCGCTGCATCTAGATTGGCGCCGATTCCTTGGTTTCTTAAAGCTGTAGAACTTTTCACTGGCCAGTTTTCTTATGGAATGCTTGAGGAGGAATCGATTTGGAATACGGCTATTACCGCAACGGTGGAAGCGAATATGTGGTGGCAACGCCTCATACTCCCGTTCCGTGGCACAATTATTTGTTCAACAAGGAGCACCATGTGAAGGTGTCCCAGCTTTTGCAAGGAGAGAGCGCCTGTCTTGTGCCCTTCGAAAGAAACTATACCCGAGGCAGCCGCCTGTTCTATATCCGGGATTGCGCATCAGGTGAATGCTGGTCTCCCAATCTGGCCGGGGATCATCCTCCGGCATCCGGCGCCGGGGCGGACGGCGGCTTTTCCTGCACCCATGGCCTGGGCTACAGCCTTCTGTCCAACCGGAATGCCTGGTGCTCGGCGGAGATTAGGGTTACGGTGCCCCTTGAGGGAAGTCTGGAGCTGTGGCAATGCAGAGTCACGAATACGTCGGATGAGCAAAAGGAGCTGTCGCTCTTCTCCGCCTTCTTGCCCGAGACGGGAGGCATGGGGGTCAAGTGCTGGTATGACGGAGAGCAAGGCATTCTGTACAGCCATACCTTCCCTTACCATGTGCGCTATGAGGATAAGGAAAGGCTCGATGCATGCCGCAATTATGTGTTCATGTTCTCCGACCGGGACCCCCGTTCCTGGGAATGCAGCGAGAGGCGGTTCCGGGGAGCGGATGGTCCGGAACCGGTGCCTGCTGCGGTCCGGCGCGGAAGCTTCAGCAACCTTGTCTGCGAGGGGGAAAATCCCGTTGGCGCCATGGAGCACCGGTTTGTGCTGGAGCCGGGAGAACAGGCAGAGGTGTTGGTTGCCGCCGGTTGCGTCCGCAGCCCGGAGGAGGCTGTCTTGCTGAAGCGGTTATGGACCAACCGGGAAGCCGCGGCAGTTCAGCTCAAGAGGGTGGAGGAATACTGGAAGGAGCGCATTGCAGGTTTTCACATTGAGACACCTGACCGCGATCTGGATGCCTATGTGAATTATTGGCTGAAGAAGCAGGTAACGGCCATGACGGAGACGCATCGCTTCAGCAACCTGTCCTGTGTGCGCAACGAGCTGCAGGATGCCATCGGCTACAGCATGCTGGACCCCGAAGGGGCGAAGCATTATGTGCTTCGGGTGATGAAGGGCCAGGAGCGGGCCGGCTATATCCGTCAATACCGGATGCTGGACCCGATTCAGAGCCCGTCCGGCCTGGCTCTGCTGAATCATAAGGACGGTCTGGTCTGGCTGCTGCTGTGCACCTGCGCCGTTGTCCAGCAGACCGGCTCTCCGGAGATGCTGGAGGAGCGGGCGGGTTTCATCGACAGCCGGGATGAAATGACGGTATATGAGCATCTGTTGCTTGCGGTCGGTTATATGGAGAAGGACCGGGGCGGCCATGGGCTGTGTCTGATGGGCGACGGGGACTGGACCGATCCCATCAATGGGGCTGGACGTCTGGGAAGAGGAGAATCTACTTGGACGACGATGGCCTTCCTGTATGGCTTGCGGCAGTTTATTCCGCTTGCGGAAGCGCGGGGGGACGCTGCGCAGCAGGAGCGGCTCTTGCTGCTCGCCGATGAACTGGAGCATACCATCAACCGGGAATGCTGGGACGGCGATTGGTATCTGGCCGGCTATGACGATGATGGGCTTCCCTTCGGGACCGCGGAGGATGAGGAAGCGCAGATCTATCTCAATGCCCAGACCTGGGCGGTCATGAGCGGAGTTGCCCGGGGAGAGCGGCTGGCCAAGTGCCTTGCGGCCATCGACCGTCTGGATACGGACAGCGGGCCGGTGGTGATCTGGCCGTCGTTCTCCCGGTGGGATGCGCGGATCGGCAAGATCAGCATTAAGCGCCAGGGAACCACCGAGAACGGGTCTGTCTACTGTCATGCGGCTCTATTCAAGGCGTATGCCGATTTTGCCGCGGGGAGGGCGGACAAAGGTTATGAGACGATTGTCAAAACGCTGCCCGGCAGCAGCCTGAATCCGGTGGAGCGGAATCTGCAGCCTCCCATATGGGTCCCCAACTTTTACTTCGGGCTGACGGATTCTCCCAACTTCGGCAAGTCCAGCCTGAATCATTCTACGGGAACGGCGGCATGGATTATCTGGACGGTGGTGGAGAGCCTGCTGGGCGTGCGGTCCACGATTAACGGCCTGGAGATAGCTCCGCATGCTCCACGGGAGTGGGATGGGTACAGGCTGGAGCGTCTGTACAAGGGAAGCCGCTACCGCATCCGGTTTGAACGGCAGGCCGGGGAGGAAGACGGTCCGGCGGTCGCCATCGTTGTGAATCATGAGCCGATTGAGGGGACTGTGCTCCCCTGGGAGCCGGGGCGTCATTATCAGGTTGAAGTCCGGTACCGGTCTTGCTGACCTCACCCGTTCCGTTCCGAAAAGCGATTAGCCGCGTGTAACGGATTGTTGCAATATCATGTATATTCGGCCATTGTGGGATGGCGGTAAGATCATTTTATATGAAATTTCATACAAACCAACGGTTAAAGCCACCCCCGGCTCATGAATTCGATTTTTCGACATATGGGCCAGTCGCTCTTTATCACTATCATTTTGGAGGAAAAAACATGCCGAAGCTGGCGAAAGAAGAAGCTGTTTCGTTCGATTATGCAGGACAGCGGGAGCGGCGGAAACATATATTCGATGTCTACTCTTCCTGCCATGATACCCTGTTCAATGAGGATGGAGATTATATCGGACCGGATAAGGGACGCTATATGCCGCCTGTTAATTACGTGCATATGTGCCTGCCTTACTTCGCCGCCGGGAATCCCGACGCGATCCGCAAGGCTAATGCCGTGATCCGCAAGCTCAGTTTGCAGGAGTGCCATTTCATGCCCAACCGGAGTCTGTGGCTGCTGCGTGACTATCCCCATCTGCTGGATGGGGACGTGAAGCAAAAGCTGACTGATTACTGCCGGGAGCATCTGGATGATTTTACCGGAGTCGACCATGATTTTGTAGGGGTCAATGATAATTTCCCCTGCATCAGTGCCTACACGCTGATGGCCGGCAGCCTGCTCTTCAACAGACCCGGGCTGTACGCAAGAGGAGCGGAGCGGCTTCATCAGTTGAAGGAGATGCTGACAAGGCGGGGAGCGGCATCCGAATACAGCAGTCCCACCTACTCTCTTCTCCAGCTCCATACTCTGGCCATGCTGGCGGAGCTGACGGAGCATGACCGGGAGCTGCATACTCTGATTCTGGGCTGTGAGGAGCGGATCTGGGTCGATTATCTGGCCCATTACTTCCTTCCCGCCGGCCGGCTGGCAGGACCTTATTCCCGCAGCTACACGGAAACGCTGACCAGGTGGAGCAGCCATCCCGGCGCGTTGTATGTGCTGTTGGGAGAGCGGGTGCAGCTTAGAGGATTTTCCGGACAGGAATGGAACGGGCATCTGGCGGTGCATAACCATTATCTGTTGACTCAGGATTTTCATTGTCCGGCTTACATCCGGGATTGGGTGGCCAGCCGTTCCTATCCCTTTGCCTACGAGGCAACGACGGAGTACAATTCGTCATCGGATAAGGTAATCAGCGTGCAGAAGCTATGGTCCGACCCAAATTCGGAAGACGGGGAGGCCGAGCATGACGAATACGCCTCCGGTTCCGGCACTATCTCCACCTACATGACGGAGGAATACTCGCTGGGCGTCGCCTCCCGCGAATGGCACTGCGGCAGCCAGACGGATACCTTCGTGGCTCTGTATACGGCACAGAACCCAATCCGAGGAAGGAAGGATGTGCGCATGATATACGCGCGCTATTCGGTCAATGACCGGCTGCCCGGTCAAATGAACGAATATCCGGAGCTGGGCACCCGCAATAGTCCCTATCTGTTTTGGGATCAGGGAAGAAAACTGGGGGTTCACCATGAGCGGGCGGCCATGATGGTTTACAAGCCGCGGATGTATGCCCGCAAACAGGCCTCCAGCCTGCGTTTGATGCTGGTTATGCCCCTGGAGAACGGTGAGCCGGAGGAAATCTGGCTTGGTGACCGCAGGGTGGAGGAGATGACCGGGGAAAGCCGGGAGCTGTGTCCGGTTTATCTGAAGGACGGACACACGTATTTGGCGTTTTTTCCGCTGGTTCCGGTGAATCACGGCCGTCAGAGGGCCGTGCGCGTGGAGCGCGCCAATGATTATTTGCTCTTGTCCTTCTACAATTACGAGGGAGCACCCAGGAGCTTCGGCAAAAAGGAGTTTGCTCTGACGGGCAACGGATTTGTCTGCGAGATCGGCTCCCGTGCCGAATATGGCTCCTTCGAGGCGTTCAGAGGCATTGTGGGACAGAATCGGATCTATGATGAATATCTGAGCAACACCCATATGCGGGACACGACGGTCCGCAAAAGCGTCTATACCCGGCAGGGAGTGGAGCTGGCCTGCGAATACAGTCCGGTAAGCGAGGGCATCCGGTATATGACGGCAAACGGCAGGGTTATCGGCGAAACGAAGCTGCGGGTGGACGGCCTGGATGAAGCAGCGCTGCCTTTTATGGGAGGAGGTGAAAAGCGGTAAGGGGCAGGAGGGATACGTGGTAAAGGGATATATGCGAAAGCGGCAAAGGCAAGAGTAATGAATGCAGGAGAGAAAAACATGTAAGAGCAAAAGCACAACGGCATGCAAGAGCATACGGGCAAGCGTAATGAATGCAGGAGCGAAAAACATGTAAGAGCAAAAGCACAACGGCATGCAAGAGAATATGGGCAAGCGTAATGAATACAGGAGCGAAAAACATGTAAGAGCAAAAGCACAACGGCATGCAAGAGAATATGGGCAAGAGCAGCAATGAGTAAGAACGATAATGAACAAGGGCGGCTTTGCAAAAAGCCGTCTTAGAGGGAGGTTTTACGAAAACGGTTGCAAGAAAGGCATAAACACAGAATAATGCATACGAAATGAAGTGTCCTTGCTCCCATGCGCTAAGGTGTGTTTTTAAACTGACCGAACTCCATATAACCAGGGCCAATGTATGCGAAATTTCGTATAGAATGGCTACTCCAGAGGCAGAGTTGGCCTAACGTATGCGAAATTTCATACAGAATGGCATGCCAGTGGCAGATTCGGGCCAACGTATGCGAAATTTCATACAGAGTGGCTACACCAGAGGCAGAGTCGATATGTCTCCCTGCATATAGATTATCGGGTTTAGCTATACCCCGCTTCGCTTGGCAAGTTAAACGCAAAACTAGTGCCGGTCTGTGTAAATATCCCAACAGTTGCCGCTTGAGAAGACCGCTCCCGCAGACCGCCCCTAACTGGCCGGACAGAAGGCGATGAACCGTAACAGCCGCGGACCAAAGAAAATAACTGCAAAAATCCAGTTATTTCGCAGTAGATGAGGTCACTTCAACGACCATACCTGCGAAAATACAGTTAGTTGGAGCAAAATGCGAGGAATGACCGGGTTAGGACCCCAAATAACTGTAGATTTACAGGGAAAGGCTCACTAATAAGGGCTGCGGGAGAAATTAACTGTAGATTTGCAGGACGACATCCAGCAGAAGGCTCCTGACTGACTCAAAACGCAGAGGGCGCAAACGCTGTGCACTTGTCGGCTTTTTTACGCAGACCAGCACTAGGCGGAAGCTTACGAAGTGAAGTTTTTGCTCCATGCGCTTCGCTTTGCAAGTAAAACGCAAAAACTTTTAGGAGGTCCCAAAATGAACCAAAAAAAGAGATGGAGACCAGGCTTGAGCCTGCTGGTGGCGGCAGCACTGGTATGCGGATTGTTTATCACCCCGTATGGGGAACCGGTTCTTCACGCAAGCGAATCAACTGCCGCCATCCAGGCCGAATATTATGTGGACCCGGTGCAAGGGAATGACGGGCAGGCTGGTACGGAATTGGCGCCCTTCCGGACACTGGGGAAGGCCCGCGACGAGGTAAGGGCCATCAACGGACAAATGACAGGAGACATTATCGTCTATCTGCGCGGGGGAACGCATTCCCTGTCGGAGACGCTTGCCCTGACGGAGCAGGATTCCGGGACAGGAGGCTATCAGGTTGTATACCGCTCCTATCCCGGGGAAGCCCCGGTGGTAAGCGGCGGAACCAGTATTGAAGGGTGGGAGATTTACGACATCGGGAAGAATATTTACAGCGCCCCGGCGGGAGCGGATTTGAATACCAGACAGTTATATGTCAACGGAAAGCGGGCGGTACGGGCGCGCAGCGCCGACGGTTTGCCCGACAGTGTGAAGGTGGCCGACGGCATTGCCACCAGTATGACGGAGCTTGCCGGATGGGGCAATATTACTGACCTGGAGCTGGTGTTCAAGCAGAACTGGACCAATCCCAGAGGCACAGTGGAATCCGTATCTGTTGAGGGAGGTACGGCGACGCTTATGATGAAGCAGCCGGGCTGGTATTATCTCAACAACAAGGGCGGCACCAGCGTCAACCTTCCCTGGTATTATGAGAACGCTTACGAGCTGCTGGATGAGGAGGGGGAATGGTATCTGGACCGGTCGGCGGATACGTTCTTCTACAAGCCGCGGGCAGGGGAGGACATGGGCACTGCCGATGTAACGGCGCCGGTGCTGGAGCAGTTGATTACTCTTCAGGGAAGCGGTTTGGATCAGCCTATTCATGATTTGCGCTTTGAAGGCATATCCTTCCAATACACAACATGGCTCGCTCCCGGTACAGAGCAAGCCCATCCGGATGTGCAGTCCAATATACTGCGGATCATGGACCCGAATACTGGCGCGGTAACGGAAAAGCTGATTCCGGCTGCAATAGATGTGGTTATGGGCCGGTCGATCAGCTTTGAGCGGTGCGATTTCTCCCGGCTTGGCAGCGCCGCCGTCAACATCACCAAAGGCAGCCAGGATAATCTGATCCGGGGCAATACGTTTGTGGATATATCGGGCAGCGGCGTGCAGGTGGGAGAGATGAAGGGGAGCGACCCCGATTACTACAATCCCATCGACCCCAAGAGAGTGCTGCGCAATAATGATGTAGTCAACAACTTTTTCTATGGAGTGGGTGCGGAATACCGCTCTGCTGTAGCCGTGTTTGCCGCTTATCCCCTGGATATGGACATCTCTCACAACGAGATTGCCAATACTCCGTATTCTGGCATCACGATCGGCTGGGGATGGGGCACCACCGATACGGCCAACCGGGGGACCCGGATTCAGAACAACTATATCCATCACGTCATGCAGGAGCTGATTGACGGCGGCGCCATCTATACCCTGGGAACCTCCTGGGATATGACCATCAGCGGCAATTATATCAGGGAGCAGAAGCACAATTTCGGCTCGGTCTATCTGGATGAGGGAAGCTCGGACATTACCGTGAGGGACAATGTGATGGAAAACGTGCAGATTCCGGTTTTTGTCAATTTGGAAGCCCACGATATTACCGTACAGCGAACGTATGCGGATAATTTCAAGAAGGTGAATGCCGGCAAGTCAACGGTTGCAATCGACAATATCCTCTACACGCCTGACGGAAGCGCTTGGCCGGCTGAGGCTACTGCCATCATGGACAATGCGGGGATTGAGGAGGCCTATGGGGATATCATCCCCGATGTGCCCGACTTGGGCACCTCCGAGGAACCTCCGGCAGAGCCTGAGCCCACGCCGCTGCCCGTGTCGTTCCAGGGCAAGCAGGCATTGGTTACGGGCATCCAGAAGGCCGGGGTGATCCGGAACAATTGGGGAGGCTGGGTTGGGACGAAGATCACGGTGGGAAATAATCCGCTTACCGTGACCGCGCTGGGACGTGCCGATCTGGGCGGCAGTCTGGGGGTTCACCGGATGAGAATCGTGGATGCGGCTGCGCAGAGCGATTTGCTTAATGAACCGGTCCGGCTGGTGATGACGCAGGCGCCCGCCAACGGGGATTTCAAATATGTGCAGCTTCCCGCTCCCGTTGTCCTGCAGGCCAACACCTCCTACTATGTGCTGAGCGAGGAAAAGGTCGGGGAGGACTTGTGGTACGACAGCGATCTGAAGGTCCAATCCACATCGGCGGCAGCGGTTAATATCGGAATCTGGTCGAATACCTTCAAGACGGGGGTAACCGCCGGCAACAGCTTCGTGGGTGTGGATCTCCTGTATGAGGCGGAGCCGGCGTCCACTCCGCTGCCCGTAAGCTTGCCTGTACCAGTTGTAACCGAGCCTGAGCCGGAACCGGAGCCGTTGCCCCTGGAGCTGGAAGGCACCGCAAGCGCCGTGCTCTCCATGACTCCGGGCACCCTGAGGAATGACTGGAACGGCTGGGCCGGGATGAAATTTACCGTCGGCTCCGCTCCGGTAGCAGTAACGGCCTTGGGACGAATGTTTGTGGAGGGCAATGAGAGGGTTCATAAGGTGCGGCTGGTGGATGCGGCTTCGGAAAGCATTGTAGCGGAAACCAGGGTGCGGCTGGAGGGTGGAACCGGCGGCCAGTTCAGCTACGGCCAATTGTATGAGCCGGTCCGGCTGCTTCCGGGGAAATCCTATTATCTGCTCAGTCTCGAGAAGGCGGGCGGGGATTACTGGCACAATGGCGATGCTGTCGCCGCCGCCTCGTCCGTGATTGCGATTGACAAGGCCATAAGCAATTCGAACGACAGGGTAAAGCGGCCGGACCCCTATAAGGACGGGTATCTGGCGGGAAATACGTATACGGGGGTGGATTTCCGTTATTCCACGGAAGATGTGTCTGTTGCCAATCTGCTGAATAATGGGGGGTTCGAATATGACACATCAAGCTGGAGCACCTATAACGCCAGCTTGTCGAGAGTAACGGCCGCCACCTACAACGGAAGCATGGGCTCGGCCAGAGTAAGCGTAACCGCCAGCTACGGCTCCGCCCGGCAGACGGCGGCTCTGGAGAAGAACAAAACCTACGACGTGTCCGTCTGGGTGCGGCTTGAGTCAGGAGCCGATGTAGCCCAGATCATTCTCGACCACGGCTCGGGAACTCCCCGTTATACGTATCTGGCGGCCAATACACCGGTGGACACCACATGGCGCCAGCTGAAGGCATCGTTTAAGTACACGGGCACCAATGCTGACGCGAATGCCTCCGTCCAACTGCGGATCGGCGCCGGTACGGCGAAGCTGGTCTATTACTTCGATGATTTTATGATCAAGGAGAGCGCGGAGCAGATCTATAATGGCGGCTTTGAGCAAAATACGGCGGGCTGGTCCACCTACAACGCTGTCCTGACACGGGTAACGGAGGCTACCTACGGCGCAAGCGCCGGTTCGGCCAAGGTGGTTATGAATACGGCGTACGGAACAGCCATGCAGGAGCTGGTGCTGAAGAAGAATACGAGTTATGAGATATCGGTCTGGGTCAGGCTTGATTCCGGCGCGGATGTGGCCCAGATCATCCTGGACCACAGGACGGGTACGCCGCGGTATGAATATCTGGCGAAGAATACTCCTGTTGACACGGAGTGGCGACAATTGAAGGCGGTGTATACGTATACCGGAACCAATGACAACGGAAACGGGGCTATTCAGCTCCGTATCGGAGACGGGCAGACGAGGAAAACCTATTACTTTGACAACTTCAGCGTGATACCTGTTCCATGATGGATGAATAAACTGCTCCAGGCGGCTGCCCGATGAAAATAAAGCGGGTGGCCGCTTGTTTTTTTAACACTGGAGTATGCGTCCTGTATTGTAAGGGAGGTGGTGGCGGCTTCGCGGACTGCGGCGGATTGCTATGACAGTTTGTGTGATAAATCCAATAAGGGAGGAATTGATTAATGAAGGGCAAAACATGCCGGGAAACGGCAAAACACGCAAGTCTGGCGATTCTGCTGGCGGTTATGGCGGTTGTGTTCATCTCTCCTGTACCGGCAGCAGAAGCCGCTGTCCAGGCCGTCTACTATGCCTCTCCCACAGGCAGCGGCAGCTCCTGCACCCAGGCTGCACCCTGCTCCTTGACCGGGGTAAGGGATAAGGTGCGGACCGTGAATGCGGGCATGACAGGGGATATCGCCATCGAGCTGCGGGGAGGGACGTATACGCTGACCGCACCGCTGGTGCTGGATTACAGGGATTCGGGCTCCAATGGGTATAAGGTGATTTGGCGGAAATACGCGGCGGAAGCACCGGTCATCTCCGGGGGCCAGTCCTTAAGCGGCGGCTGGCTGCTGCATGATTCCACAGCCAATATATACAAGAAGACAGGGGTCACCTCCCGCTTCCGCCAATTATACGTAAACGACACGCCTGCGGTCCGCGCCCGCATACCCAACCGCACGGACACGGAGACCTTCGGCCCCTATTACGATACGGTGAGCGCTGATCCCGCCGCCAAGACATACACGGTTAATAAGTCGGAAATCGCCAATTGGTCCAACCTGGCGCAAGTGGAGATGGCTGTGCAGCCCCATTGGTATCACAACCGCCTCAGGATCAGCAGCTTCACCACGGATTCCGGCTACAGCTATGTGTCCTTCCAGACACCGGAGGCCAACAGCGCTTTTACGAAAGCCGCCAGCTTTTATGCAAGCAATGCCTATCATTGGGAGAATGCTTACGAGCTGCTGGACGCGGCCGGGGAATGGTATCTGGACACGACGGCAAATACGCTTTACTATAAGCCGCGCAGCGGGGAAAATATGGCAACAGCCGCAGTAACCGCTCCGCAAGCGGATACGCTGCTTCAATTGGCGGGAACCTCAACCAGCCCGGTTCACCATGTGGAATTCAGCGGCCTGGCCTTCAAGTATACCGGCTGGAACGGCCCAAGCTCAAGCGGGCTGGTCGCCACTCAGGCCGTGAGGCCGATTAACGGCATCGCCGTACCGGCTGCGGTACAGGCCGCATATGGACATCATCTGCGGTTCATCGGGAATACATGGAGCAGCATCGGGGCAAACGGACTGCAGCTGCGGATCGGAGTCAAGGATACGCAGATTGTCTCCAACCATCTGAGCTATGTGGCTGCCAATGGCATTGTGCTGGACGATAACGGCGCGCGGGACCCTGCCGCCGCGGACCGGACGGAGAATATCCTGGTGGGAAACAACACCATTACCCGGGTGGGCCAGCAATACTCCAACGGCATGGGGATCGTCGCTTATTTCATCAGAAATTCGGTTATCGAGCATAATTCCATCTCCTATGGCCCTTATACGGGGATGCAGATCGGGGGCCAATCCTGCTCCTGTGAATCGGGGATGGCCGACAACCAGATCCGCTACAACGACGTGCACCATATGCTGCAGCTACACGATGACGGCGGAGGGATCTATACGCTGGCGCGGCAGCCGGGCACATGGGTATTCGAGAACTATGTCCATGATATCGCCAGAAGCCCCTGGGCCATGGGGTCGCCGGTCGCCGCCTTGTATCTGGACAATTACAGCCAGTACATCACGGTGGAGCACAATGTGGTCTCCGGGATCGGAACCGGCGCTCAGAGCACATACGAGCAGACGGGCATCGGAGCCGCCAACAATACCTGGTTGAACAATGGAACCCAGGACCAGACGGTCAAGGACCAGGCAGGAGTGAAGGCCGGATATGTGGAGCCGATCATGGGCTCATCCTCTTCTGCGGCTGCAGTTAACGAGAATTTCAATTCATCGGCTACAGGCAGTCCTCCCGCAGGCTGGGGCTTCAACACCAGCGGAGGCACCGTGACCGTGCAGGAAGTGCCAAGCGCCGCGGATAAGAGCCTCCTGGTCAGCAAACCCGCCTCGGCCGACAGTGTGGCTGCCGAGAAGAGCTTCGCGGGCATCAGCGGCATCTCCGCTGTGGAGGTCAGGATCAGGCCGGAGCAGACGGCCAACTGGAAGATGGCGCCTTATCTCAAGGACAGCAGCGGCAATACGGCCGTGAGCATCGCTTTTGACGGCGGGAATATTAAGCTGTATAACGGCTCCGTGCTGGAAACGGTGGGACCGTTCACGGCAGGCGTCTGGTATACCGTCAGGATTGTTTCCGACACGGATACGGACCGCTTTGATCTGTATGTGAACGGGGTGCTGAGAAAGCGCAGCGCCGCCATGCGCACGGCGGTTAACAATGTGGGGAAAGTGCTGCTGTCCGTGGGCCCGGGACATACGGGGGCGTTTTACGCGGATGATGTTACGGTGTCAAGTCCGTGATGGGCCTGTAGTACAGAAGGACCTTTAACGCGGAAACGGTAAAAAATGTCCACTGGAGCTAGACATTAATCCTTTTCTATAATGCGCTTTCATAAATTGTTTCGAATATGCTATTGACTTGTTACGGAAAGATGAATATAATAATCATCAAATATTGAGAAAATTGCTACAATGGCTATGATGAGGACGAAGTGATAAGGGCTCTTATGTCCAGAGAGCAGCGGGTCAGCTGAAACCAATGCCTTAACCCCTTATTAACGAGCTCACCTCGGAGCTGTTTTCCTGAAAAGCATGTGCGGAGCATACACCGGATATGGTTACTAGGGAACACCGGAGAGACACACGTTACCGTGTCGGAGTATAAGGAGCCGCAGCATGCGCGTGTTCCCGTACTTGTCAAGGCTGTTTCTCGCGAGAGAGACGGCAAACCATGGGTGGTACCACGGAAGCTTACCCCTTTCGTCCCTTCGTACGCTTTATTTGCGTCCGGGACGAAAGGGGTTTTTAGGTTTTTATTTGACCAAACAAAGCTTATGAGAGCTTTTGCTTGCTCCAAATTTGAGGGGAGGATCACTATGAGTATTGAGTATCCGGCCAAGGTGCTAAACGACGAACTGAGAGAAAGGCTGCTTAAGCCCGATGTGATTTCCGGCTCGGAAATTTTGCTTCGCTCCCTCCTGCTAGAAGGCGCGGAATGCGTCTTCGGCTATCCCGGAGGAGCGGTCCTATACATTTATGACGCCATGCACGGCAACCCTGACTTCAAGCATCTTCTGACCCGCCATGAGCAAGGGGCGATTCACGCGGCGGACGGGTACGCCCGGACCACCGGCCAGGTGGGTGTCTGTATTGCCACCTCCGGACCGGGAGCCACCAATCTGGTGACCGGGATTGCCACGGCTTACATGGATTCTGTGCCGCTGGTGGTCATCACCGGCAACGTGGCTACACCGCTGATCGGCACGGATGCCTTCCAGGAAGCGGATATTACCGGCATCACCATGCCCATCACCAAGCATAATTATCTGGTCCGCCAGGTGGACGATCTGGCGCGTGTGGTTCACGAGGCCTTTCACATTGCCAGCACGGGCCGCAAGGGTCCCGTTCTGATCGATATTCCCAAGGATGTCTCCTCCCACAAGACGGTCTTCAAGGCTGCGGTGGACGATAAGGTCAGTATAAGGGGCTATAATCCTACCACGGACCCCAACAAGAAGCAGGTGGAGAAGATTCTGGCAGCGATTGAGAAGGCGGAGCGCCCCGTTATTCTCGCAGGCGGCGGAGTCGTCTACGCCAATGCGTCCCAAGAGCTGATCGAGTTCGTGGACCGGACCCGGATTCCCGTAACCACCACTCTGTTGGGCTTGGGCGGCTTCCCCAGCGCTCATGAGCTGTGGATGGGAATGCCCGGCATGCATGGCACCTTCACCGCCAATAAGGCGATCCAGAACGCGGATCTGCTGATCTCCATCGGAGCGCGGTTCGATGACCGGGTCACCTCCAGGCTGGAGGGCTTCGCCCCCAAGGCGAAGATCGCCCATATAGATGTGGACCCGGCGGAGATCGGCAAGAATGTGCCTACGGATATTCCTTGTGTCGGCGATGTCAAGTATGTGCTGCAATATGCCAACACCAGAGCCAAACGGGCCAATTCGGAGGCCTGGATTGCGGAAATTGACGAGAGCAAGCGCAAGTTCCCGCTGCGCTATAACGACTCGGACAAAGAGCTGAAGCCCCAATGGGTGATCGAGCATCTGAATGAGACCACCCGGGGCGAGGCCATCGTGACCACGGATGTTGGCCAGCATCAGATGTGGGCTGCCCAATACTACAAGTTCAACCATCCCCGGGCGTTGGTTACCTCCGGCGGGTTGGGGACCATGGGCTTCGGCTTCCCGTCGGCCATCGGCGCCCAGATGGGCAATCCCGACCGGCTGGTCATCTCCATCAACGGCGACGGCGGGATGCAGATGTGCTCCCAGGAGCTTGCCGTCTGCGCCCTGAACAAGATTCCGGTCAAGATCGTGGTTATCAACAACCAGGTGCTGGGGATGGTGCGGCAATGGCAGGAGATTATCTACGACAACCGCTACAGCCATATTGATCTGTCGGGCAGCCCGGACTTCGTGAAGCTGGCGGAGGCATACGGCGTCAAGGGACTGCGGGCGCGCAACAAGGAGGAGGCGCGGGCAGCCTGGCAGGAGGCCCTGGCCACGGACGGACCGGTTCTTGTGGAGTTCGTAGTTCGCAAGCACGAGAATGTGTATCCCATGGTTACAGTAGGAAGCACAATCGATGAGATGCTAATGGGAGATGAAGCCAATGAAACCGACGAAGCACACCATATCAGTTCTAGTAAATGACCAGCCCGGGGTCCTGCAGCGGGTATCCGGCTTGTTCGGCCGCAGGGGCTTCAATATCGAGAGCATTACCGTAGGCGAGTCCGAGGAGAAGGGCCTCTCCCGCATGGTCATCGTCACCACCGGAGACGATAAGACCATGGAGCAGGTGGAGAAGCAGCTGTACAAGATCATCGATGTCATCAAGGTAATCGATCTGAGCGCCAACCCCATGGTGGCCCGGGAGCTGGCGCTGATCAAGATTCATGCCGAGCCCTCCACACGCCCGGAGATTGTCAGCATTGTGGAGACCTTCCGCGCCTCCGTGGTGGATATCGGACCCACCAGCATGATGATCCAGGTGGTAGGCGATACGGAGAAGATCGATGCCATGGTGGAGGTGCTCCGGCCATACCGCATCCGGGAGCTGTCCCGGACGGGAGCGACTGCAATGGTGCGGGGTTCGGTAAAATAGGGCTTGGCGCCCGGTTAACTCCGCCAGTCAAGGGAGAGCTGGCGCAAGCTTCCGCTCTCTTCGCGGCGGAAGGAAAATTGGCACTTTAACGCTTTACATGATTGGAGTTATAATGGGTAAGGAATCCTGTCCAAAGGGACGCTTGAGGGGACGAACCGTTCACGCTCTCGTCCTCTCAGGCGTCCGCTTTGGAGGGACCTGAAATATTTAAGCCATACTTACGAGGCAAAGTCCGCGCTGGTTAAGACGGCAGTGTCGTAAGCGGCGCTAATCTAAGGAGGAAATAACGCAATGGCAAACATTTTTTATGAAAAAGACGCAGATTTGAGTGTGCTTCAAGGAAAAACGATCGCTATCATCGGATACGGCAGCCAAGGTCATGCCCAAGCCCAGAACCTGCGCGACAGCGGCTTGTCCGTCATCATCGGCCTTCGTCCCGGCAAGTCCTGGGAAGTGGCCCAAAACGACGGCTTCGAGGTGCTTAACGTAGCGGATGCCGCAGCCAAGGCCGATGTTATTCAAATATTGCTTCCGGATGAAACCCAAGCCAAGGTCTACAAGGAAGAGATTGAGCCCAACCTGAAGAAGGGCGCAACCATCATGTTCTCCCACGGCTTCAACATCCACTTCGGACAAATCGTGCCTACTGCGGATAAGGATGTGCTGCTGGTCGCTCCCAAATCCCCCGGGCACATGGTGCGCCGCACTTACGTGGAAGGCTTCGGCGTTCCCGGCCTGGTAGCCGTTCACCAGGATGCAACCGGCCTGGCTACCCAAATTGGACTGGCCTACGCCAAGGGCATCGGCTGTACCCGCGCAGGCGTATTCGAAACCTCCTTCCGTGAGGAAACCGAAACCGACCTGTTCGGTGAGCAAGCGGTTCTGTGCGGCGGTACCTCCGCTTTGATCAAGGCGGGTTTTGAAACGCTGGTGGAAGCCGGCTACGCTCCGGAAATGGCATACTTCGAGTGCCTCCACGAGCTGAAGCTGATTGTGGACCTGATCTATGAAGGCGGTCTGGCGGCCATGCGCCATTCCATCTCCAACACCGCAGAATATGGCGACTACGTAACCGGTCCCCGCATCGTGACCGACGAAACCAAGAAGGAAATGAAGAAGGTGCTGGCCGATATTCAGCAAGGCAAGTTCGCCCGTGACTTCATCCTGGAGAACCAATCCAACCGCGCCTTCCTGACGGCTACCCGCCGCGCCGAGTCCGAGCACCAGCTCGAAGTAACCGGCCGCCAGCTGCGCGAAATGATGCACTGGATCAAGAAGTAAGCAAAGCGGCTTTGATCTGTGCGAAAATGATGCGGTGATCAAGCGGCAAACCGGAAGCCCAGCAGCGCGAAATGATGCGGTGATCAAGCGCAGCCCGATTGTTGGATCGAGCAGCAACCGGATGCCAGCAGCGCGAAAATGATGCGCTGGATCGAGCAGCGAACCGGATGCCAGCAGCGCGAAATGATGAGCTGATTCAAGCGGCAAACCGGAAGCCCAGCTGCGCCATATGATGCGCTGGATCAAGTGCAGCTGCTGCGCCGCGGCGTAAGCTGCTTTCATAAGTCCGCAGTCCAACAGACCGTCCCATCCCGGGGCGGTCTGTTTTTTAAGTTCAGAAAGTATATCATTCGGAGGAAGAGGAGACTTTTTTCCGTAGATCAAGAACTGAAGGAGCTGGAAACGGGTAGTGCATGGGAAACACAACGGAAAAAATTTCCGTTATCAGGAGGTTTTTTAGTATTCGCTGATGTTTAGCGGAAAAAATTTCCGTTAATTCGCTCAAACCCAAGTGAATATGGCCTTTACGGGGAGTCCAGCAGGGAATAGCGGAAAAAATTTCCGCTGCGCGCCTAGCCAAGCTGGGCATAACTCGCTGATGAAAGTTCAGCCGGGGTAAAGGCCAAGCTGCCCCGTAGCTAGTAGGCAGGTCATGGCGAAATCC
>JAQSYI010000061.1 GCA_029256185.1 Paenibacillaceae bacterium
CAGCTCCATAGCTTGCAATTTGCAAGCTGTTGAGGACTGAGAGGAGTCGGTTCAGCTCCATATCCCCTCTTCGGAATTATATACTTTCCGGCATGCAAGTAAAGACCCCGTTGCCCCTGAATATCAGGCGGCAGCGGGGTCTTTCCCTCGCTTGTAAGCTTACAGGTAGATCACCAGTTCCTCCAGCGGCTTGCGGGACTTGGCCGGGGCGGTGTCCGCCGCATAGCCCAGAGGCGTGAAGGCGACCGGCTCCAGAGAATCGTCCAGACCCAGCACTTGCCTGGCGGTAAGGACATCATGGGCCCCGACCCAGCAGGTGCCCAGTCCCAGGGTGGCGGCGGCCAGCACCATATGGTCCATGACAATAGCCGCATCTACATCCGAATAGTTTTTGCCGTCGCGACGCACCCAGCATTTGCCGGGAACGGTGCATACTCCGAGAATAAGCGGCGCCTGTACAAACCAGTCTCTCGGATAGATCCGCTTTAACTCTTCCTGGCGGCCCTCCGTGCGGACTACAACCAGGCGGAACGCCTGCCTGTTGGCTGCAGTAGGCGCCAGCCTGGCCGCTTCCAGAATCCTCTCCAGCTTCTCCGGCTCCACCATATCCGGCTTGTAGGAGCGGGAGCTGTAGCGCTGCCCGATAACCTCTAATACATCCATATTACCCCTCCATTCCATCAAATCATAATTACCCGATTATTTCGGTCCTGTCTCCGCCCGGGCTGGTCTGCTTCACAAGCGCCGCCATATTTCTGCCCAGTGTCTCAAAGGTACGGATTCCCTCCGCATCATGTTCCACATCTCCAGGATGCTGGGACAGCGTCATATTCCAATAGCTGGAGCCGGGAATATTCATCTCCGCAATCCCGAAGAAAAAGTTGATGGCGGAATATACAAAGGTTGACCCCGCCCGTCTCGCCGAAACAACCGCAGCACCCGACTTACCGCGGAGCAATTGTCCGCCGTTGGCCTTGTTGACATAGCCGCTGCGGTCAATAAGCGCCTTGACCTCGGTGGAGACATTGCTGAAATAAGTGGGAGAACCGATAATGATGCCGTCAGCCTCTTGCATCTTGGCAATGAGGGAATTCATATCATCGTCCTTGCGGGCGCAGCGGCTGTCTTTTCTTTCGAAGCACTTGCCGCATGCCAGACAGCCGAATACCTTCATGCCGCCCAACTGTACAAACTCCGTGGCAATCCCCTTTTGCTCCAATTCGCTGAGCACGATCCGGATGCTTTGCGCCGTATTGCCTTCCCTGCGCGGGCTTCCGTTGAAAGCAACAACCTTCATATCTTACGCCTCCTCTTCTGGCAATTATATCCATGATAAAGTGTTGTGCCGCTTTTCACAAGTACGCACATTGTTGTGGCTAAGTATCCATACGAATACTTAACCTGGCATGCCGTTATGTCAGATGCCATCCTGACCGCCATTCTGACGCCGGTTCGGCGGTTATGCTTCCCCTCCGGCAGTCTGTTCCCCTGTCTTACGCTGCTTGCGGTATGCTACGCCCCACTCCCGGATCTGGATGATAATCGGCTCCAGGCTCCGCCCTAACGGAGTCAGAGAGTATTCCACCTTAGGCGGTACCTGCTGATACACCTCCCGGTGCACAATGCCGTCCTGCTCCAGCTCCCTCAATTGGAGGGTCAGCATCCGCTGGGTAATGGACGGGCAGACGCGGCGCAATTCATTGAAGCGCTTCTCGCCGTCAATAAGATGATACAGCAGCACCACCTTCCACTTTCCGCCGATGATATCCAGCGTGGATTCCACCGGGCACTTTACATCCAGGGGATGGAGCCCTGTACCGCCGCTGCCGCCGCAATAATGATCCATGGCAAGCCCTCCTTAGTATAAAAATAGATACTACATACCAATAATGTGCGTACTATCATTAGTGCCAGTATACACGATATACTAAGCAACAGATAGAGGAAGATCCGCTTTGGAAAATATCCAGAGCACAGCAAACAAAAAACGGTTGTTGGTATCCGCAACACAACATTATTCCGGGAGGTTAGCACAGTGACAAAAGAACAGATTCTTCAGGCTTATCAATTCAGACATGCCTGCAAGGAGTTCGACAGCGGCAAGCCAGTCAGTGAGGATGACTTTGCTTTTATCCTGGAAACAGGCCGCCTGTCTCCAAGCTCCTTCGGGTTCGAACCGTGGAGATTCGTGATTGCCCAGAACCCGGACCTGCGCGGGAAGCTGCTGCCCGTCACTTGGGGAGCGCAAAGAACCCTGCCGACCGCCAGCCACTTCATTATCCTGCTGTCCCGCACCGCCGCGGGCATGCTGCCTCTGTCGGAGCACATCCAACATATGATGAAAGATATCCAGAAGCTGCCGGAGGAGGTTGCCGTCAACAAGGGCGCGGCTTTTCACCGTTTTCTGGAATCGGATTTCTGTTTGCTCCACAACGGGCGGGCCATGTTCGAATGGGCTTCCCGCCAATCATATATTGCACTGGGGAATATGATGACAGCTGCTGCCTTGATCGGGATTGACTCCTGTCCGATTGAAGGCTTCGACAAAACCAAGGTGGAGGAGCTTCTGGAAGAGGAGGGCATTCTCGACCGCGCACAATTCGGCGTTTCTGCCATGGCGGCTTTCGGCTACCGGACCAGCGAGCCGCGGAAGAAGACGAGACGGCCCACTGATGAAGTGGTGCACTGGATACAATAAACTGGGAAGCTCCCCCCAAAGATGAATATGAAAAAGTGGGCATCCGCCATTCACTGCTAATCTGCGCCTATGCCTACCCGTCAGCGAACCGCACAAAAGAGCAGGCTGACCGCCTCCATTTGTTGTAAGATGAGTGAAGAGGATGTGAGGAGCTTGGAATGGCTGGACCGGATGAAGAATGCGTTGGAGTTGATCGAAAGCAAGCTTGAGGAAACCATTGAAATGGAGGAAATCGCCCAGGCGGCTTATTCCTCATCCTTTCACTTTCAGCGGATGTTTCATATGCTGACCGGCATGACGGTCGCAGAATATGTGCGGAAGCGGCGTCTAACCTTGGCGGCCTATGAGCTTGCTGCGTCAGCTTCCAAGGTGCTGGATATTTCCCTCAAGTATGGCTATGATTCACCGGAAGCCTTCGCCAGAGCTTTCCGCAAGCTGCACGGCATCTCTCCTTCGGCTGCGCGCGAGCCGGGAGCCACGCTGAAGGCATGCCCGCGCCTCTCATTCCATCTTTCATTGAAGGGAGATAAGGAAATGGACTACAGAATCGTGGAGAAAGACGCCTTTCGGATCTTCGGCAAAAGCCTGAAGGTCTCCTGCAAAGACCTGGAGAATCACCGCCGCATTCCGCTGTTCTGGAAGGAATGCAACGAGGACGGGACTACCGGTGAACTGGAGGCCTTACAACCAGGCAAGGAACTGCTGGGAGTTTGTGCGGATTTCTGCCATAAGGAAGAAACCTTGACGTACTGGATAGCGGTGGAAGGAGAGCTTCCAGACGGAGAATCCGGCTTTGAAAGCAGAGTGATTCCAGCCGCCTCCTGGGCCGTATTCACCTCCATCGGTCCCATGCCCACTGCCATTCAGGAGGTATGGGGAAGGATCTATCAGGAATGGTTCCCTAGCACGGGTTACCAGCATGCGGGCGGACCGGAGTTGGAGGTTTACTTGGCCGGAGAAGCGGACGCGGCAGATTACAAATGTGAAATTTGGATTCCGGTGAAGAAATAGCGGGACTATGCAGCTTCGGGCAGGGCAGTCCGTCATATGCCTGTGAAGCATCGTGGAGGGCAACCCAGCCTATACCTGCGCAGCTTCAGGGAGGACAGTCCGTCATATGCCTGTGAAGCTCCCGGAAAGACGGGGGCAGGCAGCTGCGCAAGCAGCAAAAAGCAGCATGGATGATGGGCGTCAGCGGGTCAAAAACTGCATAAATACAGTTGTTTGAGCCTGTCTCTCCTCTTATCGCAGGGCAAACTGCATAAATACAGGCCCGAAAGCGCTTTTGACCGTATTTCGGGTCTAGTCCCTCTCAAAGCCTGTATTTTTGCAGGCGTGGCTGCCGTTTTCCCCTTATAAGCTAAAAAAGCCTGTACTTCTGCAGGTTTGACTTCCCATCCCCAAGCAACGGATCTCGGCTAATGGTGAGTTGGAGCTTGCCCTTGCGGGAGTGGGCCAGGCGAAACCACCCTTGCCCCTTCCCGCAAGCCAACATAGGGCTTACAACACCTGCTCCACAACGGCCCACTGCTCAACCCCGGCGGCAGTAATGAGGTGAAGCTGATTCAGCAGCTCAATCTGGAAGGCGCCGGGGCGGTCGCCGCCGGAGATCTTCACTGCTTCCTCGGCAGCGACGCCATAGCAGGCAAGCGCTTCGACTGCCGCCAAGACCAAATCGGGCTCCGAAGCCGCGAACGCGCCGATTACAGATGTAAGCAGGCAGCCGGCTCCCGTTACCTTGGTTAGCAAAGGCGTACCGTTGCTCACTTTATACGTAATGCTCCCGTCGCTTACGATGTCATCCTTGCCTGTGACCACCACAACGCAATTCAACACCGTTGCAGCCTGCTTGGCCAGGACCGCAACATCGCCCCCTTCGCTCCCGGCGTCCACCCCTTTAATCGCTGAGGATTGTCCGATCACATTGGCGACCTCAGCCGCATTGCCGCGGAGCACAGAAACGCGGACCTCATCCATCATCCGGCGCGCCACCTCCGTCCGGTAAGGCGTCGCCCCTGCGCCTACCGGGTCAAAGATAACCGGCACGTTATGCGCATTAGCTGACTTGCCGGCCAGATGCATGGCATGTACAACTGTTTCATCCAGCGTGCCAATGTTCAGCACCAGCGCCCCGGCGATCTTGGCCATATCAGCCACCTCTTCCTTGGCATAGGCCATAACCGGCGAAGCCCCCAGCGCCAACAGTCCGTTGGCGGTAAAGTTGGTCACCACCACATTGGTAATATTGTGAACCAGCGGATTCTGCCTTCTTACCTGCTCCAGCACATGTCCCCGTTTTCTTGCTTCACTCATCTAATCATCCGCTCCTCTATAGAAATTTGGTTTCAACCGCCACGTCATTCCCTGCTTGCAAACCATGGATAAGACCCCCCTGCGGGAGTATCTAAGCGCGAAGAAGATCAATCGCCTCAGGTTAACGGACATCTGCGCTCTTATGAGCCCAAAGGAAGCCTGCTTCGCAAGCATGCACCAAGTGCCCTCCGTGAGAATACGCTCCCCTCCCCCGGATTTCATCCTTTCTGATCTACCCCTGAGTATAAACACCAATCGGCGTCCTTTGACGCGTGCGTTTGTCAAGAAGTCGAGCCGCTTCCCCGTTTATATTCTCTGAGAATTCAACAAAAAACACCTTGCCCGCGGGCAAAGTGTGCGCAATACACAACTCCCTGCGCTGGCATGATCCAACAGGTTCGAATGGTAAACGGCGGCAGCCATACTCTCAGCCCGCTCCTGCGGACTCCCATGTGTTCTATTCAGTTGCTACCATCATAAGCCAAGGACGGTCCCGGGTCAATTGAATTGAGAGAGGGGACCCGGAGGAACCCATTCAAGCAATGGGATCTCCAAAAGCCGTCTCTGCCAAGCGTTGGGTACTCCGAAGCGGTCCCGGTCAAGCGTTGGGTACTTCAAAGCCCGTTCCGGTCAAGTGTTGGCTACTCTGAAGCCGTCCTCTCAAGCGTTAGGTACTCCGAATCCGCTCTGCCAAGCGTTGGTACTTCAACACCTTCCGGCCAAAGATTCTCTTACAGCTTCAGCAAATCCTGGCGGATCGGGGTAAAGGTGTCCAGCAGCGCGGAGTCTTCCTCCAGCGAGGTTACACCATGCTTCGCATTGCCTGGAATAGCGATGGTCTGGCCTGCGGCTACCTCAGTCTCTGTCCCGTCAATCCTGAAGATGAACCGGCCCCGCAGGCAATAACTCATCTGCTCATGGGGATGGCTGTGCTCGTAGCCCTCCGCCCCCTTGGCGAAATGAACCTCCATCATCATCAGGCTGCCGGCAGCGTTCAAGATGCACCGTTTTACGCCCGGCTCGGCATTTTCCCATACACCAATATTGCTCATGTATAGCCCTCCTAAGAGTTTTTGCGCCAGAAAAAACTGGCTTCGTAAGCATAGGCTTGAGTTTTTCGGTTACAGCGAAGCTGACCTATATCCCCGAATTGCTCAGCTTGAGCACCTGAAGCAGCGGAACCCGCTCCTGCCGCTGTTCATGGAACAGCCACTGATCCTGCATATGGTCAATGAACAAGATGCCGTTCAGGTGGTCGATCTCATGCTGAATGCAGCGGGCCAGATAACCCTCGCCCTCGATAATCACCGTTTCTCCCAGGCGGTTCAGGGTACTGATCTTCACCTGATTGGCACGTTTGACAATCCCGTAGTAGCCCGGATAGGACAGGCAGCCCTCCGGCCCCGTCTGTTCTCCGCTCATCTCCAGGATCTCGGGATTAATCAGCTCGATGAGACCTTCGCCGCAATCCATCACAATGAGCCGCCGGAGAATGCCTACCTGGGGAGCTGCCAGTCCGGCGCGTCCATCACTTGCATACAGCGTTTCGGCCATATCGTCGAGCATCCTGATGATTCTGGGCGCAATCTCTTCAACAGGCTTGGCAATCTTCCTGAGTAAGGCATCTCCAAACGGTATAATGGCTTTAACGGTCACCTCTGATCCCTCTTCCTGTCGGCAAAATTGATTTTGGACGGCGCTTGAACACCCTGATCTCATTGACCAGCGTAATGCTGCCCAGTATGATGAACAAACCAACAACCGTATTCACATGCAACTGCTCCCCGAGGAACAATGCTCCCCAGACGGTGCCGAATACCGGCACCAGGAAAGTAACGCTCAGTGTCTTGATCGGCCCCACCTGGCTGACGAGACGGAAGAAAATCAGGTAGGCGAGGGAGGTGCATATTAGCGACAACGCCAGCACTGAATATACCGCGTTAGCCGTAGGAGCCTGTTCGGGCAAGAAAACAAGCGCCAGCGGCAGAAGGAGGACGGCTGCTCCCAGCTGCTGGCCAATCGCCATATCCAGCGGCTTGACTCCTTTGAAGGCCCGCTGCGTGTAATGTCCGGCCAATCCATAAGTCAGGGCCGCCAGCAGCGAGAAGGCCACGGAAGCGTACACCCACGTACCGTATCCCACAGGACTCCACCCCATCAGAATGACTACGCCTGTCAGTCCCAGCAGAAGTCCCGCTATTTTCCCCCAACCCAGCGGCTTGCGGTCGATTCCCCAACCGATCAAAGCGGCGAACAGCGGAGTGGTAGCGTTCAGAATGGCGGCCAGAGAAGCGGTCAGATGGAGCTCTGCCAAACAGATCAATGAGAAGGGAATGGCTGCATTAAGCCCGCCCAGCACCAGATATTGCTTCCATTGGCGGAGGATGGCAGGGCGGTGCCCGGATGCCCCGGCATAGACCAGCAGCGCGGCCGCAGCTATGGCCACCCTCAGCTCTGTGGTGAAGACGGGACCGAATACAGGCGCAGCCACCCGCATGAACAAGAAGGAAGCGCCCCACATGGAAGCCAGAACAATCAGCATAATCACATTTTTACCGTTCACGTTAACTTCAGCTCCTGTTACAACGTTTGGCAACAATCTTGCCTCTATTGTACAGGTTTTGCGCGGGCGAAGCCTTCCTGATCTTGTCCATTTATTGACCGTTCACCATTTAATTGTCCCTTTTATTGACTGTTCCCGTCGTACTGTCTGTTCCCCTCATATTGTCCGTTGTTCTTGTATTGTCCGTTGTCCTTGTATTGTCCGTTGCCCTTGTATTGACTGTTGCCCTCGTATTGACTGTTCCCCTTGCACCGACAGTTCGCCATATGTAGTCCATTCCCCGTTTATTGCCGGCCCACCAGTTCACGGCTGATTCCTTCCAATAGTTCCCGCGCCTGTCCCGCATGCTCATCCGTATTGGAGATAATCAGATCGCATTGAAACAACGCCTTCACTTCCTCCTCGTAGCCCGCCAGTCTGCGCTCAAGCTCGCTGTCGGGCACACTGCGGGTGGACATCCTCCTGCGGCATTCCTCCTTCTCAGCATAGACACCCACCAGCAGCACCTGCTTGGGAAAAAGGGTCTTCACCTTCTTAGCACCCGCAGCATCCAACACAACGGAACGGACTTCTCCTCCCGTGATGATACCGCTTACGGTCTTTAACGCCGTCCCGTAATAATTCCCCTGGTATTCCGTCATCTCCAGCAGTTCTCCTGCCTTATCCATGGCCTGCATCCGTTCCCGCGGCGCAAAGTAATAATCCACGCCGTCCTTCTCGCCCACCCGGGGAGGACGTGAGGTCCATGTCACGATACGGGGCAGGCCCAGCCCGGCCTGCAGAGTGCTTTTCCCCGAGGCGCTGGGACCCTGCAGCACGATTAATAAGTAAGACATGGATAATCGGAACGCTCCTTCCCCCGCAGTCAAATCTTATATTTTCGGCCCGCTCATGCTTATTATAAGCCTGTATCAATCATATTCTATCAAATCAGGAAATCTCCCGCTTGAAAAAAATATCTGTACTGCCTGTCTCCGGACCAGAGCTTGCCGGGAATACCGGGGGAGTAGGAGGACAGGCGTTTTTACTTTTCCCGGCCTTGTTGTATCATAGGTAGCAGATGGAACGGCCTGATGCATGAACCAAGATGACATCATTAAACCAAGGGAGACTTGCCGTTTATGAAAAAAGAAATCATGGTACGCTTTATCCGCTATGCCCAGGTGGATACCCAAGCCAATGAGCATAACCCCGCTTGCCCGTCCTCGGAGGGTCAGTGGAATCTGGGGCGGATGCTTGTGGAGGAATTGAAGGAGTTGGGCATGACCGAGGTGACCATAGACGAGCATTGCTACGTGATGGCCACGCTCCCCGCCAACACGGACAAGCAGGTGCCGGTCATGGGTTTGCTGGCCCATATGGATACGTCACAGGATTATAGCGACGCGAATGTGAAGCCGCAAGTTATCGACAGCTACGACGGACAGGATATTGTGCTTAACCAATCCCTCGGGGTTGTGCTGTCCACAGAGAGCTTCCCCGAATTGGCCTCATACAAAGGCCAGACGCTGATTACCACCGACGGCACTACGCTGCTGGGGGCCGATGACAAGGCGGGGATCGCCGAGATTATGACAGCCATGGCATATCTGCTGGCTCATCCCGAGATCAAGCACGGCAAGATCCGGGTGGCCTTTACCCCCGATGAAGAGATCGGCCGCGGTCCTCATAAATTCGATGTGGCGGCCTTCGGAGCAGCCTTCGCCTATACCATGGACGGAGGACCGCTGGGAGAACTGGAATATGAGAGCTTCAATGCCGCTGCGGCGACGGTCACCTGCAAGGGGGTTGTGGTCCATCCCGGCACAGCCAAGGGCAAGATGGTCAACTCGATGAAGGTGGCCATGGCCTTCAACAGCAAGCTGCCGCAAGACGAAGCGCCCGAATTCACGGAAGGCTACGAAGGCTTCTACTATCTGAACTACTTCAAGGGCACCGTGGACGAAACCGTATTCCGCTACTTTATCCGCGACTTTGACAAGGAGAATTTCCAAGCCCGCAAGAACCGGATCGTGGAGATCGCCCGGGAGCTGGAGGAAATCTACGGGCCCGGCAGTGTTACAGTTGAACTGAAGGACCAGTACTACAATATGGGCGAAATCATCAAATCCTCCAAGGAAATCGTGGACGTGGCCCACCAGGCCATGGAGAATCTGGGGATCAAGCCGATCGTGAAGCCCATCCGCGGCGGCACCGACGGCTCCCAGCTGTCCTACATGGGACTGCCTACTCCCAATATTTTTGCCGGGGGCGAAAACTTTCACGGCAGGTACGAGTACGTTTCCGCGGATACCATGGTCAAGGCGGCAGAGGTGATCGTGGAGATCGCCCGTTTGTTTGAGGAGCAGGGTTAAGAATTTACAGACAAGCTTCTCATGGCTCCGGTTGCTTTCTGTGGGGCTAATGCGCTGCCCATGTCCGCCAGTTGCTTATGTTTTACTCTGGTTACTATGTTTTGATCCTGGTTGCTATGTTTTGACCCTGGGAGCTTATGCTTAACCAAGAGAAGAGCTCCTGCCTGCTTGTGGGCGGGAGCTCCTTTTATGCGATGCGGATATGCCTGATCTCCTTGCCCCTCTACCGGTCTTGGTTATTTGATCCTGATGGTAAATGACCCGCCGGCAAGCTGCTCCGGGTAATCATTAAGCGTCATGGTCAGAGGGCCGGGATAATCTCCCTTAGGCAAGAAATATTGTTCTTCCCCTACAATCTTACCGTTATCATGGAGCTGGCTGCTGCCTACCTGATGAAGCTCATGCTTGACACCCTCCGCATCCCGGAAATTCCATGAGAACAGCATGCCCTTCTTCTCCTCCGCTCCCAGTCCCTTGAAATGGAAATTCAAGACCAGATGCTCATCCGTCTGCGCCACATCGAACAGGCTTAGCCGGTTGTCCGGAGCGCTTAACAGCCGTTTCTGCTCCAGATCAATCTTCACCTCCACCATGGACTTATCCAGTCCGCGGATACCCTCAGTCTTCAGATACAGCCGCTTGGACTTCACGAAGTAGCTGCTCTGGAAATAAAGGACCGCATGATCCTCATCCGTAAGCGAGGCAATCAAGCCGTTGGCACCGTTGGCGAACACCTCTCCTTGCTCATTCTCGATCCTTATATTCCCCAGGCTGAATATACGCTTGCTGTTCGCCGGGTCATACGCCACTTCCACCCCGATCCGGGTTGGATAGACGGTCATCTTGCCGAAGGTGATCTTCTGACCGTCTATGACCAGGGACTCGCCCAGCTCATACACCTGTTGCGTGCCGGCAAATTTGCTCTTGTCTATGGGGATGTTGAGCTGCCACAGGGGGCCGGATGTTGGCTGCTGGTAATCATTTCCTCCTAGTTGGAAGCTCATCTGCAGCAAGTCAGGCAACGCCGCTGCTTCCGCAAACAAGAGATCCACCTGTTGCCGCTTCCGTCCCTCCTTCACTTCACTGCTCGTTTCCCCGAAGACAATGCTGACCTCTTCAAGAGGGTTGCCTGCCTGGTCCCGGAACATCATATTGCGGAGAAAATGGGCTGAATCAGGAGCATTGTCGATGGACAGGAACAGCAAAATCCGGGACTCGTCCGCGATCAGCCCCTCCATCGTCACCTTAATGCCATCCTGCTCCTGAACGCTTCCCACAGGCTGGAAGAAATCATTCTCGAAGGCCAGCTTCAGCCCCTTGTCATATTGAATCATCTCCACCAAAGGCTTCAGAAGGGGGAGCTGCCCCACATAGGCCGCCACTGCCGGAGAAAAGCGGACGGAGACAAGTCCTGCGATCAGCATGGCGCAGACGGCCATAGCTGCAGCCCGCATGCGTGTACGGCGGCGTCTGTGCGTGCCGGCCTGGCTTATTCCCCGGGCAATTGCGGCATCCAGCTCCTCATCGGCAGGCAATTCCACGGAATGGAGCAGCTGTCCCGCCTGGCGCAATTCCCGTTCCTCCACAGTTTCATGATCACCGCTGCCTTGCTCACACATGGGATTCCCCCTCCTTATCCAAGCGGGCCCGCAGCCCTTTGAGCGCCTTGTTCAGCCAGGTCTTGATCGTACCCTCCGGCCGCTCCAGTGTCCTCGCGATTTCGGTGATGGTCAGATCGTGGTAATACTTCAACTGGATAACGGTTTGGTAATGCTCCTCCAGTTCGCCGACTGCTTCATCTATAACCATGCTCCGCAAGCGGCGGTTTTCCGACTCACCGCTTAGGGAAGATTGCGCTTCAGAAGCGGCCTGGAGCTCTGGCGGAATGCCGTGCCGCAGACGGCGCTCCCGTTTTTTTCGCTCATCCAGGCAATAATTGATCAGAATCCGGAACAGCCAGGTGGAGAAATACCGGGGCTCTTTCAGCCTGCCGATCCGCAGATAAGCGCGGCATGTTGTCTCCTGAATCGCCTCCAGCGCATCGGCCTCGCTTCCCAAGTAGCGGTACGCCATCTTGTATAGCTGCTGCTTGTGCTCCCGCATCAGAATGGTGAACGCCTCCGCGTCCCCCTCCCGTGCCGCCACAGCGAGCAATTCCATCTCCCCGGACTCCATAAGTTCCACCTCCCTGCTATCTATTAGACTTCCCGGCGGGGCAAACGGTTTTGCATACGCAACACAAAATAGCTCCACTAAGGGGAGCCTGGAAACCATATCTATTATTCACGCATGCCGCATGCCCTTCAACAACTCCACGGATGCTGCCTGCCCTTAAGAATAAGGGAAGAGAATTTCCCCTATTTGCCTGGCCGGGGCAGCAGAAAGGTAGATAAGGCCTTCTTTTTTCCCTTATGGCCCCGTTGAGGGCTCCGGAGAAGGGAAAAACCGGGAATAGCGGCAAACCCCTTCCCTTATTTGGCGGAAATGGATGGCAGGGCAGACAATAAGGGAAAAAGCGGGGCCTTATGGAGCCGGTGCCACCAGAGACGCCAATGCCGCCTGTGGTGGTATTGGCGTCTCTGGTGGTATTGGCATCTGTACCGGCATCAACTGTGAATGGTCGCGTACAGCAGACGTAGGAGCTGCGAAGAAGTTAGCGGTACTTTATTTCGTCGCAGCCTCTTACTTACTCCCGCTCGGCAAAATAACGCTTCACTTGGGCCGGCTCGGCGAAAAATGCTCCAACCTCTGCGAAGAACCCGGTAAAGTGGGGGGTGTTGTTATGGAATTCAATGGCCTCCAGATCCTTCCATTCTTCTACCACCACGAAAGCGTTGGTCTTTTGGGTATGCCGGTAAAAATCATAGCTGATATTGCCCGCTTCCGCCTGGGAGCCTGCCACCAGCGCCTTGGACTTGGCTACAAACTCGTCCACATGCTCAGGCTTTACCGTTAAATGCGCATGAATAATGACCATTGTCTCTGTCACGTCCTCTCGGAAATAGCTTGCCTCCCCTATTATATACCAGGGATAATCCGATGAAAACCGGCAGTCATGAGCAGCAGCCGGCAGGGAAGCACGCAAATGAGACGGTAGAGATGCAGCCGAGGTTTCCTCCCTTGAAATCAGGGGATACTTCAGCTGAAGGCCCAATTGAACCGGCCCCTCTCTTTGTGCGTCAAATATACAGGAGGAATCGCAGATGACTCAGCTAAAATATAAACCAACACGCAGCCGATGCCTGCTTCATAACGCGTATATCCTCATGGGGCTCTGTATGTGCCTCCTGCTGGTCTCCTGCAGTACCCGCCAGGATGAGGCTTCTCCGGCGGCTGCAGGGGAAGGCTTGACAACGGCCCAGCCCCCGGCTCATACAGCCCCGCCTTCCGGGTCTCTTCCCGGATCTCCTGTTCAATCCGCGGACCTGCCTGCGGCAGAAACACCGCCTGCCGCACCGCTGCCCACCCTTGCGCCCTCCGCAGCAGCTCCGGTCCCTCCGCCGGTTGCCCCGCCAAGCGCCTCCCCTGCCGCCGCTCCGTATACACTGGATATTCTGGGCACGTCGGAGAAGCTGAACAAGGCCGCCTGGCAGCGGATGCTGCAATGGAGGTCCAACATCAAGCAGTATGTCCGGAAGCATCCGTCCGTGGTTCTGAACGGTCCCGACCGCAAGGCCGTAGCCCTCACCTTCGATGACGGGCCTGACAGCGAAACAATGCCCCAGGTGCTGAAGATTCTGAAGGACAAGGGCGTGACCGCCAGTTTTTTCTTCGTCGGCAGCAGAGTGGCCCAGCAGCCCGAGCTGGTCAAGCAAGCCTATGACGAAGGCCATCTGGTCCTCAATCACAGCTATACGCACGCGGAATTGCCCAAGCTGTCTTCCGGACAGCTCCGCGAAGAGCTGGACAAGACGGACGAGGCCATTGAGCGCATCATCGGCAGGCGTCCCGTCCTGCTGCGCCCCCCGTATGGAGAAACCAACGCTGCCGTCGAGCAGGCCTGGTCCGGGGAGGACAGGAAGCTGGTGCTCTGGTCCCTGGATACGCTGGACTGGTCGCTGAAGGAGAGCAAGCCCATTGAAAAGAACGTAGCCGATTATGTGCGCAACGGGGAGATCATCCTCATGCATACCACAGAGGAGACCGGCGAGACCGCCGCCGCGCTGCCCGCCATCATAGACGGTCTTCTGGAGAAGGGCTTCCGCATCGTGGGCCTCGACGAGCTGCTGGATACGCCCGCATACAGCCAGCCTATTGAATAGCTCTGCAACGACAAGACAGCAAGCATGCAGCCTCTCCCTGCATGCGCTGTCTTTTTTACACGAAAATGCTTGATTACGGTTTCCTTAGCGCCTCTGCCTCATATACCGAGGATAAACGCCTGACAGCGTCCTTTAACGCTGACGCGTTCGCCCGGAAGTCGGGCCGCTTCCACGTTTATACTTTCCGGACTTGAGCAAAAACTGCATCTTTTCTGCCATTCGCCCCGTATTAAGTGATATAATTTCTCTAAGCTGCCAAAATAGGGCCTGCTTTCGGATAATTGCCGGATATGGGGGAATGCGCGTTGAATTTTTTGAAATTCGTGAAGCTGACGGGACTGATCGCCGGGGTCGCCCTGTTGAATATTATCGTACTGTCGCCGGGGCTGCTGGGCATGCAGCTTTCAGGCGGGAACGCCCTGGAAACGGCCCTGGCTGTCACCATCCTGATCATGAGTCTGCTGAGCCTGGTTTATGGAAGCTATGTGCTGCTTCTCAAGCCGCCTCCTCCCCCTCCGCCGGTCAAGATCATCCGGACCCATGAGGATTACATAACCGCCCTCCGCCATTACCGCAACGAGAGAGAGGTCAGGGACAATGTTCTGCTGGCCCTGGATCAACTGGAGCGGATCGGCAAGAAGCGGGAAACCCTGGCAGAGGTGCTCAGCCAGCGGTTTAATCCCGAGGAGCTGAGCTACCGCAAGTTCGAATCCGTGATAGAAGAGGTCGGCAAGCTGTTTTACCTGAATACACGCGGCATTCTGAACAAGCTGAGCGTGTTCGATCCTTCCGAATGGGCCTCGCTGGCCAGCCGGCAGAAGTCGGCCAAATTGTCCGCCCGGCTGCTTCAAGAGAAGAGCGCGCTGTACGGCGAATACATGGAGCATATCGTGGGATACCTGGAGGCCAATGAAGAAATTCTGCTGAAGTTAGATAAGCTGCTGCTGGAAATCTCTCTGCTGGAGAGCGCCGATTACCGGGAGATAGAGGATATGCCCGGGATGAAGGAAATGGATGCGCTGATCAAGCAGACGAAATATTACAAACAGTGAGAGGGAGATGAGAATGGGGAGAGGAAGCAAAACATTACTGATGATGCTCGCCATCGGGGCGGTTGTGTTCGCCCTGGTGTATTATGGAATCCGCTTCACCTCGGATCTGGGCAAGGACCCGGATCAGGTGACGGCAGAGGATGCAGGGAAGCGGCTTGAGAAGCTGTACAAGAATATCTCCGTGACCACGGCCAAGCCGGTCAAGGGCCAGGTGAGTCTGGACCCTGTATCCGTGGGGGATTCCCTGCCGGATATCGCCAAGTTCCCCATATCCGTGGCCAACACGACGGACAGCTTCATCGAAATCTTCTCCTCCACGGAGAAGTCGGGAACGGGCAATGACGGCTGGCTGAACGAGGTGGCCGGTGACTTCAACAAATCGGGTTCCACGGTCAACGGCAAGCCGGTATCGGTCAAGATCCGCAACATTGCCTCAGGCACGGCTACGGATTACATCCGCTCCGGCAAGTATATCCCGGATGCCTTCACGCCCTCCAACGAATTATGGGGGGAAATGGTCAAGGCTCAGGGCATCCGCATTGAGCAGGTATCCAAGCGGCTCACCGGCAATGTGGCGGGAATTGTATCCTCCAAGAAGAAATACGATGAGCTGATCGGCAAGTACGGAGCCATGAATGTGAAGACCGTAACCGAGGCCATTGAGAATAACGAGCTGGCTATGGGTTATACCGATCCTTTTGCCAGTTCAACGGGCTTGAACTTCCTGCTGACCACTCTGGGCACCTTCGACAGCGCCAATGTGCTGGGAGAAAAGGCGGTTTCCGGCTTCGAGCGCTTCCAGGCCAATGTGCCTTTTACGGCGTCCACTACCTTGCAGATGCGGGAAGCGGCCAAAACCGGCATGCTGGACGCCTTCGTGCTGGAGTATCAGACCTACGTGAACACCGCCGATCTGAAAAGCGGCTATGTCTTCACTCCCTTCGGCGTCCGGCATGACAGCCCGCTCTATGCTCTCGGGGATCTGTCCGCCGACAAACTGGAGATTGTGAAGAAATTTGCCGCCTTCGTGGAACAGGCGAAGTACCAGAACCTGGCCAAGGATAAAGGGTTCAACGGTCTGGATCAATACCAGTCGGAGCTGGCTCCCGTTGACGGCAACCAGCTTGCCTCGGCGCAGAAGCTGTGGAAGGAAAAGAAGGACGGGAACAGGCCGGTTATGGCGGTATTTGTAACGGACGTTTCCGGCAGTATGGGAGGAGAACCGTTGAAGCGGCTGAAGGAGTCGCTGCTGACCGGACAGAAATACCTGGGAAGGGACAACAGCATCGGACTTGTTTCCTATTCCAGCAATGTCACCATCCAGCTTCCCATCGGCAAATATGACACCAACCAGCAATCCATGTTCGTCGGTGCGGTGAACAGCCTGCAGGCCAGCGGCGGAACGGCCACCTTCGACGGCATTGTGGTGGCGCTGAAGATGCTGCAGGATGAATTGGCGCTTCAGCCCGATGTGAAGCCGCTGATCTTCGTGCTGAGCGACGGCGAGACCAATGAGGGACATTCCCTGAAGGATGTGGGCGATCTGATCCGCACCTATCAGATTCCCATCTACACCATCGGCTATAACGCCAACATTGAGGCGCTGCAAAGCATCTCCAGCATCAACGAAGCGGCAAGCATCAATGCGGATACCGACGATGTGGTCTACAAGATCAGCAATCTGTTGAATGTCCAAATGTAACAAAGGCAAGATACCAGGAGCGGAGGGATTGAAAGTGTCATTTAGCATGGAGGTCATTGATCCGGAGAAAATCAAGTCGGTTATCGAGGAGCAGGTCAAGCCGGAGCCTGCCGAGGTTACTCAACTGAAAGAATTGGCCCGCAACAACGTGAGCAGCATTCTGGAAATGGACATTGAGTCTCTGGAAAAGAGGCAGACGGTCCTGCAATCCATGGACAGCTTCGGCATGAGCACCATGCGCTCCTCCTCGGAGAAGAATGCGCTCTTGCAAGTATCCGTGGGCACCTTATCCAAGCTGGGCGACGAGGGAGGCCAGGTGGCCCAGGGGCTTGCCGAATTGCATATGCAATTGAAGGATCTGGACCCAAGCGCCGTGGACTTCGCCAAAACCGGCTTCCTGGGCAAATTCTTCAATCCCCTGCGCCAATATTTCTCCAAGTTCCAGAAGGCCGACTCCGTGATCTCCGATATCATCGTTTCCCTGGATAAGGGCAAGGCGGTGCTGAAGAACGATAACACCACGCTGGAATTCGAGCAGCAGGCCCTGCGGGATCTGACGAAGAGGCTGCGCAAGGAAATTCAGTTAGGAATGCTCATGGATGAGGAGATTGAAGCCCAGATCGGCGCAGCCAAGCTCCGCGGCGAGGCAGAAGACCGGATTCGCTTCATTACGGAGGAAGTGCTGTTCCCGCTGCGCCAGCGGGTGATGGATCTGCAGCAGATGCTGGTGGTGAACCAGCAAGGGATCATGGCGATGGAAGTGGTCATGCGCAACAACAAGGAGCTGATCCGCGGCGTGGACCGGGCCCGGAACGTCACCGTGTCGGCGCTGAAGATTTCCGTAACCGTGGCCAGCGCCCTGTACAACCAGCAGATTGTCCTGAAGAAGATCGAGCTGCTGAACCAGACCACAGACAATCTGATCAGCGGCACCTCCAGAATGCTGAAGACCCAGGGAGCCGCCATCCACAAGCAGTCTCTGGAAGCCAGCATCTCCGTGGATACCCTGAAGCAGGCCTTCTCCGATGTGCTGTCGGCGCTGGATTCCATCAACACCTACAAGCAGGAAGCCCTGCCGAAGATGCGGGATACCATCCAGCAGTTCCGCGAGCTGGCCGATACGGGCGAGCAGCAAATCCTGCGTCTGGAGAAGGGGCATAAGCTGGGGCTGTAGGGAGCTTGAAGGCAAACCGAGCTGTTGGCACGATAGAGGCCTCATGCATGATTTCCCGTTTCATAGCAAAGAGACAACTGCCTCGCCGGGTCCATAGCCGGTAGGAGTTGTCTCTTTTATTTACCTTCAAGCTTACTTGACTCCTGGTGCCTTAACTGCTTTTACAAGCATACTATCACTGGAAGCATGATACACATAGTAAATCTTATATCCATAGATAAGCACTCGCCGCGTCTTCGCCCAAGGGCCTTTGTTATATTCACGGTACCCTTCCATCGTCCCATAAAACACAACCGGGAATGAATAGCTCTAATTAATTTTGTGGGTACAGCCCCGGTGAATTTGTAGAATAAATCAATTTATAAATCACGGTACAGGAACCAAGGCAATCTTATCGGCGAGATCAGACGGAAACACCGCCATGTCTCCCTGCACAAAGGCGATTGCGCCTGCCATGCAGGCGGCTTGCCCGGCGGCGGCCCGGCAAAACTGCTCCAGCGCTTGCTGCCGCTTTTCCGGCGAAAGCGGGCCCACCCGGGTCACGACCGACAGCATGCTGATGTCGCTGTCCGGATCAAGCTCCCCCGCAAGGACAGTCTTGACCGCCTCGTCCTCCAGGAAGGTGGCATTGGCCAGATGGGTCGCCAGCGCGTCAGCCATAGAGGCGGAATGGGAGAACACGGTTACGCTGTCGGCGATGCCGCGGGTGAAGCTGCGGCCGCCCAGGCCGCTGGTGCAAATTCCGCGTATCCCCGATTCTGCGGAGATATCCGCCGTATAAGCCACACGTCCCTGCCCCAGATTCGGCATAATCCCCACGCGCACCCGGCATCCGGGAACGAGCCTCAGCGCAATATCGCCGCCATTATTAACCATTACACGCTCTGCGCCACGCGCAGCCAAATAATCTGCAATCCTATCCGCAACTGTTCCCGCAACCGCAGCCATCGGGGTAAGCTCCGGATCGCCCGTACTGCGCACGCTGTCAAGCATCCTCTGGCCGGATTCGGACAGGCTTTCCCGCGGCACCGCAAGCGGAGGGCGGCGCAGCAGGGGCAGATCGGCTCCCATCATCGTGAGCACCCGCTCCACTTCCCCGAACGCGGCGCAGCATAGCTCCGGGCGGGGCTTGCCGCCGTTTTCCGCCAATAGTGTCATGGTTACCGGCCCGTAATCAATCAGCACCCGCCCTCCGTCCAGAATGCGCACCGCGTCATTCATGATCGTTCCGATCCCTCACATGATCTTCCACATGATCCTTCATATGATCTTCCGCATGATTCTTCACATGGTCTTCAACATGATTCACGCGGTCTCCCACATGGTTTTCCACATGATCCTTCACATAGCTTTCCGCATGATCCTTCCATTCACTGGCAGGTTTCACCGCATCCAGATGCCCGCCGATGGCGCAGTAATCCTCGTAGGTCATCGTATATTCGATGGGAGCTACCGTGGCCGGCGTGGGCACCCAGGTAAAGGAGCGTTCCGCCATCTCCCCGGTGTCCACCATGAAATTGATGCCGCCCCCGGGGAGAACGAATGCAGGCGCGCCGCCAATGGTCAGCACCGCCTTCTTCCGGTGAATCGCCTGAGTCAGCGCCAGCGGGCTCTTGCATACTCCGCCCCGGGCGGATCCTCCGGAGCCCCCGGTATAGATCACCGATACCATGGCGTCCTCGCAATTGCTGCGTATCTCATCGGCCAGAGCTGTTACCGCCTCATTCAGAGGAAGCTCCCGGATGCCGCCCTGCCCGTCCGCCTCAAAGAGGGCGCGTACCCCGCCGGTCGTGTCGGTTACGAAGATAGTCATGCCGTGGCGGGCCACGGACGGGTCCACACCTGCGATAATATCCCGCGGCTGCCCGATGGAGGTGCCGCCGATTCCATTGCCCGGCTCGCCGAAATAACGTCCCCGGGAGCTTTTCTTGGCGTTCACAATCACGCCGCTCCAGCTCATGCCCACCTCGGCGCCGGCCAGATGCTCCGATACCAGCCCGATCACATGGTGGTCAATAACAATGACTTCATCCGCAGCCTGCTTCATAAGCGGCGCGAACAGTCCGCAGGTGGCGCTGCCGCAGCCTACGCGCATCTTGGTCTGCACCGTTCCGTCGATGACAGGGGGCTGCCCGTGCTGAATGGCCAGGGCATGCTTGCGGTCCACCTTCAGCTCCACCCGGCCTCCATTGGCAAGCTCCACAATGGTGCGGGCAACCAGAAAGCCGTCCTTGCCTGTCAGAAGCTCCGCGCCGCCGATCTGAATCATTTTGGACCCATACTCTTCGGTTACCACCAGGCCCACCTTGCGCCCCTCGCGAGTAACCGGATTGCCCGCTTCCCCGATGAACGTGTTGGTGTCCAGCTTGACCGTCACACCGGAGTAGCTCAGCGGGGCTTCGGTAACGACAGTCACCACGTCAATACCGTCGCGGGTCTCGCGTACGATATGCGGAGCAGGGCGGCAGCAGGGATACGCCGTTCCTGCTCCCGTGCCCGTGATGGCAGGGGGAGACAGGCGGTTATCCGGGAACACGGCCCGCGGACTGGCGGTTACGAGCGTCCGGTTGCGCATAAGCGTACCGTCTTCATTGGTATATCTCTTGCACGCGCCGGAGCCTCCCAGCGGTATCCGGCATTGCACCGGACAGGAGGAACAGACGGCTATGCCATCGGCAGACGGCTCATCCGGACGGCTGATGGCCCCGAACGGACAGACGCGCAGACAAATTCCGCATTCCACACAAGTATCCGCAACCTGCGCCCTTTTGTCCTCCAGCGTTAAAGCCGCCAAGGGGCAATTCTTTATGCATATACCGCAGCCCTTGCAATTATCTTCAATAGTTATCATGACATGTCCCTCCCAAGGATAGACGGAACCCGCCATTAACGGACAGCGTTCCCCGGGAATGATCCGGGTAAATAACATGGCGTTGCACTTTGCGGGTCATCGTGAAAGAAAATTTGATTTTCATTATAGACCATAAGGTCTTATTGTCAACCTGACACATAATAGACATGAGAGAAAAAAAGCGGTTATATACCGCCATTTCTAACATCATATGTTATTATTACGACATATTTATTACTGTGGTTCATTTCACAGAAAACAGTCAAAAAACTCTGCAACGGCATGGTTTTACATCTGCCAGCAAAGCGGTTGATTTCTAAAAAATCCAGTAGCAACAAGCTATATAGAGAGCTGCCATCATACAAAAAATGTTGCAAGGGTATATATTATTAGTATAGTTTAAGCTTCCTTATATTACCAAAACGCGTTGACAGAGGTTTTTTTCAATGCTAATATCGATGCTAACATACCGCAACACGGAAGAATAAGTGACATGGAAACGAACAGCGGTTGGTTGATTGAAAAACAGGTTCCTTTACAGGTTCCTTTACTGGAAAGACCAAGTCAGCCAGTTCCATTGAGATTGCCGGATATGGCTGGATAAAAGAGGCTATGGCAAAAGCGGGAAAGCCAATTGCAGGCTTTCCGGCGGGTTCACGACAACTGTTTATACCATTTTTTAACTAATTATAAACATATTGTTTAGAGAGGAATCATTTATGAAGAAGTTTACGGTATTGATTATGGCGGTACTTATGGTCAGCCTGGTGCTGAGCGGCTGCGGCAGCTCAACAGACGGCAGCTCCCCTGCGGGAAGCACGGCCCCCGGTGACGCCGGCGAGGCAGCAGGAATTAAGGTGGCGGCGGTCTTTGGCGGTCCAATCACGGACAAGAGCTGGAATGAAACAGCCTATAACGGTTTGCAGAAGATCAAGGCCATGGGCGCTGAAGTCGCCTATACCGAAAGCACCCCGGCAGCAGATGCTCCCGATGCCATCCGTACCTTCGCTTCATCCGGCTACAACGTTGTTTATGTGAATTCCAGCGCCTTTAAGGATGCCGCATACGAAATCGCGCCCCAATTCCCCAAAGTAACCTTCATCATCAACGGTGTCGGCAAGCAAGGCCCGAACTATGCGAGCCTGACCACCGCCAATGGCCAGCAGGGCTATCTCCAGGGAATTATCACTGCGCTGGTCACCAAGAAAAACAAGGTGGGCATGATCAACGGTACGGAAATGACTCCTACGCTGGACAGTGAAGCAGGCTTTTATCAGGCGGTCGCATATGTGAATGAGAAGAAAGGCCGGAATGTCCAGCCAAAGGTCACCTACCTGGGCAATTATACGGATACCACAGCAGGCTATGAAACTGCCAAGTCCTTTATTGCGGAGGGCTACGATGCCATGACCACGGTGGCTGACAATGCCTCCAACGCCGTGCTTCAGGCTTGCGAAGAGGCAGGCGTGCTCAGTGTGGGCAACGGCTTCGACCAAAACAAGGTTGCTCCCAAAACCATGATCGCCGGCATAACCAAGGACAACGAGAAAACCTATGTACAGAGCTTTAAGGAATATCTGGACGGCACACTGTTGGAGAAGGCCGCAACAGAATCCTACGGCATTAACTACGGCGTGGTTGGTCTGGACGGTTACTTCCTCCCGGCTGCCGATGCGCTGACGGAAGACGACAAAGCGTTCATTAAGGAAACGATGGACAAGGTTGCTTCCGGAGAAATCATCGTGAAAACCATGGCAGAGTACAAAGGACAGTAGTTCCACAGAGCCCTGTCAGAAAACACGCGGGGCGTTGCAACCTCCATTACGGCGGGGCAGCGCCCTTGCGCCTGTCAATAGGCGGGTCCTCTGTCCTCTGTCTTCAGAACTGGCAAGAAGCTCTGCTTCAAGGGTGACTGCCAAGCAAAGGAGAAACCGGTATGAGTCAAGCAAAGAAAATAAGCCTCCCGGCAAAAATGCTCAAGGCGGTGTATTACCCGCTGCTGGCACTGGTGATTGCACTGGTGATTATGGCATTGATTATTGAGCTTATGGGACATGATCCAATCAAGGCGTATCGGGTATTGTTCACCAGCTCGGTTACCTCCATGTACGGCTGGGGCGAAACCATGGCCAAATCGGTATCGCTGCTGTTTGCGGCGCTCAGCTTCTCCATCGCGGCCCGCAGCGGGCTGATCAATCTCGGCGCCAACGGACAGATCTATATGGGCGGTATCGCCGGCATGCTGGCGGCCACCAGCCTGGCAGGGCTGCCTGCCGCCATACACATTCCCTTGACGCTCGCTGCCGGCATTTCAGCGGGAGCGGTGTACGGAATGCTGGTGGCATTCCTGAAAAACACCTTCAACGCCAGCGAAGTCGTAACCACCATGATGTTCAATTATATCGGAATGCACCTGTGCACGTTTCTGATCAGCGGGGTGATGAAGGACCCCCTGAGCGACCTGGCGCAGTCCAAGCCCGCTCTTGCTTCCGCAGTGCTGCCGACGCTGTTCCCCAATACCCGGTGGCATGCCGGCATCCTGATCGCATTGGCGGTGCTGGTCTTCTACGCCATCTTCATGTCCCGGACAACCAGAGGATACCAGATGCGCGTTGTGGGCATGAGTGTACCGGTGGGCCAATATGCAGGCCTGGGCATCAAAAGCAATCAGATGCTGGCCATGGCGATAGCCGGCGGAGTTGCCGGACTGGGGGGAGCCATCCAGGCGACGGTAATCGACGTCCGCATGACCATTGACTGGGTAGGCAACCTGGGCTTTGACGGACTGGCCGTATCGTACCTGGGCAATCATTCGCCCATCGGGATCGCAGCCTCGGCCTTGTTCTTCGGCATGCTGCTCAGCAGCGCCAACAAAATGCAGATGCTGGCCAGCGTTCCCTCTGCAGTGGTCTACCTGTTTCAAGGCATTGTCATCATCCTGATCGTGGGACGCCGCATATTCCAGCTTGGTTTGACAGACAAGATGAAGGAGCACTTCAGCCGCGACCGGGGGCGAAACGGGGCAATAGCAGATACGGTGCGCGCCGCAGTGCTGAATACCGGCAGCGCTGACGATACGGGCGGCAGCCGGAAGGGAGTGGATCTGTAATGGCAAATTTTCTTGTATCCGTGCTGATTATGGCGGTTCCGCTGCTGCTGTGCTCCCTGGGAGCGCTGTTCAGCGAAAAAGCGGGTGTCATTAATATCGGACTGGAAGGCCTGATGCTTACGGGGGCGCTGTTCGGAGTGTTGGGCTCGTACTGGACAGGGTCTCCCTATATAGGGGCGCTGCTGGCCATGCTGGCCGGACTGCTGCTCTCGCTGCTGTTCGCTTTCTTCACCATTACCATCCGGGCCAATCAGATTGTGGTAGGCGTGGCGCTGAATATCGTTGCCAGCGGCTTGACCATTTCATTAAACCGCGTCTTTCTTACCTCCTCGGGGGTGCTGAAGGTGGCCGACTTCGAGACGCTGCCGATTCCGCTGCTCAGCAGGATTCCGCTGCTGGGGGAAACACTGTTCTCGCAATCGCTGCTGGGCTATGCGGCGTATGCGCTGGTGTTCGCTACATGGTTCATTCTGGGAAGAACCAATCTGGGCCTGAAAATCCGCGCTGTAGGAGACCATCCCACCGCATGCGATACAGTGGGCATTCATGTCAACCGCCTGCGCTATGAGACGGTGCTCTTCAGCGGCATGATGGCCGGGTTGGCGGGCGCCTGCATCTCCACCGACCAGCTCAACGCCTTTTCCGAAGGAATGATTTCCGGCCGCGGGTTCATCGCCTACGCGGCAGTCATTTTCGGCAACTTTACGCCTCTTGGTGTATTCCGCTCCTGTCTGATCTTTGCTACGGGCATGGGGCTGCAATACCGCCTGCAGGCCATGGACACGCCGGTTTCATACTACTTCTGGATGATGCTGCCGTATATCATCACCGTGGTGGCCCTGTGCGCTTATCATAAACGCTCCAATGCGCCGCGCTTCAGCGGCCTGGCGTATGCGAAAAATTGATGAGGGAGAAGGAGGGAGAGCATGAGTATGGCGTTTCTGGAAATGAGGCATGTTTCAAAACGGTTCGGCAAGGTAACGGCAAACGAGGATGTGAACCTCAGTGTTGAAAAGGGCGAGATTCATGCGCTGCTGGGAGAAAACGGAGCGGGCAAATCCACGCTGATGAACATTCTCTACGGTCTGTACAAGCCCACCTCGGGACAAGTATATATGAACGGCGAGCTGCTTGATATTAAAGACCCCAGCGACGCCATTGCCAAGGGCATCGGAATGGTGCACCAGCATTTTATGCTGATTCCCACCCTGTCGGTTATTGAGAATGTGGTGCTGGGCCTGAAGAGCAACAAAACGGTGCTGGATCTGAAGGCTTCGGCGAAGGAGTTCGCCGCCATGGCCGACAGCTATGGCATGCCGGTGGACCCGTGGGCCAAGGTATCGGCCTTGTCCGTCGGCCAGCAGCAGCGGGTGGAGATATTAAAGGCGCTGTTCCGCAAGGCCAATCTGCTGATCCTGGACGAGCCTACAGCGGTATTGACTCCCCAGGAAGTCACGGCCCTATTCGATGTCATCCGGCGCCTGACAGAAGAGGGACTGACCATCATCATCATCAGTCATAAGATGCATGAGATCCTGGCCGTCTGCCACCGCTGCACGGTACTGCGCCAGGGCCGGGTAGCGGCAACGCTGCCGGTCTCGGAAATCCGGGGAGCCGGCCAGCTGGCGGAGCTGATGGTAGGCCAGCCCATCAAGCTGGAGATGGACAAGCAGCCGGTCAAGGCGGGCGGCGAGGTGCTGCGGGTGCAGTCCCTGGGCTACCGCAGCAAGGACGGGGTGGACAAGCTGAAGGAAATTACCTTCACGGTGCGCGCCGGGGAAATCGTCAGCATCTGCGGCGTGGACGGCAACGGCCAGTCCGAACTGATCCGCTGCGTTACCGGCTTGCTGAGAGCCACCTCCGGGGCCAGCACCCTGCATGGGGAGGATATCACCCACGCCTCTACCCGTTCCATTCTGGACAAGGGGGTGTCCCATATCCCGGAGGACCGGCAGAGCATGGGGATGCTTGCGGATATGTCCATCAACGAGAATCTGATCCTGACCAGCTTCCGCAGCCAGCCCTTTTCCCGCAGAGGAATGCTGAACATGGGCTGGATCAAGAAGCGCAACGAGCAGCTGATCGAGACATTTAATGTAAGAACGCCGGATATATACGAACGGGCAGGCAACCTCTCCGGCGGCAACCAGCAGAAATTCGTGGTAGGGCGTGAGCTTGACCGCTCTCCTTCCCTGCTGATCGCTGTTCACCCTGACCGGGGCCTGGACATTGGCGCAACCAAGTTTATTCAGCAGCGTCTGCTGGAGGAACGGGACAGGGGTGTGGCGGTGCTGCTGGTTTCCACCGAGCTGGACGAGATTCTGGAGCTGTCCGACCGCATTGTCGTGCTCAGCCACGGCGAGGTCATGGGCATTGTGGATCAATCCGATGCCACCAGAGAGCGGCTTGGCCTGATGATGGCGGGCGTCCGCGAAGCAGAGGCTGTATCGGGATAAGCCGCCGTCACTTGAAGCTGCCCCGTCTCCCCTTGCCTTTCATTGTGGGAGCCTGTCCGGTGCTGGAGCTCATCAGGGCAATAAACGCCTTGACCGCGGGAGACAGGCGGTCATCCTTCCGGGTAATCAGGGCCAGCTTCGCATCCAGCGCCAGAGTCCGGATAGGCTTGGCCACCGTGGGCTCATCTCCAAAGCGCAGGGCCGCCGACGTGGCAGGTACAATGGCGACGCCCATACCTGCCGCCGCCCAGCTCAACGACGACACCAGGTCGTCGTTCTGGCACAGAATCTGCGGCTGGAAGCCCTCCTTGCGGCAAGCGGAGAGAAACAGATCGTTAAAGCGGCGGTGCAGGATCAGCGGCACTCCCTCCAGGTCCTTGAGCGCCAGCTCCCGGTTGTTGCCCAGGGCATTCATCCGGGACGGCACTCCGACGGCCACGAACGGGTCCTCCCGGGCCTCCCCCAGTGTATCGTCTTGAAGGGGATGGGTCTGGTAACGGTCATGATTGAACGGCTCCCGGACAATCCCCATCTCGATGGTGCCGTCGGACAGCAGCTCCATTATGCGGATGCTGCTGCCCACCCAGATATGGAAATCCACCTTGGGGTTGGCCTGCAGGAATTGGGCCGCCCGCATGGGCAAAATCTTGTAGCATACCGAGGTGATGGCGCCGATGTACAGCGAGCCCCGCAGCAGATCGCCCAGTCCCTGCAGCTCCTCGGATACATTTCGCGTCAGCTCGAGAATCTGCATGGCCTTGTCCCGCAGCAGCATCCCCGCCGACGTAATGATCAGGTTATGCTTGTCCCGGCGGAACAATGGGGTGCCCAGTTCCTCCTCCAGCAGCCGCAGTTGGGTGCTGAGGGGCGGTTGGGAAATGTTCAGTTCCCGGGCAGCGGCAGAGATATGCCCGTGCTTGGCAATGGCAAGAAAATATTCCAGTTGCTTGAGGGTCATGATCGGCTTCCTCCTTTGGGTCCCATATGGGTTGTACAAGCATCCATTCGATTTTCGTATAGCTTATTAAGGATAGTTGTATTTTTCGCAAGCATTTTTGTATGCTATGATTTTATCCAATCTAACCGGATTGTCAACCATTGATTCACAGCGGCGGAAGAAAGAGCGCTTGTCCCGCGCACACTTCCCGCAGGCAAGTCTCCGACCGCCGTAGCCAATACACGAAAAGGGCGTGTGGAATATGCAGATCGGATTTATCGGCCTGGGAATTATGGGCAGCGCAATGGCGGAAAACCTGGTAAAGGCGGAGCATCGTGTGCAAGTATATGACGTTTCGCCCCAGTCAGTCGAAGCACTGGCCCAAGCCGCTGCCGTTGCCTGCTCCTCTGTTGCCGAAGCGTGCCGGGGCGCATCCGTCATTTGTCTGTCGTTGCCCAACGACAGCATCGTGACCAGCGTGCTGACCGGACCGGACGGAGTGCTCGCCTCGGCGGTGCCCGGCTCCGTTATCATCGATTTCAGCAGCATCTCGCCCGATACGGTCAAAGCCTTGGCCCAGACGGCTGAGGAGTGCGGTCTTACGTACGTGGATGCGCCGGTCAGCGGAGGCCGGAGCGGCGCCGAGGCCGGAACGCTGACGATTATGGCCGGCTGTACGGACCAGGTGCTGGAAGTCATCCGCCCGGTGCTGGAGGGTGTAGGCAAGCGGATCTTCGCCCTTGGCGCCAGCGGATGCGGTGCAGCGGTGAAGATCGTGAACAATCTGCTGCTGGGAGTTAGCATGGCCGCAATGGGAGAAGCCTTGGCTCTCGGCGCCAAATACGGCCTGACCGCAGCTGTCATGAACGAGGTGGTCAGTGTCAGCTCCGGGCGCAGCTATGTCTGGGAAGCCAAGATGAAGCCGTTTGTTATGGCGGATTCCTATGAGGGCGGGTTCGCCGTAGCGCTGCAGCGCAAGGACCTGAACCTGGCGCTCGCCGCCGCTGCTCAAGCAGGTCTGTCCATGCCCATGACGGAAGCAGCGGAGCAGCTGTTTGCCGAAGCACAGGAGCACGGATTCGGGAAGCTGGACATATCGTCAGTGGTTAAGCTGGCCGGGGAAAAGGCAGGCATCCGGGTATAGGCTCTCCCACATTCATTAAGGAAGGTGTGTTGGTTCATGAGCAAGCTGTTGATTGTCAATATTGGCTGCATTGTTTCCGGGGACATCGCTTCTCCGATTATTCCGGGAACCGAATTGTTAATAGAAGATGCTGTCATCGCCGCCGTCGGCAACGGGGAGCTGGCCGTTCTCCATCCGGATGCGGCGGTAATCGATGCCCAGGGCACAACGGTAACCCCCGGCCTGTTCGACTCCCACTGCCATGTTTCCGGCGGCGATTACGGCTTTCGCCAGAAGACGCTGGACTTTATTGATTCCGCCCTGCATGGCGGCGTCACCACGATGATTTCGGCGGGAGAGGCCCATTATCCCGGCCGCCCCAAGGATCCCGCCGGCGCCAAAGCGTTGGCGGTGCTCATGAGCAAATCCTATTACAACGCGCCGCCCTCCGGCGTCAAGGTACATGGCGGAGCGCTGATTCTGGAGAAAGGTCTGACGGAGCAGGACTTTGCCGAATTGAAGGAGCAGGGCGTCTGGCTGGTGGGCGAAATCGGCCTTGGCAGCATCAACCGTCCCGAAACCGCCGCCCCAATGGTGGAATGGGCCCACCGTTACGGCTTCAAGGTGCAGATGCACACCGGAGGCACGTCCATTCCCGGCAGTTCCACAGTCACCGCCGCCGATGTAATGGCTACCAAGCCGGACGTGGTGTCCCATATCAACGGCGGTCCAACGGCGATTTCCCTTGCGGAGGTAGACAAAATTATGGACGACACGGCGTTTGCCATGGAGATTGTCCAGTGCGGCAACCCTAAGGTGGCCGATTACGTCGCCCGGCGCGCTATGGAGCAGGACCAGCTTGCCCGCGTTATCTTCGGCAACGATTCGCCGTCGGGCAGCGGCATCATGGCGCTTGGAATTATGCGCAACATTTCGTTCGCCGCTTCCGTATCCGGGATTGATCCCGCAGTTGCCGTATGCATGGCTACCGGCAACACCGCCAAGGTCTATGAACTGAATACAGGCATTATTGCCCCTGGCCGGGAGGCCGATCTGGTGCTGATGGACGCGCCGCTGGGCTCTGTCGCAGACAACGCGCTGGACGCCTTTGCCTACGGCGATCTGCCTGCCATCAACGGCGTGATCATCAACGGCCAGGTTCGGGTGAAGAAGAGCCGGAACACCCCGCCCGCCAAACGTGCGGTGAAGCTGTAACGCATCCTGGCGTCTGGCACCGTTGCGGTCTGGAGCCGTGGTCCGGGCACACCATCAGCCACGGACGTTAATTAAGAGCGCGGCCGGCATTCTTAGCGGATGACTTCCGAAGCCAGTTTTTCTTCCTGCTGCTTGTCGCTGCGACCGAAATACTATGCGAATGCTTACGATGCCAGTTTTGCTCCGCAAAGCTCAAGTTAATGCTTACGAAGCCAGTTTTTGCTTACGCAAAAACTCTTAGCCGATGCTTACGAAGCCAGTTTTTGCTTACGCAAAAACTTTTAGCCGATGCTTACGAAGCCAGTTTTTGCTTACGCAAAAACTCTTAGGAGGTAATAATTATGGCGGCAAAAATGCCGGAAATCCGAAAAATCATTACGGTTATAGAAGACATACGATATGAAGGCTTCGCCACCGTAGCTCAGCCTATTCATAAATGCGCCGTTTCTGCCGTCATCCGCAATCCGTTTGCCGGGCAGTATGTGGAGAATCTGCAGGAGCTGTCCGATATAGGCGAATATCTGGGTGGCTATTTGACCGGTCTGGCGGTGAAGGCCCTGAACGGTGCACCGGTCCACAGCTACGGAAAGGGCGCTATTGTAGGCATGGACGGCGAGCTGGAGCACGGGGGCGCCATCCTGCATCCGCAGTTGGGCAAACCCATGCGCGACGCAATCGGTGGGGGCAAGGCGATTATTCCTTCCGCCAAGAAGGCGGGTCCTCCGGGTACCGCGCTGGATGTGCCGCTGCACTACAAGGATGCGGCGTTTGTCCGCACCCATTATGACGCCATGGAGGTCCGCATTCCCGATGCTCCCAAGGCCGATGAAATCGTAGTTTCTCTGGTATTCACTGACGGCGGGCGCCCCCATCCCCGAATCGGCGGGCTAAAGCTTGATGAAGTTAAAGGCGAAGACGGCTTGCGCTAAAGGGAACCGTTCAATTGCAAAGGGCCGGAGCAGCCCGTTCCGACAGCTGCGTCCGGCCCAAAATTTACCTAAATTCATTCAGAGGACGTTTTTGTATGAGCGAACGCAAGAGGATGATCGGCATTGTTCTGGCAGCGGTGGCGCTCATCACAATCATGGCGCTGCCGGCGCCGGAAGGCTTGCCCCAAGCGGGCATGCGCTGCCTGGCCCTGTTTACATCCGTCTTTATCCTTTATCTGTTTGAATCCGTGAGCGCAGCAATCGTCAGCCTGCTGATCGTGCCCCTGCTGGTGATCCTGCGCATCACGAATATCAAAGAAGCGCTGTCCGGCTTCTCATCCACCTCTACGTATTTAATTATCGGTTCATTTATTCTGGCGGAAGCGGTGATCCAGTCCAAGCTGGGCACCCGCATCACTTATTTGATCCTGCTGAAGCTAGGCACCAGTGTGCGGAGAATCTCCTTCGGCATGATGCTGGTTACTATCGTGCTTGCCTTCATGATTCCCTCGTCCACGGCGCGCACGGCCATGATGCTGCCGATCTGCATCAACATCATCCGCCGTTTCCCGGCCACAGAAGGGAAAAGCCGGCTGGGCACCAACATCATCATGACGCTCGGCGTGACCACTTCGACCATCAGTGCCGGCATCCTGACCTCCACCATCTCCAATCCCATGGCGGTCGATTATATATTCAGCCAAACCGGGCGGATGGTGAGCTACACCAACTGGCTGCTCTGGGGCTTCCCCCCCGCGCTGTTGATGACCGTAGTGGCCTGGCTGCTGATCCAGCTGCTATTCCCCCCCGAGCACAAGTACATGGAGGGGGGAAGGGAGTTCATCCGTGAGGAGTTGGACAAGATGGGCCCCGTCAGCCGGGACGAAAAAGTTTCGCTGGCCGTGTTCGCCTTGACGGTGCTGCTCTGGGTATTGGGTGAAAAGCTGGGGCTGGACTCCACCGCCGCCTGCCTGCTGGGAGCCTGCATCCTCTGCCTGCCGCGCATTGGTGTGCTGAAGTGGGAAACCTGCAAGGACAGCATTTCCTTAAGCGTTGTCTTTATTTGCAGCGGGGGTATAAGCCTTGGTGCGGCCATGAGCTCAACGGGTGCAGCCGGCTGGATCGCAGAGCATACCTTTGCCGCGCTGCATTTAAGCTCCCTGCCGGTATGGGCGTTGATCATCTGCATCATCGTGGTGGTTCAGTTCATGCATGTGATGTTCGTGGGCACCGCTACCATGGCCAATGTGTTTTTTCCGGTGCTGGTGGGCATTGCCTCCGTCTCCTCCATCCCCGTGGAGCAGGTTATCCTGCCTGCTGCCATGATGATTGGGGGCTACCCCGTCCTGACCTTTTTCAACACTACGCCAAGCATCCTATGTTATGACACCGGCTATGTAACGGCCCGGGACTTCCCCAAGCTGGGGTTGATTATCTCCGTGATTGCCTGCGCGGTGTATGCGCTATGCGTTCTGTGGTATTGGCCCCTGACAGGTTTGATGTAACGAACATCCATCCGGCACCGCGCTCCCGCGCCGAATTTCATTCGGCCGGGATTTGCTGTTTCTCCTTCGGTGGATCACGCTTCCCCGATTACCCTCCTTTCTTCGCGATTCACTCTTCCCGGTTTGCCGCTTCATCAAATTTGAAAGCTATGGTACGACTCCCCGCTCCGTCCATCCGCCAACAACTATCATTTTTGATACCCTGGACAGATAGTCCATGCTCTTAGACACCCGTCATTCAGCCTTAATCAACAAAGGAGCGGTAAGTAAGCGAAGTGGAACCTGCAAAATGTAAAAATACAGTTTGTTCGCCTGACTAATCATAACCAACAGGACAAAACTGCAAAAGTGCAGGTAAATCACGCGCTTTGGCTCCCTTTGTGCTCCCAGCGCCCAAAATACCTGCACTTTTGCAGGTACAACATCTTTTTTCCTCTGTATGGCCGAAAAAAACTGTACTTTTACATTTTGCCCGCTGCCATGAATCAGGGTTATTGCTTCGCAAGTTTGTTCGTTTTACCGAGTATAAACGCCTTCCTTTTGGTACCATGCGTTTGTCAAGAAGCCGAGCCGCTTCCACGTTGATACTTTCTGAGATTTTTAAGAAAAACCTGGAGGAAGAACACCGCCAGATGCTTTTTTACGTTGCCAAAGGAGTAACGCCTTTGATAAGGTCAAAAATTTAAGCTATGTCATTTGATCTACCGAGAAAAGGGCTCACTTCCTTCAGAATTATATACTTTCTCAAAAAAGGCTGCCGGCAGCTATTTTCCCTCTGCCAGCAGCCCTATGGATATGCGAAATAACTTTCCCCCATGTCTACGCAACGCATTAAAGCCGAATAAATTACAAATAGCGGATAAGCGGCCTCCCCTACACCTTATAGGCCTTCATAGCCTTGCGCAGCTCCTTCAGGGAAGGACGCTTGCCGTACATAAGCACGCCGGTGCGGTAAATCTTGGCCGACAGCCAGCCCATCCCGAAGATGGAGGCGCACAGGATCAGCAAGGACAGCACCACCTCCCAGATGGACGGGTCAGTCAGGCCGATCCGCATGAACATGAGGAATGGTGTGAAGAACGGGATGAACGATGTGACAGTAATATATCTGGCATCCGGTGTCATGATGCCGAAGATCGCCAGATAGAACCCGGCCAGGGAAATCAAGGTGATGGGCATCACCGCTTGGCCCAGATCCTCGGTGCGGCTGACAATGGAGCCCACCGCCGCGTATACGGTAGCATACAGGAAATACCCCAGCAGGTAGAAGACAATGCCGTACACCAGCAGAACCGGATCAATGCTGCCGAGATTGATGTCCAAGTCCTTCAGGGCGCCGATATTATGGGGCAGCAGCAGATTGCCAACAGCCGCGGCCACAATCAGCACAATCTGGCTTAGTCCCACCAGAAGCATGCCGATAATCTTGCCGAACATCTGGTTCATCGGCGACACGCTGGTAATCAGCACCTCCATGACCCGGGAGCTTTTCTCCGCCGTAATCTCGGTGGCGATCAACTGGCCGGTGATCATGACCCCCAGAAACAGCACAATGATCAGGACATAGACCATGACAGTCGCCATGCCGAACTCCTCTTCCGTCTTGCCCTCCGAGCCAACTGATCCTACACCGCCCTGAGTGGTGGAGATCTGCACATTGCCGATCACCACGGGAGCCGTGATGCGGGCCAGTATCTCCGGAGACAGCTCCTTGGCCAGAGCCTCACTCTTCACACTCTGGAGTCCTGTCTGAAGCTTGCCGGTTATCCCGAAATCCAGGGTGGACGTTGATTTATACAACACCTTGGGGAAACCCGAAGCCGCATCCGTCTCGCCGAACTCCAGATATCCCTTAATGTCCCCGTCTGCTACCTTATCCTTCAGAAACTGGTCATTGGCAGCCTGGGAGCCTTGATCAGGATACTGTTTAATCACAATAGCCGGGTTCTCCTGCGCTGCATAATACTGCTCCAGCCGGCCGGGAATCTCGCCGGAGATGGCGCCCACCGCATCCGCTGACTGTTCGGACTGAAACAACGAGATGATATAAGGGAGATTGGCTCCCACCGTGACCAGAAGCACCAGGAGAAGCGATGTCACAATAAAAGACTTGGAACGGAGCTTGTTCTTGATGGTAAAACTCATCACGGTCATAAATCCGTTATTCATGCCGGTCACCCCCTACCACTTTAATGAAGATTTCATTCAATGTAGGTTCCTTTACTTCAAAGTGATGGACATCGGTCTGGGCAAGCGCATGGGTGATAATGGCCCGGGCTGCCTCCGGCTTGCCGATCATCAGCTCATAGCCATATTCATGCCGCTTCACTCCGTTTACCCCATCAATGGCTTCAAGTCCCGTCACCTCGCTAGCTGTTCCGAGAATAACGCGCTCCTTGGGAAACGTGCTCTTAATTTCCTTAATATTGCCCTTCATGACCGTGTTGGACTTGTGGAGAATCGTGATATTCCGGCATAGCTCCTCCACATGCTCCATCCGGTGGGTAGAGAACAATATGCTGATGCCGCTGTCCCGAAGCTCCTTGACCGTATCCTTCAGCAGCTCCACATTAACTGGATCCAGACCGCTGAACGCCTCATCCAAAATCACCAGAACCGGATTATGAATCACTGCCGCGATGAACTGGATCTTCTGCTGGTTGCCCTTGGACAGCTCCTCCACCCGCTTGCCGTAGTAGTCGGGCACCTCAAACCTGTCCAGCCAGCGCTTCAGGCTGCGGTCGGCATCCTTGGCGGACATCCCCCTCAGTTGGGCCAAATAAATCAGTTGGTCACTGACCTTGATCTTGGGATACAGCCCCCGTTCCTCCGGCAGATAGCCCAGCGTCCGTGTCAGTTCATTGCTGTAGGGCTTGCCGTTATAACGGATGGAGCCTGCATCAGGGTAGATCAGGCCCAGCACCATCCGCATGGTCGTCGTTTTCCCTGCGCCATTGGCTCCCAGCAAACCGTAGATCTCTCCTTGCTCCACCTTCAGGCTGATGCTGTTGACCGCCGTCTTCTCGCCATACTGCTTGCTTACTCCTGCCACTTCGAGTACACTCATCGGTTCACGGCTCCTTTCAATAAATGCTCCTGTCTTTAGTACGAATCACATGCCAAAAGAGTTCATCCCATTCCAGGGCCCTTTGGTTGACAATCGCAAGTCCCAATTCCTCCAGTGCCGCCTCCGTCTCCTTGGGAGCATTGGTGATCAGCCGTACAGGCAGCTGCTGCTCCACAGCAACCACCCCGGGCAGCCTGTGGGCTGTGCCCGGAAGGCCGTCCACCCACAGCATTCTCCAACTATCCATGAGCGCATCCTTCTCATACGGCCCGAACAGCTGTCCCTCGTGCACAAAACATATATAATCGCCAAGCCGCCGGATTTCCTCCATGATGTGGGTCGCCATCAGAATTGTCTTGTCTCCCGAAGCCATAAACTCCGCGAAATCCTCCAGCATCATTTTCCAGGCAAAAGGGTCCAGACCGGCTGAAGGCTCATCCACGAGCAGCACCTGCGGTTCCTGGGAGAGGGCGATGACGAGTGCGGCTTTGCGGCGGCTCCCCTTGGAGGACCTGCGCATAGACTTGTTCTCATCCAGATTGTAGCGCTCCACCAGTCTGCGGTATTTCGGCCCGTTCCAGTCCGGGTAGAGGCCGGACACAAACTCCTTCCAGGCATAAAGTGACCAACTCATGTCGGGAATATCCAACTCATCGGGAACATAGGCGATTTTGCTTCGCGTTTGGGCAGTAGCAACCATTCCGCTGCCGATCACATGGCCATCCCCCAGCCACTCCACGCTTCCCTTCTCCGGCTGGGCCATGCCGGTCAGGAGCTTGAACAGCGTGCTTTTGCCCGAGCCGTTTTGCCCCATGATGCTATATACATACCCGCCTGCAAGCGCCAAGCTTATAGGACCCAGCTCGAAGCCCCGGTAACATTTCTCCAGACCGTCCGTCCTGAGAACGATTTGCTCACTCATCGGTTTGGTTCCTCCTTAGAGCTTTGCTTTAGCAAAGCTGGCTTCGTAAGCATCATCTTAGAGCTTTGCTTTAGCAAAGCTGGCCTCGTAAGCATCTTCTATTCAGGATCACTTCGTCCTCCAAGCTCTATAGCTTCATTCAGAAAACGGCGCATATCCTCCGCAGAGCACTTGTAACGGAGCGCGGTGTCCACGGCTTCCCTGAACTTGACCGTGACCGCCTCCAGCCGGTGCCGCTCCCGATCGTCCTCCTGAACCCGGGCCACGAAGGTCCCCGTCCCCTGCTTGGTGCGGATTAAGCCCTCATTCTCCAGATCCTGATACACCCTTCGTATTGTAATCACACTGCAGGACAGATCCAACGACAGCTCCCGGATGGAGGGCAACGGCGTTCCCTCGGCAAGCTTGCCGCCAAGAATCAGAGCCTTGAGCTGCACCTTGATCTGGTGGTAAAGAGGTTCGGCACTGGTCGGCGAAGTTTGAATAGGCAGCAGCATGATCATCCCCCCCTTGGAGCTTTCCTCGCTGAATCCGGGAACGAATCCGTTGCCGGCTTAAGGGAAAGCCCACTTCATACGCTTATGCTACAACAGGTCGCGGACATTAAGCCGCCGCACCGTCTTTTTCGCCACAAACCACATGCCTGCCGCACCCGCCAATACGGATAGAACGGGAGGCCATGCGTGATAATTCCGCACTAGCTGGAAGCTGCCGCCCACAAGAAAAATACCCATGAAGCCAAGTCCAGTCAAGAGCACAAGAGCAATTCCGAGCGCCAACATGGTATACACCAGATACTTTCTCCCGGAGAAGCCCAATTCCAGATAGATGTATCCTGCTCCTGCGAGAAGGGATATTCCCAACCAGCTGACAGCCGCTCCCAGATATTCGATTCCCGTAGCCAGGCTGCCCAGACGGATGATTAGGTATGCCGGAATGTGAAAGCATACCGACATGGGAACCACAGTGATCAAAAGAATGACATGCCGGGCCACAACAATCTCGCGGTTGGTAAGTGGAAGCTTCCGGTAGAAGGCTGTTCTCCTGGAAAATGCATCGGTACGGAAATAATCCAGATAATCTTTGGTGAAAGCGAAGCCCAAAGAGGTTGCCAAGCAGAGCATCATCCAATCGCTTGTGAACTGCTGGATGAGTTGGATCGCCCTCTCATCCTGAAGCTCCTGTGCACTTACCAATATGCCGCCCGTAAAGAAACCGCCAATGGCATAAATAATCCCCGAAACGAGCAAGGAAATCGGCATTCTCCGCAGCTCATGGCACACGAGATATTTCACATTGCGCTGCAATTGCCATCACCATCCTTCATACCAGTGTTACTCTGTGTATATCTATATACACAGTATATCAGAACCATTTGGTTAATCAACCCTTCCCGGTAAAAAACTGCTGCCCCTGAAAATGCCGTACCCACGCACCACACCAAAAAGACCATCCTCCCGGTTGGATTCACCGGCGGATGGCCTTGCTCAAGGTTATTACAATCCTATGCTTTCTCTGCGGATAAACGGCGCATTGAGCGAGACTGGCTCCGGAAGCGCACTGGAGCCGGTCATCCGGGCCAGCAAATGCTCAAAGGCTGAATAAGCTGCCTGCTGTCTGGGATAGTCCAACACAGCAATGGGGGGATGGGTTTCCACCGTCATCAGAATATTCTCCGAACCGGCTACAGCAATGCCGCTCGGCACATTCCAGCCCCGCTGCCTGCAAGCCGCGACCGTTCCGATAGCCATCAGGTCATTGGCGCAGACAATTGCTGTTACCTCCGGCTGGCCGGGGAACTCTGTCAGCAGCTTGTAGGCTCCCTCGTACCTGCCTTCTCCGTGCAGTTCCATGCAATCGAGAGGCTGAGCCGATCCTGCCGCCGCCATCGCCTGCCTGAAGCAATCCATCCGGTGCGCCAGAGTGTCCAGCGGATTCCCATGGGTCATGAAGGCGATCCGCCGGTGTCCCTCTGCAGCAAGAAGCCGGATGAGGCTTGTGTAGGCGGCAGTCCAATCCACATCGGCGCAGAACAGCGAGGGAGGAGCCGCCGCCGGACGCATCACTGACACGAGGGGAATGTCTCTTTTGCCGAAAAAATCATGGGTCTCTTCCTTCAGGCTCTGCCCCAGCAGAATAATGCCGTCCACCCGTCCGGCCAGCAGTGACTTCATCTCCTCCTCCCGCCCGGGACGGCAGGTCTGGTAAGTGATCATATACCCGAAGCGCGAGGCGGCTTCCTCCAAATGCAGCAGAATGCCCGCCTCGAAGGGATTGCCGATATAATTGGTCAGCACCGCCAGCTGGTAATTTTTCTTCGTCTTCAGGCTGCGGGCCGTATGATTGGGCTGATAGCCCAGCTCCTCCATGGACTGGAGCACCTTGCGCCGCGTGGCCTCTTTCACGAAGCTCTTATTATTAAGCACGTAGGACACAACTGCCACTGAAACCCCGGCATGCCGGGCTACATCATTGCGGGTAACCATCGTTTAGCTCCTTCACTTCGTAGGATGCCTGTTGTAGACAGTGTACACGCTTTTGGGCAGGATGCCAATGTAAGCGCCTGTTTGTTCATCATGAAGACTGCGGCGAGGCAAGTACCGCTGCTTCGAGGACAAGGCTCCCCCAAAATCCATGGAAACCTTGCCCTCAAAAGCGAAATACCGGTTTCCCCGCAGTTCTTTAATAACAGCGGATCTCGTACAATGCTGCGGAGGGGTCTCCGTTGGTTGCGTGGAAAACTGCCCTTATTCTCCCCGTTGCCACCGGCACGGCCAGCTCATGCTTGCGCTGACGCTGATAGTTGCCCTTGACCCGCACCAGCTCCTGCCATGCTCCGTCTACCCAAGCCTCTATGGCATAATCTCTGGCGCATTGGGGATCTCTATAAAAAGGAGGATACCAATGGTATTCCGACAGCAGGTGCCCCGGGAAGGTGAGGTGAATCTCCCGGATGGTCTTCACCTCATCCCAATCCAGCTGGAGCCATGGCGTGCCCGGGTCCTGAGGATGGGACCGCCACAGATGGGTATGCTCCCTGGGGCGGGTAACGCCGCTGATGACGTTCTCCGGACTGTAGCACGGCTGAGCCGGCTCCACACGATAGGTCAAGGAGTAGGCATTGCCCCGCATCTGACCGTTGCCCATATCCCAGCCGCTTACCTGCCCCGGCTCCAAGCCTTCGGACCGGTGCCAGACAATATGCTCATTCCCGTCGAGATCGAGCCGGACATAGGATGGCGCTGTCAGCCCACTTAAGGCAACCTCCCACTCGATCCATTGCATTTCTCCCGAGGGTACCACAAGCTCCGTTGCCGCCAGGACCTCGCCGGTTTCGCTGCGGTAGTCCCAGATGCCGTTCACCTTCACCAGCCGGGCGCCGATCTGTTGGACCGTCCCGGATGTATTGGTCAGACATACGGAAACCTTGGACAGCTCAGAGGAACCAATGGCGATCCACTGTCCGCGGGGCACATCCATCCGGTCGGCCCATTCTTCAACCCGGTCTAACTGCAGCTTCTTCGGCTTGGTCTCTCCCCAGCTCTTCAGCAGCAGCTTGCCAGCATGCTTGCTCCATGGACCCACTCCGTAGGTGCTGGCTTCGCTGCTGGCAGTTACCTTGGCCTGGCGGGCCAGATCGGCCTCATCCTCATTGCGGTTATTGGGCAGGAAGCAGCCGTCCCGCAGCAGAGCCTGCTTCAGCTCGCCGCTATATTCCTTGGCCATGGCCTTGACCGGAATTTGACGGGTTAGCGCCAGCGCTGCCGCCGTTCCCACCGCTTGCCCCATCAGCGCCGTGGTCCCCATGACCCGAACCGTGCCCAACGCGGCATGGGTGACACTGACATTGCGTCCGGCCATCATCAGATTGTCCACATCCTTGGACAAACAGATGCCGAGGGGCACACCGTATGGCCCGCAATAGCTCTTAACGTTGTACTCGCCGGAGTACCCCGCGGCTGAGTTGGGCTCGCTGGTAGGCGCCAGCAGTCCGCCCGGCGTATGCAGATCGAGGAACCAGCCGCCGAAGGCGATCTCATCCTCGAATACCTTGCGGTTTAACACATCATGCTCGTTCATGAAGTATTCCCCGATAATGCGGCGGCTCTCTCTTTTGCCGGGCACTTGGCCGATCCAGTCAATGGCGTAGTTGGCGGCAAGCTCCCGTGTTTCCGGGTCCTTGTTCTTGATCCAGTCCCAGACGCCCAGGGTATGGCGGGTCAGCTCATGGCGGATGTCCTCCGCATCGTGAATGGTATCCCACGGAATCCCAATCTCCAGCCACCAATAGCCGCCGCGGATATCATAAGGAGGGCGGCCCTGCTTATAGAAGAATGCCGCGTCATCATAGTGGACGGCCCAATCCGGCAGCTCGAAGGGAACGGGATAGCCCACATCCTTGGCCTTGAAGTGAATGGAATTGCCCATGGTGTCCTTGCTGGCCTGAAGCGGGGCATGGGGCTCCTGGAACTCGTCCTTGCCCTCCGATCCCATCCGCCACTCACAGCCTGCCAGGTCGGCAATAATGCCGTCGCCTGTACAGTCGATGAACGTATGGCCGGTAATGGCTATATCCGTCTCCCCATTGGCAACACGGGCAATCACCGCCTTGACCGTCCTGTCGTCCTTCATCTCCACTTGATAGACCGGCGTGTTCAGATGGAAGGTCAGATTGGGCGTTTTCACCGCCATATCGTACATGACCATATCCCAGACACTGTTGGTCCAGCCATTCTCAAGGACAATTTCATGATTAATCGCCCGCTCCTCAATGAGCAGTTCCGACAGAATCCCCGTCTCCCGGGCATAGGCATGGAAGGCCGCCGCGCCATGGGGGGTCACGCGGATTTCCGAGGAACTGTTGCCCCCGAATACGGGCCGGTCCTGTACAAGGCAGGTTCGCGCCCCATGCCTGGCTGCAGCAACCGCCGCGCAGAATCCCGCCAGACCACCGCCGCAGACGACTACATCATAGTTTTCCGTTTTTTGCCTCATAGGTTTACGCTCCTTTTTTTACTCGTGTAAAATTATGATTTGTGAAAAGGGTCTTCCGGTTGACCGGCTGACCCTGCCATCTGTTTACTGTCCAAAGAGATACCAATGCCTACACTGATGATGATGGCTATACTCATGACGACGATGCTGATCCTTGCTGATGCTGATCATATTGACATGGATGATGCTGATCCTTGCTGATGCTGATCATATTGACATGGATGATGCTGATCCTTGCTGATGCCGATCATATGAACAGTGATGATGCCGATATTCATTGTTGTCATCTATTATTTACTCGAGTAAATATTATCATGAACCCGTAAGCTTTTCAATACTTATTTCTCGAATATTTTATCGTAATTTGAAGACTCCATCAGAACCGTCTGGTCCATGGCGGAGCTCATAAGCGCATTATCCTCCAGCAGCTCCATGTCCTTCTGGGGCTCAGGCTTCTCTATCATCCTGGTCAGGCTCAAATGGTTTATATAAACAATAATCATGTATACTTACGTCATCCCCCTTGCTTCATCGCTTTCGCTTAATACCGCTCCAAGCAACGCTCCTTGGCTGTCATAATAGTTCAAGTCTGTCGCTTCCCACACTTATTCTGGAGTTGATTTCAATGGATCTGGAGCAAAGAAGGGTTTGGAACGAAAACCATAAGAGTTTAACTGAGATCATCTTGAATCGAAACGAGCATGTGCGGGTAATCGAGCTTTTTCTCAATCACCATGCTTTGTTGTACTCGTCGAATATGAGTAACAGCCGTATCGATACTTTGGAGGATTTCGTGTTGGACAGTCTGGAGGAAAGTGCATTACGGAAATACCCGGTAAATGCTCCGGATACGAAGAATTCAATCGTATGGCATCTCTGGCATATTGCAAGAGTCGAGGATATGACGATGAATATTTTAGTTGCAAACAGTCAGCAGGTCCTTCATTCTGATGATTGGCTACAAAAAATGAACATCAGATTTCCCCATAGCGGAAACAGCATGAGTGATGAGGATATCGCAGAACTAAGTTCAGGAATACATTTGGAATCCCTGTTAGAATATAGAACAGCCGTGGGAAAACAAACCCGGCAAATCGTTTCGTCACTGCAACCAGGCCAGTTTGGAGATCGAGTTCAAGATTGCAGTATCAAAAGATTGTTTGCCGAAAATGCTATTGTGCCAGCAGCAAGCGGCATTGCCGAATATTGGGCAAAGAAGACAATTGCCGGACTTGTGCTAATGCCGGCAACAAGGCATAATTTTCTGCATTTGAATAAATGTGTGCGTATTAAGGATAGGCTGCAAAAGGAAATGAAAAAATCAACCCGGCAAGCTCTACGCCAGCCCTGATTAGCGCCTTTGGACCTCAATACTGCTGATTAACGCAGCCTTTTGTGGCAAAGGGCTCCCCTGCTCAGAAGGATATCCTTTCTATTAGGAAAAATCTGGTGGAAGAACACCGTCTGGCCCTTTTTTACGTTTCCAAAGGAGTCACGCCTTACGGCGGTCCCGCCCCGCTTACTCCTAACGGAAATTTTTTCTGCTATCTCCGCAAGTTCATTATTTCTCGCTGATTTAGCGGAAATTTTTTCCGTTATTTCCTCTTGAACGCCCCGAAACAGGTATTTGTACCTGGTTTTGAGCGAGTTAACGGAAATTTTTTCCGCTAAATCTCGGCAAATACTAAAAAATGTCCTGATAGCGGAAAAAATTTCCGTTATATCGTCCCATGTCTTCTCCACTTTTAGGGAGGGGGGGGAATTCCCTTCCGCAAAATCATATCCTTTCTGTCCTGAATAGCAGGACCCTGCTATATGATTCATCAGTAGTGCCGCCCAAGCGGCATGTGTGTCTGATATGTTAAGAAAAAGTAAGCGTCAAATACTCCCCACCTGTGAAGTGGAAACGGACCATGCGAAAATAGAGGCATCCCAGGTATGGAGGAAGCAGACATGGACAAAGTGGAGCA
>JAQSYI010000089.1 GCA_029256185.1 Paenibacillaceae bacterium
CGTGAAGAACCCTAACGGTACAATCAGCATCAGTCCCGCTCCGATATATTGGGCGGTGCTATTGAAGAAATTGACCGTCATGACAACCACGGGACTCAGGCCGGCCTGGTTTCTCGCCAAGGAAGCAGACAGATACAAGCCTTCGCCGGGGGCAACTGCAATTATCTGCTGCAAGGAGGTAGCCGCCTGTCCGCCCATCATCTCCGCACTGCCGAACCCTTCTTTGGAGCGGGCATAAGCAACCGTATTTATGCCCACCCATGATGCAAGTCCAGTTTCAAAGCTCCAGTTCAACAATCTGTTCTGCAGTTGAATGGTCATAAGCTATTCACCTCGGTTCGCACAAAGAGTATTTACTCTCCATTTGTATTCCATTACCTGTACATATGTTTGTGCAAATGGGAAATTATGGACGGTGTCTACTTGTTGTTGCAGTTTATTATGATTGACAATTGCTTTTTTGTGACATACCATATAAATGAATAATTCATTCACGGAGAGGAGAGGAAATTTTGGACACGCGAATTAAAGCAATTGTGGAGGCCGCAACGCTATTGTTCTTACGTCAAGGTTATGCCAGAACGCAGATTAGCCATATAGCAAAAGCCATTGGCGTTTCTGTGGGAACTATTTACCATGACTTTGCAGGAAAAAAAGAAATCATGCACTTTGTTTTGAAATGCACGATTGACCCGGACTTCATAAACAGGGAATTTGAAAGACCTATTACAGATCATTTATTTTCTGGCGTGGAAGATGAAATCATGTCCCTGTTTGAGCAGTCACATAACGGCTTTGCGAAACACCTTGAAAATGACGTAGAAAGTTATAGCTTTGAAGATTTAATTTCAGACGCATTTGATATACTTGCACGGTATGCTGTCGGCTGCTTATTTATTGAAAAAAATCAATTTGAGTTTCCACTTCTGGCGGAACAATACAAGGCATACCGCGGGAAGTTCCTCGATACAATGTCAAGATACTTAACAATTCTCATTGACGGCGGGACAGTACGGCCATTGGAGCATTTGGAGTTAACCGCTACCCTTATCATTGAAATTCTCACTTGGTGGGCTATGGATAGACGGTATACGTCTTTTGAAACCTCTGATATTCCTTTGGAATTGGCAAAAAAAATCTGTATGGACAATATCCTGTCTGCATACAAAAGATAAATGAGCGGAGTATGGAAGCTCTCTAATTTTGCGAAAAATATGAATGAATAATTCATTCATTAAAACCGGGGTGAATCATGGTGAAAAAAACAATCGCGTTAGGCATGGTTCTTATTTTATCCTTATTCGTGTTTGTTGGCTGCTCCAATTCTAAGTCCTCTCAAATGGCGAATGAACTCCGATACTCCCTTAAAGGAATATCGTTCTTAACGATTTCCTACGATGAAGAAAAAATCACCTTCTTTGAAAGTGACGGTGACGATCTTGTAATCAAAGAATACATGACGGAAAACAAAAGCAGCTATTATGCAAAAGTAACGGAGCGCAATGAAAGCATCCATATAAGTGAGGGCGGCAAACCGTTTTTTAAGGACGGTTTTTCCCGATATATTGAGGTTTATTTGCCTAAATCATACAATGAAAACCTTACCGTTACTTCAACGAATGGGGATATTGATTTTTCCGGTATGAGCTTGCTCTTATCCGTGCTCCGTATTGACAACTCGTCTGGAAATGTCACATTGGATAATGCGGTTGCCTCTGATATTCATATATCTTCGACCAGTGGGACTTTGAATTTAGGAAACATTGAAGCAAATCAAATCAGGTTGGAAACAACCAGCGGCAGCGTTATCTGTACCGAATTAGACGGGAATATAACATATACCTCTACAAGCGGAAACGCCGATATAAAGTCCGCTATTGGTTCCGGCAGCTACAAGGCTAGCAATTCCGGCAGTCTGAATGTTGTATATGCGGAGGTAAACGGCGACCTTTCTTTCTTCAACAAAAATGACAGCATTACTCTCACCCTGCCGGATAATTTGGAGTTTGAATTTCAAGCCACAACCAAAAACGGCTCAGTATCTGCGACCTTTCAACAAGACCTTGCTATTAACGGGCGCACGACAAGCGGGGTTGTTGGCGATAATCCGACCGTAACCGTTAAGGCAGAAACAAACGACGGGGATATAATGGTAACGCAATGAAGCAAGCTGTGGCCATCCGCGGCCGCGCAGCTTGCTTTTGGAACTTGCAAGTATTCTTCGGATTTTCCTAATATTTTTTCAGCAGACAGTTTCCTATACAGATGTCTTGTCCCGGCTGATCAGAATCGCTTTGCGCTTCCGGTGAGCGGGTGAAATATGCCGGATATCCACTTCCATGATCACCAGAGACAGTACGATCAGAGACCCGCCCGTCAGCATGCCGGAAGAAAAGGATTCAAATCCGAAGGCAATAGAAAAAAGACTTCCGAACACACCCTCCAGCATCATGATCAATCCCGCGGATGTGGCCGAGGTGTGCTGTTGGGCGGTAATTTGGAAGATTTGCCCCAGGAAAGAGCAGATTACGGCCACATACAGCATAGGGAGGATGGCGCGTGACCAGTCTACGGCAGGCAAAGTGCCTTGCTCGGCAATCAGAAAAAAGACAAGACCTCCTGCGGTTTGGACGGCGGCAAGCATGAAGGCCACCAGACTCACATCCGCTTTCCGCGCGCTGTAACCCAGATAAACGATGGACCCGGCATAAAATACTGCGCAGATCAAAGAGTAGACATCCCCAATATTAACAGCCAAGCCCTTATCCGCAATGCCCGTCAGCACACCCATTCCACCCACACAAAGCGCAATGGCAAGCAGGCTCTTCGCCTGAAGGCTTTTCCGGTAGAACATCCAGGCGAGAAAAGGAATTATCACCACATAAGTGGAGGAAATAAACGCATTATTCGAAGGAGTCGTATATTTGACCCCGATGGTCTGCATCAGAAAACCGCCGAAATTCAACAGGCCCGCGAACAGACCGATCCGGAATTCCGGCAAGGTCATGCTGCGGATTTTTTTATGAAAAAAAGCCCATGTCAGCCCCATAAAGAGCAGTCCGCGAATAAAGTTGATAAAGCCCGGCGGCACGTTCGCGTCCAGCGCAATCTTGAGAACGACAAATCCGGACCCCCAAAGCATGGCCGTAAGCAGTAAAAGCAGATTCGCTCTCATCACTGTCAGCTTCATGGATGCTATTCCTTCTTTCTATATATAGAGAAAAATTCCGTGAATAGCGGGTTCCTGCTCAGAGCACCGCAGCGGAGCCGCCGTCGATATTGACCGCTGTTCCCGTCACATAGGAGGCAGCGCCGGAGACCAGGAAGGTAATCACATTGGATGCTTCATGGGCGTCGCCGATTCTCCCCAGCGGAATATCGTGGGCAGGGTCGGCAGAGAATTCCTCCCATGTCAGATGGGGAGCCAGTCTTTGCCATTTGGCTTCAAGCTGGGCGCTGCGGATCATACCGATGCATACGGCGTTCACGCGGATATTGTACTTGGCCAGATCCTTGCTCATGGCCTTGGTCAGGGCAAGTCCGGCAGCACGGCTCACCGAGGTGGGCAGAGAGGAGGCAGTCGGGGCTTTTCCCTTAATTGCCGTAACATTGACAATGGCGCCGCCTCCGGCTTCTTTCATATGGGGAACTGCCGCACGGGCGAAGTGGACCGCCCCCAACAGCTTCAGGCCAAGGTCCGCATCCCAATCGTCTGCCGCAATGTCCTCGAAGGGCTTGGCGAAGGAGGTTCCCACATTATTAATCAGAACATCGATTCCGCCGAACCGTTCCACGCTTTGCTGCACGGCACGCCTGGCATCCGCTTCGGAAGAGACATCCGCCTGAATAGTGAGAACCTTCTTGCCTGTGCGGGTCAAGATGAGCTTTGCCGCCTCTTGAAGCGGCTCGGCTGTGCGGGCGACAATGGTCACTTCAGCGCCTTCGGCAGCCAGCGACAACGCCATAGCCAGGCCAATACCCTTGCTTCCTCCGGTAATAAGCGCGCGTTTGCCTGTCAGCTTCAAATCCATAGAGAAACCCTCCTTAGAGTTTTTGCGTAAGCATTAACTGGCTTCGAAAGCGTTACTTGAGTTGAGATATACCATGTCCAACATTCAACATGGAGCTTCAGTTTGCAGGAGCGCACCGCTTCACTGCGTCATGCAGGGGCCGACTTACCGCTTCACTCCGTCAGGAATCGGCTTCCGACGGAATAGGGTTTGCCGCGGTTTACCGCATCATCCAGCCAGGTTAACAGCCGAATGTCTTCCTCCTCCGTCTGATAGAAGGCGTCGCCCACCACGAATGTATGCCCCGTCATACCCGTTTCCATATCGCTGCCGTAATCGGTTAAATAATAATAATAGTTGGGCAGGTCGGAGGCGAGAGTCTGAACCGAATGGCGCAGCTCCCGGGACCAAGCGGCGAGATCGACAGGTTCTGTTCCGGGCGTCCGGCTGTTCAGGTGGTTCTGGAAGCTGATCAGCACCTCATCATACAGGGAGTAGCATTGGAGCAGGACGGCGTTGGAAGGCAAGCGCCTGGCGTTGTGACGGTAGGCGGCAGCGATCAGATCAGCGTCGGGGGCGAAGCCGAAGCGTTCCCCAAAATCCGCTTGCCACTCCTGTTCCACGATTTGCGGCCATCTGTCGGAATACAAGAAGGAGCTGTCTGCCAACTGGTAAATCTCCGAATCCGGGAAGCGGGAGGCGATTTCCCCGGCCCAGAAGGCGGAGCCGAAGCCGCCAGCGCTCTCCCCGGCAATGAGCAGCTTGGCCGGAGCATCCATGGTGGCATAAGCCTTGTCCAGAATGGCTTGCACGTTGTTGCGGCCGTTATAGTGCATGGTGAAGGAGCTTCCATCCTGGCGCTCATAATGCGCTTCCCGGTTCCCTATATGGAAATCTCCGGTAGTGTAGGGAAGGTAGACGATGTTCCAGTCCCGGAAAGGATTACCCGGCTTGTCCGCTGCCAGCATTCCTCCCAGAGTATTGAGCTTGAAGAAGGGGATGTTGGCGAAATAGTAGCCCAATGGCCGGCCAAGCAGCATATTGCGGAGACGGATCGGCCGGGCAGCACTGTCCCCGTCAGGACTGACGCCGCCTCCGGAGAAGAAAAGCATCCAGTTGCGGCTCTCTCCTTTGCGCAGAAGCCCATAATAACCGCTCCCGTCGCCGGAGCGGACGGGGCCATCCGGCACCAGCTTGTACCATTGGTGCGGCTTCATGCCGGCTTCTTCCCGCGGCAGGGCGGCAGGCCGTTCCAATACGAAGGCATAGACAGCCAGAATACCGGCTGTGACGGCAACGGCCAGGATTACCAGGGCCCAGCGGATGGCTTTGGCCAGCTTACGCATCAGCGTTCTCTCCTTGCATGCCCTTCGCGGGGAAGGGGAATTCATTGTTTTTTCTCATTGCCGACTCTCTTAAGCCACTGCAGCTCCGATTCCGCTGCTTCCCAATAGTTGTCCCCGAACCATTCAATCGCGGCGAAGCCGCTGTATCCCAACTGTCTGAGCCGTTGCAGAAACGGCTTGAAATCCATCTCCCCATCCTGAAGCGGATAACCGTAGCGCACCTTCCCGCCTGGAGCATGCCGTCCATTCTTCAAATGAACATTCACAGTGTGCGGCCACAGCGCCTCGAGAGCCTGAAGCGGGTCCTCCCCCAGATGAAACAGATTATAAATATCCAGGTTCACCTTCAACTGCGGCGAGTCCACCAGATCAAGGAGCCGGAGAGTGGCTGTCGTCGTATCTGTCAATTGCCCGTGATGAGTTTCCATGATGATGAATATGCCATTCCGTTCCGCGGCGGCGCAGATCGCCTTCAGACCATGCACCGCTCTCATCCATTGCTCTTCTGTTGCCTCTGCCGAGCCAATCCAGTCTAGAAACAGGCGCACATGCGCACCACCCAGCTTCCGGGCGTTTTCACACAATTGCTCTACCTCATCCAATGCAGGAGTGAGCAGCAGTTCCTCTGTCATAAAGGCAGTGGCTGCGGCGATGACCGTTGCCTGAAGGCTGTTCTCCTGCAGGAGCTTGCACAGCCTCTCTATCCCGCCGTCGGCGGTCAGACAAGCCTGCAGATGCCCTTGCCAGATCTCGATTCCGTCGTAACCCAAGCCGGCGGACCGGGAGATAATGCTCTCGAGATTTTCTTCCTTATTGCCAGTGGAACATAAGGATATGCGCACGCTTTACTCCACCTTTACGAATGTTTGGTACGGAATGTAAACAGGATACCGTCCGGACGAACAGCTTATTATCACAGGTCAATCGAATCATTGAAACCAGATTATCCCAAGTGATATGATGATTGCAAAAAGGTTCCCAAAGCTTGGAATGAAAACCGGTGGGCAGAGCAATTGCACCGAAAAGGGGGTGCTGAAGTGATGCAATCCATTAAATCGTTTAAGATGGCGTTATCCAGAGTAGTGATGCTTAGCATTCTTGGAACTGTTGCAATCGTAATGATTCCATATGCTAGTTATTTTGGACTTCCATTGCAGAATGAATATCTGTGGATTACTACGGTGATTTTATGTGCGCTGTATTTCTTGGGTACCATCTCGTTTCCCCTAAAGTATCTGGCAGTTCCGCTGATCTCCTTCCTGCTGGTTCCCCTATTCCTTTATTTCATTGGATCTATTGTATCAAGTTTGTATCCCCTCAAGAATACCTTAGCGTCAGTTTTTTTGATGGTATTTATCTTCAGCTATAGTTTGTTTCTTCTCTTCGTGGCTGTAGTCATGGGAATCATCAGCAAATTTATCGTCGTCCAGGTCAGGATTCATATGGAGCTTGCCGGGACAGAGGGGAGCAAGGAAAGTTCTAAACCAAGCAGCAGCCGGCGGAAAATTGGTTTATTGGTCCTGGCAATCGTTATAGGCGGCTTGGGTTTGTTGAAATGGAATTGGAACACCATTGTCACAAACCAACTCCTAAGTGATTACAGGAGCACTTATTTGCCGGAAGCCAGATGGAAGTTTGGCTTTATCTTGGATATTGACAGAAGGGCGCTGGATATTAAGAAAGATATCATTCCCTATATTTCGGATTCATCGTTTGACGCCCTGTCTTCGGAGGAACAAAACAAGATAATGGCCGAACTTCTAACCAATGACTCGGATTCATACGGACTATTCTCCTCCCGTCCTTTTGGAATCGTTTCAATCCGGACGCCAAAGGCAGTGTATGTTTTCCCGCCAGAGAACTCCAGCACATCCGTACCTCAACCATGAGAGGAAGCGCTTGGGCCCGCTTCTTCTGTATATTGTTGTCAAAGCGGGGCATGAGGCTGCCGGTTCCCCTTGCCCCCATGCAGGAACTTGCTGCCTGCGGCTTGCTTGGCGTATTTGCCCGGCGGCATGCCGACTAGGGTGCGGAAGGTGCGAATAAAGTGGGAATAATCGTTAAAGCCGCTTTCGAAGCAGGCCTGGGTGGTGGAGACATCCCCGCGCTCCAGCAGCTCCTTGGCCTTGACAATCCGCAGCTGCACCAGATATTGATGGAAGGACAGCCCGGTCACCTCACGGAATAATTCATTCAGCCGATGGCGGTTGAAGTAAAACAGGGCGGTGATTCCTTCCGTAGTGATTTCCTCGGCATAATGAGTGTCCAGGTACTCCATAACAGGCTTGACCAATGGGTAGGAGGCATGGGGGATTTCGGCCTTCTCCGAAACCTCCTGTTCCTTCCGGGTCATTGCCTCCAGTTGGATGAGAATACGGGCCAGGTGCATCTTCACCTTCACATCCGCCGCGAAGCCCCCTTGCTCCTGCAGCAGGGCGAGCTCACCGAATAACACGGTCAATTCCTCGAACTCTCCGCTGCTTAACCGGACCCGATGGTTATGGGAGGCGCTCCGGCGGGCGAAGCATTCCAGCAGATTGGTGCTGGAGGTATTCATATCGCTGATATAAAAGGGATTAAAGTAAAGGATATAGCGTTCGAAATGCTCCCGGTCATGGATGACCGAGCGGTGCAGGTCGCTGGTTGAGAGCAGGAGAAGGTCGCGGGGAGCCAGCAGGTATTGGCGGTTGCCCACCCAGAACTCTGCTCCATGCGTTACCGCCAGGTACACCTCATAGACATTATGAAAGTGATAGTAATCCATCACCCAGTCGGCTCCCACGTTATGCTCCAGCCGGATATTCTCGGTATGGCCGTCGCTGATTTTCCTGAATTCCATCGGTGCCAAGCCACCTGCCTTCCGGCTGCCTGCCATGTTTATTTCTGTCCGTTTCCCAGTCCAGGCTAGTATATCACAAAAAAGCATGAAATTCGTCCATTAATGCAAGAACGGCAACGCCCTCCCTTTTTATAATGAGATTATAAGCAAAAAAGGAAGGATGATCTGACTATGGAGAAAGCGGCCGTCAGCGCGCTGATTGACAAGGTAGCTTACAAAATGCAGAATCTGGGCAACGAGACCGGATTGCTGGAAGAGTGCCCCATCAGTATTATTAACATGGACACTTGGGAATGGGCGCAAGGGGTGGGCCTGTATGGCCTGTACAAGTATTACCGTGAGACTGGAGATACCAAGGTGCGGGATTTTCTGGTGCAATGGTATGAGCGGAATCTGGCCAAGGGGCTGCCCGGCAAGAATGTCAACACGCTGTGTCCCATGCTGACGCTAAGCTTCCTGGCAGAGGAGACAGGGCGGGAGGACTTCCTTGCTCTATGCCGGGAGTGGGCGCAATGGGTGATGGAGGAGATGCCGCGAACCGAAGAGAACGGGCTGCAGCATATTGTTTCCGGACATGAAAATGTTGGCCAACTGTGGGATGATACCCTGTTCATGACCGTGCTGTTCCTGGCCAGAGCGGGCAGAATGTTCGGCCGCAAGGATTATCTGGCGGAATCGGTACGGCAGTTCCTGGTTCACATCAAGTATCTGGCTGACCGCAAGACAGGACTCTGGTACCATGGCTGGACCTTCGTGGGCCGCCATAACTTCGCTGAGGCGCTCTGGGCGAGGGGAAATTGCTGGTACACCGCGGGAGTGGTGGACTACCTGGACATTGTGGACGATCTTGATCCGGGAGTGAAGCAATTCCTGCTGGATACCCTGCAGGCGCAGGTAGCCGCGCTTGAGAAGCTGCAGCACCAAGACGGCATGTGGCACACCTTGCTTGATGATCCCACATCCTATGTGGAAACCTCTGCCACCGCGGGCTTCTCCTACGGAATACTGAAGGCCGTCCGGCTGGGTTACCTGGACTCCCGCTATCTGGAGATGGGACGGAGAGCGGCCGACGCGGTGATCGCCCAGATCTCGGACGAGGGAACGGTACGCAATGTATCCTACGGAACAGGAATGGGCAAGACCCTGGAGGCGTACCGCATCATTGAGCTTTGCCCCATGACTTACGGCCAAGCGCTGCCGATCCTCATGCTGACGGAAGTTATGAAGCTTTCGTAGTTACTAGTACTTACTAGTACCTCGACCGGATCAAATTGGAGGGATGAAGTGCTGGGCAGGATGGCTAACGGAACGGAGAGCTCTTATTGGGGCTCTACCCGTGCAGTGGAAATTTTAACGGAACGGAGCGCCGTTACTTGTCCCGATTTCGCAAGAAAGGAGGAAAATCAGCAGAATA
>JAQSYI010000062.1 GCA_029256185.1 Paenibacillaceae bacterium
GGTGGCAGCCCGCTACCAGTATGATGAATTCGGCGTACCGCAGGCAGCGGAGAAATTCGACCCCAACTGGAGCGGACCGGATAACTTGTACGGCTATACGGGACTGGGGTATGATTATTCCAGCGGGTTGACCTACGCCCGGGCGCGCTACTACCAGCCGGAGCTGGGACGGTTTATTAGCGAGGATACGTATGAAGGGGACCTGACAAATCCGCTGAGCTTGAATTTGTATAGGTATGTGGAGAATAATCCGTTGAGGTATGTTGATCCTACAGGGAACCAGATAATGGATGCTGGTGGCAGTGCAGATGAAGTATACTATTACTACGATAGTGATAATGTTAGGAAATTAAGTGAAACAGGGGAAATAGATTATAGTTATTATCTTTGGTGGCGGAGTTATAATCAAGAAGCATTCGATGCTCTTGCAAATAGTGGCGAAGGGATATCCCTAAACCAACTTTTTGCCATGCGATATACCATTATGGGAAAAGCAATGCTAGATGGTCAGGCGAATGTTTCTGATGCTGGTGCGGGGATAACCCTTTCAGGTATAGTTGGTGGTGTTAAAGTCTGAAATCGGTAGTAACTGAAGGCAGCGAAGAAAATGAGCATGGCAAACAAGCCATCGCACGAAGACCAATTGGTAAATATAGGTTATTGTGGATTCTTCAAGAAGCCGCTGCCGTAATCCGATACCCCTGAGCTTGAGCTAATCGGATCGCTTGTTCGACCGTGATTTCACGTTCTACGGGAAGGCTATCGGATTTTTTGTACAGCTCTGGATTATAAGGCTCTTTTTTCTTCAGAATGTGGTAGATGGCCGTCAACAGCATCCGGGCAATAGCAATAATGGCACGCTTGTGGCCTCGACGCATCTTGAGCCGTAAGTAGCGGTTACGGATTTCGGGATGCTTGTCACTTTTGACCACAGCGGTTGCGCACTGGACCAAAAGAGGCTTGAGGTAACAGCCAGCCCGGGAAATCCGGACGGACTTTTTCTTGCCGGCACTCTCGTTATTGGTGGGAGTCAGTCCGGCCCAGGAACACAGATGCTTCGCTGTCGGGAACACGTCCATGTTAACACCGATTTCCGAAACCACGGCAATGGCGGAAAAGATGTTTTTGAAGGACGGAACAGTGAGGATCAACTGGATTTCCTGTTGGTAGGACGCGGCAAGAGAAAGAATGATGGCTTCCAGCTCTGCTTTACGGGAGGCGAGATCTTCGCAGTGCGCTTGAATGACCTTTATTTTTCCGGCCTGCTCGGGTGTAATCACCCCCTCTATAGCCAGTTCCAGTTCAGGAAGCTTCTCTTTTATGGAGCCGTGGATGAGGGGTACGATGTCAAACGAGTGATCCAGCGGATTCTCCAGAAGCTTGTCGATGAGATTCATGGAGCTTTTGCCAAAGGTGTCGGTCACGACGTTTCCCAGCTGAATGTTGGAAACGGTGAGGCTGTTTTGCAGCCGATTCTTTTCGCTGGAGGTAAAATTCGTAAGTTTGAAGCGATAGCGCATCAGGTCCCGCAACTGCCGAATGGGCAGGGGAGGCATAAAGCTTCCGGCGACCAGATCGTGCTTAAACAAATCGGCGATCCACTGCGCATCTTTGTTGTCCGTCTTTTTGCCGCGAATGGCTTTGACGTACTTGGGGTGGGCCAGGGTAATGGTGCAGGAAGGCTCCAGAATATTGAAAACGGGAATCCAGTATTTTCCGGTGGATTCCATACAGACCTCCTTGCAATCATGCTCACGAAGCCACTGTGACAGCTCATTCAGACCTCTGGTGAAGGTGGAGAAGCGATGGCGTTTGTAAGTGGTGACCCCTTTGCTGTTGGTAGCCGCGATACAGGCGACATCAAAGGTTTTGTGGACGTCGATTCCGCAACAGATGGGATAAACGATTTTTAAAGCCATGGGGAGAACTCCTTTCGAGGATATACAGAGATAGACGCAGGGACTGATGGCCCAGCAATAAACGAGAGTTGTTTATACAAAGATAAGTCTGCGTGCTCGAAGGACACACGTATTTGTGCTTGGGAAGGCCATCTACACATATAATTATGCGGTCATCCCGAAGTCGAGACAGCCCACTCACCTCCCCGTGATTTGTAGTGTACGGGTATCCCTGTATGCCTAGCATATAAAAAAATCGCTCAGACACCAAACGATTTCATATCGTTTTGTGCCTGGAGCGAAGCGAAAGGAATGGATATAATTATGAATAAAAAATTTGCTGGAAAGGTGTACACTCTTAGCGGTGACTTGGCTAAAAAATACCCTGATGATGTGAAATTTAGTGATCAGGGTTTTCCAGATTTCAATCCGTACTCAAAAATTAGCGTAGAGTTACAAGGTTTAAAAGGAAATGCTGATACAGATATGGTCGCTGCAAATAAAGCTGTTGGACTTGCGAAGACCCGGCAGGTTATACTTGGCCTCATGTTGAAGACGGTAAGACAATGATATTAGTTCCAACTGATTTACATGACGCTGTTAGGCATACCGGTGGAGCAGCGATGATACGTAATAGTTTGGCTCCATAAATAACACAATATACGGAGGGCTGAAATGATAACTATACATCCAAATGTAATTTGCTTTGATCGTTTAAAGTTTGATTCATTCAAAAAAATGATAGATAGTGAATTGGAACATACTTACGAGAAGTTTCTAATGGAGTTTAATGGTGGTGAACCGACCTTCAATATTTTTACTATTAAAAATGCAGAAAAAAATGGCATTCAGCAGTTCTCTGTAAGAAATTTCTTTGGAATAGGTATTCAAAAGGATGATGACCTGTTAATTCAACTTGAAGTATTTAAAGAAAGACTGCCCAAAGATGTTATCCCTATTGCAAGAACGGAGGGTGGAAACATTCTTTGCATAAATTTAACTGAAAATGATTATGCGCAAATTGTTTTATTTGATCACGAACTTGAAGAAGTAATTTTTGTATGTAATACATTTGAAGAATTTCTTAATGATCTTCAACCATATGAAAATATTAATCTAGAAGGGTATACTGTAAAGAAGGTTTGGATTGACCCAGATTTTCTCAAATCATTAAACCAAGAATAAATGATAACTCTGCTAAGCCACAGGCGACCTCGCTTGTGGTTTCTTTTTCCTTCTGCCCTACCGCTCCAGACAGCACAAAAAACCACGCAACAGAATTGCGTGGCAGAAGTTTACCCAACTATAATTTAGCTTCCCTTAATTCATAGACTATCCATCAGGAGTCCCAGATTGGTCCAGATTCAATTTTGGAATAAAACCAATAAGAATATATATGAAGGGGATTTAAGGGATCCGCTGAGCTTGAATTTGTATACGTATGTAGAGAATAATCCGGTATTCTGTTTTTTACGAGGCGTGGTATTAAGCGGCAATCGATGGGGTTAGAGGGGACGCATTCTTTAGAGAGAGTCCCCTTTTGTATTTTGGCGTGCTCAGAAAGGGTTTCCAGGTGTCGCCCCGTAGTCCTGTTGCGGACTCAACGCAATTTGCACGAAGGGACAATACTATAATCAATCCAACCCGGTTCTATGGTTGTATGGGAGATGTTGACCTTTTAGATTACAAATTTTTCTTGACAGTCTTGCTATTGTTCTGTAAAACTTGTAATGAACAAATATTCATTATAAAAAAGGCGGAAAGCGAATGCCAAGGTCACCACAGCAATATGAAGAAGTAAGGAGTGAAATGCGAAACAAAATTTTGCAGAAATCAATCCTTTATTTTGCAAAAAACGGCTTTTCGGGAACTAAAATCAGCGATTTATCCAAGCATATTGGCATTGGGCAAGGGACGATTTATGTTTATTTCGAATCCAAGGAGCGGCTGTTTCAAGAGATTCTCAAGCAGATCAACAGACCCAAGGATATTAAGCGCTTGAAGTTTCTCTCAAAGCTCCCCATCCGCGCCAGACAAAAAATCCATTACCTGACCCATGAAATCCTAAAGCAACTGGAAGCGGATCACAGCTTTTCCGCCATGATTGCCTTACATACACAGATACTGCTGGAGCAGGACGAAGAGCATTCCTCGGACGGAACTACATACCAATCCAAGCTATACCAATTCACGGCTAAAATCATCGAGCAGGGGCAGCGGGAGGGAAGTGTGGTTTTTGGTCATCCTTTAAAGCTGGCAGATTATTATTGGGGAGTTGTGTACCTTTATGCCTTGAAAAAACTGTTTACAACCAAGTATGAAATGATTAGCGCGGATGATCTGAATCGCACATTATTGAAGGAAAAGGGAGGCGAATAGAGATGGGCAAACGAATTGCAATCGTGACAGGAGCTACCGGGGGGATTGGAAAGGAATTTACAAGGCTCATGCGCCAGGAAGAGGTGGATGAAATCTGGGCTATTGGGCGAAATAAGGAGAAGCTGGCATCGTTGATACAGGAGTTCGGAAGCAAGGTAGTCGCAATGTCAAAAGACTTGTCCGACCGGACAGAACTTTCGTCCATCCAGGAACGACTGGAAGCAGAACAGCCGATAATCGCATATTTGATCAATAATGCAGGAGTTGCCCGAATGGGCTCCTATCAGGATTTTACCGCAGACGAGATAGAAGCAACCATTTGGATCAATTGCAGTGCGCTGGCTGTTCTCTGCACAATGTGTATCCCTTATATGCGAAGCGGCAGCAGAATATTAAACATTTCGTCACAGGCTTCCTTTCAGCCGCTGCCTTATCTCAATCTATACGGGGCCACCAAGGTCTTCGAGCGAAGCTATTCCAGGGCGCTAAACACAGAGCTTGAGGGAACGGGCATTACCTCTACGGCGGTTTGTCCCGGTTGGGTGGATACAGAGCTGCTGATGAAGGAGGTTAATGGAGTAAAGGCCAAATTCCCGGGTCTTGTCACAGCAGACAGAGTTGCAGAGCAGGCGTTAAAGGATGCCAAGAGAGGAAAGGATATGTCGGTCTGTACCTGGTACGTGAAAGGGAGTCATGTGATGTCAAAGCTTCTTCCCCAAAAGCTGATCATGAGGATGTGGAAACGTAAAATTAAATCCTATATAATGAATACCATTCTTGCTGAGCGATAGAATTCGCTTATAATTAAATATTCCATTGATTTCCCACAAAGGGTTGTGCCACACTGTGGTTGTGAAATTGTACTTCAGCTTTTGAAATTGTACCTCAGCTTTTGCGAAGGCAGATGGTTTTAATGACTGCTTATATAATATTGGTGGTTTTAACTTAACCGAATATCGGGCATAGTATATTCCAATCTTTGATTATAGCTTGGAAGAGAGAAAACGGGAATATCGCCCGTGTTTTTTTGCTATGCCGTAAACAGTAACCTTTCGTGAATACTGCTGTTAGCGGGACTGGTCGTTGCCTTCGGCAACTGCTCGTCCATGCAACCGGGATACGATGAAGGTCGTATCCCTTTTTGCTTATAAGCCGACTTTTTGGCTTTGCACCGCGAAACAGCAGCTTCTTAGGAGGCTGCTTGTTCGCGGTATTTTTATGCCCAAAAACAGCTTTGATTTTTAGGAGAGGATCAGGTCCATGATTGATTTGAAACCATACGGCTATATCGAAGCCGAAACGCCGCTGATCGGTTTAATACCCGGAAGGGTACGGAACTTCAGCGAGAGCAATATACCGTTATCACCGAACGCACCAGATGGAGTCAGAGTGCCTTATCCTTGGACTGCCAGAAGCTTTTATAAAAAAAACAATGAGGTGAACGTATGGAGGTTATAGAATGGTTACAACAGTGGTATCAAAGACAATGCGATGGGGAGTGGGAGCACCTATATGGTATAAAAATTAGTACACTTGACAACCCAGGATGGTATGTTGAAATTAATTTAGAAGAAACAAGTTTATCCAAAACAAGAATGGAATATTTGCGAACCGAACGTAGTGAGATGGACTGGTGTCATTATAAAATTGAAAAAAATATTTTTATCGGTGCTGGGGGCCCTAATAACCTTTGTGAAATTCTTACCTACTTTAGAAAACTAACCAAGGAATAATGCGAAACCACAGGCGAGATTCAATCGCTTGTGGTTTTTTCGTCCGCAGCTTCTTCAAGGCGAGGGGTGATTTGACGGTTTACAATAACCCTAAGACTGATATTTATTTTCCAGTTTTTGGTTCCGTATTGATCTGCCCTTCCGATATATTTTGATTGGTACGTTAAACAAACCTGTATTAATAATTGTATTATTTAAATACAGATTTTGAAAAATTCTATTGAGTTTTAAGTGCAGATTTGTTATATTGTGAATAAGTTGTAATACAGATTTATGAATCGACTTGAGAGGGGCAGCTGCTTTGACGTCCAATATTCAGATGAAAGGCATTTATACGGCATTAGTCACACCGATGAACGAAAATGGGGATATCGACTACGATTCGTTGCAAGCGCTTATTGAGCACCAACTGCGGTCCGGAGTAAGCGGGTTTTATGTCGGAGGCAGCACCGGAGAGGCGTTCATGCTATCGATGACGGAGCGTAAGAAGCTGCTTGAGGCGGTGACCAGCGCGGCGGCGAAGCGGGTGAAGATCATTGCGCACGTCGGATGCATTAGCACGCGGGATAGTATCGAGCTGGCCGTGCATGCAGAGAAGACCGGGGCGGATGCGGTATCTGCTGTTGTCCCGTTTTATTACAAATCAGGCATACAGGAATTGCAGGAGCACTATGAAGCGATCATGTCCGCCGTATCTGTTCCGATGCTGATCTATCATTTTCCCGGAGCGACCGGAGTTAGCCTGACCGTAGATTTCTACGAAAGAATGTCCCGGCATCCGCAATGTCTTGGGGTCAAGTTCACGTCGATGAATCTGTTCGAGATGCAGCAAATTCGCGACAGGTGCGGAGAACGCTTCTTGATCATGAACGGACATGACGAAGTATATGCGGCATCGGTGCTTATGGGCGCCGACGGCGCCGTCGGCAGCACATTTAATATGATGCCTTCGCTTTTCATGGACATGTTTTCGCTTGCGGCGACAGGGCATTGGAGCAAGCTGCCGGCTCTGCAAGCGCAAGCGAACGAGGTGATCGCCCATATGCTGCAATTTGATGTCATCCCTTACGAAAAAGCCATACTCCACTTGCAGGGCGTGCTGAAAACACCGTTCGTCCGTTCGCCGCTTAAGCGCTTTACTCCCGGGGAGGCGGCGCGCATCGCCGAGTTTTACCGGAGCAACAGCCTGCTGCAAAGCAACAGCGCAAGGGTTTCGAATTTGTAAGAGGAGAGTGATGAAGCCGCGCAGTCATCTTCGCTTGACTGTTGAATGCTCTTCCCTAATCTATTACAATCAAACTAATAGGAAGCATACAGATTGGGGAGAGCTGCTTGAAAGAATATGGATATCGCTACATGGAAGTGAAGCATAAGCTGCTCGAACAGATTAAGCTGCTTGAGCCGCATGTCCGTCTGCCTTCGCGCAACGCTTTGGCCAAGCAATACAACGCTGCCCGCACGACGATCGAGCGGTCGATCTCCGAGTTGATCGGCGAGGGCTACTTATACGCCAAAGACGGCAGCGGTACGTACGTATCCGAGGTGAGGGCGGCGGCTGCGGAGTATGCGCCGAGAAGCGCGTTCCGATCCGTCGGGCTCATTATTCCGGATATCCGGCATGATACGTACCCGGGGATTTTGCGCGGAGTTGAAGATACAACGAACCGGCATGATCTTAACCTCGTCATCTGCAATACGGACAATCAGACTGAGAAGCAGGCAAGCTATATGAACAAATTGATCGATATGGGCATTCACGGGCTCATTATCGTTCCGGCTATAATCGGACATACCGATTTAGAGCTGTTCGGCAAGCTGCGGGAGGCTGGCATTCCGTTCGTCTTCTGCAATCGCGGGATTGACGGGGTGGAAGCGCCGAAGGTGGTGTCGAACAATTTTTACGGTGCGTATGCGGCGGTGAAGCATCTGATCGGCAACGGCTGCCGGGACATTGCCTATATTTCGGGCCCTGCTTATTCCACCTCATACGAGCGGTATCAAGGCTACACGAGCGCGCTGGCCGAAGCGGGGCTTTATATGGACGAGAGGCTCGTCCTGTTCGCGCCAACGTTCGATCCGGAGCGCCCGGGCTACGATAGCGTCAGCGGGCTGCTGGAGAGCGGCGTAACGCCGGACGGTATTTTTTGCTTTAACGACGGCATCGCCAAAGGCGCTTGCGAAGCGCTTAGCGGGAGAGGGCTTGTCGTCGGCAAAGACGTTCTCGTCGTAGGTTACGACAATACAAGTGTTTGCGAGAGCATGCCGGTGAAGCTGACGTCGGTCAAGTTCCAGACCTACGACATCGGCGCAGGCGCCGCAGGGCTGCTGCTCGATATGATGGACGGAGAAACGGTGAGCAGCAGCAAGATCGTCGTGCTGCAGCCCGAGCTTGTCATTCGGCAAAGCTCGCAGCCGGCTCAAGCGTAGTCTGGCAGCGTAACGAAAATTTGCATGCTGTGCGAAAAGGAGAAATTTATGTTAAAACAATATTCATACGACGTTGTTGTTGTCGGGGGCGGAGCGACAGGAATCGTCGCGGCGATGGCCGCTGCACGGGCGGGAGCCAGGACGGCGATCGTCGAATACAACGGATTCGTCGGGGGCAATGTCATTCCCGGCTTGCCGCTGCTCGGCTTCCATAACAATCAGCGACAGCTGATCGTCAAAGGAATCGCCCATGAGATTGCAACAAAGCTGCAAGAGATAGGAGCGGCAACGCAATTCTATATGGACCCGATTACAAGCGATGTACTCGGCGTAGATCCGCATTGGTTCAAATATGTCGTTACCAAGATGCTGCAGGAAGACGGTGTTCACTTTTATTTGCATAGCATGCTGACTGATACGGTCGTCGAGAACGGATGCGTGAAGGGTGTGCTGATTCAAAATAAGGAAGGCAGTCAGCTTTTGTCATGCGGCACCGTGATCGATTGCAGCGGCGATGGAGACGCAGCGGTCCGGGCAGGCGCGGATTATGTGTACGGCCGGCCGTCCGACAGCAAAACCCAAGTGTCCTCGCTTGTGTTCCGGGTGAGCGGGATTAACTTCAAGCCGCTGATCGCCTATTTCCGCGGAAATACTTCGCAAATCCGTCCGTTTTCGATGACTGACGAAGTCGTTCATGGGCTGATCGATCAGATGGACGGAGCAGAGGTATTTGTGCTTGGCGGTCTGCAGCAGTATATCGAGCAGGCGGTTCAAGCCGGTATGCCATTCCCGCGCGCGAATCTTGTCGGCGTCTGCATCCCGAAGTTTGATCAAATGATTGTCGTCTCAAGCCGTGTCGATGGCGTCAATCCCAACGACAACCGGAGCTATTCGAACGGAGAAGTGACCGGCTTGATGCAGATGAAAGACATTTTTGATTTTCTCAAAGCTTACGCGCCCGGCTTTGAACACATTCGACTGATGGATACGGCCCATCAAATCGGAATACGGGAATCGCGCCATATCGTCGGCGACTATGTGCTTACCGGCGAAGATTTGGTCGAAAGCAAACAATTTGACGATGTGATCTGTCTCGGCGGGTACCATCTGGATATCCATACGCCCGATCATAAAGGCATCAATACGAAGAAGGTCAGCACGTATGAAATTCCGTTCTCCTGCTTGCTGCCAAAGGGACTCGAGGGCATCATCATAGCGGGCCGGCCGATCTCGGCAACGCATGAGGCGATGTCGTCGACAAGAGTGATCCCGATACAGATGGCGCAGGCCGAAGCGGCCGGAGTGGCGGCGGCGATGAGCGTTCAGCAAGGCAAGGCGGTGCGCGAGCTGAATATTCGCGAGCTGCAGCATCGTTTGATTGCGCAAGGCGCCGAGCTTGGACAAGGCATCGGGCGACGCGTTTTTGCTTAAATAACCTTTGCTCTGCGGGCATTAGGCTTCCGGAATTTTTTCTGGGCGTAATGCTCGCTTTTTCCTCTGTTGAAGCGAAGAAGAAGTGAAAAAAATTGTGCAACCGTTTTCACGGAAAATGCAAAAAATTCACGATTTACACCCTGCTTCAGCCAATACTATATTTCAGAGGTGAGAGTCTTGAAATCACTTTTTCTTTCGGCTAAAAGTACGTTATTCAGGAAAACAATGCTTCTATATAGTTTTGCGGTGTTTATACCCATTTTAGTATTTTTTTTATTCTGCTATTCTACGGTTTATCATTCATTTGAAAAAGAGATTTATACCTCCAATATCAACAAATTAAACACGGTTAAGAACGTATACGATGTAAAAATCTCCGAATTGAATACATTAACGACAAAGGTCGACAGCTCCCCTTCCATGACGATGTTTCAAATCAAAAACAATCCGGCAAGCGTTGTTTCTACGCTGTCTTTTTTAACGCGGCTGCTGGATCCGCTGAGCGATATATTTTTGTACGAGAGAGGCTCCGATAAGCTTTTTTCCTCGTCCGGCACCTATTTTTTTCCTCAGATCTTGCCGAATTATATAGTGTCCAGCGATTTGACTATGGATGACTTTGATTATTTATTAAACCATTCGGAATCTGTAAATGTGCGCCAAGTGATCAGCCAAAACAACCATTCGTATATTTTTTATTTTTCACCGCTATCCCCCAATTTTTCTAATCCCTCAAGAACCGTTGTTTTTGTCATAGACGATGAAAACTTGAAAAAGCTCTTCAATTTCTCTGTAAAAGAGGATGTGAACGAAAACGTACTTGTATTTGATAACGACCTCCAATTGCTGAGCAGCTTTGTGCCCGATTCAAAGGGGATTATCTTAAGTCATATTACACCTCTCCTGAAGCGGCATAACGGAGATTTCTCAGATACCGTCTATGCAGACGGACGCCAGCTTTATATTATTGGCTTGCATTCCAATGAGACAGGTTATTATTATGTCAAGATTACAGATATGCAGTATGCTATGAAAAGTCTTATCCAAATCAAAGATTGGGTTATCATTGTCACCATTTTCATGTTTGCCATTGGCGCTGTTATTATTATACTGGGACTAAGGTACAATTATTTTCCTATTCGGAAAATCGTTTCGCAATTGAATGCCTATTCCAATACCAGGAATGATGAGCTTGGCACCATTGAAAGGGCTATAGGCGATTTGAACCAGCTTCGAGTGGATTATCGCAATTTCACGGAACACTCTGAAGACGCGCTGTATGAAAATTTCCTGCTATATGTGCTTAATAGTTCATTTAACAACTTGCAAAGCTTAAATTCCGCCGGAAAAGGGATTGGCGTTGTTTTTACAAAAAGTGAATTTTGCATTGCATCCCTTTATATTCATGATATCGATAATTTGAATGATATAGGATATTCGGTTGTTGTAAATGCCATTGCCGTGAATATCCCAAAATCTATCGAATGCCAATTCAAAAATTTGCTTTTTAATCAGCAGATTGTCTGTATCCTTGGCCTGGAAAGGGAGGATTACAGTGATTTGATACAAGCATTTGAAGCGATCCTTCAACAGCTTCTGGAATTAGGCGTTCTGGCAACGGTAGGCGTAAGCGACATAAACGAAAAGCCATCCTTAATTGGAAAGCTCTATATGCAAAGCTGCGAAGCCCTGGAATATAAAATGCTTTACAGCATCGGAAGCATCATCGAGTATAGTCAGATATCCAATATAACGGATGCGGAAACTCCTCTTCCGGAAATGCTGGAAACATTCGGCAAGCATATCTCCGAGCTGAAAATCGATAAGGCGCAAAAGAGTTTTTATGAAATGATGCATTATATCAAAACGAATAAATGCACGCTTTACACCTGCAGATATATTTGCTTTGATATTATCCAGTATTTTAAACGCCTCTCCGTTGTACTGGACACCGCTTATTCCCATACGCTGGATTATGGATTCGATATATTGGAAATCGAACACTTCCAGACGGTAGATGATTTGATTGAATTAATCGAACAAGTTTTTCAGAAGATTACGGATTTTTTAAATAGTCACAAGAAACAACAATCTGATCAACTCATCGATGAGATTTTGCAATTCATCAATGAAAATGGCTTAAAATATGAATTTCAAATCAGTTCGCTGGCAGATAAGTTTTCTATGTCCGTTCAATATTTGCGGAGTATCTTCAAAATGCATACAGGGCAAACGCTGTCCGAGTATGTCAATGCTCTCAAAATCGAAAAGGCGAAGGAACTGCTAATTACCACAAATGATAGCCTGGCTGTGATCGTTCAAAAAATCGGCAAGGTTGACGTAACAAACTTTACAAGGGCATTTAAAAAAGAAACAGGCTCGACGCCAGGCGCTTATCGCATCGCTCATCAAGAAATGAATAAAAAGACCGATTGAACGGTCTGCTATGCGAAATGGATCGTGTGTATGAACAGCCAGTTTCTGAATCGCCAATTGTTTCGCTTTTCTGTCGGTCCTATAATGACGACAGAACGGCGAAAGGAGGCAGAACACGATAATGGAATACCGGACAGACATACTGATTGCAGGCGTAAGCTTTGGAGGAGTATCCGCGGCACTGTACGCCGTCAAGATGCGAATCGAGTGATCATGACGGGAGCTTCAACCAAAAAAGATGCGAAGAGAGGTAGGATTGTATGTCAAGCCATAAACTGGACTGGTTCAGCAACGCAAGATTCGGAATGTTCGTTCATTACGGCGCTTATGCGGTAGCCGGAAGAGGGGAGTGGGTATTGAATCGCGAGAACATACCGTACGATGAATATACGGCCAAATACGTGGAGCATTTCAAAGCCGAAAATTATAATCCCCGCGAATGGGCAAAACTTGCCAAAAGGACCGGCATGAAATACGTTGTTCTGACAACGAGACATCATGACGGCTTCGCGTTATGGGATACGCAAACCACCGATTTCAACGCGGTGCAGCTAGGGCCCCGTAAGGATCTGGTCAAGGAATTTGTTGAGGCGGTCCGCGCCGAAGGTTTAAAGGTAGGTTTGTATTATTCCGTGGCGGATTGGCATCATGTGGATTATCCGTATGCGTATTGCAGGGATTGGCCGGAGAGTTGGCGCGATGAAGCATCCAGAAAGCGATTTTTCGTCCATTATACCGCCCAACTGAAAGAGCTGATGACGCAGTATGGGAAGATTGATATGTTGTGGTACGATGGCTGCTTGCCGAAGCCTACCGAAGGACGGAAAATCAACGAATGGATTTATGACGTTCAACCGGATATTCTCATCAATAACCGAAACGGCGATCCTTACGATTTTGTCGTATGCGAGCAAACGATCAAACCTGCGGAACCGGGCATTGCATGGGAAGCATGTATGACCTTAAACAATAATTGGGGTTATCATAGCGGCGATCGCAATTACAAGTCAGCCAAGGATGTAATTAGCATGCTTATTCAAATCGCCTCGAGAAGAGGGAATTTGCTGCTGAATGTCGGCCCATTGCCAAGCGGAGACATTCCGGCGCAATCCGTTGAGATACTGGAGCAGGTTGGCCAATGGCTGGCAGCATTTGGCGAAGGCATCTATGGCACAGAACGTTCCGAGCTGATGTGGAACAATATGAGCCAGCTTACCATAAAGGACAATCGGCTGTTTATTTATTTGCATAATGATCCGGGCAATGAATTTTGTTTGGCAGAGATCAGCAACAAAGTGGAACAGGCCTATTATTTGGACACCGGAGATGCGGTGAGTTTTGAGCAGATTGGCAACAGAATTTTCCTTCGTGACTTGAAGCTGGATTTTAGCCGGCATCTTATCCCATGTATTGTACTGGAATTAGACGGAAAAGCTGCGCCGGCAAGAAAAGCGGAAGGTTTCTGGATTGTTGATTAGGGCGAGTTTTCAGACACGCCCTAGTTATCCGCAACGGCAATATCGAAATGCAAGTAAAGACCGATTGAATGATCTGCCTATGCGAAATGGATAGTGTGTATGAACAGCCAGTTTCTGAATCGCCAATTGTTCAACCCTGCTGTCGGTCCTATAATGACGATAGAACGACGACAGGAGGTAGAACACGATAATGGAATACCGGACAGACATACTGGTTGTAGGCGCAAGCTTTGGAGGAGTATCCGCGGCATTGTCCGCCGTCAAGATGGGAAAACGAGTGATCATGACAGAAGAGACCGGCTGGATTGGCGGTCAGGCGACAGGGCAGGGCGTACCCGTGGACGAGCATCCCTGGATAGAAAAGTTCGGCCATACCAGCAGCTACATGATCTTCCGAAGCAAGGTCAGGGAGTATTACCGCAGAAATTATCCCATGAATGAAAAGGCCCGGCAGGATCTAACCTTGAATCCGGGAGCGTGCTGGGTAAGCGCCCTTGGCTTTGAACCGCGGGTAGGCGAGGCAGTATTGGAGGAAATGCTTGCTCCATACCGGTCGGCAGGATTATTGTCCATCTTGAAAGGGCTTACTCCTGTTAAAGCCGCGCTAAACGGAGATTTCATCGATGCAGTGGAATTTCAATCCATCGATGGAAAGCAAGTTACCATAACGGCCCAATATATTGTGGACGCTACAGAACTGGGCGATCTGCTGCCTATGTGCGGGGCTGAGCATGTCATAGGCGCCGAGAGCATTAGTCAGACGGGTGAGCCTCTGGCTGTGGAAGGAGATGCCGATCCGCTCAGACAGCAGCCATTTACGCATCTTATAGCGCTGTCGTATCACCCGGAGAACGACTTCACGATTCCCAAGCCTGTGTCTTATGAGAAATTTCATTCTAAATTTTCTCATATTACGGCAACGACTGAACGCAGCGGCGCGATGGCCGGGCTTTTTGCGGAAAATGACGCGGAAGCGTACCGGCAAAGCATGTGGAATTTCCGCAGGCATTTTTGCCGTGATAATTTTGACCGGACCTTCTTCAGCAGTGATCTTACCGTTCTGATGAACGGGAATGAATATCGTGACCGCGTATTGACTGGTGTCTCTCAGACAGAAAAACAAACCGCGCTTGAGGAGGCAAAAGAGCTTTCCCTCTCCCTCGTCTATTATCTGCAGTCCGAGCTTGGGTTCAAAGGACTTATGCCAAGACCCGACGTATTTGAAACAAGCGATGGTCTGGCCGCTCATCCCTATATCCGTGAAAGCCGCAGGATAAAAGCCGAGTTTACCATATGCGAACAGGATTTCCGTATTGACATGCACCCTGACGGACCGGTTGATTACATGGATAGCGTAGGAGTATCCGGTTACCGGATCGACATTCATGAAAAGGCAAAGGACGGGGCGCCAAATATCACATCAGCTGTCCATGGCCAGCATTGGGTGCAGCAGATTCCCCTGGGAGCGCTAATACCCGTACGTCTTCAAAACTTGATTCCTGCCTGCAAGAATATCGGTACAACCCACGTTACCAATGGTTCCTTCCGCGTTCATTCCACCGAATGGAATATTGGAGAAGCTGCGGGCGCCTTGGCAGCATACTGCCTGAAGACGGGTGAATCTCCCCGGGCTGTGCGCAATACCAATACCATGCTGGAGGATTTTCAATATCGTCTCGACAAGCTGGGCGTTGAAAGAGGCTGGCCCCGCCTGAGTTACTCCCAATCTTATGCCAGTTATTCAGGAAAGAGGAAAAATTGGTATTTTGGAGAAGCGAAGCGACTTTAGCATACACGCCCTGGTGGAGCTGGCGCAATCGTTATTACAAACAAATGGCGCGGCTCCACATAGATGCAATAGGCTGATTAGCGCTTATCTCATTTTGAGATGTTTCGTTTTCGCATGTGCATAAATTAAACCTGTTGCAGACAGTGTTTCCTTTTTGAAGATTGAAAACGTTTTCTTGGAGGCATAAGATGAGCCTATACTCATTCATCATTCACAAAAGAAAGGAAGCCAATATTCATGACAGAAACAACAAGATTACCTGTTGCGAGAAAAATTAAAAAAGGTTTTTTGTCAAATTGGGAGTTTTATGTCATGCTGCTTCCCGCAATAGTGATAACCTTTGTATTTTCGTATTTGCCAATGTATGGTTTGCAGATCGCATTTAAAACGACACGTCTCGGCGCTAATTATCTGCATGGCGATTGGATCGGCTTTGATAATTTTATCCGTTTTTTTCACGCCGGGTGGTTTGGCATCATCATGAAAAATACGATTCTGCTAAGCATAGTAAGCTATTTGATAACTTTTCCGTTTACGATATTGCTGGCGCTTATGATTTTTAACTCTGTGAACAAGCGATTGGCTAAATTTACCCAGACATTTACTTATTTACCTCACTTGCTTTCAAGTGTTGTGGTAATCGGTATACTTAACCTGTTTGTCAGCGGAGAAACAGGGCTTATAAATATCTTCCTAAGGGTATTTGGTCAGGAGACGATCAGTTTTTTTGGAAGAAACGATATGGTGCTGCCGATGTACACGATCACGAATCTATGGCAGCATGTGGGATTTTCGGCGATTGTGTATTTGGCCGCTCTAAATTCCATCGACACTTCCATTGTCGAGTCGGCGCGTATAGATGGTGCGAATAAATTCAAAGTGATGATGAAGATTCAAATCCCATGGATTCTGCCTGTCATCATTACGATGCTGATCCTGCATATGGGTCATATTTTAAGTGTCTCTGTGGATAAAGTGCTCCTCATGCAGACCGATTTGAATATTTCAGCTTCTGAAGTCATTGCCACTTATGTCTATAAAGCAGGAATTCAAGGCGCGCAGTATGGCTTTGCTTCGGCTGTGGGTTTGTTTAACAATTGCATTAATCTGGTCATGCTGCTTCTGATTAATTGGTTATCCAAGCGCTTCAGCGAAACGTCGATTTTTTAACAGGGGGTGATATTATGAAAGAAACGTCTCTGAACAGAAGCTTCAGGCCTGGTTCAGGTTTGGATGACCGCATTTTTGATCATGCAGTAAGGGGGTTTTTACTGATTTTAGGGGTAATGGCGCTGTATCCGCTTTGGTTTGTACTGATAGCGTCCATAAGCAATCCTTCGGATATTTTTCTGGGTCGTGTATTTATACTTCCAAGCGGGCTGAATACGGAAGCCTACGAAAAGCTTCTGCATACTCCCAAAATATGGACCGGGTATAGGAACAGTATCATTTATACCGCAGTGGGGACATTTATTAATCTTGCGGTGACCTTGCCGGCTGCTTTTGCCTTATCAAGGAAAGAGCTTCCGGGACGCAGTATTATCAGTATATTCTTTATTTTTACCATGATCTTCAGCGGGGGGCTTATTCCGAGCTTTATGCTGGTCAGATCGCTGGGTATGGTGGACACTATATGGGCTCTGGTCATTCCCGGCGCCTTGTCCGCATTCAATATGCTCATCGCCAAAAGCTTTTTTGAGGGAGGCATACCGGAAGGTATTTATGAAGCGGCCATTATAGACGGAGCCAGTAAGTTCCAGTTTTTTTTCCGGTTTGCTCTGCCTTTGTCCAAAGCGATGATAGCAGTCATTTTTCTCTACTATGCTTTAGGTCATTGGAATGATTACTTCTCAGCGTTAATCTACATCAGAACTCCTGATAAACAGCCGTTGACGATCATCATATCGCAACTGGTTGCTAACGTGGATACAACACTGCTGGATACGATGCCCAGTGAAGAAGCTTACCACTTACTCATGGAGAGAACATTAATGAAATACGCCGTAGTGTTTGTGGGGGCACTTCCCATGATCTTATTATATCCACTTGTGCAGAAATATCTGATACAGGGCGTTATGTTAGGCGCAGTAAAAGGCTGACTATAAAAAAATTTATAGGAGGGTTTATTTTATGGGCATGAAAAAAATGCAAAGATTGTTATCCCTGGTCATGGTTCTGGTCATTGCGTTGTCGGCAGCGGCCTGCTCCAAAGATGCCAATGAGACGGAGGACAGTCCAACGGCAGCTCCAACCGCATCCGGAGACTCGGCAACACAGACGGCGGGGGTTACCTTTCCTCTTGCGAAACCCGTCACGTTTACCATTGCAGGTGTGAATGGCACGGAGGGCGAAAATCCGGAGCAAACCGCGTTCTTTAAAAAGCTGGCAGAGAAAACCAACGTCAATATCAAGTTTATCAGCTTAGGCGCGAATGCCAACGGCGCCACTGAAAAGCTGAATGTGCTTCTAGGTACGGAAGACGCTCCGGATGCGATTATGGGTGCATCTGCCATGAATGAAACCTTCTTGGCCTTGTACGCCAAGGAAGGATATTTGGTTCCAATGAATCAGTACCTGAAAGACCCAAAGGTTATGCCTGTATTCAACAGCAGAATCCTGGGAGAAAAAGCGGATATTCTAAATGGAATAACCTCGCCGGATGGCAATATATACTCTCTGCCCTATGTCAACGAGATTCCCGGCACGTATTTGGAAAGTCCGATATGGATAAATAAAGTATGGCTGGATAATCTCGGACTAACTGTGCCAACGACACTTGCAGAGCTGGAAAACGTCATGGAAGCCTTCGCCACGAAGGACGCAAATAAAAACGGAGATCCGACGGATGAAATTCCGCTCCTGGCCCGTACAGGTGCCGGGTATGAACACCTGGAAGCCTGGCTCTCGCTATGGGGCATACCTACAAAAGACAGCACATATGAAAATTTTGTATACGTGAAGGATGGAAAAGTTATTTTCGCTCCTACGACGGAAGAATACAAGGCTTATATAAAAACGATGCAAAAATGGTATGAAAAAAAATGGCTGTGGAATGAGTATTTTACTGGCTCCTCCCAGACCTTCAGCGCGATAGCCAATGATGCCGGCGCAGCAAAATACGGTATACTCACGGCGAAGAATCCTGCCGGGAAGTTCACCGATCAGTACGTTGCCATTCTGCCTCCGGTTGCAGAGGGATACCAACCGAAATTCTATTTGAATCCGGCATATTTATCCGGAAGCAAGGGTCATTTCGAACTGACAAGCCATAGCAAAAACCCGGAGATCCTGATGGCTTTCATTGATCAGTTTTATCTTATGGAAAATACGTTGGAAGCTTATAACGGAATCGCAAATGAAGACCCGAGGCTGACTTTGAACAACGGCGTCTATAAGGTTAATTCTATACCGGCTGAAGAAATGTCGAAATATGCAAAAAATACGTTTAGAAACTACTTTCAAAACAACCTTCCAGGGTCCGTGCTGGAATCGGATTATAGGAATGGAAGAGTTGAGATGAGCGCAGCTGATAAAGTGAAGGGAGACACCTACGATTTATATGCGAAAGCCGGCGTAATCAACACGGAAGTATGGCCGCGTCCTTATTTGGACCCGGGTGACGCAGCAAAGCTGAACGAAATGAGAACGGATATTTTCAATACCGTGAGCAAGTACAGAGCTTCGTGGGTAACCGGGCAATCCGATATCGACAAAGAATGGGGCGCTTATTTGAATTCCTTAAAGTCAATGAAAGTAGACGATTTAGTCGTTATTATGCAGAAAACCTACGATAACTACATGTCACACTAGCACTTGAAGGAAGAGATGGAAGAAGCAGCTCGTGTTAAAACGAGCTGTTTCTTCCAAAAAAATATGAGATGTGCGCGAAAGGTTGTGTTCTGGGCATGAGAATACTCAATTTGGTTTTAGCGCTATCCTTGTTTTTTGCAATCTCTTATCCCGTTCATGCAGAAGAGAGCTCGGAACCGCCGACTTCTTTTTCGGATGATTTTTCATCTGACACATTAAGCGGCTGGACAACAGCGGCCAATAATACGACACATAAGGTTGAAAACGAAAAGTACATCTTTGCCACAACGGGCGGCTTCGCGAATTTTGTGGCAGGTTCTGAGACATGGAGTAATTACTCGGTTTCAGCCAAAGTGGCGATGAGCAGTGGCACCACATCCAGCCGGATCGGAATAACGGCGTATAATCCTGCCGCAGCTACTGGAGCGCTCAATGGTTATGATTTGTTTCTGGCCGTGGTATCCGCACCGGGAGGCGGCACGGAGCATGTCGTCCGGCTTCGGAATAATACGACACTCATTACATTGAACGGCCCGGATGACAGCCGGTATCAATTTGGCGATGAGGTAACGCTGCGAATGGACTTTTACGGTACCCGCGCGCGGTTTCTTGTTGACGGACAGGTCATGTACACTATCGACGAAATGACGAAAAATCCGGGCAAGGCCGGCATTTTGGCAATCAGCGTCTCCGGCACGGCTGACGATTTTCTCGTAGAGCCATGCGAGGATTGGGGCAGCAACACCGCTGATCGTCTTCAGGAGGTGAAAGCGATTGCGGATGAAGTGCTTGCAGTGGCAATAGACAGCCTGACAGTCGCAGACAGTCCAATGATCCGTGAGCTAAAAGCTCAATTTATGGGTTTTACCGCGGCGGATATGTCATTGTATGATGCTGCCGGCTATGATTCGGCGGCGCTTCGAAACAAAATATTATTGATTCTTAAGAAAATGGAGCAATTGCAATACCCCTATTTATCCCAGTATGACGTCCTTCTCTATGACGATTATGCCGATATCGGCAAATATACCTATCGTTATGATATGGATGAGTTCTACAGTCCTTGGATACTGAAGGACGGTGCGTTCTATTCCGATAATAAGAGAGCGGATGGAACGAATAAAAATAACACCGCGGCAATCGCTGCAGAGATGTCTACGATCGCAAGCATACAAGGCGACATCAAATTAAGAGAAAATACGTACGCCGGTTTTTTTGTTGGGTTATACGCGGAAACGTCGTATTTAGTACGATTTACCACCAGGCAGCAATCAAATCATGATGCGTATGAGGTCATTATTAACAAATATACGGAGAGAAACAGCACAAAAGGCTCCTATATAGTCGCTCAAAGCTTACCGGTTACTGAAATTGCAGAATTGGACTTAAGCGAAAGCGATATATTGGATCAATGGCATAATTTAAGAGTAAATATCGACAAACCGTCCAACTCACTGACCGTCTATTTCGATGATGTTCAAATTCTTACGTATACGGAAACGGAATTTGATACGATAGCCGATCACGGCTATGCGGCACTGCGGACGACCGGCGACGGGTATTTCGACAATGTTTTGCTAAGAGGCATTGAGGCTGAACCCGAACAAACGAATGCTGCTGAGTATCACGATACATTTGAGGATGAAATGGTTGGAGAAAGCCCAAGCCATTGGATCGAGAGCCCTGCTAATGATCATTGGATCGTGATGGATGAGAACGCTGCGAAGGTTTATGGCAACACGACCGCATCAGGCTATAGCGATACCTGGCTGCACGGTTTTGAGATGAATCCAACGATTAGCGCGAAAATTCTGGCAAAAGATTTTGGATCGGGCGCCAATTTTGGACTGCTTGCCAGATATGTGATTGGCGGAGCATACCTGAAAGCGGGCTATGACGTTGATGCGTCCAAGTGGTATGTCGAATACAGCCGAGGACCGGATTACGAAACAAAAAGGTTCTACAGCGCAGCCTATCCGTTTCAGACCAATGAGTATTACAACATTGAGCTTACATTGCTTGATCATAGCGCAGAGCTAAGGATTGACGGAAATACTGTTCTTTCGCTTGAGAATGAGATAGACGGCGATGGAGCTTGGTATGGCAGAAGCGGTCTGTATGCCGATAACGCTGTTATGCTTGCGGATGAAATCCATATGGCATTTCCTGGTGGCGGAGAGGTTACAGATGGGGTTATCGAGTATACGGTTGATGAGAATGTATTTACAACTTACGGTGATATCGAGCAATCTGGCGACATGCTTATTCTTGCGGCCGGCAATAGAGGGCAATACACCTCCAATGATGACGGTGAAACGTGGCAGATAAGCCACGAATACAGCGGTCTGGATAATACAGGAAGCTACAGAGTCATCCTTCAACTGAAGAACGGAACCTATCTACAAGTCGGGAACGATTTTATTGCAAAAGCTTCTCCGGATCTGAAGACATGGGAAAATCGCGGGCAAGTGGTGGATGAAGAGGAGCTTTGGACGTCTGCCGGGAAATTGATTCCCATTGTGCATGTGAATGGAGTTACTGAAATCGAGATGCCGGATGGAACAATGAGGATTCTGCTTCCGGTCGGGTTTCGAAATTTCATTACACCGACTACCAGTGTTACCGGATCAGGATATACGGTCGTTTACTATAGCGATGATGAAGGAAATACCTGGACGGCGTCTCAGACGAGTACGAAGGACCTGGTAGCGGATGAATACAATTTGGCAACGGATAAATTTATGCAGATGGAAGGGAAAATCGTAAGCTGCTCGGACGGATCATTGCGCTTGTATTTTTCCAAGCTTAATTCCGAGGGGTATATCGGTTACACAGAATCATACGATTACGGAGTCACATGGAGCGGACTTCATACGATTCCTTATTTGCCGACGGTCGCCAGTTCCTTTAATGTTTGGGAGGACCCGCAGAATCCGGGAACATGGTATATGGTTTGGATAAACAATAAACCGGAATCAAGAGGAGCAGGTGTGCCGCGCACACGGCTTTCAATGGCTAAAAGTACGAACGGCAAAGATTGGGAGTTCGTACTGGATGTTGACCGGAATATTTCAACAGGTGGAGTTGCGCATAATGGCGCTCAAGACGGAGACGGACACGGTCATCAAATTTATCAGATTCTGGATGCGAGTATGTTCATCAATGAGGAATATATCTATGTGATGTATGGACGCTCCGTGCAATATGCTGGAAATGCACATAATGCACAGAGACTGCAAGTGGTCCGATTTGAGAAATAGGTGTGGGAACACCCGCACGATTGGAGGCGCTTCTATGAAGCTCGCAAGTTTTTTGGTTGACGGTCAGGAACGATTCGGCTTTTCGCTGCTTCATCCGGTAACAGGCGATGAACTGCTGGTAGAGCCCGGCAAGGCCGAAACCGATATCATCCATTTCGCAGTCAGCAAAACATCAGGTTACCAGTTCAGTGTGCCGCGCTTTCTCTCCCCAGGGCAATGGCCTTTGACGATGAAGGAGTTTCTGGAGCTTGGCGAAGAAGGGATGGACACACTTAGAAAGCTGGTTTGCTTCACAGAAAGATTTGTTGGGCAGTCAGACGGTTTTTCAGTGCTGGCCAGAGCAGGTCATCGATTAAAGGATGTGAAGCTCTTGCCGCCAGTCCCCGAACCGAGACTTCTGCTGGGAATCGTGGGCAACTGCCCCGGATTTAGTCGCAATCACGTCAATATCAGGCACATCAACCTTCTGCCTCAGGCACATCAACGACATCTGGGGAGCGCGATTGGCAATGGCGAGCCATTTGTCATCAGAAGACCTAAGGGGAAAAGTGTGAGTATGTCTTTTAATGCGGAACTGGGCGTAATTATCGGTAAAGCCGGCAAGGACATACCCGTAGAGGAAGCGATGTCTTATGTTGCGGGATATACGGTGGTCTCGGATACCGCACACGGGTATTACAATGTGAAATACGGCGAGATGGGCAAGCATCATGATCCGGTTTCCATTATGGCTTATGGATGGACGCACAAAAACACCGACATCAGCTGCGCGGTGGGACCGTATCTCGTGACAAAGGACGAAGTCGGACATCCGTACGATCTAATGTTGTACACAAGGACGAACGGTATGCTTCGGGATCGGGCCAATACCTGTTCCACGCTGGTGGGCGTTGAGCGGACAATCGCTTATTTCAGCTCATTCATGGAACTGCTGCCCGGCGATGTCATTCATATGGGAGCCAACGGCAAGGATGGCATTGGGGTTGATATGGATCATCATGCTGCCTGTGAGACGATTGAGGTGGAATGCGAGATCGAAAAACTGGGTGTTCTGCGAAATACGGTCATTTATCTGGATGATGAGGAAATCGAGGAGAAACGCGGCCCATTCAGCGCTTCCGAGCCGCTGAAGGCTGAAGAATGGACTCTGGGGAAAGCGCGAAACTTCGTTATCACTTACGCGAACACTCAGGCAAGCGCTCTGGAGCATGGCTGCCAGGCGTCGCCAATTCCGCGTTATTTATGGAGTGTCGCTTCCGCCCTTTCCAGCAGAACCTCCTACTGGCCTGATGAGAAGGAAGAACTCTACGTAACCGCCGAAATAGCCGTGGTGATCGGCAAGACAATCAAATGGGCAGACAAGGGGAATTTGTCGGACTGCATATTGGGTTATCTTCCTCTGGTTAGCGTTACAGACAAGCGGCTCTCGCAGCAGGTCGTACATCCGGCGCTTGCAAGGGAGAGCGCAATGCCGGAAATTTACGCAAGATGGGCCGACGGATGTAATATGACCTCTGATGTCGTTACGCCTCTTTCGAAGGACGAGCTGGCACAGATGAGTGTCTTCCTTGAAATGGACGGAGAACGGGTGATGGATGCCAAATACGAGGATTATATCTGTAAGGCGGAGGATGTGATCGAGATGATCGGTTATGGTTCAACACTGTTTGCGGGCGACGTCATCTCGCTTGGCGGGCTGTGCGCGCCGGTAGTGATTCCTTGTGGTCATACAGGCGTGCGCATTGCAATGAAATCGTCGGGACTGCCCGATCTATCGCTTGCTTTAAAGGGGGAGTGACAAGATGATATTGGATAGCATCAAGCAGCTGCAAAGCTATGAAAGTCTGATCCCGGGAATTGCAAAAATAATGGCGTTTTTGTCCGGCTGTTCCGGCCAGATGGAGAAGGGTCGTCATGAGATTGATGGGGATCGTATTTACGCCAGCGTAATTGAATATGACACCGTTTCGCCTCATGAGATGAAATGGGAAAGTCATCGGGAATATATCGATCTGCATGTGCCGCTGACGGGTGAGGAATGCATTTTTTGGGCGCCGGTCGAAGAGCTTGCCAGCATCGTGGATTACAACCCTGGCAATGATTGTGAGTTTTATAAAGGAGAATACAGACAGTTATTGAAAGCGACGTCGGGAGTGTGCATTTTCTTTTTTCCTGCGGATGGTCATAAGGTTAAATGTCATTTAGAGGCTTCCAGCCATGTGAAAAAAGTTGTTATCAAGATTAAAATCACATGATGCGGATAGAAAGAAGAAGAGTGCAGGCGAACACTTCCGGAGGACAGAGGAATGGACCAAGGAGCGCAAGCAAGCGATGTTAGTCTGGGATTCGGTGAACGAAGATTCGGTTTGTTCATTCACTGGGACTGTACGCAATTCCCGGCTGGCATGAACAGATTCAGATGCGGCAAGGGATGGATAAGCCGTAATATCAAGCGCTGCAAGCGCAGTTCGATCCGCAGCGCTTCGATCCGAACGAGTGGATCGACTTGGCGGAGCAAGCCGGGATGACATATATCTGCTTCACGGCCAAGCATCATGACGGCTTCTGCTTGTGGGATACGCAATACACGGACTTCAAGATTACCCGTATACCTTACGGGTATCATGGGCAGCATGGAGAGTCGCGGACAGATCGAAGATAGATTGTAGACCATTGTCCGAGCGCCTATAATCCCGGCAGGAGCACCGGAATGGCACGGCGTGTTGGCCGGGACATCGCCGGAGTGGTTTTGTTTGCCCCTGTTTATGAACCTGCGAGATGGTGTGAAGACGATTTTACGATTGGAAATGGGCAATACTGAGTCCGACAGGAATCGATATCACATTGCTGCGCTCCGCGGCAAGATATTAAGTAAATTGGAACAGGCCGTTCACAATGAAGTAAACCTAAAAATATGGGTAAGCGTCAAATAGGACTACCAGGCAAAGCCGTTAACTCTAGGAGATACTATTATCAGACGAGGGAATGGCAAATAGCCCCGATTCCATAGTGAATCGGGGCTATTTGCCATTGTCTCTATGGGTTCGGCGGGTTTCGCAGCTCCGCGGGCAGACCGCTTTCGGCTTGTTGGCGTAGGTGCTCCTGCCAAATCCGTCTACGTTCGTATATACAACAAAAAAACTTGGCATACCCGAAGAGAAATTCAGAGTAGATATCTTATCTGGAACATCTGGTCAATACTGACGGGACAGAAGCATGCTAAAAGTTACCTCTACACTGCCGCTGCCGAGGGCATCTGTTAATCCGGTAACATCCGTGATGTATCCAACCGGAACATAGCTGTAAGAGTTTGAAAATGTGGTATAAAACAGCACCAGGTTGTTACCCGACCAAAGATATATATCTCCGGCGTTGATTGACGCAGGGGTTTCCGCCCGTGCGGAGGGCAAAGCAAATGTCAAGTCAGTTACCTTTTCCTGCGAAGCAAAATCATCCATCTTTAAGGTAAAGGGCATTTCTTGAACAATCGTCCGCGCCGATTCATTGTCATGCAAGGTTGCTGTGAAATTTTTGTTGCCAACCTGTATATTTATAGTTGGTATAGTAGCGCCTGCTTTGGGCTGCTCCGGCGTTTTCGATTTTTTCGGAGCAGAGGAAGGTTCCTGTGATGGCGCAGGCGTATCCGATTGCGGAGCTTCCCCTTGTGTATCCGATTCTGACGGAGTTGAGGGAGGTTCAGCGGCACTCACAAGAGGTTCAGACGGCAGGGTGTTTGGTGAGAAATTGCCCCAACAACCGGCCAAGGCGATCGCGCATATGATAGAAAACAACATAGACATAATTTTTTCCATTTCCTTTATCCGCTCCCTTTTGGATTAAACAGTTTTCCTGACTCATAGGCTTTCACAATTCTCCTCCTCCGGTACAGGGTCATGGTTGAGGGTAGCCATGACCACATTATGTCCAATCAATGCTCTGTCCCCGATAGTGATTCCCCCCTGATCCTGAAACTTACCTCATGGGTCATTTCACAGGGGGTGCTGCAAACAGCCCATTCAACGTTTCACGGGGACTGGTGGCCATCTTGTTGAAGCTCATTATATAGTGAGATATTATCAATATCAAATGCTTATAAATAATGGCTTCCCATAGTTTACAGGAATACCAAGAAGGTATATATTGTGGCTAAGTGTTAGGAGGAATGAAAGATGGAACTTCGAGTTTTACGTTATTTTTTAACGGTTGCAAGAGAAGAAAGCATTACAGGGGCGGCGAAGGTACTGAATGTTACACAGCCAACCCTTTCAAAACAACTGATGGACTTGGAAGAAGAACTGGGGAAAAAACTGCTTATACGCGGCAATAGAAGAATCACGCTCACCGAAGAAGGGATGCTGCTTCGTAAACGGGCGCAGGAAATTATGGAGTTGGTGGATAAAACCAAATCAGAAATTGGCAATGCGGATGAAGTTATCAGCGGAGACATCTACATCGGCGGCGGTGAAACAGATGCAATGCGTCTCATTGCAAAGTTAGTAAAAAAGCTGCAGGTGGAGCATCCGCATATTCAATACCATTTGTATAGTGGGAACGCCGAGGATGTAATGGAACGCTTGGATAAAGGGTTATTGGACTTCGGAGTTATTATTGGGGCGGCAAATATCCAGAAATACGACTATCTGCGTCTTCCGGCGAAAGACACATGGGGCTTGCTGATGAAAGAGAATAGCCCGCTAGCTGTATTGGATAACATCCGTCCGGAGAATCTGCGGGACATACCGTTGCTATGCTCCAGACAGGCTCTTGCCGGAAATGAATTATCGGGATGGCTCAGGGAGGATTCTGAAAAGCTGAATATTGTGGCGACCTATAATCTGATTTATAACGCCGCTCTCATGGTAGAGGAAGGGATTGGGTATGCGTTGTGTTTGGATAAGCTGGTGAACACAACCAGCATCACGGATCTCTGCTTTAAGCCTCTGGAGCCACGCTTGGAGGCGTCTTTGAATTTGGTCTGGAAAAAGTATCAGGTGTTTTCGAAGGCGGCGGAAAAGTTTGTTAATATACTGCAACAGAAATCCAACTTATAGTTAGATTGCCAAACGTAAAGGTGCAAATCATCGTTTTGTTAAGGATACATAACCAAGAAATTAGTTGCGTAGTAAACTAATTATGAATCTATTTTTATTTTTGGGATTTCAAATGCTTCTGCCAACTCTGCCCCTCTTTGCAAAATCGTTAAACGGTTCAGATGTTGCGCTGGGGTGGATTGTTGGATCAACAACCGTAGCCTCCCTGATCGTCCGTCCGTTCTCCGGAGTTATTATCGATAAAATGGGAAGAAAAGGCATCCTCATAGCGGGGCTGTTTATCATTATGTTGGTTACTTTAGCTTTCGGGTGGCTGCCATCTGTCGGGGCAATCATTGCCGTCCGCTTTATGCATGGTATCGGATGGGGAATGGCCAGTACGGCAAGCAGTACGATAGCATCTGATAATATTCCCAAAAACCGCTTCGCAGAAGGAATGGGTTATTTCAGCTTATCCAATAGTTTAGCCATGGCGCTGGCCCCCAGTGTGGCACTTGCGATATTTGCCGGATATGGATTTAAGCCTATTTCCTTTTTGTCAGCAGGACTTACAGTTGCCGTATTGTTATTAGCTTTCTTCATCAGGAATACACATAAAGTGGAACAACAAGAGACAAAATCCAAATTGTCAATTTATGAACGGACTTCTATAACCCCCTCCATCATTATGTTTTTTGTCTCTGCCACCTATGGTTCTATTACGGGTTTTCTCGCGCTGTATGCCACTAAGGCTGGAATTCAGAATATAGGCCTATTTTTCGCTGTTTATGCAACAACTTTGTTGTTGGCAAGACCATTATCAGGAAAACTGACTGACCGTTTTGGCTTTAGTATTACTATGTATCCAGGACTATTGCTGCTGACTATTGCCATGCTCCTTTTATCCATAGCAACAACCCTGCCAATATTTTTAGTTTGTGCGGCTGTATATGGTTTGGGATTGGGTTCAGTTCAGAGCATTTGTTATCATTGCAGCAGTTCTTTATTTTATCTTTTTTACGAGAAAAAGAAATTGGGGCCAACCGAGACTGGGGCAAACCGACTAACTGCAAAAATACGGTTTTTTCCGCTACGCAGGAGGAAAACACAGGCACAGCCTGCAAAAATACAGGTTTTCGGGGCTCTAGGAGGGGAAGGAAGGGAAACTGGGTTTACTGCCTGTATTTTTGCAGTCCTCGGTATGTGGTTTTACTTTCCATAGCGCCCCCAAGAATACCGTAAGCTACGACACTTCCCCGAACAGATGCAGAGCATGAGGGCGGAGTATCCAACTTGACTAGAAGGAAAGGTTCGGTTAAGCTTTATATTAGTAAATAAGTAATTTAGTAAATTAGTAAACTGTTGAGCGGTAAAATTGCAAACTGAAATGAACTCATACTGGAGGACTGCTGTTATGAAAATACCGACTTCGCTTAAGCATAAACCGGTGATTGTATCGGAGAATTATGAGAACGTGGACGGGCGGTATGTGAATCATTCGGATGCGAAGGGACTTTCTCTGGGCCTGGCCCAATGGAATGACCGGGGGAAGGTGGATATCTCCGCCAAGGTCTGGCGGTATACCGGGGAGAAGTGGTCCCGGCAATCCGAAGAGTTGCCGTTGCACCGGGTGCTGGATCTGGCTATTCTGGTCAGCCGTTCTCTGCTTCATTTCCGGGAGGCTTACCGTTACGAGCATCTGTATGATCCCGCTAATCCCGTGATTGATAAGGTAGGGCTGCAAGGAGCAGCGATGACGCTATCGGTCTGCACGGATAATGAGAGGATTCAGGAGGATATCCGCTTGTTCAGCCAGGCGCTTTCGGAGGATGATGAATTGATCGGCGAGCGTCTGGCCGTATTATCGCGAATTTTGCGGGAAATGGGATATTGAGGAGGAAGCTTTGATGTCATTGGACAGGGATAAGAAAAAGGAGATTGCCACGGCCTACAAGCAGACTTTCCGGCGGATGGGCATTTACCAGATCAGGAATGCGCAGAATGGAAAAATATTTGTGGACGGCAGCATGGATTTGGACGGATCGCGCAACCGGCTGGAGTTTCAGAGGCAGACGAATATGTGCACGATGTTTGAATTGAAAGCCGATTGGGCCTTATACGGCAAGGACAGCTTTGTATTCGAGGAGTTGGATGAGATCAAGCCGCGGGAGGAAACCCTGAGTGATCCATCCGAGCTGAAGGCATACAAAGAAGAGGTCAACGAGCTTTTGGAGCTCTGGCTGGAGAAGCTTCAGCCCTATGGCGATCAAGGCTACAATAAGCCTAAACGGAAGATTTGAGCCAGAAGTTTCTATACAAATATGGAAGAAGAGACGCAGCGGCGGATAAATTCATCTTGAAAATCTGGGAGAAACGGTTACACTGTAAGGACGGTCAAATATGCCACAGATGTAACACGAGCTTCAAGAAGATGACAACAAGGTGGGTTTAAACGGATATTATGAGGCAATATTTCATGGATATGCTCCACTTCTCGAAGGGAGTACGTTGGTTCGTCCTTACGGAAACTATGCTTGGCATTGCCATCGGCTTGTACAGTCTGCTGCTTAATCTGCATCTGCTTGATCTGGGCTTAAGCGAGGATCAGATCGGCACCATCTCTTCTTTTGGCAGCATCGTGATGGGCGTGGTTGCCATTCCCTGCGGCATGCTGGCCGGGCGGTTCGGACGCAAACGGCTGCTGGTCCTGGGGCTGGCGCTGATGGCCTGCGGCTATGCCGTATTCGCGGCAGGAGAAGAGCTGGGACTGTTGATACTGGCACAATTTCTGCAGGCGGTTGGACTTACTATGCTGGTGACGACGGAAATTCAGCTTCTATACTCCTATAGTAAATCCAGGAAAGAAGAAACCCAAGGCTTCAGCCTTCTGTTTGCTATTTTCACCCTGTTTATGGGAGTTGGGACTTTGGCCGGTGGATACCTGCCGGGATGGATCGGCGGCTTCAGCACGGGCTACCAGGGGACGCTGTTTGTGGCGGCAGGGTTTATGATGGCTGGAGCTATGTGCCGCTGGTTTCTGCTTCCGAAGGAGTCGTTGCCCCCTAAGCCGCTGGAGGGGAAGGGGGCAGGGAAGCGGCATGCAGCCTTTATCCGGGACGGCAACAAGAGGCGCTGGCGGTTGCCGGGCAAGGCGGTGTGGATTTTCTGCGGGATGAATCTGTTGATCGGAATAGCTGCAGCCTTCACGGAGCCGTTGCTTAATGTCATAGTCAAGTTCAGGCTGGGCTGGGGCGCTGAGTCCATCTCGCTTCTGCTGACACTAAACGGATTCGGACAATTCCTAAGCTCTTTTTTGCTGCCGCCTCTGCTGGACCGGTTGGGTTTCCGGATGACTTACCGGCTGGTCTTTGCAGCTAACCTGATCACTACGCTCGTCCTGGCCGCGGCCATGCCGGCAGGAATGTTCTCCATCCTGCTGCTTGCCAAGGGCGGAGCCTTCATCATGCTGACCAATATGGTACAGACGCATTCCATGTCTGTCCTGCCGGAGCAGGAGCGTAATGTCTATGCGGGCTTGCGGCACGTCATCCGCAGCATGGGAGGATCTGCCGCCATTTATCTGACAGGCGTGCTCCTGTCCGGCAGGCACTACGGACTGCCGTTCCTGTTCGCCGGATTGGCTGTGGGGGCAGGCTGCGTTTATTATGAAAAATGGGTCAAGCCTTTGCTTGCTGCAGGTCTTGACGACGCGGAGAAGGGTCAGGGAGCGCGTCCCTAACCCTTCTTTTCCATGGAACGGAGCAGTTCTGCCAAATTACCCAGAGGAAGATTCGGCTCATTGTCTCCCGTTTCATAAACGGTATGTGTGGTGTAGATGGATTCGTCCGCGGCATTGTTCTCTGTCAGGGTGAAATCCAAGAAGGCGGCAATAAATACCTTGGCTGTGTTCAAGGCGTCATCCACCGCACGGTGATGGGCCCCCTCGAAGCTGATCTCCAGCAGCTCCAGCGCTTTCTTCAGCCCGATCTGACGGTATGTTTCGGTGCTCCGCTTGCGGGAGAACTGCTTCTGGATATCGTTATGGTTGCGGATCCAGTCCAGCGGCAGCTTATGCTCATTGCAGCTCTTGACCAACTGGTACTTGTCATCCGGCCCCCAGGCGCACAGATAGTAAGGTTCCTCACCGATCCAGGTCCGGAATGCTTCGATTGCCGCAGGCAGCAAAGGCGCCCCCAGAATATCCTGATGGGTAATTCCGGTGAAGGCCGTCGTATGCTGGGTGAAGGAGGAGTCTCTTAGAGGCTTGACGAAGGATTGGAAGGTATCTGCAATGGCCAGCTTGCCTTCTGATTCCTTGACCCGGACCGCCCCGATCTCTATGATCTCTGCGAGCCATTCTTGCTTCCGGATAACCGTAAATTCCAAATCGTAAATAATATAATTCATTCCTCCAGGCCCCTTACCCCCATATGGATTTTGTCTAATCACGTGCTTATTGTAATACGAAAGCGGGCGGCTTACAAGGATCCGCAGAATTATGCCATTGCGCCCCGGATTGACGCAGGCCTTGCCAGCTTTACAAAGTGCTGTTAGAAAGCGCTCTCTTTTCACACAAAATACATGTTTGCTTGACATAATTCCCTTGCTTAATTGACCGGGGGTTATTATAGTAGGGAATGGTTTGATTTTCGCACTTTAATCATGCAGCGTATAAACGCGGGGGTCGTCTTTTGTGAAAAATCAGCAGTTGGGTGTTTGGTTGTTAACAGCATTGGTTGTGGGCAATATGGTAGGCTCGGGCATCTTTATGCTGCCGCGGTCGCTTGCTGAAATCGCAAGTCCGGGAGGAACGCTCCTGGCTTGGACAGTAACCGGCGCCGGGGTGCTGATGCTCGCTCTTGTGTTCGGCAATTTGGCTATCCGCAGGCCGGATTTGGCAGGGGGGATACAACTCTATGCCAAATCTCTGTTCCGTGAAGGCTCTTCCACATCCAGATTCGCAGGCTACACGGTGGCTTGGGGGTACTGGGTGGCGAACTGGACCGGCAACGTAGCGATCATAACCACCTTTGCAAGCTACCTGTCCACCTTTTTCCCGTCGATGACCAGTTCCAGAGAACTGTTCATTATAGGCGGAGCCCGGATTACATTGGGCAATGTCCTGACCTTTGCGGTATGCTCGGTTCTGCTGTGGGGCATGCATGCCATTATTCTCCGGGGGATTCAAGGGGCGGGCAGACTGAACTTTGCAGCCACTGCAGCCAAGGTGGCCGGTTTTCTGTTCTTTATTATTGTAAGCCTGTTCATGTTTGAAAAAAGCAATGTCATCCCTTTTGCGGACAATGTCATTGTCGACGGGCAAAGCCTGGGGCTGCTGGGACAAGTGAACGCTGCGGCCGTCGCTACTCTATGGGCTTTTGTGGGAGTGGAATCGGCGGTAATTTTTTCGTCCAGAGCCAAAAAATCCGTTCACATCAAAGTGGCGACTATTCTCGGGCTGACGATTGCGCTGTTCATCTATATGGGCATATCCGCGTTGGTGATGGGCACCCTGCCCCACGCCCAACTGGTGGAATCCCAGAAGCCCTTGGTTGATTCCCTGTCCCATGTCATCGGCAGCTCCGGCAGCTATCTCATGGCCGGTCTTGGCCTGATCTCGCTTACAGGCTCCACAATCGGCTGGATTCTGTTAAGTTCCGAGGTTCCTTACCAAGCAGCCAGACAGAATCTGTTCATTCCCTTTTTCAAAAAAGAAAACAAGCACGGGGCTCCGGTCGTATCCCTTGTCATCACCAATATTTGCGCTCAATTGTTCATTTTCTCCACGATCTCCGGTCCTATATCCCGGGCATTCTCCTTCGTGACCACGGTGGCAACCCTGTCCTATCTGGTGCCGTACATTCTGGCTTCCGTGTTCCAACTGAAGCTGGTGCTGACGGGCGAGACTTACCTGCACCAGCGACGGGCCCGGCTGACGGACGGAGCCATCGCCGTTCTGGCGGCCGCGTATTCCTTGTATATTATCAAAGTTGGGACCGCCGATCCCAAAACCTTCCTCTTGGGCGTTGGGCTGTTCGTAACCGGGATATTCTTCTGGCCTATGGTGCCCAAGGAAAACCGACGGAACCTCTAGATTCATAGCTGTTGAGGAAGCCGTCCGGAACATGCTCCGGAACGGCTTTTTCCTATGCGTCCGCCGCGGTCTGTTCCGGGTGACACAGCACGGTAAGAGGGTACCGTTCCAGCAGGTTCCTCGCTGCCAGGGACGCAAACCGGCACATACTAGCAGAGACAAGCCGGTCAGGCCGCATGATGAAGGCCGCCGGCAAACAGTCAATCCGGAGGAGGAAGACGGGTGGACAGCACCGAACAATTCATCAATAAGCTCCACGAGACCCAAGCCAAGGATGAGCGCAACCGCCAAAAGAATACCAAGGGCCAGCCTTCCAAGAAGCTGCCGAATAAGCAGCATACCAGAAATCCGTAATTGCCTGACGGAGAAATGGAGGTGAATATTTGTGGAGAAAATACCGGTAAACCGCAGCCGCATTGTTGCAGAAAACAAGTTTGATGCTGAGCAAATCACGGTAAAATCTGCAAAGGCGGCAAAATGGGCTCCTTCTCTTAACAAAATTCCCAAACAAAACAATCCCCAGTAATACCAGCCATTATCCCCCGCTGTAGCGTTCCGGCGCAAGCGGGGTTTTTTGCAGCATAAAAAGGTCTGCCGCAGTCCGGAATCCTTGCCGCGAATCAGCTGGCCGGAGGCAAGTGCTTGAGCTCCTGTGAAATGAGATAGCGGTGCAGCGCATATTCGATGAAGGTAAGCAGCAGCCCTGCGGATACGGCAGAAATCAGCGTTACGGTTGCGTTGCGGAGATACGCCGCCAGGATGGAGATAAGCATTGTGAACAGCGGCCAATCAAGCACCGTGTTGAACCAGAGCATGCCCGGACGCAGAAAGACTTGTTCCACGAGGGTGCCCACTCCTGCCAGCACCAATCCCAGCAGAATGATCTGAAACCAGCTGCCGAACTCCAGACCGTCAAACAGAGCAGCGCTGAGCCGGAGCGCCAATGGATAAACGATAATTTTGAACAGAAAGCTGAACATCTGCCAGCACACCCTTTCCTGTTTCGTGCCAAGCGGCGAGAAGCCGCTCCTATGCATAGGATTGGATTTATCCAGTGCTTTCTATACAGCTGTCATCTGCCCGTCCTGCTGTTTTTTTTGGGCTTAGGCTGCATGCCGCTTTCATGGTTTTTTGGAGGCAAACCTGATACAATAGGGGAAAATCACTGCTGTTTCCAGGCAAGTACGAACATAATGGAGCTTTTGGGTGGGATAAAATGCGAATTGGTGTGTTTGATTCGGGAGTGGGCGGCGCTACAGTTTTGGCAGAAGCCTTGCGAATGCTGCCTGCGGAGGATTATCTGTATTATGCCGACACGCTGCACGTGCCCTATGGAGAGAAGTCCAAGGAAGCGGTGCGCGGCTATATATTCGAGGGTGTTGAACGAATGCTTCAGATGGGGATGAAGGCGCTGGTCATTGCTTGCAACACGGCTACAAGCATTGCCGCAGCTGAACTGCGCGAGCGGTATTCCTTTCCCATCATCGGTATGGAGCCGGCCGTCAAGCCTGCAGTATTGCGCAATGCGGACGGTGAGAAGCGGGTGCTGGTCCTTGCAACCCGCCTGACGTTGAAGGAGAACAAATTCAAACAGCTGGTCTCGGCAGTGGATCAGAGGCATATTGTAGACTTTTTGGCTTTGCCGGGACTGGTGGAGCTTGCGGAGCAAGGAATATTTTCCGGGGCGGAGCCCTTCAGGTATTTGGAGCAGCAGCTGGCGCAATTTGATTTGTCCCATTACGGCACAGTAGTGCTCGGCTGTACGCATTTTCCCTTATTTGAGTCCGAACTGCGGAGGCTGCTTCCCTTGGGTACCGATATTATTGACGGGGCAGAGGGAACGGTGAAGCATCTGATCTCCACGTTGAACCAGCAAGGTCTGCTGGGCGGAGGATCAGGCAATGTCTTGTTTCAGGCTTCCGGGAATGAGGGCGCATCCAAGATTGTCTTCGAGGCGGCGCTTGCCAATGCCAGAAGCTTCGTCAGATAAAAGAGCTTAAGGAGAGTGGGTCCATGAAGCTTACATACTACGGACATTCCTGCATCATGGCTGAACACGGAGGAGTCAGGGTCATTATTGACCCCTTCCTGTCAGGCAACCCTGCAGTGGACGTTGTCCCGGGCGATATCCGGGCGGATGCGGTTATTCTGACTCATGGCCATGACGATCATTTCGGAGATGCGCTGGAGATTGCCCGAAACAATGATTGTCCGGTTATAGCGGTACATGAGCTTGCTCTCCACTGCGCCTTTAAGGGAGTCGGAAGCCATGGAATGAATCTTGGGGGCGCTTTTTCATTCGAGGGCTTCTCGGTCAAGCTGGTCCCTGCTCTCCACAGCAATTCTGTCAGGGACGGAGAAACGCTGCTTTACGCCGGAGTCAGCGCCGGAGTGCTCCTGACCATGGGCGGGCTCACCTTCTACCATCTGGGGGATACGGCGTTGTTCAGCGATCTGGAGCTGGTGGGACGCCTGCACCGGATTGACGCGGCGGCTGTTCCCATCGGCGGCAACTATACCATGGGTCCCGATGAGGGAGTGCTTGCTGCGCAATGGATCAAGCCGGGTCTGGCGATTCCGGTTCATTACAATACTTTTTCCGCCATCATGCAGGACGGGGAAGCGTTCGCACGCAACTGCGAAGAAAACGGCATCCCCTGCCGCGTGCTTGACATCGGGGAGAGTCTGGAGCTATAGACCGGTCGGACATTGGGGGGCTGTGCCGTACTTGCCCTTCCGTAGAATGAATACTCCCTCCACTGACCGATGCTATCGCTTCGGCTGAAGTGGGGGTTTCGGATGTCTCAACCTGATGATTTCAGGATGCTTAACATTCGTGGACCCTCTATCCCATCCCTGCTCTTGGCAGTTACGTTTGCTCCATCATTCGGAACAACGCATCCAGAAAGGGGTAAGACACAAAGGGCTGCTCCCTCGAAGGCAGCTCCAAGAGACGGGAACGATCGTTCTCACACCGTCGGCTTGAATTTTTTTCTGGAGGAGCAGCGGATCAGGCAGGATGTCTTTCTCAGCTCAAGGCGTTCCTGCTGACCGCGGACCGAACTTCCAAACTGGCTGTTGTCCGCGATGTGCAGCTGCAGAATATTCACTCTCCGGCCAACAGGGAGCTGCGTGATGCAATCGTCGCAGAACTGACCGGCATGGGACTTGCGGATGAGGCAATCAGAATCGCCATGGGATGAGCGAGCGGACCGGACGTGAACAAAGAATGCTTCCACCAATCTGTTCCCGAGGGAGGATTGGCGGAAGCATTGTGTTCAGATTGGATTACATTTCCTTGCCTTGCAGGCTGAACTGCCAACGGGTGCCGAACTTGTCCACCAGACTGCCGTAGCAATCGCTCCAAAACGTCTGCTGCAGATCCATCTCCACCTGGCCGCCTTCCTTGAGATGGGCGAACGCAGTCTTTATTTCCTCTACATTGTAGCTGTTGACAGACAAGCTGACATTGTTGCCCTCCACAAACGGCATTCCCGGAAATACATCAGAGAACATCACTCTGCTGCCGCTGAGCAAAAGCTCTGTATGCATAACGAGGGACTTGGCCTCCTCGGGAATAGGATGCTCCGGATTGGGCGGAGCGTCTCCGAATGCCATGATGCGGGGCGGCTCTGTGCGGAATGCCTTGCTGTAGAACTCCACTGCCTCCCGGCAGTTTCCATTAAAATTAATATAAACCTCAATAGCCATCCATTTCACTCCCTGAATAAAATGATCATGCTTGTTGGAGAGAGATACATGTTCTCATATTATAGCATTTATCGATTGGTAAGCAAATATTCCTGAAGATGATAATAAGCTTGGAGCCAGTCCGGTCTGGAGCAGCATGTGAGACGGCACAGCAGCAGGAAGCGGGTAAGCATATTGAACAAAGAAACGGTGATAATCCGAGGGATAACCTGACGGTTTTGTGCATTGGCACAATTTGAGCGGATAAATCAGAAACCGATTTGTAAAAATGAACAATGTGAAACGGTTTGCCGCATGATATCCTTAAGTCAGGATATTGTTATGGGAATCACGGCAATCAGCATGAGCCGCAGGGTGAGTCGCAATAAAGCAGTATAAGTCAATATGAGGGGCAGTATGAGTCATTATAAGGCAGTATTATAAGGCAGTATGAGTCGCAATAAAGCAGTATGAGCCACTATGAGGAAGTATGGGTACAGCTTTGAGGGAGGTGACAGAATGAATGTATTGATAGCGCCGGATTCCTACAAAGGCAGTCTGAGCTCCAGAGAAGTAGCGGAGTATATGGAGCAGGGAGTGCTGGAAGCGCTTCCCGGTGCGCAGGTGTATAAGGTGCCTATTGCAGACGGCGGAGAGGGGACAGTCGAGGCAATCATCAGCTCCACCAGGGGAGGATATTACGAAGCGGATTGTGCGGGTCCCCTTGGACAGAAAGTCAAGGCAATCTACGGGATTTTCGGAGAACCGCGGACAGCTGTGATCGAGATGGCCTCCGCCTCAGGGATAACCCTGCTCAGCAAGGAGGAGCTAAATCCGCTCTTGACCACTACCTATGGAACGGGACAGCTCATATCGGCAGCGCTTGCGCAGGGATGCCGCAGAATCATTATCGGCATAGGCGGCAGCGCTACCAATGACGGCGGCGTAGGCATGGCTCAGGCGCTGGGCATCCGGTTCCTTGATGCGCAGGGAGAGGAGATCGGATATGGCGGCGGACAATTGAAGAAGATCAGCACCATCGAAATGTCCGGGCTGGACAAGCGGATTGCCGGATGCGAGATTATCGCAGCCAGTGATGTGACCAATCCTCTCTGCGGAACTGACGGAGCATCTGCTGTATTCGGACCGCAAAAGGGAGCCACTCCGGAAATGGTAGACATTCTCGACGAAGGACTGGCCCATCTGAGCAATTTGATCCATGAGCAACTGCATACCGATATCTCCCGGCTGGCGGGAGGCGGTGCGGCAGGTGGTTTGGGAGCCGGACTGACCGCATTTTTGGGCGCCACCATAGAACGGGGGATCGATATTGTTTTGAAGGCCGCTGATTTTGACACTCTGGCCGCCGAAGCGGATCTGGTGATTACAGGGGAAGGACGGACTGACCGGCAAACCGCCTTCGGCAAAACCCCTGTCGGGGTGGCCAAACGGGCCAAGCAGTACAACAAACCGGTGATATGTGTGTCAGGAGCTGTCTCCCCAGAGGTATCGTCCCTGTATGAGCTTGGCCTGGACGTTATTATTGGGGCTACTCAGGCTCCCATGTCCCTGGAGGATGCCATTGGCAATGCTCCGGCCCATATCCGTCATGCCGTATCTTCCGCTGTACGGGCAGTGATGCTCAGCAGCACATATCGTATGGACAAGAGGCGGGAAGAGTAGAATCCAGCTAATCGTACAAGATGGACTGCATTAATATAAAAGGAGCGGAACATATGGATACCAGTTTTATTCGCGGAGTCATTCCTCCGATTGTGACACCGGTTGATGAAGAAGAGCGGGTAGAGGAAGCGGGTCTCCGCCGGATGGTGGATTATGTAATTGCCGGGGGTGTACACGGCATCTTGGCTATGGGCAGCAACGGAGAGTTCTTCGGGCTGGATTATGAGGAGCAGAAGCGCGCTCTTGCCATTATTCTGGACCAAACCGCCGGCCGGGTGCCGGTATACATGGGCATTGGCGCCATTACTACGCGGGAAGGCATCCGTATAGCCAAGGCAGCGGAGGAACTGGGAGCACAAGCCGTCACGATCCTGCCCCCCATGTTCCTGACGCCTACGGAAGAGGAGCTGTTCCATCATTTCAAGGCCATCGCCGGTGCAACCTCCCTGCCGGTACTCCTCTACAACAACCCGGACAAGGTGAAGAACAATATCTCGGTTTCTTTGCTTCAGCGGCTGGCCGAAATTCCCAACATCGTGGGAATGAAGGACAGCAGCGGCGATATGACCTTGACGGCGGAGTATATCCGGCTGACCCGGCATAAGAATTTCAAGATTTTTGCCGGACGGGATGTGATGATTCTGGGCTCTATGGCATACGGCGCCGTAGGCTGCGTAGCTTCCACCGCCAACATTGTGCCGGAGCTTGTTGTAGAAATTTACGACAAGTATATGGCAGGCGACCTGGAGGGAGCGAGAGAGGCCCAATTCAAGCTCAATCCGTTCCGCATGGCCTTCAATCTGTCCAGCTTCCCGGTAGCCACCAAGGATGCCTGCAATCTGATCGGTCTTGAGGTGGGCAAGTCCATCAAGCCGAATACGGGCAGTCCCCAGGCGGTGTTGGATAAAATGAAGGGGATTCTGACTGAGCTGGGCTATATCAAACAGCCATAACCAGTTGCAGATCCAACGCACGGTTTATGCGGTACGACTGAACCAAAGCCTGAATAGCCAACATTCTGCGGGAGTATCCCGTATTTTATGTGAGAGGCAGGAATCGTTATGAGAAAAATCGGGTTTATCGGCCTGGGGATTATGGGCAAGCCTATGAGCAAGAATCTGCTGAAAGCCGGGTATGAGCTGACGGTTCTGGACCGCAATCCCGCCGCAATTGAAGAATTGCGGATTGCAGGAGCCTCTGTTGCCGCCAATCCCAGGGAAGTAGCTGCACAGACCGATATTGTGATCACCATGCTGCCCAACTCGCCGCAGGTCAAAGAGGTGGTGCTTGGCGATAACGGAGTGATCGAAGGTGCCAGGCCGGGTTGTGTGCTGATCGATATGAGCTCCATTGCGCCGTTGGTCAGCCGTGAACTGTACGGCAAGCTTGCCGAAGCGGGTGTAGGAATGTTGGATGCTCCAGTGAGCGGAGGGGAACCCAAGGCCATAGAAGGCACATTGTCCGTCATGGCAGGAGGAGAGAAGGCCGTATTCGATGCCTGCTTCGATATCATGAAGGCTATGGCCGGATCGGTGGTGTATACCGGCGGGATCGGCGCGGGCAACATCACCAAGCTGGCCAATCAGGTGATTGTGGCCCTCAATATCGCAGCCATGTCCGAAGCGTTGGTGCTGGCCAGCAAAGCCGGGGTTGAGCCTGAACTGGTGTACCAGGCGATCCGCGGCGGATTGGCGGGCAGTACCGTGCTGGATGCCAAGGCTCCTCTGGTAATGGACCGGAAATTCAATCCCGGATTCCGCATCAATCTGCATATCAAGGATCTGGCCAATGCTCTGGATACGGCCCATGAGATCGGCGCGCCGTTGCCGCTGACTGCCGCTGTGATGGAGATGATGCAAGCCCTGCGCGTAGACGGATTGGGTGACGCCGATCATTCCGCTCTCACCCAATACTATGAAAAAATGGCCAAAATCGAAGTGAAGCGGTAATTAGTCTTATTCATCCCGGGCAAATTGTTATATGATAATAGTATTCAGGCTGACTGTCATCTGATAGTCGGCCTGAGGGCATTCTCATAAGCCGGGAGGCTGTGTGATGAAGATTACAACAGGTTTGGCGCTGCCCATCGTGCATAAGCTGATGGCTGCCCTGGATTTCAACGTAAACATTATGGATGAGAATGGGATTATTGTGGCCAGCGGTGACCCGGAACGGATCGGCCGGCAGCATGAGGGAGCCTTGCGGGTGCTGCAATTAAACAGGCAACTGATCATCCGGGAGCATGATGCGGGAGCTTTGCACGGCTCCAAGCCGGGAGTGAATCTGCCTGTAGAGTTTCAAGGCAAGATTGTGGGGGCGGTGGGCATTACCGGCGATCCCGATGAGGTGTACAAGTTCGGCACCATCATCAAGATGAACGTGGAGGTATTGCTGCAGCAAATTCACATGAACAAGCAGATGCAATTCCGCAAGATGGCTCTGGACAGCTGGATTGCCGAGCTGATCAATCCTCATGAATTCTCCGGCAAGAAGCTCCGGGCTGCTGCCAGGCCGTTGGAGTTGGATGTGGATTCGGAGCGCTGTGTGGTGCTGGCGGAAATTAACGAGCTGAAGTGGGGAGAGGAAACGGTAAGTCCGGACCAGCTCCATATGATTAACGAACGCAGGGAGCAGCTCTTCCACGATCTGAGAGCGGTGCTGGATTATCAGGCTGTGTGCGCCTACTTGGAGGAGGGTGTCTTCTTTATGGCCATCCCGGCCAAGGAAGCACAGAAGCGGGAGTTTCACATCCGGGCGGAGGAGTATCTGCTTAAGCACGGTTACCATTTCCGCATGGGCATCGGCAGTCCCGGCAAGGGACCGGAGGGATACAGGGATTCTTATCTGGAGGCGCTTCAGTCCGTCCGGCTGATGAACAAGCTGGGAGGGGAGAACCGCGCGGCTTATATTGGAGACTGGGGGATCATTCCCTTTCTTGACACTGTGCCGCAGGATGTCCAGCAAGCCTTCCTCCGTCAATATCTTCCTGCGGGCCAGGTCTTGAGTGAAGAATACAAGCAGACGCTGAAGGTTTACTTCGAATGCGAGTTGGATGCGAAGCAGGCGGCATCTCTGCTGCACATCCACCGCAACACCCTGTTTTACCGGCTGGACAGGCTCTCCCGGCAGCTTCAGCTGGATTACCGCAAGTTCAGCGATCTGCTGGTGATGAAGCTTCTCCTGGTGTTTGAACAGCTGCAGCGGCATGAGCCGGATGCCAATCAATAAGAGTAGAAGGGGATAAGTGAATGAAGCCCAAGGTAATTGTCTACAAGAAAATGGATGCATCCGTATTAGAGTATGTCCGGAATTATTGTGACATAACGTATTTTGAGAAGCTGGACGCTGGCTCTTATCCGGCTTTTCTCTCCGCTCTGCGTGAGGCGGAAGGTATTCTGGGCTCCGGTCTGAGAGTGGATCAGGCGCTGCTTGACCAGGCTCCCCGTCTGAAGATCGTATGCAATACATCCGCAGGCTATGATAATCTGGATCTTCCCGAGTTGAGGAAGCGGGGGATTATGGCCACCAATACCCCGGATGTGTTGAATGAGACGGTGGCGGATGCGGTCTTCGGTCTGTTGCTGGCAACAGCCAGAAGGATGCCGGAGCTGGACCGGGCAGTCCGTACAGGGAAATGGAAGAGCCAACTGGATTCGTCCTGGTATGGGGTGGATGTGCATCATAAGGTATTGGGAATCATTGGTCTGGGAGGAATCGGCGATGCCATCGCCAAAAGAGCGTCCCTGGGGTTCGGGATGGAAATTCTGTATCACAACCGCAGCCGCAACGAGGACTGTGAGAAGCGGTACAATGCCCGTTATTGTTCCTTGGACGAGCTGCTCTCCCAGTCGGATTACGTATGCCTGATGACTCCCTTGACACCTAAGACACAGGGGATGATAGGCCAGCGGGAGTTTGGCCTGATGAAGGATAGCGCCATCTTCGTCAATGGTTCAAGAGGGGCGACTGTGGATGAGGAGGCATTAGTCCAGGCCCTGCGGCAGAAGAAGATACGGGCGGCGGGATTGGACGTGTTTGCAGAAGAGCCCTTGCCGCCGGATCACGCTCTGCTGCAATTGGATAACGCGGTGCTTTTGCCCCACATTGGCTCGGCTACCGGGGAGACCCGGCTGAAGATGGCCATGCTGGGTGCTCAGAATCTGGTGGCAGGGCTTGCGGGAAACAATCCGCCTTCCTTGTTGGGGTAAGATGCACGGGACAACTGTGAATTACCAATATTTATTCAATGCATAATCTTCCTGCCAAGGGTACAATTGCTTTGGGAGGAGATGCTATGAAAAAGCAGGTAATCAGTATTATTGCAGCGGCAGCACTAACTTTCTCAGTTGCGTCCACTGCACTGGCAGCTACACAAGGTGTTGTTGAGAAATCTGTGAACTTCCGGTCGGCCCCATCTACCAGCAGCACGGTTTACGGTTTGGTGAAAGCAGGAACAGTCTTTACGGTGTTGGAAGAAGTCAATTCCTACTGGGTACGCGCTTCAGTCAACGGTCAAACCGGTTACTTGTCCACCAATTACATTACCTACAGTCCCGGCGGAGGGACGACAGCTCCACTGCCTGCAGCACAAGGCGTTGTGGAGAAGGGAGTGAACTTCCGGTCGGCTCCGTCCACAAGCAGCTCCGTATACGGCCTGTTGAAAGCAGGAACGGTCTTTACGGTATTGGAAGAGGTCAATTCTTATTGGGTCCGCGTTTCAGTCAATGGCCAGACCGGTTACCTGTCTACCGATTATATCCGTTACAGCTCCGGCGGATCGCAGCCCACACAGCCAGCTCCGCAGCCTGAAGCTCCCGCAAGCGTCAAAGCAGACAACGTGATCATCCACTCCAGAAATTTGATTGGCATCACGAGATACAAGTATGGCGTGAATAACCCGCAGACACTGATGGATTGCTCCGCTTTTACCAAATATGTTTTCAGTCTGGAAGGCGTCTCACTCAAATGGGGCACCAGATACCAGAAGGATGCCGGAACTGCCGTTTCCAAAGCTAACCTGCAAAAAGGAGATCTCGTATTCTTCTGGACCAGCACGAGGGGCGATATCAGTCATGTAGGCATCTACATAGGCAACGGTCAATTCATACATAACTCTCCATCCTTGGATGGCGTTGGAGTATCCTCGCTTACCTCAGGCTACTGGGAAGAGCATTACGTCTCGGCTCGGAGAGTTCTCTAGAACTCATTTCCAATTATTTCATCTGCACCGACAGAACAGACACCGTACGGGATGACCGGGCGGTGTCTGTTCTGTTATGGTTGGGATATCTGGAGCGCCGTTGCCAGCTTATTGTCCTCCGAACGCCGCCCAAGGAGGGGATGCCGCCTCAAGCCTCCCACCAGCTGGCGCTCAGCGCGGCTAAGATGGCCAGGCCAATCGAGGAACTGGAGGCTTGGGCATTGATGCACAAGGCTTGACCGGGAGGAACGACAATCTGTCCGGAATAATCCAGCTCCAGAGCCCCTGGCGCCAACTGAAAGCTGATCAGGGCCGTTCCTCCTGTAATGGCGCTGGTGGATGTCTGCACCGTCATTGTGCTGGTCTGGGCGCTGCCGAAGTTGCTGTTAACCGGTACAGCCGCAGCCGGTGAAGTCAGGGTGCCGCCTCTGGTTACAACAGCAGAGCCGGACACATTGCTCAGCAGAGAACTGCCGCCGATGCTGACGATTAAGCGGGACAAGAACAGGGTTCTGTTCGCAGAGGCATTATTGATGCGGAGGGAGCAGTTGACAGTGAGCAGGCCCAGGGCAACGGTGCCTGAGGCGGAGGCAGTCGTCGAGAAAAGCAAGCCGTTGCGTCCCGCGTTATTCTCGGGAGGGGCAACAATCCCGGGGGCCCGGTAGGTGTTGTTCATGCTGAATATCAGTGGCTGGCTGGGCTCATTAAATACTTGTTCATTGGTCAATTGTAGGATCCCTCCTTATTGTCGGCCATTGTGCAAGAGCGGTGGAGGAGCAGATTCGTCAGTACTCCCACCAACTGATGTTGGCGCTGGCTGTCGCAGCTCCCAGACCGATGGCAACGGAGATTGTACTCCCGGGAGGGACGATGATCCGGCCGTTGTAATCCGATGAGAATTGGCCTGCTGACAATATGCTGGCAATGAGAGTGGCCGGGCTGCCGCCAAGGGTTCCGGCCAGCCGCTGGGAGGTCATAGAGCTGACTGAGCCGCTGCCGAAGTTATAGTTGACAGGCGTTACCGCCGAGCCGGAGAACGTACCGCCCCGGGATACGGTCAGAGTGGCCCCGGAGATGGAGATGCTTCCCGCTATCCGTGAGATATACATGGTCCTCCCGCTGCCCCCGGGGTTCGTCACCTGCAGCAGGAGATTCTGTGCGGCCGTGATGCTTCCCGAGGTATTGGCGGCATACAGGATGCCGGCAACCGCCGCCTCCCATTCCTGCAAGGCCTCAATCCCCGGCGCCGCGTACGTATTTACCTGCTCGGCGAACAGGGGATCGTCTTCTCTGTTGAAAGGGTTATAGTTGGGCATAACACACCTCCTGGTCATGAATTGTTTTTCATGCAATAATCACTATATATTGGATGATATTAGTACAATCTATGATTATTTACCTTGTATTGATTGGAGAGATTCATCATCTTTATGTTAAGCCGTGAGTATGTGAACAGCGGCAGAGTAAATGCAGTTAAGAGATTGAATGCATTGCACAGATAGACTTTGCTTCACATACAGGCTCTAGGGCGTGTTTGCAAACACGCCCTGGCATAAAGAGGAATGAAAGCTTATAATTTTTAGAAGCCGATCAAGGCGGGAGAGGAGCACCAGCCATGACCCTGCAGCAGTTAAGGTATGTGATAGAGGTGGCCGCCCGCGGCTCCATGAACGAAGCGGCCAAGCGGCTGTTTATCTCCCAGCCCAGCCTGTCCAACGCCATCCGGGAGCTGGAGGAGGAAATACAGCTGACCATCTTCGAGCGCACCAACAAAGGCATCTCGCTGTCCAAGGAAGGAGCGGAGTTTCTCGGATACGCCAGACAGGTGATTGAGCAAGCGGAGCTGCTGGAGAGCCGGTATCTGAATGCCAAGCCCGCTCCGCAGCATTTTTCCGTCTCCACGCAGCATTATGCCTTCGCAGTGAATGCCTTTGTGCGCTTGGTAAACGAATACGGGCAGGAGGAATATGAGCTGTCCCTGCGCGAAACCAAAACCCATGAGATCATCTCGGATGTGCGCAGCCAGCGCAGTGAAATCGGCATTCTGTACATGAATGAGTTTAATGCCAAGGTGATCAGCAGGCTGCTGCGCAACGCCAACCTAATGTTTACCAGCCTGTTTAAAGCCCGGGCCCATGTGTTCATCAGCGCCCAGAACCCGCTGGCCCGGCATCCGGTGGTAACACTGGAGCAGTTGCAGGACTACCCGTACCTATATTTTGAGCAGGGGGAATACAATTCGTTTCATTTCTCCGAGGAGATTCTGAGCACCCTGTCTCACCGCAAAAGCATCTGTGTCAACGACCGGGCCACATTGTTCAATCTGCTGATCGGATTAAACGGCTATACCATCTCCACCGGGGTAGTCAGCGCGGATTTGAACGGCAATGAGATTATTCCGGTACCGCTGGCAAGCGACGAGACTATACATGTGGGATGGATCTGCCATCAGAATGCAGCCCTCTCCAAGCTGGCCGCCGCGTATATCGAAGCCCTGCATCAAACCTTGGGCCTTGAAGGGCCGCTGTTGCCGCATCAGAATGTTTAAGTGTTGAGTAAGCGGACAGGGCGCATCTCGCGGAAAGCGCCTGGTGTATGCTTACGAAGGAGGTTTCCGCTTCGGATGCCCGCAATATCGTGATCACTCGCATCGCTTTTAAGTTTTTGAACGCCAACCTTCCCGGCTGACGGACCTGAGAGGCGCTATTTGCGGGAGAAGCATGGATTATCACGGCTAACGGACTGGAACCACCTTATTGGGCCGAAATCCCCCTGGATGGGGGGGCAATGGAGTCAGATAAGAGCATCTGTGTCCGTCACGATTCAAACCACCCCGATTTTCGCCAAATAAGAGCGCTGATGTCCGCTAGCTAGTTTATGGCCGACTGCTCTTCTCCGCCAAAAGTCTTGGACAGGAAACAGCTGCGCACAACAGAGGCAGAAGCAGGCTGAATACGAGATGACCAAGAATAGCCGAACCGTAAAAAGAACCTGGCGGTGATCTTCCGTCAGGTCTTTCTTACAGATTCAGAAAGTTTAAGTGCTTTACAGCGCGAAAGCGCGTGAAGCAAGGCTGCGAAAGGTTACTTCCTGAATCGGCATAATAAGCTACCCCTAAAGACGAACCCGCTTCTCGAAAAGGCTTCGAAAAAGCTTGTTCTATAGCTTTTGGCTATAACCAGCAATAGTTAATTGGTGTTACCCTATACCAAACCGCTTATGGTATCTTTCACCTATGGAATGAGATCACTTCAACCAAAGGAGAATTGATAGATGAGAAGCGGCAATCTGGGTTATCCCCGTATCGGTCCGGACCGGGAATGGAAGAAAGCGTTGGAAGCCTATTGGGCGGGCAAGCTGGAGGAGAAGTTGTTCCACTCCCGGCTGAAGGCAATCCGCCTGAATAATCTCAAGATCCAGCAGGAGCGGGGGATCGATGTGATTCCGGTAGGAGACTTCACCTATTATGATCATGTGCTGGATACCGCAACCATGTTCGGACTCATCCCCGGCCGCTTTGGGTATCAGGGAGGGGAGCCGGGGTTATCCGTTTATTATGCCATGGCCCGTGGCACCAGTCAGGCTGCTGCCTGCGAGATGACCAAGTGGTTTAATACCAACTATCATTACATTGTTCCGGAGTTGGGAGACCTTAACCCGGTTCTTGCCAAGAACCGTCCGCTTGAAGCCTACCGGGAAGCGAAGGCAGAGCTTGGCGTCGAAGGCAGGCCGGTGCTGCTAGGACTCTACACCTTTCTGAAGCTGTCCAAGGGCTATTCCCCGGAGCAACTGACGGACTGGATTGTCCGCCTGCTGCCCTTGTATGCCCAGGTGCTGCAGCAACTGGAGGCGGAGGGGGTGCAATGGGTGCAGATCGATGAACCCATTCTGGCCACTACGCTTGCAGTGGAAGAATTGACCCGCGTGGAGCAGATCTATGATTACCTGACGAAGGCAGCCCCCGGCATCCGTCTGCTGCTGCAGACTTACTTCGAAGCGGTGGATCATTATCAAGCGGTGGTGTCGCTTCCGGTACATGGCATTGGCCTGGATCTGGTGCATGACGGGGGTGGGAACCTGCAGGCGGTTCTGGAACGGGGATTTCCTGCAGACAAGGTGCTGGGTGCCGGCCTGATTGATGGACGAAGCATCTGGAAGGCCGATCTTCCCGCCAAGCTTCAGATTCTGGAACGGCTGACCCAGGCTGTACCAGCTGAACATATCATCGTTCAGCCATCGAACAGCTTGCAGCATGTTCCGGTGAGTGCAGCGAAGGAAACCCGGCTTGCGCCGGAACTGCTCGGCGCGCTTTCTTTTGCCAATGAGAAGCTGGAGGAGCTCGTGCTGCTGGTGAAGGCCGGCCGTCCGGGCGGCGCAGCCGCTGCCGGCGAACTGGAGGCATCGGTGCACAGCAGGGAAGCGCTGCGGCAATCTCCCGCCCGCGCCCGCAAGCAGGTGCATGAGCGCATCGCCGGCCTGGAGTCGCAGCCCGCTATCCGGCGCAGCTCGTTTCAGATCCGCCGGGAGGTGCAGCAGAAGCGCTGGCGGCTGCCCCTTCTGCCAACCACTACCATCGGCAGCTTCCCGCAGACGCTGGACGTACGCAGCGCCCGCCAGAAATGGCGCAAGGGAGAATGGGGCATCGGGCAGTATGAAGCTTTCATTCAAGAACAGATCAGGGATTGGATCGGCATCCAAAGGGAGTTGGGCTTGGATGTGCTTGTCCATGGCGAGTTTGAGCGCAATGACATGGTGGAATTTTTCGGTGAGAAGCTGGCGGGCTTTGCCTTCACGGCCAACGGCTGGGTACAGTCTTACGGCTCCCGCTGCGTGAAGCCCCCTGTGATTTACGGGGATGTAGAGCTGGCGGCTCCTATGACCATCAGGGAAACCGTGTATGCCCAATCCCTGACAGAAGCTCCGGTGAAGGGCATGCTGACCGGGCCGGTCACGATTCTGAACTGGTCCTTCGTGCGGGACGACAAACCGCGGGAGGAAGTGGCCTACCAGATTGCTCTGGCGTTGAGAGATGAAGTGGAGGCGCTTGAGGCTGCCGGGATCGGGATGATTCAGGTGGATGAGCCTGCAATCCGCGAGGGGCTTCCCTTGAAGCGGGAGCAGTGGCCTGATTATCTGGACTGGGCCGTGCGGGCGTTCCGCGTATCCACCTCCACGGTGAAGGATGAAACGCAGATTCATACCCATATGTGCTACAGCGAGTTCCACGACATCATCGGGTCCATCAGCGCTCTGGATGCGGACGTGATCTCCATTGAGGCATCCCGCAGTCACGGAGAACTAATAGGAAGCTTCGAGGAATTTACGTATGACAAGGGCATTGGTTTGGGAGTATATGATATTCACAGCCCCCGTGTGCCTACAGTCGAGGAGATGGAATCTATGATTGACCGGGCCTTGCGGGTGCTGTCACCCGGACAGTTCTGGATCAACCCCGACTGCGGACTCAAGACGCGCAAGCAGGAGGAGACGGTTGCCGCCTTGCGGGTAATGGTGCAGGCAACGGAGCGGGCACGGGAAAAATACACAAGCCGTTGAAATGACGGCAGCATGCGGGATCATATCAGGTCCGGCCGGAAAGCTGGGCCTGATATGATTCCGCAGCAGAACCAAGTCTATCAAGAGTGCTGTCCCGCAGCGGAATACGATCCTTCAATCCTGCATATTCTGGTCTGGAAATTGTGATACCAGGTTTGTGCCCCCTGATGCTTGGCCCTCATGTGGGATTGGTCATTCCTCCAATTGTTGATCGCCTCAAGGCTGTCCCAATAGGAAACAGTAATCCCCGCTCCCGAGGAGTCGGTCACGCTCTCTATTCCCAGAAAGCCGGGCTGGCGGGAGGCCAGCTCCACCATTTTCTCCAGCATATGTACGTATCCGTGATCACCTTCTGTACGCTGGCTGGAGAAGATAGCGGCATAATAGGCGTTTTCTGTCGCATTTTCCAATTGATCCACTTGTTCCATTTGTCATCTTCCCTTTCCGGAGTTTCTCTCGTACCATACGGCTTCAGCGATGCATAATTGTTAATATAACCGAAGCTGGAAGAAAATATAAGGCGGGCGGGTTTTCGTAGAAAAGGGTGAGGTTGGTCCGGCTCAAGTAAGCACAATGCAGCAAAAAGACCGGCCGCATAGACTGGTCTTTTCGCTGAATCTTGTGTTCGGATGCATCGGGCTGATTAGTCGCCGATCAGAATACCGTCGAAGTTCTCCGGGCCCACGCGGATGGTTCCGAGCAGGTTGGCAGCGATAAAGGCTGTATAGGTCATTAGCGGTGTGACCGACGGGTTGTAGTCATTGCCTGAGAAGGTAATGACCTGCGGTGCCAGAACGCTGAGGCTGAAGGTGGAAGTAGCGCTGTACACCAGCGGATCTGTGGGCAAGGTTCCTCTTACTACGGTGATGGTGACTCCGACAAGGGCAAGCGGGAGCTGGACAGCAACCGTTCCTGTGAACTGTACGCGCGGAATCCCAACTGCACCATCAGAGTTCAAGCCGATTTGGCCGAACATCTGAGGAGTGTCAATAACGAGAATAGGAATGGCAATCGAGTTGGATGTGCTGGCATTCTGAGAGGTTCTTCCGTCTATGAATAAGGACATGTTTCATTCACCCCTTTGGCATTGTGATACTATAAGATATGTTCAGCCAATGAGCGTGCTTGGACGGATTGCCGGTCTTTGGATAGGTATTAGCTTCTTTTTCCGGCTCAATGATCAAATATTGGGAGATTCATCCGTGTTCTGCTAGGGGGTGTATGAAAACTCCGTGGGGAGCAGATTTAGTCGAATTTTCGTTTCTGGCAAGGCGCTTTTGTGCAGGCGTACCGGGGACCCCGGGCCAAGCGAAAGCCCCTAGAGAGATCGATAGAATGCGGAGCGGTCCCATAACAACGTTAAACCCCGTATGCCTGCACTGGCACCGGGGTTTAAACGTCTTCTTGGCTAAGCAATGAATCTCATGTCCTCCTTCAAATTCTACCTCTGACATGGCAATAATGGCCGGCGGCTTCACTTACGGATTTCCTGTCTCACTCGAACCTCCGAAGAGAATGCCATTGCCAAACGGCTTAGGTTCGGCTAACCGGAATGCTTAGCCTATCAGGATTTGTTGCATCACCTTCTGCAGCACCTGCGACAAAGATTCGCTTCTGCACCGGTAAAGTGTACCCTGAGCACATATGTCCTTAGAAAGAGGGAGTGCAATTATAAATAATTGCGTCTTTCGAGGAGCGCTGCTCAACGAGAGCAATGTCTCTCAACCATACTTTATCCCATCCAGGTAGCGTTTACTTTTCGCTTGCTGTTCTGGTGATGTCTATATCATACCTCATTGGCCGTCTTAAGAAAACCTTCGTAAGAACCGACTAACGGTCAAATAACTGAATTATCCGACAATTTCGCGCCTATCTTCATGAAATCTTAATTATGCTCCCTTTTTGAAATTCCCTGCGTCCAAACGGCAATCTCTCCCAAAAGCACCCTTGTTTTATAGTATAATAGAAGGAGTTTTCATTTGGGTTCCATAGAAAGGGAGATGACGAGTGTTTCATCCGCTCAGCCTGATTATACCGCTTCTGATTTTGCTGCCCAACCTGCTCTTCCTGAGATGGCCGCCCAGAGGCAGGCCCGCTGCGGACCAAGCCCCGAAGGAAAGCCTGCTGCTTAAGGCGTCGGAAGGGGCCGGGCAGCTTGGAGTAATGGCGGCTCCCTTGTTCTTCAGCATCCAGCTTGAATCCGCCTATGAAGCGGTCTCCCTGACAGGAATGCTGTTGTGCTTATTGTTTTATTACCTGGGCTGGGTCCGCTTTTTCACCGGGAACAGGGAGTACAGGCTGCTCTTCGCCCCCATGCTGGGGATTCCGGCGCCCATGGCGATTTTTCCCGTTGTTTATTTTATGCTCGCCGCGGCAGTGCTTGGTTCGGGCTACATGCTGCTCTTCAGTCTTATTCTGGCTGCGGGGCATATTCCCATAAGTTTAAGAACTTCCCGCACTTGTCCGTAAGCGTAAGCGGTCCTTGTCCAGTGATAGGTCGCATTCATCCTTCCCGAAAAAAACGCACTCCTCCATTTTCCATTTTAACGTTATAATAGAAGCTGAATAATCGTGCACCGGCAGTCAGACAGCAGAGGGGGGAGCGCCCGGCCCAAATCATCCGACAATGAATAGGCGCATGAAGGCGCCAGGAAACAGGTGGTAGATAGGAATGATCAATCATGTACTGATTATCGAGGACAACAAGGAGATGAACGATTCGCTGTGCAGCTTCCTTCAGAGCCATGGCTATAGAACCACGGCCGCTTATTCGGGGCTGGTAGGACTGGAGAAGGCCCGCGGCAGAAGCATTGACCTGATTGTGCTGGATCTGATGCTGCCTTACAGAAGCGGAAGCGAGATGCTGCGGGAGGTTCGCAACCGGTCCGAGGCGCCTGTAATCGCGGTCGTCTCAGAGGAGATGCAGCATGCATCCATCGCGGAATTCCTGCAATTAGGAGCGGATGATTGCATCGTTGCTCCCTTCGATCCCGGAGAGCTGCTGACACGGGTAGAGAACGTCCTTCTCACCGCAGCCAAGCCGGTGGCGCCCTCCGGGCTATTGACATGGAAGGATCTGGTGCTGCACCGCGAGAGCAAAACGGTTACGGCAGCATCCCGCCCGGTTGTCCTAACTGCCAAGGAGTTTGAAATCCTCGAGCGCCTCATGCAAACTCCGGACAGGGTACTTTCCAAGGAAAGTCTGTTCGAGAGCATCTGGAATGACAAGTATACCTATGAGGACAAGACTATCAACACCCATATCAGCAATCTGCGCACGAAGCTCAAAAAGGCAAATCCGGCCGGCGACTACATCGAAACCGTGTGGGGCGCAGGCTACAAATGCGCCGATTAGCTCAGCTTTCCATAAACTTAGAAGCTGCGGGGAAATTAGCTATAGTTTATTTCGTCGCAGTCTCATACGGAGGAATGAAACATGTATGCCGTCCCAATCAACACCTTGGCGACTGTCAACGTGCTGGGAAGAATGACCCAGCGCTGCGGTTGGGAGCATAATGGAAAGCGGCACGGAGATCATTTGCTGGTGGCAGTGGTTGGCGGGGCCTGCACATTTTACTGCGAGACACTAAAGCATGAGATGTCAGCCGGGGATGCTCTGCTTATTCCGGCGGGCACCTCCTATAAGGCGCATACAGATGTGGAATGTGATTACTATTTCTTTCACTTCCGGACTGATGCGCCCATTGTTCGGGATAAGGGTCCGGAGCTTTCCCCATGGAGCCTTCCGTCCGCGGATAAAGCCTCTCCGAGCTTCAACATCCGGGAGCGGCCGCAGGCCCAGTCCGGTATCGTCTATGTGCAGGCCAAGACCCGTCTGGACAATCAATACCGGGAAGTGCTGTTTCTGATCTCCAAGTGCTTCGACAAGCTCTCCAGCCTGGGGCGCTATGATACGCCATTCATCCGTCTTTACTTTACGGAAATTTTGCTCGTTTTAAGCCAGCAGTTCAAGCAGCAGAGCGGGGAAGCTTATCCTTTGCCGCTTAAGAAGATGATCATGTACGTCAATCAGAATTACACGCTGCCGCTTTCTCTTCAGGATCTGTCGGAGCACTTCCAACTGTCGAAGCAATACATCTCCCGCTTGTTTGCCGCGCATCTGCGCGTATCGGCCAATCATTACATTCTCACAGTGAAGCTGTATCATGCCCAGGAGCTTCTGAAATTTTCCAGTATGAATGTAGCGGAAATCTCGGATTACCTGGGATTTTGCAGTCCTTCTTATTTTACCCGGGTGTTCAAGCAGATGTATGCCATAACTCCCAAGAGGTACCAAGCTCCCGGTTTCATATCGTGACATTCTAATTGCCTCCAGTCCATTATAAAATCATCTCATTCTGTGGAAGCTTTGCTATAATGAAGGTGTAAGCGCTGCATACGGGCCCGTGCAGGATACAGCTATTATAAGCTTCGCCAACTTCCGATCAGGAGATGATCCTTCCATGAAACCCGTATTGTCCGAGAAGCACGCTGCCAGTCTGTTGCCTGACCACAAAAATTGGACGCTGGTCTGGCATGATGAATTCGATGGACTGGAGCTGGACCGGTCCAAATGGAGATGCCGCCTTCATCTTATGCAGCAGCGCCACCATACCTTCACAGAGGAAGGAATTATTCTCGACGGCAACAGCCACCTTCTCTTAAGCCTCACCGAAAAAGACGGGCAATACTATTCTCCCCACCTGCAGACAGGCTCCAACTTCATGGACCGTCCCGGGGACAGCCACGAAAAGTTCACCTGGCCCATTGCCCAAATTGAAGAACCCGCCTTTATGCATAAATACGGCTATTACGAAATCCGCTGCAAGCTGCAGACCCAGCCCGGCTGGTGGTCCGCCTTCTGGCTGCAATCTCCCGTCATCGGCTCCTCGCTTGACCCCAGGAAATCAGGGGTAGAGGTGGACATTATGGAGAATTTCACCCGGGACAATGTGGTGCTCCATAACAATCACTGGAATGGATACGGCAAGGATCATCAGCAGCATGCCTCCGGGAAGCGCCATCTGGAAGACACTCCAGACGGGTTCCATGTATTCGGGCTGGACTGGAGTCCCGACGGATATACCTATTACATCGACGGCAAGGAATCGTGGCATGTGGACGGGCCTGTATCGGATATCGAGCAATTCATTCTGGTTTCCACCGAGTGCGAAGGCTACCGGAAGGGAGACGGTCCCCGCGAGGACTTGAAGAGCGCGGTGCTGCCGGATTATTTCATCGTCGATTATGTCCGGGTATATGATGAAGTGAAGTAAATGAGCGCATGAATTTTGGAGCCGCGGCCCTGGGATATTCTCCCGGGGCTTCTTCGGGCTTACAAGCAAGGCTGTTCTTCGGAAATGTCCTTGCACTCACGCACAACCCCAACCGGAACTATCCTGCGGTAAAAAATGATCATGGATATGGAATTCCGAACTGCTCTATGCTAAGAGCAATCCTGTGTCAAAAGTAAAACGGAAGGAGCAACTGGGTGCTGCCAAGTTGCACAGGACATTTCCCGGTGATATGCTGTTGCCGTGAGCACGGCGCGTAAGCCTGTCTATTCCATCCGATACTGAAAGGAAGCGCTGCTTCATGAAAATACTTCGGCGTATCAACCGCTTCTACAGACAAAAGTGGATCGTATTCGCGCTTCTTTTCTCCACGATACCTATTCTCGTGTTCGGTTTATTCATGTATGTAACCGGAACGCGGATTGTGGAGGAGGAAATTGAAAACGCCTCTTTGTCCTCCATCTCCCAACTGAAGGAGCAGGTGGACATTATCATCAGCCAGGTGGAGCAATTCTCCGCCCAGTACGGGATGCAGTCCAACGCCACAGAGCTGATGAAGATCGGACAGAGCCCTTCCTTGCGCTCCATGCTCCTGGTCAATGATCTGAATGAGGATCTGTCTGCCTTCGTCGGTTCAATGAAGGCGCTTCATTCGGCATATCTCTACCATATCCCCCAGCAATTATTGATCACCAACACCATTGTCACCTCGCTGCGTCCCGAGGATCAGGTGGATTATACAGGCAGCTTCCGGGACCTGTCGTGGATTGAGGGGATCAAGACCGCAGCCGCCGCGCGGCAGCAGGAATATTGGATTCTCCCCCGGTATGTGAGGGAGGGGCAGGAAGAGAGCCGGGCTCTAACTTATGTCCGGCTGCTGCCTCTGTTCTACAATGAGCCGAAGGCTGCGCTGGTGGTCAATGTCCGGGCGGACTTCATCGGTCAGATCATCCGGTCCTTTCCTCTGAATACGGAAGGAGCCCTGCTGGTTTTTTCCAAGGAAGGGGCTCTCATTACCATGACCGGGAATACTAAAGGGGTTAATGCCGGAGTGCTGGAGCGGCTTACCGAGCTTCATTATGACGCGCAGGATCAGGAGAGCGGGCGCCGCTCCACGGGTCTGAAGCTTGACGGGCGGGATGTAGTGGTCACGGCGGACCGCTCGCAGAAGCAGGGCTGGACTTATGTCATGCTGGTCCCCTCCGACGCGGCTTCCGAGAATGTGGAGCGCCTGCGCCAAATTGTGATTGTAACCACATTGGCGCTGTCTCTGCTCGCAGGCATTATGGCCTTCTTCAGCTTTCAGCGGTTCCGCAAGGGCATGACCCGGCTGGCGGATCTATTGTTTAACCGGGGCCCCAAGACATCTCCTGCTGAACAGAACGGAGCCTGGACCACCGGGCAGGAGGATCTGGACCACTTCCAGCGGATGGAGCACCGGATTGCCAATCTGTTCGACGAAGTGGATGAGGTAAGAGAGCAGTGGAAGGAGCAGCTGCCCTTGCTGCGCAGCCATTTCCTGCTGTCGGTCCTGTTGGGGCATCACCGCTCCCTGGAGCGGTTGGCCCAGACGGGTGCGCGGGATATGCATGTTTTCCCCCACAGGCGCTTCTGTCTGCTTATCATCGAGATGGATGACAACGGCGATAACGCCCGCTTCCGCCGCGAGGACCAGGATCTGTTCTTATACGCGGCGGCGAACATCGCCAATGAGCTGTTTGCCGACATGTGCACGGTAGAGACGGTTCTGACCCGCAAGCAGGCGGTTGTGGTCATGAACTATCCGGAGGATTGGCGTGAGGAAGAGCCCGTGCGCAAGGCCGATATGCTGAGAGGAGCAATTGCCCGTTTCCTGAAGCAGACTGCGACAATCGTAGTAGGGAAAAGCAAGGATTCGCTCGATCAGCTCTCTCCCACCTTCTTTGAGAGCCAGATCGCCTTCCAATGGCTGCATGGAGGCAATCAGGTCGTGCTGGGTCAGGCTTATGTGAATCCCGATCAGGTGGCGGTATATCCGGGAGAACTGGAGCAGCAGATTATGGACCTGCTGGTGGAGGGCCGGTATGAGCCGGCATGTGAGGCCTTGCGCTTATTGTTCAGATATATGGAGGAGTCCAAGCTGCCTGCGGCGCTGCAGAAGAACTATTCCCTGCAGCTGCTGGTATCGGTGATGCGGCTGATTCAGAAGTATGAGAATGAGGAGCACAAGGCCTTTCCCGACCGTAATCCCTATGGCGAGCTTCTGCTGCTGGAGAACGGACAGCAGGCGCTGCAATGGTTTGAGTCGGACCTGCTTTTGCCCGCCGTTTCCTTTCTCATGTCCCTGAAGCATAAGCACGTCAGGGAGGCCATCACCCAAGTGCTCCAAATTATCGATTCCCATTACAAGCAAGACTTGTCCTTGCAGCTGGCTGCCGATCTGGTCAAGATGAACGCTTATCAGTTGAGCAAGCTGTTCAAGGAGCAGATGGGTGAGAACTTCATTCACTATGTGACCCGGTACAGGGTGGATAAGATCAAGGAGCTGCTGGTTGAGACGGAGCTGACTATCTCGCAGATTGCGGCTGCAGTTGGATACAATAACTCCCAGCAGTTGATCCGGGTGTTCAAGAAGGTGGAGAATATCACCCCCGGGGAATACCGGACGGCGAACGGCCGGCAGGTCTGAATTGCGTCATTTTCAGGGAGAGCCGGATGCAAAAACTGGACATTGCTTTGGAATGAATTCCTATTTACGCTTAACTGGCATAACGGAATGCATCCAGAGCTTTTTCTATTATGCTGCAACGAAGGGAGATGAGTGAGGAGGCACGGTTCATCAGAATGTTGTAAGCGCAACCATGGACGGTATATTTTTGGAGAGGATGATATTAAGGAATGAAAAAGCCAACGGTATTTATATTCATGTTCGCCCTGCTGGCCAGTATATGGGCCATTGCCGCCCTTTCGGGAACCGCAACTGCGAACGGGACTCCTTCTGCAAGCTATGTAAGCACCGATTCTCAGACTCAGGGAAATTGGTTAGGCAGCTATGGCGCGGAGGGTTATCTGCTTCCCTTTTATTCCACGGCATTGACGAGCGGCAGGGATTCACCCTTGGCGGCGGATGTGGCGGAGCTTCCGGATTATATCGCCAGCTACACCAAGAGCGGCGCCACTTACTGGGCCAGCACGCCTCATTCTGATCCCCGCGCCTTGCAGGCTCCCGATGGATTGTCACGGAAGAGGATGACCGTGTATGCGGCTCCCAGCTTCACGTTCACGTTTAACGCGGTGGACACTGATCCCCATCTGTTCACCATCTATACCACGGACTTCGCCAGCTCCGAGACGGTCTCGCAAAAATTCCAAATCCTCAATCTGAGCAATCAGGTGCTTGCCGAGCAGGTGGTGGACACCATTAACGGAGGGAAGTACATTACCTTCGAGGTCAGCGGCAGCTTTCGTCTGAAGGGAAGCTCGCTAATTAGCGGAAACCGCACTTACGCACTGGGCTTTTTCTTTGACCCAATCGTTCCTCAGACCATCACGAATCTAGAGGTTGAAGCCGGCAGCAACAGGCAGGCGCTCGTAAGCTGGGCGGATTCCGCTGCAACAAGCACCGGTTATGCTGTTCTGAGACAAGAAGAGGGAGAGAGCTTCTTTCGCAAGATAGCAGAGACGGGCTCCGGCATAACCACTTACCAGGACTTGAATCTGACTCCCGGCAAGACTTATTCCTATGCCATCCAGAATATTGCCGGGAAGCTGCACTCGCAGCCGTCCCCCGCACAGGATGTCACCATCATCCAATACTCACCCACTACACTGGCATTCCTTCATCCCGGAGCCATCGAATTGGGCGAGCCCGGTGCAACAACAGAATTGGCAACCGTTCTGAAGGATGTATACGGGAATTTCCTGAGTGGTCACACCGTTTCGTATGAGCTGGTTGGTGAATATGTGGGCAGTTATATTCCGTCGGAAATCGGCTCAGCCGTGACAGATGCTTCCGGAGAAGCCAGATTGCTGTATGCCCCTGACTTTGCAGGCTCGTATACCGTCAGGGCAAGCATTGAACCTGATGATATTCTTATGCTGGATGGAACAGTGGCGGAGACGGCGCTGTCTGTGGCCAATCCGGTGTGGGATATGCCGCCTGTTATCCTCCATGTTACGGATGCCGTATCGCCCGGAATGCTGGTCGGTGTTAACGGGCATGCCTTGAAGACGGAGGATTGGGAGGATTTGTCGGTTGCCGTTGAGCCGGTAACGGGCAGTCCCGGCGCGCAGCCTTCCAATAATGCCGTAGAGCTGGAGATTGTCCAGAAGGATGAGATGGCCGGCCAATTCGTGACCGTCCGCTTTCCGGAGGAGGCTGCTCCAGGAGATTATTATCTCTGGGTCCAAAACGATTACGGCTGGAGCGAGCCCTTTCAATTAAACGCGCCCCGTCCCAAGTTTTTATCCGAATACGAGGTGTTTGAGGGTCTGTCCATTGAGATGTCCGGCAGGAATCTCATGGCGGCGGAATTCGGCTCCGGCGCTGCTACCCAAGTACGCATGAAGAACAGCAGCGCGCAGTACGAACTGCCTCTGGAGCGGGTAACTCCTTATTCCGTCTTGTTCAAGGTTGAAGGCGTTCCGCTGGGACAATATGATGTGGAGATTTCGAGCAACGGCGGTGTTACCTGGCATGGGATGGAGAGCGGACAGACCCTTACTGTAGTGGCGGCCGGGGACGACCCGCTTGGCTTAGGGGTGGCCTGGGCCAAAAACTTTAATTGGGATGATGTCTTTGATGTGACCGGTTATGGGGCACTGGGGGACGGTATTGCGAATGATACGCAAGCGGTTCAGGATGCCATTGATGCTGCCGGACTTAACGGAGGAGGAGTGGTATTTTTCCCTGAGGGCACTTACAATGCTACCCGGTTGTTTTTGCCGGAGGGCGTGGTGCTGATGGGAGAGAGCCGGGAGCTCTCCTTGCTGGTGCATATTGGGAATAAGAGCAATTTCATTACCTCCAGCGGTAATGCCAAGATTGCAGGCCGCAATGGAGTAGCGCGTCTTGGTCTCCGCGCAGCAGACGATGTTATTTATCCCGATGTGTTCATCTGGTTTGGTCAAGATTGGAACAGTGCGGTGAATAACCGTCAGCTGCGGACTGCCAGCCAATTTTTTGTCGTGGACGCAAGCATCGAATATCCTGTCCTGGAGGAAGTGGATACTTCGGCGGGAAGCGGCCGGGGATATGGTCTCATCATAGTGGCCGATGAGCGGTTTCTGTTCAAGAACAACCGCACGGTAGGCTGGTCGGCGCAATATACCCGGATTATTATGAATGAGTATGTTCAAAGCATCGGCAATTATATTGAATACAGCGAAGGCCATTTGCCCAGCAACGCGTATTATACCTTTGTCCGGGACAATGAAATCGTGATTCGTGCGGAGATGGATGTGGAGGTGCACGGGATTGCGGTGAGGTTGAACAGCCATGTGGAGAATAATGTGGTGTATTATCATGGGGCGGACTTGAAAACCACCTATAATAATGACGGAGAGTCCATCTTTGCGGAGACGCCCGAAGGCCAATTTGCTATGGGCAGAATATTGGGAGTGTCCGGGGATTTGCTTACCCTTGCCCCCGTCCAGCCGATTGGTGAAACGACGGAGAGATCCGGGCTGCTGACTCTGGCGATTATTGAAGGCAAAGGCTTGGGCCAGAAGCGTCATGTGGTATTGGAGGAAGGAACCGTATACCGTCTGGCGGACAACGCCTGGGATATTGAACCCGATTCCACAAGCAAGTTTTCCTTGCTGACGCCCAATGAGAATCTTACCATCTATAACAATACCATTCTGGACGGTCAACGGGGCATCTGGCTGTATGGCAATGCCTTCGACGCTGCGGTTGCCGACAACAAGCTGGTGAACACGGATGGAATTTATGCCTTCTCTTCCCTGGTACACAGCAGCAACCGGTTTACTCCTGCTTATTTCATCCAGATAAGAGGCAACTATTTGACAGGCACACCGAGGCCTGAGGGCGGACATGCTTCCGGGATTATTTCATTCTCCCAGCGCAGAGGGGTGAACGGGCAATTCTATGCCACCGGCGTATATGGCATTGAAGTAAGAGATAATTATTTATACGGCAGCCAGGCCGGGGTATCGCCTAGTACGACCCGGCACCAGAGATATTCGGGGCTGGTTTCCTCCGCCGCAACAGGGGCCAGCGATGCTCCCGTCTTTACCCCCAATGACCGGGATAATCTCCATTGGATTGCGGAGAACAACCAGTTGAACAACCTGAAGGACGGGGTGTACCTCATGAGCGGATTGTACGGCCATGTGACCAAGGGCAATGCATTTACCGGAGTGCTGAATGAGGTGTATGAGCATTACGGTGCGGGAACCTCCCGGTTAACTTCCCTGGAGAATGCTTTCGTTGATCTCAGGCCGCCCTTCTGGCCCGCCCACAGTACCCTTGCTTTGACGGAGGGGACCTCCGGCAAGCTTCTGCTGGAATGGGATATTGCCTTGGACAGCGTGGGAGTGACGGGATACCGCATCTATGTGGATGATATTCTGGCGGACACGGCTTCCGCCCTGCAGACAAGCTATGAACTGGATACGCCTGCCGCCGCCGCCAGGATCAGTGTGACAGCGATTGATGCCTGGGGCAATGAAAGCTTCGTTCCCTTGCAGGCGGATTGGGAATAGAGCCTCCACGGGTGGCGTTGTGCCGCGGCAAAAAAAACCTCCCGCAAAAAATGCGAGCGGTTTGGAGGCTGGCTTCTGATGGCATGCACCGGACGGTCTGCCTGCCACAAAAACTGAGTATTGTTATGGAATAGCCGTGCCGCTACGATAGGCGTATAAACAAACGAGAGGTGAACCTATTGAACACGGAAACGGCTATTCCGATGAAGACGCAGGGGAAATGGGCGCAGGCATGGAAGCGGCAGCTACGGTTATACGCCCAGCATAAGATGCTTTTGCTCATGCTGCTGCCAGGCTTTTTGCTTTTTTTTCTGTTCCAGTATGTGCCGCTTTACGGCATATCGATTGCATTTAAGGATTTTCAAATCAAGGAGGGAATTCTGGGCAGCCCGTGGATCGGCTTTGAGCATTTTGACCGGCTGTTTGCAGGGGACGGATTCTCCAACGCCTTCCGCAATACGATTATTATCGCGTTGCTGAAGCTGGTCATTACCTTTCCGGCTCCGATTGTGCTGGCAATCATGCTTAATGAGGTCAGACACGGCTGGTTCCGCCGGGCTGTTCAGACGGTTTCCTACCTGCCCCACTTTTTTTCCTGGGTCATACTGGCCGGGATCATGTTTACCTTTCTTGGTACAGACGGCGCGTTCAATCAACTAATCTCCGTATTCGGATTGGAAAAGCACAATTGGCTTTTGGAATCGGCGAATTTCTATGGTATTGTGCTGATATCCTCTATATGGAAAAGTGTGGGTTGGGGCTCGATCGTATTTTTCGCCGCCCTTTCCTCCATTGACCCGACCCTTTATGAAGCAGCCATTGCCGACGGAGCAGGACGCTGGAGACGGATCTGGCATATTACCCTGCCGGGCATAGCTCCTACGATTATCATCATGCTGCTGATGGATATTGGACATTTGCTGTCGGTAGGATTTGATCAGATCTATAATCTTACAACTCCCACCACATCGGATGTGGCAGATATTCTGGATACTTATGTGCTAAGAAGATTGCTGACCATGGACTATGGCTTGGGAGCGGCGGCAGGAATTTTCTCGTCCATTATTGGCCTGGCTCTGGTCATGCTGGGAAACCGGGCAGTCAAGCTGTTTGATAAAGAGCAAGGATTATGGTAGGGGGACGGACTGTGAAGCGCTCGTTGGGAGATTATGCGTTTGATTTCGTGAACTATGCTCTATTGCTTTTGCTTGGATTGGCTACCCTGTATCCGTTTTTATATGTTCTGGGCATATCCCTCAGTCCGGCTCAGGAGATTCAGCTGTTGGGACTGAGAATCTTTCCGTCGGAGCCCACGCTTGAGGTCTACAAAAAAGTGCTGGAGAGTCCCAAGCTGTATTCCGCATACGTGAACACCATCGTCAGGACTGTGCTGGGAGTATCGCTCACGATCTTCCTGGTGACGCTGACGGCATATCCCCTCGCGAAGAAATCGCTGCCCCACCGGGGATTATTCATGAAGCTGCTGGTATTCAGCATGCTGTTCAACGGCGGACTTATTCCGAGCTACCTGCTCATGAAGCAGCTGGGATTAATGAATACCATCTGGGCGTTGGTGCTCCCGGGAGCCGTGGGCGCCTTCAACCTGATTATTGTCCGGAATTTCTTCGAGTCCATTCCCTTTGAGGTCTTGGAATCGGCCCGTATGGACGGAGCCAGCGAGTGGCTGATCTATGTGCGCATCATGCTGCCGCTGTCTGTTCCGATTCTGGCGGTTATCGGGTTATGGGCGGCCGTAGGCCATTGGAACGCCTGGTTTGACGCCATGATCTATATCAGCGACAGCAAGCGGCAGGTATTGCAATTGTTCTTGCGGCGGACTGTATTGGAAAACTCCGGGACGATCGTGGACGATCAGGCGGTGCTTGATCCAACTGAAATTACTCCCCAGAATCTGAAGTCCGCTCTCATTATTGTTGTTATGCTGCCGATTCTGTGTGTCTATCCGTTTATCCAGCGGTATTTCACAAAAGGGATTATGCTTGGTTCAGTGAAGGGGTAGGCTTCCGGTAAGCGGTCTTGATGACTTCTTATAGATCATTTGTATTTCATGAGGAGGATGACGCATGGTATTGAAGGGGGAGAAGGGCTTGTCAAGAAAATTCAAGGCAGGAACGTTGGCGGCTGTGGCGGTGGCGATGGCCTTGAGCGGCTGCAGCGGCAACGGCGGTTCGGCGGAGAGTCCGGCGCCAGGAGCTGCATCTGCAGCGGCGACAGCCGCATCCAGCCAACCGGTGGAGATCAAATGGATGCAGTATCCGGCCATATTCGAGAAGGACAGCTATGGGGTCAAGTATATGGAGGAAAAATTCAATGTGAAGCTGACCCATTATTCCGTATCCTGGGAGGAGGCTGTACAGAAGCAGCAATTGCAGCTGGCTACCAACGATGTACCGGATGTTCTGTTCGTCAATGATCCGGCCAATCTGTTCAAATATGTCTCTCAGGGCTTGATTGCGGAGGTCAAGCTGGAGGACATTGCCAAATATATGCCCCGATATAAGAAAAAGATGGACGAATATGCTCCTCAAGCATGGGCGTACAGCAATTATCAGGGGAAAAACTACGGCTTCCCCACCTTTTATTGGTCCGGACGCTTCAATGCCAAGACGATCTGGCGGGCGGATTTGCTTGAGAAGGCAGGAGTAGCCAAAATTCCCGAGACCATTGATGAATATACCACGGCCTTCGAAGCGTTGAAGAAAATCGGGGTTTATGGCATAAGCACCAACGGAAAATCGTATTCCAGCGCATTCCACACCATCTTCGGAGCTTACGGTGTAATGCCCATGCAATGGATGCTGAAGGATGGAAAGGTGGTTAATGGAGCCGTTCAGCCGGAAGCGCGCGCTGCCCTTGAAAAGCTGGCGCAATGGTACAAGGCGGGTTACATTGAGCCGGACTTTGCCACAGGCGCTGATCTGGGAGCAAAATTTATTGCGGGCAAGTATGCCCTGTTCGATTCGGGAAATCCCAGCATGCTGGATGAAGCCAATCCCAACTCCTCTTACAGCTCCATCAAGAAGCTGACGCCAGACGGCAAGCTGGCAGTGGCGCCCTTGCCCAAGGGGCCGGAAGGCAAGTCCGGCGGATGGGCCTGGGGAGGAGGCGGGCAAATCTGGGCTTTCGGCAAGCAAGTAGAGAAGGACCCGGCCAAGATGGCCAAGGTGATGCAAATAATCGAACAGATCGCCAATGATGAGCAGACCTTCATTGACCTTTCGCTGGGCGTTCAGGGCAAGCATTGGGACTATAATGACCCTGCTCTGAAGAACGAAGGCGGAATCAAGACGCTGGACCCTTACAAGGATAAGGCTAAGAAGCAGGCTGAAGGCATGTCCGAATCGTTCGGCGTTACCTTGTGGAGCGCTCAGGTGAACCCGGATTTGTTTGAGAAATATACCAAGAAGGATACGATCGAGCTCATGAAGCTGTACAATGCTCCCCTGGTGGATCTGTTCGGCAAATCCGATGTGCTGCCTTCGGCGGGGAAATATTATGCGGACTTGCAGAAGCTGAAGGTGGAAACGTATGCCCGGATTGTTATGGGAGAGCAGCCCATAACGTACTTTGACAGCTTCGTGAAGAAGTGGGAGGAAATCGGCGGCGGCATTCTGGAGCAGGAGGCCAATGAGTTTTATAAGAATATTGGTAAAAAATAGCTTCAAGCTTCCCAACGAGTAAACAGCCATTGCGCTGCCCATACGGCCAAACTGGGGGAATATGCCGTTTTAGACAGAGACAAGTCCGATTGAAGCGGGTATAATGGAGGGCAGCGGCGGGTATCTGCTGCCGCTGCAGGAGACTTCCGTAAGCGGAGGCGGCAGTTGCCGTCCACCCCATTCTGAGGCTGCTCCTGGCAACGTAACACCGGTTGCGCAGGAGTGGGCCAATACCCGCGAAAGGACAGATGCTGCAATGGAGCTTCACGTTATCGTACAGCCTGATTTTGCCGACTCCGTCTGGTGCCGCCAAATGATTCACGGCATGGAGCAGGAGGCCAGCAAGAAGCGCTACAGGCTAAGCTTTCTGAAGGATGCCCAGGACTATTCCCAGGCCGCATCCGGCGACTTGATTGTGATCGAGACGTCCCCTGCCTGGATCAGGGACATTTCCCTGAATATAGCCCCCTGTATGAAGCAGATAGTGCTGGTCAGCTCCGAGCTGCTCCCGGAGTTCAACAATTCCGGAAGCGTCACCGTGGATTACGATGGCGCAATGAAGGAATGCATCAGAACCCTGTATCAGGCAGGACGGAAGAAGTTGGCTCTGTACGGTGTTAACCCCGGCTCCACTACGGATCTGCAAAAAAAGCGTTCCTTCCTTCAATATGGAGGCGAAGCGGTCTCGGAACAGGAGATCTTCTACAATTCCGGCTCCGTTGATGCTTGTTACCAAAGCTTCGCCCCCTTCAGAGAAAGCTTTGATGCCGTCATCTGCGCCAATGACATCCTGGCCGCTTCGCTTCTGACCCGTCTTTCCCGCGAAGAAGCCCGTCATGACCTGGAAATAGTAGGGTTCGGCAATTCCATGCTGATTGATCATTTCTCCATGCCCATCTCGAGCATTTCCGTGGACTATGAGGATCTTGGAGTGGAGGCCGTCCGGCTGTGCGGCTATCTGAGAAGAAGCCGGAGGGCGCATATCATCTCGGTGCGCACGCCCTGCACCTTCCGCTTCCGGTCGGAGGAGCTGCAGAAGGCATGTGAGGTTGCGGAGAATGCGCCGCAGCAGGATGCCGCCGTGGATTTCTTCTCCGATCCGGAGGTAGGCGAGCTGCTGGGTATCGAAGCGCTGCTCCGGGAATGCGACCAGGCAGACCTCCAGATCATCCGGGGCTGGATAGACGGGAGCTCCTATGAGGAGCTGACGGAGCAGATTCATCTGTCCCATAATGCGCTGAAGTACAGGATCAGGAAGATGCTCCGGCTCTCCGGCATGTCCTCCATGAACAAGCTGGCCGCTGCCATGGGCAAGTATCACAGCAAGCTCTGATGCCTAACGGCCGTTTGTGAACCGGGCATAAGCATTGGATGATATGAAATGCAACAGTTTTTTTGAAGGAGGTCCATGCCAAGCGCGCATGGGCCTCTTCGCCGTGGGGCGGGGGGCGCCAAAACGGGTTCATGTGTATTGGAAAAGATGTGCATCAAGCCGTTTGCGGGCTCATGTGCGGCTGAAAATCATGTGCATCGTATATTGGGGGCATCCATTGTACATTAGGGGCATACCACAAAATGAAAAAAAGGAGAGGAACTCATGGCCGCAACAGAAGCCGCATCCACCGGCATCCCCCACACAGCAGAAGGGCTTCACAGAAAGAGGAGGCTCAAGCAAAACATTCCCTGGATGATCATGTTTGCCCCCATCGCGCTGTATTTTATCGTATTCAAGTATGTGCCCATGCTGGGGCTGGTCATCGCCTTCAAGAACTACAATTTCTACGACGGCATCCTGAACAGCCCCTGGGTGGGCCTGAATAACTTCCGGACCCTGTTCAGCGATCCGCTTGCCTTCTCCACGATCCGCAATACGCTGATGATCAGCGTGCTCAGCATTCTCGTCGGATTCCCCTTCCCGATCATGATCGCCATCATGTTTCATGAGGCGAAGCAGCTCTGGTTCCGCAAGATTTCCCAGACTCTCCTGTATCTGCCGCATTTTCTCAGCTGGGTCGTGGTTGGGGGGATGGTCATCACCTTATTCTCGCAGGAGACGGGACCGATCAACAAGCTGCTGGAGAGCTGGACCGGGGAAACCTTCCCCTTCCTCTATTCGAAGGGCTCGTGGCTGGCCATCTTCCTGGGCTCAGGCATCTGGAAGGAGGCGGGCTTCGGAGCGATCATCTACTTGGCGGCGTTATCCAATATCGACCCGAGCCTCTATGAAGCCGCGAGTATGGACGGAGCCGGCAAGCTGCGCCAGATCTGGCATATTACGCTGCCGGGCATCCGCTCCATTATCGTCTTGATGATGATCTTGTCCATGCAGTCGGTGCTGGAGGTAGGCTTCGACAAGGTCTATGTGCTGCAGAATGCCATTGTGTCGGATATAGCTGAGGTGATCAGCACCTATATTTTTCGGATGGGGATTCAGGGAGCGCAATTCAGCATCACCACCGCAATGGGATTCTTTGAGTCCCTGGTAGGGCTGACACTGGTTATTATCGCCAACCAGATTGCCCGCAAATTTGATAACGGATTATGGTAAGCCGAGGAGGGCGCAGCAATGAGAGATTCCCGCAGCGATAAAGTCTTTTATTTCATCAATTATTCCATCCTGTCCATAGCCGCATTATTGTGCCTGATGCCCATAGTGAATATCATCGCCATCTCCTTCAGCGACCCGGCTTCCGTGATGGCCGGCAAGGTGACCTTGTTTCCCATAGGCTTCAATGTGGAATCCTATTCCGTCCTGTTCAACGGAACTCCTATCGTAAGGGCCTTCCGCAACAGCGTGATTCTGACCGCCTTCGGAGTGGCGTTCAGCCTGTCCTGCACCATATTGGCAGCGTACCCGCTGTCACGCAGGGGCTTCTACGGCCGGAGGTTCTTTTCGATGGCGGTGGTATTCACCATGATGTTCAGCGGCGGCCTCATTCCCGGCTTCATGCTGATCAAGTCGCTCGGGCTGCTGAACAGCTACGGGGCGATCTGGATGCCCGGCCTGGTCAGTGTATACAATATGCTGATTGTCAAGAATTACTTCGAGAATCTCCCGGAGGAACTGGAGGAGGCGGCCCGGATGGACGGGGCTTCCGAGCTTCTTTTTATCGTGAAGATTGTTCTGCCCCTGTCCCTTCCCATGCTGGCCACCATCGCCCTGTTCTACGGAGTGGGCTACTGGAACGCCTTCATGTCCGTGCTTATCTACATTAATGATACGGCCCGGCATAATCTGATGGTTCTGGTGCAGAATATGGTGCGCAGCCAGTCCATCATGCAATCGATGAACAATGTGCAGCCGGAGGATGTGGCCAATATTACGCCGGAGGGAATCAAGGCATCGGGCGTGGTGGTGCTGCTGGCCCCCATGCTGGCCGTCTATCCTTTTATCCAAAAATACTTTGTTAAAGGAGTTATGATTGGCGCAATAAAAGGATAGGGGAGGCGGAGCGTGAATATGTAAAGGGGGTGGTTCACGGACAGACTGTCGTTGCAGTTGCTCCAGTTGGCCGATAAGGGGTTCATGACTCACAGCAATACACAACAGACATGGGAGGTTTATAAGCATGAAAATCCGCTATTCCGTTCTTCTCGCATCCGCTCTGGCTTGTACGGCCCTCGTTGCCGGCTGCTCCTCGAACGATGATCCCAAGGACGCCGCCCCCTCCGCCGGAACGGCGGCAGAGCCGAAGAAGAACATTACCGTCTCCATCTATGACCGGGGCCTGGTGCCTCCGGCAGAAGGGACAATTGAGGACAACCGGTGGACCAAGTGGCTGAACCAGAACGGTCCGGTCAACGTAAAGTTCATGGCCATCCCCCGGTTTGAATCGGTGCAGAAGTACAATACGCTGTTTGCCTCCGGCGGAGCGCCCGACCTGATCTTCGAATATGACAGCGCCTACCGGAATCAGCTGTATACCCAGAAGCAATTATTGCCCTTAGATGATCTGATTGAACAATACGGAACCAATTATAAGAAGATGATCGAGAAATATCCCAAGCTCAAATCGGTGGGCACCAAGGCGGACGGCAAAATCTACGAATTGGGCAGAGTGAATGAACTCAATCCGAATCATACCCTGTTCATCCGCGCCGATTGGCTGAAGAAGCTGAATCTGGAGGTGCCGAAAACTCTCGAGGACTTCATGAAGGTGGCCAAAGCCTTCAGCGAGCAGGACCCGGACGGCAACGGCAAGAAGGATACGTACGGCATAGCGCTTAGCTTCGTATCCGGCTATATTATGGATTACGCCTTCGGCGCAGGAACTTCGTGGGCGGTGGTGGACGGCAAGCTGGAGCATGTATGGGACCGGGTGAAGGCCAGCTATGAGTTCCGCAAGCAGCTGTTCAATGCGGGAGTGGTAGACAAGGATTTCCTGGCGGATACCAATGGCGAGAAGTCCAAGCAGGATTGGCTCAGCGGCAAGCTGGGCATCTATGGGGCCAACGGCGGGGCCAGCGACAAGAATCTGCTGGAGGCGTTCGTGAAGAACAATCCTAACGCGGATTATATCCCGATAGCTCCTCCTGAAACTCCGTTCGGCAAGTTCGGACCGGTTATCCAGAATCCGCTGCAAATGGTAGCGGCCATTACCTCCTCCGCCAAAAATCCGGAAGCGGTCATGAAGTATTATGATTTCCTGCTCTCGGACAAGGCGGTTGACGCTCTCCGCAACGGTATTGAAGGGGAGCATTACGCCATTGTCGACGGTTGCCCTACTCCAGTGGATGACGCCAAGAACAAGGTGGAGCGGGTATACATGACCGACTTCCAGATGGTGCTGTCGGCGGATCCTTCGAACAAGTGCGCCGGATGGAACATCATTGAGAACCCTATCTTCACCGACAAAACCACGGAAGCGGAGAAGAATCTGCTGAATAAACGGGCGGCGATTGCCAAGGAGGCCTACAGGCTGTATATCGACAAGGACCGTCCTATGGGTGCGCTGACGCATGGGGAGCATATGCCGGCTCTGCCGCAGGAGCTGCAGATTATCGTAACCAATGCCAACAAGGCTATGAGCGATATTTGGGCCAAATCGGTGGTGGAGAACTCCTACACGTCGGACATGGCGCTGAAGGATGTGCAAGCGGCGTGGGAGAAGGCCGGCGGGGCCAAGGTGGACGACTTTTATGTGAAGTGGTATGATAGCAGCAAAGACAGCGCTTTCCTTACGAAGAATATGTATGATTTTGCATCGAGATAAAGGCTTCACAGCGGGCGGGCCAGCATGGAGCAGGCTTGCCCGGTCTGTTGTTTGGCGGGCACTTTGTGGGGCTGAGGTCCGGGGTCCCCGCAAAGTACCCGGATTAAGCTTCGGAGGCTCTGCTTCACTTTGTGGGGCACTTTTAGGGTGGTGTGATGAATGAGAAACCGGTGGTTCTATCGGCTGATGCTCAAATTTCTGCCTGTATTCATCCTGATTGTCTCGACCATATGCATCGTATTCCTGTTGGTGTTGACAGAGATATCCAGACAGGAGTCGGAGAAGGCGTCTCTTACCCATGCCCAGCAGATCAGTGCGGCGGTGGATTCCATCCTGTCCTCCATTGACCAGCAGGCTGTGTATGAGCTTCTGATCAACCGAAGCTTCCATCAGTTTCTCGATTCCACCGGAGTGGGGAACCACTACTTGAATTATGAGGTCGCCAGCAGATTGAAGGGACTGATTACCCTTACCAACATGCACTCCGCTTACCTGTACCGCAGACAGGACCAGACGGTGATTACGGCCAGCGGCGTGCTCAGCCTGGAGGGATTTTCCGACAGAGCGTTCCTGGAGGAGGTGGCTTCCCTGCCGGTCAGGGACGGCTGGAGCAATCCGCGGGAATGCCCGGATCTGGCGGGTACCAACAGCATCCGCGTGCTTACCCTGGTGAAGCAGGTGCCCACCGGGCTTGGCAGCCAGGGCATGCTGGTGCTCAACATCTCTCTTTACGGCATCCAGAACCTGTTCCGGGAGGTCTCCCAGTCCAAGCTGGTGGAATACAGCCTGCTGGACCGGACCGGCAAACCCTTCTATGAATCTGCCGGCAGCTCATTGGGAAGGGGGCAGAAGCTGTATGTTTCCGACAAAACGGGATTTACGGTCATGGGGCAATACCGCTATGCCCAATCCGTAGGCTTCATGAAACGGCTGACGGAAATCTGGCCGTGGATTGTCATCGGCATTGCCGTATTGGGCGTCTTGCTGCTGCTCCTGGTCATCCGCCGGAGCACCCGGCCCATCGATGCCATTGTGGAGCGGATCAAAACCTATTCCGTGAAGAAAAGCCAGCTGCTCGCCTCCGGCAAGAATGAATTTCAGTTTATTGAGAGCGCCCTGGACCGGCTGGTCGAGCAATCCCAGCAGTATGAGCGGGAGGCGGAGGAGGGGCAGCGCTACAAAAAACGGCAGTTCTTCCTGGAGGTGCTGGAAGGAAGCTTCAAGCCGGATTCCATGAACTGGGAGCTGATCTTCGCCAACGCCGGTTTGTCCACTGCTTATGGCAAGTTAGCGGCGGTAATATTTGAGATCGACCACTTTTCCGACTTCTCCGCACACTTCAACCAAAGGGACCAGTACCTGCTCAAGTTTGCGCTGGATAATGTAATAGCGGAATGTGCCAAAGCCTACGGATTGAATACATGGACGGAATGGGTAAACGAGAATCAGGTTGCCGCCATGGCGCAGACACAAACGGACCGGGAGGATTCTCCCCATGCGGCCATTGAAGGCTGGTCCGGGCATGTCAGGCAATGGGTGGAGGAGCACCTGAAGTTCACAGTTACTGTAGGTGTAGGGGAATGTGTGGACAAACTGGAGGAGCTGGCCCTCTCTTATGAAAGCTCAGCCTCGGCCCTAAAATACAAGTCCACGCTGGGAACCAACCGGGTTATCGGTTACTGGAGCCTGGAGCAGTCCGGCTCCAAGGAGCTGTTCGATCAGGTTGCCCAGATCCGGTTCATCGCCCACCAATACTGCTCGGGAGACGGGAGCTGGGAGGAGGAGCTGGGAAGAACGCTCAACAACCTGAAGTCCATGCTGCTGTCAAGAAGTGAGCTGGTCAACCTGTTCCACTATCTTCAGTACCATCTGTTTGCCCGTATCCGTGAAATGCCGGAGGAATACCAGAAGGTATGGCAGGAGCATGTGGAAGCCGGACTTGGCCGGGTGATCGCCGGCTTCGAGACGCTGGAGGAGCTGGAGAACGGCCTTATGAATGTGCTGCGTTCAGGCGCCTTGCGGTTTGAGGAATTGCGGATGAGCAGGAAAGTGCATGATAGGATGGCAGAGGTGCGGCAATATATCCACGACCAGCTGTCCGATCCCAATCTGTCCCTGCAGGCGGTCAGCGATCACTTCGGGATGACGCTGTCCATGGCCAGCCGGCTGTTCAAGAATGAGTTCGGCGAGAAATTCGTGGATTATCTGGTAAGAATGCGGATGGAGTCCGCCAAGCGGCTGCTTACGGAGACGGAGCTTCCTATTCAGGACATTGCAGCGCAGATCGGCTATAATCATACCTTTTCCTTCATCCGTGCCTTCAAGAAGCTGGAGGCCATAACCCCGGGGGATTACCGGAAGAAGGATACAGAATAGCAACTCATGACACGCGCATGGCATTGCTCTGAGGGATGAAGTATCGGAAAAGGCTGCAGCTTGGACTTTGGTTATTCAGGGAGAAACGGAGGAGAAATTAAAATGAAGGATAAATGGGAGGAACTGGTTGGGAGCTTGGGGGTGCAAGCCCTGTTCGAAGCGCTTCAACAGGAGCTGAAGCCGCAAATGGATGATTCTATGATCCGCAGGCCCAAGGGACATACCAAGGCGGTAGCGGAACTGGCCAGTTGTCATCCGGGACGGGAGACCTCCCAATACTATGCGGCGGCGGTCAGTCTGGGGAAGATGGAAGAAGCGGAAGGTCTGGGAATCCTGGGGGAATTGGAAAATTTGCAGGTATCCCAAGTGAACCATCCTCAATTTGGAGGGTTCCGCTGGTACCGGGAGGAGACAGCAATCGATGATTCCAATGCCGCCTTCTTCACTCTGGTGCCAATAGCCAACCTTGCGCTAACCCGGCCCCATAGCATTCCCTGCTCCCATCAGGCTGTTATTCACCGCATGTTCCGGCGGGCTATCCGCTGGTTCTCCCACGAATGCGGCAGTCCCAAGCTGTATTACCCCAACAAGATTCTGAGTGACGGCGCTTTGCTGCTGGCTCTGTCGGCAATTGTGGGGGATAGGGAGGGCCAGACGCGGGGGGAACAGTTCTTTGCCCGCTGGGAGGAGTATACAGCCAGACGGGGGTGGGGCTGGGGAGAGAACACCAGCACCGGCTATCTGAAAATTATGCTGGATGCCTTCCAACTGGCGCTCAGAGCCTGGAACAAGATGGAGGAGGAATTGCAGGATGCCATCAGGAAGCGCCGGAACCATCTTTTGGACTACATCCGCTTTCACGATGGCGTGGAATTCGTGCCTTCCATCCGGTCCTACAACTTTGAAGGCCAGGTGTTCAAGCCCTCGGCGGCTAATTTGTTCGCCGGAGTGCGCTTCTGGCGCAGGGAAACGCTGGAGAATACCATGGACTTCGTGCTGAGCCTGCTGCTCTATGAGGATTTAATTCCCGCAGGCAGCTTGCAGCCATCGGATAATCCCAGGGACCGGCTGCCTGCTCATATCGCGCAGCCCGTACCCCGGACGTGGACGGAGCCGGTTTTTGACGGAGCCTTCGCTTATACCTGGATTGGCCGGCACTGCCGGATGGGCAGTCTCAACCGCTTCCCGGTCATGCCGGGAAGCTACCAGTGGCCTACTTGGGGACTGGGCTGGCAGTCCATGCCGGTAAGCTTCCTGGTGGAGGAAGAACAGGTTTCTTTTCTCCGTTATACGGTGCGGGAGGGGGGGCGCTTCAGATCCCATCTCTCGGCGGATTATCATCATGCTTATCTGAATCCGGCGCTTTTCAGCGAGGAATACTTGCCGGAAATAGAGACTCTGTGTACCCAGAAAGACAATGTGCTGATCGTACAGCGGAATATCGTAGGGCTGGCCAACAGCGCTTCGGAGATCGTTGACGAGTGGTTCATCCAGCGCTTTCGCGGCAAGGTGCACCGGCTTAACGGCAATAATAAGATAGGCTGGACCAGCACGGCCTCCGTCACCCATTCCCTCCCGCAAGAGGTGGAATCCAGTGATCATCCGTGGGTGGTGCTGGAATATGAGACCTGCTATGCGGCTATATTGGCGTTGGGGTATTGGGGCTACGGCGCGGCAGCGGCTCAGGCGTCTGAACCGGAAATCTGCGAGCAAGACGGAAATCTCAGGCTTACCCGGGTGCTCTACCGGGGAGAGGAGCAATTCCTGCGCCAGCACAGGCTGGATAATGCCTGGGTGGTCGTTATGTTCGATGAGAAATGCAGCGTTGGCGAACTGCAGGAGAAGCTGCAGCGCATGGAGGTTACGGATCGGCGGTTTGCCGATTATGAGGTGCCGAGGAATGATTGGTCCATGATCCGGGAGATAAGCGTGAGGGGAGAGGAAGGATTCCTGCTCCGGCAGCGGGTTGATCCCTACGCCTGATGTTCTGTATGAAATATCATACAGAATGGCTTCCCATCCCGCTGCAGGGGGACGGGATGGGAAGCGAAAGTAGATTTTGTGCTATCAAGTGTCGATCTTGAAGCTTTCGGCGCGTCCGGTGATTGGCTATACTTAATAACAAGTATAGCAGAGGAGTGGAAGCATGAAGAGGTTTAAGGATGCAAGAGATGTGTTCTTCGAGCGCAGACTGGGTTTATTCATCCATTGGGGGCTCTATGCCATCCCGGGCTGGCATGAGCAGATTCTGTGGCGTGGCGGAGTGAAGCGCTCCGATTATGAGTTGCTGGTGAACGAATTTAACCCGGAGCGCTTCGACCCGGATGCCTGGCTGGATCTGGCGCAGGAGGCGGGCATGGAGTATCTGTGCTTCACCACCAAGCATCATGACGGCTTCTGCATGTGGAATACGCAACAGACGGCCTACAATGTTATGAATACGCCATACGGCAAGGACGTGCTGAAGGAATTGGCGGAGGCCTGCCAGAGACGGAGCTTCCCGTTAAGTCTGTACTACTCCTGCCCCGACTGGCATCATCCGCATTATCCCAATCAGGGGCGGCATCATGAGATGTTCGGGCCGAGACCCGGCGACGAGCCGGATCTGGACAAGTATTACGAATTTGTCAAGGAGCAGATCCGGGAGCTGTGCACGGGCTACGGCCCCATCTACCAGTTTTTCTGGGATGTGAATGTGGCGGAGCATGAGGACCTGGCAATCAACGAGCTGATCCGGAGTCTGCAGCCCGGCATCCTGATCAATGACCGTGGTCCCGGCCCAGGGGATTACAGCACACCGGAGCGGCATGTTCCTCCCGGAGGCGCCTTCAGAAAGCCCACGGAAGCCTGCCAATCTCTCGGACGGGAGAGCTGGGGCTATAAGCAGGACGAGGATTATTATTCAGATAAGTTCCTGATGCAGAGCATCGACAAGATTCTGGCCATGGGCGGCAATTACCTGCTTAATGCAGGGCCTAAGCCGGATGGGTCCATCGCCGAAGAGAATGTGAAGACCCTCCGCCGCATCGGGGCTTGGTATCATAAGGTCAAGGAAGCCTTCGTCAATACGGTGCCCGCCTCGGATATGGTGCACAAGGACGAGATCCTTATGGATGAAACTCAGGGGAAGATAGAACGGGACCAGGTGCTGCTCACCCGGACCGGCAACACCGTTTATGCGCATCTGTGGCGGGACCCGGAGAGCTCCGCGGTGGTTCTGAAGCCTCTGGATGTCCTGCCGGCCAGCGTCACCTTGCTGAACAACGGTCTTCCGCTTGAAGCGAAGGTAGAGCTGATTCCCTGGTATTGGCGGGAAAAGCCTTATCTGCGAATCCGTGGCATTCCGGTCAATGAGGTGCAGGACGAAGTGATGGTCATCAAGCTGGAGTTTGATGGAAGCTGCTGTGAATAGTGGGAAAGCAAACAGCCTAAAGGAAGCCGCTTTGGGCTGTTATTTTCGTTTCAAGGAACAGACCTGCGCAGCAAATATCCGGCGAAGGATACGGGAAGCTGAAGGCTGTCCATATAGGCTTCGGGAGGACCCAGCTGCTCCAGCACCTTCTTGCCCGGCTTCGTATTGGCTTCGATCAGCCACACATGGCCCCGGCGGTCTATACCAAAGTCAAGACCCAGCTCCACCAACCTTTTGCCCGTGGACCGCTCCAGATGAAGCGCAAGCTTTGGCGTCAGGCTGCGAAGCTGTTCTTCTATAAGGCTGGCCTTGGCTGCCCCGAATAGGCTCACGAGAAAGGGGAGAACCTCCAGTGTGCGCCCGCCGGTTGCCAAATTGGAGGTAAGCATCCCTTCCTCGCCTTGTCTTATCCCCATTCCCGTCACCTGCCAGCGTCCCTTGCTGTTTTTTTGGACAAGCACCCGTATATCATAAGGCCGTCCGTCACGATCCTGAAACGGCATCCATTTCTGAATCAGATACTGCCTGCCATCGGCCTTCAGCTCCTGTATGGCGCAAGCCAGCTTCCCCTGAGGCAACTGCCTGCCGGGCTTCATGTTTTCCCTCAGATGGATCAGGCCGTTGGTCTGATAAAGCATGATAATGCCTGCGCCTTCGTGAGTGCTCACAGGCTTGAGAATAAGCCTTTTGTGTTTTTGCAGCATACTCTGGACGGCGGCAACATTAGCAAGCGGCGCCGAAGGTATGAGATGGGGACGGAATTGCCGGTTCTTCATCAGCTGCTGTTGAATGCTCCACTTGTTATTACCCAGCCATTCACCGATGAATGTTATGCCGCTGAGGCGCTTGACCTTGACCGCATTGCGGATCCGGCTCCGGTCCTTGTATATTCCCTTGTCATACAATAGCGGGGGAAAGGGCAGGCCGCTGCGGAAGACACAGCCGCTTGAGTCGAATACCCAGCCGCTGATTCGTCTGGAAGTCCAGTCCACATCCTCCGGGGTAAATAGCAGGGCATCGCGGAAACCTGCGGCTGAGGCCGCTTTGCCCAACCATTCATATTCAGCTTCATCCGCTGTATCGGACATGATTCCCAATGTGGTCATGCCCGATTCCCGCCGAAAACAGTCAGAGTCTTGGCATAGCTCAAGGGAGCGGCGACGACGCGCCTGTAGACATCATCGGCTTTGGCGTGAAGGGGGAAATCGTGAAACGGAAGCACGTTTATTTCCATAATCCATATTTTACCACTATCATCAATCATGGCATCCACTCCGGTATCCGCATAATGGCCTCCTGCGGCTTCCAACACCTCACAGGCCAGCGTGCTGATCTCCACCAGCTCCTTTACCTTTTGCTTGACGGCGGCCTCATCCATCCGGAGAACCGTTTTTATCGCCGCTTCCCCATGCATCGCATATCCGGCCAGAGTAAAGTTGGATACGAAGCTCTTCTTTTTGCCGAAGCGGGCAAAGACACCGTTGCATTCCCAGCGCTTGGAGCTGTTTTTTTGTAAAATGATGCGGAAATCCATGGTCCTCTCCTCATGAAGGGGAGCCTGCAAGCCTTTTTGGACAATATATCCTTTCCTCGCCAATTTATTAAGGAATTCAGCGGCGGCGCTGCTGTCCATTCGCTTCAATGTATAGGGACGGGCGGATTTGTCGCGCACCTGCAGGAAGAACAGATAATCATCCCCCTCCTTCACCGCTTTTATGATGCCTTTGGACATGTTGTTAATCCGCGGTTTCAAGTAAAGGGTCTCAAACCGGGAGAAGCTCTCCTGTACACTGGGAAGCCCCGTTAATAACGTGGTGTATGGAAGATGCTCCCGCAGCTTGGCGTGAGAAGAAAGCCATCTCCACATTTCCCATTTGTCAAAGTGGTCCTCGCTGAAGTAGCTGTTAAAAATCTTGTCTCCCGTATGCTGAACCAGATCGTTTAGGACCTTGGGTTCAATGGGGACTCTCCGGTAAACGGCTTCAGGATACGGGAAGGTTCCCTTGTGGAAGCCGCCGCCGTTGGCAGAGGGCCGGTAAAACAAGCCGGATATGGTTTTGGAGGACGGATGTATGCTGTCTTGGGCACAGAGATAAACCAGTCCCTTAATGTCTTGATAGCCGCGGAAATAATCCAGGTACACTTTCTTAAGAATTTCAGGAGTGATTTCGCTTGCTTGGACGAAGGCCACAAATGCGATCACGGGCCCGATATGAACGGTACGCCCCTCTACGCGGATGTCATAATCCAGGCTGGAGGGCAGCGTGAAGCTTTTTTTCAGCTGGGCCGATAAGCCTATGGTATTTTCGGGCAAGTCTTTTTTTACAATCACTCTGACCTCTCGTCTCCACGAACCCAGTTGCAGCAGCAGGCGTTGGGGGCGTACCTGAAACTGCTCGGCAAATGATTCATTAACATACAGCATATGAGGATACTGGGATTCGATATAAAGGATGTTCATGGGGGCTCCTCTTTTCACAGGCGATTTCACTGCTTATGGGCAGTTCACTCTATCGTATGGTTCTTTCCTGATTCTGGATACAATCAATCCGGGAATATGCTGAGCTTGATGCACCAATGCCCATGAAAGCCAATATGATACAATGACTTTCTGCATGATCTGGAGAGGAGAGCGATTCATGCTGGATTTGCAGTCTATAGAGGCAGATGGAATAATGCCGCGGCTGAGAGTGCCTGAAGACTACGCGGCCAAACACGGGATCGGGAGATCTGCCTCACGCATCCTCCAATTTGGCAATGCGCAGTGCGCTGTCCGGGTCAATCTCAGCAGAAGCATGCCGGCCCATGAGCTTGCGTTCTCGGAACAGGGGATGCGCGAGCTTAATCTTCCTGCCGGCAACTCCTATGCATTAAAGCAGACGGCGGACAGCTTGATCATCGGTCCGTACGTGGGGATTCTGCTAAAAAGGAAGAAGAAGAATATTGCTCCGGACCTGCTGGATGATCTGGCGCGGTTTTATGACCGGCTGGGCGGAGCCTTGCTTGTTTTTGCCGGAGATTCTGTCCGCATGGAGAAAAGAACAATCGAAGGCTTTGTGTATAACGCCCGGTCCAAGCTATGGACATGGGAAAAAGATTGCTCTTATCCGGCGGCTATTTTTTGCAGAGCACACCTGAGCAAGACGTTGGCGGATCATTTTAATGCCGTTCTGGGAAAGCGGATATTCAATGATTACCGTATGAATAAATGGAGAATGCACCAAATATTACTGCAATCCTCCGCTCTTCGAAGGCATATTCCCCAAAGCCGTCTGCTGCGCAAGCCTGCCGATCTGGTGGATATGCTGGGGGAGTGCAAGGCGGTGTATATCAAGCCGCTGCAGGGGTCCGGCGGAAGGGACGTCATGAAGGCTCTTCATGCATCGTCCGGGTTCTCTCTGGTTTACCGGCGGGAAGGGGAACGGTTTGCGGCACAATCGTTTCGGAGCGTTCAAGGGTTAAGCCGTTTTGTGGAGAAGCGCAGCCAGGATCGAAAATATATGCTGCAGCAAGGCATCGAGCTGTTGTCGCATCAGGGCAGGCTGATGGACTTCCGTCTGGTTCTGGTGAAGGACGGGCGGGGAAGCTGGAAATGTACGGGCATTATTGCCAGATACGGCCCCGAGGGAAGCATCGTAAGCAATATCAATGCCGGTGGACATGCGGAGGACAGCCGCACCGCCTTAAGGAAGGTTCTCAAAGGCATCAAGGATGAAGAGATTGGGCGCATTCACAAAAAAATGAAGCGTTGTGCCCTGGCAGCAGCGCAGGAAATAGAGGCCAACGGTATCCATGCGGGCAATTTGGGCATTGACCTGGCTCTTGACGCAGGCTTGCATGTATGGATTCTGGAAGTCAATCATAATGATCCTGATCATACGATTGCTCTGGATGCCGGCAAGCAACGGATCTACGAGGAAACCATTGCCTGCAATCTTTTGTATGCCAGGAAGCTGGCCGGTTTTGGCGCTGACCGGCATGGGAAGCCCGGTTGTAAGCCGGAGAAGGTAAAGGTCGCGATGGCAGATCCCTCAAGCGAGCTTTCAGAGCCGCATTAACCATTTCTGTAACTTTTACGGAATTTATGGTCTTGTTCCCCGGCCGGCTCCGGTTTAGACTTAGGACCGAGGTGATAGGAATGAGCCAACTAGCAGAGAAGGTAACGGTTACGGTTGAGACGGTCGAGCTTGCGACCTATGCGGAACCCCCATGCGAGGAATTGCCCATGTTCGCGGAAAACCGTGTGCACCAGCGGACCAGCGGCAATCCGTATCCCAGCAAGATCGTGCTTAAGGTCAACCGGGAAAAGCGCGAGCTCCGAGAGCATACCCTGATTAAGCTGGAGAATGAGTTTTTGGAAATCGGCATTCTTCCTGAGCTGGGGGGACGTATTTTCTCCGCCAGGGACAAGGTGAACCAGTACGACTTTTTCTATAAGCAAAGTGTGATTAAGCCCGCGCTGATCGGCGCATTGGGCTCCTGGATCTCGGGCGGCCTGGAATTCAACTGGCCGTACCATCACCGTCCGTCCACCTTCATGCCGGTTGATTATCATATTGAGAAGACGCCGGACGGCAGCGCCATTGTCTGGCTCTCGGAGCATGACCCTGCCGAGAGAATGAAGGGTATGGTGGGGATTGTACTGCATCCGGGAGAGGCTGTATTCGAGACCCGGGTCCGGCTGTACAATCCCACGGAGGTGAGGCGCTCCTTCCTGTGGTGGGAGAATGCTGCGGTGCCGGTCAACAAGAGCTATCAGATCTTCTTCCCGCCGGATGTTTCCCACGTGAATTTTCATTATAAGCGTTCTGTGACCACCTATCCCGTGGCCGCCAAGGAAACCGGCCCCTATAACGGCATCCGGCTTGAGCAGGATACAGATATCAGCCTGCACCGCAACACTGTGCAGCCCACCTCTTATTTCAGCGCAGCCTCCCAATACGATTTCTTCGGCGGGTATGACCATGACAGGCAATGCGGGGTGGTCCATGTGGCCAACCATCATATTTCGCCGGGAAAAAAATTGTTTACCTGGGCTTATAATCAGTTGTCCCAGTCATGGGAGAAGGCGCTGACGGATACGGACGGCGAATACGCCGAGCTCATGGCAGGCTGCTATTCGGACAACCAGCCGGACTTCGCCTGGCTGGAGCCGCAGGAAACGAAGAGCTTCTCCCAATACTGGTATCCCATCGGCAGCCTGGACACTCCCTGCTTCGCTAACGTCAACGGAGCCATCAGCATCTCCGGCAGCAGGCTGCGGGTGCAAACCACCAGAGCGTTGGAGCAGGCAGGGGTCCAAATATTCCGTCACGGTCAACTTGTATACGAAGCGGTAGCCGAACTGCATCCGGGCATACCACACTCCTTCGATTGCCCGGAAGATATTGCCAATGGAAGCCATATTAAGATAAGCTGTAGAGGGGTGATTCTGATGGAGGTTGAGCTTGCGGACCCGCGGGCAACGCTTCTCCCCGAACCCCTGGCTCCCTTGCCTAATCCGAAGGAGGTTCCCCAGGCGCTGCAGCTCTATCTGCAGGGCGTCCATGTGTGGCAGTACCGGGATCCTGCCGCTTCACCGGTATGCTATTGGCAGGAGGCGCTTCGCCGGGATCCGGAGTTCGCGCCTGCACTGCTGGCACTGGCGGAATATTACTACAAGTCGGCTTTCTTTGACCAGGCGCTGAAGGCGGCCGAGCAGGCGCTGGATATCCTGACCCGCTATAATTCACGGTTGGAGGACGGCAAGGCATACTATCTGTTAGGTCTCATCCATGCTGAACAGAAGCAATACGGCAAGGCCTATGATTTCTTCTACAAGGCCAGTTGGAGTCAGGCGTATCTGTCAGCCTCCATGAGAGCTCTGGCCAAGCTGGACGGACGCAGAGGAGATCATGTGGCGATGCTGGCGCATTGCAATGAGGCTTTGCGCAACAATGCGGACAACAGCGCGGCAGCGTTCCTGAAGGGCCTGGCTCTGCTGCGCTCGGGAGCCGTTGCGGAAGCGGCGGGGGTTGCAGCAGCGATGCTGGGGAAGGACCCTCTGGATCATACGGCCAGATACCTGCTCTTGCGCTCCGGTGTTATGGCCGAGGCAGAATTTGTGTCGGCGATGAGAAGCGATCCTTCCCAGACCTGCCTGGACCTGGCGGTGCTGCTCCTGGATGCGGGGCTTGCGGAGGAAGCGGCCGAGGCGCTGGAGACGCTCTGCCGTCATTACGGTGAACCGGCCTCCATGGTCTACTATGCGCTGGCCACACTGAGCCAAGACGGACAGGCCCTGTGCCGCAAGGCGGAGGTCACGCCTGTAGGCCGGACGTTTCCGTTTCGGCTGAGGGAACTGGATATTCTGCAGCAGGTTGTGGAGCAATATCCCGACAGTCCCCAGGCCTGCTATCTTCTCGGCTGCCTGTTGTACAGCAAGGGACATCATGAGAAGGCCCGCCGGTTATGGCTTAAGCCAACCGGGCTTGAGGCTGCGGATTATGCAGCGTACAGAAACTTGGCCGTGGCTTCTTTCTCCCGCCTGCAGCACAAGGAAGAGTCGCTGCCGCTTCTGCGGACTGCGCTTGCGCTGCAACCCGGGGATGAACAGCTCCTATATGAAACCGTGTATGTGATGGCCAAGCTGGGAGTGGCTCCAACGGAAAGATCCGCATTCCTGGAGGAGCATCTGGAGCATATCACCCGGGATGATCTTGTCCTTGAACTGGCCCGGGCATATAATCAGGCTGGAGAGGCGGAGCAGGCGCTCAGGCTGCTGCTTGGCCATTCCTTCGTCCCGTGTGAAGGCGGGGAGCATGCCGTTGCCGAGCAGTACATGTATGCCTGCCATTACAGAGGCAGAGAGGAATGGAGGAAGGGCCGCGCAGAGGCTGCTCTGGATTACTTCCGCCGGGCCCAAGCTCTGCCGTCCAACCTTGGCGCAGGGCTGTGGCATGAAGCCAAGCTCACGCCTCATCAATATTATGAGGCCGTCTGTCTGGATGCGCTGGGCCGCGGGCAGGAGGCGATGGTCCTGTACAGCCATATTATGAGGCTCACCCTGGACTATTTCTCCAACATGCATCTGCCGGAGCTGCCGTACTATCAGGCGCTGTGCCAGCGCCGCACGGGCCATGAGCTGCAGGGCGGCATGCTGATCGGCCGCTGTCTGAGGCAGTGGAGGGGGGAGCTTGCCGTGGAGGATGCGGGGCATTTCGGAACGACTCCCTTCTTCATCTCGTATTGCGATGATCCCAAGACGGCAAGAGAGGCATATTACAGCTATTTGCTTGGGCTGGGCCATGCCTATCTGGGAGAGCAGGACAATGCGCGGAATTATCTGGCCGCCTCCTGCCGGCTGGACCCTGCACGTCTGTATAATTTGCTGGAGCTGCAAGAGACGGGAGGCGAACGGGTATGGACGGTCTGAAGCAAGGCGAGCTGCTGCTTGGCACTTCTGTACCGGACGGTCTGGTGAAGGTGGGGAGGGTGGCGCCGAAGGCAGCTTCACAGATCAGGGAATCGAGAATCGGGATCGGACTGGAGAAGCTGGACCGCTCTCTGTATGACCCGGAGAAGGTGTACGGCCAGTTGGCTGCGCTGGGAGTGAAGTGGGTGCGGATTCAGTCCGGCTGGGCCAAGACCGAGAAGGAGCGGGGGATATACAGCTTCGAGTGGCTGGATGCCATCGTGGACAGCCTGCTTGACCGGCATATGGTGCCCTGGATGTGCCTATGCTACGGCAATGAATTGTACGATGACCGGGCCAACAACAAGACGGGAGCCATCGGCTGCCCGCCCATCCACAGCGAGGAAGCCAAGGCGGCATGGAGCAGGTATGTGTCGGCCTGCGTCAGCCGGTACAAGGGGCGGGTGGAATACTTTGAGGTATGGAACGAGCCTGACGGCACGCATTGCTGGCGGCATGGGGTCAATGCCCGGGAATACGGTCGCTTCGCCGCGGACACGGCGCGGGCCGTCAAGTCGGCCAATCCCGGGGCCAAGGTGCTGGGCGGCTCATTCTGCGGAACCGAGCTGCAGTTTCTCCATCAGGCCCTTCAGGAAGGGTTGGGGGAGGATCTGGACTATGTCACCTACCACAATTACAAGTTCGATATTGAGGCGGGCGTTCTGGAATTCGTTCGCACCATGCGGGCGATCATCGACCAGTTCAATCCGCGGATCGGCATTATTCAGGGGGAAACGGGGGCCCCGTCCGCATTCGGCCGGGGCGCGTTGAAATCTTCCGGCTGGACGTATGACCGTCAGGCCAAGTTTTTGCTGCGGCGGATGATGATTGATCTCATGTGCGAGGTTAAATTCGCTTCCTACTTTACCCTGGTGGATATGTACGAGAATCTGGGCGGTTCAGAGCCGACCATCGAGATGACCAAAGAGTTCTATGGCTATTTCGGTGTTCTGGAGGAGCGGTTTGACGGTGACACGCCCCTTGGCGAATATGCTCCCAAACCTTCCTATTATGCGTTCCAGCATCTATGCTCTCTTTTCCCGGGGGAGATGAGGCCTGTGGATCTGCCCCTTAGTATGGAGGCGCTGCCCTCCCGGGCAGTGGGCGGCTATGATGTCAGGCCGGATGATCCCAAGCTCGTGCATACGGGCTTCCGCAAGGAGAACGGCTCCGCCGCTTTTGTCTACTGGTATGCCGCGGATATTATGAAGGAATGCTACAGCTCCACTATCTCGTTTCATTATATGGGAGAATGCGGAGACATTCGTCTGGTGGATTTGTACAGCGGCAATATATATGAGCTTGACGGGAGCATCCTTGAGCAGCCGTACAGGGGAGCGTTCCGGCTTAAGCATCTGCCGCTGCGGGATTATCCTCTTGTGATTACTTTCGGAGATTTTATCAGTTAGAATGGAGGATCATTGTGACTTCAAGAGTGAATGAACAATACTTTCGCAGGAATTATGTGATTCATGAGAAGGATATTACGTTTCATGATGTGAGGGAAGCTCCGTTTGGGCTTTATGGATTATACCAGCCGCAGCAAGAAGCGGTGTTCAAGCGACTGCCGGATTCGGTGGCAGAGGCAACAAGCGAACGGGTTTCCCAACTGTACAAGAACACATCGGGGGGGAGGGTGCGGTTTGTCACAGACTCCTCCTGCATTGCCATCAAGGCCAAGATGCCCTATATCGCCCATCGTTCCATCATGTCCTTGTTGTGTACGGCTGGATTCGATCTGTACGTCAGGCAAAATAATACGGAAATTTACCGTACCAGCTTCCGCCCGCCGATTGACATGGAGGACGGGTTTGAGAATATCATCCATTTCAAGGACGCTTCATTGCGGGAGATCACCATCTATTTTCCTCTTTATAACGATGTGGACAGCTTGGAGATTGGTGTTCGTGACGGGGCGGCGCTGCTGCAGCATGCGGATTATGCCATCCCTGACCCCGTCGTCTATTACGGCTCTTCCATTACACAGGGAGCCAATGCTTCCCGCCCCGGGATGAGTTATGAAGCCATGATTTCCCGGCGGCTGGATTGCGATTTTATTAATCTGGGATTCGCGGGGAGCGCGAGAGGCGAGACGGCTATGGCGGAATACATTTCTACGCTCCGCTGCAGTGCCTTCGTATGCGATTATGACCATAATGCGCCTACAGCGGAGCATCTGCGCAATACCCATGAAAAGCTGTACCGGACGGTCCGGGAGAAGCAGAAGACAATTCCGATTTTGCTGCTCTCCAGACCCACAGGCTCTTCCGCCAGTGCGGATGATCATGAGAGAAGGAGCATTGTGTTCAGCACTTATCATAATGCCCGAAGCAGCGGCGACGATAATGTCCATTTCGTTGACGGATTCTCCTTGTTCGGAGCAGCGGACAGCGATGATTGTTTTGCAGACGGGGTCCATCCGAATGATCTGGGGCTATACCGGATGTCGGAGCTGATCGGCAAGACGCTGCGGATAGCTCTGATGAAAAAGTAAATGGCCAGGCTCCCTCTTGCGTGCTTAAGAGGGAGCCTGGAGTTGCAGTTACGCTGCTTGATTCGGGGAGCCTGGCGCTGTGGTCACATTTCCTTCTGGTACCGGATTGTGAACCACATGTTCAGGATATGATAGGTCGTGAAGACCAGCACCACCGCCAAGGTTGCCCACAAGGGAGCGTCGATCAGGATCAGGAGATACGCAATAGCCATGATCAGCCACTGCACAATATCTGCCGATCTGGCCTTGGCCCGGTTCGTGATGCTCCGGTTCCGCTCATCCTTAAGCTCAATTTCCTTCAGCCGCTTCTGTTGGGGGTGCTTATTGTCGTAGCGGATCATGAACAGACTGGGGAGGCTGATTCCGCTTAAGCTTGCACCGACTCCAATGCAGATCCCCGACCATGCCTTTAGCTCTTCACCTTGAAGAAGAAAGCTTACGCCTATCAGAACAATCCCCAATACAATGCCGCCTATGCAAACGGAAGGTTTCTTTAACACGGCGTCTCCTCCTCATAGATAAAGATCTCCTCAATCGACATGCCGAAGAAGCGGGAGAGCTTAAAGGCCAGCAGAATGGAGGGATTGTAGCGGCCGTTCTCCAGAGAACCGATGGTTTGTCTGGAGACCTCCAGAATCGAGGCAAGCTCCTCTTGCTTGATGCCCCGCTGTTTGCGTATTTCTTCCAGACGATTTTTCACCTGCACGCTCCTTTCAAAAACAATGGAAAGCAAGCTTTACATTAATTATAAATGCAGAATTGTAAAATGTCAAGTTTGCTTTCCATTTTGAATGAAGAGAGATGTATCCTCGAAGTTATTCTCCCAAGTCCTCAGAGAGCATAAACGGGGGATCAGAACGGCTTCTTGACAAACGCACGGCGTTGAAGGGCTCCGACAGGTGTTATATCCTCCATTCGCAGCAAGAGCAGGTGAAAAAAATGTTACTGGTGCGGGAGCGGCTGTTTTTCTATAATAATGGAGAGTTGCCTTAAATTCCGCCATAACATCAGTGGAAGCAAATTGTTCTCCGAGGAGGAACAAAATGAAACAGCGGTTCAGACCAAGGCGGCTCCCTCTGCAATGGGTGACCCATACCCTGTTGATATCCATTATTCCTGTTATCTTGTTTGGCAGCAGCATCTATTATATGGGGTCGTGGATTGTCAAGAAGGAAATCTACCGGGCGTCCCAGGAAAGCCTGATCCAGATCCAGCATCAAGTGGAGACCAAGCTCAACAATATTGAACAGACGGCCAGCCAGATCAGTATGCAATCCAATATCATTGAGCTGATGAATATAGGAACGGAGCCGGGACTGGGGACCATCTCCCAATCCAATAAAGTGCTCGGTGATTTGATGATGGTGAAAAGCGCGGCCAAAGAGGTGCTGTCCATCTACTTCTATCATATAGAGCAGCAGGTTCTCATCACCAACGACACCATTACTTCCATTGACGAGAAACGGGTGGCGAAGGACACAGGCTGGCTTGAGGATGTGGAGGGGATGGTACGCAGCCGCAAGCAGCGGATGTGGGTCATTCCCCGTCTGATGAATGTGGAGTCCGGTCCTCCCATCCCCACGCTGTCGCATATTACGTTGCTTCCCTTGTTCTACAATAAGCCCAAGGGGGCCTTAGTGATTAATCTGCATGCGGATTTCCTGGAAAAAGCGATATCCCGGTTTCCGTTGAACGCTGAAGGCCAACTGGTCATTATAGGCAAGGAAGGAGAGCTCATTGCCCGGACGCCTCCAGGGGGACAGGAGAAGCCGACACTTGCGCAATTGACCGCATTTCTAGCCGGCCGTTCGGAAGGGAACGGGGTTCATACCGGGACGATCGGCGGTTCCTTTGTCTCCGTTGTCCGGTCCGGGATGAACGGCTGGTCCTATGCCATGATCATTCCCTCAGGTACACCGCGGCAGCAGGTGGAGCTGTTCAAGAATGTGATCATTCTCATTACTGTCCTTCTATGTGTATTGGCTGTTTATTCGGCTTATTTCAGCCATAAGCGGTTTCAGAATATTATGAAGCGGATCATGGACAAGTTGTCCCTGGTGAAGAGTGCGGAGGTGCATCCGGACGGCGGTGAGGAGCTGCTGAGCATCGAGAAGCGGATCAACAGCCTGCTGGAGGAGGCCGTAAACGGCAACAGTCTGAAGGAGAAGCATTTCCCGTTGCTGCGGACCCATTATCTGCATTCGTGCATTCACGGCAATGTGGTGGAGATGAACCGGTTGTCGGAGCAGCAGAAGGAGTGGGAGCTGTTCAAGTATTCCCGCTTTTGCGTGATGGCCATTCAGATGGATGACGAGTCTTCCAGTTCCTTTGACAAGGATCACGCCTTATTCCTGTTTGCCGTATCCAATCTGGCCGACGAGTTGACCACTCTGCATGAGGGTGAATGGCATCTTCAACTGGAGCCTATCATTGTCAACCCGTACACCGTGGTAATCGTGAACTACAATGGTGAAGAGGTGACGGAAGAACGCCTGCTCAGCTATGCCGATGAGTTGCGGGGGCTGGTGGCCAAGATATTGAAGCACACCGTTACCATCGGGGTGGGAACGCCGGTTTCTTCGGTGCGCAGGCTGGTTCACTCGTACCGGGAGGCGCTGGACGCGCTGGATATGAATGGAGCCAACGTATATGACGAGGTGCTGTCGTACCGGAATATGCGGCAGGATGCCAGGAAGCTGGTCCAGTACCCGGCTTTGGAGGAGCAGGAGTTTATGCGGTCGCTGCGGGCGCGGGATGGCGAAGCTGCCCGTGACGCTTTGACGGATTTCCGCAGGAAGCTGGAAGGGGAGCAGGCCTCCCTGCACTTGATCAAGACCTTTTATCTGCAATTGCTGGTTGCCGTCATCAGCTTTGTCCAGGAATATAACGAGGATACGGAGCAGGTTTTTCGTGAAAACAACCCGTATGAGGTTTTCTTTCCGATGAAAAGTCCCGCGGTAATCCATCAGTGGTTCGAAGGGGAATTGCTGGGGCTCATTCTCGCCTATATGGAATCCGTGAAGCGCAACAAGAACGATGTGCTTATCCGCAAAACGCTGGATCTGATCCAGGAGAAGTACAAAACCGATCTGACGCTCCAAGCCGCCGCCGATGCCGCCAATATCAGCCCGTCCTACTTGAGCAAGCTGTTCAAGGAGGAGGTAGGGGAGAGCTTCGTGGAATATGTAACGGGATTGCGGCTGGAGCATGCGGTCCGCTTGCTGCAGGAGACGGATTGGACGCTCACCCAGATCTCCGAGGAAATCGGCTATACCAGTGTCCAGCAGTTGTTCCGCATCTTCAGGAAAAAATATGGCATAACGCCCGGAGAATACAGAGAAAATCTCCATTCCGCCAATGAAAAGGATTTTAGCTGAATAGGAAGAAGAATCAGCGTCCGCCTGGTCAGCAGGGGGGCGCTGATTTTTCTTTAACATCTCAGACTTACACTCAGACTTACACTCAGACTTCCATGCTGCCTGGGCAGAAGCACTCTTTCATGCCGCTTGGCGGCACCACTCAGGGATGAAATGAAGGGTGCCCTTCTATTTGAGGGAGACTCCCATGCCGCTGCGCGGCACCATCGTATATCATTCCGAGGAAGAGGCGCCTTTTCTCCGTAGATCAAGGGCTGAAGGAGTTGGCAATAAAGGCGCATGGGATGAGGTTAAGGTCAAAAATTTCCGGCCCTCCCACGCCAACAGCTAGCAATTTGCAAGCTATAGCGCTCTTACCTGGTAAGTGGCGCTCTCAAAGATGTCTCTTATTCGTGTCGATCGGTTGTCACCTTGGGCAATAACAGAAAAACATATCTCTCATTGTAACTACTCAGCTATCTGTTTGGAAAAATGGTGTTTTACGAAACGGAGGAGCTTTTAAAGTCCGCTGCGGCCACATTTCGCTCCATTTTTCTCGACTCGAATCCGTTGCTCGTCTTCACGAAGCACCATCTCAACAATAGATGGCTGGAGATGAGAGGTGCGAAATGTAAAAATACAGTTCATTTATCGGTAACTGCTGCAACAGAAGGTCCCGCCTGTAAAAATACATTTATTTTAGGCGGATTTCATCTTTTGGGCGGTTTGAAGCAAAAATAACTGTACTTTTGCAGGTAGAGAGCGAAAAAGAGGGCT
>JAQSYI010000016.1 GCA_029256185.1 Paenibacillaceae bacterium
CTTCCGAAGCCAGTTTTTCTTCACGCTGCTGCGCTTCGCTGTAAGCCGAAAAACTCAAGTGGATGCTTTCGATGCCAGTTTTCGCTGGCGCAAAAACTCTAAGGAGGAATTTTCATGGGAGCTAGTGTGGTTGGTTTGAACCGGGAGATTAAAGTGTATGATTCGGCTGATATTCTGGTGGTTGGCGGCGGTCCGGCAGGCGTAACAGCTGCGATCAGCGGTGCCCGTTGCGGCAAGAAGGTGCTGTTGCTGGAGCATTCCGGACAATTGGGCGGGATGGGAACTCTGGGAAATGTCAGCGTATTCATGCCAGTTGGAAATGTTACGGGATTCTACCGGGAACTTATTGCCGAAGCGCTGCCTCATGCCCTCCCGGCATCCCACTCAGATTCCATCGCCCCTCAGTTCTCTCCCTTTGCCCTTCGCCACTTTTTTAACAGCAAGGTGGAGAAAGAAGGGGTCAAGGTTTATTATCATACTACCTTCATCGCTGCAATCAAGGAAGGGGATAAAGTTACCGGCGTCATTGCCAAAACAAGGGAAGGTCTCAAAGCCTTCCTGGGGCTGACCGTCATCGACTGCACCGGAGACGCCCAGGTTGCCCAAGAGGCGGGTGTCCCCATTCGTACGGGACGGGAAGAAGACGGAATGACCCAGCCCATGACCCTGATGTTTGCCATGCAGAATACCGGCAAGCCGGTTGTCCCTTATCTGCCGGAAGACTGCTACTATTATGAGACGGTCGAGGATCTGCCGCAGGGGCGCCATCTCTACTGGGAGCGCAACAGCGGCAGCGAGGGCACTCTTCTGGTCAATATGACCCGGGTCAAGGGCAACGGAGCGCGGATCGAGGATATCAATTATGCGGAGAAAGAGTCGCTGAAGCAGGTTTTCTCGGTAGTCCATTATTTGCAGCGCAACGGCTATGAGAACTATGTCCTCTCCCATGTGGCTGGCCAAATCGGCGTACGGGAGACCAACCAGATTGAGGGACTGTATACTCTGACCGAAGATGATCTGTTAAGCAACCGCCGCTTCGATGATGCAGTGGCCCAAACCAATTATGAAATCGACATCCACAGCCCCGACGGCAAAAAGGGCACGGACGAGCGCAAATTGTCCGGCTATGACATTCCCTACCGTTGTATGGTACCCGCCCAGGTCAAAGGTCTGCTTGTAGCCGGGCGCTCCATCTCCGCCACACATGTAGCCATGTCCTCCATGCGGGTTCAGCCTACCTGCTATGCTTTGGGGCAAGCAGCCGGAGCCGCGGCGGCCTGCGCTATTGAGGATGACGTCAGCCTGGAGGCCGTGAATATTGCCAAGCTGCATGAGCGCCTTGCCGCGCAAGGGGTTGTGTTCTTGAAATAATCCTGCCACACAAAAAAAGAAGCAGCCGCAGGAATTTCCTGATGGCTGCTTCTCTGTTATTGCTGCGGCACAACACCCTTGGGCAAGCCGTTTAATCCGATATGCTGGTCGTAGGCGTCGAAGATCTGGCGGGCGATGGGAGCTGCCCCCCATGAGCCGAAGCCGCCTTCGGGAACAACGACAGCCACTGCCAGCTTGGGCTTCTCTGCCGGAGCATAGGCAATAAGCACCGCATTCTCCACTTTGTCGCCGCCGACCTGCTGCTCGGAGGTACCCGTCTTACGATTATAGGAGTAGGCTACTCCGTCGAAGCCCTGAACCCCTACCTTGCTCATGCCCTGCTCGACTACCCGCCAATACTCATCCGGCAAGGTTACCTCATCAAGCAGCTCCGGCTGGAAGGTCTGAACCGGGTCCTGGTCATAGGTGGTAATCATGTCAACGAATTGCGGTTTGTAGCGCTTGCCGTGATTAGCCAGCATGGAGGCGTATTGGGCCAGCTGCAGCGTCGTATATTTGCCCTGTTGGCCAAATGAGGAGTAAATCAGAGCAGACTGGGAGCTCTCCCGCTTGGCTGAGGTCAGATAATCCGCCAGGCCCTCGCTTTCCCCGGGAAGCCCGCTTCCCGTTAGCACGCCCAAGCCGAATTTCTTTACGTAAGAATCCCATACCTCAACAGCATTCCCCGGATTGTCGTATGCCGGATACTTTTTGCTGAAGTACATCCGGTTGCCGATCATCTCGGCCATATACGTATTAGCAGAATGTTGAATGGCTGAAGCTGCTGTCAGTCTGCCGTAATTTTTCATATCCGAATTGCTGACCTTCGCTTTCCCGTCCCGTCCGAAATAGAAGGTGACCGGATCCTGATAAATTTCATTGGCCCCGATGATTCCTTCATTCAGTCCGATGAGCACTGTCAGCGGCTTCATAGTGGAACCCAGATACACCAGCGAGCTGGGATGGCGTTTGTATTCATTGGGATCGGTGAAATAACCTACCTGCTCCCGGATGGTGCCGTTCAAATACTTAAACCGCACCTCATTCCACTTCTCCGGGGAAATTCGTCCATTGTCCCACACCTCATTAGGATTGTAATCCGGAAAACTGGCCATGGCGATCACCCTGCCCGTATCCACCTCCATGGCGACGGCGTAACCGGCAACCGCATTGACCCCTTTTGCAGCGTAGGTTCCTCTTGCCGCGGGGCTCTTCATGTAGGCCAGCCGCTCGGCGATGGCGTTCTCTGCTGTAAGCTGGACATCCTTATCAATGGTAAGATGCAGATTATTGCCCTTGACCGGAGCCGTAAGCTCCACCTGCTCCATAATCTGGGAAGTGGAGTTCACCCGGTAGGTTTTCATTCCATTGCTGCCCCTAAGCTCCTTCTGGTACATGAATTCCAGCCCGTCGAAGCCCACCAACTCATCGCCTTGATAGATCTTCTTCAACTCATCATTCTTGTAGTAATCCAGAAAGGACTTGCCCAAGTTGGGGTCGGTGGCTGTGGAGAACTGGCGCAAATACCCGATCAGCTGCACCGCGATGGTGTTATCGGCATATTCCCGCGTGCTCTCCTCCACGATCTCGATTCCGTCGAACTCATCCCGGTGCTCGGCAAAATAGGCAATCTCCTTAGCAGTCAGCCCTGTCTTGATCCGGCGGGGACTGAAGGAGTATCCCGCCGCCTTCTGCGCTTTCTCCCCGTTCAGATCAAAGCCGGTGTCCATGCGCTTCAGCACTTCGGCAGCATCCGGCTGCTCTGCCTGCTTGCTCTCGTCAGCCAACTGCCGGAACGCGTCAGCCAGCCTGACGGCCAGGGCAATCGTCTCTTCCTTCTTCTTGTCCAGCTTCAGCTGGTAGAACAGAGATTGGGAGGATATGGTATAAGCCAACGGGTAACCGTTGGAATCGTATATGTTACCCCGTATAGGGGAAATCGGCACATTCGCCTTCTGCCTGACCCGTTCCTGAGCCGCCATCTCCTCACCGTGAACAAATTGCAGGATGGCAAGCTTGCCGATCAAGGTGGAGAACAGAATAAATGAAGCAAAAAAGAAAAAGTTGATTCTTACGGAAAACTGCGTCCGCCGGCGCCGCGCCTCCTGGTTTCTCTCCGACTCCCCGGTGCCAAGTGGAGTTTTCATTGCTTTTGCAAACCTCCTTATCTCCCCCTGAAACGGGAGCACGTTTTTTCTGACTTGCTGCCGGGTCACCTCCGCCTTCCAATCAAGCAGAGGAATTCCCGGAACATCCCTCTATTAGTGTATCATGCCCTCCGATTTGTTCCAACCCGTACTTCATTCCTAATTCCGCTTTCCTTACTGGCCGCATCACCCGGATTCTCAAGCCACCTTATCCCTCCCGTTCATATTGCTGAATATGATTTCACCGTTTTCCTTTCGCCGGTCAGACTTCTAACACAAAACCCCGCTCGGGACAATCATCCCGGGCGGGGTTTTGCAGCTTGCATTCCTATTGCCGCAGCAGCTATTCAAAGCGGTACTTGCGGCTCCACGCCAGGCTTTTCCCCGGCTCAACATGGAGTGCAACGAACAACTCCGGCGAAACCACATGTGTGGTCCCCCACAATGCGGCAAGTTCCAGAGGCAAGGAGCATTCCTCGCTGACCTTGGCCCCGCTTGGCTTGTGATGCAATTCCCAGCCGGCGCCGCACGCGCTATCCGGAGTTCTGAACCGGCAGTAGAACGGTCTGTCCGGCCGGCCAAGCCAGGTAACCTCACGTCCCTCTATCCGCAAAAGATGGGAGGAATCTGTGGATTGCTCCTTCATAAACTCAAAGGGGAAGGAGAGATGCAGCTCGTAATCCGGCCCCAGCGGCTCTCCGTCAATTCCCATGAAATTATGGACATATTCGTTCGTATGGATGGCTTTCTCTCCGACATTCTCCAATAGATAATCAATATGGACGCAGTTGCCTGAGAGCGATACCGTCTTGGTGACCTTCGCCCCGTATCCTCCGCATAGTTTGGGAAACACAGTAAACGTCGCTTTCGTTTTATCAAATTCCGCAACGGTATCGAAAGCATCTATGGGATAGTGATGCCGGAAGCTATAGGGTTCTTCAGAATCTCTCTCCAGCAGCCCCACACCCAATTTGGTAAAAAAGCCGCCCACCGCTGCCTCTTCATATCCAAGGGCGGTAAAAAGACCGAACTCGCCGCAAAGTCCGCCTCCCAGATCCGGATCAGGCTCACCGGTCTCATACACGCAGTAGGTCCGGTTCACTCCTTTGCGTGTAACCTGAGTGATAAAGCCCGTCCGGTCAAACCGGGGTTTAACCGGTGCCGCAATATCCGCTATCTCTACAATCAGCTGTTCATTGGACAAATAATACCGGGAGCCGAAGCCGTCCTGTTGTTTTCCTGGATATCCTCTATTATTCATCATGGGCTTGGAGGGTTGCCACGATCACGTGAGTGAGTCCGTCAGACGGACGGGCAAGGTTCAGAATAAGTTCACGTTCAAGGCGCATTCCCCGGCCCTGGCCGGCTGCAGCAACGGGCTCATCATCAAGGTGCACTGCCCCCACCTTATAACGGCCATAATCCAGCTGATGGGGATTGCGGTACACCACCGTCAAGGACCGGCCTGCAAAAAGGGTGGTTACGGATGCCTGGTGCTCCCGGTCGAATTGCTCCTGCAGCAGCTTCGGTTCCAACAGCAGATCCCCGTAATATCCTCTCACCCCGTAGACCTCTGTCAGCTCAGTCAGCAGCAGCCAGCTTGCAGATCCGGTCAGATACGTGTACATGCCCCGGCCGCGTTCATTGATGTACTCCGGCACACCGGGGTACATCCTGCTGTTGGCAAAATCGGTGCTGAGCGCATAGATGGAATCCAGTACCTTGCGGCCTTCCCGCACAAACCCCCGCCGGTAAAGTCCATTGGCATACATAACGGCCATGTGGCTGAACATGGCGCCATTCTCCTTGTGGCCAAAAGCGAAGCCGAAGGCCCGCCCCAGATTCTGCTGAATGCCTCCAAAGTTGGAGTTGAGCCGATAGCCGATCCTTTCATCCAGCAAATAGCGGTCCACAGCGCGGACGATGCTTTTCACCTGCTCATCCGTAGCCGTCCCCCCCATTACCGGGAATACCTGGCCGGTCAAGGTCATGCGCACACCGGACGGGTGATCCCCTTCCACCCGTTCACCGTCATTGTTGTAGTAGCCGTTGTACCAGGCATAACCCTCCTTGCTTTCCACCCATTCCTGTCTGCGCAGATGGCCGGCCAGCCAGTCCGCTTTCTTCTCCAGATCAGAGGCGGCGCGAGCAATGGCAAGCACACTCTTCCTGCCGCTGACCGTCCTCGAACATGAGTTGTAGTACCGCTCCAGCAGATCCCGCTTACCGCTTGCGGATTCATAATCAACCGGAGTTCCCCATGTATCGAACAGCACCTTCATTTCTTCGGCGACTTCAATTTGGGACAGACCCAGCTTATCCTCCAGCTTCCTCAACAGTCCGGCCAGCTCCCGCAGATTGCTTTCATAAAAGGCGGTGAAGGCCACACTTTCCCCTCTGGCGGCTGCCATGTCCAGACCATCGTTCCAGTCCGCTCCCTCCAGCCGGATAACGTTATGCTCGCCCACGTGGAAGAACGGCACCAGATTCTGCAGCAGCAGATGCTCCAGAATCGTACCAGTTGCCGCTTCCCCCGATTCCTTGCGCAGCAGACTGCCTGCGGCCGGGGTCCAAGCCTCATCCTTGGCTTTGCAGCGCTTAATATGGATATCCTTAAAGTATGTTTGCTCCTCCAACAGAAAGTCCAGGTCGCCGCTCTGGTGCAAATAGTACATGACGGTCAAAAGCGGCCAGGCCCCATGGTCCATCCACACACGGGGAATATTATTGCGGTCAGCAATAAATTCTCCCGGCTTGGCACCAATAATGGTGGCATTGCTGCCGTCCATCCGCACCCCCGCGAAATTGTTGTAAAGCAGATTACGTACCTCGGAGGGCTCCATGAACAGAAGCGCCAGACAATCCTGCCACAGATCCCTCCAGCCCCGGCCGCCGCGGCCGTAATCATGATACGGGAGGAAGGAATTGCCCATCAGCCTGCGGAATACCGGCTGGACGGTCACCCATTTCATCCATTGATCATGGCTGGCATCAGCCGAGCAGAACCGCAGCAGCCCAACCTTTTCCTGCCACACCCGCTCATTCTCCTTCAGCAGTTCCTCAAACCGTCCGGAGGAGACATAGTCACGGATAAAGCGTCCGGTATCAGGGCGGTCATCGGTTACGGCCAGAGCTATGGTATACACAGCAGCTTCTCCCGGCTTCAACTCCAGATCCTGAAAGCGCAGTCCGCCCACAGCCTCATAACCCTCGCAGCGGTCTCCCGCCAACGCTGCCGGCTGGCTCTTCTCCACAACCGCCTGCGGCCAGTCCAAGGACCCGCCTTCGCCGATGAAATCCTCCAGCACCGGAAAAAAGCCAACCGGCGCCTCCCCATTGCCCGATGAACCGAATACGCTGTACGTAACGCGGTTTACCCGGTGGCTGCGCTCGTCGAACGACAAGGCCGGCTGCACCTCAAGACCATATTCCGATACATAGACACGGTGCAGCAAGGAAGTGACATGGCGGTGATCCCGCAGATCGTCTGCGGAGCGGGCATAGAGGGGGATTGCCGCAGTAGGAGTCAGCAGCAGCGGCTCAGAACCAATATTGGTAAGCGTAACCTGCATCAGCTCCACCTTGTCTTGGGTAACGGGAACGAAGCTGGTGATTTCCGCTTGCAGCCCCATCCCGCTGTTGGTCCGGGTTACCCGGTGCCATAGAAAGCCGGCCTGAAGCACAGTTTCTTCCCGGTCGGGGCCAAAACGCCGGGCATTCTGGACAGCGGAGTTGCCTGCAGCAGACCAGACTCCCTTGCCTTCCACATATACCCAAAAGTTGCGTGATGCTCTGGAATTATGCAGATCCTCCACCGACACCGGGGGTGTCAGAAAATGGTGATGAGAGGATTTCACATCCCCATGAAGATTAGGCGTAATGGAGGACATCATTCCCGCTTCGTTAACGAGAGGAAAGTAAAGATAATTGCTTTCCTGCGGCTCCCGCAGCGTAAAGGAGCCATTCACCTCATCAAAGCCCCATCCTGTAGGCTTCAATCTCATCATTCCTTCCATTTTCGAAAATTTTCGTTATTAAAAGCAAACCCAAATTCTATTTTCGCTAAAACAGTTTCTACATTTTTATTATTGCTTACATTGATTATTTTGTAAATAGGACAGCGGATTCTGTTTTAAAATGCTTAACCCCACTCTTATAGCCGCTGTTTAGTTGACTTTTTCCCGGTTGGTATTTAGTATAGAGATAACTTTTAATTTCATTTTTCGGGAATCAACCTGCTTATCCGATTACAATTTTACGAAATTTTCGTTCATATATATCAGCGAGGGAGACGGGATAATGACTGTCAATATTAAAACGGTGGCCCAGATGGCCGGTGTATCCGTTTCCACAGTGTCTAAAATCATTAATAATTACTCCGATATCTCGGAAGAAACCCGCAAAAAAGTGCTTGCGGTTATGGACGAGGTCGGTTATATCCCCTCTAACTCCACCAAAAAAACGGCTTTAAAAAAATCCAATCTTATCGGCGTTATTTTTGCCGGCAAGCTGAATATTGACTTCACCCATCCGTTCTTCGTCGAGGTGCTCAATTCATTCAAGAAGCAGATGGGGCTGCTGGGGTATGATCTGCTGTTCTTCTCCAACGAGAAGTTCCACCCCTCCGGTGAGGATTATCTGGCCCGATGCCGCCACTATCAGGTGGATGGCTGCATGATTATCTCGGGACAGGAGCTGGAGCCTGCCATCAGGCAGCTGGACCACAGCCTTATCCCTTGCATTGGGGTGGATCTGGTCTTAAGCGGCGGGAATTCAGGGTATATCATGTCGGACAATTTCAAGATTTCCGCCAAGGTCGTGGAACACTTCTATCTTAACGGCTACCGCGAGATCGGATATATCGGCAGCACGGCCCATTCGGAAATTTCCACATTGCGGGAGGAGGGCTTGCTGCAGGCGCTCCAAAACTGGGGACTGGTGATCAACCGGGAATGGTTCGTGCACGGGGAAGACTTTTACGAGCATAGCGGTTACGAGGCCATGAAGCTGCTGCTTGCAGCAGACAAGCTGCCCCGGGCGGTATTTGCAGGATCGGATCTGCTGGCGATCGGCGCCATCCGCGCTTTGAAGGAGCAGGGTCTGCGGGTACCCGGAGATATGGCCATCATCGGCTGTGATGACATTGAGGCCTCCAGATACGTAACCCCGCCGCTTACCACCGTCAAGCAGGATAAGGATAAAATCGGCAGGCTGGCCGCTCTCATGCTGTATGATCTGATCCATTCCCAGATGCATGCCAGCAGCGTGGTGGTGGAGCCGGAGCTGGTTGTCCGCGAATCATGCGGCAATTCCCGGTAAGCAAGCCTGTGTATGTCCCGCTTAACCAACGAAGAGGCTGCGGCGATCTCCGCAGCCGAGGATAAACGCCTGAAGGCGTCCTTTGACGCTGACGCGTTTACCCAGAAATCGAACAATCATCCACGTTTTTACTTTCTGGGATTTTCAGAAAGCCGCAGCTTCAGGGAAGCCCCCATGAGGGCTTCCCTGAAGCTGCGGCTTCTTTCGCCTATGGCTGGGCAGCAGCCGGTTGCGTTCCTTGGGGAATGCCGCCCAAGCCGTAATATTGATCGTAGGCATCGAAGATGGCGCGGGCAATGGGTGCCGCCCCCCACGAGCCGAAGCCCCCTTCCGGTACGACCACCGCTACCGCCAATTTGGGCTTGGCTATGGGAGCATAGGCGATGAATACGGCATTCTCCAGCAGCTGTCCGGCTACCTGCTGCTGGGAGGTGCCAGTTTTGCGGGCCAGCTCATAGCCTACCCCTTCGAAGCCGGTAATGAATACCTCCTTCATGCCGTTCTCCAATACCTTCCAATACGCATCGGGGAATTGCTCCTCACTTATCAGCTCCGGCTCAATCGTCTTAAGCAGTTGGCCGTCGTAAGTGGTAATCCGGTCTACGAAGACCGGACGGTACCGCTTGCCGCGGTTGGCAAGCATCGAAGCATATTCCGCCAGCTGCAGAGTCGTATACCGCGCCTGCTGGCCGAAGGAGGCATAGATCATCACCGATTGCGCCGATTCCCGCTTGGCCGTCTCGAAATAATACGGATCACCCGGATATTCCCCCGGAAGTCTGCTGCCCGTTAGCTCGCCGAGGCTGAATTTCTTCATATACTTGTCCCAGACCTCCACCACGTTGCCCTCCTTGGGGAACGCGGGGTACTTGGAGCTCATGTAGAGCCGGTTGCCCACCATCTCCGACATGAAGGTATTGGATGACCAGCGAATGGCCGAGGCTGGGGTCAGGATGCCGTAATTATGCTTGTCCGAATTGCTGACCGAGCTTTTCTTGTCCCTGCCGAAGTAGAAGGTAGTGGGATCCGCATATTTCTCATTGGCTCCGAACATTCCTTCATTCAGAGCAACCAGCACCGACAGCGGCTTGATCGTGGAGCCCAGAGGCACCAGGGAACTGGAATGTTTGGCCCGCTGCCTGTCATCGGCAACATCCGCATACCGCTCCCGGATAGTTCCATTCATATATTTGAACTGGATGCTCTGCCAGATGTCCTCGGGAATCCGCTCCCTGGCCCAGATGTTGGGGTCATAATCGGGGATACTGGCCATGGCTACCACTCTCCCCGTATCCACCTCCATAGCAACCGCGTAGCCCGCAAGCGCCTCCTTGCCCAGAGCAGGAGTCTTCTGCCGCTCGGCTTCCTTGCTTTTCATAAATTCCAGTTGCTTGACGATCGCATTCTCCGCAGCAAGCTGCACATCCTTGCGCAAGGTGAGGTAAAGATTATGTCCCTTCTCCGGCGGCGTGATCTTCACTTGTCCGATAATCTGGGAATTGGAGTTGACAGGATAGCTCTTGCTGCCATTCCTGCCCCGCAGCTCCTCCTGATAGAGAAATTCCAGACCGTCGAAGCCGACGAATTCTTCGTTCAAGTATTCTCCCGGATTGTCTCTATAATAATTGAGGTAGGATTGCGCCTGATTCCTGGCAGTGGAAAAAGGGCGCAGGTATCCCACCAGCTGCACCGCTACGGAGCTGTCGTCATATACGCGGGTGCTCTCTTCCACAATCTCGATGCCTCTTAATTCATCCTGATGCTCGCTCAGGTAGGCAATCTCCTCCTTGGTCAGACCTGCCTTGATCCGCCGCGGCTGGAAGGTATAGCTGGGCTCCTTGGCCGGATTGCCGTCGAGATCCAGGCCCACATCCATCCGCTTTATAATTTCCGCCGCATCCAGCATCCCGTACGAGGGAGAGCCCTTCTTGGCGGTAATATCCGCGAGACTGCGCGCCAATGCGATTTTCTCTTCCTTCGTCTGGCCGGGAACAATCCGGTAGAACAGGGACTGTGCAGAAGTCGTATAGGCAATGGGGTAGCCATCCAGATCATAGATATTGCCGCGGATCGGAGAAATCGTAATATTCTTCTTGGTTTGCAGCATTTCTTCTGCCGCCAGTTCCTTCCCCTCCACGAACTGGAGCACCGCCAGCCTGACAATCAGCGCCGAGAACAGCAGGAAGGTGCCGAAGAAAAACATATTGATACGGATGGAGAAATGGGCACGTTTATGGGTTTCCCGCTTAACTGTGTCTTCCGGGGAGCCGCTGAATATAAACCGGTTCATCTGCTTACCTCACTTTAGCAGCTCCATTAAGCTGTGAATGCCGTTGCCGGTCAAATAATCGTATCGCAAAATTTTGACAGCATCGATCCCTGCCTGCTTCGGCGCCCAAATATCGTTCTGGTCATGGTCTCCGACATACAGAACCTGGGATGCCGCAAGCCCGCTTTCTTGGAGCGCCAGCCGGAATATGGCAGGATTGGGCTTCTCCAGCCCTACTTCTGTGGATACAATAACCGGAGCAAAATAGTGGAGAATCCCCTTATCCCGCAAAATCCCCTTCAAGCTGGGGGCAAAGTTGGAGATAATCCCCATCCGGAGCCCCATCCGGGAAATCGCCTCCAGACTCTCCTCCACATCGTCGAACAACTGATATTGCTCAGCTGTGGTAAACAAATCGTACAGCTCATGGCAGCAGTGATGGATCTGGTCTTCTGACCATTCGGCATCCGCCCCCAATTCATCCAGGATAAAACGGTATAGCTTCATCCAAAACTCCCGGTCCGACTCCGGAGAGCACACCTCATCGGGGTTCAGCTGCTTGCCGTAATAGAACAGCCGGAACGCTTGGGTGAACAGCTCGCCGATCCGGTCCTCCTCCCTGTGGAGGGAGCGCAGTGCCAGGAATTGCTGAATGATAACGCGCGCTGCCGGAATCGTCATCAGCGTATCGCCTACATCGAAGAAGACAGCCTTATAGTGGTTGAGCGGCATGCGCAACGTGATTCCTCCTAAGAGTTTTTGAGTTCCATATTTAAGCGAAGCGGTTATGGCGAAAAAACTGGCTTCGTAAGCATCAGCTTAGTTTTGAGTTGATTGCCACATAGTGGCATATCCGAAAAACTCGCTTCGCAAGCTTCAACTGAGTTTTTGAGTTCCATATTCAAGCGAAGCGGTTATGGCGGAAAACTGGCCTCGCAAGCATTCAGGCTTCTTGCCGGTTAAGCCTCTTTTACATGCGTGTCATAGAAGTCATCGGGATTGAACCAGTTTCCCCCGCTTGACACCCAGGTGGAATCCAGAGGCACCCAGGCTGACTGTTCCGCCAAATAAACCTCATTCCATGCGTGGGAGCCCATTCCCCCGCGGCCGTCGGAGCCAAGTCCCGTCACTACCTTAACCTCCAGGCCGACGGAACGGGCCATCACGGCATACAGTCTGGAATAGTCGATGCATACGCCGGAACGGCTGGAGAAGGTCATCTCCGGAGTCTGCTCCTTCCAGATCCGATCCTCCTCATAGAGCCGCACTTTCTCCCAGTCATACTTCACCCTGCTGCCTACCCAGTGGTACAGCGCCTTGGCCTTGGCCTCGTCCCCGTCTTTGCCGTCCGTGATTTCCTTGGCTGCAGCCGCGATATCATCCGGGATACGGGCGTCGAGCACCTCATACTTGCGGCGCAGGATGTGATTGAATTCCTCCTCCACCGATTGGGAGAACACAGGCAGGCGGTCCAGCATTTCTCCGGTAAACGGGGCGATCACCCGGTTGGCTCCCTTCTGATAGAGAGAAGAACCGGAGGCATAGGCGCCAAGGGACGAGTCGGGAAACATCGAGGAAAATACCAGAACTCCCGCTATGAACAGCAAGGCTCTGCCTCCCCCTATGATCCCTCCGATTGCTGCCCCTGCCGGAGTACTAAGCCAGGAAGGCTTGCGCCGCCCGGGTTTTCCCACAGCTCTTGTTTGCCCCCAATGATCCAGCAAAGGCAGCACCAATTGGTTCAACAGTCCCTTCAGCAGTCCGTACAGCAGAATAAAAATAAGTGCTCCCCGCATCAGGGAAAAGTCCCGCAGACTGGTAACCAGCGTATAATACATCTGCATCCAAAAGATCAGCTCCCGGTTGGGAATCTCGATGCCCTGTCCTATGAGCCAGGATTCCAGCAAAGGCGAGAAAAGCCCCATGCCCCTCCAAGCCAAATAAAGGGCAACCCCGGTGGCTGCCCCATCTGTAACCAGCTCCAAGAGCTGTCTCGCCGACCCGGAGGCACCCCGTTTTGCCCCTTGATACATGGACACGGCAAGGATCAGCACCAAAATAACGGTTATCATATTCCATTGCGCAACCGCCGTCAGTCCTCCCATCGCCGTCCCCTCCCGTATATGTCATTCCCGAACGCTTACTGGTTCTTCTTCGCTTCGGCAATGAAGGTCTCTACCGCATCCACCAGCTTCATGGTGAAAGTTTGTCCGGCAATGGTTACTCGGACGCTGTCTTCACCCGGCTTGCCGTCCACCTGGACAGTCTTGCCCTTGACGGTAAAAGAACCGTCGGGATTGCTCACATACGTGGCATCCTTCGCTTCATCCCGGATAGCCTTGGCCGCCTGTTCCTTGAACGTATCCGCTACGGTGCCGGCACTCTCCACCACCGCTTCCTTGATACTGGTCAGTGTATCCTTATAGTTGGCTCCATAAACGACGACGGCCAGAAGAATAATCACGATCACCGCCCATTTGATCGCCGTCTTGACCAGCTTGACGATCAGAACGAATGCAATCACCACAACAGCAATGACAAGCCATTGCTCCTGCACAAAAGCAATCCATCGATCCATCCGCCTACCCCCTCCTCTTCTTTTCTCCAAAATTACTTCTTTTACTATACTATAGGGCGGGTCAGTTGTTCATCCTTTTTTTTGCACTAAGGCGGCTGCAAATTTGCGGTATATCCTGCGGACAAGAAACGTAATTATGGTACATAAAGAGGCTTGTCACGAAAGGATGCGTTCTGACATGAGAACGGCAATTTGGCTGTACCTGTTTATGTTCGTTGCCTTCTTCGATCTTCATGCCCAGTACCCCATACTCTCCCCCTATGCAGTTTCCCTGGGAGCCGCTCCATCCTTTATCGGCCTGATACTGGGGGTCTATTCTATTACCCATCTTCCGGGCAATCTAATCGCGGGCTACGGAGTGGACCGCTACGGCAGCAAAAAATTCATTATTGCCAGCATGCTCATGGCCGGCTTGCTGCTCCTGTTCCAGTCCCAAGTCACCAATCCCTGGCAGCTGCTCGTGATCCGTTCCATCAGCGGCTTCGTGCTTGCCTTCTTGTCTCCTGCCTGCCTGGCTCTCCTGGCAAGACTGGCCCGGGACCGGATTCACCAGAGCAAGCTGATGGCAGGCAATGGCCTGGTTCATACGCTGGCTTCGGTTGTGTCCCCGGCTGCAGGAGCCTTTCTGGTTGCCAAAATCGGCTTTTCCACCTCATTTAGCGTGTTGGGCTGGCTGTTGATTGTGACCGGCATCCTGGCCATCTTCGGCATCCAGGAAAAGCGAATTGCTCTCACACCCGCCATTTCCACTATGACCGGACATCATGTTCATCATCACGGGCACGGGCCTGAACCCGATCAACCGGGAAATTCCCTCCAAAAATCCGGCCAGGCTTTGAGCAGCGGCTACACCAATGGCATTCCCTGGCTGTTCTTCCTGCTGCCCCTGGCCATCTCTTGCTCCCAGGGCATCTTGTACTTTGAGCTGCCCATGCTGGACAACCACGGGCATGGCCACGGTCATGCTGCCGCTGCCCAATCCGTGCTGAGCTCAGGCATCCTCTTTTCGCTGGTAAGTCTGGGCGCTCTGCTTACGCTTAGCCTGGTTTTCCTCAACCGGGTCCATCCCCTTGCACGCACCATCGCCGGCTGTTTGATGCTCGCTCTCATCTTCTTTACTATGGCTGTCGGCGCTCCTGTTTCCCTGTACGTGCTCCTGTTCCTGATCGGAATGGCCAAGGGGGTTATTTTCCCTGCGATCGCCAGTCTCCTTGCCGCCACGACCAGTATGGACCGGTATGGTAAAGCTTACTCCATTCTCTCCATCGCCTATTCCATCGGCTCCTTCATCGGGCCAATCGCTGCCGGCCAGTTGCGTACCTCCCTGTCCCCGTATTATATAGCCTTCTTTATGCTGATGGCAGGCTTATGCTGCCTGCCCTTAGAAAGGCTCAGGCTGATTCCGGCAGCCCTCAGACCTCCGGCTGCTTAGCCAAAGCCGGGGATGAGGTCCGGACAGCCTATATAAATAACCGCATGCCCATGGGTTTATGCACAGTTTCCCCTATCACCGTCTGCATATGATGCTATTGTAAATGACCTACCGGGTCAGGAAAGTGAGGTGTAGGTAATGGGTGCTTGCAATCCTTGTGGTGGCGTTGGTTTCGGAACCTCAACTGCAATAATTCTCGTTCTTTATATCCTGCTGGTCATCGTTCTTCGCGGAATGTGGTACTGATCGAAGACAGATGGTTGATACGCTATGAGATAGGAATAAAAGACCTGGCCAAACAGCCGGGTCTTTCTTTTTTTGCCTGCAAGCCCGTCGACAACTATCCCAGCCGCATCAGGACCAGCATGGTGCCGATTCCGGCAACCACGGTGAACAACAGACTCCGGGTCGCGAATGCAGCAATAAAAGCAGGTATGGCGGAGAGCAGGGTGAATGGATTGAATTCCACCTTCCCATCGGCCATAAACAGAGACTGTGCCAGCAGCGCAGCCATAACGGCTACGGGAATATGCCTCAACCAGCGCATACCCCATTCGGGAATGGAGACTCTGCTCAGGAAGGAAAGGGGCAGGACTCTGGGAATGACAGTGACGGCCGACGCAGCCATGATGACTGCAACAACATCCCATCTCATCGGCTGCTCTCCACCCCCATTCCTACTGTGGCCGCCACAACAATCGCTACCAGGACGCTCATGCTTGGAGAAAGCCAGAAGCTCCCGGAAAACGTGCATATGACGGATACGGCCAGCACAATCAGGTCGATTCTCCATTTGCTGCGGGACAACAATTGGATGGACAGCAGTCCGATGAACATGGCGGGCAAAGCAAAATCCAGACCATACTCCTCCGGATCATCAATCCATTGGCCAAACAATGCACCGATCGCTGTAGCTGCTACCCAGTTGACATGGGCGGTCAGGTTCATCCCGAACATCCACCAGCCGCTGCCGCGCGTTTGTCCCTCAAGCTTGGTTGACGCTACGCCAAACGTCTCATCGGTCAATTGTGCTCCCAAGAGAGCATTCTTCCACATAGGCAAATGGCGGAAATACGGGGCCATGGATGCGCTCATCAACAGATGCCGCAGGTTCACAAGAAATACAGTCATAACAATAGCGAAACCCGAGCTTCCTGCGGCCAGCATGCCGGACATGATGAACTGCGCAGAGCCTGCATAAACAAATACGGACATCAACGTGATCTCCATCAGGTTCAGGCCCGAGGTCTTCCCAATCACTCCAGCTGCAAAGCCGATACTCAAATAACCCAAAACCGTGGGCAGGCAATCCTTGACACCCTCCAAAAATTTGCCGTTTGCCCATACAACGGCGGGCTTTTTCCCTTCGAGCGCAATTTTTTCCATCTGTTTTGTCCAACCCTCTACTTTCCTTGCGGTATAAGTTCTCTCCAGCGCCATCATGAATAATTCTGAACTTTATTTTACCAGCACCCTCCTGCAAAATCTATGACAGACTTTCAAGGACCGCTTCCCGCATGCTAACGTAGGGATGGGCTGTCACGGAATCCCCGGCTCTGCCCGGCTGAGTGATTTCGGGGTTATCATGGCTTGATCGGACCAACGTCTGCAGCAACAGTTTTCTCTGTACAGCGACAAATTTCCGGTATGGTCGGAGCAATCCGGCGGCATGCTGCAGTTCGCCGTCTGGACTGCACTGGCGCTGGAGGGACTGGGGGCCTCGCTGCAGCACTACAATCCGTTGATCGATGCGGAAGTGAGCAAGGTCTGGAACATCCCTGCATCATGGAAGCTGACGGCACAGATGCCGTTCGGCGCTGTTGCCGCCCCGCCCGCGGAAAAGCAGTTCCAACCGTTGGAAGACCGGCTGAAATTGTATAAGTAAGCGGAGGCGCCTTGCTGTGAAGTGGTATAATAATCCTGTCAGCCGGGGAACCATCTTCTTATGGCCGGGTCCAATACCAATTTCGGGAGGCGCGCTCCATGTCCTTAGTGATTATCGTAGAAGGAAAGAATGACAGAAGCCGCCTGAGGCGGCTTCTGTCAGAAGAGGTAATGATTCTGTGCACCTTCGGCACTCCCGGCTCCGTGAAGCTGGCTGAGCTGCGCAAGCGCGTGGAGGACCGGGAGGTCTATATCTTCGCCGACAATGACGCCTCAGGCAAGCGAATCCGGGCGATGGTCAGCGACCAGTTTCCTGATGCGGTCCAGATCTATACCCGCCGCGGCTATGCGGGAGTGGAAGGAACGCCTGACGATTATCTGATTCAGCAGTTGGAGAAGGCGGGGCTGGAGGAATATATCCTGTATCCTGCCCCGGACCCGTTATTGGCCGATAAGCAGCCGTAAACCCTGGGAGTCTTGTCAGAAACTGTGAACCCTCACTAGCAGACCGATGGGATACCTGCCGGCATTGCGGCCATACAGGGCCAATCCCCCCTCATCGGCTGCAAGCTCCAGCCTGAAGCTGCGGTTGCGGTTCACCCTGGCGGCCAAACGTCCGGGGAGCTTCACGCGGCACAGGTACCCGTAGGAGCCCGCCTCATCCAGCTTGTTTGCGACAGGCTGGTAATGCCAGGAGAGCACGCCTCTGCTGTCGGCGGGATCATCCTGCACAACGATTGCATCTATCTGCTCCCCATCCACCAGAACACTGATCCGGGACGCATGACGCTCATCGTCGGTCATATAATACGTGTTGGGATTATAGTCTACGTCCGCTGAGCCGCCGTGCATCAAATTGATCCCCGGCTTGCGTTCCCTGGCTCCCTCAATATTGCGCCCCAGCACCCGCTTGGCGCTGGCTTCGAAGAAAATTTCCACCGCTGCAATTCCCTGCACTTCGCTCCCGCCGGGAAGGCGGATGTCGTAGGCGAAATGTCCCGCCCCCCCGCCGTTCACTTTGTTGTCCTGAACAGCAGTCCATTTGTAGGGGAAAGTAGCCTCCTTGAAGCCGGTCACCGGTACACTGATATGTTCGGCTCCTCCCTGGTACATCCCATGCTCCTTGCCGCTGCGCACATCGAAGGTCGCAAAGTTCCGCGTGATGACTTCCCCTGCCGGATTAAGGAGACAGAGAGCGAGCACGGCTGCAGCATCACAGCGGGGCATGCTGAGAGTCAATTGGTCCAAGGGCTTCACACCGTATCCGTCCCATGCCAGCAGGTTCGTTCCTCCGGCCGCCGTTGTCCGTATCCCCAGATTGTCATACCACAGCTCCCAGGCCAATTCCAGAGATTGTCCGTGGTAACAATCCGAGAAGCTGGAGCCCATGAGCGGCACAGCAACCGTGGCCCCCGCTTCCACGGTTTGGCATGGAGGCGCATCGATCACGATAAAGTCCGCCGTATGCAGATCGGCAAGCCGCATCCCCGGAACGAAAGCCTCGTACCCGAAGTCTTTATCCGACCCATCCAACCGGTAAAAGCCGTTGAATTCATTCACCACATCCCGGAATTCGGTGAATACGAAGCCGCACAGCTTGTCATGCTTGCGGAATTCATTGATCATATAGTGGTAATGCCAGGCCAGATCGCTGTCCCCTGCCCCGTTATCGATTCCCCACACATTGCCGCATTCGCTGTTCATAAGCGGAGCATCGCTCTGCACATGCCCTCCAATGTAATTGGAGGAGGAGCCGGGATAGGTTTGGGCCGATATCTCATTCAGATGATCCCGTACATTCTCATAGCCGTTGATATAGAAGTGCCAGGTGTTCAGATCCGTTTCCACATGGTCTCTGTTGCAGGGGGAATTGTCCTCCACCAGCCGGCTGGGATCAAGCTGCTTGGCCCAATGGTATTTCTCCTTCACCCACTGCTGTGTCGCGGGCAAGTAGCTCTTAGACTTTTTTTGGTCTCCTGTTAGAGCAGAAGCTTCCTCCCCGGTGAAAAGCCCCCACGTCTCGTTGAACATCACCCACGAGAAAATCGAGGGATGATTGTAATCCCGCAGGATTGTTTCCCGCGCTTCCCTCTCATATGAGCTGCGCGCCTGCTCGTCGGGGCTGCCCCAGAAGCAGGGCATATCCTCCATCACCAGGATCCCCAGCTTATCCGCCCAATACAGCTTGCGGGGCTCCTCCGGCTTGATGTGGATGCGGACCAGATTGAGCCCCAGCCGCTTCATCAAATAAATTTCATTCTGCATTTCCTCATCGGTAGGGTAGGTAAAATAGCCCGCGGGATGAAAGGATTGGTCCAGGACGCCGTTCAGATAAACAGGCTTGCCGTTTAGGGTAATATAGCGGTAGCCCCGCCCGTCAAAATGTCCTGTTCCCACCTCCCGTATGCCGAAATAGGTGCTGATCATATCCTCGCCAAACGCTCCCGCAAGCTTGAGCCGTCCCTCATACAAGTAAGGGGTCTCAGGGCTCCACAGCTGCGGATCCGCTACGGTGAATACAGCCGATGCTTGATTTTCCCCTTCTACCAGCTCCAATTCCAGCTCATGCTGCACCTTGTTCCGGTCAAACAGAAGCTGAAGCTTGGCCGGACCGGCCTGATGGGCTACGATGGTGGCTGCAACCTCAACCAGTCCGTCGATGGCGGTGATAAACCGGGCTTCCTGCACATAGGCTTGAGGACGGGCCTCCAGCCAGACCGGCTGCCAGATGCCGCGGATTTCCCCATAGCCCTGCTTGCCTCTCGCCTGATAGCTATGATCCTCATCCTCGGCGCGCACGGCAATCACGTTCTCCGAATCCTGAAGCCAGACACGGGTGATATCGAACTCGAATGTGCCGTACCCCCCCTGATGGGAGCCCACATGCTCGCCGTTGATCCACACATCGCAGGCATAATCCACTGCGCCGAAGCGCAGGAACAGGCGGGAATCCCGACTGGCAGGGGCCCATTGCAGCGTGCGGCGGTACCAGCCGATGCCCTTCTCATTGCGGCCTATGCCGGACAGCGGACTGGCCCATGAGAAGGGGACGGTGATTTCGCCATCCAAGGGGGCACTGGACGGAGATTGCCATTGTTCCTTGATTCCTGCATTGTCCGGATCGAATTGAAAGGACCAGCGGCCATTCAAGCTCAGCCATTCCTCACGCTGCCAGTCGGGACGGGGATATTCCGGCCGGGGAATGAGGAGCCCGGGCGAACTGCGATATTCAGAAGCGGTGTTCATATGTGGAACACACCTTTCCAATGCTTATTTTAAGCCCATTCTAACATCGATATATGTTTTTATCAATGTATATTATGATTTTACAATATACTTATTTTCAGGTACACTAAGCTTAACTTTCATCCCAACCCGGCGCCCGCCTTCAAAGGAGCATGTTCCATGAGCGAGATCAAGCAAGACCTCCTGCACTATCCGGCCTCCCGTATTGTCGATGTGGCCAAGGCCCTGTCAGGGGATGTGCGGGTGCGCATTCTCGAAGCTCTGGGCGAGAAGCCCATGAGCATCAACCAGCTTGCCGAAGCTCTGGGCGTGGCTCAGCCCACCATTTCCATCAATGTGCAGACCTTGGAGCAAGTGGAGCTTATCACCTCCTCTCTGGGAGCGAACCGGGAGAAGATCTGCTCGGTGACCTGCCGCTCCATTCTTCTGGAATTGCCTGCCCGTCTGGGCGATGGCCTGCATCTGACGGAGGAGCTTCACATGCCCATCGGTCTGTTTTCCAACTGCTCCGTACAGCCTACCTGCGGGATGGCCCGGCGGGACGGCTCCATCATCGGCTCCCAGGATGATCCCCGCGCTTTCTATATGCCCGATCGCATGGATGCGGCGCTGCTCTGGTTCTCGGGAGCCGGTTATATCGAATATCACTTCGCCAATCCCCTGCCTCCCGGAGTATCGCTCGATGAACTGCATATCCGCGCCGAGCTGTGCGCCGAGGCTCCCGCTTTCGCCGGGGTTTGGCCCTCCGATATCACTCTGTTTGTCAACGGGCTGCCGCTGGGCACGTGGACCAGTCCAGCCGATTTCGGCGACCGGAAGGGCAAGCTCACTCCCGAGCGCTGGCGCGGAGGCTCTGAATATGGACAACTGACAGAATGGCAAGTGACCGGGGAGGGGAGCCGGATCAACACCGTTCCGTCAGGAGCCACCACTATCCGGGATTTGGAGTTGGCCTTTAACAAGCCCATCAGCGTGCGGTTTGAGGTGGGTTCCGACTCAGCCAACCAGCGGGGACTGAATCTGTTTGGTTCAGGCTTTGGCGACTACCCGCAGGATATCGTGCTTTCCTTCGTGCGCTACAAATAGACAGAGCAAAAACAGGACATTCCCTTCCGCATCGTTGCCTGCGGGGAGAATGTCCTGTTTTTTACCTATTGATTAAGAAATGAACTGAAGCAAATAAATCACGACCGTCACGGTGAATATACTGAGCAAGGTAGAGGCAAACACCACTTGCCCGGCGAACTCCGGCTCGTTATCAAACTCTACGGACAACAACACGCTGGACAACGAGGTGGGCACCGCACAGGACAGCACCAGCGCCTGCGCCATCAAGCCGTGCAGCCCCATGGTCCAGACAATGCCGAAGCCGATTAGCGGAGCTGCCACCAGGCGCAGCACGCAAGAAAGCCCAACATCCCACAACCGCTGGATCTGCCATTTCATCTGTCCCAATTGCACGCCCAGGGTCAACAGCGCCAAGGACACATAGCCGTTAGAGATATAAGTAATCGGCTCATAGATGGGCTGAGGGATGGGCACATGGAGTTCCTTAAGCACAATCGCCAGGGGAATGGCATAGATAACCGGCATTCCCAGGATCGTGCGCATGGTATCCTTCAATGTACTCTTATGGGCATTAACCGCATAGATGCCGTAAGTATGCGGCAGAACACTTTGGAACGCCATCACAATCAGCTGCACGGACATGGTAAACGTATTGCCCGCGAACACCAGTTGATTAAGCGGTATCGCATAGTTGGCGCTGTTGTAGAACAACACGCTGTTGCTCATGGCGCTTCTCATGCCCTTGTCCAGCTTGCGGAGACGGATCACGCCCTCGGTAATCCCGTAGAGCACCAGCAGGAAGAAGATGATGAATCCGACAATTTGCAGCAGGATGCTCGCCGTCAGATCCGATTCATACAGCATCTTGAAGATCATTACGGGTGTGAACAAATAAAAAATCAGCTTGGAGAAGGTTTTGATATCCACCTTGAACCGCCAGTAAAGCGCCGCGCCCAAACCGATCATAATGCAGAGCGGAATCACATTGTGAGTAAGAATATGACCAAAATACCCCATTGGAGACAACCTTTCAGCTCATCACGTATGCCGTGTATACAATCCCCTTGCCAAAAACAGATTAACGTCCGACCGTATCAATAATCATGATGATGAACAGTATCGTTAAATAATTGATGGAAAATACGAAAACACCCTTGGACCAGCGGATCTCATCCTTGGCCCGGAAGCCGCGCGCGCACAAGAAGGCCCATACCGTCCCCAACACGATTGCGGATATTAAGTAAAACACGCCGGCATAATCAAACACATACAGCAGGACAGACACGGGAATCAGCGGCACCGCATAGCGCAGCATGCTGATCTGGGTCTGGCGGATTCCTTTTACAACCGGTAACAAGGGATATCCTGCCTTTCTGTAGTCCTCCAGGCGGCGGATGCCAAGCGCCCAGAAGTGAGGGGGCTGCCAGAGGAACAGAATCATGAATAAAATCAAGGCCCCGATATCGATTCGGCCAGTGACAGCGGTGTAGCCCATGACCGGAGGAATGGCTCCGGAGACAGCGCCGACAACCGTGCTCCATACAGAGGTCCGTTTCAGCCAGGCCGTATACACGTATACATAGACGAACAAGCCCAGCAAGCCCAACAAGGCGGTTAACATATTCACCAGCAGGCCTAGCAGGAGCAATCCGGCGATTCCCAGGAAAACCCCATAAATCATAACCACTCTTGGAGTAAGCGTACCTGACGGAAGAGCGCGGTTCTGGGTCCGCTTCATCTTCGCGTCCAGATCTCTGTCCAAATAATTGTTCAATACGCATCCGGACGCCATAACCAGCGTGGCCCCTGCCAAAATCCACACCATCAGAAGCCAGTCGATTTCCCATTGGGAAGCGATCCAGAAGCCGCCGAAGGTCGTGATCAAATTGGAAAACAAAATACCGGGCTTGGTAACCTGTATAAAGTCCCGCCAGCTGACAACATGCGGGTCATTTGCGGGAAGAGCGGATTGGGCCGTTGTCTTCTCTAAACCGTATGCTGTTTCTTTCTCACCTGCTGCCTGTTCCACGTAGCTTTTCCTCCTTTTCTAAACTTTCGCCAATAATGACTATCATAGCAATGGCCGCGGGCTTTGACAACTTTACAGACGATTATTTGCGGGACAATATTTTATGGAAAAGAAATAAATTTACACTTTGATCCTGAAGGTTTATTATTGAATAATAATTCAATAATAAAAGGAGATCTGTATGTCCCCTCGTTCCAAAGAGCAATTCCATCAGATGAAAGAAGCTGCCCGAACCAAAATTTTGGATGCTGCCCTGACGGTGTTCTCCCACAACGGGCTTGCGGCCGCAAGCATCTCAGAAATCGCCAAGGAAGCGGGAATCAGCACAGGACTGCTCTATCATTATTTTTCCTCCAAGGAAATGCTGTTTCAGGAGTTGGTCGGTTCTGCCGTCAGCGTAGCCGAAGCTGCGCTTCAAGAATGTATGGAAACGAACGCTACCGCCAGGGAACGTCTCCAATTCATCTCCAAAAGCTTGCTTGATATTCTCTGCCGGGGCAATAAGACCGCCCGTTTCTTCACCTTAATGCTGCAGGCCGGTCTGGCCGGCAATCTCTCTGACACGATGAAAAACCAGGCGAAAGCTTCTGCGCTGCCGTTCCGCTATCTCTTGGCTATTGTCCGGGAAGGCCAGCAGGAGGGCACCTTTAAGTCCGGAGAGCCTGCACAGCTGGTTATGCTGTATTGGGCCGCGCTTCAAGGGCTCTGCGCTTTCAAGCTGATTATGAAGGAAACCTTCGAGGCGCCCGCTCCTTATCTGCTGGACCGTATATTGCTCATTGATGAAGGGGAGTGCCATTATCCAAAAGAAAGCAGGGATAGCAATGAACACAGGGACGGGTAGCGGCAGCATGGAGGCCACCGGACAGGATTGGGCCAACTGGATTGGGAGATACCAGGATTCCAGCTCCATTCTGCATATCATTGCCGTATTTACCGGGCGGTTGGATGCAGATCGTCTGCGTCAGGCCGTTCAACGGACTCTTGCCCTCCAGCCGGTGCTTGGCTGCCGTTTTGATGAAACGCAGGAGATAGCTTGTTGGGTCCCGTTGGAAGACAGATTTCGAAGCGATTGGGTTACCACGGAGAACGGCAGGGAGCCGGAAGCCGCGGCCAAAAAATTTATTGAAGAGGAAGCTTTGGAAGACGGTCGCCTCCTGCGGGTTCATCTGATTCAGTCAGCGGCGGGAGACGTTCTCTGCATCAAGCTGGATCATGCCTGCTGCGACGGGGCAGGGGCCAAAGCATATTTGCAGTTGCTCGGCAGAATGTACAGCATGGTCCCTGAATCTTCTTCGGCGGAATTCGTCCCGGAGGGGGCAGGGGTATCTTGGCAGGCCTCACCCCCACTTCGCTCCTCCGGACAAGTTTTTGCCGCGTGCGGGATCAAGGATTTCCGCCAAGCGTACCAAGCCGACAAGAACAAGCAAGGAACCTCATCCACCTTTCCTTTTTTGCCGGGCACCTCCGGTCAGGTCCGTTGTGAATGGCTTACCTTTCCTCATGCGCTGCTGCGTGGCAGAGCCGGCGGGATAACGGTCAACGATTGTCTGGTTGCCGCTTATATGAGAGTCCTTGCCCGGTACAGCCGCGCGGAGGAAGCAGAACAGCAGCCTGGAAGGCAAACCATTCATGTGACAGTGGATTTAAGAAGATATCTGAATCCTGAGGAAACACCCGTTGTCTGCAATCTGTCCGGGATGGAGAAGGTGAACGCCTGCTTGGACCATAATGAATCATTTGGGGCCTCCGTCCAAAAGGTTCATGAGGCAATGCTGCAGGTGAAATCGGCTAATCCAGGCCTTCACAGTGCCGCCTCCATGGAATTCCTTGCGCAGATTTCTTATTCCAAGGCCAAGGCTGCTCTGCTGCAGGCCAGCTCTCAGGTCAAGGCCGCCGGGGTATCCGCTCCGCTGCTTTCCAACATGGGAATGATGACACAACAAGAGCCCCTCTGCTTTGGCGAAGCAGCTGCCAACCGGGCTTATGCGGTTACTCCGGCCATGCATGCGCCTGCTTTTATGCTGGGAGCCTCTTCCTACGGAGCTGAGATAACGCTCACTGTCTCCTATTTCGAACATGAGCACACCGGCTCCCAAATTGCCGGTTTTCTCGCTGCCATGAAGAAGGAGCTGACCGAATAGCCGCCGGCGGCCAGCTTCCTTCCGGTTAGGGCTTTTTTTGCCTCACTGGTTTCATCCATTTGGTCAATTGAGCCCCGGTGCCTGCATTTTGCAGGTATTGGGGATTTTTTTCTTTTTGAGCCAATATACCTGTACTTTCTCTTAAGCAGTGCAGGTATCCTGCCATTGCCTGATATGCGACAAATTCTATCAGTTATTTCCCCGGAAATATCGACAACCTCTTTTGAATGATGACAAGCCTGACGGATTATTCCTGCAGCCTAATGCCAAATCAGGATTAATTGCCGAAATCGTGCATAGATTTAACAAAAGACATATGAAAATTGGTCCTACGAAGCCTCTATGTCTTCGGGGAATAACCGGGCTTTGTGATTTCAGACCGGTTGGGTGCATATACTCATACTGATGCAGTGTCTGAGATGGAACCCATGCCGCACCATCTGGGCAGCCTCCAAACTTAATCAGGTTAAATGCCCCCAAACAGTCACCCGCCCAACTGGCCGCCCATATCCTATATGGATGATTAGGCGCTTACTTTTGCAAGCTTTCCTGACGGAAAGCTCAGTAGTGCTTACTTTTGCAAGCTTTCCTGACGGAAAGCTCAGTAGCGCTTACGAAGCCAGCTTTCCTGACGGAAAGCTCAGTAGCGCTTACGAAGCCAGCTTTCCTGACGGAAAGCTCAGTAGCGCTTACGAAGCCAGCTTTCCTGACGGAAAGCTCTTAGAAAGGAGTATCTCATGGGTGTAATTCAGACAAACTCGGAGCATACCAAGCTGCTGGCCCGGCTAATGCGGGCCGAAGCAGAAGGAGAAGGCGAGTTGGGAATGCTAATGGTCGGCAACGTTGGTGTTAACCGTGTATTGGGCAACTGCCTTGATTTTCGGAAAATCACCAATCTGGAGAGGATGGTCTTTCAGCGGCCGGGAGGATTTGAGGCAACCATCAAAGGATATTTTTATCAAAAGGCCCGAGACCGGGATATTCGCTTGGCCGAACGGGTGATCAAAGGGGAACGCCAGCACCCCGCATCGAATTCACTCTGGTTTTTCCGCCCCACAGGCAGTTGTCCGGCGCAGTGGTACAACCAGCCCAACTCCGGACGTTACAAGAACCATTGCTTCTTTTCGCCTACCCAGGAGGATTGCCCTTCTGTGTACAGATAACCGGTGCTTGAAACCGCCTGACGGTATTCCCCGTTCGGATTCACCAGGATTGCGTGCAGGCATCTGCAACTTTACTCCATGCTTGTCACTCCGGCTGCTCTTTTAAGTTAAAAAAGCTATTCATAATATAAGGGAGGAATTAATTAATATGATGAATTATCCTTACAACAAACCCGGCAATCCCGTGGCTTCACCCTACGGGTTTCCCGCAGGACAGCCTCAGAGCAGCCAGACTCCCCCACTTTTCCCGGCATCAGGAGCAGTTATTCCCGGAAGTTATCCAGGTTACGGCATTGCTCCGGAGGCTACCGTTCCAGGCGCAACAGTCCCGGGCCAGCTTCCGCTGGAACAATCCTATATTGAGAATATTTTGCGCCTTAATCTGGGCAAGATCGCTACTGTTTATATGACATACGAGAACAACAAGGACTGGAACGCCAAGATATTCAAAGGCCGTGTTGAAGCAGCAGGAAGAGACCATATTATTATCAGCGATCCTCAAACCGGAATGCGTTTTCTGCTGCTGATGATTAATCTGGACTATATCACCTTCGACGAACCGCTGAATTATTACTATCCCTTGCAGCCTGGGCAAGGAGTGCCTCCTTCGGCCGGACGGTAATCGGAACGTTCTTAAGATTAAGGAAGCCCTGAAGGAGGAGTGTCCACTCTTCCCCAGGGCTTTTTTACCACGCCAGAAAGTATAAAATTCGGAGGAAGTGGAGCCCTTTCTCCGTGACCAGAAACTCAGGTTGGGGCATAGGAGCCTGTTCGGAGCAGATCAGGCGGAGGAACCGGAGCGAGCATGTGCTGGGGCTGCCCTGCCTCCCCGAATGCTTGCCGAACGATGGATGGGTAGAGGGTTGGCTCTTTATCAGGGACACCTTAGGAAATAAGGGAAACGTTTTTCCTTTATTGTCTTTCCCATCGGCCGATTCTCTTGAATAAGGGAACGTACTTTCCCTTATTCTCATTTTTGAAGCGCCTTACTGGCGGTTCTGAAGGGAATAAGGGAAAAAGGAGGGCCTTATGTCCAGGAAATGACCTCCTGTCTGAGCAATAAGGGAAAAACCGGGGCCTTATTTCCATGCCCTCTCCGGAGGCGATTTTCCGAAGGCCCTTCTCCGAAGACCCTATTCCGAAGGCTAAAGCGGCATCACTGATGAATGAAGTACGTGACTACTCCTTAATGACTAAGCCAAAAATTCTGGCAAACAAACCAGCCTGTGAAGGTGCAATAATGCAGCCTTGCAGATCTTCAGCGGTTATTGTCAAATGGTCAAACTCGCAGGTGCTCAGGTCGATGCCGGCCAGCTTGGTCCGCGACAATTGGGCCTGTTCCAGGTTGACCTCCGCAAAGGTTGTCTGCACCCATGTGGATTGAAAACAATCCGCCTTGCTCCAATTGCTGCTCTTTACCGCAACCTGCTTCCAATTGGCAAACCGGAACACTCCGTAACTTCCGTTGCACTCTTGCATGAGTACATTACGCCAAGTCGTATCCGTAAAGTCCGTTCCCAGCAGCTTGCAATGGTTGAACTCCACCCGATGGAAAGCCGATTCACTGAAATCACCGTTTGATAAATCACAATTGTCAAAAATCACGTCCAAAAACTCGGCATTGCGCAGTGACACTTTGCTAAAGGCCACATTGCGGAAGATAACCTTATCAAAGCACACCTTATGCGCATTCTGGTTTTCTATGCGGCAATCCTCGAACAATGTATTTTCAAATATTTGCCGGTCCTCCATTTCATAATCTGCTATCAGGCGGGAATCAAGCAGCTTTGGAATAGCAGGTGGGGCGATATCCGATGCTTTCTTCTTGACAGCCATGCTGAAACCTCCATATAACGTTTTTCCAAACAGGATTTTCTGAAAATGGAACAAAACCGTGAAAAAAGACGCCGGTTCAGGCGCCTGTTATTAACGGCAACTATTCTTAATTATGCCTGCATTCTCATCTTAAGCAATTCCACATCCTCTTCCGTCCGGGCAATAATGTTGCGGTGCGCCTCGAATCGGATGGATACCACTGCTCTTAATTCTGTAAGATCTTCGGCGCTTGCGCCCACCTGATTAAACGTCAAATCAAGCTTATGCTCCACACGGTCCAATCTTTCGTTCACGGACTGGAAGCCTGCCCGCTGCTCTTCTCCCAGCCGCAGCAATTCAGCTTTGAAGGACCTTTGCTCATCCTTGAGCGAGTTCACGTCTTCCTTGAGCGAGTTTACGTCTTCCTTGAGCGAGTTCAGTTCTCCTCTGAAGGAGGCCATTTCATCCTTGAGCGAGTTTACGTCTTCCTTGAGCGAGTTCACCTCGTTTTTGAGCGAGAGCTGTCCTTCTTCCAGGGAACCTATACGAACATTAAGCTCCTTTAAAACACCAAGCATCTCTTTCATGATGGCTTCCATTTCCCCACAACCCTTCATTTTTATAAAAATGAGGAACGGAAAAGATGCTTTCTTTCCCTGATCAGCTTGCGGCAGAGATTCACCCAAGCTGTCTCATAATCGTTAGAGCTATTGTATCAAAAGTGCCTATGATTGAAAAGACTTGCTTCGGCGCCCCTGCCTCGTCCAGCGGTTCCCTTTACTCCTCACACCGTGGCGACTCCTTTGCTTACACTGCCTTTGTCCTTGTACTGGAGTTCATACAGCTTGTGATAATATCCCCGCTGCGTGAGAAGCTGGAAGTGATTCCCTGTCTCACGGACCTTGCCTTTATGCATCACAATAATCTGATCCGCATGCTGGATCGTGGACAACCGGTGCGCCACAATCAGCGTGGTTCTGCCCTTGGATATGGTGTAAAGGGCATCCTGCACCGCAAGCTCCGTCTCCGTATCAATGTTGGAGGTAGCTTCATCCAGGATCAGGATTTGCGGACGGAAGGCAATGGATCTGGCAAACGACAGCAGCTGCCGTTCCCCCAGAGACAAGGTGACGCCACGTTCACCCAGCATCGTCTGATAACCGTCCGGCATCTTGGTAATCCATTCGTCCATATGCACCATTTTGGCCGCTTCCTCTACCTGACTGTCGGTGATGGAGCTGTTATTCAACCGGATATTATGGGCAATATCTCCGGTAAAGAGAAACACATCCTGCTGTACCACGCTAATCGTTTTACGCAGTTGCTCATGGGCAATTTCACGGATATCGATTCCGTCAAGCTTAATGCTCCCCTTCTGCACATCATAGAATCGGTTGATCAATTGAATGATCGAGCTTTTCCCTGCGCCTGTGGCTCCCACGAAGGCTACCGTCTGACCCGGGGCAATGGTGAAGCTGACATCCCGGAGCACCCACTCTCCTTCGTTGTATGCAAACCATACATGCTCGAAGCGGATTTCTCCCCGGACCGGAGCAGGCAATGCTGCCGGCTGGGGTACATCCTTGATCGCAGGCTCTTCGTTAAGCATATCTACAATCCGCTCAGCACCTACCATAGCTGTCTGGATCTGATTGTATTTCTCCGCGAGACTCTGAAGCGGCTGGAAGAACTGCCGGATATAATGGGTGAACGCATATACAACCCCGAAGGTGAGACCGCCCTCCAATACCCGTGCCCCGCCGTACCACAGGAGCAAAGCAATGGACACGTTGCCCAGAAAGCCGATCGCCGGCTGGAAGATGGAGTTCACTACCGTCCCTCTCATCCCCGCGCGATAATATGCATCATTCAAGGAATCGAACTGCTCCCGCTGACGGTCCTCCCGGATGAATAATTGAGTAATCCGGATGCCTGACAAATTTTCGGCCAAAAAGGAATTGAGGCGGGACAAAATCATCCTGGTGCGCCGCTGTGCCTCCCGAACCAGACTTCTATACCACACCGTAATGATCGCCAGCACAGGCAGTACCGCGAATGCGATCAGTGACAGCTTGACAGACAGCTGAAGCATCACAACAAGAACACCCAGAATCATAATAATATCCTTCACCAGATTGACCAACACCTGGGAATACAGCTGATTAAGCGCCTCCGTGTCCTGAGTGACCCGCACAACCAGGCGCCCTACGGGATTGCGGTCAAAGAACGACATGGACATCCGGGAGAGATGGGCAAACAACTGCTGGCGTATGTTAAAGATGATATGCTGTCCTGTATACTGCAGCAAGTTGCTCTGCCAGTAGTTCAGCAAAGAACCGCCGGCTACCACAGCCAAGAACCAGAAGCCCAGGGTCAGGAAGCCGCGGTAATCATTTTTGCGGAAATCTTGCACAGAATCCTTATCCAGCAACTCCGCGGCTATAACCCGGCCGCTGCCCGTTTCCAGACTGGGGGCACCCGCGCCTTCTCTTAGCCTCAAGTCATCTGTCTCCGCCTCTGTGAGCCACTCACCGATTAACACCCGCTTGCCGGCGGCCTCCACGATCTGGGATTTCTCCATGCCTGAAGGCAGTACACCGCCGCTCATATAAGGCAGAGCAGCGTCATCGTCTATCCTGGCATAAAGCCGGTCCCCATGCTCAATCACACCGCCGAACGAAAGGATGCGCTCCCGTGCTCCCGGGGTCCCGGCAGCCGCGGAAACCATCGGCTTCGTCAATCCGTTGATATGATCGTCAATCGCCACTTTCAGCAGATAGGGCCTTGCCAGATCCGCCAGCACGATCAGCAGCGCCAGTCCAAGACAGACCAGAATCGATTTCCAATAGGGCAGAGCGTACCCGGCAAGCTTCTTGAGCAGTTGGCTATCCTTGATCCCCACATGCTCCTTTTCCTGATGAATCCCATTCATCTTGCCGCACCTCCCCGGTTAACATCCATCCGCAAGGGCGGACAACCGTTATGTTTTGCCCCTTTCGCTTCCTGAAGAGCAGATTTCCTTGCACCCGTTTCCTCTACCGCCTCCTGTTGCTGTACCGCTGCAGCAGCTTGGTACGAGCCGGATTCCTGCTCACCCGGAAGCCGTTCGGCCACCTCATCCAACTGTTGCTTGCGGAACAGATCGGCATAGAGACCGTTCGTGGCAAGCAGGCTGTCATGGTTGCCTCGTTCGGCGATGCTGCCTTCCTCCAATACAATAATCTGGTCGGCGCTGCGCACCGAGGAGATGCGGTGCCCGATAATAATCGTCGTCCGTTCATTCATAACCGAATGCAGACCCTCCAGAATCAAATCCTCCGTAACCGTATCCACGGCAGACAAGCTGTCATCGAAGATCAGGATAGAGGGCTTCTTGATCACCGCCCTGGCTATGCTGACCCGCTGCCGCTGGCCGCCGGACAAGGAAACCCCCCGTTCTCCCAGAGCGGTGTCGAACTGCTCCGGAAACTCTACGATGTTGTCATACACCTGGGCGATCTTGGCGGCCTCCACAATATCCTCCTCCGTATGGGGCAAAGGATCGAAGCCGATATTCTCCCGGATCGTCGAGGAGAACAAGAAGGGGTCCTGGGGAACAATCCCCACCTGGCCCCGCAGAGTCTTAAGCGGGATTTCGTGAATATCATGCCCGTCGATCAGGATCGTGCCCCGCGGAGCATTATACAGGCGGACCAGCAGATGGACCAGCGTGCTTTTGCCGCTGCCCACCCGGCCTACAATGGCCAGACTGGTACCCTTGGGGATAGTCAGACTGATATTGCGCAATGCAGGCTCCTTGGCTTCAGGATAATGAAAGGTAAGATTGCGGATTTCGATGGCGCCCTCCAAGCGCTCAATCCCCTCAATGGCTGAAGCGTCGTCCACCACATCCGGCTCAGTCTGAAATATGGCCAGCAGCCGGTCCTCCGAAGCCCGGCCCCGCTGAATTTGATTAACCACCTTGCCCAGATTCTCGATGGGTCCCATCAACAGGGAGAGATACGTATTGAAGGCTACAAAGCTGCCCAGGGTAATGGTTCCCCGCAGAACCAGGAGGCCGCCGAATACGACCGACACCAGAAAGCTTAAGCCTACCACACCGGAGCTTAACGCTCCGAACAGGGAATTGGAGCGGGCGAAGCGGCGGTTTTTTGCCACTGCATCCTCATTATCCCGCTTGAATAACGTTTCTTCCGCTTTCTCCTGAACATAAGCTTTGATCACCCGGATGCCCGCCACGAATTCCTGCACCCGGCTGGTCAGGGTGGCCACCGCCTCTTGCACCTCCGCCGACTGCCGTTGAATGCGCCGGTTGAATTTATAAGCCAGAATGCTCAGCAGCGGCAGGGGCAGCATGGTGAACAGCGTAAGCCAGGGGTCTACCGTAAGCACCATGGCCGTTACCGTTGCCGTAATCAGCACAAGCGCCTCCATCACCATGAATATACCGGCCATGGTTACTTCCCGGATCACACCTACATCGCTGATAGCGTGGGACATCAAATCCCCGATCCGCTGATTGTTGAAATATTGGGCCGACAGCCGCTCCCAATGGGCGAACAACCGGCCTCTTACTTGCATCTCCAGCACCCGCGCCAGACGGAACAGGTAGGTTCTGCTCACGGAACGAAAAAAAGCGACTCCGAAACCCACTGCCGCAATAAGCAGGGCATACCGGATCGCCTGGTCGTATGTCAGCATATGATCCTTAAGCTTGTCAGTAAAGATCCCCATATATTCGGGAATCAGCAGCTGCAGCAAGCAAGAAATGGACAATAATGCAAAGCCGAACAGGTACGGTTTTCGGTTATCCAACATATAATTGCGGAATATATTATCTTTTTTCAAGTGATTTCCCCCTTATTACCAGCAGTCATGTAATAGGGTACAATGAAACACCGGATGAAACCATGGATATCCTTGCCCGAAATCATGGACTATCATGCTAAAAGAACAAGCGGGCCAATTCGGATGTGTATATGAAAGGCTTGTTCAAGTTGTTGACATAATACCCACACATATTTGTGACTTGTGCCGATTTATTTTGGGTAGGAATTTGGTAAACTAAAGGTACATTACACATCTGGAGGTTACTGCCCTTAATGGACACAGGTACTCACTTAGTCTTTGGACTTGGCCTTGCCGGGCTGGCTCATATCGATCCCGTCGTGGCCCAAAACACAACCGTCGCCGCCGCTGTTTTATTCGGAACCCTTCTCGGACAGCAAGCTCCCGATCTGGATACCTTGTTTCGGATGAAAAGCAACGCTCTCTATATCCGCCAACACCGCGGAGCATCCCACTCCCTGCCCGCTATCCTCCTGTGGGCCCTGTCCATCACCGCCGGAATCGGCCTGATTGTTCCCGGATTGCCCTTATGGCATGTAGGATTCTGGGTTCTGCTTGCAGTTATGGTTCACGTAGGCAGTGATATGTTCAACACATACGGCACCCAGGCAGTACGTCCCTTTACGGAGAAATGGGTATCATGGAATATTATCCATATCTTTGACCCGTTTCTGTTTGGCTCCCACGTGATTGCCATTTCCCTCTGGGCCGCCGGCATTGGCCGGCCCCAGGTGATTTTTCCCGTATTGTATACCCTTATTGCTCTCTATTATTGCTGGAGAAGCCTGCATCATTTCCTGCTGGAAAGAGGTCTCTCTGTCAAGGATCCTGACTTCCGCACCGGAGACAAGTATTTTCTCATTCCCACTGTCAGCCTGCATGCCTGGAATGTCGTGAAGCGCAGGAGTGACAATACCTATGCGATTGGAGACTACAAACAAAATAAACTGCAATGGTTGGACAATGTCTCATGCGATTGCCATCCTGCCGTGGACGCTTCCAAGGCCCACCCGGATATTGCCGCTTTCCTGTACTTCTCCTCATTCGCCTGCGCCGAATTGAAGCAGCACAGTTGGGGATACGAAGTACGGTGGGCTGATGTAAGATACCGGCACCGCAAGCAGTATCCTTTCGTGGCAGCGTTGCTTCTGGACAATGACCTGAACCCCATCGACTCTTATGTAGGGTGGTTGAGCGAATCCCGTCTGTACAAGAAGCTTCGCCTTAACGCGCCCTGAAGCCTTCAAGCGCAACCGCAGTTTCTCACAAAAAGTCTTGCCGGTTGCTTTGCGCAAACGATAAAAACCCTGTAAACTATAAATAGTGGAAAAACCCGGTCCCATTCGGAGAAAGCTCCGCTTACGACCGGGTTTTTCCTCTCTTTCCGGGACAGGCAAAGGCAGCCCCCCGCAAGGAGAGGCTGCCTTTCAGATCGTTTCGTGCTTAGGACAAGGAATTTCGTTTGGATTCCAAACTAAAACTTGCCAGCGATAGATTGCTCAGCGATCTGTACCAAACGACGGGTGATGTGGCCCCCGATGGCGCCGGTATCGCGCGTAGCCATATATCCGTAGTAACCGTCTTGAGGGATTTGAATGCCCAATTCCTGAGCTACCTCATATTTCAGCTGATCCAATGCTTGGCTTGCTTGAGGAACTACCAAAGTGTTGCTGCTGCGAGATTGTCCTGTAGCCATTGCTTAAGCACTCCCTTCAATCTGTTTGTCTGAGATGGTTTTGCAAGCTTGCAATCTTATTATGACTCGTCTTGAAAACAATATTCATACAAACAAAAAAAAAGTTTCAGATGGCCCAAACGCTTATAACCATGATTGGAGGAAGGCCTTATGCCCCGTTATCAAGCCCTGTTGTTCGCAACGATTGGAGTGGTCCTGCTGATTGGCATCAGCTTCTTCATCAGTCTGGGCCGCCCCTGGCTGACCGTGCTGTGCGCCCTCGCTGCCATCCTGTGGATCGGAACCGGATTTATGGTTAAAGCAAGAGCCCGCCGCAAGCAAGAGAATTGATCTCCGCGGAGGACCCAAGCTTTACAGCCGACAGAATGCCGCAAATGCGCGCGGCAGCCGCTCGTGTCTCTCAAGCCGGCTGCCGCCAAATAGCTGCTTCTGAATGAAACCGGGGCAGTTTACCTCATAATAATTGCAGGGCTCATTGCTTCGCGCCTATTTAAGTGCCGCCTCGTAGTAGCTTCTATCCACCCACTTGGCCACATCCACATCCTTGGTGATCAGCTCATTTTCCAACAGGAAGTTCTTGGTGTACTCCAGCCGTTTAACAATCTCGCTGCTTGGATCCGGGTTGAAGAATTCGCCCAGCTTGTTGTCCGGGTATTGGTAATCGAAGGAGGCCACCGAATAACCCGAGGCTTTGGCCCATGCTTCCTTAACTTCCTTCGGATTGGCCTTGGCGTATTCCCAGGCCCGGTGCAGCGCCTTCAGATAGGCCGTTACAATCTCCGGATTAGCTTTGGCAAAGTCAGTTTTGGCAGCCATGACATTAAGGCCTTTCCATTCCGGATGCTTGCTCCCATCGACCAGAATTTTGCCCGTTTTCGTTTCCTCCAGCTTGAGGGCAATCGTCGTAGTAATGACAGTGGCGTCAATCTGATTGGCTTGAATGGCATTCTGTGCTTCGGTCGTATTCATCTGGAAAAATTGAATGTCACTTTGCTTCAGCCCTTCGCTTGCCAGCCCTTCCCCCAGTGTCCGGTGCATGAAGGTGCCTTTTCCCGTAGCTACCTTCTTGCCCTTCAGCTCGGAAATACTGGTAATCTTCGAATCGGCCGGAATGACGAAGGCCGCATCCAGCGCTGCGTTGCCGATACCGACTACGGTGGTGTCGATACCCTTGGATTTCAGAGTGACATTGGGCGTATCCCCATAGATGCCGATCTCCAGCTCACCGGTGGCAAATGCTTCATTTATGGCCGGGCCCGAACCGGAGAAGGGGATCAGCTCATAGGCTTCCACCAATGGAGCCAGCTCCTCCTTCAGGTATCCCTTGGCTTCGGCGATTTGGGACAGATCGCCGATAGCAGCCTGACCTGACCCCGGAAAGCCTACACGCAGCTTTTTGTATTTGGCCTTCTGAGGAGCGGCAGAGGCTGCCACAGCCGGAGACGCCTCTTTTGAAGGCTCGGTGGACGCCCCTTGACTCTCAGATTCCCCGCCTCCGCACCCTGCCAGCAATGAGCCCAGCATCGCGGCGGAAACCAATAATGCTCCTATCTTTCTCATGATTATGCAATCCCTTCCTGTTGAGTTTGTTTATCTTGGAATACCGGAAGCAGTCCATCGTCTATGCGGTACAGATCATGGATAAGGAATGTGGGCGATGGGGCAATATCGTAATAGTTGTCGAAGGTGAAGCCCGCTTTTCGGAATATCTCATAGCTTCTTTGGGCAATTTCCCAATGCCACTCAGGAACAGGTGTTCGGTGTCCTTCCAGTGCGGAGCCCGGATTGGGCGTCCATGCCCCTGTCAACGCAATCACACCAATCGAAGCCATGGCCTGAACTCCCGCCAAGGTTGTCTGCTTGGTCTCCAGCCCGGCCACGAAGCCGCTGCGCACCTTGCCGTAGCCAAAAGTCTTGGCCGCATACTCCAGCGCCTTGATCCAATGGTCCCTTCCGCCGCAATGGGCATCCTTCCCGGGGCATATGACCTTGTACATATTGGGATCCCATACCTCCAGATTCATGGCGATGGTCCGGTAGCCTGCTTCCTTATACTGGTTAATAACGCTCAAGTCCAGCGGAGCGCCGATGACGCCCGTTCCGTTGAAATCCTGGAGCCCGGTAGCCTCCTGGATGGCTTCCGCCACATCGATGTAATAATCGACCTCCCGGCGTTCCGGGATGAAGCCTCCGCTGATGGTGATATGTCTGGCGCCCTGCTTATAAGCCACTTTGGCCACCTCGCCGATCTGCCGGGGATTCTTCCAGCCGATGCCCTCCTTCTCCGCATAAGAGTCCTTGGTGGCATTGATGTTGCAGAACAGGCAGTCCTGCCCCTTATCCTTCAGAGCGCACTCATTGCTGTACGCCACGAAGATGGCGCCCTCCTGATTGTAGGTGGCAATATTTTTCATAGGAGTTCCGTCGGTTGTTTTCTGACTGTAATAATCCGGCCGTTCATAGAAATCAATGGGGAACAATTCATGCCCCTTATGGGTCAAATAGTAGCGCCCGTTCTCAAGCTCAATCTTGTAGGGGGAACGCCGGTCCCAGTTATAGGCGATCCGGAAGCCGGAGGGGCTCAGGAAGCCCGTCGGGAATTCAATGCCCACATGGGTTTCATGGTCGAACTCGAAGAGGGCATGGACCTGCTCCTGATATTTTCCTCCAAGATCCAGATTTTCGAAGATGGCAGGATCTGCGTTGACTCCGGCAATTCCGATTTCATTTTTCAGTTGAAGCTCCTTCAAGAGCTTATCCTTCAGGTAGTCTGTACTCATTTTTGCACGCTCCTTATTAATCATGACTATGCCTGCTGCACCAATGCCGGCGCATGCTCATACAAGGCCTGCAGAACCACCCTGACAGGCCGCTCCTCAATAATATCCTTCGTCTCCTTAACCGATATATGGGCGTCATCGTCGGCCAGATCGGATATGGTCCGCACTGCAACAAAAGCGACTCCTTTTTTGGCGCACACATGGGCGATGGCCGCCGACTCCATGTCGAAGGCCACGGGGGAGAACGCCTGGATAATCTCTGCCTTCTTCCGGCTGTCGTTCAGGAAGAAATCTCCCGTAGCGATGCGGCCCTTGTAATGGACAAAGCCCAGGCTGCGGCTTGCCTGCTCCACCTGCAGGATGAAGCCTTCCGGGATCACATATGGACTTGCTCCGGGAATAGCCCTTGGTGTATCCTGCTGCAGCAGGCTGACGAAATCCACCTGACTGTAGTCGTTTCCGATTACAATATCCCCGTGTGCCGCTTCATCCAGCATTCCGCCTGCATAGCCGATATTCACGACAAGCTCAGGCCCAAAGGATTGCAGAATCTCGGCAATGCGGTAAGCCGAATTAACCTTGCCTACCCCGACCAAGGCCGTATAAACGGCAAGCTCCCGTTCTTTATGCACATAAACCTGCTCCGTCTGCCGCTCCCAGTTTCCGTCTGCCGACAGCGTCTCCTCCAAGGGAGCCAGCTCCGGAGGAACCGCGCCTACAATAGCAACCCTCATCTTCTCTTCCTCCATCGTCCATGATCCCAATACGTTCTTGCTTATATGGCAAATTCCATACCAGCCGGTTCATCCGTGAAGAAATGGCTATATATTTTTTTCTTGATATAAGCAAAATCACTGCTTCCTCTGTCGCGGGGGCGGGCAAGCTCTACGGGTACCACCTCGACGATCCGTCCTGGTCTGGAAGATAAAACAATCACCCGGCTCCCCAGGTAGATGGCTTCATCAATATCATGGGTTACCAGAATCATCGTAGTCCGCGCTTCCTCCCATATCCGCAATATTTCCTGCTGCATCTGAATTCTGGTAAGGGCGTCGAGGGCTCCGAACGGCTCATCCAGCAGCAGAATGCTGGGATTGGCAACCAGTCCCCGGGCAATTGAGGCACGCTGCGCCATGCCCCCGGACAGCTGATGCGGATAGGCGTTTCCGAAACCGTCGAGCTTGATCATCTGCATATATTTGGTGATAAGCCCCTCCCGCTGCTCCTTGGGCAGATGGGTGAGACCAAAACCGATATTGTCCTTAACGGTCAGCCACGGGAGCAGCCGATGCTCCTGAAAGACCATTCCCCTGTCTACATCGGGCCCGGTCACCCGCTTCCCGTTTACCTCCACACTGCCGCTGGAGTAGGGTACAAGCCCGGCAATAATCTTCAACAGACTGCTTTTGCCGCAGCCGCTGTGTCCGACTATGGTCACGAATTCCCCGTCCCGGATATCCAGACTGACGTTGTCGAGGATTGGAATCTCTTCATTTTGCACCATAAAGGCCTTGCTTAAATTGGCAATCGAAACCCCCATAAGGCACGCCCTCCCAAGTGTTTTGCTCAAACCCCCGCCGGCTTCCAAGTATCTCCTGCCCAAGCTTCCGTCAGAAAATCTTACCGGACTGCACAAGGCTCAGTCCATCCCGTCCCGTCTGAAGAGCTGTTCCCGGCAGCATCATCTGGAAGCCGACCAAGGCGTGACCCTGCGGCAGATCCAGCTCAGCCCCCGGTCCATGGTAACCCCGATGGCCCCTACGGCAATGATCCCCACCATGATCACGTCGGGAAGCATCAGCATTCTGGCGTCATTGATCCGGAAGCCGATGCCGGAGCTAGCGGCGATCAGCTCGGCGGCTACCACGGACATCCAGGCTACTCCCAGCCCAAGGCGGAGGCCCACGAATATGCTCGGAATGGCAAACGGCAGATAAACCTTGCGAAAGGTTTCCCATTTGCTTAGTTTATACAGCCTGGCTACCTCCAGGTAATCCGTAGGCGTACCCTTGACTCCCGCTATCGTATTCAGCAAAATCGGAAAAAAAGAGGATTTCACGATAATGACCAGCTTTGAGGTTTCCCCTATGCCAAACCATAGAATAACCAGCGGAATCCAGGCAATGGGAGGAACCTGACGAATGCCGTCAAATATGATCGTAAAAAAACGGCTGGCCTTGACGCTCATCCCCATAATAACCCCGAACAGAATCCCCGCCACTATGGCGATGGAATAACCGGTCACCACACGCCCCAGGCTTACGCCCAAATCATGGGGAAGCTGCCCGTTTTGAATCAGCCTGAAGAAGGTGGCGGCCACCTCTTCAATGGAGGGCAATATGGCGGGATTGACCTTACCCGTACGTGTTGCATATTCCCACGCTCCGAGTATGATCAGCGGAAAAAGGATAAAGTTGAGGCCTACTCCCAACGATTTGACAGAAGAACCTTTGGACTTATGCCGGACCTGGGGTCCGCTTGCAGCAGCTTGGCCTGAAACCACAGCCGTATCGTTCATTTGAACATCACTCCTTTTACGCTCCACAATCGGTCATCGGCATCAGTGCCCGGCCAGTATGGCATTGCCCACATCCTCAAGCAGGGTTATGGCTCCGTTGTAGCCTGAATATCCCTTCCGAAGCACAACGCGGTTGGAGACGGGGAAGGCAACCGGAACAAACGGGATTCCATTCCGTAGGGCCACCGCTTCTTCAATCGAGCTGCCGGCCACCAGCTCTATGCCGCTTTCTTGCAGGATTGCCTCTATACGAAGCGCATCGGCTTCGAAGATCAGCTCGGCCTGCTGCCCTGTCCGGCTCCACTCTCTGGACAATGCGGAGCGGGCTGCCGCGTTCAACGGGTCCGTCACGATCACCTTCACCGGCAGAAGTCCCAAGGGATCGGCCAGAAATCTGGCTATTCCCAGCACAACACCGCTATCCCCCACCAATGCCGTCCTCCGTTGAAAATCAAACCGGGAGTAAACATCCAATATATTCCTTATGTGGTATCTCTCTTCTCTCTCCCTGCGCTGCAGCTGCTCCTCTACTGCCGTCTGCTCCAGCTTCAGCGCCTCAGCAACTCTGCGCAGCAGCTCCGCTGACTGTCCGGCTCCTACGGGATAAGAATCGAAGGCCAGATACGGAATGCCGAAGCGCTCCTCCAGCCATCTGCATATCTCAATTCCGTAGGCAGAGAAGGAGAGGTTAAGCGCTGCGCCGGGAATCGAGCTCCATTCCTCCACCCCTGCCCCCGGACCAAAAAGAACATTGGCGCTGACGTCTATACTGCTCAACGCATCGGCCAATCCGGCAAGATTGCCCTGCCAATGCACATCCTGCTCGGGAATAATGCCAAACAAATTCACAAGCCTGCCGTTTTTGCCGGGCAGGCGGCCATCGGAAATTTTGTCAAACTGCTGGAGTATGCCCTTGACTGTGGCCGTATACCCGTCGTGAACATGGCCCTTGAAGCCGGGGGTGCTGATATGCGCCGCCTTGTACGACTGGTCATGCAGCTCCTTGGTCATGGCCGGTATGTCATCGCCCACAAGCTCGGTGGTGCAGCCGGACAATACAATATAGAAGTCGCCTTTTTTTACTTTGAGCGTATTCTTCAGCTGCTCCCGCAGCCGGGAGGTTCCGCCGAATACCACTTGTCTCTCCATCACATTGGTGGAGGGTATGCCCAGGCCGCCCGAATAGCCGGAGCCGGAGCATCCGCTAAGAGTGCTTCCTCCCCAATACTGCTGTACCCCGCATCCGGCAGTGGAATGAATGACAGGCACAGCCCCTTCAATGGCTTTGACGGTCTGTACAGCGCCGTGAAGCATGCAGTTATTGCGGTTGATGGCTACAGGCGCGTTCATTATTTCACCTCCTGCTTGACATACCATTTGGCGCTTTTCTTTAACCAGCCTTCCTGGTAAGGCAAGTCGTCCCCAGCGGATAAATACCGGACAAGGGCTGTATTCTGCAAGCGTCTTGCAAGCGTAAGCGCCAGCCTCCCGGCACCTTCATAGCCATACAGATCCAGACTGTCAACTGCAACCGCAGGAATTCCTGCCTGCAAGGCCCATGCCGCATCCTCCGAACGTCCGATATACAGATCCGGCTGCAGTTTTTTCAGCAGATTGACCTTCTCGAACGGCTGGCCCTGCTGAATGTAAATCTGAGCGCTTCCCCAGGCTTCCCGCGCGCGCTCCAGCCTTTGCCGGTGCAGGGATTCCGTATGAGTTACCGCAATTGCCGCCACTTCCCCTCCGAGCTCGGCTATAAGGTCTGCCACTCCGAAGGCCTTCTCGGGAGGGAGATCAACGAAGACCCGCTTTCCTGTCAGATCTACGGACGAAAGCACCGCCTGGGAAGCAGCCTGCCGACGGGCGACATAAGCTTCGGCTGCCGCTCCGGTTCCGGCTGCATCCGCCGCCGCCAGAATCCACTTGCCGGTGTTGGCTATTCCGATGGGAGCCGCCGCTCCAATGGACGTCACCCCATATGCCTCTTCCAGCACCCGCAGCAGGTAGTTGGCATCGTTGCTATCCAGGGCGATGGAGGCTTTGGAGGACACAGCCGCCTTCAGATCCGCCAGCTTCACCGGACCGGCAAGAGGATGGACAGGTATTCCCGCCGCCTTCAGTTCCCCGATTATGCCGCTGGTCTTGGTCTCACCTGTTGCGATGACATTGATCCGGTCATTCTTATCCGTCTCTTCCCGTGACAGCAGGAATTTGGCAATGGCATGATAGACCAGATCATAGCCGTACACCGGATTTTTCGATTTGAAGCCCGCCGCATATACGGGAACAACCGGTATTCCCAACGTGTCCGACAGTTCTGCAACCACGGACTGCACATCATCGTTATTGATCGCAATAACTGGGGTAGTCACAACGAAAATAACATCCGGTCTATAATGGCGGTACGCCCGCTCGATAGCCTCTCTCAGCTTGTCGTCTCCGCCCAGTATGGAGTCATTCTCCTCCAGATTGGTAATCAGCCAGGGACTGGCGCCGTTGCGCAGGCTACTCTCCAGCTTGGCTGCTCCGCAGCCGGACGGCCCATTAATAATGGTCACACTGCTTCTGATGGCTCCCAGAGCCTGTACCGCATAGATTATTTCATCGTAGGTCGTTTCCGAATAAGTGCGGATTCTTTGCCGGACATCTTCTTGTCCCAGCTCCAGCGCCAGCTCCTCCGGCGAGCCATGATAAGCGGCCAGCGTGGAGAGCCGCTTCTCTCGGATCTTCGGCAGCTTCTGTCTGATCTCGTTCATCCTGTCGTCTCCTTAGCGTGCCACGGTTTCCTTCCCCGTCTTCGCTTCATCTGTAATGATCGCGTCTCCCCATGTTCTGGCCCAATCCCGCAGATCCGTTACATTCATGGGATTGGGAATGCGCAGATCCTCATTGCCGGCGATATAAGCAGCCAACGTTCGGTACACGTCCGCCTGGGCGGATTCCGGACTGGCCTCGATAACCGTCTTTCCGTACAACTCGCTTTGGGCTACTACCGGCGAGCGGGGGACAAAACCCGCTACCGTGGACCCCGTCCGGCTTACAAAATCCTGAATCAACGACTCGGAGTAGCCGGCCAATATACTGTTGCCGATAACGCCGCCAAGCTTGGCTCCACCGGAAGGGGCATACTTATTGATGGCCTTGAACAGGTTGTTGGCCGCATAGATAGCCATAAAATCCGACGAGCTTACAACGTAGGCCCGATCCGTAATGCCGTCCCGGATCGGTACCGCAAAGCCTCCGCACACGACATCGCCCAATACATCGTACAGCACATAATCCGCTTCGAAGTCCTCGAATACATTAAGCTCCTGCAGCAGTCCCACCGCTGCATTGATTCCTCTGCCGGCGCAGCCTACGCCGGGAACCGGTCCCCCCGCTTCAATGCAGAGAATGCCTTTAAAGCCGATGGCCGAGATTTCCTCCAGCCTCACTCTTGAGCTGTCTCTCAGACTGTCCACCACCGTAGGCAAATAATTGCCGCCCCGAAGCGTATTGGTGGAATCGCTTTTGGGATCGCAGCCAATCTGGATGACCTTGTGGCCCGCTTCCGCAAGCGCTGCGCTAATGTTGGAGGTGGTGGTGGATTTGCCAATACCGCCTTTCCCGTAGATGGCAATGTGCTTTGCTCCTTGCTTACCCATAGATCGGTTCCCTCCTGCCTTCTTCCTCTTGTATCTGAGCTGCCGCCTGCCGGATGTCCTCGACCTTGTCTGTCCGCTCCCACGGAAGATCTACATCCGCTCTGCCGAAGTGCCCATAGGCTGCCGTCTGTCTGTACAACGGCCGCTTCAAATCCAGTTGCCTGATGATCCCTGCCGGACGCAGATCGAAGATGCTGCCGATGATATCCGCAATCCTCTCATCGGGTATGATGCCTGTTCCGTAGGTATTCACGGTGATGGAGACGGGCCGGGCCACGCCGATGGCATAGGCAAGCTGTACCTCCGCTTTTTGGGCCACGCCTGCAGCCACGATATTCTTGGCTACGTATCTTGCCGCATAGGCTGCGCTTCTGTCCACCTTCGTCGGATCCTTGCCGCTGAAGGCGCCGCCCCCATGTCGGGCGTATCCGCCGTAGGTGTCGACAATGATCTTGCGGCCTGTGAGTCCCGCATCCCCATGAGGTCCGCCGACAACAAAACGCCCTGTAGGATTAATATAATACTTGGTCCTGGCGTCCAGGAATTGAGCCGGAACGACCGGCTCTATCACATAGGCGAGAAGGTCCTCCCTGATTTGCTCCTGCGTGGCCTCCGGATCATGCTGGGTGGAGATGACGATGGTATCCACCCGCACTGCGCGTTGCCCATCATATTCCACAGTAACCTGGGTTTTGCCGTCCGGTCTCAGATAGGGGAGTTGGCCGGACTTCCTGGCCTCCGTCAGCCTTCTGGCCAACCGGTGGGCAAGGGAGATAGGCAGCGGCAGAAGCTCGGGGGTTTCATCTATGGCATAGCCGAACATCAGTCCCTGGTCTCCGGCTCCTATGGCTTCTATAGCCTCATCGTCATGTTCGCCGTTTCTGGCCTCCAGCGCCTGATTGACGCCTTGGGCAATATCCGGCGACTGCTCATCGATGGAGCTGATAATGCCGCAGGTATTGCCGTCAAAGCCCAATGATGAGTGGTTATATCCAATCTCATTAATTGTCTTTCTTACTATCTGGGAAATACTCACATTGGCTGTCGTCGAAATTTCCCCGGCAACCAGCACCAATCCCGTTGTGACAGCAACCTCGCAAGCTACCCGTCCGTCAGGGTCCTGTTCCAGGATGGCATCAAGCACCGCATCCGATATTTGGTCGCATATTTTGTCGGGATGCCCCTCCGTTACCGATTCGGATGTAAACAGAATTTTTGCCATAGTCAACCGCCTCCATCATTGTGATAAAATTCACTTTTCTATTTTGAAAAGAACATTATAAAAATAAAGTTGGAAGGAATTTTACCAAATAAAATAAAAAAACAGCACTAAAGAAGTTCAAGACATACCTCTTTTAAAAAGAGGCATAGCTGAATTCATTAGAGCTTCTGGTAGTCCAGTCAACTTTATTTTATTCATAGTAATTTAATTGGATTAATAAGAAATATAAATGATCATTTCTTTTTTGTCAACGATTTTTTGCAAACGGGTGGATAGCTCCCATATCCTCCTCCCAAAGGGATTGTGGCCAAACAAAGTCATTCCAGTCCGCTATTACGTTTCTACCCCGGTTTTCTCTCCGATAGCGTCAACTGTGTCCCTTACACCCTTAAGGCTCACCTTGCCCCGCAGTTACATTCTTAATGGCCCCTTCAAAAAAACGTTCGAAGGGCCGCCTGGCCTCTCGAACGTTTTTACTTTTCTCACGGGAGAATAAAGCCCATCTTTTCTTTCACCTCAGTCAGGAGGGGCTCCGCATAAGCAGCCGCCTTTTCCGCACCGGCCCGGAGAATGGCCGGTATTTCACCGCTTTCGCGAATGGCGCGGTAGCGTTCCTGCATCGGCTCCAGAGTGGCGACCACCACCTCGGCCAGATCTCTTTTGAAGGAGCCATAGCCTTGCCCCTCATACTTGGCTTCGATTTCTGCAAGGCTCAAGTCCGAGAATTGGGCATAGATTTCCATCAGATTGGATACCTCCGGCTTAGCGTCCCGGTCAAAGCGCACCTCGCGGCCGGAATCCGTCACCGCTCTGGAGAATTTCTTGCGGATTTCCGCCGGAGAATCCAGCAGGGCAATATAGCTGCCCGGCAAGGGATTGCTCTTGCTCATCTTCTTGCTCGCATCATCAAGAGACATAATCCGCGCCCCAACCTGGGGAATATAAGGCTCAGGAAGCTTGAAGGTTTCTCCGAACCGCTGATTGAAGCGGTGGGCCAGGTCCCGGGTCAGCTCCAGATGCTGCTTCTGGTCCTCTCCCACAGGCACCACATCCGCATTGTACAGCAGAATGTCGGCGGCCATCAGAGAGGGATAGACAAACAGCCCAGCGCCAACGGAATCCTTGCCCGACGATTTATCCTTAAACTGAGTCATCCGTTCCAGCTCGCCCATATAAGTGAGCGTCGTCAGCAGCCAGCCCAGTTCCGCGTGGGCTCTGACATGGGATTGCATGAAGATGGCCGCTTTCTTCGGATCAATGCCCGCCGCCAAATAAAGGGCCACGATCATTTCGGTCTGCTCCCTTAAGGCTGCAGGCTCCTGGGGCACAGTGACGGCGTGCAGATCCACGCCCATGAAGAAGCAATTGTGGGTTTCCTGCAGCAGGACATAATTCTTGATTGCGCCGATGTAGTTGCCGATGGTAAGCCGGCCGCTGGGCTGGATACCGGATAAAACAGTTTTCATTCTGGGACCTCCTCCATTTTTTTACTCCACAAACGCAAGGGGATAAGGAGAACACAAAAAGGCCTCCGCCGCAAGGGACGAGAGACCGTGATGCCACCCTAATTCGCCTGCCGCGGCAAATGCTGACATGCACTGCGGCAAACCTTGGTTGTTCCGGTAACGGGGAACAGCCGTTCAGCCTACTGTGTGGCCATGGGCGCCGCTTTTGGACACGGACGCTGTCAGGCAATAGTTCGGCTTCATGCTCAAGGACCCATTCGAAAAGCCCGCTCCACCGGTTCCCAGCCAACACCGGCTCTCTGAAGAAGCGCATGCCTCCTACTCTTTCCTCTCCACGCATGTCTATCATGGTTTAGATTCCTTCATTATACCCCGCCTGCGGATAAAGTCAATCATCCCTCTTCAATCCGGCTTCAATCCTCCTTCGGTCCAAATACCTGTTGCAGGGCGTCAATTGGCACAACCCGTCCTATTTCCCTGGGCTAAAGCATATGTTTATATTACGCCTGCTTTATCCGAAGGAGGACTCTCGCTGTGCCGACAATCGTAATGAGATGGGCCCCTCCTCTGTTGGGAGCAGCCTGCTGCGCCATGATTTACCGGATTCTGGCCACGCGCCCTTTTCCGTTTGGACAAAACCTGCTTCATACCGGGGCCTTCGAGGAATTCCGCCTGCTGTTCCTGGGCATCGTGCTTGAGGCGCTGCCGTTCATCCTGCTGGGGGTAATCCTGTCGGCCGTTCTGCAATTAGTCGTTACCGAACAGATGGTGCAACGCTTCATCCCCCGCAACCCGGCAGCGGGAATTCTCTATGCCTGCCTGCTCGGTCTCCTCTTCCCCGTCTGCGAGTGCGGAATGATCCCGATTATCCGCAGATTGATGCGCAAGGGAATGCCCGCTTATATTGCCACCGTGTTTATTCTTGCCGGCCCGGTACTCAATCCCATCACCTACGGCTCCACCTATATGGCGTTCTCCGGCCAGCCGGAAATGGCGTACGGAAGAATGGGACTGGCCTTTGTCACGGCCTCAGCTGTAGGGCTGCTGCTCTACCGCTTCACCTCCGCCAATCCCCTCCGCCATTCACTGGATGGCCAGGAGCGGGCACATACACATCCCCCGCGGCAGCTTCTGGCCGGCATCCTGGGACATGCCTCGGATGAATTCTTTGAAATGGGCAAATACCTGATTCTGGGAGCGGGCATAACCGCATTCGTGCAAGCAGCCATCGAGCATGAGAGTCTCCGTTCCATCGGTCAGGGAGAGTTGTCCTCCCACTTATTCATGGCAGGTCTTGCCTATGTGCTGTCCCTGTGCTCCACATCGGACGCCTTCGTTGCCGCCTCCTTCTCCGGGCAGTTCTCCATGGGCTCCCTGCTCACTTTCCTGGTGCTGGGGCCGATGATTGATTTCAAGGGGACTCTTATGCTGCTGTCCGTGTTCAAAACCAGGTTTGTACTGATTCTGTCTGCAGCAACAACCATGGCTGTCCTCTTAGGAGCTATTGTTCTTGGAGAATTTCTCTAAAGGACCGAACCGCCCCTTTTTGAAAAACAATAAATCGTGCGCACGCTCGGCCGCAGCCGCATCATGAAAGGAGACAGTGCTTTGATTCTCTCAAGAATGTTGCACTACGCAGCCCGGTTCCTGATCTTGTACGGATTCGCCTGGTTCATTCTGACTGCTTCCCGCAGCGGGTTGCTGCTTCTCTACATTGAACCATCCATACAACGTTATGTGGTATGGTCAGCCTTTTTTCTGTACGCCATGGCTGTCTATCAGATTTATCTGGCGGTTGTCAATCTTTGGACCCGAAGGCAGGCCGCATGTGAATGCGAGGATCTGCCGTCCTTCCGGTTGAAGCAGCTGGCTATCTATGCCGGCTTTGCGCTTCCGGTGATTCTGGGCCTGGCCGTAAGAAGCAGTTAATATGATGACAAGGAACAAATTACCAACTGTACATAAGAGTATAATTTCATTCCATGTTCATACTACGTACTGGAGGTGATAACTTATGGGAACAGGACAAAGCCGCTCCAGTAACACCCTTGTCGTACCTCAATCCAATCAAGCATTGGATAAGCTGAAATACGAGGTGGCACAGGAACTGGGCATTCAAATTCCTCAGGACGGTTACTATGGATTCATGGCAACCCGTGATACCGGCGCCATCGGTGGTCATATTACCCGCCGTCTGGTACAAATCGCCGAGCAGCAATTGGCAGGCCAATTCCGCTAAGCGTTTATCCATCCATAGCAACGCAAAGAGGCGGCCGCTGGCCGCCTTTTTGAACTATTCCCCAACGTATTGTGGAATCTCAGCAATCTTTTTTCTGCATCTTCGAGGATAACCGTCTGACAGCGTCCTTTGACAACCTGCGTTTCTCCAGAAGTCGAGCCGCTTCCGCGTTTATACTAGGGCGTGTCTGAAAACTCGCTTGAGGACATCTTTCACCGCCTTTTCGCCCCTGGCTGCGTTGCTTTCGCTTGACGTACCTCTGGTACGCCTGCACAAAAGCGCCTTGCCAGAAACGAGAATTCAGTTAAATCTGCTCCCCTCGGAGTTTCCAAACATGCCCTAGTTGAAACTATGAAAAAAACTGCTCTGAATGCCTTAACCAACGGCAACCACAGCAGCCTTGTCCAACTTTCCCCGCGAGTCAGCGGGAAAAGGGAATATAATCTTCCCTGCGAATCTCCAGCAGCTTGGAAACCGGTATGCCGGTCCTCACATGAACATCCATCACGGTACTCTTCGGATGCACCCGCAGATCATCCCGAACCCGCATATAGATCCGGTCGTGGGTAGTCTGACATCTGCTGCAGTATCCGCTCTTATTCATCAGAAACAGCCCGCCGCAATGTTTGCAGTTGGCAAGCTCCATCAGCAACCCCTCCCGCTCCAAATTTAGTGGTCTTGTCCTGCTTAAGATAAGATTATAATGATTACAATGATAAAAACAGAGAGGAAAGCCCTAACGGCTGGTCCTAAGTTTCGCTGCCCCTCCTTGTAATCCAACACAGACAAGCCGGCTGCATCCCCGCAGCCGGCCAACCAGTTCGTATGCCGTTGTAACTGCCTATCCGCCTAAAGCCTGCATGACTGCCGTCAGGCGTGTTCCTTCGTCAGCTCAAGGAACAGTTCTACATCCTTCAAGGACAGATCGACAGCGCTCTGCCAGAACTCTGTGCCGCTAAGATCCACGTCCAGATGCTTCTTGGCCAGCTCCTCCACAGTCATCCTGCCGGTATCCCGCAGCAGCGCCACATAACGCTCCTCGAAGGCAGCCCCTTCCCGCTCCGCCTGGGCATAGATCCCTGAACTGAACAGAAATCCGAAGGTATACGGGAAGTTGTAGAACGGCACATCCGTTATATAGAAGTGCAGCTTGGACGCCCAGAAATGGGGATGATAGCCGGACAGCACATTGCAGTATGCCGCCTTCTGCGCTTCCACCATCAGCTCATTCAGACGCTCCACGCTGACAAGTCCGCTGCCCCGTTCCTCATAAAACCGGGTTTCAAACATAAAGCGGGCATGGATGTTCATCATGAAGGCAACCGCCCGCTGGATCTTATCCTCCACCAGCGCAAGCTTTTCCTCCCGGCTCTGGGCCAGTTGCAAAGCGGCGTCGCTTACGATCATCTCGGCGAAGGTTGAGGCGGTTTCCGCCACATTCATGGCATACTCTTGGGTTAGCGCCGGCATGTCATTCATCACATGCTGATGATAGGCATGCCCCAGCTCATGAGCCAGCGTGGACACATTGTCCATCGTTCCGCCGTATGTCATGAAGATCCTCGTCTCTTCCTTAATGGGAAAAGAAGTGCAGAAGCCTCCGGGACGCTTGCCCGGCCGGTCCTCTCCCTCAATCCAGCCCTGCTCGAAGGCCATCGCGGCAAACTCCGACAGCTTGGGACTGAAGCGGCTGAATTGTTCTACGATCAGCTTGGCTCCTTCATCGTAGGAGATATGCTTGCTGTTCTCGCCGAGCGGAGCGCTGACATCATGCCACGCCAGCCGGTCCACTCCGAGAATCCTGGCCTTGCGCTCCAGATAGCGCACAAGCGGCTCCTTGTTCCTCTCCACCGTACTCCACATGGCTTCAAGAGTCTCGGGTCTCATGCGGCAAATATCCAGCGGCTCCTTGTGGATGGAAGACCAGCCCCGGTGCTTGTAGAGCTGGAGCCGGAAGCCGCCCAGATGATTCAACGCATCGGCGCAAAAATCCGCCTTATCCGCCCAGCCCTGCTCCCACAAATCGAACAGCTCCGTCCTGGCTTTCCGGTCTCCGGTATGTAATTTGTTGAAGGCCTGACCCGCCGACAGCTTCAGAGTATGCCCATTCTCCTCGTAATCAATATGAAAATGGCTGACAACCGTATCATAGAAGCTGCTCCAGCCATGATAGCCGTCCACCGCCAGATCGCCCGCCAGCGCTTCCTGCTCAGGCGGCAGCTTTTCCCGGGCCGCGGAACGCCGTTCCGTCAGATTAAAGGCAATTTCACGCCATTCGGGCAATGCCAGAAGCTCGTTCCATACCAGATCCGTGATGCCCGTAAGCAGGCTGTCCAGCCGGGTTAACGCAGACTGGTAGGCTGCAGTCAAGCTTTGCACCTTGCCGCCGAGCTGCAAGGCCTTCTTGTCCGAGGTATCTGCCGCGGCAAGACAGCCGGTATAAGACCCCGCCTCCCGGATGCGGAACAGGATCTGCTGCATCAGCTCCACGGCGGCGACAAGAGCAGCCGCGTCTTCCTTGCACGCGGGAGGCGCAGCGCTCTCCAGCTGGCGGTTCAACTCAACCACCAATCCATCGGTTTCTTCCAGAAACTCAGCGAATGCGGGGGACTCGCTTCCTCCCGCAAAAATGGAATCCAACTCCCAGGTTTGTCTTAAGGGAAACTCCATCTATCTCACCCTTCCCAAAATTGTACTCCCTCTATTAAAACACAAAACCAAGCGCAAAGTGAAATACGCTTGGTCAATAAAAGACAAGTCCTATCCGGAAAAATCGGCCGGGTGCTAAAGCTCCGGCTACTTGGACGCTTTGCGGAAGAACAGGGGCGGGTGTCCGGTAACCGCCTTGAAGACTCTGCCGAAATGGGTAACGCTGCCAAAGCCTACCCGCTCTGCAATCAGGTTTACCTTCAGCTTCGTTTCTTCCAGCAGCTTCTTGGACTCCTTGACCCGGACCATATTCAGGTATTCAACAAAAGCAAATCCCGTAGCTTCCTTAAACGACCTGCTTAAATAGTAAGGACTGACATAAAACCTCTCGGCCAGCAGCTGAAGCGACAGCTCATCCATATAGTGGCTGTTGATATAACCCGCCACCCGGGAAATCCGCTCATGCATGGGACTGGGAAATTCCAGCGGCTCCGACACATGCTGCTTCACATGTCGGCAGCAGTAGATCAGCAGCTGGAGAACCAGCGTCTGGGCATAGATCTCAAAGCCGGGCTTCTTCTCTTGCATCTCCTGCAGAATATTGCGGGCAATCCCCTCCACAAACACTTGCTCCTGGAACGGGGAGCGGACAATCATATATTCCTGCTCGAACAAGGGATGCATGATCTCCAGATAAGAGGTATTGATGGCGGTCAGATCGTCCTTGGGAATATTGACAATCAACCGCTCATGCTTGGGGAGCGCCGAATTCGTGGTCCGGTGAACAATATTGGGGGCAATGATGATGACATCGCCCTCCTGGATCAGGAAGGTCCGGTCCTTAATGAAGAACTCCCGGTTGCCGTTCATGAGGTAAAAAATTTCATACGTGCTATGAAAATGATTGTGGGGCATATTATGGCTTAGAGACTTCCTGTAGGACAAGGTAAAGTCGCCTTTGCTGTATCTCAGTTCTCCCATGGAATGTTCACCGTCCGACTTCAATTCCCCTGCTGCGGACCACCTTTTCGCATCCGCGGGATACAATCTATTGTACATGTCCTTGCGTGAATATGGCAAGATATAAGAAGAATTACGGGTATTTCGCAATTAATGTACATATTGCTGTGCTAGTATAAGCTTATCAGCCAATCTAAGGAGTGACTTAAACCTATGAAATCATCCGAAGAAAAAGCAATCCCTGCCGCAAACCTTACTCCCATCCAGTGGGCCGAGAAGGGCTGCGAAACCCTCATGCACAAATTCGAGCCTGAGCTGCTGCCGCCGGACCGGTTCCATTACCATCAAGGCGTGTTCCTGTCAGGAATGGAAAAATGCTGGAGAGAGACAGGGAATGACAAGTTTTATGATTATATCAAGCGTTGGGTGGACAGCCTGATCTTGCCCGACGGCAGCATCAGGAAGTTCAATCCCGACGAGCTGGATGATATCCAGCCGGGCGTGCTGCTGTTCAACCTGTATGAGAAAACCGGGGACGAACGCTACAAAACAGCCCTGCACACCCTTGTTCCCTTGCTGAAATCCTGGGAAAAGAACGCCCAGGGCGGCTTCTGGCACAAAGGCAGATACCCCAATCAAATGTGGCTGGACGGATTATATATGGCAGGTCCCATTGCCGTACAATTCGGCAGCACCTTCAATCAACCGGAATACTTCGACATGATGGCCTTCCAGGCCATTCTGATGGAGGAGCATACCAAGGATTCGCGCACCGGACTGCTCTACCACGGCTGGGATGAATCCAAGCAGGCGCCTTGGGCTGACCCCGAGACCGGCCTCGCTCCCGAGTTCTGGGGCAGAGCAATCGGCTGGTATCCCGTGGCCCTGCTGGAAATGTTCGATTACCTTCCGGATAACCATCCGGATAAAGCCAAGCTTGTGGCCATCCTGCAGGACCTGCTGATTTCCCTGCCCAAATTCCAGGATCAGGCTACAGGGTTGTGGTATCAGGTAGTGGACAAGGGCGACCAGGCCGATAATTGGCTGGAAAACTCCTGTACCTCCTTATTCGTCCAGGCGATTGCCAAGGCTGTGCGGATGGGTTACCTCGATGCCAAGTATATGGAGTCCGCATGGAAGGGTTATCAGGGTGTGATCGATACGCTCAAGTTTGATGATAACGGGAATGTGATTATCGGCAATATCTGCATCGGGACCGGAATTGGCGACTACGCCCATTACATCGCCCGCCCCACCAGCGAGAACGATCTGCACGGCGTAGGGGCCTTCGTGCTCATGTGCGTGGAGATGAGCAAGGCCCAGCCTTTATCCTAAACGGCAATAACAATCCCCCCCAAAGGTGACGGGATGCTTCGAAGCAAAATCCGGGTGCTTTTGGAGGCGCCCCCGAATGGAAAATGCCACAATCCGGCATTTTCGTATTTAAGAAGAACCTGGCGGAAGAACACCGCCAGGTCCTTTTTTTACGTTGCCAACGGAGTAACGCCTTACGGCAGTCCCGCCCCGCTTATCTCCTAACGGAAATTTTTTCCGTTATTCCTGCAAATTTATCATTCCTCGCTGTTTTAACGGAAATTTTTTCCGTTATCTCCTCCTGGTTTCCCCAAAACAGGCATTTTCACCTGGTTTTGAGGGAGTTAACGGAAATTTTTTCCGCTAACTCTCGGTAAATACCGAAAACTGTCCCGATAACGGAAATTTTTTCCGTTAACCTCGTCCCATGTGCCCCTTGTTCTGATGTGGTAAAAGAAGCCGGCGGCCCTCTCTGGCCCCCGGCTTCTCTTCTTGCTGCATACCTGCTGGGAATTACTTCTTATTCATACTGTCGTACCAAGCTCTGGCCCGCTCCGTCACCTCTGCTCCGCCGTTCTTGTTCCACTTGTCAACAAACTCCTCGAACTTGCTGATGGGCATAACGCCCAGAATAATATTGGCCATGTATTCCTGGTACATCGTGTGGTTCTTCAGATCAGAGAAGCCTTCGAATATGGAGGCGGGCATACCGTCTCCGGCAATTGTCTTGCCGAAGGGCTGCATCTCAAGCAGCAGCTTCTCCCGCTGTTGATAAGCAGGCAGCTTGGTAGGGTTAGCGGAGCTTACCTCCAGCGCCATTTCCTTTTTCACCTGATCCAGGTCCGTAATAAAGCTCGTAAGCGGCCGTGCCTCCTGCTTGGCCGGGTCCGGCGGCAGAATAACCGTCTTGCCGTCCTTCACTTCATAATGCATTCCTTCCACACCCAGCAGGGCTTTATCCGCATTCTTCGGGTCCGCCGCCCATTCCAGCAGCTTCAGCGCATTGATTGTGGTCTGCTCGTTCTTGTTGGCAATGACCCATTGAGGCTTGTTCAATTGTGTCTTGGTTATGAACCCGTTGTATCCCTCAACCTTGGGCAAGGGCAAGGCGACCAGATTGACATCCTTGTTGACTTTGGCGATGTTCTCTACACGGCCTGCCTGACCATAGTTGATGTGAAAATAATTGCCTACCTTATCATTATAAATCTTGGAGGTCCATTCCTCGGACTTATTGAGCAGCGTATTGGGATCAAGCAATTTCTCCGCGTACAGCATCCGGGCGAATTCCAGAGCGGCCTTCATATTGGGTGTAACCGCCGAGTATGTCAGCTTGCCGTCGTACAAGTCCCACATGGGGTATCCTTCCCACATGGCCACGCCGAACATGCCGAATATATGGTCCATCCACCTTCCCTGCTCACGGCCGATCAGAGGAATCTCGTCATTGGGATCTCCGTTGCCGTTGGCATCCTTGTCGCGGAAGGCCTTGAGCACCTCGACATATTCATCCTTCGTTGCAGGCATCTTCATGCCGACCCGGTCCAGCCAGTCCTTGCGGATATAGGCTCCATAATACGTATAGGTTTGCACCTGAGGGATATAATAAATTCTTCCCTTCCCGGATATATCGGCAGAGCGGACGATGTCCCACATCTCCTTGGGGATGCGGCTCCAGACACTAGGTGCATACTTGGGCAGCAGATCCGTCAGATCGGCGAGCGCTCCCTGCTTCATCAGAGCAGTTTCGTTTCCCTTCCACGGCAAGAACAGATCAGGCAGATCGCCTGCAGCAATCCGTGTATTCAGCCGCTGTACATAAGTGTTGCCGCCATCCCACGGAACGACCGGCATATAGATGCCGATACCCGTATCCTTCTGAATCATCTTGGAATAGGGACCGTCCTTCTCCAAGGGTATGGTGGAATTGGTAATATCCCGCCATATCTCAATATACGGTGTGGGGGCGGGAGTTGCCGTTCCGGCGGGCTGCACCTCCTTCCCTGCTTCCTCCTTCTCCGCACAGCCTGCCGACACACTTGCCGTCAGCATAACGGCTGCCAATACAGCAGCAATCCTTCCATAAACCTTTGCCATCTTCTTAACCCCTCTCACCTATTTATTTCACAGATCCCAGCATAGCCCCTTTGACAAAATGCTTCTGCATAAAAGGGTACACAGCAAGAATTGGAACTGTCGCAAAAATAACCGTCGCCGCTTTAAGTGTGGCGCTGTTATACGGTATTTCACTGGCCAGAACGGAACCGAAGGTGGCCTCGGGACTGATCATATATTCTCTGAGCCTGAGCTGAAGGGGATACAAGGCTTGATCCTCGATGAACATCAACGGATGCATGAATTGATTCCAGAGCAGCACCGCGTAGAAGATTCCCAGCGTAGCCAGCACAGCCTTGGATAAGGGCAGTACGATTCTGAACAGCATCTGGAAGTGTCCGCAGCCCTCCAATTGTGCCGATTCCTCCAGCTCCTTGGGGAGCTCCCGGAAGAAGGTCCTCATGATAATCAGATTATAAGCGGTCAGCAATTGGGGGACGATAAGCACCCAGAAATTATTATAGAAGCCCAACTGCTTGACTGTAAGGAAATACGGAATGATGGGGTAACGGAAAATCATCGTGATAATCACCATAACAGCCAGGAATTTCGCCGGCAAAAATTCCCGCTTGGCCATAGGATAGGCCATTAAAGCGGTGATGAGCAAGCACATCAATGTACCTCCTGCAGTAACGAACACTGTCAGGCCAAAGGATCTCCACAAAGGGGGACGCCCCAGAATCTGCACCCATGATGCAGTAGTGAACTCCTGGGGCCACAGGAACACGCGGCCTGCATCCACGGCATAGGGAGAACTGAACGAGGTGGCCACCACCTTAAGCAGCGGTACGAGCATCATGAAACCAAGCACGCCGAGCAACACCATATTCGTAAGACGAAACAGCCTTTCACCGAAGGATTCATGCATGGCTTTCATACTAGAACAACCCCCCGTCCTGCTGGTAGCGCTTGGCCAGCCCGTTAAAGACTATGACCATCACCAGACCGATCAGCGATTGGAAGATGCCGATGGCAGTAGTGGCGCTGTATTGGCCCTCCACAATCCCTACCCGGTAGACATACGTATCGATAATATCCCCCACTCTGTAAGTCATAGGCGTCAGCAGATTGTATATTTGCTCGAAGCTCAGATCAAGGAAGCGGCCGATCTGCAGCAGGAATAATACAATGACAGTGGGCATGATCAGCGGCAGGGTGATGCTGAAGATTTGCCGGATGCGGCCGGCGCCGTCCATCCGCGCCGATTCATAAACCTCGGGATTAATGCCGGCAATCGCCGCCAGCAGCACGATGGTGCCCCAGCCCGCGTCTCTCCAGATGGAGGTCAGCACCACAATGCCGCGAAAATACCGGGCCTCCTGCAGATACAAGATAGGCTCTAATCCGAACCATTCCCGCAAGGAGTTCACGATTCCATTGTTCGACAGCACATCAAATGTGATGCCGGCAATGATCACCCAGGAGAAAAAATGGGGAATATAATAGATGGTCTGAAGCGTGCGTTTATAGAGCATGTGGCCCACTTCATTAAACATAAGCGCCAAGAGAATCGGGAACGGGAACACAAACAGCAGATTGTATGCGCCGACAAACAACGTGTTGGAGAAGACCCTCCAGAAGTTGGAATATTCGAAAAACGCCTGGAAATTTTTCAAGCCCACCCACGGACTCTCCATTATGCCCTTGAAAACCATATAATCCTGAAAGGCGATGACCGACCCGGCCAACGGAACATAACGGAACAGGATAAAAAAAAGGAAGCCGGGCAACGCCATCACGTACAGCGGCCAGAACCTTTTCAAATTGTGAAGCAACCCTTGCCGCTTGGGAACGTATGCGGTACTCTTCGCTCCCGGAACAGCCTGGTGCATCACTTGATTGGATTGCATGCTAATCCCTGCTTTCTGTCTGCATTTTTGTTCACGCTTTCATTATAAGCGGGGATGCTTCTGTCTACGATAAGACATCCTTGGCTGTTTAGGGGGACATTTTATATCTTTGCCGTCCTCCTGCATCTCTGCATATTGCCACAAGCTCTGCTTCTGACTATAATCGAATTGCCGAACCCGAACCGGACACCCTGCGAGGAGGACTCTGATGCTGCGCCAGTGGTATACAATGGTATTTCCATGGAAACGCAAGTTTTCCACCAAGCTGTTCTTCAGTCATCTGCTGCTGTGCATTGTACCCGTTCTTATTCTTACCCATGTATTCTACAGCCAGTCCAAGCAGCAAATTCAGGGCGCTGCAACCGACTTTCTGCAGATGTTCACCTCTCAGGTATCCGTTTCCTTCAACAGTTACATGTCCCACCTGGAGAATATTTCCCGGACCATCTATAACGATTATGACATGATTGCTTTCCTGGGCAAAGAAGCTTCGTATGGCCCTACGGAGCAGATCCGGTACCACCTGATCATCAACCGCCAACTGTCCCAGTTTATGACGGAGCTGCCCTCACTCCAGGGCGCTGCAGTCCTGTCCGAATCAGGACTTGTCTATAACAACGGCTATATGCCGGATGTGACGTCCTACAAAGGCCAGTGGGAGGAATGGCTGGAGCAGATCCGCAAGGCCAACGGCAAGTTCGTGGTACTGCCGGCTCACAACCAAATTTATTTGAACTCGGGAACCGTCGCCAATGTATTCTCCGCCGGGCGCTTGATCCAGGATATCGAAGGGCGGCGGGCCGGTATCCTGCTGTTCCAGATCTCCCCGAACAAGCTGATTGCCAACGACAAGAATATAGACCGGGTGGCGCAGCAATATAACACCAGGCTGATTGTAAGCCTTCATGCCGACAGACTCATCTATGACTCCGAACAGAGTCCCGACTTTCACCCCAATGCCGCTATAGCCCATATTGATTCACGCAAGCATCTGCTTGTGAAGGACGATTCCTCCAGCCTGCAGGTTACCCTGTCCGTCCCTTATAAGGAGCTGGACAAGAAGCTGCAGATCTACCGGAGACTGGCTATCGTGATCGGCGCTGTCGTCCTTGCCGCCATCACCCTGTTCTCCATGCTGCTCAGTTATCAGATTACCAAGCCCATACACAGGATGATCATGAATATGCGGCATGTGGAGGAGGGTACCTACCGGCCCATCTCAAGCGGCGGCGCCAGCATTGAGCTGGAGCTGCTTACCGCCAATTACAACAACATGATCAAGGAAATCAAGCATATGATCGAGGTGGTCTACGAAGCAAGAATCAAGCAGAATGAAGCCAAATTTCTGGCGCTGCAGAGTCAGATCAATCCCCACTGGCTGTACAACACCTTGGAATCCATCCGCATGAAAGCGCATTTATCCAATAGTCCGGAGGTAGCGCTGATGGTGAAGTATTTGGGAAGGATGTTCCAGATGGCTTTGTCCTCCAAGAAGAATAACACGGTGGAGGATGAGTTGGAGTACGTCCGCGTCTATCTGCATCTCCAGAATCTGCGGTTTGACAACCGGTTTGAGTTGGAAGAGCGGCTGCCTGACAATCTGCTGAAACTTCCCGTGATCCCGCTGATCTTCCAGCCGGTTATCGAGAACAGTATTAAACACGCCTTCGTGGACCAGACAAGAAAATATAGCATTGTCATCACCGGAGCAATGGACCAGGACACGGCAATCATCCGGATTGAAGATAACGGCCGTGGGATGCCGGAGGAGCGTCTGAGCCACATCCAGACCCTTCTGCTTCATACCGAAGTACCTGATGAATCCTCCGGAAGCTCGCTTGGTCTCAGGAATATCCAGGAGCGCCTGCAGCTTCAGTATGGCAAGAGATACGGCCTCTCGATTCATTCCTCCTCACAGGGAGGCACAACCATTCGTATTCAAATTCCCAAAGACAAGAAGGAGGAGTCCGATGTACAAGGTCCTGCTGGTGGATGACGAGCCGGCCATTACCGAAGGGTTGGCAAGCTTGATCAATTGGGATGCTTACGGATTCACTGTGGCGCACAGAGCGAACAACGGCCTGGCGGGATTGGACGCTGTTATAGCGGCACAGCCCGATCTTGTCGTGACGGATATCCGCATGCCGGAGATGGATGGCTTGGAAATGATCAAGGCATTGAAACAGGCTGGAGCGGCTTGCCATTTCATAATATTAAGCGGCTACTCGGAGTTTGAATACGCCAAGCAGGCCATGCGGCTGGGTGTAAGGCATTATGTGCTGAAGCCGGTGGAAGAAAGCGAGCTGGAGTCCTGTCTCGAACTGGTGGCTGCCGCGCTGGACCAGGAACGCCAATATGGGGCCAATAAAGGGCAGACTCCTGTTTTTCCGGGACAAGGCGCGGAGGGAAGCGACTATGAATTTCACACCAACAACCGCAACGGGCTGATGGAGGAGCTGAAGGGCTATATCCACAAAAACTTCCGTGAGGAGCTGACCTTGAACCATCTGGCTGAGCATTTTTTCATTAACCCCTATTACTTAAGCAAATTTTTCAAGAAAAAAACCGGAGCAACTTTTCTCGCTTATTTGACCAAAGTGCGCATTGAGCATGCCAAGCATCTTCTGGCCAGCACGGACATGAAGATTTACGAAGTGAGCGAACGGGTCGGATATAAGGATACCAAGTATTTCAGCAAGATCTTCGAGAAGACCGTCGGTAAAAAGCCCAGTGAATACCGGTCGGCATTCTCTTAAACTTGCGGAGACCGGCATGCGGGGCAGCTTCAGGAGATCGGCACGGGGGGCAGCTTCCGAAAGATGCGGCATGCGGGGCAGTCGGCTTGAAGCCGGTCAAATGGGGGGAGGCTTTCGAAAAACTTGCAGTTCCTCCGCTCCTTATGCTTAAATGAAAACAATTGGCAAGCAGCCATGCTGCACCATCTGTGACAGGAGCGTGAATGATTTGACAGAGAAACAATTTAAACCCACCCGGATCGCCGTAATCGGGACAGGCGCGGTAGGCTCTACCACCGCCTATACCCTTCTGCTGCACAAGCGGATGTCCGAATTGGTGTTAATTGATGTGAATAAGGACAAGGCCCGGGGCGATGCCCTGGACATGAACCACGGACTGCCCTTCGTGGGCAATGTCCGCGTATGGGCAGGGGACTATCCGGACTGCAAGGACGCGGATATTATCGTCGTCACCGCAGGCGCTGCGCAGAAGCCCGGAGAAACCCGGCAGGATCTGCTCCTGCGCAACGTGAAGATCTTTGAGAGCATCATCGAGAACGTAACCAAGTACAACAACAGCGGCATCCTGCTGATTGCCACCAACCCGGTGGATGTGCTGTCCTACTTCTCCTGGAAGAAATCAGGCTGGCCCGCCAACCGGGTAATCGGCTCCGGGACCTTGCTGGACAGCGCCCGCTTCCGCTACCTGATTGCCGAGGAGCTGGCCATTGATCCCCGCAGCGTGCACGCCCATATCATCGGGGAGCACGGGGATACGGAGCTGCCGGTGTGGAGCCGCGCCAATGTGGCGGGTATCCAGGTGGATCTGTCGGAGGAGAAGCAGGCCGAGATATTCAAGGATACCAAGGACGCGGCTTATGAGATCATCAATGCCAAAGGCGCAACCTTCTATGCGATTGCCCTGGCGCTGGACCGGATCTGCGCCGCGATTCTGCGCAACGAGTCCTCGGTGCTGACCGTCTCCACCTTATTGGACGGAACATACGGAGTGGATGATGTCTATCTGGGCATCCCCTGCATCGTCGATCACAGCGGCGTGCGCCGCGTGCTGGATCTGGAGTTGAACGACAAGGAGCAGGAGCTGCTCCGCAAGTCCGCCCAAACCCTGAAGGGGCTTATAGCCGACTGCAGCGCCAGCTGGAAGGATGATGAACAATGAAGCCCAATCAGATATCCGCGGAAACGGCTCTGAAGCTGTCGGAGATGCTGAAGGTGCCGGTGGAGCATCTCATGCACATGCCCAAGCATATCCTGCTTGCGAAGATGGCTGAGCTGGCCGCCCAGATGCCCGCCAAGGACGACGCTGCCGGGGGAGCCACGCCTCCCGGCGGGGTGGCGGATACTCCCGGTAACCGGGACACCCCCGACACTCCGGACACCTCGGACAGCCGGGACGGCGGCCATTGACATGATCCCTTTCTCTCATACATGGCCCTACGAAACCATCCGGCAAGACATCTATGTGGATTCCTGCCCCTTCTGTCAGGCCGAACAGGTGCTGCTGCCCCTTAAGGTCAAGGACCTTAAGCCGATCCAGGAGGGGCGCAAGCGGCTGCTTGTCTTCCCTTGCTGCCATGGCTCGCTTACGGTCATCGATGTGGACCGGGATTACCTGCTCAGCGACAGGAAGCTGAGGTAGCACCGTTTTATACAAGCCAAGTCCGAGCCTTGTTATTCGTTGGATAAACGCCTGACGGCGTCCCTGGCAGCCGTGCGTTTGTCAAGAAGCCGAACCGCTTCCCCGTTCATACTTGCAGAGACATGGACAAATAACCGCAACCCCTCCGGGCATACCGGGACGGGTTGCGGTTATTTGGGGATCGGGCCTTCGGATCAGCCTTGCTTCTGGCTTCGCATCTCCTCAGGCAGATCCAGCCGGGCCTCCAGCATATTCTCCCGCGTCTCGGCCCACTGCTCCCGGCTCGCACGGATCATCGCCGAATCCATAATCTGCTTGTCATTGATTACTCTGGAAAACCATCTGACCGCCTCGTAGTAATTGCCGATCCGCCTGTTCAGCTCCCCGATTAGATACATGAGCCGGGCGTTGTTCACTTCCGGAGAGCCCTCATTCTCATATACCAGCACGTAGGAATCAAGGGCAAATTGGAGGAAGCGGTTCTCCTGCTCCTTGTCCCCCTTCTCCCTGTAGAGCCAGGCAATATGATGAAGCAGCCCGGACATGACCCGATCCTTCTCCCCCTTGATCTGGGCACAGAGCAGGGCCAGCTTGTACGTCTGCAAGGCATCCTCCCATGTACGCTGGCCGCCGTAATCCTTGGCGGTCCAGTTAACGCGGACGCGCAGCTCGAATTCGCTTTTGTGATCGGCCGCCAGCTTGTCCGAGAAGCTCTCTGTGGTGGAGAAACCGCACTGCGGGCATACCCGGACCACGTAATAATCCGGATTGGTCAGCTTGTATCTTACATTGAAGTCCGAATCCGTTCCGGTTGCCTTCTTGAAGCTGGGCCGGACTCTGGACGTCTCAAATTCATATCCGCAGCAAATGCAATTCACCTTAATTTGATAAATAGGTTCTACTCCGTTCATGCCGGCTCTTCTCCTTCCAATAAGCAACATGCCAAATACTCCATAATTTTTATTGTAGCACAAACCCGGACAAATGACTCCTTCAAGTAACGCCAGAGCTGTGAACGCCGTTCTCCTTCCGCCCTTTTTGCCGGCCGCAGGAATTCTCCATAAAATCGTCGCATGCCAGGGGGGCATGTCTGCACCCCCAGGCTCATAATATGTAACTATCCTGCACATCCGAAGGAGGACCGTATGCTGCGTATATTGAAGTGGAATCCCCTGGCAGCCGCCGGAATCGTCATCCTTGCCTTTATTGTTATGCTTCTGCTCTATCCTGTGGAGAGTATACATGCTTCAATCCGCGGTATATTGATCTGGTGGGATGTGCTGTTTCCCTCCCTGTTCCCGTTCCTCGTCATAGCGGAGCTTATGCTCGGCTTCGGCGTAGTCCATTTCTTCGGCGCTCTGTTGGACCCGCTCATGCGTCCGTTGTTCCGGGTTCCCGGCATCGGAGGCTTCGTCATGACCATGGGCTTCGCCTCCGGCTATCCCATGGCCGCCAGGCTTACCTCCCAGCTATGGGATCAGAAGCTGATCAACCGGGAAGAAGGGGAGCGGCTGGTGGCCTTCTCCACAACCTCGGACCCGATTTTCCTGATCGGCGCTGTTTCCGTGGGCTTCTTTCATGATCCGGGCATTGCCCTGATTCTGGCCGTGGCCCATTACGGGACGGCTGTGCTTGTAGGACTCCTGATGCGTTTTCACGGCAAGGGAACCATGTCCGCCCCCGCCCAGGAAAAGGTCCGGGGCAAGCTGATTGCACGTTCCTTCCGGGCCATGCATGAGGCCCGGCTTAAGGACGGGCGCCCCTTTGGCCTGATGCTTCGGCAGGCTGTACAGAGTTCGATCCAGTTGGTATTCGTGATTGGCGGCCTGGTCGTATTTGCCTCAACGGTTTTGGAGATGCTCTCCATCAGCAATATACTGCACCAATGCCATGCAGCCGCGGAAGCCTTGCTTAAGCTGGTGGGATTCCCCGCGGAATTGGCCTATTCCCTTGTGGATGGCGCGTTTGAGGTTACGCTTGGGGCCAAAGCGGCAGGAGGAGCTTCTATTCCCATGGTGTATAAAGCTGCCGCGGGAGCGTTCATCCTGTCGTGGGCAGGTCTGTCCGTGCATGCCCAGATTATCAGCCTGCTGCACCGGACAGACCTCCGTTATGGACCGTTTATTATCGCCCGGCTGACCCATTCCGCTTTATCTGCAATAGCCGTATTGCTTTTATGGCAGGCGCTTGCCCCCTCTGCAGAGCCGGACCTCTCTGTCTGGGCCGCTTGGACCGACCAATACAGGCCCGAGGGAATCATCCGCTTCTGGTCTGTTCCCGGATCCGCGTTTTCTGTCCTGGCCTTGACAGCTGCAGGATGTTTATTGGCAGTCTTTTGTCAGATTTGTCTGAAAATAAAGCAGTCTTTTGGAAAATAATGCGCCCAATTGTTCGCCAGCGGAGATTTTCCACCCGCCTCTGTGGTAAAATAAAGGAGTTTCCGATCGAACAAACCAAAGAGGTGGTAAACATGAGCAACAGCATATCCATTTCCTTGCCTGAGAGCTTAACCCGACTGGAAGAACTAGCCTATAACATGTGGTTTTCCTGGAATGAAGACGCCCTGGAGCTGTTCCATTCCGTGAACCCCGCCAAGTGGGAGGAAGTATACCACAACCCGGTTCGCCTTCTTCAGGAGACCTCCTCCGAAACGTTCCTTATGCTTGCGGCAGATGAAACCTTTCTGGAGCTGTACGGTCGGGTAACCGCCCAATGGGATGAATATGTGAACCGGAGCACCTGGTTTGCCCAAGCTTATCCCCAATTGGTCCAGAAGAAAATTGCTTATTTCTCTGCGGAATTCGGTTTTCATGAATCCATGCCCATCTATTCGGGAGGCTTGGGCATTCTGGCCGGAGACCACTGCAAGTCGGCCAGTGATCTGGGATTGCCCTTGGTTGCAGTAGGACTCATGTATAAACGCGGATATTTTAACCAGAAAATCGATGCACATGGCGGACAGATTACCGAACAGATCACCTATGATTTCGATAAGCTGGCGATCAAGCCTGCTTGCAAAGGAACCGAGGAGCTCTATGTTTCCGTGGATCTTCCCAACCGCAGCATCCGCCTGAAGGTATGGACCATTATGGTGGGAACCGTCCCCTTATACCTGCTGGATGCGGATATCGAAAGCAATAACTACGACGACCGCCTGCTGACGGCCCAACTGTATGGGGGTAATCAGGATACCCGGATTCAACAGGAAATTATCCTGGGCATCGGCGGAATTGCTGCGCTGCGGGCGCTTGGACTATATCCCTTTGCCTATCATATCAACGAAGGCCATGCCGCCTTTCTATCCCTTGAACGCATCAGAGAGCACATCCATGGCGGGCTTACCTTCGCCGCTGCCTTGGAGATGGTCCGGGCCAGCACCCTGTTCACCACACACACACCGGTTCCTGCGGGTCATGACGCCTTTGCCATGGGCATGTTCGAGCACTATCTCGGTCCCATGCTGGCCTCCCTCCCCAACGACCGCCAATCCATTATCCAGCTGGGACTGGACCGGAGCAAGAATGTATACAATATGACTTACTTGGCCATGAATACAGCCACCCTGCGCAACGGCGTCAGCAAGCTGCACGGCGAGGTCTCCCGCGAGATGTTCCGCGGCTTCCACAGCAACCTGAGCGCAAGCGAGGTGCCTATCGGCTACATTACCAACGGGGTGCATCTCCGAACATGGATGGCCCGCGAGATGAAGGAGCTGTTGGACCGCTTCTTGCCTGGCACCTGGAGGAACAATCAGGTTAATCAGGATCAGTGGGGCTCCGTCGGCCTGATTCCGCCGGAGACACTGTGGTCTGTCCACAGCAGCCTGAAGGAGCGCCTGATCGGCTTTGCCCGCAGCAATCTGCAGGAGCAGCGCCGCCGAAACGGGGAAACTGCGGAGCGGATTGAAGAGGTAGCCGGCTTCCTGAATCCCAAAGCATTGACAATCGGCTTCGCTCGGCGATTCGCCACTTACAAGCGGGCCACTCTCATATTCAGCGACCATGAACGTCTGGACAGGCTGATTAATCATCCGAAGAACCCCGTCCAGTTCATCTTCGCCGGCAAGGCCCATCCTGCCGACCATCCCGGCCAGGATCTGATCCGCACCATTTACCAATTGTCCCAGACGGAGCGGTTCCGCGGCAAGATTGTGCTTTTGGAGAATTATGATATGAATATGGCCCGCCACCTGGTCCAGGGAGTAGACATCTGGCTCAATAACCCGCTTCGCCCCTATGAAGCAAGCGGCACCAGCGGGGAGAAAGCGGCCTTGAACGGCGTTATCAACTTCAGCGTGCTGGATGGCTGGTGGGAAGAAGGGTACGACGGAGAGAACGGTTGGGCGATCCAGGCTGACAAGCGGGCAGACTTGCAGACCCAGGAACAGCAGAATATGGAATCTCTGTATTCCCTGCTGGAGCAGTCCATTGTACCTCTGTATTACAACCGGAGCATTAATCCGGATGTGCCTGTGGAATGGGTCAACAAGATGAAGCATTCCATCGCTAGCCTCGCCCCGGTCTATAACACCGACCGTATGGTCCAGGATTACGCCGATGCCTTCTATAGCAGGATCATCATGCGGGCCGATCACTTCAGCTCCAATAATTATAAAGCGGCTATCCGGATGGCGGGCTACAAGCAATTCATCCATGCCAACTGGGGGGATGTGAAGATAATCAGCATCGAGGATCCCACGCCAACGGCAAGCTTTAGGGATTCCATTGAACGGAAGCTGCAAAAGCCTGTGAGCGTCACTATTCACTTGGGAGAAATTTGGCATAAGGATATAGCCGTGGAGGCCCTTTATTGGGAAGAGCAGACAGATGGAACATGGGATACCATTGTGGTCCCTTTCCTCCAGTTCGGTGAAGCCGTGTCGCCGGGTACCTACAGATTTGAAGGCCAAATGCCCGCTCACTTGAGGCATGGTCCCCACTACCAGTTCCGTATCCGGCCCATCAGTCCCGATTTTGCCCATGATTTTGAGCTCACGGAAATCACGACGATGTAAGAAGAGCAGCTCCTCCAGGTAAAAGCGGCCCCGGTCGCTTTTCACCCCCTTCAGCCGTTCCCTTCGGGGAGCGGTTTTTGGTGCGGCGATTATTTTACCCTTGCCCGATTGCGCCCGGACCCCAGTTTGTTTATAGATTGCGGCGTAAAGCCCCTCTCTTTAGATATGGGGATGAAAGCCACTATCATGAAACACTCGCATTAGATATATGCAAACTATCTAACGTATTGGTATACTGTTCTTGAGGCGAACACCCATTTCCAGAACGGTAGACAGCACTAACAAGGCAGTGTACGACTGCAACTATCACATTGTGTTCTGCCCGAAATATCGGCGTAAGGTGCATACAGCTCCCATCGACGCAAGGCTAAAAGAACTGCTGAAGAGTAAGGACGAACAGCTATTTTGTCGCACCGTCGGCAGCGTATCGCTTGAAACCGTGAAACTGTACATTGAGCAGCAAAAGGAGCGTTGACGGGGATGCGGATTTCTTACAAATATCGGCTGTATCCGAACAAGGAGCAGCACAAGAGGCTGGATTTCACCTTGGAACGTTGCCGACTGCTATACAATCGCTTGCTGGATGAGCGTATTCACGCTTATCGAGACGAAGGAAAGAGCCTTACCTATTACGATCAGGCAAACACGTTTAATGAACGTAAAGAGGAGATTCCAGCACTCAAGCACGTGCACTCTCAAGTGCTGCAGGATGTTGCCAAGCGCTTGGACAAGGCGTTTCAGTCGTTCTTTCGTCGTGTGAAAAACGGAGAGAAGCCAGGCTTCCCCCGTTTCAAACCGCCACAGCGCTATGACAGCTTCACCTTTCCGCAAGGCGGGTATAAGCTGGAGGGCAACACCCTCAAGCTGTCCAAGATCGGAAACGTAAAGATCAAGCTGCACCGTCCAGTGGAAGGGCTGATCAAAACCTGTACGATCATCCAGAAGAACGGCAAGGTTTACGCTTGTCTGTCAGCAGAAGTGCAACCGAAGCAGCTCCCAGCATATACGGATGCCGTAGGCGTTGATCTGGGTGTGAAGACGCTGGCCGTTACATCAGACGGAGACTATTTTGAGTCGCCTGCCTACCTCCGCAAGTCAGAGAAGCATCTGACACGTCTCCAGCGTTGCGTTAGTCGCAAGAAGAACGGCTCGAACCGCCGCAAGAAGGCGGTACGCGTACTGGCTCGGCTGCATGAACGTGTAGCCAACCAGCGCAAGGATTACGCCCACAAAGTAAGCCGTCAGCTTGTAAATCGCTACGGACTGATCGCATTCGAGGACTTAAACGTAGTGGGCATGACGAAGAACCATCATTTAGCCAAGAGCATCGTGGACAGCGGCTGGAGTCAACTTGTCGTCTTCACCACCTACAAGGCTGAGAGCGCCGGTAGAATTGTGAAACAGGTGGACCCTCGCCATACGTCACAGCTTTGCTCGAATTGCGGTGTGATCGTTAAAAAACAGCTCAAGGATCGGAAGCATTGCTGTCCCAATTGCGGATACACGGCAGACAGAGACGAAAACGCGGCTGTTAACATCCTGAAACGAGCAACCGCCTAGAAACCATTCGGCTCGGATGGAGCCTTCGGGGAGAGCGCCGGGTTGCCGGACTCGTTGGACCGAGAAGCCCCTGCTTTAGCTATGGGGAGTCATCACGATGGATATATTCTTCAGCTTATGCTTTCGATGCCAGCTTTCCTTACGGAAAGCTTTTAGGAGGAGCTCCCTTGAATTATTACGTTGTTGACCGGGGTGATGACGAGTCCCGCCGGATCGCCGCCGCGTTTGATGAATTGGCGTTAAGCTATGGCATGAACATAAGCCGCGAGTCGCCCGACATCGTTATCACTATTGGGGGAGACGGGACCATGCTCCAGGCTTTTCACCAGTTCCGCCATCAGCTGGAGGAAACCTCATTCGTAGGCATTCACACCGGCCATCTGGGCTTCTTCGCCGACTGGATGCCCTCCGAGATTGGAGAACTGGTCGCCTTGATGAATACCCCCCCGGAGGAGAGCAAGCGCAGGCTGGTGCTGTATCCTCTGGTGGAGGTGGAGATAGAGGAGCATTCGGGGAATAAGGAAACCTTCCTGGCGATGAATGAATTTACCTTGAAGGGAATCGATTCCACTCTGGTTGCCCAGCTTCATATCAATGACGAAATGTTCGAGATGTTCCGGGGGGACGGCATCTGCATCTCCACTCCGTGCGGGAGCACCGCCTACAATAAAAGTCTGGGAGGAGCGCTGCTCCACCCTTCCATAGAGGCGATCCAGATCGCCGAGATTTCTTCCATCAACAACCGGGTATACCGGACCCTGGGCTCTTCCATGATCATGCCGAAGCATCATCATTGCGATATATATCCCCGGTCCAACGGACGCTTTCTTTTGTCGGTGGATCATCTGCATTCCCAGAAGGAGGATATCGTATCCATCCGCTGCCAGGTGTCCAAGGAGCGGATCCGCTTCGCCCGCTTCCGCCCTTTCCCTTTCTGGAGCCGGGTACGCGAGGCGTTCATCGGCCACGATATGAATTAAGTTTCCGAATTTTCGTGCCATCTGCCGCGGAATAAGTCCGGGAGTTCCTCTTGCCCTCGTTAGTGTTAAATCAACAACTGGCTGACTCCCATGAACGGGTTCCCCCGGATCTGCCCGTTTGTTCCGTTTGGTTGGTTTACGTTGTTTACTCATTGATTGGTCGTGTCGTAGAGAAAAGGACCCGATTCCCCAAATTGTAACGGGAAATCAGGTCCTTCTTTGCTGAAGCCAAGGAGTTAGGCAAGTGGCTCGGCCCGCTCCTTGTCCCGGTTCTTGTCCCGTTCCTTGTCGCGCACCCGCTGGTGATCGTGTTGGCGCGGTTTGCCGTTGGCAGGGTGCTGACCTTTGTTCTTATCGGAATGGGGATGCTGCTGCTTGCGCTGCTCCTGATCCTTGGGCTTGCCCGGCTGATCCTTGTGACGGTGCTCATGGTCACGGTGCCTGCCCCCGTCCTGATCCCGGCCGCCTTTGCCGCTGCCGTTATCATGCTCTCTCCGGTAAGACTCCTGCCCTTTGGAGCGGTGCTCCTGAGCCTTGGGGCGCTGCTCGCCTTCCTTGTGCGCCCGGTCCTGCCCCTTCGGTTTCAGTTCAGTTCCCGCGCCTATGGCCGCCGCTGCTTGTCCGGCTATTGCAGCCTTGTCCTGCCCTCCCCTGTGCCTCTGCTCCAGCTCCCTGCTCCGGTGATAATGCTGTCTGGGCTTGAAGTCTCCGTCCTTGCCCTTCTCCAGTTCCAGCAACCGTTCCACATCCGGTTCCGTCTCATCGCCTTCATCGGCTGTCCGCTCGGGCTGACCCTTGCGGGAGGCAAGCTTCTCAATAATAAAGTAAGCGCAGCCGAAGTTGCAGTATTCGTTCAAATAATCGTGCAGATGTGTGATGGAAGCTTCCTTCGCTCCTTTGTTGTTGGGCTCCTTAAAGAATCCCTTCAACCGGAGCTGATTATAGCCCCAATCCCCGACAATATAATCGTAACGGTCCAGCACCTCGCTGTATCGTTCACGGAACACCTCATAATTCCAGCCATTCTTGTGGTCCATAACCACAGAATACGTATTCCCGCCGATGTGATACAAGACAACTGCTCCCTTCTGCTTTTCAAATCCGTCAAAGAAACATATCTATCTGAACTCCCTGCATCAAAGCAATAAGAGAATAGCTTACAGGGTTTCTCCCTGCCTGCCCTCAAGCACAGCGTCCGCCTGGACATGGGCATGGTAGCTGCTGCGCACCAGCGGCCCTGATTCCACATGGCGGAATCCCCGGCCCAGCCCCTCGCGCTTAAGCTCGGCGAACTCCTCAGGCGAATAATACCGCGCCACAGTCAGATGCCGGGCTGACGGCTGCAGATACTGGCCGATGGTCAGGATATTCACGTCCTGCCCCCGCAAATCATCCATGGCCTGCAGCAGTTCCGCCCATTCCTCGCCAACACCTACCATCAGGCTCGACTTGGTGGGAACCGCAGGATTGTACTCCTTGGAGCGTCCCAACAGTTCCAGTGATCGGGCATACTTGGCCTTGGAGCGGACCCGGTCCGAAAGCCGTTCCACCGTTTCCAGATTATGATTCAGAATGTGGGGCTTGGCATCAAGCACGGTATAAAGCGATTGGGCATTCCCCATAAAGTCCGGTATGAGCACCTCAATATTGCATAACGGAAGACGAGTGCGCAACGCCTGGATGGTAGCGGCGAAAACAGCTGCCCCTCCGTCCTTCAGATCGTCCCTGGCTACCGATGTGACCACGCAATGGCGCAGCCCCATCCCTGCGGCGGCTTCTGCCACACGCTCCGGCTCCTCCAGATCAAGCTCTGTAGGCAAGCCTGTATTCACAGCGCAGAACCGGCATGCTCTGGTGCAGACGCTGCCCAGAATCATGAAGGTAGCCGTTCTGTTCGCCCAGCATTCATGAAGATTCGGGCATCGGGCTTCCTCACAAACCGTATGTAGAGATTGGGAACGCATAAGACGCTTCAACTCGGTGTACTCTTCTCCTGCAGACAATTTGATCTTCAGCCAATCCGGCTTCCGCTGATACGATTTAGTAGTCACCTTGTGTATGATCCCCGCCTTTATGCTGGTATGAGTGGCAATGCCTGAATCTTTTATGAGACTTACTCTACATTATAACACGAAAAGCGGTTTTCCACCTATTTGGCATGAGCATGCCGGACAGGCGGGCTAGCATCCGTAAAACAGACAGGAGCGGAGGAAGTATGCTAAAATAAGCTTCTATACAGGGCACTGGACACTTAACATGAACCACAGGTGCTTAAGAAGAGGAGGGTCAGCGCTTGGAAGCCGCATTGTCCTTGGACGAAAAAAACCTCAGATTGGGTGAAATTCTGCGCGGGATGGGACGTATACTGGTAGCCTATTCCGGTGGGATAGACAGCACTTTTTTATTGAAAAGAGCTCATCAGGAGCTGGGGGATCAGGTACTCGCAGTAACTGCCGCATCCGAAACCTTTCCCAGCAGAGAGTTTGATGCAGCCGTCAGTCTTGCCGAATCGCTGGGAATCCGCCTGCTCAAGACCGAAGTGAAGGAATTCGAGAACGAACACTTCGTCGCCAACAACCCCGACCGCTGCTACCATTGCAAAACAGGCTTATTTTCTCATCTGCAGCAACTGGGCAGGGAATTGGGATACTCTTATATTGTAGACGGTTCCAATATCGATGACTTGGGGGATTACCGCCCCGGATTGAAAGCGAAGAAGGAGCAGGGAGTACGCAGCCCGCTGCAGGAGGCCGGACTGGTTAAGGATGAAATCCGCCAATTAGCCCGGGAGTTGGGACTTCCCAATTGGAATAAACCCTCTTTTGCCTGCTTGTCCTCCCGCATTCCTTATGGAACCCGGATTGAACGCTACAAGATCGACCAATTGGATGAAGCCGAAGCCTTTCTGGCGCAATTGGGCCTCCGGCAAGTACGGGTCCGCCATCATGATAAGATCGCTAGAATCGAAGTGCTGCAAGATGAGATCAGCCAGGTTCTGGAGCACAGGGACAGTATTCACAGCAAACTCACTTCATTGGGCTTCTCCTATGTAACACTGGATCTGGCAGGCTACCGGACAGGAAGCATGAATGAGGTGCTGTCCCAGGCTGCCAAGATTAGCGGAAAGGACGCTGCACCCTGATGGATATTGATCAATTGTTGAAGCTGGTCCGCTCGGGAGATCTGGAGCCGGATGAGGCCAAGAGCCATCTTGCCGAATGGATCAAGAAGCAAGAAGCTCCTGCGGGGGAAATCGGCCACTTGGGCTTCGCCCAGGTGGATCTGGACCGGGAGCGCCGCACCGGATTTCCCGAGGTTATCTTCGGGGAAGGCAAATCTCCCGAGCAATTGCAGGCTATCTTCTTGAAGCTGCAGGAGCATTCCGGGCGGGTGCTGGCTACACGGGTAAGTCAGGATAAGGCCGATGCTGTACTGCAAATGCTCCCTGAGGCCAGATATAATGCCACCGCCCGGACCCTCACGTGGCTCAAGCATCCTCAGGTTCCCGTTAGGGCAGGCTATGTTGCGGTAGTCTGCGCAGGAACCTCCGATCTGCCGGTTGCGGAGGAGGCAGCGGTTACGGCAGAGATGCTGGGAAGCCGCGTGGAACGGATCTTTGATGTGGGTGTGGCCGGCATCCACCGGCTGTTCGGCCGTCTGGAGCTGATCCGCGGCGCAGACGCGGTGGTAGTGGCAGCGGGTATGGAAGGCGCTCTTGCAAGCGTGATTGGGGGGCTTGTATCCAAGCCGGTCGTTGCGGTCCCCACAAGTGTGGGCTACGGAGCAAGCTTCGACGGACTGGCCGCCCTGCTGGCCATGCTTAATTCATGCGCGCCGGGAGTGACGGTCGTAAATATAGACAACGGTTTTGGAGCAGGCTATGCCGCAGGTCTGATTCACAAAAACATGGAAAAGAAGGCGAAGTAGCGAAATGAAAATCGTATATCTGGATTGTTTCTCCGGGATTGCAGGGGACATGGCGCTGGCGGCGCTGGTGGATGCGGGAGCCGACAAGGATTATATCGAACAGGAGCTTGCCAAGCTTCAGCTTGACCCCTATACCCTGCACTGGTACCGGGTAAACAAGCGGGGTGTCTCCGCGTTGAAGCTGGACGTGCTGCCCGATGAAACCCATCCTCCTGAACATCACAGGCATTACAGCGGGATTGTGGAGCTGATCGTAAGAGCGGAGCTCAGTGAAAGGGCGACAGCTTTGGCACTTGCCATCTTCGAAAAAATCGCCGTTGCCGAAGCCAAAATTCACGACGTCAGCATCGACCGGGTTCACTTTCATGAGGTTGGAGCAGTGGATTCTATCGTAGATGTGGTTGGAGTCGCCCTGGCTGTGGACTCGCTGGAGGCGGACAAAATAATCTGCTCCCCGGTTCCGCTGGGCTCCGGCACCATCCGGATCGACCACGGGCTGTATCCCGTTCCTGCACCGGCTACTCTGGAGATGATGCGGGGAATTCCCGTTGCAGAGAGCAGGGTGCGGCTGGAACTGACCACCCCAACGGGGGCGGGCATCGTGTCGGGCATCGTGTCGGGATTTCATATGTCCCTGCCTTCCATGATTGTGGACAACGTAGGCTACGGGGCAGGCACCCGCGAGCTTGCCGATCAGCCAAACGTACTCCGGGTCGTTGTGGGACATACGGAACCATACCTGGACAAGTGGCACACTCATCATGAACTCCATCATGTGGAGCATACACAGGAGCATGCCCACCACCACAAAGGACATGGTCATGAGCATCCCCATGACCATGACCATGAGCATTACCACGACCATGAGCATGATCAAGAGCATGAGAATGAGCATCCGCAACCTCAGCATTGCGGACGCCATTGCGGACATAGTCAGGGGCTTGAGCACTCCCATGATCATGGACACGGGCATGAACATGGTCATCCTCACGGCCACGGACATCCCCACGCTCATCCCGGATCCGACCGGTTTACATTAATTACATAGCATGTGTGAAGAGGGGAGCCCCGGTTGCGGACTCCCCTCTGTTGTTTCTCGGACCGCCGCGGCATTCCACAAGCCGTCCTTCCCCTTCTACTGCTGTCCCTTCTGCTGCTGCCAGTACCTTCCCCTTACCTCGTCATAGACATCCTTCAAGGGCACTCCATGACGGCGGGCAGCCTCCTCGCACTCCCTGAATTCAGGAGCAAACTGGACCGCTTTTCCTTTGTAATAGCCCACCTTTACCGACAGCAGCCCGTATTTTGTTTCCACCTGCTCGAATTCGCGGCCCAGCCGATGGCAAGTGGTCTGCATGTATCTTAAGCCCAATGTGGTGGTTTCCCGGAAAATGATCTCCTCCATCTCCGGAATGGCCGCCTCCGCTGCGAGCACATTCAGCATGACGCCGGGCCTGCCCTTCTTCATGATAATCGGAACCCAGTAAACATCATTGGCTCCGGCTCCAAGCAACAGCTCTGTTATGTATGAGGTAAATTCAGGATTCATGTCATCCAGATTCGCCTGAATGACCACCATTCCTTCCTCACGGTGCTCCTGTCCATGTGCCGCTCCCATTGCATATCCTCCCGCCGTTGCCGGATAAAATAGTCAAGCCTGAACATGCTAAGTATATCACATTCATCCGTTAATCCAGGGCGGATTACAGGATTATATGCCTAAGTTTCGGGAGGACGATCAATTATGAGACGGCAGTTTCCGCTGTTAAGGCTGGCAGCAGCGCTTATCGCCTTCAGTTTGCTTTGCGAGAGTGAACCGGCGGCAGCTGCTTCTGGGGACAATAAGCCAGAAACATCTGCATCTTCCGCTTCAACCAGTCAGCTCTATGCGGACCGGAAAGCCTTGTTTGAACAGATCAGTACAGTGACAGGCATCGCCTGGAACGATCTGGCCGCTATCGATCAATATGACCGGACCATCAGCGCTGTGAAGAAACGGCCCCTAAACGGAGGCCTCGTAGACATCTTTTATTCGGATACGGACTGGACCGGACTCACCAATCCCGACCGTGAGGATACCAATCCGCAAACGATCGCTCTTTTCGGCGGCAAGGGCAGAGACGGGGATGGGGACGGCAAGACAGAATTGGCCAATGATACCGACAAGCTGCTGACCATGGCGGGATATCTGGTGCAATTCGGGCGGGACCGGGAAAATTTCCGGATTGCCCTGTGGGAGCATTACCAGAACAGCCGCGCGGTGGACCGGATCACCCAGTTCTCCAAGCTGTATGCCGCTTTCAACACCCTTGATCTGTTCGAACATGCCTTCCCGCTGCCCCTGACGGCGGATTACTCCTATAGGAGCACCTGGGGAGCCAGCCGGGGATGGGGCGGTTACCGCATTCACGAAGGTACAGATCTGTTCGCCGGTTATGGAGTGCCTGCACGCAGCGCTTGTTACGGGGTGATCGAGGTTATGGGTTGGAATCCTTATGGCGGCTGGCGTGTGGGTATCCGCGATCTTAGCAATATGTACCACTATTACGCCCATCTCTCCGGATTCAGCAAAGAGATTAAGGCGGGAGACGTGGTACAGCCGGGGCAGGTGATCGGCTGGGTAGGCAGCTCGGGATACGGCAAGCCGGGCACCTCAGGCAAGTTTCCTCCTCATCTGCACTATGGCTTGTACCGGGACAACGGCCTGAGGGAATGGTCCTTCGATCCGTATCCCAATCTCCGCAAGTGGGAGCGCGAGGAAGGGCAGCGCGGCCGCAAGGCGAAGTAGGCGACGGCGGGATGCCTACAGGCAGGAACGCGGAATTGCCCACAAGCGGCAACAGGCAAAGAAGAGCAATTGCCTTAAGCTGCCTAAAACCCGTGGGACGGACAGGAGCGCTCTTATTGGGCAAAAATCCGAGGGTTTGGAATTTTAACGGGACCCAGCCGCTCCTAGCGACTCCCTTTCCCCCATCCAGGGGGATTTTCTGTGCCATCAAGGTCTTTCCAGTCCGCTAGCCGCACTAGCCCCTGCTTTTCCCGCGAATAACGTCCTTCAGGTACGCCCAGCGAGACGGTTGGAGTTCAAGCAGACGGTCGCCTGCTGCCGGCACAGCCGCTCATTTATTGGGGTTCCGGCATTATTTTCCGGTTAAGCTGTCCTTGCTGTCCACCGTCCCTGTTCCCCCCGCATCCTTCAGCTGAGGCAGAGAAACATTGGGTGGAAGAGCTGCCGAGCCGCCTACCGGATTGCCTTTGTTATCCATATAATACAAGGGGGTTCCCCCTACGACCAGCACGTATGTAACGGGAATCTCCATCTCCACAATCTCGGACTCGGAATCAAAGGGAACGAGCACCGACACTTCCACCACAATCCGGATGTAAACCTCGGCGAGAATCATATTGATTCCTGCGTTCTCATACCGGGTATTAAGCGAAACCTGGGCGTTGCCCACCGGCACAAGCCTCACGGGCACATCAGGGCCAAAGGAGGACAGCAGCGCACTGCCCATCGCCTGCCCCAAAGGAATGCGCTCGGGCATGCTCTTCAGCTTCATCAGTTGGCTCTGCACGGTGCTGACCGTTTCGGAGGTGATGCGTATATGCTCGGCATAATTCAGCACGAAGCTGGAGACATTGCCATTGTTGTCTCTCTGCCACTCAATGAGCTTGTCATAGTTGGCTCCCTGGGACAGACGGTCGGTGATGGCGCTGTTGATGGACTGGGTGGCGATCTGCTTGACCCGGACCTTGGCCAGCTTCATAAGGGGCGGCTTCAGATTCTTCTCCAGAAAGATGAAGGACTGCAACGCAAAGACCAGAGTGATAAACAGCAGGAAAAGGATGGTTCGCCTGCGCCTGCTCTTGCGCGGAGCCCGGCTCTGAAAGCGGCGTCCTGACATTCTGTTCCCCCCCTTGTACCCGACCTTTCTCGTATAAGCCTATGCGCTTGCAACTGGAATTAGCCCTGCAAAAGGCGGACATGGGGGTATCCCTCACCGTTGCCGCTGCCGGCTCCGGAAGATGGAGGGTGCTATGCCATTGCGCTTCTTGAAGCTTTTGCTGAAGTGGAACTCATCATAATAGCCGCAGGCTGCGGCGATCCGCTTCAACGGCTCGTCGGTATGGGCAAGCAGCCGGACCGCATGCTCGTAGCGGATCTGGTCCAGATATTCCTTGGGCGCCATCCCTGTCTCTTGCAAGAAGCGTCTGCGAAGAGACTTGGGGCTGATCCCATGCTGAAGCGCCGCCTCCTGCAGACGGATATCGGAGAAATAATGGGTGTCCATATGGGCCTTCACCTGCCTGTAGCCGGCTTCTTCAGGCTTTCCGGCAACGGAGCCGGGTTTGCCCAGATTAACCAGATGCTTCAACAGCTTGAGCAGCTGATGGTTTGCGGCCGCCTCCCGCCAGTCGTCTCCGGGAGCCCAGGCAACCCGCACCGCCTTGACTCTGCTCTCCATCTCTTCTTTATCCGTTCCCTCGAAGACCAGGGTCTCCGGAATATCCAGCAGGGTAAGAGGCTGCGCAGACCATACACCATGTTCAAGCGTTACCGCCGCCGTCTCGAACAAGATCATGGACATGTGAAGCGGATGGTCAAAGGACGATTTCATCAGCAGCTCCCTGCCCGGCTTCAGATAGAAGAAGCTTCCAGCGTGAACAGAAAGATCGTTTTCCTCCAGAGTAAATATTCCCCTGCCTTCATGAACCCAATAGAGGCTGTGGACGTTCAGCGTTCTTCTTGTGTCCTGCCAAGCCGGCAGGGGCTTTTTGTCATAGACCAGCATAATTTTTATGGAAAGCTCCGACAGCCTGTGGCTCAATCTATTCACCTGCCTGTTGTTTTGTACACACCCGTTGTTTTGTACATGCCCTTGGGCCTTTTTTTACATGGAAAGGGCATTATTGTGATGGTACTCTTTTTTTATGAGATTAAAGGAGGCTAACAACATACATGAACCGTACCTTTGCAGAGCATACCCTTCGTCAGACCCGGAATCTGGACGGATTATGGGATTTCGCCATTGATCCCCAGGACATGGGACAACAGCTGGGCTGGCAGTCCCAATTCCCCGCCGGGCATGACCGGATGCATGTTCCCGCATGCTGGAACAATGAGCTGCCTTATTATGATTACCGCGGTGCAGCCTGGTACCGGACTGCCGTAACGCTTACCGAAGCGCAGAATCTGCGGGTGATCTTCCACGCAGTGCTTGGTTTTGCCGATGTGTATTGGGACGGCGAGCATGTGGCAGAGCATTTCGGCGGCTATACACCCTTCGAGTTTATTGTAAAGCAAGCGGGCGCCGGTGTACATGAGATCATTGTCCGCACAGACAACAGACTGGATGAGCAGACCCTTCCTTACCATGCGGTGGACTGGTTCCATTACGGCGGAATCATCCGCAGTGTGGAGCTGCAGGCGCTGCCTGAAGTATATATTGAAGGCATCAAAACCGATTATACTCAAAATGAGGCAGGCGGGATTGAAGCGGCATTTGAGGTGCGGCTGCGCTCGCTTGGCAGTGATGCCTGCACGGTCCCGCTTCAGTTGTTGTTCGATAATGAACCAACCGGCACAGCCCAGGCTGCCGTGAACGCGGGGGGACAAACAACAGTTACCCTGACAGCCAGCATAGCCAAGCCCCGGCTGTGGAATATCGGGGAGCCGGAGCTATACAGCATCTATGTGAGAACCGGAAACGACGATCTCGCAGACCGCATCGGCTTCCGCTTCGTCACCACGAAGCACAAACGCATTCTGCTCAACGGCAAGGAGCTGAATCTGCAAGGCGTGAACCGGCACGAGGAGCATCCGGAATGGGGCTTTGCCTTCCCGCAGAAGCTGATGATGAAGGACCTGGCCATCATCAAGGAACTGGGCTGCAATGCCGTGCGCGGCTCCCACTATCCTCCTTCCCGCTATTGGCTGGATCTGATGGACGAGAACGGGCTGGTGTATTGGAGCGAAATCCCCATCTGGGGAGCGCATACCCCGGCTGCCGCGCTGGGCCATCCTATGGTGGAGGAACGGGCGCTGACCATGATGGAGGAGATGATCCGCCGGGATTATCATCATCCCAGCATCCTGTTCTGGTCGGTGCATAACGAGATTGACACGAGAAGCCAGGAGGCATACAAGCTGAGTGTGGCTTTGACCGGACTGGTGCGCAGACTGGACACCAGCCGGCTGGTGTCCTACGCCACCATGCATCCGCTGCATGATATTGTGATGCCCCTGTTCGACATTATCGGCATCAATAAGTATTACGGCTGGTATGAAGGAGCCACAGAAGGCTTCGCAGGGATGCTTGAGGCGTTCCATGCACGGGCGGAGAGCTTGGGCTGCGGGGATACTCCCGTGCTCATGACGGAATTCGGCGGTGCGGGCATCCACGGCGATACGGGCTGGGAGCCGCGGCTGTTCAGCGAGGATTATCAGGCGGATATTCTCGCCACATGCCTGCGGATATTCCGCAATGACCCCAAGCTGTCCGGCACCTTCATCTGGCAGTTCGCCGATATCCGCGGCGATCTCCGCAGTGATCGGGGCTACTTCCGGGACAGGGCCAGAAGCTTCAACAACAAGGGCCTGGTCAATGAATACCGCAAACCCAAGCAAGCGTTCCGGGTAGTACGCGACATCTACCGCGGGGACCGTTATCCCCTGTAATGAAACAGGCCTCCAGATACCCGGACAATTCCGGTATTTGGAGGTCTGCTCCCTGTTATGAGCATTTGCTCCGCGGGTATGCTATAATGGATGCAACGTCCATGCTTTCCACGCATGGAGCGGTCGAATATAACTGAATACAGTCCGCGCCCCATGCGCGGGAGAGGTTCGCGAACTCCCTCTATAAAAAACTACCATAACCAGTGCGGTTGTCTCTTACACCCACGGTTTGTTTTTTTGCGGATTCCTGGATCTCTCTACTTTTCCCACTTGATTATGGAGAAGGAGAGATTTTTTGTGTTGAAAAATGAAAAAGCTATTGTTGTGTTCAGCGGCGGCCAGGACAGCACCACCTGCCTGTTCTGGGCGCTGCGGAATTTTGCCGAGACGGAAGCCGTCACCTTCGACTACGGCCAGCGCCATAAGCTGGAGATTGAATGCGCCGCAGCCATTGCCCGTGATCTGGGCGTGCGCCAGACGGTGCTCGATATGACCCTGCTGAACCAGCTTGCGCCCAATGCCCTGACCCGCGGGGATATTGCAATCACCCAGGAAGAAGGCAGCCTGCCCAGCACCTTTGTGGACGGCCGCAATCTGCTGTTCCTGAGCTTCGCTGCGATTGCCGCCAAGCAGTCGGGGGCGCGCCATCTGGTGACAGGCGTGTGTGAGACCGACTTCAGCGGCTATCCCGACTGCCGGGACTCGTTCATCAAGTCGTTGAATGTCACCCTTAATCTGGCGATGGACTACCCGTTCGTGATTCACACTCCCCTGATGTGGCTGGACAAGGCGGAAACCTGGAGGCTGTCCGATGAGTTGGGCGCCTTCGAGTATGTGCGGGAGCGCACCCTTACCTGCTACAACGGCATCCCGGGGGACGGCTGCGGAGAATGCCCGGCCTGCAAGCTGCGCCGCGCCGGACTGGAGAAGTATCTGGAAGAGCGGGACAACCGCATGACAACGGGAGGAGACGCGCACCGATGACCAGTGACAGCCGCCAAGCGCCCGGCCTATTCATGATACCGCAGCAAGCGGAGCGCCTGGGCGAGGATATCACCCTGCAGGAGCTGCGCTACCACAAGCGGAGAGTGATGGTATGCAAGGAATTCACCTTTGACGCCGCCCACCATCTCCATGCTTACGAGGGTAAATGCAAGAACCTCCACGGACACACGTACAAGGCGGTATTCGGAATCAGCGCCTTCACCGATTCAATCGGGCTGGCCGTTGATTTCAGCGAGATCAAGCAGATCTGGCGCACCCGGATCGAAGGCTGGCTGGACCACCGCTACTTAAATGAAACCTTGCCCAAGATGAACACAACGGCCGAGAATATGGTTGTCTGGCTGTACGAACAGATGGAGGCCGCTCTGCAGGATGAGCCTTACAGCCAGAGGATCGACCGGGGCCGCACGGAATTTGTCCGCCTGTACGAGACGCCTACCAGCTATGCGGAAGCCCGGCGGGAGTGGATGGGCGATGAATAAGGGTGGTATACCGGTCCTGGAGATTTTTGGTCCCACCGTACAGGGCGAAGGGATGGCCATCGGGCGCAAAACCATGTTCGTCCGCACGGCAGGCTGCGATTACCGCTGCATCTGGTGTGACTCCGCCTTTACCTGGGACGGCACCGGCAAAGAAGAGATCCGCATGCTCCTGCCGGAGGAAATATGGGAGCAGCTCTACAGCCTGGGGGGAGACCGCTTCGACCATGTCACCCTGTCGGGAGGCAACCCCCTCCTGCTCAGGCAGCTAGGTAATCTTGTCTTCCTGCTGCGGGAGAAGGGGATTCGGACAGCCGTGGAGACCCAGGCCTCTGTCTGGCAGGACTGGGTGCTGGACGTGGACGAGGTAACGCTGTCCCCCAAGCCGCCCAGCTCAGGCATGGCCACGGATGCGGAAGCCCTGGACAACTGGATCAGACGGTTGTCTGCCGCACAGGATCAGGCTGCTGCAGCAACTCGCTCCCCGGGAATGCCTGCGGGCGAAGCCCGGGCTTGTCAAGCCCTTACCGGAGGACAAGAGGAGGCTGCCGCCGTCTCTGTCCCTTCATTTAGCCTGAAGATCGTCTGCTTTGACGAAACGGACCTGGACTTTGCCGCAGACATTCACAGTCGTTATCCCCATGTGCCCATGTTTATCCAGACCGGCAACCGGCATACGTCCGGAGGATCAGCGTCACAGGTGGCCGAGAGGCTGCTTGAGGCTTACGGGCAGCTTATCGGGCAAGTGATGGACCGCTCCGATTTGGCGGATGTCCGCGTGCTGCCCCAGCTGCACACCCTGGTCTGGGGGAACAAGCGCGGGGTGTAACCATTCAGCTGTTCATAGCTTTCAATGCCAGTTTTGCTGGCGCAAAAACTTTTTAGGAGGCCTTCCTATGGCAGGCAGACAGCCCCACGAGCTTGACGATATTACCCTGCTCGGCAATCAAGGAACCCGCTATAAATTCGAATACGATCCCGGCATCCTGGAGACCTTCGACAACAAGCATCCGTACCGGGATTATTTCGTCAAGTTCAACTGTCCGGAATTCACCAGCCTGTGTCCCATCACCGGCCAGCCGGATTATGCCACCCTGTATATCAGCTACATTCCCGAGCAAAAGATGGTGGAGAGCAAATCACTGAAGCTGTATCTCTTCAGCTTCCGCAACCACGGCGACTTCCATGAGGATTGCATGAACATCATCATGAACGACCTGATCAAGCTGATGGACCCCCGCTATATTGAGGTATGGGGCAAATTCACTCCCCGCGGCGGCATCTCCATCGATCCTTACTGCAACTACGGCAAGCCTGGCACGGCTTATGAGGAGATGGCCCGCCACCGGCTGATGAACCATGACATGTATCCCGAAAAGGTGGACAACCGCTGATGCGGCGGCAATCGGAGCCTGCCTATGCCTGGGGGTTAAAGAACAGATTTATGTGAAGGCTGGTGAGCAACATGCAGTCAAGAACACGCAGGATCGCTGTGATCTCGCTGTTCATCATGGGAGCAGGCTTTGTTGCCATGCTCCCCTTTCAGCAGCATACCTGGGCCAAGCTATTGGCCGGGGCATTCGAGGCAGGGCTGGTAGGCGGACTGGCAGACTGGTTTGCCGTAACGGCGCTGTTCCGGCATCCGTTAGGCATTCCCATCCCTCATACGGCGCTGATTCCCCGCAACCGGGGCAAAATGACAGAAGCCCTTGTCGCCATGGTGCAGAATAACCTGCTTAATAAAGAAAGCATCGTCGACAAGCTGAAGGAATTTCAGGCCGGGCAACGCCTGCTGGAAATGGCAGAGAAAAGCCTGCAGTCCGCTGCCCTCAGGACAAGTCTGAAAAGCATGGTGCTCAACTGGCTCTCAAAGCCTGTGGATGGCCTGTGGGCAGGCCTTCGCCCCCAAATATCAGGTTATGTGCGCTCCCGGGACTGGGCCGGCATTCTGCTGTCCTTTGCGGGAAGGAAAGAGAACCTGTCCAAGCTCACCGAGGGGCTGCTGGATTACGCGCTTGAGAAGGGAACCCGCTGGGTGGTAACTGACGATGCCCGCAGAACCATGGGAAGACTGGCGATTCAGGCGATCAGCGGGCTGCGCATGAATGGGATCATGCAATTTGCCGTCAACGCCGCACTGAACTATTTCGATGAGGATCAGATCGGCGGGGCGATCCAGCAGGCGCTTGTGATCAAGCTGAGGGAGCTTAGCATCGAGGAGCATCCCTCGCGCCAAGCTGTTCTGGAAGCCGTCTACGGGGAGTGGGCCCGGCTTGCCGGATCGGAAGAAACCCGCAGCCTGTGGAACAGCCAGCTCGCGAGCATGCTGGGGGACTGGATCGACGGGGACGAGCCTCTGCAGACGCTGGACAACCTCCGGCAGAACCTGCACGCCAAGGTCCGGGACGGGGAGCTGCTGGAACTGCATATCCTGCCCTTGCTGGAGAATGCGGTGGCCAGGCTCCGGCAGGACGCCAAGCTGGTTGCAGCCTTCAACAACACGCTTCAGGACATGACCGTGAGGATTCTGGAAGCCAACCATTCCCGGATTGGCGGATTGGTCCGGGAGAACATCGAGAAGATGGACAATGCTTCACTGATCAGTCTGATCGAGGACAAGGCCGGCAAGGATCTCCAATGGATCAGAGTCAACGGGGCGGTCTGCGGCTTCTTTCTCGGTCTCCTCTTCACCTCCCTCCGCTTGCTGGTGTGAGGGCCGATATTTCAAAATATGCTGATGCCGGTATGAACTCTATGGTACACTCAGATCAGGCGAATTCATATAATGCTTATCGGAAGGATGGGATTTGAGTGAGCAGCAATAATCACAGCTTTTTTACCAAAAGTGTCCATGCCGGCAACGGAATCGACAGGGAAACAGGGGCAATCCGGCGGCCGATCACCATGGCCAACAGCTACCGGCTGCCTGAGGATGCCTCGGCGCTGAATTGGAGCGACCCGGATCAACTGATCTATACCCGCAATACCTCGGCCAATCAAATCTATCTTCAGGAGAAGCTGGCTGCGCTGGAAGGTGGGGAGGACTGCGTGGTGCTGGCAACGGGCGTGGCCGCTCTGGCAGGAGTATTCTTCACCTTTCTCGACCGGGATTCTCATGTAATCTGCTCCAATGTATCTTACATAGCTGTATACAGACTGCTGAACGAGTATTATCCGGACAAGTACGGCGTGGAGACCACCTTGGTGGATACGACGGATTTGGCTGCGGTGAAGCAGGCTCTGCGTCCCAATACCCGGCTTATCCATATTGAGACCCCCGGCAATCCCACCACCCGAATCAGCGATATTGCCGCAATCGCGGAGCTGGCCCGATCCGCAGGGGCGCTGCTCAGCGTCGACAGCACGTTTGCCACTCCGTTCCTGCAGCGCCCTCTCGAGCTCGGTGCGGATCTGGTCATTCATAGCCTGACCAAGTATATCAACGGACACGGCGATGCCATGGGCGGAGCGGTCATCGGCCGCAGAGAGCTGATAGACCGGATCAAGCGCCAGGCTATGGTCAATCTGGGGGGCGCCATCAGCCCGTTCAACGCTTGGCTGATTATGCGGGGAGCGGTAACCCTGCCCCTGCGGATGAAGCAGCACAGTGAAACCGCGCTTCAGGTAGCCGGGTTTCTCGAATCCCACCCCGCTGTCCGCTTTGTCGCTTATCCCGGCCTGCCCAGCCATCCCCAGCACGAAATTGCCAAGAAACAGATGAGCCTGTTCTCCGGTGTGCTCTCCTTCGGCCTTCATGCCGATACCGCGGGACACAACCGGTTCATCAACTCCCTGAAGCTGATTATTCCCGCCGTTTCCATCGGGCATGATGAGAGCCTGATTGTCTATGTGGGTCCTGATGACGAGAGAAACCACCTGTATCCCGAGGAATTCGCCGCGGGACATCTCCGCTTCAGCATTGGCCTGGAGAGTGCAGAGGATATCATCGACGATCTTAAGCAGGCCTTGGCGCCATTTGGCGGAGATATGGTATAGGTGGCCGTCTCTATTCCAATTCGTAGGACCCAATCCCCAACATGACTTCCTGGTCACGGAGAAAGGGCTCCCCTTCCTCCGAATGTGATACGTTCTGGCGTCCCTCAAAAAAACCCCCTTTCGGTCCACCGGACCGGAAGGGGCTTTTTCTGTCAGCGGCTCTATCGCTGCAAGTGATACGGAACCGTGGACACCGTAACATCCTTGTTCCTGAACAGGTAGGCACGGATGAGCAGACTGGTTTGGTTGTGCAGAATATTTTGCCACCCGTGCTTCGGTATAAACTGGGGAATCAGAATGGTGATATGATCCGACTCGGAATTCCGCCACTCTACCGTTTCAATAAATTTAATCAGCGGCTTGATGATGCTTCTGTAGCGGGAACGGAGTACAATCAGACGGACGCCGGGATTCCATTCCTCCCACTTCCGCTCCATCTTCTCAATCTCCTCTTCGTCAAAACCCACATATACTGCGACAATATTGGTTGTCATGGATTGAGCGTAGCTAATGGTATTCATCACCACCCGGGTGATACCGGCCACAGGAATGACGATGGTATTGCCTTTGGCAACCGGCTTGTCAACGGCGAGGTCGATGCGAAGCTCGTCGGCTATTGCCCGGTAATGGCGGTTAATCGACAGAAAAAATATTATAACCACCGGCAGGAAGATGAACACCATCCACACCTGGCTGAACTTGGTGAACAGGAAGATCAACGTAATCGACAAGGTGGTAAGCATGCCGATGCCGTTAACCGCAAGCCGGGGCAGCCAGCCCTTGGGCTTTTGCTTGAACCACCGCACCATCATGCCCAACTGGGACAAGGTAAAGGGAATGAACACGCCGATTGCATACAGGGGAATCAGATTCTCCGTATAACCGTTGGACACAACCGCCAGCACGCCTGCCAAGAGACCCAGCACAATGATACCGTTGGAGAAGCCCAGCCGGTCTCCCCTGATCATGAAGGCGTGAGGCATGAATTTATCCTTGGCCAGCATAAACGCCAGCAGCGGGAAGGCGGCATACGCGGTATTGGCTGCCAGAAACAGAATAAGCGCCGTTGTACCCTGAATGAAGAAGTATACCACTCCGCGGCCGAAGGTTGCTTCGGCAATCTGCGAAATAACAGTGACATCCTTCTGGGGACTGATCCCGAAATAATACGCCAGAATAGTTATACCCAGGAACATGCTGCCGAGAATAACGCCCATCATGGCAAGGGTCTTCGCTGCATTCTTCTCTGCAGGTGCCTTGAAGCTGGGAATGGCATTGGAGACGGCCTCCACGCCGGTCAGAGCCGAGCACCCTGAGCTGAACGCTTTAAGCAGCAAGAACAGACTGACTCCTGAGATCTGGGTTCCATATTGCGCCGGGGTAACGTCTATATCGCCTGTCAACACCCGGTACAATCCTACAATAATCAGGATGAAGATACCGCCGACGAACAGGTATACGGGATAGGCCAGCACCGTAGCCGACTCGCTCAACCCCCGCAAGTTGATAATGGTCAGGAACAGAATCATCACCAGAGCGATCTCGATCCGGTACCGGTGAAGCTCGGGAAAAGCAGAAGTAACAGCATCGGTTGCCGCCGAGGTGCTTACCGCTACCGTAAGAATGTAATCGACCAGAAGAGATCCTCCGGCAATCAGCCCGGTATGCAGGCCCAGATTATCCTTGGCGACAATGTAGGCCCCCCCTCCTCCAGGATAGGAGAAGATCGTTTGCCGGTAGGACAAGATCAGGATAATCAACAACGCCAATACGGCAAACGAGATGGGAATGGAATACCACAGCGCCGCGAACCCCAAAGAAATCAATACGATCAGGATCTGCTCCGTACCGTAAGCAACGGAAGACAAGGCGTCCGATGACAATATAGCTAAAGCCTTGAGCTTATTAAGCTTCTCCTCGCCCAATTCATGCGACTTCATGGGCCTTCCGATCAAAAACCGCTTCATTCTGGACAGCATGATTAATTCCCCGCCTATAAAGTATAATAGATAACCGCCGGGCTGAAACGAAAGTATACGATGGTTGCCGCTCGTTTTAGGTTTTGTTCCAGATCCCCTTCGTATACCCGGCCCGACACTTGAACCGCAAGCCATTTTCAGACAACAAAAAACCACAGAGAACCACTCTGTGGCAGGCTTGGCGCACACGAGTCCCGTTCTCTCCCTTACAACGCTTACGAGGTTAGCTGTCGGATTCGGACGGCAAGAGTCGCCCTACCTTATGGCATCTAAACGGCCAGTTCGGATTCACCCCATAGACCCGTACAGCGAACAACGCCGCCGGATCTGAAGTTGGTTCCCCCATATCCCTGGTACAGGGATTTCAGCGATTTTAGAGCAGGAAAATGTTATTCAATTCACAAAACGTATCTTACGCGCTATAGCTTTCTAAGTAAAGGAGAGTATTGGCAAGAAAAACAGATGCAACAGCAAAACAAGTTGTTTGGGAACGATTACAAGCATTGATATCATTTATTATCTCTGTTGTTCTCCGCTTCTCTTGCATTATCTGCATTAGGATGGTTAGACCACCGCCAATCCGCACAAAAATAGCCTGCTTGCACCAAAGCAAGCAGGCTGCCGGAGGTAAAAAAGCTCAATGGCAAACCGTTATTCGATTTGAAACACATGATTAAGCCGCGTGAGCTCGAACACCTTCAACACATTGGGCATTAGGGATTTCAGTCTCATATTGCCGCCGCAGTCCACACATTTCTTGTAAGAACTCACGACAACACCCAAGCCGGTACTGTCAATAAAACGGCAGTCGCTAAAATCCAACAGGAATTGGAAGCTTCCGTTATCAATATGATTGCGGATTTCTTCCCTGAACCGCCCTGCTTCCTCCACGGAGAAATTGGCGGGAATCCTAATCGTTATCTCAGTCAATGTGAATCACCTCTAATCCTAAAGTTCTCGACCAGATTTTCCAGTTCATTAGCCATGGCACTTACTTCCTCGGCGCTCGCAGCCAGATTATTAACCGTAACCGCCTGCTGCTCGGTAGCGCTGGATACACTTTCGCTGTTGGCCATTGCCAGCTCGGAGATGGTTCCCATAGAATCAATCAGACGGATAATCTGGTCGGAGGTTGCCACTTCGTCCTTGGTAATATCCAGAATTTCGCGAATATTCACCGCCATGCCTTCCACGGCGTCGATGATATGGATGAACGCCTCATCGGTGTCATGGACCACCTTAACACCGTCATTCACTGCTTCCGATGCACCCTTCATGGCAGAGACTGCCTGCCCGATTTGGGCAATCATGCCAAGCACCAGGTCAGAAATCTCATTGGCCCGGATATTGGATTCGTCGGACAGCTTCCTGACCTCGCCCGCCACAATATTGAAGCCTCTGCCATGCTCTCCGGCGCGGGCGGCTTCGATGGCTGCATTGAGCGCAAGCAGATTGGTCTGCTGGGCAATGGCATTGATCGTTGCGATAATATCCGATACCTTGTCGGACATTTCATTGATGGTTTGGAGCAAGCTCTCTGTTTCGTTGGTGCTGCTGGCGATGATATCCATCGCCTTCACCGTATTCATGACCATGCTTCTGCCGGCTTGGGCTGCCTCATTGGTTCTGTTGGCATTGCTGGAGGTTGCGGCAGCCTTGTTCTGGGCCAACTGCACCAGGCTGGATAACTGCACCAGCACCTGGGAAGCACTGACCACCGATTGGTTGTTCCGCTCCGCTCCTCCGGCAATCTCCTGGGTGCTGGAGCTTATCTCCTGAACAGATGCGCTTATCTCCTCCGACGAGGATGCCATCTCCTCGGACATGGAGGTCAGCAGAACCGAACCCGCCCGGATCTTCTCAATAATATCCTCCTGCTTGTCGATCATGGCGTTGAAGGAATCGCTTAACACCTGGAGCTCGTCCTTGGAGCGGATATCCGTATGAACCGTCAGATCCCCCTCCCCCGCCAGGGCCATAGCCTTCTCCAGCTTCCGGATCGGATTGATGATGTTGCGCGTTGTGAAGAAATATGCGACCAACAGAGCTATCAGTATACATGCCACCGTAATCAAGATGGTTTCATTGCGGATCCCTATGGCTGGCGCCATATATTCGTCGTAATTGGCGGTAGTGGCTACGACCCAATTGCCCGCCGGCTGGAAGGCGACGAACTTGTAGACTCCCTCATAGGTATAGAATCCGCTGTCCGTCTGACCGGTCTTCATGATTTGCACCAGATCGTTCAACTGTTTGTTGCTGTTGTTGTCCAGACTTTCGGCCAGCACCTTTTCCTTTACGGGATGGGCTACGATAAGTCCCGTCTTGTCCACGATATAAGAGTAGCCGTTCTCCCCAACCTTCACCTCCGCAGCCGCGGCAGATATCTTGCCGAAGGAGATTGTGCCGATCAGCACTCCGGTAATCTGATTGTCATGGCGCAATGGATGAGCAATGGCAACAATGGCATTGCCGGTGTCACGGGAGATAATGACCTCACTGCTTACCTCGGCTCCCTGCAGGGCCTGTTGGAAATAATCACGGTCCTTCACGCTCAAATCCGGGGAAGCAGATGCGTTGGTGACCAACGCCTTGCCCTGGGAATCGGCGATAATCAAGGTTTCCACCAGCTCTGCGTTATCCTTCTGAATGCCTGCTATGTATTGATAAGCACTATTCCGTAAATTCGGGTTAGCGGGTGCTGCGGCTAATTGGCCCAATACCTCATTCTTGCTGGCAATCTCCAGATAATTGCCCACTGCCGCCAACTCGCTTTCCACCGCTCTGGCGGTGGAGCCGGTGGTCTTCAGCAATTCCTCTTCAATTGTAGTCTGCAACGCTTCTGAGGCCAATTTGTAAGAGATCAGACCAGAAGCGGTTAAGGGAATGCTGATAATCAGAAACAACAGGATGCTCATTTTCAACTTGAGACTCAGTTTCATCTGCTCCTCCTTCTGCAGCTCCGGGCAAACCGGAGCAGCTCATTATTTTTTAAGGAAAGTCCAGCATCTTCTCAATATGTATGGTGTTGTCAATCATTTCCACATTATCAGCGAAACACCGGATCAGGAACAAGCCTCTTCCGCTGTCATCAAGCAAGTGCTCGTCGCCGATTTCCCGGGGAATGTCCACGATCCCCACACCCTCTCCACAGTCCTCAATCTGAAGATTCAGAAGATTTTCCTCCAAGAGATAGCGGATGTAGATCGGCTTGGTACAATCGCTTCTATTCCCGTGGTGATGGGCATTAATGATTGCTTCCGCGAGAATCAGCTTCACGTCGAAAGCGTTGGTCTCAAGCTGCAGCTCTGAGATGATGCCATCAATCACGGTCTGGTGATGATCCAAACCATACAACTTCACTTCCTTTTGCCAAGAGTTCATAGTTCCCCTACCTCTCCTTTATCTTCAGACACAGCCATGTGCAATCATCCTGCAAGGCCGTGTGCGCAATACGGTCTTTGAGATCCTGGTAATCATAGGCCAAGCTGTCGTTCAGGATGAACTCCATCCCGTCGCTGTAGAAGCAGAAGCGGTCTCCGGCCTGAAATTCAATGGAGGTCTGGTCAAACATACTGGTTTCAAACATCCCGAGAGGCGCTCCCTTGATCACTTGCCTGATCCCGTCTTGTCCCTTCGGCACATAGTTAAACTCATTGATTCCGGCAGCAGCAGCCCTCAGCACTCCCTGGCGGAAGTCAAGCAGGAAGCAGCAGGCCGCGGTATATTCCTCTTCCATATGCTGCAGGATTTTGCGGTTGAGATCATGCAGGATTTGGACAGGCTCGCCATAGACAGCCACACTTTCTTGGAACAGCACCCTCATAGCCGAGATACTCAGCGCAGCCGCAATGCCCTTGCCCGCAACATCCCCGATAATTCCCACGACTTGATCCTCGTTGAGCTTATGATAAAAATAGAAGTCACCGCTCAACGAAGTTGCCGAAACATAGAGAATTTCAGAAGATACCTTATCCGGCAAGGGGAATTCGATCCGCTGACGGTGCTCCTGGAGCCGGATGGCCCGTTCAATGTCCCGCTTGCTCTCGGTAATATCCCTTAGCACCAGTTGAACCGCATCTGTTCCCTCATAAGTAATGGGTGCGCCCGATATTTCGATATCCATTGTCCTGCCGTCCCACGAGACGATCCGCTGCTCCTTGCGAAAAGCGCTTTTGGAAGATTCCTGAAGCTGCATCTCGTACCCGTCGGCATTTTGATCAATAAAAACCTCCAGGCCGCTGCCGATCAGCTCCTCCTTGCTCTTGCGAAACAGAAGCTCCGTCTGCCGGTTGGCAAACAAAATCTTCGCATGACGTGATACCAGGATTGCTTCGGGACAAAGTTCGACCAGGTCGCGGTATCTCTCTTCACTCTCTTTAAGCCTCTGCTCTGCCGTGAGCCTCTCGCCCACGTCATGGATGACGGAATAGATGCATTGCTTGCCGAGCATGGAAATAAGGCCGGTATGAATCTCCACATCGATTATTTGCCCGTTCGCCCGCTTGTGCTTCTCCAGAAAAAAGCGGTTGGTGCCCTCTTCTCCTTCTTGCAGAGCCTTCTGAACGAAGCTGCCGGACAAGCGGGACTCCATAGCATTGAGATCAGAGATATGCAATTTCTTCAACTCGCGCACCGTGTAACCGTAGAACTCGGAAGCAGCCCGATTGGCATCCGCTATTGCTCCGTCCCTCGGGTCCACCAGCAGCGTGACCAAATGGTTATTCTCATAAATGCAGCCATAATGCTCCGCACATTGCGACGGACTCGGCGCGTACAGCTGATTCTTGCAAACTCCGTTAATCTCCATAGAATTTTCCTTTTCCCTTCCATTCCTTTTCCTTATTCCCCTATTATAGCATAGAATAGCATACAAAAATCGCGGAATTCGACAGGGAAAGACAGAAAACAGCCTCTCTCCAAGAAAGAAAGGGCTGTGTTTTTCTCGATTATACTAGGGTGTGTTTGAAAACTCCGTGGGGAGCATATTTAGTCGAATTTTCGTTTCTGGCAAGGCGCTTTTGTGCAGGCGTACCGGGGACCCCGGGCCAGGCGAAAGCAACGAAGCTAGGGGCGAAAAGGCGGCGAAAGATGCCCTCAAGCGAGTTTTCAGACACGCTCTAGTGCTTATGCGCTAGTCTCTACTTGGACCAACTGAATTTCCACCTTGCGGATGCGATGGCGGTCCTTCTCCCTGACTGTGAACAGCAGTGAGCCGTAAGTCCATTGGCCCCCTTTTTTCAAGGTTGGATTCTGGGAGTACAGCCAGCCGCCGATGGTGTCCAATTCTTCGCTCTCCAACTCCACACCCATCAGATTGCTAACCGTTTCCAGCGAAATCTTGCCGTCGAGAATGAAATGATGCTCTGCCACCTCTTCGATCTCCGAAGTCTCCTCTGCATCGAATTCATCACGGATTTCTCCGACAATCTCCTCCAATATATCCTCGATGGTGATCAAGCCGGACGTTCCGCCGAATTCATCCACCAGTATAGCCATTTGAACGCTCTGCTGCTGCATTTTCAACAGGAGAGTCTTGACCGGAATCGCTTCTGACACGGACAGGACAGGCTGAATCAGTTTGGCCATATCCAGGTTGGGATTGTCGCTTAGCTGCATGAACAGCTGCTTGGTATTGATAAAGCCCAGAATATGATCACGGTCCCCAGCTATGACGGGGAAGCGGGTATATTGCTCCGTTTTAATCAGCCGTATGGAAAACTTGGCTTCCACATTTATGTCAATGCATGCCATGTCCATGCGAGGAACCATGATCTCACGCGCGAGGAGTTCGTCGAATGTAAAAATTTTGTTGACGTAGCCGTATTCCGCCTGGTTGATCTTGCCGCTTTCATAGCTTTCGGTAAGAATAATCCGCAATTCTTCCTCGGAATGAGCCTCCTCATGCTCCTTGGCAGGCTTGATTCCGAACAAACCGACAATCCAGTTTGCAGTTCCGTTCAAGGCCCAAATGAAGGGGTACATGACTTTCTTGAAGAAAATCAGCGGCCTGGCCGTGAATGAGGTAACCCATTCGGCCTTTTGAATAGCCACTGTTTTGGGAGCCAGTTCCCCCAGCACCACATGCAGGAAGGTGATGAAGCCGAATGCCAGACCGAAGGACAGAACACTGCTGATCTCGCCGGGAATCCCGTAGTGGTGGAACAAGGGCTCCAGAATTTCTTCAACCGTAGGCTCGCCGATCCAGCCCAATCCCAACGCGGTAATGGTTATGCCCAATTGGCAGGCGGATAGATATCCATCCAGATTGCTTGTTACTCTTTGAACGGCCCAGGCATTTTTTTTGCCTTCCAGCACCATTTGATCCACACGGCTTGAACGCAGCCGGACAATGGCAAACTCCGCCGCGACGAAGAATGCGGTGGCAATGATCAGCAAGGCAATAATCAACAAATTTAGGGCGTACATGTCATCCTCCTTGTAATTTTGAATCGACTTTTGGAACTTGACTCCTTCAGGTTCTTATGAACTTATATTATCAAATACTCCCAATCAATATCAACGAGTGATTAAGCCCTTATCCGGTCAAATATGACCTTATTCAATCTCTTTGTACACCTAATCAGGTATCGGCGGCAGTGTTGCTGCATTTTTGACAATTATTGAACCCTGCCGTAATATAAGTTCATATGAACTCGCAATTGATAAAGGGGGACTCATCATGGAACTGTTTCACCTGACCCGATACGAAATGTCCCAATTGCTGCTGAGCCTAAACGGCCGGCATGCCAAAACGCCCAAGCTCATCTTGCAGGAAGCATGGGCCAAATCCCATAAGGATATGATTGAAGGAGGCAGGTCACTGGGTGCTTTTATCTCCACCTCTCTGCCCACCATCTTCGAGAAGGTTATGAAGCTGACCCCGTGTGAACCCGGAATGTCCCTTAATGATATTGTTGCCCTGGGTTCCCAGATTGAATATAATCATTTCGCCGTTACAGCTGTGCAAAATTGGGTCAAGCGGGATCTGAGGGAGATTATTGGTTCCCCGGACCTGGGGAAGAAGTATTCCATGGAGCAAGCCGCCTTACTGTTCATTATTGAGGATCTCCGGGCAGCCCTGGATCTGGAATCGATCCGCAAGCTGCTGATGCTCATCTTTCACGAGGCGGGGAGTACGGCGCGGGATCTGATCCGCCCTATTGATCTGTATGCCGGGTATTCAGGCATATTCGAGGAGATGGACCAGAACAACGACCAGGTATTGGACCTGCACGGGCAAGGCCGGAGCGACAAGAAGCATGATCACCTGGTGGAGATTCTGATCAAGAAGAAGGCTGACGAGTTTGCAGGCGGCGTTCCCGCCCTCAGTCCGCAGCAGCAGGAGGCCGTAAGCAATGTTACCGTGATTGCCCTGCTGTCGGTGCAGACCACATATTTTCAAACTTTGGCCAAGCGTTTCCTGAATGCGTCGTTGTTTCTGCATAATCTGTGAGCGATTGCCGCGGGGGGAATAAAAAGATGACAGGGGACGATGAAGAGATGGATGTGCTGCGTTATCCGATTGGGCCGTTTGCGGCATTGGAGCATCCTGGGCGGGAGCAGGTCGATGGGTGGATTGAAGAGATAAGCGCCTTGCCCGGGCAGGCGCGGCAGACGGTAAAAGGGCTAAACGGGGAGCAGCTGTCAACCCCATACCGCCCGGGAGGCTGGTCGGTCCGGCAGGTGATTCATCATATGGCGGACAATGACATGAACGCCTATATCCGCTTCAAGCGGGGCTTGACCGAGGACAGCCCCACAGCAGGCTCCTACGAGGCGGATTTGTGGGGGGAACTGGCCGATTACCGCCTGCCGGTTGAAGTATCGTTGGTGTTGATGGACTCGCTGCACAGCCGGCTCACCGCACTGCTCCGCCCGCTTCAAGAGCAGGATCTGCATAAAAGCCTGATCAGCCCGACCCACGGTCCCATGACCCTTGAAGTGGCCCTGCAGCGCTTTGTCTGGCATGGCAGGCACCATCTCGCCCAGATTGCGGCCCTGAAGGGACGCATGGGCTGGTAATCATGCGAACTGGCCGGCTTCGGGTCAATCCGTGAACAATTCTTTTAACACCGCCTGCCGGTTCTCAAGAAACCGTCTGGTAAGGATATAATGCATCGTATCCTCATACCGGACTTCCTTGATCGGACAAGTATCGAAGTTCAGAATCTGTGCATCCGGATATCCGAGCAGAATGGGAGAGTGGGTGGCAATAATGAATTGGGCGTGCTGCTCCAGGTCCTTGATAATCCGCAGCAGCGCCATTTGCCTAGCCGGGGAAAGCGCCGCTTCAGGCTCGTCCAGCAGGTAGATGGCTTTCTTGCCGAAGCGGTGCTTGAATAAGGAGAGGAACGCCTCTCCATGGGATTGCTCGTGCAAGGACCGTCCGCCGTAATACGGCAGGCTCTCCGGCATGGTATCCAGATGGGAGGCGAACTGGTAGAAGGTTTCCGCCCGCAGGAAGAATCCGTTGGTAATCTTGGGCAGCCAGGACAGCCGGAGATGGGCTCCAAGATAAGAGCGGGAGGCATCTACCTCATAATAGTTGTTCCGGCTGCCGCCCGCGGTATTGAATCCGCATTGGTAAGCAATACCCTCCAGCAGCGTAGATTTCCCCGATCCGTTCTCTCCTACCAGAAAAGTCACATTATTCTTGAACTCAAGGGAGCGCAAGGCGCGTATCGCCGGAATGGTAAAAGGATATGAGCCCCGGTCCGTATCCGTCCGGTCCAGAAGCTCAAGGCTCCGCAGAAACATGCGATCATCTCCGTTCTTCCTTGCGGGGAAAAGGTTAAATGTGAAGTTACGATGCAGTTTTCAATTAATTTCCGTTCAATCCAAAAGCACGTGTCCCGAGCTTCTGTTTGTATTTCTGTTCATGTGCAACAACCTCCGCTCGTGTCAGAGATTTTGGTAAAGTTCGTAAAATGGAGTATTGAAATTGTTTGTATCGATTGGGATTCTCTTTTAATATTGAAATGAGCTTTGCATTGCCTCCATGTACTGATGCGGCATACTCCTTCCAACGTCCTAAAATTCCAAGGTTTCCTGACGCTGAACCAATATACTGATTCGCGTCAGCGAAATCCGTAATCAAATATATACCAGCAACCGAAGATAGCATGGTATGCCAAATTCGATTAGGATCAGGATTGATAATGATGGTGTACAGCTCATCAAATGTTAATATCACCTCATCAAATCCTTGAAAATCTTTTACATATCCTTTGGGAAGAATTTCGATTACATGTTTAGGTGCCTCATTATTCAACCACTGATACCAGCTTCTTGTAGCATTTCCCCAATCTATGACCAATCGATTAATTAGATCATCCAGAAGAGCAATCCTTGTTAAATCATATTGAATAAGGGGGTGATTCAATATCTCTTTATAGGGATAGTCTACTGGCACGTAACTCACCTGTTTATCGAACATCGATTTCCCATTTAATTTATAGGCTCCGATATATATGGCTTTCGTTCGTTCATAACCTAAAAATGATAGGATGTATTCACAATTACCAAACACATCGTTACTTTGAAGACTCTGATAAAAGTCGAGCATGCCGCTCTTGTATAGGGAGTGGGTATTATAATTGGGGTCTTGATGTCGAACCAATTTAATCTTTTTTGAAATATCAAATCCCCTCATTGAAACTAATTCGGATAAATTCATAGATATACCCTCTTCCGTTTCAAAATCATCATAAAAATTAATAGCGGAAATTTTTTCCGTTAATTCAGGAATTTGTCCCCCACTCGCTTTTTTAGCGGAAATTTCTTCCGCTATCTCCTCCTGAACTCCCCGAAACAGGCATATTCACCCGGTTTTGAGGGAGTTAACGGAAATTTTTTCCTTTAACTCTTAACAATTACCGAAAAATCTCCTGATAACGGAAATTTTTTCCGCTATTTCGTTTCCATCCGTTTTATCAGCGATGCCTCCCCAGCGGCGGCATGAAGTTCTGATTATCCTTGAGAAAAGCTTGCAGCGCATGGAAAAAGATTGGGGAAAAGACTGGGAATCAACCGGATTATATTCCAGTATTCAGGTTGTTTGTAGATGGTTATTTGGCGGGATGGTCAGTAATTTTTAATGTTTGCAAAATACCGCTGCCTCACCGCCTCATACAACAGCACACTGGCCGCGACGGCTACATTAAGCGATTCGGCCTTGCCTCTCATGGGAATGATAATATCCGTATCCACATACGCTTCCACAGCAGGGGACAAGCCGCTGCCCTCATTGCCCATCAGAAACCAGACGGATGTCCTCATATCCAGCTCGTAGCAGTGGCGGGAAGCCCCCAGCCGGGTGCCCACCAGGCGGATCCCTCTCTCCCTGGCTGACGGCAGAATCCGGGCAAGCTCGCATTCCGCCACCGGAAGATGGAACAGCGATCCCATGGTGGACCTCACCGTCTTGGGATTATAGAGATCCACGGTGCCGCGGCCAAGCAGCACACCTGTAGCGCCTGCAGCATCGGCTGTACGGATAATCGTCCCCAGGTTGCCCGGGTCCTGCACCCCGTCCACGACCACAACCAGCGCATCCTGCTGCTCCAGGAGCTGGCTGGCGGTCCAAGACAGTGTGCCGCACACCGCTACGACCCCTTGGGGAGTCTGGGTTTCCGTGCACTTGGCCAGCACCGCATCGCTTACGCCGATCCATTCCGCAGACGCGAAAGCGCTGTTCTTACCTGCAGAGCCCGCAGCCGCAGAAGTGTTGTTCTTACCCGCTAAGTTCGCAGACCCCGCAGCCTCGGGAGTGCGGTTCTTGCCCGCAGCCGCATAATCCGCCAGTTCAGCGGGGATTCCCTTGTCCAGAGAGTAGAGCACTGTCTTTACGTCCGCCCCGGATTCGAGCGCCTCCTGGACCAGATGGATGCCCTCCAGCATAAATGCTGCGTGCTGCTCCCGTCCCCGCCGGTTGAGAAGCGAACTCCATTGCTTGACCCGCGGGTTGCTTGTTGATGTGATTTCCATATGTATCATCCTTCTGCAATCATTCTGTATATGCCCGTTCAAACAAAGCCAGATCGGAGTTTTGCCCTACTACCACCATAATGTCCTTGCCGGTCAGCTTGTCGTCTGCACCAGGCGCAATATTCATTTTGTTCCCCTGCTTTATGGCCATCACATTGCATCTGTACCTAGCCCGGATATCCAATTGCCGCAGGGATTGTCCCACGAGCGCCCCGGAAACCTGGATTTCGGCAATGCTGTAATCGTCGGAGAGCTCGATATAATCCAGGATGTTAGGCGACATGAGATGGTGAGCCACGCGCTTGCCCATATCCCGTTCGGGGAAGATGACCTTGTCCGCCCCAATCTTATGAAGTACCTTGCCCTGCAGATCATTCTGCGCCTTCACGATCACAGTGGGGATTTGCATCTCCTTCAATATAAGCGTGGTCATAATGCTGGCTTGAATATCCTGTCCGATAGCCACGACCACCACGTCAAAATTACGGATGCCAATTGCCTTCAAAGCATCCTCATCCGTCGAATCCGCTTGGATGGCATGCGTAACACTCTCGCTGATCGCCTGGACCCTTGCGGCATTATCATCCACCGCCAGCACCTCAAAGCCAAGTCTGGTCAACGATTCCGCCACGCTTGAACCAAAACGCCCCATTCCGATGACCGCGTATTGCTTCTTCATCATAATCCCTCCGCTTTGCCTGATCCTTCTTATTGTAGCACATCCCGGCGAACTGCCAAATGTAGTAACCTGCCAAGCGAGCATGAACCCCTGCGGCTTGGAGCATATTATAAGAGGGCAAACAAGTTGAAACGGGGGAAAAGCGCCATGAATCTGAATTTACGCCAAGCCATCGTCCGGCGCGTAGAGGACAAGTCCAGCGAGGAACTGCGCGAGGTGATTGAAGGCTCCATCGGCGGAGATGACCGTGCCTTACCCGGGTTGGGAGTATTGTTCGAAATCATCTGGCAGCATACCGACGAAGCCATACAGGATGAACTGGTCAACACATTGAAAGAACATCTCCCTCACTGATCTCTCTCTGATCTCTCTCTGATCTCTCTCTGATCTCTCTGATCTTCAAAAAGTTACTTAAAGCCCCGCCCGAGCAAAAGCCGGTGAACAGAGATGGTTTCCGTTCACCGGCTTTTGAGCTGCTTAGCAGCAATGAAGCAATGATTAGGCTTGGGGCATAGGCTCAGGCAGCGGGCATTCGCTCTTCAGCACCACATGGCGGCCTGATACAGAGGATTCTGCGAAGGCATGCATCGCCTCCAGCACATGGCAGGCCAACTCTCCGCTGGCCCGATGGGGCCGGTCGTCCATAATGGCTTGGGCCATATCCGCCACTCCCAGACCGCGGGAATTCTCGGCATAATCATGGGTAAGCTCCACCGGAATGAACTCCTTCTCCCCTTTCCGCCGCAATTCCACCACGCCGCCGAACGTGTTCGGGTCGGGAACGGTCAAGGTCCCTTCGCTTCCGTAAATCTCAATCCGGGGAAGATGCTGTCCGCCAGGCACATCGAAGCTCATAATGATAGTTCCCACAGCCCCTTGGACAAAATCAATGGTGCCTGCCAGGTGAGTAGGTACCTCCACGTGGATCTTCTGGCCGGATTTGGCGGTGCTGGTGATGGTCCGTTCAGGGAAGCTGACCCGGGCCGAGCCGCTGATTCTGCTGATGGGACCCAACATGGCCACAAGCGCCGTCAGATAATACGGTCCCATATCCAGCATAGGTCCGCCGCCCTCCTTATAATAAAATTCCGGATCGGGATGCCAGCTTTCATGGCCACCGCACAGCATGAAGGCCGTAGCCGCCACCGGTACACCGATGGCTCCGCCCGCAATAAGTCCGATGCTGGTCTGGATGCCCGCCCCCAGGAAGGTATCGGGTGCGCAGCCTACACGCAAGCCTTTTTCCCGGGCCAATTCCAGCACAGCCAACCCGTCGGCGGTATGCACCGCGAACGGCTTCTCCACATACACATGCTTTTCGGCCAGAAGCGCCCGCCGGTTTACTTCCGCATGCACCGCGGGAATGGTCAAATTCACGATAATGTCCACTGTGGGATCGCTGAGAAGCTCCTCTACCTCATACACTTTGGACAGCCCGTGCTTCTCCGCCTTGGCCTGGGAACGCTCCCGGAAGAGATCCGCGCAGCCCGCCAGCTCCAGATGCTCAAACCGCTGCAGGTTGGTCAAATAAATATCCGAAATATTGCCGCAGCCGATTACCCCAACGCGCATTTTCTTCATACCTGCTCCTCCTCCCTTTCTGCCGCCCAGACCATGCCGCGCCGCATCATCTCCGTTACCTGAGGCATCGCCACAATATCCGCATGATGCCCCAGAGAGCAGTAGAACACCCGGCCCTTGCCGTAATGCTTCATCCAAGTTACCGGCATTTCCGTTTCTCCGAAATAGGTTACAGCCAGTACGTCAATGGCAGGGTCCACATGCATGTAATATTGCTCGGAACACACATCAAAATCAGACAAACCGGACATGAGCGGATGTTGGCTTTGCTTGATCTTCACCTGATAATGAACGCCGTCATTGCCAGGATGGGCTACCCATTGTCCTCCCACCATATACTGGAATTCCGTCTCATTGCGGAAGGCGTCTCCCATGCCGCCATGACAGCCGGCAATTCCCGTGCCGTTCTTGACTGCCTTCAAAACCGGAGCAAGCTGCTCCTTGGTAATCGAACCCATGGTCCACACCGGTACAATCAGGTCCATACTCATTACCTTTTCCTCATCAGCCAAGGTTTCCAGTGTATCGGAGAGCTCCACATGGAATCCTTCACCGCGCAATATTTGCGCCAGAAGCTCCGATACCTCCTTCGGCTCATGGCCATCCCAACCGCCCTGAACAATCAATGCCTGTTTCATTTGGAATTTGCTCCTTTTTATCGGTCAATTGTATTATGCACCTGTGCCGGGCCGTCCCCCGGATCTGCCGTTGATTGCCGCACTACCAGCTTGGTGGCCAGCTTCTCCACCAAGGCGCCTTCCATCCATAACCCCTCCGAGAGCTGCAGAACCCGCTCAGCGGCTCTCTGGCCCATCTCATAAAACGGGACATGAACCGTTGTAAGCGGCGGATCGGTCAACTGTGCGCTGTCCGAATCATCATATCCGGCCACGGGCAGCTGCCGTCCGGGAATAACCCCATAATTGCGGATCCCCTGCATGAAGCCGATGGCCATGCGGTCATTAGCCGCAAATACCGCGTCCATCCGGCCCAGCTGATCCTTCAGCTGGGCGGCGGCAGCTTCGCCGCTTTTCCGGCTGTAATTGCCCTCCGCCATATGCGCGGGGTCAGGCTCAAGCCCTGCCTCCCGCAGCGCCTGCAGATAACCCTCCAGCCGGTTGCGGCTGTTGGAATAATGAGCGCTGCCATTGATGAAGCCGATCCGGCGTGCGCCCCTCTCCAGCAGATGCCTCACCACCTCATAGCTGCCCTGCACGTGGTCCGCATCCACCTCGTGGAAGCTTTCCTCCCCATAATGCTGGTTCACGATGCAAAAAGGATAGCCCCCCTGACCCAGCTTCTGCAGCGCCCGCCGCTCATGGGGCAAATCGCTTGCCCCCAGAATAATGCAGGAATCCACCTTCTTCGTGCGGAAATACGCCGTATAATCCGTCTCCTCGTCCGGAGAACGGAACAGCAGCAGCAAGCCGCAGCCCCTGTCCCGCACCGTCTCCCCGATGCCGCTTAATATCTCGGCAAAATAATAAGTGGAGAACAGATGGACCTTGGGCACATAAGGCAGCACCACCCCTACATTCCCGCTCTCCCCCCGGGCAAGACTCCTGGCAATTGCACTGGGCTCATACCCCAACTGCTTGGCTGCAGAAAGCACCTTAAGACGGGTAGCCTCCTTCATGGGCCCGACTCCGTTTAAAACCCGGGAAACGGTGGCTTCCGACACTCCTGCCGCATCCGCCACTTCCTTTCTTGTCGCCATCGCGCTTCCTCCCCCTTAAAAATGTACACGCGTACATTATCCGTCGCAAGCGAGTTTCTGTCAAATCCGGCTATTCCCCTGCTGGGTCTCCTCTTGGTAAAAAAACCGGCTTTCTCCAGTGAATTCCTCCGGATGCTGCCGAATGCTCCATGATGCTGCATCATGTGGCCCGCTTGGCAGGGGAACCCGCCCGCTGAGTGCCCAGGCGGGCGGGTTCCCCTGCCAAGTGGAAGCGCCCTGCTCCGGACTCCATGCAAAAATAGCCCGGCCTTCCGCAAGTTATTACGAAAGGCCGGGCTATATTAAACAGGGTGCCGTCGCTACCGATTTCTGCGTTCGGCTATGGCCGGTTGTCAGCCAACTGCCGCATGCTTATCTTGCGCCAAGGAACCGGCTGATTTGTTCTTCGGCCCCTTCTTGCCGTATCTGACGCTCAGGAAGTGGGCATAAGTTGAGGCCAGAATTTGCTGGAACAGGGTGCCGACCATAACGGGAAACACAACCTCCGGCGAGAAATAGGTGGCGGCAATCACCGCACCCGCGCTGATATTGCGCATTCCGCTATTAAAGGTCATAGCCACAACAACCCCTTGGTCCCCCTTCAGAAGACGGGCCGCAAGCCAACCCCAGAGATAGCCGGAGGCGGCTATCAGCAGCACCGCCAGCGCAATGGCCGCAGATTTGCTGTTCACATTCTTGAAGAGAGGCGCAACGACTGAAGCATTGATGGCCACTACCATGATCAGACCCAGTTTACTGAACGGCGCCAGCTTGGGTGCCAGCGTTATTTTCACCTGTCCGCGGCTCCACTGGTTCAATGCCATTCCCGCGAGTGAGGGGAGCACCACCATCCAGATCAGACCCCGCATCATGCCCCAGGCATCAATGCTGATAGTGGCTCCCATCAGAAGCTCAAGCGACATTGGAACCAGGAAGGGCGCCAGGAAAGTGTCCAACAGAATAATAGACAGAGTAAGAGCGATATTCCCTCCATAGAGGCTGACCCACATGAAGCTGACAATTCCCGTAGGAATAACGAAGGCCAGGATAATTCCCGTCATGGTGGCAGGATCTTGGTGGAAGAACAATTTCCCCACGCCCCAGGCCACCAGGGGCATCCATATATGAAGAATGCTCATGCAGACCAGCAGCGGGGCCGGATGCAGCAGCACCTTCTTCAGATCCTTGAAGCCGGAACCCAGTCCGCCTGAGAAGGTCATGAAGGCAAAGATCCAGGGCACAAGAAAAGACAACGGAGTGAGCCATGCGGACAGCAGAACACCAATTAACAGGCTGCAGGGTGTTACCAACGGCATCCACTTTTCGATAAAACGGTTAAAGCTGTACATCCACTTCATGATTTCTCCCTCGATTCGCTCCAGTGAAGGAGCCGTGTGTGTTCAGGATAGTATTTGGGCTTTCCTTTCACTATACACCAATCGAGAGTTGCCGCGGCTACTTTTTTGTGGCTTTTATTCGTCCATATGCCTTGGCATAGCGGATGACTCTGGCAAATATCCGTTTATCGGGAAGAATCCGGAAAATATACGGATCCGGGCAAGTATTCACTTCCAGAATCCAGCCTTTCAAACTGCGGTCCACCGCAATATCAATACCAATCTCCCTGATCCCGGGGAATTTGGACTCCAGTTGTCTGGCGACAGCTGTTCCAAGTGTTCTAAGCTCCTTCATGAAACGGTCGCGGCCGTCTTTATCCATATATGCGGCAAGCAGAACGGGAACCGGCTTCAAGGTGCCGCCATTATGGAAGTTGGTTACGATCTTCTTGGGATGGGCGACCCGGCCTACCATCGCTGTTGCCTCCCAATGCTTCGCCGGATTCTTCTGCACCATAACCCGGATATCGAACCGGCGTCCCTTGTACTTCAGCAGGTGAATGCCTCTTTGCGCCAGATAGCTGCGGTTGCGGGTCGTCCGTACCAGATCCTGATATAAGGCGTCATAGGCGGGGAACTGCTTCACCTTGGTGCCTGCCTGATACTTATAGCCTGCCTCCGTCTGCTCTACGCGGATTACCCCATTGCCGAAGGCGCCGATCTCCGGCTTCACATATACCATCCCGTATTCCGACAGCATGGCTTGAAGCTTTTCCCGCCGCATGAAGCGGGTATCGGGGATATGCTCACGTATGGCCGGAACGGTAATAAGTGCCTTGGTTTTCTTCCATTTGCTGTGAACGAATCTCTGCACGCGTTGCGCCCCTCTCTTGACATCCGTCTTGATCATATCACTGTTATCGTATGTGCGTGCATCCAGATGGAACAGGGCGTTTTATGAGATTCCTGCCTGTTTTTTCAACATTGCGAAAACGCCCCCCATTCTTGCTGCCGGATATGACAGCAAGAATGGGAGGCTCAACAAACAGGAGTCTGACCGATGGAGCAGTTTTGGTAAATAAATATTCATCAGGCAGCATTCACTACCGGTTCCAGCCTGATTACGGCGCCGTCTCCAGAAACTTGGCGCTTGGATTCTTCTCCATGGATGTGCGCAGGGCGTACTCGTTCTCGAACAAGGCCACGAAGTTCCCGCTCTTGTCCTTCACCAATTGCGAATTGACGCGAAACTTGGACGGGTCCGCCTTCTCGTCGATGATCCAGCGGGCAAACTGGAACGGCATGCGGCTCATCAGCACATCAACACCGTATTCGTTCTTCATCCGGTATTCGAACACCTCGAATTGAAGCTGGCCCACCACTCCCAGAATCATATCCTCGAAGCCGATGGATTTGAATACCTGAATGGTGCCTTCCTCGGTCAACTGGTCAATGCCCTTCAAGAATTGCTTCTGCTTCAGCGCATTCTTGATGGACACCTTGGCGAAGATTTCCGGTGAGAAAGTAGGGAGCTCGTCAAAAGTCCGCTGTCCCCCCTGGCAGAGGGAATCACCGATCCGGAAGATGCCCGGATCGAACAGACCGATTATATCCCCCGGGTATGCCGTATCCACAATATCCCGGTCCTGGGCCAGGAACTGCTGGGGCTGGGCCAGCTTGATATCCTTGCCGGCGCGGACGTGACGCACCGTCATCCCCCGTTCGAACTTGCCGGAGACGATTCTCAGGAAAGCCACCCGGTCCCGGTGGGCAGGATTCATATTGGCCTGTATCTTGAACACATAACCGCTGAACTTCTCTTCTGTAGGCGCTATCTCTCCCTCGCTGCTGGAGCGGTTCTGCGGCTTGGGTGCAAGCTGCAGGAAGTTGTCCAGGAAGGTCTGCACTCCGAAATTATTGATGGCTGAGCCAAAGAAGACCGGAGTCAATTCACCCGAGCGCACCTTCTCATAATCGAAGGCGTCTCCGGCAACCTCCAGCAGCTCCAGCTGCTCTACCAGCTGATTGTACAGGTAATCCACTCCCGCCGCTTCCTTCACCAGCGGATCGTCATAACCGCTGACATCCTTGACGCTGATATTGTGATGCTCGTAATCATCCCCTTGGAAGAGCTCCAGGCGGGTCTTCTCCCGGTCGAACACGCCGCGGAACTGCTTGCCGGAGCCAATCGGCCAGTTCATGGGATAAGACCGGATGCCGAGCAGATTCTCGATCTCCTCCAGCAGCTCGAACGGGTCGCGCCCCTCCCGGTCCAGCTTGTTGATGAAGGTGAAGATAGGAATCCCCCGCTTGCGGCAGACCTGGAACAGCTTCTTGGTCTGCGCTTCCACGCCTTTGGCTGAATCAATCAACATGACGGCGCTGTCCGCCGCGGTCAGGGTGCGGTAGGTGTCTTCACTGAAGTCTTGGTGGCCGGGAGTATCCAGAATATTGACCCGGTGCCCCTCGTAGTCAAACTGCATCACGGAGGAGGTTACGGAGATCCCCCGCTGCTTCTCAATCTCCATCCAGTCGGAGGTCGCATGCCGGTTGGCCTTGCGGCCCTTGACCGTGCCTGCGAGGCGGATAGCGCCCCCGAACAGCAGCAGCTTCTCCGTCAGAGTGGTCTTCCCGGCGTCGGGGTGAGAGATAATGGCGAAGGTCCGCCGCTTCTGAACTTCCGTTTCCAGTTCCTTGGTTAAAGATGTACTCATTGGTAGACAAATTCCTCTCTCATTCCGCTTATTCGGCATGCCGAATGGCAGATCCATTAATTGTTCAAGTCATTATACTTTAGCAGATTGGAGCTTCACGTTCCAGTCCGCTTCCTTGATCCATGACGCCGTGCTGAATTCCCTGCCCTTAAGCTCCACGCGGTCCTCATACACCTGGACATACAGCCCCTGCGCCGCGTCCTTGCGCACATGCTCATACTTGGCGTTCAAGACCCGGCCAATGGAGGAATTAACGAACCAATGGAAGCTCTCCTGCATGTAATGCTGGGTTCCGTTCTGGAAATCCTGATGGCCGTGCCCGGAGAAAACGAACACATTGGGGTAGGGCTTCAGAATCTCCCTGAATTTCTTAGCAGGAATCAGCCGGTGGGAGCCGCCATCCTGACCAGCTGCCGGCAGCGGCTGGTGAATCATGACGAATACGGGCTTGCCGCCCTTGTTCTCCGCGAGCTTCGCACTAAGAAGCTGCAGCTGCTCATCCGAGTACCAGGCCCCCTCGCCCACATCCGGGCGGGATTGCTGATAGACCTCCTGGGACAGCATGATGATGGTATAGCCCTTCACCTCAACTGCATAATACGGCTTCTCCAGATTGAAGAAGTTGCAGAAGGTTTGTTTGGATTGCTCGTCTGTCTTGCCGTTCGGGAAGGCTTCCTTGTTCCAGCTGCCTGATTTGTCAATCCAGACATTATAATAATCATGATTGCCCATATTCGCATAATAGGGTGGAAGCTTGAACGGGGACAATACGGACCGGAGCTCCTTGTATTCCGAATCTGTACCCGATTCGGTCAAGTCACCGGTGAAGACCATGCAATCCGTCTTGCCGGCAAACTCTCCGGTAATCTGCTCCAGACTTTTCTTCAGATGCTCCGACGGATAGTCCACCCCCGCATTAACATGCAGATCGCTCAGGATAAAAAAAGACAACAACGGCCCCCCTGCCGCTGGACCGGCAGAAGGCTCCGGTGCAGGCGGGGAGGACGGCTCTGGCGTACGGGCAGGCAATCCGTCTCCCGAATCCTCCTCCCTCCACCGGGACCAGAAGCTGCCGGAAAACATAATTGCCCCGGCAATAAGAGCAAGCAACCACTTGATAAATCCTCTTCGGTTCATGGAATGGGTCCTTTCGCACAAGGATAAACAACTGACGGCGTCCTATGCCGCGGTTATTCCTGGCCTTTCACCCAGAGGACGCCGCTTTCTTCCTGCCCGTTAACCGGCCACCAGTGGAAGCCGTCCGCTGCAAGCAGCCGGTCCATTGCCTCCGGTCCCCAAGCTCCGGCGGGATACAGGCCCAGATCCTTGGAGTCCTCCTGCCAGGCATCAAGGATCCCGTCCACGAACCGCCATGCCAGGGAAACCTCATCCCAACGGGTGAAATAAGTGGAATCCCCCCGTGCCGCATCATAGAGCAGACGCTCATAAGCCTCCGGCGTGTTCAGGCCTACCTGGCAGCTCTGGCAGAAGTCCATGGCTACGGGAATGACCATGGAATCCGAGCCGGGCTGCTTGGCGTTAATCTTAATATAGATGCCCTCCAGAGGATTGACGCGGAATACCAGCAAATTGGGCTGCAGCTTGGTTCTCTTGGCCAGGTGCACATTCTCCGGCATGTTCTTGAACTCCACCACAACCTCGGTGGTCTTGACGGGCAAGCGTTTGCCTGTCCGGATATAGAAGGGCACACCCGCCCAGCGGAAGTTATCTACAAACAGCCGTGCGCCAAAGTAAGTCTCCGTAACGGATTCAGGGTCCACCGAGTCTTCTGCGCGGTAGGCTTTGAGCGGTTTGCCGCGGAGTACGCCATCGGTATATTGCCCCCTTACCACATTAGCCCGCACCTCATCGCGGTTATTGTACACCCGCAAGGAACGGAGCACCTTCACCTTCTCATCGCGGATATCCTCCGGCAGCAGACGGGATGGCGGTTCCATCGCCATCATGGTGAGCATCTGCAGCATATGGTTCTGCCCCATGTCGCGGATGGCGCCGGAATGATCGTAATAACCGCCCCGCTCCTCCACTCCTACTGTCTCAGCCAAAGTAATCTGCACATTCGCTATGTACTTGTTATTCCAGAGAGGCTCGAAGAACGCATTGGCGAACCGCACCACCTCGATATTTTGCACCATTTCCTTGCCCAGATAATGGTCAATCCGGTATATCTCATCCTCGCGGAACACTTCACCGATCTGCCGGTTCAGCTTCCCGGCGGATTCCAGATCATAACCGAAGGGCTTCTCAATCACCAGACGGTGCCAGCCGTTGCCTTCCAGCAAGCCGCCCTGGCGGATATTCTGGGCCACATTGCCGAACAGCTCCGGCGCAAGCGCCAGATAGAACAGCCGATTGCCCTTGATATCGAATTGGCGCTCCAATCTTTCGGAGACATCCTTCAGCTTCTGAAACCCCTGAACATCGTTGATATCCAAGGCCAGATACTCGAAGTGCTCCACGAATCTTCCCCATGCCTCATCCTCCGCATCCACCTTGTAGCGGGCGAATTCGACGATGGACGAAAGCAGATCCGACCTGAACTGCTCTTTGGTTTTGGGTCGGCGGGCCAGACCTACCACGGCAAAGCGCTCGGGCAGCTTCCCTTCCTTGTACAAGCTGTAGAAGGCCGGGTACAGCTTGCGTTTGGCCAAATCTCCGGTTGCTCCGAAGATGAAGAATACCGCTCCGGTTTCTTTAAGCGCATCAAGGCGTGCATCGCTCATAGGCATTGGATTCGTCTTCCTTCTCATTAAGTATGGTATATTTATCCATTTCATTCTCATCCATTATCAGTTTAGCACAAATCGCTGATAAATCCCAAAAATCAAGGCTTGTCCGCCTTCTGCACGGACTAAAGCTCCATAGATGGAGCTTCATTGAAGCCACTTGGACAAAATATACATCTTGTGGCCGGGAAAATAGGTTTCCACCCCATATCCCTTCTTGTGATAAAAGCTCTGGGCATGCAGATTCGGCTCATCTACTGCCAACCGCACGCTTGCCGCCCCCTTTCGCCTGCCGTAATTCTCCGCAGCCGCTATCAACGAGCTTCCGATTCCATGGCCTTCCGCGTGTCTTTCCACCGCGAGCATGTCAATGGTAAGCGTACTCCCCTCCACTTTGCAGCTGATAAAGCCTTCAGGCCTGCCTTTTCCGTTTACTGCCACATAAACCTTGCACTTTCTCCAGCGTCTCCGGATTTCACTGCGGTTGAACGCCACATCCGGTCTGGCCTGCCTGGCATAAGGCAGCAGCCGGACTATTATCATCCGGAACAAACCGGGATCATCCTGTTCCGGAATGCGGGTACGGATCATGCCCACCTCTCCCTTCAGCCTCTCCTGCTTCATCATACGAAGGGAACCGGAGAGTTGCTATCGGGATAGCTCTTGTTTGCCGATATTATTTGGAGTATTTCTTCCACATATGCCACATGAAGATAATGCTGGCCGCGGTGATGACCGCCACAGCTGCCCATTGCAGGATTGCCATACACTCACTCCCGGTTTTCATAATAGCCGCCTGTTTCATGACCCGGCTTGCAAACCAATGCTATAATGAATATAGCATATCTGAAGAAGAGAGGAGGAACATTCATGCAGCCTATCCGCAGGGTCCGGGGAATCCGCACTTACGAGGAGCATCTGGACTTCTACAAATTTACCGTTCAAAAGCGGATCCGAAGGGAGCAGGCTCCCTTCGTCCCTGCATCTCTCAAGGAGCACTCCTACCCGTATGCCCGGGAGGCCGAGATCCATTCGGCCGAACAATTCGCCAAAGCCGTAGTCGCTGTACTGATGGCAGCGGCGCGCCTCAAGGCTATTACAGAGGAACTGGGCGGTTACAGCCCCGCCTCTGTCCTGAACCGCCGCATCGTGCAATCCTCCGACCCGGAATCCGTCACTGCACAGGCAGACCCGGGAGCCGCGACGGGCAGCTTCACCTTGTATGTGTCCAAACTGGCCGCATCCCAATTGAACTGCACGGCCTTCTTCGCTCCCCATGCCCCTACGACCATCGACAAGGGCTTAAACCGGGTCCGGCTTATTACCGAAGGGGGCAACCATGATTTGGAGTGGTTTATTCTTCCTGAGGATACCCACCGGACTGCACTGACACGGATACGCAATGTTTTCAACCAGTCCGCTCTAAGCGTCACGGCAACGCTGGAGAATGATCCGTCCAGCGGAAGGCTGCGTCTGGCCCTCCAATCTGTTGAGACGGGAGCAGAGCGTACCTTCTCCCTTAAGGATTTGTCAGGCAACACGGCAAGCGCTACCGGTCTGTTGGTCAGAGACCGCCTGGCCGCCGATGCCCGTTACCGGACAGACAGTGAATATTGGAGGCACTCCTCCTCCAATTCGATCATCTTATCTGGAAGGAAGCTCCAGGCAGAGCTCTTGGCTGTACCGGAAGCGCCGGTTGTACTGACCGTATCACCGGATCATGCGGCAGTCCAGGGTAAGCTACAGGAGCTGGCGCAAATCATTTCTCTTCTGGAAGCCGAGCTGGAAGAATCAGCAGAGTATATGAATCCTGTTTTTTCCCGTGAGTTGGCCGGCATGGTGGAATTGCACCAGCCCGGATTACTGGCGGACGAATTACCGCAGGAATTCGATGCCGTATTGGACCGGTTAACAGGGAATGACGGGCTGCTGGCCGGGATAAAACGGTTAATCCTGCGTCTGGAAGCCGGACCGGCTGAGGATCTGCTGAACCGCTCCCATACCCGCTACAAGCGGTACTCCAATTACCTGGCTTCCATGGACTGGTATTCCCAGCTTCCTTCCCAAGGTTTGCTCGTAAACCGCTTTTTGTAGCCCATCCTGCACTATAGCCCCCTTATTCACGCTAACCCGAAGAACCGGCAGGTGGCCCGCCGGTTCTTCGCAAGACTATGTATTTACTTGGCCAACCCGTGCTTATGCGCATAGATGGCCGCCTGGGTACGATCCTCGACCCCCAACTTGGCCAAGATATTGGTCACGTGGAATTTCACCGTCTTAATGCCGATAAACAACCCGTCGGCTACTTCCTGATTGGATTTGCCTCCGGCAATAAGCTGCAGCACTTCCATCTCCCTTTCGGTAAGATCCTCATGGGGAGCATGCGCCGGCTTGGGCTGCCGGAAACGGTTCATAATCTTGGAGGCTACCTGGGACTCCAGGATGGATTGCCCCCGTGCCGCGGCGCGGATCGCCGATGCTATCTCAGTGGCGCGGGAAGTTTTCAGCAGATAACTGAAGGCCCCGGCCTCAATCACCGGATACATCTTCTCATCGTCAAGATAGCTGGTCAGCACAATGACCTTGCACTCCGGATACAGCTGAAGCAGCTTGCGGGTGGTTTCAATGCCGTCCATTCCCTCCATAACCAGATCCATCAGCACCACATCAGGCCTGTATTCCTGCGCCAGACGAATCCCGTCCTGACCATTGCTGGCCTCACCAACCACCTCAATGCCGTCCTCTGTGCCCAATACGGCCGCCAACCCGATTCGCACCATCTCATGATCGTCAACGAGCAGCACTTTGATCGAATCTTCCATTTACCTCCGACTCTCCTTCCCCATCCGCCAACAGGGGCACGCGAATTTCAATCCTTGTTCCCTTGCCGGGCGCTGTAATCAAATTAAGAGAGCCCCCGATTTCATTAACCCGCTCCCTCATGGTTACCAGCCCGTATGAAGCATGCTTCTGGTCATCCAGCGAGAACCCGACCCCGTTATCCCGGATAGACAGCCGGATCAGCTCCGTGGGCCGGTTCAGCTTGATCTCCATCTTGGTTGCCTTGGAATGCCGAAGCGTATTGGACAGCGCCTCTTGCACAATCCGGAACAGCTGGTCTTCGATGCCCTTCGGCAGCTGGATATCCTCATCCATCTCATAACTGATCTCGATGGGCACCTTGGCCTGCAGCTCTATCAGCAGCTCGCGCAACCCTTGCGACAGACGCTTTCCTTCCAGATGCACGGGTCGCAGATGCAACAGAAGCGCGCGCATCTCCGATTGGGCTACGGAGGACATCTCCTCAATCAGATGAATCTGCCGGGTCGCCTTCTCGAAATCCTTATCCAAGGTTCTTCCCACTGCTGTAGCAGTCATGGAGATGGCAAACAACTGCTGGCTTACCGCATCATGCAGATCCCGGGCCAACCGCTGGCGTTCCTCGACTACGGCGGAATACCTGGCTTTCTCGGCGAGCTGCGCATTATTATTGGACAGACGCTGGAGAGAGGTCACCTGCTCCTCCCACTTCTTCGAAATCCGGTTCAATTGCTGTCCCAGCCGTCCTACCTCATCCTCGCCAAGAGGCGGCACAGTCCGGGAGAGATTCCCCTTCTCCAGCATCATCATGACATCCTTCAGCTGCTCCAGACGGGCCGAGATGCGGGTACTGGACCAATATCCGTAAATCGCTCCCATCACCAGGGCGAACAGGAGCAGCCACAGGCTAAGCTTTACGCCTTCTCCCCAAGTATCGAACGGCTTCAAATAGCCGTATGCATATAATAAATAAGTAAGTACGCCAAACAGTAACAGACAAAGCAGAATAGACTCACCCATGCTGCGCCAAATCATATTGGTCAGTCGTTTGCCCATGGGCTGTCCTCTCCCTTCGCGAACTTTTGGTAGAAACGCCGGTTGTTCATCCGATCACCTTAATGTCTATATCTCCTACGATGTAAGATACAATTAGTTTCATCCGGTTATCCGCCGTCCCGTAGTTAGGCGACTGCCAAAGTATTTTATTCATCGTACCGGACTCTCTCTCTGTAGCGACGCGCAACTGGCCGAACAGAACAGAGCTCTCAATCGATATCCCTATATCCTCGGGGACGTAGAGATCAACATCCCCAATGATCCCCTGCAAAACCAGGGTCGTTTCCTTCTCCTCCGGAATGGCCAACGAGAAATCCAGGTTTAATTCACCAACAACGCACCACAAGCTCATACTGCGCAGCACCCAGGGCTCCTTATCCCGCTTCTGGCTCTCAATCACCTTGGCCCGGTGGATAACATCCCCTTCGCCATGCACCTGCCTGGATCTCAGATAGAAAAAACCCAAGGACATGAGGACAAGGGACAGGATAACGGCAAAATGGCTGCCCACCAGGATGAACGCCCCGATTCCAAGCAGCACATAACCCTTCTTTTTCATTTCACTCCGAATGCTGTATATGCCAAGCAGCACCATGAATATGGCGATAACAGTGGCCGGATTAGCGACAATTTTATGGAGGAGAAGGAATACTCCAGCTCCGATAAACACCAGATATTTATTTCTTCCCCGGTTGTCGGGACGCTCACTCTCCATTATGTCGCACCTCCTTGAGCCATATTCCTCATGCTGTATGATTGCCCTTAAGACTTCAAGAAAAGCCACAGGCTCCAGATCACGCCTTATGGCTTTTCCCCAATTTAGAATATCACATTATATACCGAGCGATAAAGCTGATTTTTTCAGATAGAGCTTGACTTAAACTTCTTCCTCCGCATTGGATGCTGCAGCTTCGGAAGCGGGGGACGCATTGACGTTAAGCTTAGCCTTCAGCTTTTGCAGCTGCTCATCCACCTTTTCCTGCTTCGCCAAGTCCAGTGCGCTTAAAGAGGTTGCCGCAGCTCCTGCCAGATAAGGCTTGCCGCTGATTTCAGCTTCTACCTCAAGCTGGATAATCTTCTCCTCCATACGATGGAAGCCGCGGGACGCATTGCCTCCATCGATGCTGTTGTTCTGGGTAATTTGGGCAATCTGTTTCTTGGACTTGGCCAATTGGGCGCGGGATACTAGTTCGTTGCGCTTGTTGCGCATTTTGTAGAATTCGTCTTTCATGTCATGCAGCTGCTTGGTCAGTTCCTCGGCCTGGGCCTTGGATTGGGCGTGCATTTCCACATATTCGCCAAGCTTCTGATCGTGGTACAGCTTCTCCTCCAGCACCTGGCGGGCCACATTCTCCTGACCGTTCTTCAAGGCGTTGCCGGCCTGGACTTCGCGCTCGGCAGACAGGCGTGTGTGCTCGGCTATGCGTTGCTGCAGCTTCCGCTCGCTGGCGATTTGCTTAGCTACTGTCACTTCAGCCTGGGCAATCTCCTCTTCCATATCGCGGATATACTGGTTCAGCATAATAATCGGATCTTCCACCTTGTCAAGCAGCTCATTGACCGACGCCTTTGTCATATCCTTTAATCTTGTAAATACACCCATTGTTTTATTCTCCCTTCTCGTATTTGGCCACCTTGGCCCGGAGTTCTTCGATTTCCTTCCACATGGCTTTCTTTTCTACGTCCTTCATCATTTCATCGATGGAGCTGGCGGCAGGCTGCGGATTGGGAGCAGCTGTTTGAGACCTTGGCGGTGCTCCCGCCCCCGGATAATAGCCGGGCTGCTGCTGGTACTGCCCTTGCGGTTGTGTATGGTGATGGGCGTAAGACCCATGATTTGCATGTCCGCCCATGCCGTTATGCATGCCACCGTACGGGGGATACATAGGCGGAGTGTTCAAGACAGGCTCCTTCGGTATAACAATGCTAGCGATAAAGTATATGGGAATAACGGTGCCGGCAGAGAAGAAAGTCGTTACCACTACCACCAGCCTAAGCAGCGTAGAATCCACATTCAGCTGTTCGGCCAAACCACCGCACAAGCCGGTTAGCTTGCTGTCCCGTCTGGACCGGTATAATTTGGTCATTTTTTCTCCCAACCTTCCTTTTCCAGCTTCTTGCGCAATTTATCGAGCTCCGTCTCCAGCACCGAGTGAGCCGCGGCGCCTGCCGCGTAGAGTGCATCGCGGCCAGCCTGCCGGATGTCTCTCAGACTCCGTGCCTCCAATTCCATATCGGATACCTTATCTTCCAGTCTTGCGAACATTCTGGGGGTCTCATTGCCTGAGACACCGGACATTCTGGCGTTCAACTGCTGCTGCAGCCGGACCGTTTCCAGACGTGCCTGATAGTAACCCCGCTTCGCCGCCACTTCCTGATAATCGGTTTTCAACTGGTTGATCTGCTCCTGCAACTCCAGAATCGATTGTTTGCTTTGCTCGTAGAGTTCCCGGTACTGATCGGCCTTCTCCTCATGCAGAATTTTCTCTTGCAGCGCCAGCTTGGCGATGCTTTCCTCTCCCGCTTTCAAAGCGATAAGCGCCTGCTGCTCCCGCTTCTCCTTCATCTGCTCCGCTTGCAGCATTTGCTGCCGGATGCCCTGGCCGTGATTCAGACATTGCAGATACAGCCGTTCCGACTGGTCGATTTGTTCCTTCTGGGTATACAAGTACCGGTCGATGAGGCGGACCGGGTCCTCCGACTGCTCCAGCATTTCATTCAGCGTGGCTACGCTGATATCTTTAACGCGCCTTAAGATGCTCATGAACTCTTGGCCTCCTTGCCTATATAGTGAAATTTCTTTATAGAGGTTGTTCAAAAAGCCCCCTTTGATGACGAAGCGACTCAGGAAGCAGACTCGACATCGAATCTTGCACTCAGGCTCAAAGTCCGGTGCTCATGTAGGTTTTGCCTACACTCCGCTCCTCCTTCTTCACCTTCATGCAACCTTCTCGGCCCTGAAACGGGACTTTTTGAACATTCACTTAAACGGAATTGTTTCTTCGCAGCATAGTCACTCCATAGCCGATCAATCCGACGGCGATAACAAGGCCGATCAGCCAAGAGAACTTGCCCAGGAGGATCAATCCGCCAATCACCATAATCACCCAACCGACTACCTTGCTGCCGCGCTTTACACTGTAGTAGCCCAGTACCACCATGGCCAAGGGAACCAGATAACCCATCAGCCCTCCCAAACCAAAGCTGAATTTGCTTAATAAAATCAGGGCTCCGCAGATAATCAGCAGGATGGCGAAGCCGGAACTGCCGTTTCTTTTCATTTTGTTCACCCCTTTCCGTTGTTAACTCCTTGCTTCATGTTTACATTGTAGGTTATTTTGCAGCTTCTCAAAACGGACCCGCGACTGTTTTTGGAACTGGACCTAGGTCGGGGACGGACACCGTCTGAAGGGGAAAAAGGGTTCTTTCTTGCATTTGCCTGCCTGCAGAATAAAGCACAACCCTGCATATTCGTTCTCTGTGCCGCAAACATTATAAGGGCGTGTTCAAAAACACTGCTTTTTGAACAACCTCTGCACAGTATCCCAACCCAAAAAAGGAGGCAAGCCCATGCCGGAGAACAAATCCCACCGGGGCAATTATAAAGGTACCGGAGCAATGAAGGCGGAGAACCAGGATATGGAGTTTGTGAATGATACAATTCAAGAAGGCAACGACAAGCATGCTTTCAAACATCAAGACAAGAAAAAAGCGGACAACAAAAAAATCTGACACCGTACGCAATAAGTCGATTGGTGTGAAGCCTGTAATTTCACCGGTTGCCGTTGGAATTAAAAAAGGACGCTTGCCGATGGCTTCCCATCCTGCAGGCGTCCTTCATCATCTTATCTCATATATTCCCAGCGGCTCTCATACTCCTTCATAATTGCAGGCAGTGCGACACTATAGGGCGGAGCCACAACCAGCCTTAATTTCCGGATCCATAGTGGAAAAGACGCATATTCCGCCCATTTGGCTGCGTACTCCGACCGCATCCACACGAAGAAGGGAGCCTTGTGCTTTTCCGTCAGAAAGTCCATCGCCGTCTCCACCGGCGTATATTTCTTTCGCTTGCCCTCCCACTGGTCAACTGCAACCCGGAATGGGGGCGAGGCCTGGCCTTCGGCCTCTTCCAGCGCCTGCTGCAGCCCTTCCAACCTGCGGTAATAAGGCGCAAGGTCACGGTTGCCCATCCGGCGGGCCGTCTCCTCATGTATGGGATAGAACACCACCCCGGCGAATGCCCGCTCCCCCGCAAAGCGCAAAACTTCCAGAACCTCGGCCTGCCGCACATCCGTGAAGTCATCGTAGACAATCAGCGTGCCTTTGGCAGCATCGGCAGGAACTTCATAGCCGAAGGGCACCTGAATATTATTCTTGGCCATTCGTATCACTCCCATCCTTTGGGGACTCCATGCTTCAAACTGCATATAGTATGCCCGTTGCCCGTTGATATCAGAAGAAATCCATCAGGTACGGAGAATGCCGCGGAATAATCGCCTCCAAATAAGCCAATGCGGAGGCGCTTCCTTGGAGGAGGCCATTCCTGTGCCAGAATGACGGCCTTTCATAGCCCAGCAGCAGAGAGGTCAGAATGCCGATACTGCAGCTGATGCTATTATCCCCATCTGTCCCCTGCGCGGCCTCTACAGTACCTTCCAAGAAATCCGCCCGGGCAGTTCCGTCTGCTGCCAGACGAAGCTTATATTGTCCTTGATTCCAGGGGGCATGGGCATCTGTAATGAACAGGCTTAATTCTCCCGGCGCACCCGCGGCGAAAGGATAACGGTGCAGGAAAGCCTGGGCATCCACCAGCCGCGCCATGAAGTAAGGCATGATCTCCTGCTTGATCCGGGGATCCCGGAGCAGGGAAGTCAGCCGGTTGCCCGGCTCAGTCTGCAAGATGATCTTGCCTTGGCTGCCCAGCATGGAATCATGATTGGCAATAAAACGCCAAAGCTCCCGTTCCGCTTGCGCATCATGAGCCACCCACTCATTGACCGTCATGGTATAGTCCCGCACTTTATAGAGCATATATCCCTTAGGCTTGCCGTCGTCATTGTAATACACGGCGGAAGCTCCTCCCGCGTTCTTTCTCTGCATGATCCGCTGCTCCCACCACTGGGGCGTGCGGACCAGCATGCCGTTGAAGCGGCGGGCATATTCATCGTACACGGAAGCCAGTACAGACGGATCAGCTGTCCGGACGACCTGCCCACCAACAGGTTCAAACCGGGGCAGTTGAGCGACAGACAGCTCGTACTTTTTGTACTCCGTATAAGTTTCCCAGCCAAATCTGCGGTAGAATTGAAACTGGAACGGGTGCAAGAACGAAATAGTCTGGCCTTGCTCTCTCATGACCTGCAAAGCATGAGCCAACAGCGCCGCCACTTTCCCCTTCCGCCTGTGTTCCGGCCAGGTGGCGACTCCGGCAAGGCCGCCCATGGCAAACTCCCTGCCGCATATGTATGTACTAAGAGGCAGCAGGGTCAATTGCGCCTCCAATTCCCCGTTCCCCGAGAACATGCCCCATATCTCTTCGGGCTTCATCCGGCTAAGCCGTTCATCCTTCTCAAGGGGAGAAATTTCATATTGAAAGGCAAATTGCGACAGCTGCAAACTGTCTTCCAGTTCGCTTGTCCGAAGTGTTCTGATGCTGCTCATCGTCATCCTCCTTTGAGTATTGCGGAGCAAAACTGGCTTCGTAGCATCCGCTTGTACATATAACGGGATATCCCCCATTATAGGGCCTAAGGGGACAATTTCCAATCCTCCCCCGGGCTTTGCAGCCTGTTCGCCTATTCCGCTGACCTTTTCGGGAAAACCGGGCATCAGTCCAATCCTGAATACCCCGGATGCATATAGTGTAGTATTCCGGTTAGAAAGGGGGAAGTCAAATGTCCGAAGTTGTAGGAATCGGCGGCTACGGCTCTGCCTTTATCCTTGTACTCTTTATTCTCTTGGTTATCGTTTCCCGTCCGGTTTTAGGCCTGTAAGACATGCGGGCTGGAGGAACAAGGATCTTCTCCCCAAAAAACAGTCATCTCACGTGAAGGGGGGTGAACAATAATGTCATATGCAGCTGGTTGCGGTCCTGTTGGCGGTGGCTTCACAACTACAGGTGTGATCTTGGTACTTTTCATCCTGTTGGTTATCATTAGCAAAGCTTGGGTATTCTAATTTTCACTCCCCTTCGGCAGTGGCCGACAAAATAAAGCTCTCCAGCCAATGGCTGGGGAGCTTTATTCCTTGCTGTCCCCCGCTTTGATTATCCCCCAATCTGGGACATTCTTCGGGCAGTAGGAATATGGGATTGGCCGGCTTGGTTCAGCGCCAATGCCATCTCATGGGTTTCCGGCTTGATGGAGAGCGCCTGCAGGAACAATTGCCTGATTCCCTCTGCATCGCCCAGGCGGCTGCGCACATTGAATTCATCCGACCAATAAAGGCAAGGCTTAATATTGCCGTCGGCGGTCAGCCGCAGCCGGTTGCAGGATTTGCAGAAATGATCGCTGACCGGATGAATCAGGCCGAATGTGCCCGCGGCTCCAACGAGCCGGTGGTTCTCGGCAGGGCCGTTGCCCGTTACGCCCGCCGCCCCCTCCACCTTCCAGCCAAGCCTGGCAGCCCGCTCAAATACCGTCTCCAAAGACACATACCTCTTCTTCCACCCGTCATCATCATGTCCGATAGGCATATATTCAATAAACCGTATGTTCAGCTTGCGCCCGATGGTCAATTTAAGAAAATCCTCAATCTCATCATCGTTAATGCCTTTCATAAGCACTACATTCAGTTTGACGGGATCAAGCCCTGCCTCAAGAGCAGCATCAATTCCACCCAGAACTCTGCGGATTTCCCCGCCCCTGGTGATAAGGGCAAACCGGTCGGGTCTTAAGCTGTCCAAACTCACGTTAAGTCTGGTCAGTCCCGCGTCCTTCAGCATACCGGCCTTCTTCTGGAGGAACATTCCGTTGGTAGTCAGAGCAATATCCTCAATGCCGGGAATACCTGCGAGCATGGATACCAGCTTCTCGAGATTTTTACGCAGCAGAGGTTCCCCGCCGGTCAGGCGGATCTTCCGCACTCCCAGGACAGCCAGTGAACGGACTACCTCCGCGATTTGGGCAAATGTCAGGTGGTTCTCCTCCGGTTCAAATTCCATTCCTTCTTCGGGCATGCAATAAACACAACGGAGATTGCATCTGTCGGTAACTGAAATTCTCAAATAATCATGCACCCGGTGGAAACGGTCCTCAAGCGTCGTCTGCATCCGGCTCCCCCCTCCGCTGTATATTCTTGTTGTGCCCATTATGACATAAATCACATCTTCTTCATAGTCAACCGGGCAGTCTCCTCCGGTTACGCTGCTCCAGAAGCACTTCGAGCTCCAGGCGCACCATAGCACGAACCTCATCAACAATGAAGAGAATTTCCTCCTTTGCGGCATTGTCGATATGAATACCGGCTATTACGGTTACTGTTGCCTGAAGACAGGAGCAAGCCAGACCAGCCAATTCCCGGGCCAGCTCTCCTTCCTTATGCTTAGGCAAGGTCAGATGCTCTGTAACGGCAGCTTGTCCATCCCAACGGGAAACCGCAACCGCACCAATATGAGCTTCACCGCCTGTAATAAGCAGCACATAGTCCTGACCTGCCAGGATTGTACGGATTGCCAACTGGTAAGGGTTCATATAGACCATACCCGCTCCTTTTCCGCCCGGCTTGTCTATCCGGTCTATATTATAAGATAAGATATACAGCGCAAAAACGCCACCCGCAATTTGCGGGCAGCGTCTGAAATATCCGAAATCATATTATGGCATTCTCTTCTTGTGTCATCAGGAAAAGAATTGCTCGAAGTCGGTGAGCATCTGCTCCGCGATCGGAAACAGCACCTCTTCCTCTTTCTTGAAATGATCCGTAAGAATGACGTAGGCCTGCAGCAGATAAGATGCAGCTTCCTTGGCATCCTGGGAGCTAACCGGAACCGCAAGCCGTTCGGTAGCCTCCAGGAAATTCCTCACATTGCGCTTGGCCAGCTCATGCTCGCATTCCATGATAGCAATATGCCCCATATCCTTGCCTGTATAATCCTGAACCATGGGGAATAATACGTCATCTTCCCATTCGGAATGAACATCCAGTTCATTCATGAATGCAATAATTTTCTGGCGAAGATTATCAATGGAGCCGCTCCAGTTGGTCACATGGGTATCCTGGCCAATTACCTTGGCCATACCATAGAACTCCATCAGCTCATGCTTAAGCAGATCGTGCTCTTCCCGCAGTTTATCGATACCTTCGCTTAACACGTCTACGGGGTCTACAGTTTCGTTCTCATATGACAGGGTCTGAAGCATTTCTCATCCACTCCTATTGAAATTGTTCGCCACATCTACTCGTACAGCTTATAAGCAATGTCTATGTGATAAATAAAATTTATATGGCGATAACTTATAGCAACAGTATAGCGCAGCAACCACCCCCAATCTGTGATTATAATCACAAAGTAATAAATGGTTGTTGGCGAAGTTGTGTCGTTTCCAAAGGAGTGCCTTTCCTATGCCGCTCCCGCTCCGTTCACTCCCAATGGAAATTTTATCCTTCATATTGTCTCGTACGCCTTTATCTCCGGCTCCTTCACCACTTGATTGCTGAGAAAGGACCCTCTCCCTCCGTAGGATATACTTTCTGATTCAGCGAGGATAAAACGGCTGTCGGCGTCCTTTAACGTCGTGCGTTTGGGTAGAAGTCGGCTGCTTCCCCGATTTGCTGAGACTTGCAAAAAAACTCGGCCTAAGCAGCGTCATAAATTGCTGCTTAGGCCGAGTTATAATAGGGAATGATAGCTTATGTGCCGTTAAATATGCTTAGTGCTTCTGGGATCCGCAGCTGCTTGCCTGACCGCAAGAAGAAGAATTGCTGCCGCAGTTGCAGGCCGTCCCCCCTGCTTTCCTGTTCTTGATGTAGCGGTATACGGTGAATGCTACAGCAGCGCCTACAATAGCCACAATAATGACATCTGCCATGGTTCATCCCTTCTTTCTTCGTTAGTTGGTTCAGCCGTGCCGGTAGAATCAGCCGAGGCCAATGCCGAGCAGGCTTCCCACCTGATAGACCAGCATCGATACAAACCAAGCGACACCGCATTGAAAGGCAACTGTGAACAAGGTCCACTTCCAGGACACCAATTCCTTTTTGGCTGTTGCAATGGCAGCAAAGCAAGGTGCGTACAATAGAACGAATACCATAACAGAGAAGGCGGCAAGCGGCGTAAAGTGGGTATGCAGGGCTGTGCTGAGCGCGTTGGTCAGCTCCTCAGTCCCCTCGCTGATATACAGTATTCCCAATGTGCTCACTACAGCTTCCTTCGCGATGAGACCGGTCAGCAATGCCGCGCCAACCTGCCAGTGGACCGCACCTGTATCGCGGACCGCGCCGAATCCGTTCCAGGTGAAGATTGGAGCAATGAATTCGCCGATGGAGCCGAAGATGCTGTCCGCGGAATCCTCAACCATGCTGAATGAGAAGTCGAAGGTTTGAAGAACCCAGATAACCACGGTCATTGTCAGAAGGATGGTACCAACCTTGACCACATAGCCCTTGGCTTTCTCCCAAGTGTGAATCAGAACAGACTTAAGGGAAGGAAGACGGTATGGAGGCAGCTCCATGACGAACGGGGCCGCTTCACCCTTCAGAACCGTTTTGTTCAACAGGATGCAAGACAGCATGGCCACTACCACGCCAAGTGCGTAGATGGTGAACGTGATCGTCCCCTGGTTGGAAGCGAAGAAGGCACCAGCAAATACGGCATACACCGGAATACGCGCTCCGCAGGACATGAAGGGCATCAGCGTAATCGCAAGCCTTCGGCTGCGGTCGTCTTCCAAGGTTCTGGTAGCCATGATGGCGGGAACGGCGCAGCCATACCCCATCAGAAGCGGTACGAAAGCTTTGCCGGACAGGCCGAACCGTCTGAACACCCGGTCCATAACAAAAGCGATTCTCGCCATATAGCCGATGTCTTCCAGAATGGAGAGACAGAGCATCAGAATAACGACAAGCGGCAGGAAGCCCAGTACGGAGCCCAAACCTGCGAAAATACCGTCAATCACCAGACCGTAAACCCAGTCGGAAACGCCTGCGTTCTCGAGCAGGGTTGCCACCCAGCCCGGGATGGTTTCTCCGGTGAATGTGGCGAAGGGGTCTGCTACCAAAGCAGCTATAGGCCCCAAGGAGATTTGGAATACGGCATACATGACCAGAATGAATATGGGAATACCCAGTATCCGGTTCGTAACAACCTTGTCTACTTTGTCGGAGAAGGAAAGCTCACCATGCTTTCTCCCCTTCTTCACATGATTGGTAATGGCCTTGCTGATATACTTGTACCGCAAGTCGGCGATCAGCGTCTCCAGATCACCTTCCGCCTGTTCAGCAGCAACAATAATCTGGTTGATCGAATTTTCCAGGGCAGGAGTCAGTTGCAACGCTTCCTTAACCTTCTCATCCCGTTCCAGCAGCTTCACGGCGTTGTACAGAGGATTGGCGTAATTGGCTTTTTTCAGCAAATCGCTAATGCCGCTGACGCTGGCCTGCAGCTTGGTATTTTCCAATGCGGTTTTGATGGCGGACTCATGCTTCTTATCCAGAGACAATGCCGTTTCCAGCAATTCCTTGATCCCTTGATTCTTGGTGGCGACAATCGGGACAACCGGAACTCCGAATTGTTTTTCCAAGCTTTTGGCATCGATGACATCCCCGCGGAGCTTAACTTCATCCATCATATTAAGAGCAATGATAGTGGGGATTCCCAGTTCAAGCAGTTGGGTGGTCAGGTAAAGATTCCGTTCAATATTGGTGGCGTCAACAATGTTGATAATAACATCCGGCTTTTCTTTGGACAGAAAATCCCGTGCGATGATCTCCTCCTGGGAATAAGGAGACAGGGAATACACTCCGGGCAAGTCAATAATGGTTACATTTTCTTTGACTTTCCTGCACTTGCCCTCCTTGCGCTCAACTGTGACGCCGGGCCAGTTCCCTACATGGGCATTGCTGCCTGTCAGATTATTGAAAAGCGTGGTTTTCCCGCTGTTCGGGTTGCCGGCCAAGGCAAAACGATATGCCATTTTCACTACTCCCTCCATCTATGTGCAGCTATTTTTCCACCTTGATCTGTTCGGCTTCCGCTTTCCGCAAAGTAAGCTCATAGCCCCGTATATTAATCTCAATAGGATCACCGAGCGGCGCAACCTTGCGCATAACAACCTGAGCGCCCGGAGTAATGCCCATATCCATTAGCCTCCGGCGGATGGGACCGGCGCTGCCGATGCTCTTGACAACTCCGCTTTCATTAGGCTTCAATTCTTTTAATGTCACTTCCATGATAAGCCTCCCAATGTGATGATAATTTGATGATTATGATAATCATTATTAATAAGAATGGAGAATACTCCCTTGCCGTATCTTGCACGCCCCCCTAGGACTGACAAGCTCCGGTATAAGGATGTATTGGCCAAGCTCTCAAAGCTGTACCATCAGTTGCTGGGCCACGCCTCTGTTCAACGCCAGCCTGGATCCCTTCACGCTGATAATCAAGTTGCCCTTGATCTCCGATATGATGGAGACGGATACTCCCGGAATAATGCCTAACCCTTCAAGAAACTTTCTGGTGGTTTCCTTGGCTCTGCATTCATTAATGACGGCTTCTTTGCCGATCGGCAGCATTGTTAACGGCATTTTCGTCCACTCCCCTGTATAGAATGTATGAACACACGCTCACTCTGATACATTCCCTTTGTTCATATAGAGCAAGACAATGATAATCACTTTCAATATGCATTTAAATTACTATTCTGTTCCATTTATTGCTGTGATAGTAATCACACAACCTTGATATACATATGCCAAATTTCTGAACGGGCATGATTTTGTCACTTTTCCCCGAAAAAAAGCAAAAAAAAGCAATCTCTATCGTTCAGAGACCGCTTTTTTCAGTTGTTTTGCAAGGCTGCTTCGTATTCCTCGCGGTTATTCACGTTCGTGACGAACTTCAAATCAACACCCTGCTCTTGAAAATAAGCTTCCGGCGCCTCCTGCCAATAGATCATACGCAGCATCTCCATCACCCGGTACTCGCCCGATAGAAGCAGAGCCGAGATGGCGTCTGCGCAGTTTTTGGAATACAGGCCGTGAAGCGGATGGGTCTTACCGTCAATAACGGGCACAACCGCATCGCATTTCAAGGTTTTCTTCAATTCCCATGACAACTGAGCCGCTTGCGGGGATATGAACGGCATATCACAGCCGACAATCCACACATCCTGGTTCCGCGCCAGGGACAATGCCGCGTGCATCCCGGACAAAGGTCCCTTGCTGGGAAAATAATCCGTAATGATCCGGACGGAACGGTCCAATACCGGCAAGAACACATTGGGCTGGTTGGTCACGACAATCACTTCATCGCACATCATCTTCAGATATTTGATCTGGCGTTCAATCATCAGTTCCCCGGAGAAGGGCAGCAGGGCTTTCACTTGTCCTTCCATCCTCCGGTTCTGGCCTCCGGCCAGGATAGCTCCCGTGATCATGGCTCCCCTCCCTAACCGCTTTCTGATTAATGCTTCATCTTGCGGATCAATTGAAGAATCAGAACCTTCTCTGATTCCGACAACAAGCTCTGGGCTAATGAGAAAGTGGAATTCTCTTCCTTATAGCAATGGTTGCCCTTAATCTGGCAGGCATTGCGGAATTGCTGCATCACTTCTTGATACAAGGCTTCATTATCAGGCGCCTTGGCAAGACGGTTCATATCCTCTTCAAGCTTATCAAACAGGTTCTCCATCAATTCATGCTCATACTTCATCACAGCAAGGGGTCCTCTGTCGCTGTCCACGTACTTGGACAAGGCCCCGAGCAGCACACGCTCCTCCTTGCCGGTATGAAGCTCCCAAGCCTGCCGGAGCTTTCGTTCCCGTACCAGCCACTCCATGACAAATTCCGTGTCTCTGGAGGAAGCCTTGCCTGCAAACTCCCAGACATCCTCCATCCCCTTGCGGAGCTTGGCGTGTTCCTTGCACAGCAGTTGAAGAGCAGGCGCCATTGACATTGTTGGCGAAACGCTGTCATAAGCGGTGAATCCTTTAAGACGGGACATCGAGCCAACACCTCCTGTCGGCCTTCTTCAACGGCTGGTACGCGCGAAAGGCAGTTTCACGACACAGCCAATAAAAGCTTTTTATCGAGAGGCCCACTAGTTAACGATGATTGTTTATCTGTTTCCATGATACCGCCAGAAACTGTATTAGGATGTTAGAAAGATCACATGTTTCAAAATCGCCAACATTGCGAAAACTTCTGCCGGAAGCAGAGAAAAGCGCATGAGAAAACCCCACAGAGTGGGGTTTCCAAGTCAACTGGACAGGCGTTTGGTCAAAGTCGTCCGCCAACTGGCGGATAGCTCAGGTACTGCCAACAAGCGTTCAATCTCCTGCTTATTGCCTTTCTCCATGTACATAATCCGGTTCGCAGCAGCAACCGACATCCCGTGAGGAGATTGGTCCAGCAGGGAGACGCCGTCCCCCTTAGCCACTAAGCCCTCCTCCACCACCCGGTAATAATACCCCGTATACCCTGTATTCTGAACCAGCACAGGCATGTCGGTACGTCCATACTTGTAGCCAAGCTTATAGCAGGGCTGCCGCGGCTGGCTGATCTGAACCACCGCTTGCCCTAATCTGAGGATATCCCCAATGCATACCTCTTCCTCCGTCATGCCGGTCACTGTCACATTCTCTCCGAAGGCTGCTGGCCCAATAGCCTGGCCCAGCACTTTTTCCCAGTAGGGGTAATGCCCGATGCAGTATACGCAGACCGCCTTGTCCTCGCCTCCATGATTGACCAGATCAGCCTGGCCGTCCCCGTCAAAACCCCGCTTCCCCAAGAATACAGGCCCCTCCGCCGGAGCCTTGGCCATGCCGGATACCCATTCCTTCCCGCCGTGAAGAAAAGCTTGCGGTTTACCCACTTGAAGGCCGGCAACTGTTCCTGTCAGAATGCTAATCATCGTCATCCTCCTGTCATCTTTATTCTCTGAGCTGGCGGTACTGGGAAGGGGATATATTCATCCAGCGCTTGAATTGCTTGCTGAATTGGGACACATCCCGGTAGCCCAGCTTCTCGGCGATCCGCTCCACGGACATCTCCCGGTTCAGAAGGAGCAGCTTGGCTTGCCTCAGCTTTAACGTGGACAGGAAATGGCGTGGGGATAAGCCGAATACGCTTTTGAACACTTTGTTGCAATGAGCAGGACTATAGCCAAGCTCTTTTGCTATATAAGCCACGCCCTGCTTGACGAATACAGCGTCGTCCATAGACGGTTGCTCGCGCACCGCTTGCTCGATTCTCTGCGCTATAGCGGCAGCCAACCCTGTAGCCCCCCGCGGCTGGCCCAGCAGATCCGCCGGAGGATTCCTCAGCAGCCGGCACAAAGCACCCAGCAATTCACAAGAGAGCTGCATAATCTCCAGCCTGTCCTCGGCATAAAAGGGTCCGCCGCTTGCTCCCCATTCACTGATCTGCCCCAATACCGGAGCAACTGCATCAGCCAAGGGGCTTCCCCTCCGGTGCAGAGGCTCGCGGATGCTGCCCAACGCCTGCCGGAGCATCGGCTCATCCACTTCAAAGTGAATGGAGCTGTACATCATTTCCGCAACGCCCGCCACCCGGCTTTCATGCTTCTCCCCTGGCTTCATCAACAGCAGATCCCCTGGCTCCATAGGCAGGTCTGTCCCGTTCAGGTTGATCGTCTGACGCCCTTCCAGCACCAGATTAAATTCGAACATGGGATGATCATGGAGAGGATAGGACCAGTCCTTGCCGACTGTGCGGCAATGGGCGGAGAAGCTGTGAAGGGTGATCTTCAAATCCGCCATGCTGAACAGGCTTAAGGTATGTTCCTGTTCATCCCGGTGAATCTGCATCCTGCCCCCTCCTTTTCCTAATAGAGGTATTGAAAACCGTCTTTTTGAACACTCATTATCCTATCCGCTGCCTCTATTATAGCGTTTCGTACAGGCTATAAGTAAGCATTTGCCCAAATAAAAGTGTGATCTGTCCATGTGTTCCAGCACAGCCGGATTATACAATGAAATCAGAATAGCGAAAGGGTGGTATACCTATGCCAAACAATATGTTTTTTAATGCCCACCATTCCCCCATCGGTGCCTTTGCCAGCTTCACGCTGGGATTTCCCGGAGCCAAGGGAGGTTTCGATCTGGAGAAAGCAAGGCCGCCGGAAGAGCAGGTGTACATCGGTCTGGAAGAACACCGGGGAGGTTATAAGGCGCTTCCGTTTTTTGGAACAGGCGAAGATGAGAGCAAGCGGTATGATGTGGAAAAAAACGATTCCCCGGTTGCCGCAAAACCCGTGGTCAGTCCATACAGACGGGATGAGATAACGCGGGAATTCCTGCTTGGCACCGATACCTGGAGCGCCGGTGATCTGACCTTCCGCCTCTATACCCAGGCCCGCCCGGTTCCCGATCCTAATCACGCAGACGCTGCGGAACTGATGGAAGTCCTTGCCCCTGCAGTCCTGGCGGAGATTACAGTGGATAATACCAAGGGAACCGCGTCCCGCAGGGCGTTCTTCGGATACAAGGGAGTAGACCCCTACAGTGTGATGCGCCTGATTGAACCGGAAGCCCCCGGCGGGATAACGGGAATCGGACAAGGGCGCCATACGGCTGTTTTTGCCCTGGCGGGCGAGGATATTCAAGCAGCCCAGCATTTTTCCATCGAGAAAATCCTTACGAATCCCCACCCGGAGAATCTCAAATTCGGCCTGGGTGGAACCGCCGCGCTGTTGATGACTGCTCCTGCCGGAGAACGGCGGACTTACCGCTTCGCCTTATGCTTCTACCGGTCCGGCTGTGTGACAACCGGAATCGACGCCGCTTATTGGTACACCCGCTATTTCAAGCGCATTGAGGCGGTAGGTTCCTATGTTCTGCAGCACTTCGACCGCCTGAAGGACAGCTCGCTTGCGGCCAATGCACTGCTGTCCGCAGGCAAGCTCACCGATGACCAGAAATTTATGATGGCCCATTCCGTCCGCAGCTATTACGGCAGCACCCAATTGCTGGACTGGGAAGGTCGTCCCTTCTGGATCGTCAATGAAGGCGAATACAGGATGATGAACACCTTTGACCTCACTGTGGATCAATTGTTTTACGAGCTGAGGATGAATCCCTGGACAGTCAAAAATGAACTGGATATGTACGCAGCACGCTACCGCTACTATGATCAGGTCCGGTTCCCGGGAAGCGAAGAGCTCCATCCCGGAGGCATCAGCTTCACCCATGACATGGGAGTGGGCAATGCCGTCTCCCGCCCGGAATACTCTTCATACGAGCAGTTTGGGCTGGACGATTGTTTCTCCCACATGACCCATGAGCAGTTGGTGAACTGGGTGCTGTGCGCCGCCGCTTATTATCACAAGACCGGAGATGAGCCTTGGCTTGCCGGCAAGCTCCCTTTATTGGAAGAATGCCTGCAGAGCATGCTGAACCGGGATCATCCGGACCCCGCACAGCGCAACGGCATCATGGGGCTGGACAGCTCCCGGTGCTTGGGCGGAGCGGAAATCACGACTTACGACAGTCTGGACATCTCGCTGGGACAATCCCGCAACAACATTTATCTGGCGGGAAAATGCTGGGCGGCCTACATTGCCTTGGAGGCTATCTTCTCCCGGAACGGCTTGGCTGGTCAAGCCGGTATTGCCGGTCTGCAAGCGGAACGCTGCGCCGCTTCCCTGGTCGCCTCCGTTACCGGTGGGGGGTACATTCCGGCGGTCATCGGCGAGGGGAATGATTCGAAGATCATCCCCGCTATTGAAGGCCTGATCTTCCCTTATGCCTTCGGTTGCCCCGAAGCTCTGGACCCGGATGGACGATTCGCGGCCTATCTGCAAGTGCTGAAGGGCCATCTGAATACGGTGCTGGTACCGGGGGTCTGCCTGTTTGAAGACGGAGGCTGGAAGCTCTCGTCCACCAGCGACAACTCCTGGCTGAGCAAGATCTACCTGTGCCAGTTCATTGCCCGCCATATCCTGCAGCAGCCCTGGGGCGAAGCAGGCCTGAAGGCGGATGCTGCCCATGTGCAGTGGCTCACCGATGCGCGCAATGGCTACTGGAGCTGGAGCGATCAGATCATCGCCGGGATCGCAACCGGCAGCAAGTATTATCCCCGCGGTGTAACCTGCATTCTCTGGCTGGAGGAATAGCCTGAGGAGACAGGCAAACAGCCCCTGAAGCCAGGGGCTGTTCCATTTTCAGATATCGAGATGCTTGACGCAGTTGTGCAGGAGGCACTCCCAACCGCTATCCGATTTCCCCAGAACATTCACACAGGTATTCTTCAAACCCAAATATCCGAATTCCGGGAACAGGGTTTCCATCAAGGAACCGATAACCGCACCATGGGAGACCACCAGTATCCGCTTGCCGGGATGCCTGGCGTGCAATTGATCCAGCAACGCCAATCCCCGCTTCACAACATCCTCCCGCGGCTCTCCTCCATGGTCCAAATCTCTCCAAGCTTCACCCCAGCGTTCGATTCGCTCTTGTTCAGTCGTTCCTTCAATTTGGCCAAAGGAACGTTCTGCCATGGACGAATCGTATCCTTCCACTCTCATATCCATATATTCAGCAATAATATCCGCTGTTTCCTTGGCACGCTGCATATCACTGGAATAAATATAATCCCATGCTTCTCCGCTCATGCGTTTACCGAGCAGATGGGCTTGTTTGCGCCCTTCCTCATTAAGAGGAATATCGTTGCGCCCCTGCATGCGCCCTTCCTGATTCCAATCTGTTATGCCGTGCCTGACCAACCCAATAATCGTCACGTGAAGCTGCCTCCGATTCCGTCTGTCAGAAGAATCAACCCGACCATTTTTCCGCCCACAGCTGAACTTCATTCATGGCAGACTGAAGTCCCTTTCCCTTCTCAGTAAGCTCGTACTCAATCCGCACAGGAGTCTCCGGATAGACATGACGGATAATAATACCGGCAGCTTCCAGCTCCTTGAACCGCTCTGAGAGCATCCGGTCGCTCATTCCCGTAATGACGTCCGATATATCCTTAAACCGCTTCGGCCCGCTAAGCAGCACCTGAATAATAAGTCCTGTCCAACGTTTGCCAAGCAATTCAAAAGCAGCCTCAAACTTGGGACATAACATGTGGTTATCCATATGCCTCATCTCCTTACTTTTATTTTAACATAGTCGCTTGATAAAAGTAAGTAAATTTATCCCTTTGTTCAATTATTTCTGCTTCAGCAGATCCCGGATTTCAGTAAGCAAAGCCACTTCCTTCGAGGGAGCAGGCGGTTCCTGGGGCTTGGCTTCCTCCTTGCGCTTCAGCTTGCCGGCCAGCTTGATGACAAAAAACAAGGAAGCTGCAATAATGAAAAAATCTACTACCGTCTGGAGAAAAGCCCCGTATTTCAGAACGGCATCCCCATATTCATATTGAAGATTCTGCAGGCTGACTCCACCTATCAAGAGACCAACTACCGGCATGATAATATCATTGACCAGTGATGTTACAATTTTGCCGAAGGCGGCTCCGATGATCACCGCTACCGCGAGATCAAACACATTGCCCTTCAAGGCAAACGCCTTAAACTCTTTCCACATGAAAAATCCCCTCCTCTATGTATTTATTCGTTTTATTATAGCACAGCTTTTGCGATACATTGCGATAAACGCGGGAGGCCTTTGACTGGAACCAAACTTTCCTTCACCCATCTGTAACAATATGCAGGATTACCCTACCTGCTGCCCAACTGCATATGGATCTGTAAATGTCTCCATATTTGAACCGCCTGCTTTAAAGCAAAACCTTCAAGTGCTGCAATAACATATTTTCAAAAGATTTCTAATAGGGGAAGAAGAAAACCGGGGGAAACCGAAAGCTTGCATGAATGTTATACAATATTGAGTATAAACAATTAAGGAGTGACATAAATGGAGAAAATCATAAAACTTACGGATGAATCAGAATTAAAGGTTGGTTTAGTTGGAGATTCCGACTCTGCAACCATTATGCTCCCGGTTGCTAAACCATCTGTATACGGACAAGCTGCCGACAATTTAAGACACCGTTTGCAACATCCGAACCCGGAGAATCTCACACCCGATAACATAGTAAAGGACTTGTTAGCAATTGCCGATGCAATGAACGTTAAGAAGTTTAACTATTATGGTTACTCTTGGCTAGCTTTAGTCGGGTTGCAATTAGCTGTTCGAACAGACCGATTAGAAAGTTTAATCATGGGCGGCTTTCCGCCAATAGAAGGCCCCTATAAAGAAATGATGGTGGTAACCAGTAAAACATATGGGCAAGGAATAATCAGCATTCTCCTGTGCTTGATGAAACAAACCTTATTAATCCTGACAACGTGGATTGGGATCACATACAGATAAAGATCGACACGAACCAAACGAAGCAGTTTGTTACCCTGTACAAGAATCTAATGGAATTTAATGATCAAGATATTCAACATCAATTAATTATTCCGAGATTGGCGTTTGCTGGGGAAAAAGACACAATTGTTTATGGGGAAAACTTTGGCAGTGTAACTGTAGATATTATCGGTATCCTTCAAAAAAATAAGCAAGCGTTGCAACACCTTGGATGGGATGTAAAAATCTTAAAAGGAGCAGACATGGATCATACCAAAGCAATGCAGCCTCCAACAGTTCTGTCATTAATAAACATTTCTTCTGCCGATCCAATGAGTCAGACAATCAAAATTTAAAAAGGCCCATGAAATTGTAAGAAGCACAATTTCATGGGCCTTTTGTTAGATGCCGGTGAGAGGACTCGAACCTCCACGGTTTCCCTCGCGATTTTGAGTCGCGCGCGTCTGCCATTCCGCCACACCGGCAAACTCGAAAAGAAAGAAGAGAGGCACCACCCAGATTCGAACTGGGGATAGAGCTTTTGCAGAGCTCTGCCTTACCACTTGGCTATGGCGCCATACTAAAAGCGGACGAAGGGATTCGAACCCTCGACCCTCGCCTTGGCAAGGCGATGCTCTACCACTGAGCCACGTCCGCATTACTGGGGATCTAGGATTCGAACCTAGGAATGACGGAGTCAAAGTCCGTTGCCTTACCGCTTGGCTAATCCCCAATAATATGTAAAATAAAATGGGGCGATCGAAGGGAATTGAACCCTCGAGTGTCGGATCCACAAACCGATGCGTTAACCACTTCGCCACGATCGCCATGAATAAAAAAATTGGCAGGGGCAGCAGGAATTGAACCCACACCAAAGGTTTTGGAGACCTTTGTTCTACCTTTAAACTATGCCCCTAAAAAATTAAAATGGTGGAGGGCGATGGATTCGAACCACCGAACTCGTCAGAGAACAGATTTACAGTCTGCTGCGTTTGGCCACTTCGCTAGCCCTCCACGGTCCGATTCTCCGGATTTCCCGGGAAACAATCGGAATAAACACGGTCTCACCTTTTCAGGTGAAAATGGTGCCGACTAGAGGACTTGAACCCCCAACCTACTGATTACAAGTCAGTTGCTCTACCAATTGAGCTAAGTCGGCGTAAAATTATAGTGGTGGCTCGGGACGGAATCGAACCGCCGACACGAGGATTTTCAGTCCTCTGCTCTACCGACTGAGCTACCGAGCCATAGTGATTTCTTATCTGGGATCCCTACAAAGTAATCGGAATTCGCTGCAAGGCTTCAATTCACTTTTTGGGGATTGATACGGAGCCGACGGGATTCGAACCCGCGGTCTCCTGCGTGACAGGCAGGCATGTTAGGCCTCTACACCACGGCTCCGCGTTATGAGTTCTGGGTTCCCGCAAAGTAATCAGGAATAAGCTTCATCAGCATTTCTTCACTTTGTGGGATACCTTATTGCGGGGGCAGGATTTGAACCTGCGGCCTTCGGGTTATGAGCCCGACGAGCTACCGGGCTGCTCCACCCCGCGTCGTTGACAACTTCTTAAAGAAAATATGGTGGGCGCTGACGGGATCGAACCGCCGACCCTCTGCTTGTAAGGCAGATGCTCTCCCGGCTGAGCTAAGCGCCCGGGATAATGACCCGTAGGGGAATCGAACCCCTGTTACCTCCGTGAAAGGGAGGTGTCTTAACCGCTTGACCAACGGGCCACTGAAAGAAAGTGGCGGAGAGAGAGGGATTCGAACCCTCGAGACGCTTGTGACGCCTACACGATTTCCAATCGTGCTCCTTCGACCAAACTCGGACACCTCTCCATATGGCTCCCCGA